>MKTS01000016.1 GCA_001898335.1 Mucilaginibacter sp. 44-25 | reverse complement strand
TGACAAGCCTGAAATATGTCATTGCGAGGAGCGATAGCGACGAACTTACAGTCTCCGGTCTGCTTCCGCTATCTTTAGGTCATTGATGCTCGCATAGCGCTTTTGCATAAGGCCGTTCTGGTCAAATTCCCAATTCTCGTTACCATAGGCGCGAAACCATTGGCCCTCGTGGTTGTGGTATTCATATTCAAACCGTACGGCTATGCGGTTACCGGTAAAGGCCCAAAGTTCTTTTTTGAGTTTGTAGTTTAATTCCCGTTCCCATTTGTGCGTAAGAAAAGCGATCACCTCTTCGCGGCCGTTAACAAACTGGTCGCGGTTGCGCCATTCTGTATCTATGGTATAAGCCAGGGCAATGCGCTGCGGGTCGCGGCTGTTCCAGGCATCTTCGGCCATTTGCACTTTTTGTATCGCGGTTTCCAGGGTAAAGGGTGGTAGTGGTAGCTTTTGTTCTGTCATCGTCTTTTTTTTGAACAAAAGTAGCGGGGCAGTAAATACGTTAATGGTGTTTTTTATGGATTGTATGGTAATTTAAATTACGGGGTGGATGTGCAGATATAACACTTTTCTGTCATACTGAGCGACAGCGAAGTATCTGATCGCCAACTTTCACAGCGTATGATAGATTCTTCGCTGTCGCTCAGAATGACAAGCCTGAAATATGCGAGGAGCGATAGCGACGCGGCAATCCTAATGCCGGAAATGTCTGACTATTTGTATCTGTCGATCAGGCAAAGCTTAAAGTATGTTATATTCACTTAATAAGATTATAATAAAAATTCATTGTCTCTTGTGTTAAGTTTTGTGATATTAAGATTAGGAGTTAGTATATATTGTTAATTTCAAGACCTATATTCGCACAACCTGTTGATATAAATAAGGAAAAATTATTAGAATTACTACAAGCTGAAGTTCAAGAGTACAACAAAGCAATTGCTACAGACAAAGGCGATTGGATTGTAAAAGGATTTATTGATGTAGCTAAAAATATCTACACTATAACTATTGATACAAAGGTAGTATCGAAAGTTATGGAGATATTATTGATACCAGCTTTTTATAAGTTCGCAGAAAAACATGACTTAACTTTAGAGTTGCCACCTCAGCAAAACTTCTATCCTGATTTAAGCTTCACAGATAATAAAACAGGTTTAAAATATGCTGTCGATATTAAAAGTACCTTTAAGGACTCTGCTAATAAGATAAAAAGTCTTACTCTTGGAGCGTTTACAGGATATTTCAGAAATCGCGAGAGTTCTAAAAATACTTTATATCCTTATGGCTCTTATGAGGCACATCTGGTGTTAGGAGTAATCTATTCACAAATAGAAAAGAGTCCAATGGAAAAGACTGTTTATACAATAGATGAGCTTCAAGAGATTGAATCTGTAATTAGAGACTTTCAGTTTTTTGTTCAACCAAAATATAAAATAGCTTCTGCAAGTCCAGGAAGCGGCAATACCAAAAACATTGGATCTACTAATACCATATCTAAATTAATTAATGGGGAAGGTGTGTTTGCAAGTTTGGGTGAAGAGGTTTATGATGATTATTGGACTAATTATTTAACAACTGATATGGCAAACAGTGCTGGTATTAAACGACCATATACAAATCTCAAATCATACCTTGAGTATAAAGAAAGAGCAATTAGTGCTTTAGCCGGAAAAAAGGATGTAATAGAAAAGCTAAGTGCTGAAGATGAAGCCGAATCGGCTGAAACGGACATAATAAATGAGGATGAAGTAGATGAATAAAAAAATTATAGTTCCTCCGATAAAGAGCCAAGGTATTAAAACTAAGCTAATTCCTTGGATTAATAGTTTAGCGCCCAAGGTTTCTGGAAAATGGATAGAGCCGTTTTTAGGGACAGGAGTGGTTGCTTTTAATTCAAATTATAATAAAGCTATATTAAATGATACTAATCCACATATAATCAATTTCTATAAGCAAATCCAAACGGGCGCTATTTCTGCCCCATTAATGAAACGATACTTAGAATCTGAAGGGGCGTTATTAAGTTCAGCCGGAGATAACGGATACGACCATTATAGAGCAGTCAGAGAGAGATTTAACAAAGAATTTTCTCCTTTTGACTTCATTTTTTTGTCCCGTGCAGGATTTAACGGTATGATGCGCTTTAGTAAAAAAGGATTTTGGAACATTCCTTTTTGTAAAAAACCAGATCGATTCGCACAAGCTTATGTTACTAAAATTTCCAATCAGGTAGCAAATGTTTCAAAAATCATTAAACCTGAACCCGATTGGACGTTTTATAATAAATCTTTTTCTGAGATAATTCCCATGGCTGGTGTAGATGATTTAATCTATTGTGACCCGCCGTATTACGGTAGGTATGTAGACTATTATAATGGTTGGACCGAATCTGATGAAGAAAGCCTGTATAATTTATTAAGAGAAACTAAGGCAAAGTTTATACTTTCAACTTGGCATCATAATAATTGGCGCAAAAACGATATGATAGATAAATATTGGAGTAAATTTAATATTGTAACTAAAGATCACTATTATCATTCTGGTGGGAAGGTAGAAAATAGGCAAACAGTCGTAGAGGCTTTAGTTTGTAACTTTGATTTGCAAGAGATAGAAGCCCACAATCATGGCATTAGAGAAATACCCGCCCAATTACAACTCCTTTAAGAATAATTATACCGGCACCCTAAACCCGATAGCAGCGTATACCGGCTATGGGGCGTAAGGCCTGCAGGCGTATGAGCGTATAGCGGGGCTGCTGTGCCCCAAGCACCACTGCCGCTGCTTTACCCAATAGTCGTCCCTCACCCTCACCGCATCCCGCACCACCATCCCTCACCCGCACCACCCACCTCCCGCACCCGCACCATCACCCACCATCCCGCTCCCACCACTCACACTCCCCTCCCAACTCCAATTAAAAAAACACTTTCCTGAATTAATAATTTTACCTACATTTGCGGGCTAATTGTTGCTCATTGAAATCGCTACGCACATATTCAATACCATTTACCGGCTTAAAGCTGGGTAAGCATTATTTTGAATACGAAATAGGTGACGACTTTTTCGGCGAGTTTGAGTATTCGCTCGTAAAAAAGGCCAACCTGCTTTGCAAGGTTGAACTGGATAAGCAGGAAACCATGCTGATCCTGAATTTTGACATTACCGGTACGGTTACCGCCACTTGTGACAGGTGTTTGAGTGAGTACCAGCAGCCGGTTGAGGTGCATGAGCAGCAGATAGCCCGTTTCAGCGATGAGGAAATGGGAGAGGACGATGAAATTATTACCCTCGGCAGGAATGATCATGAGATAAACATTGCCGGGCTGATATATGAATACGTGAACGTTTCGCTGCCGTTTATTGCCAACTGCAGTAACCAGGGCGACGGTAAACAGTGTGACGAGGAAATGCTGAAAAACTTGGACAAGCTTTCAGTAAATGATGAACAGGAAGAGCAGGCCGACCCGAGATGGGAAGCCCTCAAAAAATTAAAATAATAAAAAAAGGTTATGGCACATCCAAAACGCAAAATTTCAAAATCAAGAAGAGATAAACGCAGAACGCATTACAAAGCTGACGCACCTTCATTAACTACCTGCCAAACTACCGGTGCGGTACACTTGCCACACAGAGCTTATACTGTTGATGGTAACGTTTACTTCAACGGCAAAATTCTTATCGAGAAGGCAGTAGTAGCTTAAGTTTAATTTTCTGGGAATGAAGATTGGCTTGGATATTATGGGCGGTGATTACGCTCCCAAAGCAGCTGTTTTAGGGGCGATTGAAGCTTGTAAAACTTTAGCAGCCGGGCAGCGGCTTGTGCTTATTGGCGACAAGGATGCGGCTCTCGCTATTCTCAGCGAAAATAATTTCAGCGCCGATAACTTTGAGTTTGTACACACAACCGAGGTTATTGGTATGGGCGAACACCCTACTAAGGCTATTGTACAGAAACCCAACTCGAGCATTTCCGTAGGTTTCCAGATGCTGAAGGATGGCGCTATTGACGCGTTCTCATCAGCCGGTAACACGGGCGCTATGCTGGTGGGCAGTATGTTCAGCGTAAAAAATATACCGGGCGTTGTACGCCCGGCCATGACTACCATAGTACCCAAACTTAAAGGAGGTTTGGGTATTATTTTGGATGTAGGTGCCAATGCCGATTGCAAGCCCGATGTGCTGTTGCAGTTCGGCGTGCTGGGCAGCCTCCTTGCCGAATCTGTTTACGGCATCCCTACCCCCCGCGTAGCCTTAATGAACATAGGCGAGGAGGAAGAAAAGGGCAACCTGCTTAGCCAGGCTACCTATCCTTTAATGAAAGAAACCAAACTGTTTAACTTTGTGGGCAACGTAGAGGGCCGCGACCTGTTCAATGACAATAACGATGTAATTGTTTGCGACGGTTTTACGGGCAACGTGATCCTGAAACTGGCCGAGTCGTTCTACGTGATCACGCTCAAGAAAAAGCTGAAGGACGAGTTCCTGGATCGCTTTAACTATGAGCAGTACGGCGGCAGCCCTATTTTAGGGGTAAACGCCCCGGTAGTGGTAGGCCACGGCATATCCAGCCCCGAAGCGATCAAAAACATGGTGCTGCTTTCGAAAAATATGGTTGAAACCCATCTCGTTGATAAAATTAAACTGGCTTTCCAGTAAATTAAGATATATAAATGAGCAAAATTACTGCTGCTATCACCGCTGTTAATGGTTACGTACCCGATTACGTTTTAACCAACCACGAGCTGGAGACAATGGTGGACACCAATGACGAGTGGATAACCACCCGTACCGGCATTAAAGAGCGGAGGATACTCAAAGGCGAAGGCCTGGCTACCTCTGATATGGCCGTACCGGCTGTTGAAGGGCTGCTAAAAAAGCGCGGCATCACCGCCGAAGAAATTGACCTCATTATTTTTTGTACCACCACGCCTGATATGCCTTTCCCGGCAACGGCAAATGTGCTGGCCCATAAAATAGGCGCAAAAAACGCCTGGGGTTATGATCTGCAGGCAGCCTGCTCGGGCTTTATTTTTGGCCTTACCACCGGCGCGCAGTTTATTGAGACCGGCAAGCATAAAAAAGTTTTAGTGGTGGGCGGCGATAAAATGTCGTCGATCATTAATTATGAAGATCGCGCAACCTGCATTATTTTTGGCGATGGCTGCGGCTGCGCCCTGCTGGAGCCCAACACCGAGGGCTATGGCATACTGGATACCGTGATGAAAAGCGATGGCGCCGGCGCCCAGCTGCTGTTCCAGAAAGCGGGCGGCTCTATGCACCCTGCCACCCACGCAACAGTTGATGCCAAAGAGCACTTTGCCTACCAGGAAGGGCAGGCAGTGTTTAAATTTGCCGTAACCAACATGGCCGATGTGGCTGCCGAAGTACTGGAGCGTAATAAACTCACCGGTGATGATATTGCATGGCTGGTACCTCACCAGGCCAATAAACGTATTATTGATGCTACTGCTAACCGCATAGGTTTAACACCCGAAAAAGTGATCGTTAACATTGAGCGATATGGTAATACCACCAACGGCACTATACCATTGTGCCTGTGGGAGTGGGAAAGCAAATTTAAAAAAGGCGATAACCTGATACTCGCGGCCTTTGGCGGCGGCTTTACCTGGGGCTCTATTTACCTTAAATGGGCATACTGATGATTCTGTTTCAGGGTGTGGGGATAACAAATAGTTATTTCAAAACATCTTGAAATACTTCATGTTAACATTTAAATAACCGAAATTCATTTGCACATTTGCACACCAGCTTATTTGCACATTAAAATAACTATTTTTAGCCAAACCAATTACCGCTTACTATGGATATTAAACAAATTCAGGATCTAATACGCTTTGTATCAAAATCAGGCGTTAATGAAGTTTCTATTGAGCAGGAAAATTTTAAAATAACGATAAAAACCAACGAAGCGCCTACTTATGTTAATGCCACTATACCGGCAGCGCAACAGGCTCCGTTGGCTGCAGCCCCTGCTCCGCAACCGGTAAGCCTGCCCGCGGCAGCACCTGCCGCTGCTGAAGCCGCTCCAGCAGCCGCTGAAGCAAACAACTACATCACTGTAAAATCACCGATGATCGGTACTTTCTACCGTTCCGCATCTCCTGATAAACCAAGCTTCGTAAACGTGGGCGACGAAATAAGCGCAGGCAGCGTGCTTTGCATTATCGAAGCCATGAAGCTGTTTAACGAAATTGAATCTGAAGTGTCGGGCCGTATTGTGAAAGTATTGGTTGACAATGCTTCGCCGGTTGAGTACGACCAGCCTTTATTTTTAGTTGAACCTAAGTAAGTATGTGTATATGTGCAGATATGCAAATGTGCAAATGAAGCGCATTCGGTTAATCTGCACACCTGCACATTTGTAATTTACACATCTGAAAACCATGTTTAAAAAAATACTAATAGCTAACCGTGGCGAAATTGCCCTGCGTGTAATACGCACCTGTAAGGAAATGGGCATCAGAACCGTAGCTGTATATTCTACCGCCGACCGCGACAGCCTTCATGTGCGCTTTGCTGATGAGGCCGTTTGTATTGGCCCGCCTCCAAGCCGCGACTCTTATTTAAACATACCTAACATCATTTCGGCTGCCGAATTGACCAATGCCGACGCGATACATCCGGGTTATGGTTTCTTATCAGAGAATGCCAAGTTCTCGGCCATTTGCGCGGAGTATGGTATTAAGTTCATCGGAGCTACTGCCGACCAGATCAACGCCATGGGCGATAAATCATCTGCTAAAGAAACCATGAAAAAGGCTGGTGTACCCACCATCCCGGGTTCAGAAGGTTTGTTAACTGATGTTAAGCAAGGTATCAGCATCGCCAAAAAAATTGGCTATCCTGTTATACTTAAAGCTACTGCAGGTGGTGGTGGCCGTGGTATGCGTGTGGTTTGGAAAGACGAAGATTTTGAGGCAGCCTGGGACAGCGCACGTGCAGAATCGGGCGCGGCTTTCGGTAACGATGGCCTTTACCTTGAAAAATATGTTGAAGACCCACGCCACATTGAGATACAGGTAGTAGGCGACCAGTACGGTAAAGTTTGCCACCTTTCTGAACGTGATTGCTCTATACAGCGCCGTCACCAGAAACTGGTAGAAGAAGCGCCGTCGCCGTTCATGACCGAGAAACTGCGTAAAAAAATGGGTGAGGCCGCCATTAAAGGCGCTAAAGCCGTTAAATACGAAGGTGCCGGTACCGTAGAGTTCCTGGTTGATAAGAACCGCAACTTCTACTTCATGGAAATGAACACCCGTATACAGGTAGAGCACCCGGTTACCGAAGAGGTAATTAACTTCGACCTGATAAAAGAACAGATAAAAGTTGCAGCGGGTATACCTATCTCGGGTAAAAACTACGAGCCAACCATGTGCGCTATCGAGTGCCGCATCAATGCTGAGGATCCTGCGAATAACTTCCGTCCGTCGCCGGGTAAGATCACCAATTTCCACTCACCGGGTGGGCATGGTGTACGTATTGATACCCACGTATACAGCGGTTATGTGATCCCACCGAATTACGACTCGATGATCGCCAAGGTGATCTGCGTGGCGCAAACCCGTGAGGAAGCACTATCAACCATGGAGCGTGCTTTGAGCGAGTTTGTGATAGAAGGTATTAAAACCACTATACCATTCCACTTGAAATTGCTGAAAGACCCGAACTTCCGTGCGGGTAACTTCACTACCAAGTTTATGGAAACCTTTGAATTTTAATTTAAAAACAACATCTTTCAAAGGAAAAATAACGTAAATAACACACCCTGCTTTAATGCAAGGCATATCAAATGAGCGAGAATAAGTTAATAAAAGCTATTAAGGAAAAAGGCCAGAACATGGAGGCCGAAATGTCGTTCTTTGACCACCTTGAAGAGTTGCGCTGGCATCTCGTGCGCTCGGCCATCGCCGTGTGTATCTTTATGGCGGGGGCGTTCTATTATTACGACTTTATTTTTTCCAAGATCATTATGGGGCCCGCAAAGCCCAGCTTCTGGACTTACCGGATGCTCTGTAAACTGGGCGCGGCACTGCACCGCGACGGTTTCTGCGTAAACAATGTACCCGTAAAATTGATGAATAATGAGATGGCGGGGCAGTTTACCCTCCAGATCAATTCGGCGTTGATGATAGGGGTTGTGTTGGGCTTTCCTTACCTGCTTTGGGAAGTATGGCGGTTTATTAAACCGGCCCTGCACGAGAAAGAGCGTAAGGCCGCTGGCGGTTTTGTGTTTTATGCCAGTGTGTTATTTATCCTCGGGATATTATTTGGCTATTACATTATTACACCCATGTCGGTAAACTTCCTGGCCAGCTATACCATCAGCCCCGAAATTACCAACTGGTTCTCCATTGATTCGTATATATCATCGGTAGCTACTTTAACCTTAGCGAGCGGTGTGGTTTTCCAGCTACCTATATTGGTTTACATCCTGTCGAGCCTGGGTATATTAACCCCCGCCTTTATGCGCAGCGGCCGCCGTTACGCTATCGTGATCATCCTGATCGTAGCTGCGGTAATTACCCCAACGCCTGATATGCTCACCATGACGGTAGTAAGTATCCCGCTGTTTGTATTGTACGAGGTAGGTATTGTGGTTGCCGGCGTGGTAGAAAAACGTAAAAAAGCAAGAGAACTGGCCGGGCAATAATCCGCGCGTTTAAAATATCGACCACTGCATATTGAATGTCGGATAATGAAGGATGCTTTGTTATTCGACATTTGTTTTTTATGTACCATTGATATAAAGTTTAATATACTATTCATTAAGTTTTTATGTGTTAAAAACATGATAAATGAGGAGATAGCGCTTCAATTTTTTACTTTTGAATTAATGACTTTCGAAGCAACAAATTATATAAGATATATAAATGAAATTTTGCGTCCTAAACAAACAGAAGATGCCGTAGTCTTAGATTTGTTTGCAGGTTGTGGCGGGTTAGCTTTAGGATTTGAAGCCGCAGGATTTAAAACTATTGGTTTTGAAATGAATGGGGCTGCATCTGAAAGCTATATAAAAAATCTTGGAAGCCCTTGTTTTCCCGTTAAACTTGAAGTTGGTTATGATTATCCGTTGGCGGATATAATTATTGGAGGGCCTCCATGCCAGCCATTTAGTGTAGGGGGTAATCAAAAAGGTATAGAAGATTCAAGAGATGGGTTCCCGATTTTTATAGATGCAGTTAAAAGACTGCAACCTAAAGTATTTATGTTCGAAAACGTCAGGGGGCTATTATATACAAATAAATGGTATTTTGATTTAATAAGAAATGAGCTTGCTGGTTTGGGCTATTATATCGAATATAGACTTCTTAATGCAGTTCATTATAAAGTTCCGCAAAATCGTGAAAGACTATTTGTAGTCGGCCATAAATCAAGTTTTAAGTTTCCAAAATCTCATTACGAAAAGACTACTGTATCTGATGCGATAGGTGATTTAATGACAGAGTTTTCTGAGGACAGTAAATTTTTAAATGCGTCAATGGATGCATACATAGCTAAATATGAACGGGCTTCAAAGTGTATTAACCCCAGGGATTTATATCCTGATAAACCAGCTCGAACACTAACCTGTAGAAATTTAGCTGGTGCAACTGGTGATATGCACAGAGTTAGATTAAAAGATGGAAGGAGACGTAGAATTACAATTAATGAAGCTGCTCGATTACAAAGCTTTCCCGATTGGTTTGTTTTTCAAGGTAACGAAACCCAAGCTTATAATCAAATAGGTAACGCAGTTCCGCCTTTACTTGCATATCAAATGGCATTAGCAATTAAAGATTGTTACAATCAAACGCTCCGTCAGCCAACTGAGCAAATTCATCGTCACAACCAAATAATGTATAAAAAACTAACGCTGTTTTAATGAAAGATTATTTGCCAAAAAGTAAGAAGAGCCCTTCTATTAAAAAGATAATAAATGAAGCAATTGATATTTTAGATAGTATCGGCTTGCCTGTGATTAGTAAGACAGAACGGAGTAGAGAGAAGATGGCAATGAGTTTTTTGGCTCTATTAGGTGTTACTAATCAATGGTCTACAGCAAAATGTGTAACGGATAATTATGGATTATCCTCTAAGGAGATTATTAATTTTTTCAATAAAAACTTTGAGGACAATATAAGTGCTGGCAGTTATGATGATGTACCCCGTGATTATATTAAATTATTATTAGTTACAAATTTTGTTGTTAAAAGTGGCATTAATCCTAATGAAAATTATAATAGCCCTACAAGAAAATATGTAATACCTACATTTATTAAAGATCTTGTAATTAAGTATGGTACAGAAGAGTGGCCGGAAGCTCTAACAGAATTTAAAACAGACAGAGTAATGTTAGTTGAGCAATTAAAGCGTAAAAGAGACTTAAATACTCTGCCAGTATTGTTGCCTTCTGGTGAGTCTATAAATTTTAGTGTAGGTTCACACAATGAACTACAAAAAGCAATAATTGAAGAGTTTTTACCAAGGTTTGGCGCAGGCTCAAAAGTGCTATATGTTGGTGATGGCGCGAACAAGTCTTTGTGGAAGTTAGATTCTGATCTACAGGCACTAAATTTTTTCGATATATCACACGGTATTTTGCCCGATGTAGTTGCCTATAGTGAAGAAAAGAATTGGCTCTATTTAATAGAAGCATTTTATTCAACGGGTACAATCAGTGAGGTAAGGATGATAGAACTCAAGGCAAACTTAAAAAATTGTAAAGCTGAAATAATTTATATTACTGCTTTCCTAACTAAAGAGGATTTTAAGAAGAATATACTTGATATAGCTTGGGAATCAGAAGTTTGGACAGCAGATAATCCCGACCATATGGTTCATTTTAACGGGCATAAGTTTTTAGGAGCTTACTCTTCCAATAAATAGACTATTACTTATAATCATGCTTATTTATTCTGCATTTTTCTACCTCTGTTATACTTTAAATGGTTATTCGGGTAGTAACGCCACCGGCCCCTCATATTTTAGATACATTTACTGTCGAGAGCGATAAAGACGTAGCAATCTCATAGGCCTCACCCTGCCCTCTCCGGAGGAGAGGGCTCTATACCGCATTCTTATAAAGTCCTCTCCTTTGGAGAGGATTTAGGTGAGGCATCAGATATTAGCCCTACCTCATTATTGCTTTCCAACAAAATCTTTACCTTAGCCCACACAATAAAACAATAAATTTGAGCTGATGAAAAATGGGTTAAAGATAGCCATTGGGGCAGACCATGCCGGGTTTGATTTTAAACAGGCCATACTGGGTATGTTTGATAACATCACTTTTAACGATTTTGGTACCTATTCTGCAGAATCTGCCGATTACCCGGATTTCGCGCATCTGGTAGCTAACGCTGTTGAAAGCGGCGAAGCCGATTTTGGGATATTGATATGCGGCAGCGCCAACGGTGTAGCCATGACGGCTAACAAGCACCAGCACATACGTGCCGCTATTTGCTGGAAACGCGACCTGGCTGTACCTGCCCGTACCCACAACAATGCCAATGTACTTTGCCTGCCCGCCCGCCACATGAGCCTGGATGAGGCTAAGGCCACGATCGAAACATTTTTAACCGAAGAATTTGAAGGCGGCCGCCATGCAAGGCGTGTCGATAAAATAAGTTGTTAACTATAAACTGACCAATTAGTAAAAATTAAATGAAAAAACTGACACTATGGGTTACGGGCCTGGCTATATCAGCAACGGCCTGCGCGCAAAACCCAACAGCGGTAAAGTACGGTAGCCTTATTACTGCTGCCGATGCTAAAAAACACCTGAGCATTTTGGCTTCTGATGAGTTTGAAGGCCGCGAAACAGGCAAGCCGGGCGCCGAAAAAGCGGCTAACTACATTGCCGCCGAGTTTAAAAAATTAGGCCTGCAGGCACCGGTAAAGGGCTCATACTTTTTAGATGTACCGCTGGTAGAAAATATGGTTACTGTTAGTCCGCTAACGCTTAACGGCCAGAGTTTCATGAACTGGAAAGACTTTGTTTACCAGGGCTCTGCAGAAACCAAAGTAAACAGCAACGAGGTGGTATTTGTAGGTTTTGGTACTGCCGATGAATTGGCAGGTACCGATATTGCCGGCAAAGTGGTGGTTTGGATAAATGAGGACAAACCGGAAGCAGGCAAGGAAGCCAATACCGGCTACCGCATGAATCCTGCCCGCCAGGCCATTGTAAAAGCAATAATGGAGAAAAAGCCGGCGTTAGTACTGGCTGTAAATGAAGGCTTAACCGCTGTGCTGGCACGCTTTAACGGCGTAAACCCAAGTGGTGCAGGTCGCCTTACCATTAAAAAAGCCACTGCTGATGAAAAGAAAGATACATCAGCCCCTTTATTTATGGTAACAGGCCCCGTGGCTGATGCCGCCTTAAAAGCAAGCGGTAAAAGCTATGCCGACCTTAAAGCCGCTGCTAAAGCAGGTAAACAAACGCAGGTAATTAAAGGTACCGCGGCAGTTACTATCAGCAGCACTACCAAAGATGTAAAGGCCGTTGATGTGTTAGGCTTTATGCCCGGCAGCGATCCTAAACTAAAAGACGAAGTGCTGGTATTTTCGGCCCACTATGACCACATCGGTTTAAACCTGCGCCCGGGCGCTACCGATAAGGTAAACAACGGTGCCGATGATGATGGTTCCGGTACTACCGGTATCCTGGAGATAGCACGCGCTTTCTCACAGGCTAAAAAAGATGGTAAAGGCCCTCGTCGCAGTGTGCTGTTCCTGGGTAACGTAGGTGAGGAAAAAGGCTTGTTAGGCTCTGAATACTATACCGATCATCCGGTGTTCCCGCTGGCTAATACCATTGCCGATCTTAACATTGACATGATAGGCCGGGTTGGTGAAGAGTATGTCGGCAAGCCCGATTCTGCCAACTATGTGTATTCGATAGGTTCAAACATGCTGAGCTCCGACCTGCATAAAATTGGCGAAGAGGCCAATAACACTTATACCAAGATGAAACTGGACTATAAGTACGATGATCCGAACGATCCTAACCGCTTCTATTACCGTTCAGATCATTATAACTTTGCCCGTTACAACGTGCCAATTATCTTCTACTTTAATGGTGTACATGCTGATTATCATGCTCCCGGCGATGAAGTAAGTAAGATCAACTTCCCGCTGCTGGCTAAACGTGCGCAGCTGGCTTTCTATACCGGCTGGGAACTGGCTAACCGCGATAACCGCCCGGTAGTAGACAAGGCCGACGCGGCCAAAGGCACCCGGTAAGATATTTTCAACCTGTTTAAAACAATAAGAGCGGCTCACGGGCCGCTTTTGTTGTTAACAAGGGTGGCATTTTTAAAGATATCGTAAAACTTTTATCAGCTTTATTTACTTTCGCATACATGGGGAACACGGCAGAAGAATTTTTGGTAGCATCCGAGCAAAAAGCGTTTGAGATCGACCATCGCCGTATTATCAACAAAAATATTGATAAATACGGGGTGGCGTTTGAGCGTGGTAAAGAAGCGATGATCAACCTCGAGCATTCTAAAAAGAAGGGCCACGTAATCAAATGGCGGGTAATGGAAAATCTGGACAAGTTTCTGCCCGAGTTTGAATCAAATTTCCTGAAACGTGGTGGCAAAGTGATATGGGCCAATGATGCCGATGAGGCCCGCCGCGAGATCCTGAGTATTATTGAACGAGCCGGGGCTAAAACGGTTATCAAATCAAAATCAATGGCTACCGAGGAGATACACCTCAACGCGGCCCTGCAGGAGAGCGGCGTAGAGGCCCTGGAGAGCGACCTGGGCGAATATATTGTACAGTTGTTGGGCCAGGAGCCCTACCACATGGTAACGCCTGCCATGCATCTTTCTACAGAGGATATTGCCAAACTGTTTAATGAGAAATTTGGCAGCCCTTTAGACAGTACCCCCGAGCAGCTTACGCAAAAGGCACGGGAAATATTACGCGAAAAATACCTGAAGGCCGATGTAGGCATTACCGGCGCCAACTTCCTGATTGCTGATACCGGCAGCATTGCCATAAGCGAGAACGAAGGTAATGCCCGGCTAACCACCAGCTTCCCCAAAATACATATAGCGGTAGTGGGTATTGAGAAAATGATCCCTTCTATTACAGACCTGGATACTTTTTGGCCTATGCTGGCCACGCATGGCACCGGCCAAAACCTTACTGTATACAACACCATACTGAGCGGCCCCCGCCAGCCGCACGAAACCGACGGCCCCGAGGAGATGTACGTTGTGCTGCTGGATAATGGCCGTACCAACCTTTTAGCCCAAAAAGACCAGCGACAGGGTCTTTATTGCATACGCTGTGGTGCCTGTTTAAATGTTTGCCCGGTTTTCCAGAACATTGGTGGCCACACCTATGATTTCACTTATGGCGGCCCTATAGGTTCCGTTATTGCCCCGCATTTACAGGGCATGGAGAAGTTTAAGCATTTAAGCTATGCATCCAGCCTGTGCGGTAAATGTACCGAGGTGTGCCCGGTAAAAATAGATATCCATAAAATGCTGCTGCTTAACCGCCGCGACGCGGTAAAAGAAGGGCTTACGCCCTTAAAGGAAAAGTGGGGCTGGGCCATATGGACCAAAGGGATGCTCAAACGCAGCCTTACCGATTTTTTTGGCGGCAAAATGAAAAACCTTTTCATGCGTATCTTCTTTAAGAAAACCTGGGGCCATTATAAGGAAATGCCTAAGGTTGCCGAAAAATCGTTCAGCCAGTTATGGAAAGAAGGCCACCGGTCAGAATAAACCTGATTTAACATGCGCAAAGTGATCATGAATCTGGCTGTAAGCCTGGATGGTTTTATTGAAAGCCCTAAAGGGGAGTACGACTGGTGTTTTAACGATCAGGACTATGGTATGGAGGCTTTTTACAGCCATACCGATACCATGTTTATAGGCCGTAAAAGTTTTGAGGTGATACGCGCGGATATTAACTTGTTCCCCGTACCTAACATTTATGTATTCTCAGATACGGTTACTCCACTGGCGGGCGAAAATATACAGGTAGTTAGCAAAGCAGAATTTGATGCAGTAGTAAATGAAGTGCTCAACGTGCCCGGCGGCGATATATGGCTGTTTGGTGGCGCCGAACTGATCACTGAAATGATGAACAGGCGCCTGGTTACCGAAATGCTGCTGGCTGTACACCCTGTAGTATTGGGTGGGGGTAAGCCACTGTTTAATGGTATAAAGCAAAGGGTAGACCTCACCCTGCTGGATAGCAAGACCTATGATACAGGGCTGGTACAATTGCGCTACACCCTAAGCCCCAAGTTTGACCTTTCGCAACTGCACCTCCTGGGGTAGTTTAGTGCTTGTCACCAAAACCAAATTCCTTATAAGTATTCGGCTCGTCGTCGTGGTTCCTGAACGAGAAAATGTAGCTGGCCACCCATGATTCGTAATCGGCATCTTTACCCTTTGAGGCCTCAAACTTAGTTGCGCGTATCATGTAAATTCCCTCACGGCTGATATTTGCGTAAATACGGCCCGAAGCATCGCTTGAAAGCTGTTGCGGGTATACATTGCCCGATGCGGTTTTAATGTACAGCCAAACCGGTCCCTCATACGGTTTGCCCTTAAAGGTAACTGTAGCAGTTAGGTCTTCGCCGTAATTAAGTTTGTATGGGTTCTTTTTTAGAGTGATCTCAAAATCGTCGCCAACCGTTTTGTTGTAATCATTGCCCCCACCTTCGCCAACGGTAACCAGCGTTTTAAGGTAGCGGTTATATTTCTCGGTGAAATTTAACGCGTTACTGTTTTTTAGCTTTTCGGCAATATTGTCATACCCCTGCTCGGTTAAAAAGGTCATGAAATCTTCGCGCGGTATCTCGTTTATTTCGTTGTTGTTGAGCGATACCAATACCAGGCCGGTATTTTCGGTACGGTAGCTTAGCAAGGGTACCGCGTTATTCTTAATGGTTTTAGAAAGGTCGGTTGTTTTCTTACCTTCGTAAACCATAAGTTTAGTGGTTTGCTTTGGGGCATAAGGAACCTCGCTGTCCTTGCTCAGGTTTTCGCCCAGCAGCAGGTGCAGGCTCAGTGTATCGCCTTTTTTCAGGAAGAAATGTTCGGGCATCAGGAAATGGTCGGGTACAAAGGCCATCAACACAAAAAAAACGAACAATAAGGCAATTCTGAGGTACAAATGCTTCATAGCGGAATAGTGGAATGTTCAAACATACAAAGTTTTAAAAACTTCTTAGCTTTACGTAATGATTTTTGACCGGAAAAATATCGACGACAACGGTTTGATAACGTTTTATAAGAAACTGTTATTGCCCCGGCTGGTTGAAGAAAAAATGCTGATACTGTTGCGGCAGGGGCGTATCGGCAAATGGTTTTCGGGCATAGGGCAGGAAGCTATTGCCGTAGGCAGTACGCTTGCGCTTAATAACGATGAATATATACTGCCTATGCATCGCAATTTAGGGGTATTTACCTCACGCGATATCCCCATTTCCCGTTTAATGGGGCAGTGGCAGGGCAAGGCGTCGGGCTTTACCCGCGGGCGCGACCGCTCCTTTCATTTCGGAACACAAGAGTATAAGATCATTGGGATGATATCGCACCTGGGCCCCCAGATGGCCCTGGCCGATGGTATAGCCCTTGCCGATAAGTTAAAGAAAGATAAAAAGGTAACGCTGGTATTTACCGGCGAAGGCGCTACCAGCGAAGGAGATTTCCACGAGGCGCTTAATATTGCCGCTGTTTGGAACCTGCCGGTGATCTTTTTGATAGAAAATAACGGCTACGGCCTGTCAACTCCAACCAATGAGCAGTACCGCTGTGCCACCCTTGCCGATAAAGCCATAGGCTATGGCATGGAAGGGCGCCGGATAGACGGAAATAATATTTTGGAGGTTTACCATACCGTTAATGAACTGGCCAAAGAAATACGCGAACACCCGCGCCCGGTGCTGCTGGAGTGCATGACCTTTAGGATGCGGGGCCACGAGGAAGCATCGGGTACTAAATATGTACCCCAGCATTTGTTTGATGAGTGGAAACAGCGCGACCCGGTAGATTGCTTCGAGAAGTTTTTGCTGGATGAGAAAGTATTGCGGCCCGAGTGGGTGCCTTTCCTGCGTAAAGAGTTTACCACGTTGATTGATAACGAGGTAGAGAAAGTATTTAACGAACCGGATATTATACCCCATGAGCAAACAGAGGTGCAAAGTATGTATCGCCTGTTTAACCCACCGCGCCACCTGCCCGCCGAATCCTTTACGGAGAAACGATACATTGATGCCATTAGCGATGCCCTGCGCTTAAGCATGCAGGCGCACCCCAACCTGGTATTAATGGGGCAGGATATAGCCGAATATGGCGGCGCCTTTAAAATCACCCAGGGCTTTGTAGAAGAGTTTGGCAAGGATAGGGTACGCAATACGCCAATATGCGAATCGGGTATTGTGGGTACGGCCATGGGGCTGTCTATTAACGGCTACAAGTCGGTGGTAGAAATGCAGTTTGCCGATTTTGTGAGCTGCGGTTTTAACCAAATAGTGAACAACCTGGCTAAAACCTATTATCGCTGGGGGCAAACGGTAGATACGGTTATCCGCATGCCGGCAGGCGCGGGCACAGGCGCGGGGCCTTTCCACTCGCAGAGTAATGAGGCCTGGTTTACTAAAACCCCAGGACTAAAAGTGGTTTATCCCGCTTTCCCTGATGACGCCAAAGGCTTGCTGATGGCCGCCATCAATGACCCTAACCCGGTAATGTACTTTGAGCATAAACTACTCTACCGCAGTATTAACGGCATAGTGCCTGATGAGGACTATTACGTGGAGATAGGGAAGGCCAATATCGTACGCAAGGGTACCAAAGCCAGTATTATCACCTATGGCCTCGGCGTACACTGGGCCATGGAATATGCCGATAACCACCCCGACCAGTCCATAGAGATACTCGACCTGCGCAGCCTGCAACCATGGGATAAAGAAGCCGTTGAAAAAACGGTAAAGAAAACATCAAAGGTATTGGTGCTGCATGAGGATACGCTCACCAGCGGTTTTGGCGGCGAAATAGCCGCCTATATAGGCGAGCACTGTTTCCAGTACCTTGATGGCCCGGTAATGCGCTGCGCCAGCCTGGATACCGCCATCCCGATGAACAAAGCCCTGGAAGACCAGTTCCTGGCTAAAGCCCGTTTGGAAGAAATGATGGATAAGTTATTGAAATTTTAAGTATCTTCAAACATGATAACCCTCGATGAGCTATATGAAAATGATCCTATACAAAAGGTAATAGATGAAGGTGCCGGATGGGGAGCGGAGCAAATGCTGAAAGCAGGTGTACCTATATACTATCGGGATGAGCTTTACCCGGAGACTATGCAAGGTGAGCTTTTTGTAAAAGAATATTCAAGCGGCGCGAAGTTTATTGTACGAAAGTATCTTACGGAGGATTTGCGTTTACTGGAAGAAATAATACGCTCCATCAATGCTTTGTAAACCCGTAAAAATGTTTCGCAAACTACTTCTGCCGTTTATAGTGGCTGTACTGTTCACCGGCACCCTGCATGCCCAGTCGGTTGATTGCTCTAATGCCAAAACGCAATTGGAAATGAACCTTTGCGCGCAGAAGCAATTCAACGCTGCGGATAAGGAGTTAAATACACTCTACAAAACCTTAATGGGCCGGTTAGCACCCGAACTAAAAACAGCTCTCACCTTATCGCAGCGCAAGTGGGTAGCTTTCAGGGACGAGGAAGCAAAAATATACGCTTTACTGTACGAGGGGGGCTCAATGGCTCCATTGGCGGTTTATAATTCTAAAACGCAAAGCACCCAAGCCCGTATCAAACAGTTAAAAGACCTGTACGAGGAAACAGACCATTAAGCGATATTCAGCTTATCCAGGTAAGTATTCAGTTCCGCGTCGCCCATGCCGTAGATGGGTTCAGTTTTCCAGAACTCCTTGTGGATGAGCTGCCGGTCGGTTATGCCACTCTTGTAAATATCCAGTAACCTTTGCTCAATATAATTATGCCCTTTGCTGTTGGTTTGCAGGCGTTTTAGTTGGGCTTCCAGTGCCGGTTTTAACACGGTCATATTCGCCCAGAACCGCTCTTTGGTCAGCCAGTCCGCTAAGGCCTTCGCATCCTGCATCAAATAAATATCCCAGGCCTCGGTAGCCAGTTCAATATCGTAATCGCTTAGTTGCACGCGGATGTTATCATACAGGTATTCCAGTTCGTTGCCGGTAAGCTCGCCCATCCCTCTGAAATCGGGTTTATCGGGGTAGCTATCGGGGCAGATGAGATAAACCGCACGCTCATTAAGGTTGGTCTGTTGCGATAGTAGCATGAGCACGCCCAGCATGTTCACCTGGCAGTGCAGGTCAAACTCAAACCACAGGTTAAGTTCGGTATAAGGGCCATTGAGTTTTTCAAGCGGCCGTATCACTTTCTCCTCGTAACCTTCGGGTTTTTCATCAAAGGCTGATGTTATCCATTCTTCCCTTTGCTTCCAGAACGCGGCAGTGCCTATACGCTCCATCAAAGGCCCTTCAGACAGTACCTCTCGCCAAATGAGTATATCACCATCAATGCCGGTACTTTCAAAGCCGTACAGGGTAGCGTCGCCGTTTAAAATATGCAGTATGTTGCTCATGACTATTCTTTAGCAGTTTATGGGCTAAAAACTTAAGGCAAGTTAACTATAAAGCTTTAAATATGATGATGCGGTTAAACAAGAACGGCTCCGATAAAGGAGCCGTTCTTGTTATTATTCCATTACCAACTGGCCAAGCGCCGCCGGGCTAAATCCCTTGAGTTGCTCGTTGTGGCCCTGGTGTACCTTTTTGGTCCATTGCGGGTCTGATAACAGCGGGCGGCCCACCGCTACCAAATCAAAATCGCCGCGGTCATACCTTCTCAGCAGTTCGTCCAAAGAACTGGCCTGTGAGCTTTCGCCGGCAAAAGCGCCAAAGAAATCGCCCGACAAGCCAACCGAACCTACCGTAATGGTGGCCTTGCCGGTAAGCTTTTTGGCCCAGCCGGCAAAGTTAAGGTCGCTATCGTTAAACTCAGGTTCCCAGAAACGGCGCTGCGAGCAGTGGAAAATATCAATACCGGCATCGGCAAGCGGGGTAAGCCAGGCTTCCATTTCCTGTGGCGTTGCGGCCAGCTTATTA
This sequence comes from Mucilaginibacter sp. 44-25, assembly GCA_001898335.1. Lineage (GTDB taxonomy): Bacteria > Bacteroidota > Bacteroidia > Sphingobacteriales > Sphingobacteriaceae > Mucilaginibacter. The sequence goes on along the minus strand of MKTS01000016.1, from coordinate 166,822 downwards.
TCATAGGCGGCTGGTTTAAATTGAGAGAGGCGTATAATTACGGCAAAATCATCCCCAACACGTTTACGTACCTCTTTAATTACCTCTATGGCAAAGCGGCTGCGCTCAGGTAAGGTTTTACCGCCATAGCTATCCGTACGCAGGTTGGTGCCTTCCCAAAAGAACTGGTCAATAAGGTAGCCATGCGCGCCGTGTATCTCTACGCAATCAAAACCCAGTTGTTTGGCATCGGCTGCGGCCTGGCCAAAAGCGGCTATTACATCGGCAATGTCGCTTTCGGTCATGGTTTTGCCGTTGTTGTTGCCGGGGCGGTTAATGCCTGAAGGGCCTTCGAAAGGTACGGGAGGCACCCAGCCAGAAGCATGGTTGTCCATCACACCCATGTGCCATATTTGAGGGCCCATAGCGCCGCCGGCCTCGTGTACGTTATTAATTACCTGCTGCCATCCTGCTAAGGCTTCCGTTCCGTAAAAATGCGGTACGTTGGCATCGTTAGATGATGACGGCCTGTTGATCACGGTACCTTCTGATAGTATCAAACCTACTTCGCCTTCGGCGCGTTTGCGGTAATACAAGGCCACATCAGACGTAGGCACGCCGTTTGGCGAGAATGACCGCGTCATGGGCGCCATTACAATGCGGTTTTTAATATTTAATGATTTTAGGCTGAAAGGCCTGAATAAACTGTCGGTATTCATAAGTATATAATTAGATATCTGCTTCAATTAATTTGCTCAGTGCCTTAAAGGCTTCCTCGTTACGTTTGTAATAGGTCCATTGCCCTACCCGTGTAGAGGAGATGAGGCCCGCGCGCTGCAGGCTGGAAAGGTATTCGGATACGGTAGATTGGGTAAGGCCGCTTTTGGCATGTATCTGGCCTACGCATACGCCATTGGCATAACCATTTAGCGCCTGTGCGGGGAAATGTACTTCCGGATCTTTGAGCCAGCTCAAGATCTGCAAACGGGTTTTGTTGGAAAGCGCCTTAAATACTTCTACCTGATCCATGATGCAAATATATATCGGTTATTCTCGATATGCCAATAATAGAGGCAGGATATGACAGTGTGCTGATAGATAGGTGATAAAAAAAGCCGCTTCAATTGAGTTGAAGCGGCTTTGTATAAGGGTTGTTAAGCTTATTTAGCAACGTACATTACTTCTTTTACAGCTTTTACCAGGCGCTCGGCATTTGGCAGGTATTCCTGGATAAGGGTAGGCGCATACGGCAGTGGTACATCGCCGCCGGTTAAGCGCAGGATAGGCGCGTCAAGATAGTCAAACGCGTCTTTTTGTACTTTAAAGGCTACCTCGGTTGCAATTGAACCTAAAGGCCAGCTTTCTTCTACGATAACTAAACGATTGGTTTTCTTAACCGATTCAATTACGGTAGCGTAGTCAATAGGGCGTACGGTACGCAGGTCGATCACTTCGGCGCTGATGCCTTCTTTTTCCAGCTCAGCAGCAGCGGCATTAACCACTTTCATGATCTTACCAAAACCAACCAGGGTAACATCAGTACCTTCTTTGGTTACTTTCGCTTTACCTAATTCAATATAGTAGGTTTCTTCGGGCACTTCGCCTTTATCGCCATACATTAATTCTGATTCCATGAAGATCACCGGATCCGGATCCAGGATAGCTGATTTTAATAAGCCTTTCGCGTCATAAGGGTTTGAAGGTACTACTACCTTTAAGCCCGGGCAGTTGGCATACCAGTTCTCAAAACACTGGCTGTGTTGTGAGCTAAGCATACCGGCGTTACCGGTAGGGCCGCGAAATACGATAGGTACCGAGAACTGGCCACCGCTCATTGACATCATTTTGGCAGCGCCGTTAATGATTTGGTCAATTGCTACCAATGAGAAGTTGAATGTCATGAACTCGATGATAGGGCGAAGGCCGTTCATGGCCGAGCCAATGCCTATACCGGCAAAACCCAACTCAGAGATAGGTGTATCAATAACGCGCTTAGCGCCAAATTCATCAAGCATACCCTGGCTTACTTTGTAGGCACCGTTATATTCGGCAACCTCTTCGCCCATCAGGTATATATTCTGATCGTTGCGCATTTCTTCCGACATGGCTTCACGTAGCGCTTCTCTGAATTGTATTTCTCTCATTATGTTATTAAAATGAAGTTTTTAGCGATGGCAAATATAAGCACTAATGTGTAAAATGCAATCAGTTATGTATGCATAATAAAGGTGTTACATTTTACCCTCAGGTTTGCACATAGCGGGCAAAATTGAGTATCACTTCCGGGTCGGGTATATTTTGCTCGTATTCGCTTTTGCGGCTGTAATAGCCTACGCCCGGGTAATCGCCTTTGGCGTCGCCAATATCCAGCATTAGCTGGAAATGGAGGTGCGGCGGCCAGCTGCCATTTTCAATGGGATCGCCAAAAGTGCCAATAGGCTGGTTCTTTTGTATGACTATACCATTGTGCAACCCCTCAAGGCTTTTGCGGCTCAAATGGCCATAAAGGCTGTATAGCGTAAACTCCGCAAACTGGTGCTGCAGGATAATGGTTGGGCCGTAATCGCCAAAGTGGTTATTATCCGCGAAGCTGTGTATAGTACCCGCTGCGGGTGCGTAAACGGGTGTGCCTGCCGGCCCCCATATATCTACCCCGAGGTGCAGGCGGCGGGGTTCGCCTTCCGCGTTAAATAACTGGCTGCGGGTATAAACAGCCCGGTGCTCCATGTAGCCGCCAATAGCATAGCGGCAGTTATTTACAGCAAGGCATTGGTTTACCCACGCGCTAAAAGCGGCGGTATCTGCCAAAAGTTCCGGCGTAAGTTCGGTGTTAGACAAGGTGAGATCCAACGGATATAACTTATCGTACACCGGGTCGAGGTCTACCACCTTGCCAAACGTGGCCAGGTTTTCCTTCACGTAAGCTGCCAGCTTTTCGGTAGCGGTCATGGGCTTAGTTTTCGTCCGTATCCGGCTGGCGGTCTTCCTTGCTTATCTTATCAAATATCTTGTCCATGCGCTCCACGTATTCATTGGTATCATCAACAAAAAACTCCAGCTGTGGTATTACCCTTACCTGATCTTTAATACGCGCACCTAATTTGTAGCGTATCTCTGATGCATGCGATTTTACCGTTGCCAGCGATTGCTGTGTATTGGTATGATTAAAAAAGCTGAGGAACACACGGGCGATGGCCAGGTCGGGTGTAACGCGCACTTTGGTGATGGTTACCAAGGTATTGGGCAGATAGTTCTGGCCCTCGCGCTGAAAAATGGCTGCCAGGTCTTCCTGGATCACCCCTGCAAATTTTTGCTGACGTTTAGATTCCATAATATTGTAACGCCCACCGGGCGAATGAGTTTTATTAATTATTTGAGCCGGGCAATGCCTAAAGCTATCATTTTATTTTAATAGTTGCCCGCGGTCCGACTCACCCCGACGAGCGCAAGCGAAGAACGGGTCGTTCAGGATAAATCCTAACTTCGGACGACAGACTAAAAACTTCCTGACTTCCTACAAGTCTTTCTTTATCTCATCCAGCCGCTTTACGCTCAGGCGCGCGCTGATGCCCGACGCTATAACGGATATCCCCAACACCGTAAAAAATACCAATACAAAATCGGTAGGTTTAAAGGCCACCGGGTAGGCATCCAGCACCGAAAGGCTCGACCCCATTTTGATCAGTTTAAAATGCTGCTGCGCCAAACACACCAGGCTGCCCATGATGATACCGCCTATGCAACCGATAAAGGAGATCATCATCCCCTCGAAAAAGAAAATGCCCTGTATGAGCGACTTGCCCGCGCCCAGGCTGGTAAGTATGGCAATATCTTTTCGCTTATCAATTACCAGCATGGTAAGCGAGCCCACTATATTAAATAAAGCGATAATGAGCACAAAAACCAGTATCATGAATATAGACCAACGCTCGTAGTTGATGGTTTTATATAAACCGGTATTTTGCTGCTTGCGGTTTTTAACCGTGTATTTGTTGCCTATTTTTTCGATGATGTTATCCTGTATCTCCTCTATATCGGTACCTTTTTTAAAGTTGATCTCGAGTGATGATACACGGTTGGGCTCTTCGAGCAGGTCGCGGGTAAACTCCAGGGGAGTAATAATGATATCGTCAAAATCCTGCTGTATGCCAAAAACCCCCGATGGCTGTATAGAGCGGAACACAAAATCATTCATAGGGTTAGTGGAGTTCCCGGCCGTACGCTTGGGCGAGTATACCTGCAATGCCACAAACTGGTTTTTAAGGCTTACGCCGAGGCTACCCTGCACGGTAGCGCCAATTACGGCATAGTCGGTGCCTCTGTCTTTTAAAGTGAAGGAGCCAAACTGTATGGTGCTATCTAACTGGCGGCCTTTTAAAAAATCGTCACTTACACCCTTAACAGTACCGATGAATGACCGTTCGGCATATTTAATAAGCGCTTTTTCTTCCAGCACTTCGGTGAATGAAACAATGCTTCTGTCTTTTTTGAGCGACAGGAAGTAAGGCTCATCGGGGTTAAAGGTTTTGCCGAGCCTGGGCTCTATCTTTAGTTCGGGCGTAAAATTACTGTATAGCTTCAGGATCACCTCTTCCAGCCCGTTAAATACCGAAAGGATAATAATGAGTGCGGCGCTGCCTACCAGTACCCCCAGCATAGATATACCGGAGATAATGTTAATGGCGTGGGTCTGTTTTTTAGAGAACAGGTAGCGCCGGGCTATGTAAACCGAGGTATTCAAATTAAGCTGCTTGCCTTTAATAACTTATAAATACGGATTATGTTGTTTTTCGAAACCGATGGTGGTTTCGGGGCCGTGGCCGGGGTATACGGTGCAATCATCCGGCAGGACGAATAGTTTTTCTTCAATACTTTTTACCAAAGTAGAATAGTCGCCGCCGGGCAGGTCGGTGCGGCCAATGCTGCTGCGGAAAAGCACATCGCCGCCTATGAGGATATTGGCCTGCTTATCGTAGAAACATAAGCTGGCCGGTGAATGCCCCGGCGCGAAGATCAACTCTAAAGTAGTGTTTCCAAAAGTAATGGTGCCGGTTTGGGGTAGATAGGTATCCGGTATGGGTGATGCATCATACCTGAAACCCATAGCCGGCGCGTAAGCCACAACAGCGGCCAGCGTTTCCGATTCGCCCTCGTTAAATTGTGGTTTTAAGCCATACTGGTCAAACACAAAGCGGTTACCCAGCACATGGTCTATATGGCAGTGTGTATTCAGCAGCAATACGGGTTTAAGTTGGTTATCCTTTATAAAGTTTACCACAGCATCCTGCTCGGGGCGGGTGTACATGCCGGGGTCAATGATAGCGCACTCGCCGGTTTCATCATAAATGATGTAGGTGTTTTCCTGGTAAGGGTTATTTACAAACGATTGTAATTTGGCCATGCGGCAAAGGTAGGGTATTAAGGTGAAAGGTTAAAGGCGGAAGGCGAAAGGTCACGAAACTTGGAAAACCCCTTAACCCTTTGCCTTTCGCCTTTAACCTTAAGAACTATCGCCATTTAAAGCTTTTGATCATTACATCCACATCTTTCTTGATGAAGTTGAGCACGGGTTGTATGGAATCCAGCCTGGGTTCGGAATTGAAGTACAGTGCCCCGCGCAGGTAATGGTGGGTACTATCGGTTAAAAAAAACTGTGCCGATGATGCCGCGTTACCATCAATGGTATAGTAGATGCCGTAAACCTTACGATCAGGGTAGCTGATGCGCCCTTCATCTATAGAAGTGGCCTTAACCGTATGTTTAAAGCTGAGCTTGTGCGCGTCTTCCACCAGTTGGTTAAATTCTTTTTTAGAGGTAACCGGCTGGTAGCTCAGGTGTAGCGTAGCATTAAATTGCGGAAACTGTATATTTTGCCAGCAGGGTTTAGCGCCCGGAGAGCGGTCGGGTTCAATTTTACTGTATTTAGGATAGTCAAAGGTAAAAGGGCAGCCTTCACTATAAGGCTGGTATCCCTTTTTCGGGAATTCAATACGGAAATAGCCCCTCGGCTTGGGCGAAAAATCGTTATTGCCACCGCAGGCGGTAAATACCAGCGCTATGAGCGCTATCCATAAAAAGTTTATTTTACGGTATTGGAGTTCCATATTTCCCATGCTTTTTCGGCCTGTAACACTAACATTTCGTAACCATTTTTAGTGGTTGCGCCACGTTCTTTGCCTTTCTTCAAAAATAAGGTTTCTTCGGGGTTGTAAACCAGGTCAAACAGTACGTGCTTTTTGGTAATGGCCTCATAAGGTATAGGCGGGCATTCATCAACATTAGGGTAGGTGCCCAGTGGCGTGGTGTTAACAATAAGCCTGTTCTCTTCAATATGTTTGGCTGTTAATTCATCAAACAAGATACCCCCCTCTACCCGCTTGCGCGTTACGGTAGTATATGTTATCCCCCTGTTCTCCAATGAACATTTAACCGCCCTTGCCGCGCCGCCATCACCAAGAATTAAGGCTTTGTCAAAGCTATCATTTATAAGTGGCTCCAATGATGTATCGAAACCGTATATATCGGTATTATGGCCTTCCAGGAACAAGTCATCATTATTGAAAGCAACCTCACCGGAAAAGGCGGTTGATACCGGGCTTTGCGAGATCACCTTGATGCAGTTTACCGCGCCAACGTGCTTGGCATCGTGCTCTATCCAGTCCAGGTGTTTTAATACGCTTATTTTATGGGGAATAGTAACGTTTAAGCCACACAAATGCGGATGTTTGTGCAGGAGCTTTGGCAGATCGTCGATATTTTCTAAGGGGTAAAGTTCGTAAGTGCAGTCTTCAATGCCTTCTTTCTCGAACTTTTCGGTAAAGTATTTTTTTGAAAAAGAGTGCGAAAGCGGGTAACCGATGAGGCCGAAATGTTTCATTACCGTAATATTATGCCGCGTCAGCAAAATGAGAACCGCCGCGGCTGTAATATTAGCAACAAAGAAGCAGGTTTTAAAATTTATTAGGCGGGGTAGGGTTAGTTCTTTAATTTGTAGAAATGCTTAAGGCAGGCCTGGCAATGGTAACGTTTAACGTTAAGCCAGGGTAAAAGGGCCCTGACAAGTGTTCCGCGCCTGATGCGCTCACACGAGTTTTTGCCGCAACCGGGGCAAATTACCTCTTTACCTTTGTTTATAGCTGGTTTAACCATTTGCTTGTTAAATATGAGTTCCATTACATTAAGGATTTATGCAAATATGGGCCGTGTTCATCAAACGAAACGGCCATTTAGCTTGAGTAAACGGCCATTTAGCTGAACAGAACGGCCGTTTTTTCAGTATGGTTAATTCGTTTTTTAATTATTGATTACAAAATATCGTTTACATCGCGGCCGTAATGCTCCTTAAACAGCTTACTGAAATAGGCCGGTGTTTCAAAACCTGCCAGGTAAGATATTTCTGCTACGGTGCGGTATTTACCGCTTTCTATAGCCTCGCGCGCTATTTGTAAACGAATGGTGCGTACGTATTTATTGGGAGTTAAGCCGGTAATTTGCTTTATGCGGCGGTTTAGCTGCCGCTCGCTGATGGCCATTTCATCAGAAAGGATATGGAGGTTAATTTCCGATTTGCCGATATGCCGTCTTACCACGGTTTCGAGTTTGCTTATCCAGGCCAGGTCGGCAGGTGATGGTGGCATGGCTGTATGATTAGCATCCTCTTCCGTATCATGTTCCAACGCTGGCCCGCTATCGCTAAGGTTTGTACGATTGCCGGCATTGGCCAAAAGGTTATTTACCCGGGCAACCAGTTCACCGGCTACAAACGGTTTGGTAAGGTAATCGTCCACACCGATGTTGAGGGCCTTTAGCTTGTTATGATTATCAGTAAGCGCGGTTAACATAATTACGGGGATGGAGCACCACACAGGGTGTTCCTTTAGTTTTTGCAATAGGGTAAAGCCATCCATTTCGGGCATCATTACATCAGAGATGATCAGGTCGGGCAGGCTATTTTTGCCACCATCGCTTAATAGCTGCAATGCTTGCATCCCGTTGCCGGCAGTAATTACCGTACAATCCGCAGATAGTACGGAGGTTATATACCCAACCATTTCATCATGGTCTTCCACCACCAGTATCTTTTTATTTGATGTTACCGTAACCGCCGTGTTATGCGATAGCTGTGTGATATCTCCCGTATCAGCATCAGTTTTTAGGGTGATGTGTTCTGCCGTAACTTCAACCAGCGGTATACGCGCGGTAAATCTCGAACCCTCCCCAAAGGTCGTATGCAGTGTTACCGTGCCACCCATGGCCTCCGCCAACTCTTTAGCAATGGATAGGCCGATACCTGTGCCGCCGTCGGCATTGGTTTGGTTCTGGCTGCCCTGGTAATACCTGTCAAATATCTGGCGCTCGTCTGCAGGGTGTATGCCGTTGCCGTTATCCTCTACACTTAAAATGATCATGCCGTTTTCAATAGCAGCCTTCACATTCACGGCCCGGCCTGCTGGTGTATATTTTATCGCGTTGCTGATAAAGTTATTGGCCACCTTCTCAAACTTGTCACGGTCAAGCGCTACATGCAGGTTTTCGTTAATGGTGCATGTAAGTGTGTAAGTAAGCTGTTTGTATGCCGCGGCTGAAGCGAAGCCTTTGTACAGCAGCCTGATAAAAGGCGCCAGTTGCACCTGCCCGGCCTTTACCTGCAGGTTGCCGGTTTCCAGTTTGCCCAAGTCAAGCAGTTCGTTCACCATGTCCAGCAATTTTTTACTGTTGCGTACAATAGTTTTGGCGCTGGCTCTGTGCTGCTCGGGCAGGTCGGCGTTTTGCGCCAGCTGTTCTGCAGGCCCCATAATAAGCGTTAAGGGCGTTTTTAACTCGTGGCTTACGTTGGCGAAGAAACGGGTTTTCATCTCGTCCAACCGTGCCAGCTGTGCGTGTTCCCTTTCCAGGGCGGCTGCTTGTTTCCTTTTTTTATCGGCAAGCCACAGGTAAGTGATCACCAGTACAACAAGGATAAATATAGCCGCGATGATTGTGAGGTTGCGCTGTTGCTGTAACAGGCTGTTGCGGTTGGCCGCCAACAGCAGCCGCTTATCGTTACGGTATTTTTCGTCCAGTTCGGCGGTAAAGCGGCTTTGGTCTGTAGTGAGGATGGTATCATTAAGGGCATTTTCTTTTACGGCAAATTCATAAGCCTTTTTGTAATCGCCTATGTTGGCGTAAGCGTCTTCTAATTTATTATAGATATTACGCTGCGTTACACGGTTAGCTTGGTTGCCCGGCTGTATGGTTAGCGCTTTGTTACCATATAGGATAGCCTTTTTGTAATCTTTCCTGTCCAGGTTTAGCGTAGCCAGTTCATTTAGGCTGTGTTTGGCCAAAACCAGATAGTCGTATTTATAAGCGGTATCAATGGCTGTAAGCAATGTGGCTTCAGCTTTGTCATATTGCTTAAGCATTTCGTACAGCCTGCCCAGGTTGCCTAAATAATTGGTTCTGTCAAAAGTGGCGATATGCTCTTTGTATGGGGTCGACAGCAGGGTTTCCAATATTTGGGCGGCTTTGGTCGTGTTGGCTACCGGTATATCGCCATGCTTTTTAGGGCCGGATAACACGTTGGAAAGTGTGCTCATGGCAAATATGTACAGCCCGGTATCTTTAACGGCCTTTGCTTCATCAATGGCTTGTTGCGCAAAAGGCAGGGCGCGGTCAATCTCGCGTACGGGCCGGTAAATATCCGCTATGCAAATTTTGGTTTCAATGCGCAGTTTACGCCAGTTATATTTATCCGTAAGCTTTAATGTGGCAAAAGCTTCCTTAAAAGCCGGTTCGTTCTGGCCTCCGCGGCTCAGCATATAGGCTACCAGCAAGCGCGATTTTACGTAGGTGGTGGAGTCGTCTGTCGGAGAGATCGCGGCAAATGCTTTCCTGGCGTATTCCAGGGCGGTTTGTTCTTTCCCTAAAGCATAATATTTAAACGCTACACGGTATAGTATCTTAGCCTCAAATGTTTTATTGTTGTCACGTCGGGCAAGCGTCAAAAGCGAGTCGCTGTAACGCCTGGCCGAGTCGGCATCTTTGAAAGTTAATATTTTTTTTAACAGCTTTTTGTTGTCTGTTTGCTGCGCGACAAGCTTGCCGGGCATAGCTGTAAGCAAAAAAAGTGCGATAAGCAGGTTTCTCACAGTTGTAATTATTGGATAAAGGAATAAGAGGTAGCTAAACTACTTGATTAGCAGTTTCGCAGTAGGTGTTTTTTCACCTAAATAAGCAGCGATTTATCGGGGGAGATGAATAATTACAGCGAAAGCGTCAAAAACGCTTTACTTAACACATTCAAATTTTACTACCAGTTCCCAGCGCTTAGGGTTTTCAACCAGTTTAAACATAGGGTCGGCCGAGTCATTGAACTCGCAGCGGCGAATGTTGGTAAAACCGGCATCTCGTAACTCCTTTTCGGTCGATTCCCAGTCCCACAGCCAAAGGTGTTCCAGGTAGCCAAACAAATGCTTGGTAACCGCCTTAAAGCTGCGCGGCCTTACTTCAACACCCATCATCATCCGTTTGATCAGGCGGATGGATGCTTCCGGGTCATGCTTTACATCTTTATCGGTAATGTAGTCGCGTACCAATACTTCCAGGTCGGGCATAATTATCCTGAAAATACCGCCGGGTTTCAGCATTTTATAGGTATTGCGTAACGCTATCCTGAAATGCTCCAGCGACATATGCTCCAGTACGTGCGAGCAGTACACACCGTCGGCAGTGTTGTCTTTTATACCCGGCAGGCCTTTGGTGATATCGCCGTACTGCACATTTTTATCAAAAACCTGCCCCAGGCTGTTCTTGAGGAGGTAGCCGATCACCGGCGTATTCTGGATCACCAGGGTGGGCGAAACATCAAAGTTTTTCCATTCGGGCGGTGCGGTTTGTCCGCAACCGTAGTGCACATACAGTTTATTATCAGGCATGGTATATGGTAGCTTATGCGGTTTTAAAGGTAGGGGAAAAATTATAGATAATTTTAAAGCGTATCTTATATTTTTAACAAAAATTAAGCTTTTTGCGCATCAAATAGTTTAAGTACCACGTTAAAAAGGTAGTTTAGACACTCGAGGAAATAGCCATGTTAAAAAACCGAAACATACTTTGCATCAGCGGCACCGAGTGGAATGGTAATTACATTAAGGCCGTGGTAGAGTTAATGAAAGTACTATCGGTTGGCAACAGGGTGCTGTTTGTAGAGAATGCTTATACCTACAAGGATGCCCTGCTTGGCGTTAGCAATAAGGATAAGATAGACTTTAAAAAAGTTTTCGGGTTAAGGAGCCGCATCAGGCAGGTGCAAACCGAAGGCGGCGGCGTGGTGCATGTACTGTTTCCGCCGTTGGTTTTCCCGGTGAGCTTTTTACCTGAAGGCACTCTTTACAGTAACCTGCTAAAGTTTAACGGATGGCTCTTGCAAAGGGTAGTTAAAAAAGCCCTGAGGCAGTTAAATATGGAAGAAGAGCTGATCAACTTTACTTCATTTAACCCGGGCATGGGCGTAATGACGGGGCGAAAGTTCAACGAAAAAACGCTTATTTACCATTGTTATGATGAGATAAAAGGTGCCGCGGCATGGCTTAGCAGGCACGGGCTGCGCCTGGAGGCCCTGTTTATGAAAATGGCCGACGCGGTAATTGTTACCTCACAGGGACTGTATGAGAGCAAGAAGGACGGCAGCAAACAATGCTACATTGTAAAGAACGCCGTAAAGGTTGACCTGTTTAAACAAGGATTTAGGCAGGAGCCGGATGCTTCTAAAACCATTATAGGCTACATAGGTACTATTGATGAACGCAGCAACTACGATATACTGGAGCATTTGTTTACCAACATGCCCGATGCCCAATTTGTATTTGTTGGCCGCATCCTTAGCGAGCGGGGCTTAAATATCCTTAAAAAGTACCCCAATGTGAAGGTAGAGGGAGCAAAGCGCCCCGAAGAATTGCCGGCCTACCTGCAAACTTTCAGCGCGGGTATTATCCCCTTTGTTAAGGACGACCTTACCCGGGGCATTTACCCCATGAAAATAAATGAGTACCTGGCTGCCGGGCTGCCGGTAGTGAGCACCAATTTTGGCGACATGAGCGATTTTGCCGGCTTGGTGAAGATAACCGACGAAAAGGAAGATTTTTTAAACGCTTTAAAAGAAGAGATCGCCGGTGATAATGCCGCCAAAAGAGCATCGCGCTTACAAACGGCCGAAAGCAATACCTGGGAAAAAAGGGCAGGAGAACTGTCTGACGTAATTGAGCGGGTAGAAGCGGGGCTGCAATAAAGACACTGCCTTCGGGATATATTGCTTTTAATGTTTTGCAAATGTGATAAGCTTGAGATGCAATGATATTCACCGTCTGAAAAGACCAATTTGTCATGTTGAACGTAGTGAAACATCTTCTTCGCCATTTCAGTAGCCGACTTTATACACGCAGAAGATATTTCGCTATCGCTCAATATGACATAAAAGTTTAAAAGCGATTTCCATGTGTTGCCATACCCGTAATTTCGCTACTCCGAAAAAAATGCGTTATTTGACTGCCTGTTTATGAACCCTTACGAACAAAAACGACGCTGGAAATATTTTTTGCTCGCCTTTGCGGTAGTTATTGCCAGCGGCTCGGTTTTCTATACCAGTTACCTCGTTAAAAATATCGCGCGCAGCGAGCGTACCCGCGCGCAGGTATGGGCTCTGAGCATGAAACAACTGGCCAATACCTATGATAACGATTTCCTGTCATACGTTTTCGCGGTACGCGATAGCCTGGTAGTGCCGGCCATTTTAACCAATACCAAGGGGGAGATACAGGCTACCCGCGGGCTTGACACCACTAAAACCTATATTAAACTGGATCCGCAGGAGTTAAAGGCCAGTAAGAAGACCTACGATCCGCGATATTTTGAAGACGAACTGGCCTACATGAAAAGCCAGCACGAGCCCTTTAAGATCACGATGCTGAATGATACCTTCCTGGTATATTATAAAGATTCGGCCCTGCTTACGCAGTTAAAGATATTTCCCTATATACAGCTGTCGGTAATAGCTATATTCCTGGTGGTGGCCTACACGGCTTTCAGCTCGTCGCGGCGGTCCGAGCAGAACCAGGTTTGGGTAGGGTTGGCAAAAGAAACGGCCCACCAGTTGGGTACGCCCATATCATCGCTCATGGCATGGATAGAGCTGATGAAGGAAAAATTTAACGCCGAAAACGACCCGCTGATGGGCGAAATGGAGAACGATGTGAAACGCCTTGAAATTGTGGCCGACCGTTTCTCCAAGATAGGCTCCAAACCCCAGTTAGAAGAGCATTCGGTATACGCGGTGGTAAAAGATTTTGTTGATTATTTTAGGGTACGCGTAAGCAACCGCATTACTTTTGAAATGACAGGCAACCGCCGCCTCATAGCAGGGCTTAACATCCCCTTGTTTGACTGGGTGCTGGAAAACCTGTTAAAAAATGCCGTAAACGCCATTGAGGGGCCGGGTACCATTAAAGTACAGATACACGGAAATAAGCAAAAGAAACTTATCTTTATTGATATCAGCGATACGGGTAAAGGTATACCACGGTCTAAATTTGATACTGTTTTCCAGCCGGGTTACACCACCCGCCAGCGTGGCTGGGGCCTGGGTTTATCGCTTACCAAGCGCATTATCCAGAACTACCATAACGGGCAGATATTTGTAAAAGACTCTGAGATAGGCAAAGGAACCACCTTCAGGATAGTACTCAAAACTATTAAATATGATAAAGAAACCAGGGTATGACCAATACCGGCCTTATTTTGCCACATACATTGATCTGGTGCCCGATAATGCGGATGTATTGCAGTTATTAAAGGACAACCAGCAAAAAACATTTGACCTTTTTAGCAGCCTTACCAATGAGCAGGCCATGTATACCTACGCCGAAGGCAAATGGACCTTAAAAGAGGTACTGGGGCATATGATCGATACGGAAAGGGTATTCTCTTACCGGGCCTTTGTTTTCTCCCGCGAGGATATCTCGCTGCCGGGTTTTGACCAGGACACTTACATCAACAGCACCGATTATAACAGCCGCGATATATTTGACCTGGCGGGCGAGTACAAAGCCTTGCGCGATGCCACGTTGTATCTATACCGTTCATTTAGCCACGAGCAGCTCACACGCTCGGGTGTTGCAAGCGGCAATCTGGTTAATGTAGCGGCATTGGTTTACATGACCGCCGGGCACGAACTTTATCACCTTAAATTAGTTGAGGAAAGGTATCAGCAATAAAAAAGCAGCCCCTATTGCTCAAGGCTGCTTTTACGTTATCGGGCGCGCTTATTCCGGTCGATAGTTATCGTGCAGCTCCTTTTTCTCTATCCGGTAGGAGATGATCAGGCCTATGCCGCCAAATATACCTATCAGCGCGAAGTAGATAGCCGCGTTTTCGTCGCTGTTGCTTGAGTACATGTTGCGGTCAAGCAAAAAGGCCAGGAACAAACCAAGGCCAGAGCCTACAAGCAGTAACCCCCACTTAAGGTTTTCCCAGGGGGCGGGTTTGGGTCTGTTCATCCTTGGATCCATACCGCGCTCTATCATTGCCATACGTTCGCGGTTCCTCATGTAAAATATCCCGAAAATTAAAGCGAATAGGCCAAGGGGTACTAAAATGGGTATTAATATTTCTGCGTTATCCATGTTATATATTTTTAATTGTTAATTGATCTTGCTTTTGAGTGCTGCAGCACCATTGTATTTGAAAGCTATGACCACATGGTTTTTAAACAGGTTACACCCTGTCGCAAAAAAAGTTAAGATTTTTATAAGAGCCTAACCGGTCAACATCCTGTAGAGTATTCTATTACTGCTTCATCATGCGGTTTAAACATTATCCTGTCCTATAAAAATGTTAAATTGCATGTAACCTAATTCGCGCAGGTGTTGTCAGAGTAATTAGTAATGCAAAGCAAGCTTTCTGACATAGAACTGATACAGGATACGCTCAATGGTGACCAGTCGGCCTATGCCGACCTGGTGAAACGCCATCAGCGTTTGGTATTTACGCTTGCTATGCGCTTTGTAAAAAACCGGGAGGATGCCGAAGAAGTAGCGCAGGATTGTTTTGTGAAGGCTTATAGGTCGCTCCATTCGTTTCAGCAGCAGTCTAAGTTCTCTACCTGGCTATATACTATTGTTTACACCACAGCTATGACGCTGCTGCGTAAGAAAAGGGTAGATACATCGTCGATAGATGACGAGTCCACCTATGTACAGATCGAGAATAGGACATACGGAATGGACGAGCACAGTGCCGAAGGCAGATCGCGCTCGTTTTATTTAAACAAGGCTATTGATGAGCTGATGCCTGATGATGCTACCGTTATTACGCTGTTTTATAAAGGCGAGCAATCATTAGAGGAGATAAGTAAAGTAATGGGTATAGAGCCCAACACGGTAAAGGTTAAACTTTTCAGGGCCCGGCAGCGTTTAAAACAAAACTTAGAACGCAGCCTGGGAAATGAAGTAAATGAACTGATATGAGCACGATTGAAGAAAAACTATGGGATTATATCGACGGAAACTGTACTCCGCAGGAAGCCGATGCGGTAAAAATGCTCATAGAAACCGACGAAGTGTACCGTAAAAAGTACAATGAGTTGCAGGTACTGAACAGTGCCATAGTTGGGATGGAAGAAGATGAACCCTCAATGGCATTTACCTACAACGTAATGGAGTGCATAAGGGCCGAAGAAGCAAGTGTGCCTTTAAAAGCCCGTGTGGACAGGCGCATTATATGGGGTATATCGTTATTTTTTATCCTTACCATTGCTGTGATGCTGGTGTACGCCTTAAGTACCATAAAACTGTCGGCACCGGGGAAATTAACAGATTACACCAAGGTACCCGTTAGCCAATTAAATGGCTTGTTTACAGGGCCTATAGGTAAAGGGTTCTTATTCTTTGATATGGTAATGGGTTTGTTCGTAATGGATAAGGTATTACGCCGCCGTGGCATGTCAAAGGGGTAAAAATGTCACTATATGTAGACAAAATTTCTATAGGTTAATGGCTATTTGTCAGTACTATATATAAATTTAATTTGCAAAAAGCCGCAGGTGGTGTCTGTTTGACACATAAGGGTTGTGTCGCGCGTATTTTGGTATAGTGTTTGTTATTAAATTAACATACCGGTAAACTTACCGGTTAATTGTGATAAGGTTTAGGTTGAAAGTCCTCCGGAGCAAGTCTGGAGGGCTTTTATTTTTTTAAGGAAATTAGCAACGGGCATTAAACCATTTCACAAAAATTTCATCTGTTAATTGTTACCTTAGTGGTAAATTTTTACGATGAGAAAAACTAAGATCTATCTGTTTGCCATACTTTTTTTATGCGCGGGCTTAAACAGTTACGCTCAGCAGGAACCACGCATACCCGAGGCAAGCTCAACCCAAACTATTATCCAGGATTTTGGCCTTGGCAAAATAAGCATCACCTATTCGCGGCCAAACGTAAAGGGCCGTAAGATATTTGGCGGTATTAACCCTTACGGGCAGGTTTGGCGTACAGGTGCTAACGCAGCTACTACCATTAACTTTACCGAGAATGTGGTTATTGAGGGCCACAAGGTAGCACCCGGTACTTATTCGCTTTTTAGTATTCCTAATAAAGATGTATGGACCATTATCCTCAACAAAACGGTTAAACAATGGGGGGCGTACAGTTACAAACAGGCTGATGATTACCTGCGCTTTAATGTTAAACCCATCAACGTAAAAGAAAAAAGGGAAACATTTACCATCTCTTTCGCCAACTCTACCACCAAGAGCACCGATATGTACATTGTTTGGGACCATACCGCCGTGCCTATCCACATGGAAACGGATGATGACGCCCAAATTACTGCCAACATTGATAAGTTGATGCAGGGTGAGATAAAAAAACGCCCTTATTTTAATGCTATACAGTATTACTATGAAAACAATAAGGATCTGAAAAAGGCAATGCAATGGGCTTTAGAGGCCGAAAAGCTGGAACCAACCGCGCCATGGTTTAAGCTATGGAAAGCGCGTATCCAATTAAAAATGGGTGATAAAACCGCAGCTATTGCAACGGCCAAAGAGGGGATAAAGCTTGCCAAGGATAGCAACGACGATGAGTACGTACGACTTAACGAGGCAGTGATTGACCAGGCTAAAGATTAATCTGGCTCAAAAAATATGATGAAAGCCCTGAATAGTTATTCAGGGCTTTTTTTGTTCCGTACCAAGGGTGCCGGGCAGTATGCTATAAGTTTGCGGCTGCACAAATACAAGTTTAATAAGCGGGAAGGTGGTTTTTATGGCCTCCCTTATACGCTCAATGGCCGCGGTAATATCTTCGGTATCAATATCGGGGTTAAAATCAATAATGAGCATAAGGGTTACATCCTCCGGCGACTGATAGGTAGATAGTACGTTAACCACCTTTACAACGGCCGGGTCCTTCTCGGCAATGGCGCGTATTGTTTGCTGTGTTTCGGGCGCTATACCTTCGCCCATTAGCAGGCTGCGGCTTTCCCTGGCGAGTATGGCCGATACCAATACCAGCAACAACCCCACCAGTACGGAGGCTACACCATCCATATAAGGCAGGTTAAAGTTGTGCCCTATCAGCATAAATACAAAAACGATAAGCAAGCCCAGTACAGCGGCGCCGTCCTCAAACAGTACCAGGAAACTACTGGGGTCTTTACTTTTAACAATAGCTTTCCACCAGCTGAGGCCGTTACGTACACGGTTAAACTCTTTGGTGGCTATCAGTAAAGAGCTGCCTTCAAAAATTAGCGATAAGCCGAGCACGATATAGTTCCACAATGGGTCTTTCACAGGTTCGGGACGTATGATGTGCTGTATGCCCTGGTATATGGAAATACCACCGCCTAAACCAAAGATGAGGATAGATACAATGAACGACCAAAAGTACAGCTCCTTACCATAACCGAAAGGATGCGTAACATCAGGCGCTTTTTTGCTGCGTTTAAGTCCGTAGAGCAACAGCACCTGGTCAACGGTGTCTACCAGAGAATGTATGCCTTCTGATATCATGGACGAGCTGTTGGTAAACCCGCCGGCTGTAAATTTGGTAAGGGCTATAAGCAGGTTGGCAATAAGCGCGCTGTATATGGATGTTCTGTTTTTGGCCATTAGCAATTTGTATCTATTACTAAAAGACCTTGCCGCAAAATAGTTTTAACCGTTTGTAATTTGCTTTTCGGCCGATTGGTTTTTACCGCTCCAAAAGGTATTGATGAGCAGGGCTATTACAATTACACCTATGCAGCCGATAGCGTTAAGCCACAAATAGGCCACAGTCTCATAATAACCCATTACACAAATAATCATTTCTGTAATAATAGCGGCAATAAACACGGGCGTGCCCTTTATAGGTTTTATGTAAAAGGCCACTACAAATACGCCCAGTATAGTGCCATAAAGGTATGAGCCTAACTGGTTAACGGCTTCGAGCAGGTTACCTATTTTGCCGGCATACAATGCCATAACAATGCACACTGTGCCCCAAAATAAGGTTGCCAGTCGCGAAGCGTTCACGTAGCGTTGCTGGGAGGCGCCGGGCGATACCACACGTTTATAAATATCTACCACTGTTGTTGATGCCAGCGCGTTGATGCCACTCGCGGTCGACCCCATTGAGGCCAGGAAAATAATGGCGATGAGTAAGCCGATCAACCCGCGGGGCAGGTACTGGGTTACAAAAGTGAGGAATACATAATTGGTATCGTTAATATTGGGGTTACCGCTGCTCTTTTTAAGGATGTTTACGGCCCGCTGCCTTATGGTATCAAGCTGGGCGCCTGTATTGATCAGCTCTTTCTTCGCCGTGGCTATACGCTGTTCGTTCCGGCTATTCTGGGCATGGTCAAACTGTTGCACGCTTAATTTTTTGCGTTCAAAGGCGGCGTTGTATTGCTGTTCCAGCTGTTTAAATGGTGCAGCGTAGCTCCCTTTCTTCACCTGTTCAACTTCGTAATTGTTAAAAAATACGGGTGGTTTGTGGTACTGATAGAAGGCGAATACCAATATACCTATCAGCAGGATAAGGAATTGCATAGGTATTTTTACCAAGCCGTTCATGATGAGGCCCAGGCGGCTTTGCCCTACAGAACTGCCGGTTAAATACCTACCTACCTGGCTTTGATCTGTACCAAAATAAGATAGCTGAAGGAAGAAACCGCCGATAATGCCACTCCAGATGTTATACCGGTTTTCGGGGTCAAATTTCCAGTCGATCACATTCATGCGCCCTTGTGCCCCGGCCAGTTTAATGGCCTTTATAAAACCTACATCGCCGGGTAAAAGCATTACCACAAAGTAGCCGGCTAAGAACATGCCCGCGAATATGATACTCATTTGCAGCAATTGTGTGTATGATACCGCTTTAGCGCCGCCGTAAACGGTGTAAAACAGTACCATGCACCCTATAAATAAGGTGGTATAAGTGGTGTTGATGTGCAAAATGCCCGATAAAATAATGGCAGGCGCGTAAATGGTAATAGCGGTTGAAAGCCCCCGTTGTACCAGGAATAATATGGCGGTTAGCGTGCGTGTTTTAAGATCGAACCGGTTTTCGAGGAACTCATAGGCCGTGTATACCTTAAGCCGGTGGAAAATGGGGACAAACGTAACGCACAGCACGATCATGGCCAGCGGCAGGCCAAAATAAAACTGAACAAAGCGCATCCCATCTGTAAAGGCCTGGCCCGGGGCCGAAAGAAAAGTAATGGCGCTGGCCTGCGTAGCCATTACTGACAGGCCTACATGGTACCAGGGCAGGGAGCGGTCGCCGGCCAGGTATTGGTCTATGTTTTTACTGCGCCCGCTTTTACGGATGCCGTAAATAACAATACCCAGCAGGGTGGCGGCAAGAACTATCCAATCGGTAAGGCTCATTCAAATGCAATAGTGATGAGCCAAAATATGAAAATTAAAAAAACCAGCCATACGATAACGATACCGTAAAACTGGTTCCAGTTTTTTATAAATGAAGGGAGGTCGCTATTTTCAGACCTCTTCACGGCCCCTCACCAGGAATTTCAGGAATACGGCTGCGGTTAATAAACCAAAAACACCGCCAACAGGTATCCATATAAAACCTTTTTCAATAACGGCGCCTACAAATAAGCCGCATACCAAAGCTACCAGATAGTAGATGTAATCGTAGTTTTTATCTTCCTGATGATGCGGGTGATGATGATGTGACATAGTATGTTACTTTATTAATGCTCTGCAAATTTAAACGAATAACCTATTGCTGCCTAATCTTTTTAAAGTAAATAAACAAGCTATTGTTTGTGGAAAAGAATTCTATTTGTCCGTCCCATGAATGGGACGGCAATGAATTGAAAGCTATCATTGCCGTCGGCTTCAGCCGACGGATAGAGATTGCTTGTTATCCGTCCCATGAATGGGACGGCAATGAAATATAGAAAAGCTATTGCCGTCGGCTGAAGCCAACGGATAGAGATTGCTTGTTATCCGTCCCATGAATGGGACGGCAATGAATATAAAAGATATCATTGCGCAAATGAAATGAAAGGAATCATTGCCGTCGGCTTCAGCCGACGGATGGTGGATAGCTTGTTGTCCGCCCCATGAATGGGACGGCAATGAAATATAGAAAAGCTATTGCCGTTGGCTTCAGCCAACGGATAGAGAAGCTGCTCATTCGAATTGCCTGTTATCCGTCCCATGAATGAGACGGTAATGAAATGGAAAAGCTATCATTGCCGTCGGCTTCAGCCGATGGATAGTTTAGGCTTTTACAACAGTCCAACCATAGGCTGCAGAAAATTCTTCTACTTCTTTATCAAAAGATTTTTTAGCATGGTGCTGCTCTTGATTCTTTATATAATTTGTAACCGTTTGGAGCTGAGATTCACTTACTGATACCGCAAAATAATCATCCTGCCACCCAAAAACATCCTCTGTAAATCCTTGACGGTTAAACCAAAATGACGATTCACCTTTAATAAGGTTCGCTATTTTAGCGATGTTTTGCTCTTTACCTAATGATATGAGGCAATGAATATGATCTGTATAGCCATTTATGGCTTGCAGAAAAATCTCTTTTTCTTTACAGTTTTCAATAATATGCTGATGCAGCTTGTATCTGATATCTTTAAGCAACCAAGGGTTACGGTTCTTTGTTGAGAAAACTAAATGCACCCAGATTTTTACGAATGACATAGCGATTGGTTTGGCTAAAGCCAAGATAGAGAAATATTTCATTCGTCCCATGAATGGGACGGCAATGAAATGAAAGGAATCATTGCCGTCGGCTTCAGCCGACGGATAGAAAATATGCTTATTCGCATTACCTATTATCCCTCACATAAATGGGACGGCAATGAATTTTAAGAGGAACTCATTGCCGTTGGCTACAGCCGACAGATGGGGAAGCTGCTCATTCGCATTGCTTGTTATCCGTCCCATGAATGGGAACGGTAATGAATTATAGAAAAGCTATTGCCATCGGCTTCAGCCGACGGATAGGGAAGATGCATATTCGCATTGCCTGTTATCCGTCCCATGAATGGGACGGCAATGAATTGAAAAAGCTCATTGCCGTCGGCTTCAGCCAACGGATAGAGATTAGCTATCCGTCCCATGAATGGGACGGTAATGAAGCACAAGATGCAATTGTGCAAACGATATGAAAAGTATCATTGTCGTTGGCTTCAGCCAACGGATAGAAAAGCTGCTAATTTCAATTGCCTGTTATCCGTCCCATGAATGGGACGGCAATGAATTGAAAAAGCTCATTGCCGTCGGCTTCCAGCCAACGGATCACAAAAAGCAAAATCTGGCTTTAGCCCAAACCTCAACTACTACTTGGGCTTGCTCAATAAATTAATAAACAATCTATACGCGCCCGGCACGCCGGCAGGCAGTTCTCTAAAAAATGCCAGCGAAGTATATACAAACCTACCCTTGCCATAGTTGCTTACCAGCAGCGCTCCTTTATTAGGCGCCATGCCGTTGTCATTCATTTGCAGCGGGGTGCTGTAGTGGCTATCTATATTATCTGCAAAATATAAACCGCGTTCCTGTACCCAGTCATTAAAATCCGCGTCGGTTATTTTATTAGGATAGTTGAGTATGTCACTCCCCGGGTCGGTAAAGGTTATTTTGGCATCCTCTTCGGTTACACGCTGGTTCACAATAGTAAAAGGATAGGGGCCAATATCGCGGGTAACCAGGCCATTATTATTGTTATATTGTATAAGCAGGTTGCCGCCATTTTTTACATACTCCAGTAACCGCGGTTGCTCGTACGCCAGCCGCTCATTTACATTGTATGCACGCACGCCGGTAATAATAGCGTCGTAAACGGAAAGGTCGCCATTGATGATCTCATTTTCGTTAAGCACATGAACATCGTAGCCCACCTCCCGTAAAGATTGTGGTATCAGGTCGCCCGCGCCGGCAATGTAACCTATTTTTTTACCAGCCGTTTTCAGGTCGATACTTGCCAGTTTAGCCTGTGCCGGCGGGAAAATGGTAATAGCGGGGATGTGGTTATACCTGATATCCAGTATACCCCTGTCATACATTTTTCCATTAGCGTTTATTTCGGCCTGTAAAGTGCTTGTGTTGGTTTGTGTGGTATTGGGGGTTACGGTAAATGTTGCCGTCCACTCGTCGCCTTTATTTTTATTGGTAAAGTCTATTTTTTCCGGACTGATCTTCCAGCCCTGCATAGGTTTGAGGCTGATACTGCCGCTCGCGCCGGTAAAACTTTTCAGTTTAAGCTGTACGGTTTGTGGCTGTTTGCTGTTAAACACGTAGAGCTGCTCGGCGATGTTACCCGTTACGGGAGGCGTAATTTCCAGCGGCTGGTAGATTTCGCCTCTTGCCGGGTCGGCATATTTGTATTCAATAGTGCGTTTAAAGCGTAGCGTTTTACCGTTGATGTTAAAATCAAACCAAACGGCAGGCGCGTCGGGGTTTTCGGGGTTGCCAACTTTTTGTTCGTCGTTTATGGTATAACTGCCTATACTACGGGGCGACTCCAGCCAGTAAGGCTGCGAAATTTTCACAGCAGGTAAAGTATAGCCCCAGGTTTTAAGCTGCCCTTCTTGCAGCACACTATCTGCCTGCGTTACAAATTCATCAGCCTTGCCAAAACCAAAAAGAGTAACAGGTGTACTGCCGTTATTAATGGCCTGTAATTGTACGTTGATCTTCTCGCCTACGGCATAAACAGGTTCCTTGGCATATGCCTCGAACCATAGGCCCGCGCATTGCGCTATCAGGTCTTTTAGCTCTTTGGTTTTTTGTTTGTGCCAGTAATCATAGCTGGAATTGGCTACTTCGGTAAGCCTTACCGTTTGGAAGGCTTTGTTGGTAGCAACAGTTTGGTCAACATCGTTTAATAAGGCTACCAATGCCGGTACAGATGCCTGTGGCATGTCGCTGTTAAAGGATTTGTTAATAGCGGCAACCTTAGCGGCTATGGGCGCACCAAATGGTATGCGGTTCCAGGTAACATTAACACCGTCCATCAGGTCGGTTTTGGGCGCGTCACCTAAAATGGTTTTAAAATATTCATAAACCGCTCCGCGCTGGCGTGCCGAGCCAAAGCCCTGGGTTTTGTGGTTGCTGCGGCTTTCGGCGGCAATTTCGCCGTAGCTTTTGCCCAGTATAGGGTTATAGCCGCCAACGTTTATCTTAAACTGGTCTGGCGATGTGGTATTCACACTGCCAAAGCTGAAGGTGTTCCAAAGTAAGCGCTTAGCTTGCCATACGCCTACGTGTTTAAGTTGTTCCGGGTAGCGTTTGGGGTCGGCAGCGGCGCTGAAAGCCTCTTGAGCTAATATAGCCGACGCGGTATGGTTGCCATGCCCGCCCTCGCCGGTAGTAGGGAAACGGCAGATCATCACATCGGGCCTGAAATTACGTATCACCCATACCATATCGCCCAGTATTTTATCCTTATCCCAAAATTTCAGGGTTTCTTCGGGGTTTTTGGAAAAACCAAAGTCGTTTGCACGGCTAAAAAACTGTTCGGCGCCATCCACCCGGCGTGCTGCCAGCAGTTCCTGCGTGCGTATAAGTCCCAGCAGTTCGCCCTGTTCGGTGCCTATCAGGTTTTGTCCGCCATCACCCCGGGTGAGCGAAAGGTAGCCGGTACGGTAATGCTTTTCCTGCGCAAGGTAACCCAGCAGGCGGGTGTTTTCATCATCAGGGTGGGCGGCTATATATAGCACACTACCCAGTACATTCAGTTTTTTCAGGTTCTGCCTTATGGTGGCAATATCTGCAGGCGGCGCGGTTTGTGCAAACAGCTGTAAAGTAAATAACAGGCTAAGGGTTAGCAGCGATAGGCGTTTCATAGCGGCAAATATATCTGAAAGATAGGATGATGCATATAACTTAATTGTAAAGAAGATTTTAATAGCAACCTGGGTATGCCCGTGTAATCCGGTCATTTAACACCTGGTACAGTTCAGACGATGTCGACCCCGGGAAAAAATGAAAATCACGGGTTTTTACGTGGTTTTTAACGGATGCCACTTTATACATTTGAAGCAACCTAAACCTTATTGTATGAACTATACCAACTTACGGTGCAAGTAAGTTTTAATATAGTTGATATCAGTTGTGTTATTGGAATAAGCTCTGATACAAAAGCCGCGCGATGCGGCTTTTGTACTTTTACAGCTTTGGTGCAATAATTGCATACATCACATCCGCCTGCCGTGTAAACGGTACACACCCCTTTTTTAATCATTTGATTAACTTTTTGTAATTGACTGTCAGTGTTTTAGTACGTATTTACAGTTTGATGACCAAATTAATCAATCGCTTGATTAATTTTGTGCTGTGTTAGAAATGGAAAAAGAAAAAACAGATAAGAAAGACCACATACTCGACGCCGCCGAAAAGGTGTTTGCTGAGCATGGGTATGACGGCGCCTCCACCCGGATGATCTCCGGTGAGGCGGGTGTTAACATGGCAATGCTTAGCTATTATTTTGGTTCCAAGGAGGGGGTTTTCCTGGCCATATTTGAACGCCGGATAGCCGCTTTCCAGGCTACGCTGTTAAGCATTAACAATGATGAATCGCTTGGCGCATGGGATAAACTCATGCAGTTTGTTGACCGTTACCTGGATAAGGTGATCAATAATAACTGCTTCCACATTATGCTTAACCGCGAAATATCTAAGCCAAAGAAAACCGAGCTTACCGATAAGATCACCAGCATTGTGATGAAGAACGTGCATGTTTTTCACCAGATCATTGAGGATGGTGTCAAAAGCGGCGCCTTTAGTAAAGAGGCCGACAAAGAATTACTGGTGGCTACCATGTTTGGTACTAAAAACTATATCGTTAATACACCCCATCTCTCATCGGCCATTTTAGGATACGATGTGATGGATGCAAAAAACCAGGACGAAAAACTAAAACCACGCTTAAAAACTTATATGAAAAACTTGTTAAGGGCTTATTTACTGAATGAAAATGACAACAAATAATATACCTCCGAAACCTTTACTAAGCAAAACGCTGAAAGCGGCCGGTTGCATAACGCTTATGCTGATCTTGTTTGCCGCACAAGGCGTTTTTGCACAAGACAGGACCATTACGCTTGACGAAGCGCTGAAACTGGGCATTGCCAACAGTAAGGTGCTTAAGCTATCACAATCACGTATTGACCAGGCCGTATCACAGTATGAGCAGGCAAAGGACCGTTCGCTTCCAACCGGCAAGGCCAGCTTTGGTTATAATCGGGCGCAAATACCGGCCAACAGTTTAAAACTTGGTGAAGAAACCCTTAACCTGCCAACCAGCGCTAATGCCTGGCTGGGTACGGTATCGGTTAACCAGCTGATATGGGCCGGTAACAAGTTGCGCTACGCCCGCGAAAGCACTATGCTGCTTACTGAAGTGGCCCGGCTCGATGCAGATAACGATAAGGACCAGATCGCTTACGCCATTATTAACGCGTACTACAACTTGTATAAGGTGCTGCAAAGCAAAAAGGTGGTTGACCAAAACCTGGAAACCATTGACGCGCAGATCAAACAGGCGCAGCGCTTTTTCGACCAGGGCCTGGTAACCAAGAACGATGTGCTGCGTTTCCAGTTACAGCGTTCAAATATTGAGCTAAATGGTATTGACCTGGAGAACAACCGCAAGATCATCAATTACAATATGAATATTTTGCTGGGCCTGCCCGAAAATACCCAACTGAATATTGCTCAGATAAACGATGCTTCGAGAGATATAGCGCCGTTAACAGCTTACCTGGATACCGCTTTAACCAGCCGCCCCGAATTAAGGCAGGCCGATGTGCGGGCTAAAGTAGCCGATGTAAATGTGAAAAGCATCAAAGCCAACCTTTCGCCTACTTTATCGGCTTCGGGCAGCGCTTATTATGTGGGCATAGCGGCTAACCCTATCCCTAAGAACGGCAACTATATTACGCCTATCTCATTAGGCTTAACACTGGGCTGGGACTTCGGCGCTTTATGGACCAACAAAAACAAAGTAAAGCAGGCGCAATTAGAGCGTGAGGAAGTGAGTATCAATAAAGGCATCACAGCTGATAATATCCGTAACGAGGTAAACCAAAACTACCAGAACTACAAAACAGCGCTGGATAAGATCACGCTGCTGCAAACCTCTATTGCCCAGGCGCAGGAAAATAACCGCATACTGGAAAATAAATACCGCAGCAACATATCGTCATCAATTGACCGTGCCGACGCGCAAACCTTACTTTACCAGGCAGAAATTAACCTGGAACTGGCTAAAGCCGATGCAGGCCTCGCTTATTACACATTATTAAAATCAACAGGAAAACTTAACAAATAATATAAAAAACAATGGCAACTCAGGAAACCGAAACCAAAAAGAAACCGAACAGAGTTCTCCCGATCATTCTGGGGATCGTATTGATAGGAGGAGCTATTTTTGGTGTTAAAGAATATATATACTTTGGCAAGCACGTAGATACCGATGACGCGCAGATAGACGGCGACATTAGCCCGGTGGTAGCCCGTGTAGGTGGTTATGTGGATTCTATCTTCTTTGAAGAAAATACCCATGTAAATAAAGGCCAGCTTTTAGTAAAAATTGACGACCGCGATTACAAGGTAAAAGTTGAGCAGGCACAAGCAGCACAACAGGGCGCCAGCGCCGGTATTAATGTAGGCCAATCGCAGATCTATACCACCGCGGCCAATTCATCAAGCGCCAGGGCCGAAGCCGAATCAGCAAAAGCCCGCTTAGACAAAGTACGCAAAGATTACCAGCGTTATGCCAACCTGGTATCTGATGGATCTGTCACCCGCCAGCAGTTTGACCAGGCCAAGGCCGATCTGGAAGTAGCGCAGGCTAACTACCAGGCTGCTTTAGACCAGTATAAAGCTGCTCAACAACAGGTAGGTACTACCCGTAGCCAGTTAAAAGTAACCAACACCGGTGTTACAGCACGCCAGGCCGATGTTGATTTTGCCAAGCTGCAGCTTTCATATACCAACATTAAATCTCCCGCAAGTGGTTTAGCTGCTAAAAAGAATGTGCAGATAGGACAGTTGGTACAGGCAGGGCAAACCCTGTTCTCTGTAGTAAATGATAACAGCCTTTATGTAACCGCTAACTTTAAAGAAACCCAGTTAGAGAAAATACGCAACGGCCAAAAAGTTGATGTTAAAGTTGATGCTTATCCCGACCTGAAAATACAGGGTGAGGTGTACAATTTTTCGCCTGCTACAGGTGCCAAATTCTCTTTATTGCCTCCGGATAACGCTACCGGTAACTTCGTTAAAGTAGTACAGCGTGTACCGGTTAAAATTAAATTAAGCGGTAGCAAAGAAGATATCGCCAAGTTGCGCCCGGGTATGAGCGTAGATGTTTCTGTAATTACAAAAGAATAATAAAATGGCTGAAACTGGCTTTAAAAAGTGGATTATCACGATTACGGTGATCATGGCATCGCTCCTGGAGCTGATAGACACGACCATCGTAAACGTAGCTATTCCGCATATACAAGGTAACCTGGGTGCAACCCTTGAGGATATTGCATGGGTGGTTACCGGTTACGCCGTAGCAAACGTTATCATCCTGCCTATGTCGGGCTGGTTGGGCGGGCGTTTCGGCCGTAAAAATTACTTTATGGCGTCTATCATCATTTTCACGATAGCGTCGTTCCTGTGCGGGAACTCAACATCTCTGGATGAGCTGGTAATCTTCCGTATCCTGCAAGGTGTCGCGGGTGGTGGTCTGATATCTACGGCGCAGGCCATCCTTATCGAAACCTGGCCGCGCGAGCAAATTGGTACCGCTACCGCCCTGTTTGGTTTGGGCGCCGTAGTGGGCCCAACTGTAGGCCCTACCATTGGTGGCTGGATAACCGAGTCTGAATTAGGCTGGAGATGGATATTTTATGTAAACATACCCGTAGGGATATTAGCCTTTTTGCTCACCTATACCTTTGTTAGAGAAACGCCAAAAGACGAGAAAAAACCGATCGACTGGTGGGGTATAGGCCTGCTGGCAGTAGCCGTGGGCAGCTTACAAACCATATTGGAAAAAGGTGAGTCGGAAGACTGGTTTGCTAAAACCTATATCATCATATTAACGGTACTGGCCGTTGTGGGTACCATATTATTTATATGGCGGGAGTTAAGTACCGACCACCCCATCGTGAACTTTAGTATCATGCGGCACCGAAGTTTTTCCGTAGGTATGTTCACCTCGTTTATTCTGGGGTTTGGGCTATATGGGTCGGTATTCGTGTTCCCGGTATTTTGCCAGAATTTGCTTGGGTTTAACGCCCAGCAAACGGGAGAGCTGCTGTTCCCGGGTGGTTTGTGTACCATTATCATGATGCCTTTCATCGGTAAAATGCTCAATAAAGGTGTTCCGGCGCAATTTATGGCTACCGTTGGGATGTTCCTGTTTTTTGTATTTACCTGGATGCTGAGCAACTCTACGCTTGCCACAGGGGAGCATGATGTATTGATACCGTTATTGATACGTGGTGTGGGTATGGCCCTGTTATTTGTGCCTTTAACTACCCTGGCTATGGCCGACCTGAAAGGGCCCGAAATTGGACAGGGATCCGGTTTGAACAACATGATGCGCCAGCTGGGTGGTTCATTCGGTATTGCCGCGCTAACAACGCTTATCCACGTTCGCCAGGGTTTGCACCGGTCTAACCTGTTAGCCAATATCAACCCGTATAACCCCGCTTACAACGAGCGGTTTAACCTGCTGATGCACGGTTTTATGGCGAAAGGTAAATCAATGCTTGATGCTACGCAGATGGCATATGCGGCCATTGAGGGTACCGTGATGAGGCAAACCCTGTTGCTTACCTATGATGATGCTTACTGGGTATCGGGCTTGATCATGCTGTTCTCTATCCCGTTATTATATCTGCAGCCGTTTAAGAAGCTGAAAGCTGTGGCTGACGCCCACTAAAAACAAAACCGGTCAGCCTGTGAAAAGCTGACCGGTCTGTCCAAAAAAATCAACAATTAAATATTTACTCTAACACAATATGCCGTTGTTTGCAAATACCGCGAGCAACGGCAATTATTACTGTGAACAAAGCTTTAAGGCTTAAATTTAAGGGTTTAAAACCCATATTGCCAAATAATATTGTTATTATTTTTGCACACAGGTAAAACGCCTTGTTTTATTTAGAAAATAATTTTACCTGTCGCGGTTACTAATGA
The DNA here is from genome assembly GCA_001898335.1 of Mucilaginibacter sp. 44-25. GTDB lineage: Bacteria > Bacteroidota > Bacteroidia > Sphingobacteriales > Sphingobacteriaceae > Mucilaginibacter. The sequence continues at coordinate 137,136 of MKTS01000016.1, read as the reverse complement.
TGCTATCCTAACGGCATCAAAAATACGCTCCTCGGTAGTGCCCAGCTTAATAAGCGAATCTTCATGCGCGTTCACGCACATTTCGCAGCCATTAACGGCTGATATGGCCAGGCTCATCAGTTCAAAAAATTCCTTACCGGTTACAGGCTTCATCATTAACTGCATGCGTATACGTGCAGGTATCTGGGTGTATTTTTCCTTTTGGGTAAAATGCCTGAAACGGTAAAACACATTGTTTGATGCCAGCAGAGAGGCGCAACCTACCGCTTCGGCAACATCGGCGTCAGTAGCCTCGTTTTGTTTGGCAACATTGGTGTAATACTGTATAAGCGGTTTGTTTTGGTTGTTTACCGCGGTGCTTAAGCCCAGCAGCGCGCATTCTTTAGCGCTTAAATGCTCTGAGGTTAGGGTGCTGGTAAAGTTCAGCTTAAAATCGCGCAGGTAGCGGCTTTCGCCTGTTTCCAGTAGTTGCAGCGCGTCGGTGCGGTAATCTGCCGGTTGGCCTATGGTGCCTAATATTTCCTGTATTAATTCGGTGCTTTCGCTCATGGGTGTATAGATGCTAAAATGTGCAGATCCCAGATGTGCAGATGGCTCTGATTTGCGCACCTGTACATCTGAAATTTGCACATTCAATAATTACAAATTAAATAATTACGCGGTTAAAGTTTCCTGGCCTTTTTCCCAGTTGCAAGGGCAAAGCTCATCGGTTTGTAAACCGTCTAACACACGCAGTACTTCTTTTACGTTACGGCCTACGCTAAGGTCGTTAACAGATACCCAACGGATGATACCCTGAGGATCGATAATGAAAGTAGCGCGGTAAGCGATCTTTTCGTTCGGCTCTAAAATGCCCAGGTCTTCGGCTAATGATTTTGAAGTATCAGCAAGCATCGGGAATTTAAGGTCGCGCAGGTCGTCGTGGTGGGTTCTCCAGGCAGCGTGTACAAACTCGCTGTCGGTTGAAGCGCCGATCAAACGGGTTTCACGATCACGAAACTCGCCATAGTTTTTGTTGAACTCTGCAATCTCTGTAGGGCACACAAAAGTGAAGTCTTTTGGCCACCAGAACATTACGGTCCAAACGTTATCATCGTTAGTAAGGTAGTCTGATGTAATGGTTTCAAACTCTTTGCCTTTTTCTAAAGAAACAACAGCTGTTTTAGAAAATGAAGGGAATTTTTGTCCTATCGTTAACATAATGGATGTATTTTTAAAATTTATGCAACAAAGATACGGTTTTCGGGCCTTAGGCTGGTATTGTAAAATTCTATATGGTATAGTTTTTATCTATATATTTAAAATTATTCATTACAAATACTTATGGGTTGGATACGCCTTCCAGTAAAGCTGCAAGGCCCTGGTTAAAGGTATTGACTGATACCGTTTTAGTGCTAAAAGCCCTACTAATAAAAGCGGATAATTTGTGGCAGAATGTTAGATTTGTAACCCCGCTATATTTACTTATACCTGTTTGCATGTTATACGATATCTGCTGTATTGGGCACATCACCCTTGATAAAGTGGTAACCCCCCGCGCCGAAAAGCACATGGCCGGCGGCACCGCTTTTTATTTCTCCAACGCCATCCGCAATATGGATGTGAAATACAAACTGGTTACTGCCGTTGCCGATACCGAGTTACCAAGCGTAAGCAAGCTTACGGATAAAGGCATTGAGGTTAAAGCCCTGCCCAGCCGCCATAGTGTATACTTTGAGAACATTTATGGTGATAACCAGGATAACCGTACCCAACGCGTTTTGCAAAAGGCCGATCCATTCACGGTTACGGACTTGCAGGACACCGAAGCGGTGATATTTCACCTGGGTGCGCTGCTGGCCGATGATATTTCGACCGGTTTGATCAAAGCGTTATTTGAGCGGGGTAACGTTTCTGTAGATGCGCAGGGCTACCTGCGCGAGGTAGTAAACCAGCAGGTACACGCCATTGACTGGGCCGACAAGCGCGATGCCCTGCAATATGTAGATATACTGAAGGTGAACGAGCATGAACTGGAAGTACTTACCGGCATGGCTGATATTAAAGAAGGCGCCAAAATACTGGCCGAATGGGGCGTTAAAGAAGTAGTGGTAACGCTGGGCAGCATGGGCTCGGTTATCCTTAACGATAATGTTTTTTACACCATCCCAGCTTATAAACCTACCGAAGTGGTAGATGCCACCGGTTGCGGCGATACCTATATGGCAGGTTACCTGTACAAACGTGTTAAAGGCGCCGATATACAGCAAGCCGGCGAATTTGCCGCCGCCATGGCGGGTTTAAAAATAGAAACCTCCGGCCCGTTTGAGGGTACAGAAGAAGATGTGCTGGCGATGATGAAGCGGTAGTACCACTCTCACCCTGTCATTCTGAGCGGGAGCGAAGAATCTAAACGGAGCGATAAACGCGGATAGATGCTTCGTCCCTCAGCATGACAATGTTGTGAGATCATTTTTCTGGTCCAGGTTTAACATAGAGTAACCTTGACCTAAAATAATGTAGGCTTCCAGCTTACGCAAGTAGGATGCTGCCATATTGTAGGTTGAAATTTCAATGTTTGACTGGTAAGCGGCACCAAGGAATTGTGCTGGCAATAATAAAAAGGTACTAATAATAGTCACATTTTATTTTTACCATATATTAGTTCGAAATTCTCCTATAATAATATATTGGTTATAAAACGATTTCTTATTAACCTCTCTTGTTTGTTATTTACACCCTCCTTCGCAGCAATAGCATATTCGTTAGGAAGATTATCTTCAAAATCTTCCAATTTAGATTTGATTAGCTTTTCGTCCAATTTTTCAACTTTTTCCCAATTCTTTGTAAAAAAGCACATTAGTGAAAAAGCGTTTGCTTTATTATACCAGTAAGACTTTCTTTTAAATTTAATTTTCGAATACTTGCTTGCAGCTGCTTCTATGACATCGAAAACTTCGTCCTTTCTATCAAAACTTTCCGAGTATTCTTCTAAAAATCTGCTGATAAAATCATTCCTGTTGTAAAAATCTGCGATGTAGGTTGAAATTATATTTAAGGTAAATGTCAAATGCACCTGTCGAGTCAATTCATAAGGTGAGAAAATTCCTTCGTCAACAAATAATTTGAATAAAGATTTCGGGGTTTTTTTTATCGCCCAATCAAAAAACGATTTTGGTATTGTAGGGTTTACCTGTAAAGGTAGATAGTCGTCGTCTTCTTCATTATCGTTGATTTTGATTTCCTTAGAAAGCAGTTTTGCTACCAGCATAAATTCAGACGCTGCGTATTCGGTTGAAAGTTTTTCTATACCTGATAGAGAATAAAAGGTTCTATTGAGTCGCTTAAATATCTCAATAATTTCAGGGTCTTCGTTATCAATGTCTAAGTCAATTATTGGTATTTGATACTTTAAAAAAGCTTCCTTATCCTTGGGGGAAAATTCAGAAAAATATGTGTTGTCTACTTTAAACCCATCTTTAATAAATTCGTTAATTGAGTTCATCCGCTGTTGTCCATCAACAATACACGAGGTCGTAGACATATTATCTAAATCTATACTACCTCTCGCAATAAATATTTGAGGAAAAGGATATCCTAAGATTATAGTCTTTATAAAATCAACTTTATGAATTAACCGCCAAACTAAATTTCTCTGAAAATAAGGCGACATAATTAAACGTTTATCTTTTATTTCATTTATAACGTCGATTAACTCTTTAGACCGGACTTGATATTTTGTCATACTTTTCTGGATTTGTAATATATTTTCGTATGCATTCCTCTTGCTTATATTCAAAAAAATATTCTGATGCGTATACTCCACCATTAATATTTTTGAACATGTCAAAATAACTATTTGATAATGTGTTAAAGAAATCTATCCAATTAGATTTAAATATAGAATCAACCATAAAAAATGGATTAACAAAGCCGTTTGCCAAGCCTCTTCTAAATTGATCAACAGTGTTTTGCCCTTTAAAAATGGGAAACTTTGTTAGATCACTGTATCCCTTAGTAAGTGAGTGGGTTGTTTCAACAAACTTATTAAATAGCGGCAAACTTATAATTGCAATGTCTAAATCAGATTGTCCTTTTTCAAATTTTTTGTCTTTAAAAAAACTGAATCCTGTCTTACTTGAGCCTGCAACTTCTATGGAGCTAAATGGAATTTGAAATTTTAGACTGATATTATTTTTAATATAAAACTCAGCATCTGGGTCACTCTTGAATACTTCGGTTTGATACGATAAAAAAATTTTTCTCGCTATAAAATTATGAGGATCCTTTTTTGCTAATCCACTTTTAATTCCATCTGTATGGAGCATTTTCTCGTGATAAAATAAGGTTTAGTAAATGTAATATAATTTTTTATTTATTTTATTTACATCCCCAACTGGTTCATTAGATACTCAAATACAAATGTCCAGTTTTCTATGGCTTGCTGGGTGCTTTGGCCGCTGCCGTGGCCGCTGTCAAAATCCATGTGGAGAATGATAGGGCTTACCTGGCCGGGGTTGTTTTGCAGGGCGGCTACAAATTTTTTGGCGTTCATGGGGTCAACACGGGTATCATTGGCGCCGGCGGTTACCAGCATAGGTGGTACGTTAACCCCCGCGCGAATGTTCTGGTAAGGCGAGTAACGCAGCAACCAGCGGAACTGTTCCGGATCTTCAGATGAACCGTACTCCGGTATCCAGTACCGCGCTATCAGGAATTTATGGTAGCGCAGCATATCCAGTAAAGGCACTTCGCAAACAATGGCCTTAAACAGGTCGGGGCGTTGCGTGGCCGCGGCTCCCATTAAAAGGCCGCCGTTACTACCGCCCAGGGCAACTATCTTGCTTTCTGTAGTGTACTTTTCTTTAATGAGCCACTCGGCGCAGGCATAAAAATCATCAAAGCTGTTTTGCTTTTTAGCCAGCATGCCATCCAGGTGCCATTTTTCGCCAAACTCATCGCCACCACGGATGCCCGGCTGTACCACAATACCGCCGGCCTGTATAAACGGCGCGTAAAAGCCAAAATATCCCGGCTTAATACCCGACTGGAAACCACCGTATGCCGTTAGCAGCACCGGGTTCTTGCCGTCCATCTTAATATCCTTGCGGTGTACCACAAATACCGGTACGCGGCTGCCATCTTTAGAGGTGTAGAACTTGATCTCGCCGGCGATCTGGCTCATATCTACCGGTAAGTGGCGCTGGTAATACAACTTCCATTTATAGTCCTTAGGCGAACAAACATAGGTCTTGGGGGTAGAAGTGAAGGTCACCAGCGAAATGTACAGCTTATCTTCCTCCCTGTCGTAACTTACACTGCCTATGCTGCCTTGCTCGGGCAGGGGCATGGGCCGCAGCTTTTTGCCGTTAAGGTCATAAATAGTAAGGCGGCTTTCAATATCTTTTTTGTCCTGTACAATAATGGCGTTAGGCGTAATCACCACATCTTCCATCACGGTGCTGCTTTCAGGGATCAGCACCTTCCAGTTCTTGTATTCGGGGTGCAGCTTATCGGCCACCATCAGGCGGCTGTTGGGGGCATTGTCGTTGGTTTTAATGTAAAGCTTATTGCCAATAGCTTCTGGATAAGCCTGGAACTTCTTACTGCTGTAGATCAGTTTGCCATCTTTAAGGCTGCCGGTAGGGCGCATTTTTACACTGTTGGAGTAAAAGTCGCCTTCGCCGCTAAAGGTAACGTCGCTGTAGCGGTTATCGTAAATAAAAAAGCTGTTCTTGGCATCGGCGGTGGTGCCCACAAAGGTGGCTTTTTCAATAGGGTCGCCAACTTTGATGTAATAGGTTTTAAGCGGGCGCTGCTTATCCACATCTTCCTGGGTGCGCAGGGTTACGTAGGCATGCTGCTGATCTTTACACCATTGGAAACCGCTGGTGCCGGTTAATGGCTCATGTGTCTGTTTGCCGGTGCGGGTGTCTATAAAGTAAACGGTATTTACTTCGGCGCCGCTTTTTTGCGCGCTGATAGCCGCACGCTCACCATCATAGGTATAGGCAATGCCGCTGGTGGATATTTTGCCATCCGGGTCAAGCGCTACAGGGTCCCATATCAGTATTTTTTTACCATCAATAATGGTGTAAGTTTTATATTGCTTGTCACCCTTCTTTTTCACCGTCTGGAAAACACGTTTACCTACATTATTTAGCGGGCCCTCGTAATCCATGTTCAGGTAGGCCGCTATACCTGCTTTGAGGTCCGGGTGCGATTTTTGGGTTTTGTTAAGGTATTCAACCCCGTAGTTGTGCTGTTTTTTGGTCCACTCGATCACTTCCAGGTCTTTCTTGTCTTCCAGCCAGCGGTAGTTGTCGGTGAGGACAACACCGTGCAGCGTATCTACAACGGGTTGGGCTTTAGTTTTAGGAGGATCGAATTTTACCTGGGCGTGAGCGGCCATAGCAGCGGTGGTGATTAAAGTAATGAGGGATATTTTTTTCATTGTGACGATATGGTAAAGCGAGCTAAATATAAACATTAGCCAACATAAAATCCCCTGCCTCGGGGCAGGGGATGAAAGAATAATCAATTTATTTATGGGTATTGATCAGATGCCTTCATGTATTACATGCCCCTCGGGCACCACGCCAGCTTGCTTGTCCTGCATGCGTTTCTTAGCGAGGTTGTTTACACGCCACATCAGGATGATACTGATCATGGTGATAAAAGTAACCAGGTAGCCAATAATATGGTAATGCTGCAAAGGGGCGCCTTTGGTTGGTTGTGTAACAATGGCGCCGGCAACCGCGGCGGCAATACCGCCGGCTATTTGCTGCATGGAAGCGTTAACGCTCATGAACGCGCCGCGGTCGGCCATATCCGGTATGGCGCTTACCAGTGCGGATGATGGGATCATGCGGCTCATGATGCCTATCATCATACAAACATTGTAGATCATCACGAACCATAGCGGCGTAACCGAGAGATGTGTATAAAAGACGCAGGTGATCATCATCCACACACAGGCTACGGCGAATATCTTAAACTTGTCTATCCTGTCGCTTAGTTTACCTATCAGCGGCATAAAAACCAGTGAGCTGAGGCCCGATACCATAAACAGCATGGGCAATTGCTCTTTGGTAAGCCCGAGGTTATTAATAGCGAAGGCGCTCCCGAACGGCATCATCATAAAACCGCCTATGGAGAGGAGGGCTGTTGCCGTGTAACCTACACGGTAGTTTTTTTTGATAACGGTTTCCCACAGGTGCTTCAATGCCGACTCGTGTTTTTGTATAGTGAGGTGCTGCGTTACGGGTTTTAATTTGGTGATGATGAGTAAAGTGATGAACAGGCCCAGCGCGGCCACCATCCAGAATGGCGATTCCCAGCCCCATTTGTTGGCCAGGTACAGGCCGATGGGTACGCCCAATATCTGGCTGGCGCCGAAGCCCATTTGTATAAAGCCCATTACCCTGCCGCGTTGCTGCAGCGCAAAAAGGTCGGTAATAATAGCCATGGATACAGAGCCGATGACGCCGCCAAATAAACCCGTTACCACCCGCGCGGCTACCAGTGCGGGGTAGGAATGCGCCAGCCCGCAGCAAATGGTGCCGATAATAAACCCGCAGTAAAAGAACAGAAATAGCTTCTTACGGTCGAACCTATCGGCAAAGCCCGCGGTTAACAGGCCGCTAACGCCTGCGCTAAAAGCATAGGCCGAAACCGCCACACCAAATGCCGAGGGCTTTAGCGAAAGCGATTTCATGAGCATATCACCCAGGGGCGACATTACCATAAAATCCAGTATCACCGTAAATTGGGTAATAGCCAGTATGAATATCACAAATTTCTGGTAACCCGTAAGAGCTGCCTGTTGCTCGTTTTTCATGATCGTTAAACTAATTCACAGCATTCATAGCCGTGTTGGGTAAGCAGGTCAATGATGCCCGAATGTGTTAAGCCGTGCGATACAATGCGTAGCACACGATCCTCATCTTCCATGTCAATATTCCAATGCTCAATTTCGGGAGTTTGTTTTAGCAGGTTACCCAGCGCCAGCTTATCAGCATCGTGGCTGATATTGGTTTTAAAAAGCAATATGTGCTCAAAGGTTTCCATCATCATAAATTATTTTTTTAATGCCTTTAGTACCAGTTCAAATGTTTTCCAGAATATCTCGTCGGTCATTTTAAAGGGTTTGCCGCCCAGGCTTTGGCCTTCGTGGTCAAACCTTACCAGGGCGTAAAGGGGGGCAAACGCTACCGACCAGTAAGCCTCCAGTGGCAGATCATCTATCTCGCCGCGATTGATGGCGTTGGTCATGAAACTGCCCAACATGGTTTTCATATCATTCAGGAAACTTTCCAGAAATCGTTCCTGGTAACTTGAGTTTCTGAGCAGTTCAAAGAAAGCGTTTGCCAGCACATTGTTCTTCATATACTCATACCGGTTGCGCCACTGGTTTTTTAGTCCTTCTTCAAAGCTCATTTCAGGGTTAAACCCACGGGTAATGGCAGCGCTCATTTTTTGGCCTTCTTCGGCGGCAATGTTAATGATCAGGTCGTCGCGGTCTTTATAGTAGATGTATAATGTAGCCACAGAGATATTGCATGCCCTGGCCAGTTTATTCATGCTAAAGCCTTCCAATCCATCTTTCACCATCATCTCAATGGCGGTTTTCTTTACCAGTTCTACCTTATTATTGTCACGAGTTCGCATAATACAAACAAATATAAATGAATATTCATTTATTTATGAAGATTATTAAGAATTTTATTTCTCACGAACATGCGGGCGATGAATCATGGAAATCATTTTTAAAATTTATGTCATATTGAGCGACAGCGAAATATCTTCTGCGCGTGCAAAGTCGCCTATTTACAGGGCGAAGAAGATGTCTCACTACGTTCAATCAACATCACAAATTGGTCCTTTAAGGCAGTGAATATCACTGCATATCCAGCCTATTGTATTGGTAAACGTTTGCACAAATTAAATTAGATCTCACCCGGCGATGAGTGAAATAATTATATTACAGGAAAACGAAATGTGTAGAAACGCCAAAAACATCAAATACACTACCGGGCAAGCCCGGTAGGTATTGATGCACACAATAGATTCAGAAAATCCCCCTTCTAAATCGCGTTATTGGTGTTTTTTTGCGACGCAGTTTCCCATGCCGACCCATATACATAGGACTTTTTGCTGCACAGGCTGCACGAATATCTTTTTATAGGGAGCCAAAACAAGAAAGCTTTCACTAATGGCGGGCGCTTGGCGCGGTAAGCCAGTCTTCCTTTTTTGCAATGCGGGCAAAGTTTCTTTTGGGGAGTTTCCATTTCAGTAGGGGTATAATGTAACGGGTTAATCAATCGCTTTATTCATATCAGTATGCATTAGTTTATCAGCATACGTTTATGTATTAATTATTAATTTATTGCACAGGGCAACTGTTAAAATAATTACAGATCAAATATCAGCCAAAAGCTGTTCATGGACTAATTTGAGGGGTGGACAAAAGCAGGACATTTGCTTAACACTTAAACAAGGTGCCCTACAAGGTGTTAACAATGTCTTCAATTTCCTCATTATCAGCCAGATTTAATTTTTTACGCAGGCGTTGTTTGGCCTTTTTAACGCCATCAACTGTGATGCATAACATTCCTGCCATTTCGCGGTTATTAAGCTTTAGTTTAATAAGTGCCATCAATCGCATATCTGTAGCGGAAATGCCTGGATATCTTTGCCTTATGTTAAAAAGAAAATTGCCATGTACCTTAGTGAACAGTTTCCGGAATTCGTCCCATTTATCATCTGTCATGATATGGGCATGCATCATCCTGTCCAGGTTTTCGGTAAGGGTGCGGTCGTTTATAGCGTACTGTAATCGTTCTAATTCCGTCTTAAACCCTTCAATAATGTCGTTTTTCTGCTTTAAATTCTCTGTATAGTCGCTTAGAGCATTTTCGGCGCTTTTTCGTTCTTCATCCAGCCGGCGTAATTCAGCAGCCAGTATCTCTTTATCTTTCCGGGTTTTAAGCCGCTGCCTGTTAAAAATAAGTACCCCTATCACCATCAGCAAGAGCAGCACCGTGATTACCGTATATTGCTTGTACGAGTTGATCCTGGTTTTTATTTGCAGGTTGTTATAATCTTCTAAACTTTTTTCTTTGGTCCATTTAAGCCGTACCCTATCTATGGCCGCCACATTATCACGTTCCATCAGGCTATCCTTTAATTGCTCTGATAGCAGGAGATAATGCTCTGCAAGTGTAGGTTTGTTGCTTTTTTCCTTTACCTGTGCCAATAGCTCGTAATACTGTATACGTTCTTTTAATACGTTTTCTTTGGTAGTACTTAAAACCTGATTGGCGGTATCCAGCTGCGCGCTGGCTAATTTAACATCATTAAAAGATAGGCTTATCTGTGCCAGCCTCAGCATCGCGATAGCGCAGTTGGCCCCTTCATTATACTTTACAGACTGCACGTAATCTTCCCGTACCAGGGGTAGAGCCTCTTTATAGCTTTTCTGTAATACATAAACCGACCCAATATTCCCCTTGGCCAGCGCTATCCATATGGTATCATGTAGTTGGCCGGCCAGCTTTAATGCCTCATGAAAAAAATTAAGGGCAAGCGGGTAATTATTGCTGTTACGATAAGTAAGCCCTATGGTATTTAAGATATTGATACGTGTACGTGATGGTGCTGTTTGGTAAATAAGCGCGTTTTTGAGATACTCCCTCGCGCCATCATAATCGCCCAGGGCGTAGTAAAAATTTGATGTTTCTGAAAAGAGGTTACCTATGCCGGGCACTTTATTGTACCCGGTTTCCTTTAGGTTTCTTTCGGATAGCAGGTAATATTGAGCAGCTTCTATATTTTTTTTATAGAGCGCGAAGTAATTGGCAATACGATGCTGGTAAATACCGGCGAGCATCTGGTCTTTTCTGTCTTCGGCAAGCTCAACGGCTTTTTTATAATATTGGGTACTTAACTGGTTGTAGCCACGGTTAACCGAGTAATAATCGGCGCGAAGGTCAAAAACGGCGCATTGCAGGGCAAGGTCATTGAGGTCTGCGGCAATTTTGCCCAGATCGTCAATGGTGCGCATAGCATCAGCCTCCGTCATTTTACGGCACGGCCTCGAAAGGGCGCGCGCGGCCTCAACACGCCTGTCGGCGGCTGTGTCCTTTAGGTTAGTAAAAAGAAAGGGTTTGTAGGCAGGTCTTTCGGCTCCCTGTACTGCGTTAAGCGTTGGCATGCCCAGCATCACCCATAAAAATAGCATGCTAAACAAGCCGAACCTTAAGATGTGCAATCTCTTAGTGGTCACGGTTTAATTTTAGTTATTTAATCAGGGGGACCTTTAACAGGTTAAAGATAATAACAAGCCTGATAATAACTACATATTAAAAAATATTTTACAACTACAAGTTTTAACCGATGGTTGATAAGTGTGGGGTTAATTTTCGCTTGTTTGTGGTGAATGAATTTCGTTAAGAGACAGCGGGATGAGTTTTTGGGTTTTAAAAAAGGTAATGGTAACGATGAGCAGCGTCATGCTACCGCCGAAGATAACAGCCGGTATAGTGCCTAAAAACCGCGCCGCCATGCCCGATTCAAAATCGCCGATCTCGTTTGAGGAGCCGATGAACATGGAGTTTACGGCGGATACACGCCCGCGCATATGATCAGGCGTGAGCAGTTGCATGAGCGTACCCCTGATGATGACGCTTACACTATCAAATGCACCTTGCATGAACAGGCAGAACAGTGATAGATAGAATATGCGCGATAAACCGAAGCCTATGATAGATAAGCCGAAGCCCGCAACCGCTACTAACAGGTTACGCCATGGCCGGTTCATGGGTGAAAAGCGTACCATAGCGATCATGGTGAGCGCCGCACCGAGCGAGGTAGCCATACGCATGATACCCAAACCTTCGGGGCCAACCTTTAAAATGTCCAGCGCGAATACCGGCAGCAGCGCTACCACCCCGCCAAAGAATACCGAAAAAAGGTCGAGGCTCATGGCGTAAAACATGATCTTGTTGGTGAAAACAAAGTTGAGGCCCTCTTTAAGGCTCTTCCAAATATTTTCTTTAGGTACAAATACCGGCGGGAACTTACGCAGCAGGTACACCAGTACCAATGCCACCAGCAGGAATATAAGGATAATGCCAAAGGTTGCGGTAATGCCGCTAAGGCCAGGGAAAATATGGCTGGCAAAACCGTATACGGCGCCGCCGGTAAGCGGCCCTAATATAGAGGCTACCTGCCAGGTTGAACTGCTCCAGGTACTGCCATTAGGATATAGTTCTTTAGGTATACTATGCGCATATATCACAAAGGTTGCCGGCCCGTAAAAGGCGCGTGCCAGGCCGTTGCAAAATATCATGGCATATAGGGTAGGCAGTATCCAGGCGTGGTGGATGTAGGGCTTAAGGCTGTCCAGAGTAACGGTAAACATGGCCAGTGCCGCCATAAATACTCCCGCGAAGATAATGAGCAGCATTTTACGTTTCTCGTACTTATCGGCAATGTAACCACCGTACAGGGCTATGCCAACAGCCGGGATAGCTTCGGCCAGGCCAATAAACGCTATGGCTATTTTGCTATGGGTGAGCTGGTAAATGTAAAAACCCAGCACAGTGGTTTGCATTTGGTACGCAAACGTAAAAAAGAAACGCATCCCGATGTATGAACGGAAATCTTTGTAGCGCAGGGCTGCAAACGAGTCGGGTTTTTGCGGGGCGGGATCTTCTGTTGACACTGTTAAAAAGTTAAGGGCGCAATTTACATTAGCAAGCTTGCGGCGCAAAGCATTTAATTGTAAAATATTTATAGGTTAAGGCCATACTGGTCAATTAAGTATACCAGCGATGTGATGGCTGCCGCGCCCAGGTGTAACTCGCGTTTGTTTACATTCTCGAATACATCATTAGGGGTATGGTGAATATCGAAGTACCGCTGCGAATCGGGCCGGAAACCGATAAGCCTGATAGCAGGCATGGTTTCCTTAAGCGGGCCAATGTCTGTACCGCCGCCACCTTCCACCAGGCGATCTGCTTCGTAAGGTTCAAGCAGGGTTTTCCATTTGGCGTTTACCGCTTTTAAAAAGGCAGGCGAGGCGCCCTCAAAGCTAAAACCGCGCGGGGTAAAGCCTCCCTCATCAGTTTCAATGGCCGCTATGTGTTCCTCTTTATTAGCTGCAGCTTCTTCCGCGTATTTAATGCCTCCTTTGTGGCCGTTCTCCTCATTCATAAAAAACACCGCGCGTATGGTGTTTTTAGGTTTGTAGCCGGTGGCCTTTAAAATGCGCAGCACCTCAACGGATTGCATTACGCCGGTGCCATCGTCATGCGCGCCTTCCGCCAGGTCCCAAGAGTCGAGGTGGCCACCAACGGTGATGATCCTGTTAGGGTTTTCGCTGCCTTTTATTTCACCAATTACGTTGTATGATTTTACGTCGGGAAGGGTTTGGCAACTTTGCTTCAAATAAAATTTAATAAGCGGCAGTTTACGCAGTTTTAGCATAGCGCTAAGCTTGTTGGCGGCAACGGTGGATATAGCAGCTGCAGGTATTTTATTTACACCATCGGCATAAGCAGTTGCCCCGGTATGGGGGTAATCATCAAGCGCGGGAGTTATGGAGCGTACTATCGCGCCTATGGCCCCATATTTGGCAGCAGCCGAGGGCCCCGCGAAACGTTGCACACCCGCGGCGCCATAGCCCGCGCCGGTTTCAATAAAACGCTGGTCAAAAGCGCCGTTAAAAAATACGATCTTGCCTTTAATTACACTTTCGCCCAGGCTTTCCAGTTCTTTAAGGCTCTTCACTTCTACCACATTGGCGGTAATGCCATTGGCCGGTGTGCCTACAGACATGCCCAGCGCGGCTATAGGCACCGGTGTTTTTTTATTACCATCAATAATATAGGCCTCCTCTTTCGCGCCGCGTACCCAATGCGGTACCATTACTTCCTGCAGGTACACCTTATCAAAACCATAACTATCCATCAGCTTTTTGCTCCAGGCAACGGCCTTTTCGGCACCTGCCGAACCGCTTAAACGCTGGCCTATTTGTTTACACAGGTAACGCAGGTTATCATACGCCTGCCCGTTAACCAGGGCCTCATCGTAAAACCGGCGAATGGTGAGCGAGTCCTGGGCTTGTGAAAAAGTTGCTGAAATAAGTAATGCGGATAGTAACAGGAGTTTTTTCATGCGGGTGAGCTTGCGTTTTAACAAATGTAATATTTGCCCGCTCAAAATTCAATCTCAGGAAATCTTATTCCAGTTTAAGCCGCCATCTTTTTGCTGAAAAGCGCGGTTGAGGATCATATTTTCAGGCGAAGCCAGTTGCGGGTCCTTGTCAAATATTTCTATAACGAGGTCGCGTGCCTGCTGTAATACTTCCTGGTCGGTGGCCAGGTCGGCCACTTTCAAATCGAGCACACCGCTTTGCTGCGTACCCTCAATATTGCCGGGGCCGCGCAGCTGCATATCAATTTCGGCTATCTCGAACCCGTTATTGGTTTTTACCATGGTGTTCAGTCTTATCCGGCCATCGTTACTCAGTTTCTCCTTGCTCATAAGTATGCAGTAGGATTGCTCGGCCCCGCGGCCCACACGCCCCCGTAACTGGTGTAGCTGTGAGAGCCCGAAACGCTCCGCGTTCTCAATGATCATTACCGATGCGTTGGGTACGTTTACACCCACCTCAATTACCGTAGTGGCTACCATGATCTGCGTTTCGCCTTTAATAAAGCGCTGCATCTCAAACTCCTTCTCAGCCGCCTTTAGCTTGCCATGTACAATACTGATACGATATTGCGGCAAGGGAAACTCGCGCGACATGATCTCGACACCATCCTGCAGATTTTTCAGATCGAGCTTTTCGCTCTCCTGTATCAGCGGGTATACTACGTAGATCTGTCGCCCTTTGGCTATCTCCTGTTTCATAAAGCCAAACATGCGCAGGCGCTGGGCTTCGTAAAAATGTATGGTTTGTATGGGTTTGCGGCCTGCGGGCAGCTCATCTATCACAGAGATATCCAGGTCGCCGTACATGGTCATGGCCAGGGTGCGTGGGATAGGAGTAGCCGTCATCACCAATACATGCGGGGGGATGATGTTTTTCTTCCAAAGCTTGGCACGCTGTTCAACGCCAAAACGGTGTTGCTCATCAATTACTACAAAGCCCAGGTTTTTGTATTGTACCTTATCCTCAATTAAAGCATGTGTACCCACCAGTATTTGCAGGCGGCCATCCTCCAAGCGCTCATGTATGCCTTTGCGTGCTTTTTGCGGTACCGATCCGGTGAGCAGGGCAACCTCAACAAAACCGTCGCCTACCAGGTTTTTAATGGTTTCATAGTGCTGGGTAGCCAAAATTTCCGTAGGGGCCATTATGCAGGCCTGGAAACCATTATCAATAGCAATGAGCATGCACATTAAGGCTACTACGGTTTTACCGCTGCCTACATCGCCCTGTAGCAGGCGGTTCATTTGCACGCCGCGCTGTGTGTCCTGCCTTATTTCGCGCAGTACACGTTTTTGGGCGTTGGTTAGCGGGAAGGGTAGCTTGTGGTGGTAAAAATCATTAAAGTAATTGCCTACCTTATCAAAGATGTTGCCTTTAAATTTTTGCGTGTGCAGCAATTTGTTTTTGAGTAGTTTCAGCTGTAGGAAGAACAGCTCCTCAAACTTAAGCCGGTATTGGGCCTCTTTTAACTGGTTGGCATTGTTAGGAAAGTGGATGTACCTGTAAGCATCGGCACGGGTCATCAGCCGCATACGGTTAAGGATGTAGGCAGGCAGGTTCTCGTCAATATTGCGCCCGTATTGCTCAAGCAATAGGGCAACCAGCTTTTGTATGCCTTTGCTGTCTAAACTAAATTGTTTGAGCTTTTCGGTTGAGTTGTAGGCGGGTTGCAGCGTTAGATTCCCTTTTTGCTTTACGCCGGGAGTGTAAGGCTCCAGCTCGGGGTGCGACATTTGCACCTTGCCATTAAAAAAGCCGGGTTTGCCAAACAGTACGTACACCTTACCGGGCACTACCATTTTCTCTAACCACCGTATTCCCTGGAACCATGCCAGTTCTATAACGCCGGTATCATCCTTGGCCTGTACAATAAGGCGTTTGGTGTGTTTTTCGCCCATGATTTCTTTCTGAAAAACACGGGCCAGTACCTGCACGTAGGGCATATCGGGCTGTATGTCCTTAATTTTATAAAAACGTGTACGGTCTATATGTTTGTAGGGGAAGTGCCGCAGCAGATCTTCGAAACGGTATATCTGCAGCTCTTTTTTAAGCGCTTCGGCCCGCGAAACACCTACACCTTTTAAATATTCAATGGGTGTTTGGAGATGCTGATTGTTCAAGGCAATATGCTCAGTCCTTTAACGCGATAACCGATATTTCTACATTAACACCTTTGGGCAAGGCCGATACCTGCACGGTTTCGCGCGCCGGAAAATCAGTAGTAAAATAGGAACCATATACTTCATTTACCTGCGCGAAGGTTTGCATATCCGTAAGGAATATGGTTGACTTGATTACTTTATCAAAGCTGCTGCCTGCCTCGCTGAGGATGGCTTTAAGGTTTTCCATCACCATTTTAGCCTCATCGGCTATACCCGTGTTTACAATTTCACAGGTAGCCGGGTTCATGGGGATCTGTCCGGAAATAAATAGCATGCCGTTTACGGC
The DNA here is from genome assembly GCA_001898335.1 of Mucilaginibacter sp. 44-25. Classification (GTDB taxonomy): domain Bacteria; phylum Bacteroidota; class Bacteroidia; order Sphingobacteriales; family Sphingobacteriaceae; genus Mucilaginibacter. The sequence goes on along the minus strand of MKTS01000016.1, from coordinate 120,488 downwards.
TACCGCCTGGCTGTAAGGGCCAATAGGCGCAGGGGCATTGGTTGTATTAATGATGGTTTTCATTTTGCTGAAGATGTATTATTTAGAGAAAAAAAGCCATTGGATGATCTTGTAGGTAATACCTGCCAGGAACATGATGATAGCGATGGCATTAATAGTATGCATCACTTTCAGGTTAAAACTTGTTGGCCGGTTAGGGTCCTTTTTTCTGAAGAAGTACATATAGCAAAGTTAATAAAAAAAGAAAGCCCCCCGAGTTATTCGGGGGGCTCCTTAATAATATTTATTGGATATTATTTTTGTTTGAAAGAAACGCGACGGTTAGCGATACGGCCTTCTTCAGTTGAGTTATCAGCAATTGGGTGAGTTTCACCGAAAGCTTTAACTTTCAATTTAGAAGCAGAAACGCCTGAGTTAACTAAGTAAGTTTTTACTGAGTTAGCACGGTCACGTGATAAAGCCATGTTGTGAGCAGCAGTACCTTCTGATGAAGCGTAACCATCGATCTCAACGCTTTTACCTGATGAACGTAGGTCAGCTGAAGTTGCATCTAATGCTGGGTAAGCTGAAGTACGTAATACTGAGCTATCGAACTCGAACTGGATGTTTGAGTAAGGAGTACCAGTAGCAGCAGCAGCTGTATCAGCTTTAGGGAATACGATAACGCAACCAGAACCGTCAACTACGCTACCAGCAGGAGTGTTAGGGCATTTGTCGAATTGGTCAGATACACCGTCACCATCAGAATCTTTCTTAAGATCGTTAACTGCGTTTTCAACGTTAGTTACACGGCCTTTAAGAGCTTCAACTTCCTGACGAAGAGCTGCATCATAAAGCTCATCATACATCATAGCAACTGGGTTAACCCACTCTAAGCTTGGTTTTGAGCTTGAGCCCAGAGTGAACTCTAAACCTCCGTAACCGTAAGAGTAGTGGTCTTTTTTGTTGTTACCGGTAGTACGGCCATCAAAGTTACCACCATCAATAAAGTTCTGAGTGTAACCTAAGTTTAAAGCAACAGCTTCGCTCAGGCGGAATTTAACACCAGCACCTACCGGGATAACATACTCTTTTACCCATTTGCCAGTACCAGCATTACCTGCTGCACCGTTTTTGAAATCAAATGGAGTACCGTTAGCAAGTGTACCTGTTGGGTTGTACATAGCCAAACCAGCACCAGCGTTTAAGAAGAAGTTAACAGAGTTTTTACGACGGATGAAGTCGATAGTTGCAACGTTAACAACACCGCTTAAAGTAGCCTGGTAGAAACGGGTTGAGTAAGAAGCCTGGTTAACAGTGTTGTCGCCAGCTACTTTACCACCGCGTACATCTAATTGTAAGCCAAAGTTGTGGCCTAATTGATCACGGAAAGAGATACCATAACCCAACTGTACTTTGTTGTTCTGGTAATCGTTAAGGCTACCACCGGTTGCCATAGTTGGAGAAGTTACACCAGCGTTAAGGCCAATGCTCCAGGTTCTGTACTGACCTCTGCCGCCAAATACTTTAGCGTTAGTCATTGTAGACGACATTGTAGTGTCTGAGCTCATTTTAGTAGTGGTAGTAGCAGTAGCAGCTGAATCTGTCTGCGCGCTTACTACACCTGCTACAAGCACAGAAGCAACTGATAATGCTACTGATTTTCGTAATGTAGAATAATTCATAGTTTTAAGATTAAACGATTTAATTGTGATTTTTTCCAAAATTAGTAATTATGTTTGAAACAAATACCAAATCCCGTTCCAAAATTCATAATTACAATTACAAACTTTTAAATAGTTTGTTTTAAAAAAATCTAATATTTATTTGGGTATGAAATATCTTCCAATTGGCGATCAGTTATTTACATTTAATAGAAAAAATTTCGTTTCGCGACTAAAATCAAACTCAATTGTAATTTTTCAGTCGAATGATGAGTTTCCACGCAATGGCGACCAAAATTTTATTTTTAAACAAAATCCTGATTTTTTTTACCTCACAGGCATAGATCAGGAGCAAAGTATACTGGTTTTGTATCCGGATTGTCCTAATCCGCTATACAGAGAAGTACTATTTTTAAGACAAACCAATGATCACATTGCCATTTGGGAGGGTCATAAGTACACTAAGGAAGAAGCAAGGGAAACATCGGGTATACAACAGATATTTTGGCTGCATGAGTACGAAAATATCCTGCATACTATTATTAACTACGCCGATAATATCTACATCAACACCAACGAGAACGACCGCTACGTTCATACCGTTCCTTATCGCGATATGCGTATGCTGGAGGAACTTAAAAAGAAGTACCCCCTGCACCATTACGAGCGCTCGGCGCCTATACTGCGCGATCTGCGTGTAGTAAAATCAGACATTGAAATAGCGCTTACTCAAAAAGCCTGTGACATTACCCGCGACGCTTTCTTACGCGTGCTTAAGTTTGTTAAGCCGGGTGTTGCCGAATATGAGATAGAAGCCGAAATAACACACGAGTTTTTAAGGCAGCGTGCCACCGGCCATGCTTATAACCCTATCATCGCATCGGGCAAGAACGCTATTGTATTACATTATATAGATAATAACCAGGTTTGCCGGGATGGCGAGGTGATACTGTTTGACTGGGCTGCCGAGTACGCCAACTACAATGCCGACATGACCCGCTCTATACCGGTTAACGGCCGGTTTACCAAACGCCAGCGCGAGGTGTATGATGCCGTATGGCGCGTGCTGCGCGAGGCTACCGCCATGCTGGTTGAAGGTACCGTATGGAATGATTACCACGAGGAAGTAGGCAAGATCATGACCAGCGAATTGATAGGCCTTGGCTTATTAAAGAAACATGAAGTAGAAAAGCAGGACCCTAAAATGCCGCTTTATAAAAAATACTTTATGCACGGCACCTCGCACCACCTGGGGTTGGATGTGCATGACTATGCCAGCCGTTACAAGCCATTTGAGGTAGGCAACATCCTTACCTGCGAACCTGGTATATATATACCTGAAGAAGGTTTAGGGATCCGATTGGAGAACGATATCCTGATCACACCGGGCGGTAACCGCGATCTGATGGCGCAGATACCTATTGATCCGGAAGAGATAGAGCAATTGATGAATGATTAATAGAGATTGGTTAATTAGAGATCGGTGATCAGTCACTTATCTCTGGTTAACTAATCTCTAATCACACCGCGTAAGCGGCCGCGAATTGATATAAGTTAAAATCGCTTTTATGTAAAGCTTCGGCAATATCCTGCCGGAGCTTTTTTTTGTTGATCCCTGCCATGCGCTGCTGCTGTATTAAATGGTATACCTTTTCGGTAAGCAGCAGTTCTTTTCGGTCGCCGGGCTGTTTGACCATGCTAAGCATCAGGTCAACCACGGCAGGTATACCCTCATTACGTGATGCCACGGTTTTAAGTACGGGCGTATGCCGGCCACCATCATGCTGAATGATCTTTTTGAGGTTATTGATAAACAGGTCGGCACCTTCGCGGTCGGCTTTATTAATAATAAAGGCATCCGCTATTTCCATCAGGCCCGATTTAATGTTTTGTATCTCATCGCCCGCTTCGGGTACCAGGGTCACAAAAGTCTGGTCGGCCAGGCCTGCGATCTCTACTTCAGACTGGCCCACACCCACAGTTTCTACTATAATATGGTCAAACCCTGCCGCCTTTAAAACATCGGTCATCTCGATGGTTTTGGCAGATAGCCCTCCAAGTGAACCTCTTGTGGCTAATGAACGGATAAAAACATCCGGGTGGTTAAAATGGCCGGCCATGCGTATGCGGTCGCCCAGTAATGAGCCAAAGTTAAACGGCGATGTAGGGTCAATGGCCAGTACGGCCACCTTTTTGTTCAGTTCCAAAAGCCGGCTGATGATGGCGTTCACCAGGGTGCTTTTACCTGCCCCTGGCGGGCCGGTGATGCCGGTAACGGGCGTATCGCTAAAAGTAAGGCTTTGCAGCAGTTGCTGATAGCCGGTAAGGTTGTTTTCAACTATGGTTAAGGCACGGGCCACCGAGCGGAAATCGGAACGGTGAAACTGAAAGGGATTGTTCTGTGCCATATAAGGCTAAAAATAGGGAATAAATACATAACCCCGGCAATACGGGCTTGAGTGCCGCAAATTGCCCTATCTTTGAAGTTTAACTGTCGTTAGTCACATCCATGATTTCTGTTATCATCGCATCGGTAAACCCGGTACATTTAGAGCACCTGCGCCGCAACATTGGGGAAACCATTGGCGCGCCATTTGAAATCATCGCCTTTGAGAATGGTAATGCCGCTCGGGGTATATGCGAGATCTATAACAGTGGCGCCCGCCAGGCGCGATACGATGTACTATGCTTTATGCACGAGGATGTGCTCATGAAAACGCCCGACTGGGGCAGGGTAATTGCAAAGCTTTTCAGTAATAATGATGTGGGCGCGGTAGGGGTGGCCGGGTGCAGTTACAAAAGCCTCGCGCCATCAGGCTGGGTGGCATATGGCTTGCCGCAAATACTGCATTACCACGTTGAGCAATCTTATAAATTTATGGATAAACCTACCGAACTGCTGTTGAGCAACCCTAATGGGGTTAAATCTCAGGAAGTAGCCGTTATTGACGGAGTGTGGATGTGTACAAAAAAAGACATTGTGTTACAGCACCCGTTTGATGAAGATCTATTAAGAGGTTTCCATGGATACGATGTGGATTTTTCCATTACCGTTGCACAGCGCTACAAAGTGCTGGTTACTTATGAAGTGCTGCTTAACCATTTTTCGGAAGGTAACTTTGGTGCCGACTGGCTGGCTGCCATATTAAAAGTAGCTGAAAAATGGCGGCCGTTGTTACCTTTAAACAAGGCGGCTTTGACCCGCCGACAGGCAGAAATGGTTGAAGTAAGGACCTGTAAAAACCTCATCGGTTTAATGAAGCGGTTTAAGTACAGCGTATCTCAAAAATTGTCTGTAGTATGGTCCTTAAAAAACGCCATCAGCCTGCCTTCTCTTATCAAATTAACTTTTCATGCTTTAAAGTAGTCCGTTATCAGGGTTTCAAAAATTTAAAGCCCTTAGCGAATTTAAAAGCGAAGTTTAACCTGGAGAGTGGTTTTCGCTGTTTGCTGTCCGGGAAAAAATTATGATAATCCCGGTTAATGATGCTTAAAAGCGGGAACGATATGAGTGAATGTTTTTTTGATGCAAGCGCCCTGTACAGCTTATTAATGTATAATTGATCAGCAGCAGCCAGGTTTTTATACTGCCTGAAGTTATTGACCATTGTTAACACAATTTCCAGCCATTTCAGCTTGTAAGCTTTTTCGGTAATATTTTGCTCCTGCTGCGTAACCGATGCCGAGTGGATGCGGTAGCGGGTTAATACCTGGTCCAGGTAAGTGATCTTGTTGTGGTATAACGCTACAAAGCCCATCCACCAATCGTAATAACCATACGGGGGGATAGGCAGCAGGTAATCTAAAAACTCCCTTTTGAAAAGTGTGGTGTGGCCGGTTACCCAATTATGCAGTAGTATGCTTTTATAGTTACGGCTACCAAAGTTAAAATCACGCAGAATATTCCATTCGAGCGTTTTATCCTGCTCATCAATACAGGATGAGTTGGAGAAGATCAGCCAGTTATCGCCTATATGCTGGTGCAGGATCTCGATTTTATTTTCGGCCCATATATCGTCCTGATCGCAAATGGCAATATACTCGCCCGTTGTTAACCCTATCGCTTTCTGGAAGTTTTGGTTAAAGCCCAGGTTCTGCTCGTTCCGGTAAAATTTAATGCGCCCGTCGTTCGCGGCCATTTGCTGGATCAAACGGGCCGTATCATCGGTGGATCCATCGTCAACAATAATGATCTCCAGGTTTTTGTAGGTCTGGTGTATTAAGCTGTTGAGTTGGGCTTCAATATATTTTTCTCCATTGTAAGTACAAAGGGCAACGGATATCAGCGGTAGCGTCATTTACATTTTTTATAGTGCTGTGTACTGGTTAAGGCCCAGTTCGCAGCTTTTTTTGTTTTGGGCGATGGTTTCCTGTAGGATATCGTCATTACGGTCAAGGTCCGACCGCGATTTTTGCGGGTGATACAGGTGAAATACCACCGCCGCGAATTTGATCACTCTCTTTTTCAACCCGGTATTGATCAGCCTGATGGCGATCTCGTTATCCTCGCGTCCCCAACCGGTAAAAGCTTCATTGTAACCGTTCACTTTTACCAGGTCGCTGCGCCAGAAAGCCATGTTGCAGCCCCTCATAAAATAGGGGTCGTTCTGCCGGTAACGTTCGGCCAGGTAGTTGGATAATAATTTACTCCTTAAGCCGTTGCTGCGGTTTTTAATACCACTGCTCAACAAGTTGATATTGATCCTGCGGTCGCCAATGAGCCGTTCTGATGTGGGCTTGTCAATAATAACGCGGCTGCCGGTTACAAAAGTATCCGGCTGCCTGAAACGGATATGATCGGCCACAAAGTAAGGGTGCAGGATAAGGTCGCCGTCAACCTGTATAATGTACCGGCCGGAAGCGGCTGCGATTCCTTTGTTGCGGATACGCGCCAGTTGAAAACCCTCATCGGGCTGCCATACGTGTATCAGCGGCACCGGAAAATCTTTCGCGAATTCTTCTATCAGTACGCGGGTATCGTCTGTAGAGCCGTCATCCGCTATGATCACCTCGTCGGGCAGTTTTTTTAAAGCCTTTACGCTCATTAAACACAGCCGCAATGCCTGCGGCCAGTTGTAGGTTGATACAATGAGCGAAACATCCAATTGCGTATTATTCATATTCGGCGGCCTGCAGGTATCCGTTTTCGCAGGCTATAATTTTATGCTCTTTTATGCGCTCAATTTCGGCGCGGTGATTATCTGCTGTTTGGCGGTGCCCCTCATCATGGTAAAGATGAAACTGTACCGCCCTTAGTTTTACTATTTTTTTAATGATGCCCAGGTTAATGAGCCTCGCTGCCAGTTCTTCATCCTCGTGCCCCCAGCCCTGCAGCGCGTTGTTGTAACCGTTTATATTCACAAAATCGGCCTTCCAGTAGGCCAGGTTACTGCCCCGCACACTGTTTGACGACATTTTTTTGCGTACCACCAACCCGCTTAGCAAAGCCAGCCGCAAGCCGTTAAAACGGTGCTGCACCCCGGCAGATAGTGCCGACAGCCCTGCCGCGCCATCGCCGTTTGCCAATAGCCCGGCGGTTTTTTGTTGGCTGAGCATGGCCCTGGTGCCCCGTACAAAAGCCCCATGCTCACGCGCTATTAGGTGGTCGGCTATAAAATGCCTGTTCAGTATAACGTCGCCATCAACCTGTATTATATAATCAGAACTGGTTTGCTGTATGGCCTTGTTTAATATAACCGACTTGCGAAAACCTTTATCGGCATGCCATACATGTACTATACGCACCGGCGAAGCCGACTGATACAGATGAATAAGCTTTTTAGTTTCTTCCCCGGAACCATCATCGGCAATGATGACCTCAGCGGGTAAAACCGATTGGCGCAGAACACTATCCAGGCAGAGTTTTAACGCCTGGGGCCAGTTATACGTAGATATGACCAGTGAACATTTTGCCGCCATATGAACCGCAAAAGTACTTATAATACGGCTTATTAGCTAATTTTGGCACCTGCCATACGTTTTACACCCGCATGGGACTTTAGCGGTATAAAAACTTTATGTTTGCAGGCAAATTATATGGCAGCAATAAAGCAGTTATGGGTTAAGTTTTGTGTATCAATATTATACTTGATATCCTTACTGCCATTTTGGGCGCTTTACCTGCTGTCCGACGTGATTTACGTGATCCTGTTTTACCTGGTACGTTACAGGCGGCAGGTGGTGCATAATAACCTGGTGAATTCTTTCCCGGAGAAAAGCCTGGCGGAGATCAGCACCATAGAAAAGCAATACTACCATTACCTGGGCGATCTGCTGGTGGAAACCCTGAAGATGATCACCATATCAGAAAAAAGCCTGCGTAAACGTATGCAGCCTACCAACCCCGAACTGGTTAATCATTACTTTGCACAGGGCCGAAGCATAATAGCCGCCGCCGGCCACTATTGCAACTGGGAACTGGCTATACTGGGGTTTAGCCTGCTTACCACCGAAAAACGCGTTATTGTATACAAGCCGCTAAGCAACGCGTGGGTAAATGATTATGTGAACCAGGTGCGCGCCCGTTACGGCGCCATTATGGTAGCCATGAAGCAAACCCTGCGGACATTTGTTAGCTACCGTAATGATCTTACCTTTAGCGTGCTCGTATCAGACCAAACCCCCGTGCGGCACGAGATCAATTACGTGACCACTTTTTTGAACCAGCCCACACCCGTTTTCCTTGGAATTGAGAAACTGGCCAAAATGATAGACGCCGTAGTGATATTTTATAAGATAGAACGTGTTAAGCGAGGTTACTACCGTTTTACCATGGTGCCGCTGATTGAGCAGCCCAAGCAAACCGCCGAGCATGAAATTACCGAGGCGCATGTACGTTTCCTGGAACAGATCATCAGGGATAAGCCGCAGTATTGGCTATGGTCGCACCGGAGGTGGAAGTATAAACCCGAAGAAATTAATGCCTGATGCCTGCCTGCTAATGTTAATTGAATAACCATTAACTTTGCAGCAATTATAAATTTTTAATGAAGACATATTTCAGGTTGTTATCCTTTGCAAAACCTATAGAGAAGTTTGCAATACCTTATATTATAACAACTGTACTTTCTGTAATATTCAGTACGCTTAACCTCGCGTTGCTTGCTCCCTTGCTTACTACTATATTCGCGAAGCACGGCCAACAAAAAATGCCATTAGGCCCTAAACCAGCCCTGGTAGATATCATGGCTACGTTTAAGTACTATGTTACTTACGCTATAAATAATTACGGTGTATGGGTAGCGCTGGAGTTTGTTTGCGCCACCATAGTTGTTTCGGCATTGTTGGGTAACCTTTTCAGGTACCTTTCGCAGCGCATTATGGAGAACCTGCGGGTGCATACACTATTGAACCTGCGCCGCGCGGTGTTTAATAATGTGATGAACCTGCACCTCGGCTTTTTCAGCAATGAGCGCAAGGGCGATATCATTTCCAAAGTAGCTTCTGATGTGCAGGTAGTGCAGTTTTCGGTTACCGGTACTTTACAGGTGATCTTTAAAGAACCGCTAACGCTTATTACCTTTTTGGTGGTGCTGTTCCTGATCTCTCCAAGCCTTACGTTGTACTCATTCCTCGTGATACCGGTTTCGGCCTTCGTGATCTCAAAAATCGTGAAGCGTTTAAAGGCGCAAGCCATTGCCTCGCAGCAGAGCTACGGTAACATGATCAGCTATCTTGATGAAGCCCTGTCAGGTATTAAAATAGTAAAGGCTTTTAACGCCACCGAGTTTATCAAAACCCGCTTTGATGAGGAGAACAAACGCTATTCGCGCATTACCAAATCCATGGCCCGCAGGCAGCAACTGGCCTCGCCGGTGTCCGAGTTCTTCGGCATCACGATGGTGGCGGGTATCGTACTGTATGGCGGCCACCTGCTCATTAATAATGCGTCAACCTTAACAGCACCTGAGTTTGTAACGTTCATCGCTTTTTTCTCGCAGGTAATGCGCCCGGCAAAGGCCATATCCGATTCGTTCAGTAATATCCACTCGGGTATTGCCGCAGGCGAAAGGGTGCTGGACCTTATTGACGAGAAACCCATGGTGACAGACGCGCCCGATGCTATTAATATTACCGGCTTTAACGAAGCGCTTAAGTTTGAAAATGTCACTTTCGCTTACCAGGAAAAGGTGGTGCTATCCGGCATTAACCTTACTATCCCCAAAGGGAAAACGGTAGCGTTGGTGGGGCCATCGGGCGGTGGTAAATCAACCATGATGGACCTGATACCGCGTTTTATGGATCCCCAAAGCGGCAGCATTACCATTGACGGGCAGGATATTAAACAGGTAACCGCATCATCATTACGCGCTTTAATGGGCGTGGTGAACCAGGAATCGGTTTTGTTTAACGATACCATTTTTAATAACATCGCCTTTGGCAAAACAGATGTGCGGCCAGAGGATGTGGAAGCCGCCGCACGGATTGCCAATGCCCACAACTTTATATTGGAAACGGAGAACGGTTATGATACCAACGTGGGCGACCGCGGTACCAAACTATCCGGCGGGCAGCGCCAGCGTATCTGTATTGCCCGCGCGGTACTCAACAACCCACCTATAATGCTGCTGGATGAAGCTACATCCGCGCTGGACACCGAATCTGAAAAGCTGGTGCAGGAAGCATTAAATAACCTGATGAAGAACCGCACCTCGCTGGTAATTGCCCACAGGTTGAGTACTATTCAAAATGCGGACATCATAGCGGTAATTGAAAGCGGCAGGGTGGTAGAGCAGGGCACGCACCAGGAACTGCTCAAGCAAAACGGGCTGTATCGCCGCCTTATTGATATGCAAACTTTCAACGAATAACTTGCATCAGTAGTGTCATAACAAAAAATGCGAAGCTGTTGAGCTTCGCATTTTTTGTTAGTGGAATGTTTTAGTCAAACTTAAAACCTAACCCCAGTTGGAACACCTGGTTGCGGTAATCGGGCAGTAACGATGCACCGTTGGTACGGTTGCGGTCAAGGTCGATATTATACCTGGCACGCAGCTCAACGTTACGGGTAAGATCGATACCTACACCAATTACGCCGGCAATAATGCTTTTATCGCCATTGTTATCGTATTCAGTTTCCACTATCCGGTTAAAGCCATCCTCATAAATATTACGGGTAGAGGTTTGGAAGGTAAGCTGCGGACCGATCAGGAAGTTAAAGCCCGGCACCACCCTGAACTTAGCCAGCAGGGGGATATCAATATAATTGGTGCGTTGCTTAAAAGTACCGTCAACCGTTTCCGCTTTATATCCTTTTTGTGAGAACAATAACTCGGGCGCAAACGCGAATGAGCGCGAAACAGGGAAGTTGGCGGTTAAGCCCACATGCCAGCCGGCAATGGTGCTGGTGCTAAAATCGGCATTATAAGAATCAACGGTATTTGAAAAATTGGCGCCAACCGCTACACCGAATGATGGGCGGTAAAAATCGTTATACGGGCGCCTCTCGTAACGCTGCGGTGGCGGCCTTCTCATTACGCGCCTTGGGCGTTGCGGATAATATTGCGCACTCACTTCACCGGCAATAAACAGGCACAAGGCCATAAAAAGTAATTTTTTCATTGTTTCATATCTAAATGTTTCCATCCACCCGTGGTAGCGCGGGTGATTTACTGTGGTTAATTACACCGTATAGAGCTTAAAAGTTTGTAAAGGTTTATTTACACGATAGGCTATTATTTCAATAAGCAAAACAAATAGGGGTATTTGGTTTTTACACTACATTTGAAACTGCAATGAAACCAAAATATTATATCATCCTGCTCTTTTCATTTTTTGTAAGCAGTGCCGCCATGGCACAGCGCCAAAGCTTTATTGAAACCCTTAATAGCCAGAATAAATGGGTCGATTCGGTTTACAGGAAAATGAGCCGTAAAGAGCGCATAGGGCAGTTGTTTTATGTGCGGGCGCATACCAACAAAGGCAAGGCTTATGAAGATTCGGTAGGTAATGTAATAGCCGAGGAGCATATTGGCGGTTTGGTGTTTTTCCAGGGCGGCCCGGTGCGCCATGCCAACCTCATCAACAACTATCAGAAGCTTTCAAAAGTACCTTTACTGATAGCGATGGATGGTGAGTGGGGGCTGGGCATGCGTCTGGACTCGTCCACATCGTATCCTTACCAAATGACGCTTGGCGCCATACAGGATAACAACCTCATCTACAAAATGGGGCAGATGATCGGGTATGATTTTAAGCGGCTTGGGCTGCACATCAACTTCGCGCCCGATATGGATATCAACAATAACCCTAATAACCCGGTAATTAATTATCGCTCATTTGGCGATAACAAATACAACGTGGCGCAAAAGGGCATCGCTTACTTTAAAGGGATGCAGGATGCCGGCCTGATCGTATTTGCCAAGCATTTCCCGGGCCATGGCGATACCAATGTAGATTCGCACTTTGATCTGCCGCTGCTGCCCTTTACCCGCGCACGGCTCGATTCGCTGGAAGAATATCCTTTCCGTGAGGCCATCGCCGCGGGCGTAAGCGGGGTGATGATAGCACACATGAATATACCGGCACTGGATAGTACCAAAAAGCTGCCATCAACCTTGTCGCGCCCTATTGTTACCGGTATTTTAAAAGACTCGTTAAAGTTTAAGGGCATCGTAGCGTCTGACGCGATGGAGATGAAGGGCGTTACCAAATATTTCCCTAACGGCGAGGCCGACCTGCGTGCTTTCCTGGCGGGTAACGATCTGATAGAGCTGTCAGAAAACTCCAGGGTAGCCGCTAAACTTATCCTGAAGGCCATCCGTAAGGGCAAGATCAGCAAGGAGGAGTTTGAAACCCGGATCAAGAAGCTATTAGCCGCCAAGTACTGGGCAGGGTTAAACCAATATAAACCTACGCAACCTGCGGGTATCATTAACGATATTAACCGCCCCGAAGCAGCCACGTTGATACAGCAGCTGGCTGATGCCGCTGTTACCGTGCTTAAAGGCGACGCGGCTGCGCTTAGGCAGAACCCGCTTAAAAAAACAGCCATTATTAGCATTGGGGTAGATAAACCTACAGTTTTTGAAACCGAACTATCTAAATGGTACCCCAACAGTATGATTTTTATGATCGGGAAAAATACACCCATTAATCAGCTGAAACAAATGCTGCTTGCGCTTAAAAAGTTCGACCAGATGTTTGTGAGCATACATGATACCCGCTTACGCCCTCAAAGTAAGCTGGATTATAGCAGCGATGTTAAACTGATGATTGCCGACCTGGCCGCGAGGCCCAACGTGGTGACCAGCGTATTTGCCAACCCTTATAGTATAGCCGGCTTGCCGGGTATTGAAAAAAGCGCGGGCCTGCTGGTAGGTTACCAAAAAGACGATGCCATGCAGCGTGCCGCCGTAAAGGTAATTTCGGGGGTGATGAAGCCTGCGGGTAAACTGCCGGTAACAGTTAACACGTTTTTTACTACCGGTATGGGTATGCGCTTTTAAAGCCTGAATTTAGGCTGCCTTAGCTATTGTTTCGCGGCAGTTTTAAAAGTTTCGTCGGCATTATTCAACACCCTAAAGTAAGCGTTATTGCCCCACTTTAAACGTGCCGCGCTGGCTTTTAAAATATTTTTAATGGCCGGTTTTGATTCCTGGAGTTCGTGCGCGTCTATACGTTTAATGGTTTTGTAGGCATACAATACAAAGTCCTTAAGCGTGGCTTCGTCTATGTTATATTGCTTAATAAAAGCGTCGGCAGTAGGGTATCGGGCAAGTACGGGCTGCAGCTTATCCAGCGCGTAAGCGCTGAAAAGCATGTTATCGGTAAGGTCTGTTATGAGTTGTGTAGCCTGGCTGGTATCGGCAGGTACAAATACATCGGGCATTATGCCGCCTCTGCTAAATACCTTACGGCCTTTTGCCGTGTGAAAGGTTGATGCGCCCGCGAAAGCGCTATCGGTTAAATTACTCCCGGCATTCAGCAGTTCGCCTTTGCGTATACGGTTAGCCAGTTCATCGCGGTAGCTGGCCGCGCCGTTTTTATATGATTTTTGTATAGAACGCCCGGATGGAGTGTAATAGCGGGCTACCGTAAGGTTAATGGCTGTACCATCGCCAAACGGAAACTGCTGCTGCACCAGCCCTTTGCCAAATGAGCGGCGGCCAACAATGGTGCCGCGGTCAAGGTCCTGCATGGCGCCGGCCAGTATCTCACTTGCCGATGCCGAGTACTCATCAATAATAACGGTAAGCTTACCCTGCTGGTAAGAGCCCGAGTCGGTAGCGAAATAATCCGTACGCGGCTCGTGTACGCCCTTGGTATAAACGATCAGTTTGCCTTTGGTCAAAAACTCATCGGCCAGCGCGGTAGCGGTGTTAAGGTAGCCGCCGCCATTGCCCCGCAGGTCAAGCACCAGTTTTTCCATGCCCTCAACTTTCAGGTCGGCCAGCGCTTTCCTGAAATCGGCATCGGTAGATGAACCAAACTTACTGATCTTGATATAGCCCGTACCGTTCTCCGCATAAGCGGCATCAATACTGCTTACGGTTACGCGCCCCCGTTTTACCTTAACATTTTGCGGCTGAGAGTTGCCGGACCTGATGATGTTCAGCGTGATAAACGTATCTTTATCTCCCCTGAATAGTTTACTTACACGGCTTGCGGTAAGTTTAGTGCCCGCGAAAGGAGCGTTATCAACCTTAACCACTTTATCGCCAACCAGTACACCCGCCTTAGCCGAGGGCCCTCCCGCGTTTACCTGGGTAACCACCAGGGTATCGCGCAGCAACTGGTACTCCAGTCCAATGCCGTTAAATCCGCCTTCCAGCTTTTCGGTAATATTGCGGGCCTGTTGCGCGGGCAGGTATAACGAGTGCGGGTCCAGGTTCTGCAGAAGGTCATTAATGGTAACGCCCTCCATACTGTCAATATTAACCGAATCAACATACTGGTTATGCACCAGGTCGAGCACTTTAGATATCTTATCACCCCCGCTTAAACCTATGCTGCGCCCACCAAGGTTGCCGTTGGTTAATACAACCCCTATAAAAGCGCCAATAAGTAATAACAGGATAGTTCGGAAGATGATGCCCGCGGTATGTTTCATTTAGTGTATTGCATCGCAAATCTAATAATTAGCCGTTATCAGTAATAATTTATCTGCGCTTCTTTGCTTTAATGTTTTTTAATCAATTTTGCTTAAGATTTGTTGGCCGAAAGAGAGCCTCACTAACTCACCCGGGCTGCGCTGCGCTGGAACACCTTCTCTGCTGCAAGCAGCAAAGAAGGTAACCTTTTTACCCTCTTTTCGCATAGCGAAGAGAGGGTCGACGAGCGAATGCGATGTCGGGGGTGAGTTGATGGGCAGGGTGAGGCCCATAATATAATTACCATGGAAATAAGTACCGAGAAAGATTCCAGATATAACGGCCTGGAAAATATGTCTGTGAGCGAGCTGTTGCGTAATATCAATAACGAGGATAAGACCGTTCCGCTGGCGGTTGAGCATGCCTTACCGCAGATAGAAAAGCTGGTGGAGGTAGTGGCACAGCGCATGCAGGCAGGCGGTCGGCTGTTTTACATTGGCGCAGGTACCAGTGGCCGTTTAGGCGTGGTTGACGCGTCAGAATGCCCGCCAACCTTCGGGGTCCCGTTTGATTGGGTGGTGGGTATTATTGCCGGCGGCGATACTGCTATACGCAAGGCGGTTGAATTTGCCGAGGACGACCGCGAGCAGGCCTGGAAAGATATGCAGGCCTTTAACATTAACAGCGGCGATGTGGTGGTGGGTATAGCGGCATCGGGCACTACGCCCTACGTAATAGGCGGGCTGCAGGCCGCAAGGGAGCAGGGCCTGGCTACCGGCTGTATTGTTTGCAACAGCGGCAGCCCGGTAGCCGCGGCGGCAGAATATCCTGTTGAGGTGGTAACCGGCCCCGAGTTTGTAACCGGCAGTACCCGCATGAAAGCCGGTACCGCGCAAAAGCTGGTTTTGAATATGCTAAGCACCAGTGTGATGATCAAACTGGGCCGTGTTAAGGGTAATAAAATGGTAGATATGCAGTTATCAAATAACAAACTGGTAAACCGTGGTACCCGTATGGTAATGGCCGAAACCGGCCTCCCGGAAGCTGAAGCCGCAGAACTACTAAAACAACACGGCAGCGTACGCAAAGCAGTAGATAGCTTAAAATGAATGTGCAGATATGCAAATGTGCATATGTGCAAGTAAAGAAATAAAAATATAGCAATGAAGTAACGATGTGTTGTGCGTTGATCTGCACATTTGCACATCTGAAATTTGCACATTGGAATAATGCACACAATAGAACCATATTACCGCTGGCGCGACGATTACATAGCCGCTGAAGACGAAAATTCGCCGTTTTATAACACCGAGTACAGCGAGTTTGAGTTTGATAAGCAGGTGTATAATTACCTGCTGCACCCGCAATGGGACTCATTCGGCTCAAATACCTTGTATCTTAAAATACTCTTTGTTGATTACGACCGTGGTTACAGTATCATCGAATTTATTGGCGAGTGGAACGATGCCATCAATAACGATATTATGCTGATGAAGCGGGAGCTTTTTGACGTAATGGTTGACCAGGGCGTTAATAAATTTGTGCTGATAGGCGAAAATGTATTGAACTTTCATTACTCTGACGATAGTTACTACGAGGAGTGGTTCCAGGAAGTAGAGGACGGCTGGATAGCCGGTGTGAACTTTAGAGAGCATGTGATAGAAGAGTTTAAGCGCAGCAATATTGATTATTACGTTAACTTTGGCGGCGAGCTGGACGAGTTTAACTGGCGTTCGCTAAAGCCACTGCAGGTATTTAAAAAGGTGGAAGAGCAACTTACAAAACGGCTTAATTAAGCTGCAGCTAATTAAACTAAAGCACTTGCAAACAATCAAACAATTCACATACATTAGTACAAAAATTCATCAATTATAAATGGAAACTAAAACAACTGATTACGTTTACGATAACGTTATCCAAATAGAAGATGCGGAAGCATCACGCAAGTACCTGGCTAAGATATTTACATGGATGTTTGTAGCCATGGGCATCTCGGCATTTACTGCTTATGAATTTGCCGCAAACCTTGAACTATTAAAATATATCATTAACCCAGTTAGCGGTGGTTTTACAGCTTTGGGCTATGTAGCCATTTTTTCTCCGATAGCTTTTTCTATGGTGATCAATTTTGGTTATCAGAGAATAGCATATCCGGTTATGGTGGGCATTTTCCTACTTTACGCGGTAGTGATAGGTGTTAGTTTGAGCTTGATATGTTTGATCTACACAGCATCGTCTATATTTGCTGTTTTCCTTACATCTGCACTTATCTTCGGTGTAATGGCCATAGGTGGTTATGTTACACATCAGGACCTCACAAAATTCGGTACTATACTTTATCTTATTTTTATCGGTGCATTTATAGCAGGCCTTGTTAACTTTTTCATCGGTAGTGAAAGTGTAAGCTATATCTTGAGCTTTGTATTTGCCGCGACTATGATAGGCTTAACCGCTTATTATGTACAAGCATTAAAACGCATTGGTGCAGGCCTTGAATATGGCACCGATTCTTACAAGAAATTGGTTATTGTTGGCGCTTTTACCTTATTTACTGCGTTCATCAATCTTTTCCTGGCCTTGTTAAGGATTTTTGGTAACAGAAGATAATAACTATCATATTAATACGGGGCCGCTATGTTACGCATAGCGGCTTTTTTGTTTAATAGTCCGACTCACCCGGTCGTCGCTAAGCTTGACCACCCTCTCTACGCTTTGCGTAAAGAGGGTTTAGAAAGATTTTAAAGGCATGCCCCCTCTTTGCGCAGCAGAGAGGGGGCATGGGGTGAGTCAGCATTTGCACTTTACAACATTATTATTCATCTTTGCAGTGCTTATGGAGAAAGACGGAGGGATTAGACCCTGCGATGTCTTAGCAACCTGTTACTTAACAAGGTGCTACATTCTACCCGGCTCAAATAAATTGAACGGGACAGATAAGTGAAAGTCAACCATTACACCCCGACTTTTCGAAATAAGTCTTTGTAGTATCAAGTAATTAGTATCAGGTATCAAGATTTTCTTGTTCTGGTATTAATGTGGTATCTAATGGGATACTTGCTACTTGATACTCGCTACTTGATACCAAAAAATGGACATTAGAAAAGAACTACAGAAACGCATCCTGGTGATTGATGGGGCAATGGGTACCATGATACAGCGGTATGAATTGACCGAAGCTGATTTTCGTGGAGAGCGTTTCCGCGACCATCCGTCGGACCTTAAAGGTAACAACGACTTGCTGAACCTCACCCGCCCGGATGTAATTAAAGCTATACACAAAGAGTACCTGGAAGCTGGTGCCGATATCATCGAAACTAACACCTTTAGTACCCAGCGCATTTCCCTGGCCGATTACCATATGGAAGAGCTGGCCTATGAGCTAAGCTATGAAGGTGCCCGCCTTGCCCGCGAAGCGGCTGATGAGTATATCGCGCTTAACCCGGATAAACCGCGTTTTGTGGCCGGTGCCGTTGGCCCAACAAACCGCACAGCTTCGCTATCACCTGATGTGAACGACCCGGGTTACCGTGCCGTTACTTTTGATGACCTGGCCGAGGCTTATTATGAGCAGGTACGCGGCCTGGTTGATGGCGGCTCTGATGTGCTGTTGGTTGAAACCATTTTTGATACGCTAAATGCCAAAGCGGCATTGTTTGCGATTGACAGGTACGCTAACGAACTTAAAAAGTCTGCCCCTACTGGGGGGAGATTTAGAGGGGGGCCTGACGGGAGATTACCCATCATGATCTCCGGTACCATTACCGATGCATCGGGCCGTACTTTATCCGGTCAAACGGTTGAGGCTTTCTGGAACTCGGTTAGTCACGCCAATTTATTATCGGTTGGTTTAAACTGCGCGCTTGGGGCTAAAGAGATGCGCCCGCACCTGGAAGAACTTTCTGAAAAGGCCGGTGTGTATATTTCCGCCTACCCTAACGCTGGTTTACCCAATGAGTTTGGCGCCTATGACGAAACCCCGCACGAGACCGCCCACCAGGTAGATGATTTTATCAAAGCCGGTTTGGTGAACATCGTTGGCGGTTGCTGCGGCACCACCCCCGAGCACATTAAATGTATTGCCGATAAAGCGGCAAAATATCCGCCCCGACAAATCCCGGAGATACAACCTTACCTGCGATTGAGCGGTTTAGAGGCCGTTACCCTTACGCCCGAAACCAACTTTGTAAATATTGGTGAGCGTACTAATATTACCGGGTCGCCAAAATTCTCTAAACTCATCCTTGCCGAAAATTACGAGGAGGCCCTTTCTGTTGCCTTGCAGCAGGTAGAAGGTGGCGCCCAGGTGATCGACATCAATATGGATGAGGGCATGATAGATTCTGAGGCTGTGATGGTAAAGTTCCTGAACCTGGTAGCCAGCGAACCGGATATTGCCAAGCTGCCCATCATGGTTGATTCATCAAAATGGACCGTGTTAGAGGCCGGGTTAAAATGTTTACAGGGGAAAGGTATCGTCAATTCTATCTCGCTTAAAGAAGGCGAAGAGAAGTTTAAGGAATATGCCCGCAAAATATTAAGCTATGGTGCCGCCACCGTGGTAATGGCTTTTGACGAAACCGGCCAGGCCGACTCATTAGAACGCCGTAAAGAGATCTGTGAGCGCAGCTACCGCATCCTGGTTGATGAAGTGGGCTTCCCGCCGCAGGATATCATTTTCGACCCTAACATCCTTACCGTTGCAACCGGTTTGGAAGAACATAATAACTACGCGGTAGACTTTATTGAGGCTACCCGCTGGATAAAGCAAAACCTGCCGTTGGCCAAGGTTAGCGGTGGTGTAAGTAATATCTCCTTCTCGTTCCGTGGTAACAACGTGGTGCGCGAGGCTATGCACTCTGCCTTCCTGTATCATGCCATAAAAGCAGGCCTGGATATGGGTATTGTAAACGCCGGTATGCTGGAAGTTTACGAGGAAATACCAAAAGACCTGCTCGAGCTGGTTGAGGATGTACTGCTTAACCGCCGCCCGGATGCAACCGAGCGCCTGGTGGAGTTTGCCGATACCATTAAAAGCAAGGGCAAAGAGGTTGTGCGCGATGAAGAATGGCGTAAAGAGTCGGTCGAGTCGCGCTTGTCGCACTCGTTGGTAAAAGGTATTGTGGAGTACCTGGATGCCGACGTAGAAGAAGCCCGTCAGAAATATGCACGCCCGCTGGAGGTGATAGAGGGCCCGCTCATGGATGGGATGAATATTGTGGGCGACCTGTTTGGCGCCGGTAAAATGTTTTTGCCGCAGGTAGTAAAATCGGCCCGTGTAATGAAAAAGGCGGTAGCTTACCTGCTGCCATTTATAGAAGCCGAAAAGCAACGTATAATTGATGCCGGCGGCGATAGCAGCGGCGGCCGTGCCAATGCAGGTAAAGTGCTGATGGCTACCGTTAAAGGCGATGTGCATGATATTGGTAAAAACATTGTAGGTGTAGTTTTAGCCTGTAACAACTTCGAGGTGATAGACCTTGGGGTGATGGTGCCGGCGCAAAAGATCATAGAAGAAGCCAAAAAACAGGATGTAGATATTATCGGCCTGAGCGGTTTGATCACCCCGTCATTAGACGAGATGGTGCATTTCGCTAAAGAAATGGAGCGCGAAGGCTTTACCATTCCGTTGCTGTTAGGCGGTGCTACCACATCGCGCATACATGCGGCGGTTAAGGTTGCGCCGCATTATTCTGGTGCCGCTATCCACGTGCTGGATGCATCGCGCAGTGTAACGGTTTGTAGTAACCTGATGAACAAGGATACCCGCGACAGCTACATCCAGGGTATAAAAGACGAGTATGCTAAAGCCCGCGAGGCCCATGCCAACAAAAAGAGCGACAAGCGTTTTGTAAGTATTGAGGAAGCCCGCGAGCAGAAATTCCGGATAGACCTGGATAAGGTTGCTCCTGCGCCGACCTTCCTTGGTACAAAGGTATTTGAATCGTTCCCGCTTGAGGAACTGCTGCCATATATCGACTGGACACCTTTCTTCCATACATGGGAGCTGCGTGGCAGTTACCCTAAGATATTTGACGATAAGTTTGTAGGCGAGGAGGCTAAAAAGCTGTTTAATGATGCGCAGGCTTTAATGAGGAAGATAGTAGACGAAAAACTGTTACGTGCCGATGGTGTTATTGGCTTTTGGCCGGCCAACAGCGTGGGTGATGATATAGAGATATACACAGATGATACCCGCCAGCATTTGTTGACGAGGATACATACCCTTCGCCAGCAGAATGAGAAAGTGAAAGGCGAACCTTATTATGCCCTGTCGGATTTTATTGCGCCAAAAGATGGTGGCGTGGCCGATTACTGGGGAGGCTTTGCAGTGACCGCAGGTTTGGGTTGCGACGAGCTGGTTGCCGAGTTTGAACGCGACCACGACGATTACAACAGCATTATGGCCAAAGCCCTTGCCGACCGCCTGGCCGAAGCCTTTGCCGAAAAGATGCACGAACTGGTACGTAAAGAATACTGGGGCTATGCTAAAACCGAAGCGTTAAGTAATACCGACCTGATCAAGGAAGAGTACCAGGGTATCCGCCCGGCACCGGGTTACCCGGCCTGCCCGGACCATACCGAGAAGACGACTTTGTTTGAGATCCTGAAAGCCGAACAAAACGCCCACATGCATCTCACAGAAAGCCTGGCCATGACACCGGCTGCATCTGTAAGTGGTTTTTACTTTTCGCATCCGCAATCGAGGTACTTTGGTTTAAATAAAATAAGCAAAGACCAGATAGAGGATTACGCGGTAAGGAAAAACATGAGCGTAGATACTGCAGAGCGCTGGTTAGGGCCGAATTTGAATTATTAGAGTAGTATCAAGTAGTTAGTATCAAGTATCAAGACAGGAAATGCATAATTTTAAAGAATTGAAAGTTTGGAAAGCCGGAATTGAGGTAAGCAAGGCGATTTTCCAACTGACCAAAACATTTCCGTCTGATGAAAGATACGGCTTGATATCTCAAATGAACCGAGCAGCAGTATCTGTACCATCAAATATCGCGGAAGGCTGTGGACGGAAATCAAATAAAGAATTATATCAGTTTTTAAATATTTCATTGGGTTCAGCTTTCGAACTTGAAACGCAATGTATAATTGCAAAGGAGTTCGACTATATTGATAACAGTCAACTTGAAGAAATAACAACAATATTAGTTGAAGTGCAGAAGATGATCTATGGCTTGCAGAAAAGCTTAGCCACTCAATAAAGGCATCTTGATACTTGATACTAACTACTTGATACTAAAATGAAAATTACTGAACATATCCAAAACGCTAACGGGAAGACCTTATTCTCATTCGAGTTGATACCGCCTTTAAAAGGCCACAGCATACAAGGCATTTATGATGCTATTGACCCGCTGATGGAGTTTAAGCCGCCGTTTATAGATGTCACCTCACTACGGGAAGACTTTATTTATAAAGAGCAGGAGAATGGCTTATTGCAAAAGCTGGCTTACCGTAAGCGCCCGGGCACTATAGCCATTTGCGCGGCTATCATGAACAAGTATAAGGTAGATACGGTGCCGCATTTATTGTGCGGTGGTTTTACTAAAGATGAAACCGAGAATGGTTTGATAGACCTGCATTTCCTGGGGATAGAGAACGTGCTGGTACTGCGTGGCGACGCGCGCAGAGGCGATGCGTCATTTGTGCCTACGCCAAATGGCCACTGCTATGCCACCGATCTGTTGCAGCAGGTAGTGAATATGAACAATGGCGTTTACCTGCACGAGCATTATGACAACATGATGCGTACCGACTTCTGCATTGGCGTGGCCGGTTATCCCGAAAAGCATTTTGAAGCCCCCAACCTTAAAACCGACTTTAAATACCTTAAACAAAAGGTAGATATGGGTGCCAAATTTATTGTAACCCAAATGTTTTTTGATAACCAGCGGTACTTTGATTTTGTGAACGGTTGCCGCGCGGCAGGTATTAACGTCCCCATTATTCCGGGGCTTAAGCCAATTACATCTTCAAAGCAATTGATATCGCTGGCTAAAACGTTCCATATTGATATCCCGGAAGACCTGTCTGATGCTATACACGAGGCTAAATCTGAAAAAGATGTAAAAGATGTCGGTATTGAGTGGATGATCAACCAGTGCAAAGAGCTGGTAAAATTTGGCGCACCGGTGCTGCATTTTTATACGATGGGTAACCCCGGCCCAACAAAACGTATCGCTGAAGCGATATTTTAGTAGTTGTCAGTCTGAGCTTGTCGAAGACCTTAACATATGACAAGTGGTTCGACAAGCTCACCATGACAAAGTACTATAACAAGAACGCCCGACTGATTCAGTCGGGCGTTCTTGTTATGAATATTGGCTTATTAATTAGCTAATTCGGGTTTCATTTTTGAAGCGATAAGCACTGCGCGGTAAGCGTTCACGATACCACCGGTTTTAGACAGGGTAGTGAAGTCAACCTTTTCAGTTTTGCTGCCCGGTTTTAACACCATAGTACCGGTTAAAGGTGCAGCTGATTCCAAGATGGCTTGCTTTACCTGTTTAGCGCTCAATTTTGGGTAATATTCCAGTATCAGCGCGGCAACACCCGCGGTAATTGGCGAAGCGAAGCTGGTACCATCGGCAGTGTTAAACTCGGCATCCATATTTACAGAGGTTACTTTAACGCCCGGCGCAAACAGGTCTACATTCTTTTTACCATAATTGCTAAATGAGCCGGCCAATTCCGCATCTTTCTTAGCTGCAGAGGCGCCTACGCTGATCACGTTGTCCAGGTCGGTTACCGAGCCATCTTCAAAAGTATCGTTCGGGAACTGCGGTTTTGCATCTACATCCTGGTTATCGTTACCCGCTGCCTGTACCAATAATACATTTTTATCAGCGGCGTATTTAAATGCGGCATCAACCCAGGCTTTGTGCGGTGATAGTTTTTTACCAAAGCTCATGTTAATTACGCGTGCGCCGTTATCTACCGCGTAACGTATAGCGTTGGCAATGTCTTTATCGTATTCATCCCCGTTAGGTACCGCTTTAATGGCCATGATGCGTACATTATCCGCTACGCCATCAATGCCGTATTTGTTGTTGCGTACCGCGCCTATTAAACCCGCTACGCCTGTGCCGTGTTCTGCATCAGCGAATTTAAGGAGGTTGTTACCATAAGGTTTTCCGTCCTGTACGTTAGGGTCGTCGCCAACAATACGTTTGCGGGCATCCAGGTCGGGGTTCACATCGTTATTCAGTTTTTGCAGGTATTCGCTCAGATCGTTAATGATCTTGGCGTTGGTTTCGTTACCACCTTCCTGCTCAAAAACCGATTGCCAAACATTCTTGCTTTGTGAAATGGTATCATTGGTAGTGGTTATTTTGGCCAAATCTGTTTTTTTGAAAGTGCCATCGGCTTTCAGGTTAAGCGCGCGTTTCACATAGCCGCTGGTAGCCATCAGCGCGTTCAGTATCGGCTGCAATTGTTTTAGCTCTTCAGATGATTTGGTAACCGTTTGGTTATGGATGAGTTTAACCTTTTCCCAGTAGGCAAATTCTTTTTCGCTGCCGGCAGGGGCCGAGGTAAGGTTTTCGTATTTCGGTTTTAGGCGGTTGTACTCGCGTACCTCTTCGGTAGTTTCAGTGAAATCGCATTTGCCTCCCGGGCCGCCTAAAAAGTCCCAACCATGTACATCATCAACGTATCCGTTCTTGTCGTCGTCAATACCATTGCCGGGTATCTCTTTGGTGTTTACCCATAGCACGGGTTTAAGGTCGGCCTGTGCGGTATCAATACCGCTGTCAATAGTAGCTATTACTACCGGTTTGCTTTTCTTTCCTTTCAGGAACTGGTAAGCCTGGTTTAAACTGATACCGAAATAGCCATCGGTTTTAAGGTCCATCAGGTGCCAGTTCTTAGGAAGTTCGGCAGGGGCCTTTGGCGCAACCTGCGCGCTGGCGTTTAGGTTTATTAATAAGGCTGCGCTAAGTACCGCGCCGGTAATGGTTTTGCAGATTTGGTGCATATTTAAATTTGTTCTTTTTTTATCTGTTTTTGTTATCCGTCGGCTGAAGCCGACGGCAATGAATTTGTTTTTTCTTTTATCCTTGCCGTTGGCTTCAGCCAATGGATTGTTTATCCTATTCTCCGTCCCATGAATGGGACGGCAATGATATTTGTTTTATCTCCATCATTGCCATCGGCTTCAGCCAACGGAGAACTGTTTTTATCCTTTTATCCGTCCCATGAATGGGGCGGCAATGATATTTGTTTTATCTCCATCATTGCCGTCGGCTTCAGCCGACGGAGAACTGTTTTATCCTTTTATCCGTCCCATGAATGGGACGGCAATGATATTTCTTTCATCTCCGTCATTGCCGTTGGCTTCAGCCGACGGACAACTATTCTATCCTTTTATCCGACCCATAAATGCGGCGGCAATGATATTTGTTTTATCTCATCATTGCCGTCGGCTTCAGCCGACGGAATATTACAGGTCGAATTTAATACCCTGCGCTAAAGGCAACGTTTTTGAATGGTTTATAGTATTGGTTTGTCTGCGCATGTACACTTTCCATGCGTCAGAACCAGATTCGCGACCACCGCCGGTTTCTTTTTCGCCGCCAAAGGCACCACCTATCTCGGCACCCGAAGTACCTATGTTTACATTAGCTATGCCGCAGTCGGATCCGGCAGCAGAAAGGAAGCGCTCCGCTTCCCGCAGGCTATTGGTCATGATGGCTGATGATAAACCCTGCGGTACATCGTTCTGCATGGCAATGGCTTCGTCAATATCAGTATATTTCATCAGGTATAAGATCGGCGCAAAGGTTTCGTGCTGTACAATCTTATAATGGTTCTCTACCTCGGCAATGCAGGGCTTTACGTAACAGCCGGAAGCATAAGCCTCACCTTCCAGTTCGCCGCCCTCTACAATAAATTTACCGCCTTCGGCTTTGCATTTTTCTATCGAGTCTAAATAGGCGGTAACGGCATCGGCGTCAATCAGCGGGCCCATGTGGTTATGCTGGTCCAACGGGTCGCCAATTTTGATCTGTCCGTAAGCGCTTACCAACTTTTGCTTAAAAGCTTCGTAAATACTTTCATGGATGATCAGCCTGCGTGTGCTGGTACAACGCTGCCCGGCGGTGCCTACGGCGCCAAATACAGCGCCGATGAGGGCCATATCCAGGTCGGCATTTTCGGTAATGATAATGGCATTATTGCCGCCCAGCTCTAAGAGGCTTCTGCCCAGTCGGGCGCCCACCGCGGCTGCTACGGCTTTACCCATGCGGGTTGATCCTGTGGCCGATACCAGTGGCAAGCGTGTATCATTGCTCATCAACTCGCCAATGTTACGGTCGCCAATTACCAGGCAGCTTACGCCATCTTCTATGCCGTTGCGTTCAAAAACCTGCTGTGCAATTCGCTGGCAGGCAATAGCGGTCAGTGGCGTTTTTTCTGATGGTTTCCAAACGCACACGTCGCCGCACACCCAAGCCAGCATGGCGTTCCAGCTCCATACCGCAACCGGGAAGTTAAAAGCCGATATAATGCCCACAATACCCAGCGGATGGTACTGCTCATACATGCGGTGCTCGGGCCGCTCGCTGTGCATGGTAAGGCCGTACAACTGGCGGCTTAGGCCAACGGCAAAGTCACAGATGTCGATCATTTCCTGCACTTCGCCGTAACCTTCCTGCAGGCTTTTTCCCATCTCGTATGATACCAGGGTGCCCAGCTGCTCTTTGTTGGCGCGTAACTGTTCGCCTATCTGCCGTACAATTTCGCCGCGTTTGGGGGCAGGTACCATGCGCCAGGTTTTAAAGGCTTTGGCAGCGGTATCAATTACCTGGTTGTACTCGTTTTCTCCGGCAAAATATACGGCTGCTATGCGCTGGCCATCAACCGGCGAATGGATGTCTTTCAGTTGATTATCAGCGCCGTTTCCCCAGGTGTTGCCTGTACTAAAGGCGGGGTTAATGTCGTTTATATGTAAATGCTTCAGGATATCTTTGATAGGTAAACTCATAATTGGTACTTTTGTCAAAGGTAAAATCTTTAAGGCAATTATTATCAACTCACCTTTTGCCGTTGTAAACGCTTCGCATTTATTATCAGCTATTTAAAATTAACACCTGTTAATAATGTGTGTATGTTGAAAACTTAATTGCCTTATAGAACCTTATTATTGTAATTTGAACTTGTGTTTAACCGGATAAAGGCAGGCGCCTGTAACGGAAAGAATAGTGTTCTCTTAAATAAACTTGAATGGAAGAAGAATTTGAATTTGGTTTTACCGAAGATCCAAAGTTTTCGGTGGAGCGGTACGAAGAGATGATTCGAAATCATGATCAGTACTTTTTTGACGCGCAGGCGTTTGAGAACATTATCGACTACTACATAGAAAAGAACGACCCGGCCAAGGCGCTGCAGGTATCAGAGTATGCCCGTAACCAGCATCCATTCGCGTCGGTATTCCTGGTAAAGCAGGCGCAGCTGCTGGTGGTGATGAGCCGCCCCGATGAGGCTTTTGCCGCGTTGGACAAAGCCGCCATGCTGGAAGCCAGCGATGCGGATATCTATATCATAAGGGGTAACCTTTACGAAAGTATGGAACGTAATGCCGAAGCGCTTGAAAATTATGAAAAAGCGCTTGACCTGGCCGAGGAAACCGACGAGATATTGCTGCATATAGCCTACGTTTACCAAAACATGGGCGACTACGATACAGCGATAACCTATCTTAAGCTGTGCCTGAAACAGAATATGGAAAACCAGGACGCCCTGTACGAACTGGCTTTCTGTTACGATGTGATGGATAACCAGCAGGAAAGCGTGCAGTTTTACCAGCAGTATATTGATAATGAACCTTACAGCTATGCCGCGTGGTATAACCTGGGTAATGCCTTTACCAAGCTTGGCCTGTTTGAGAAAGCTATTGACGCTTACGATTATGCCATCCTGATCAAGGACAGCTTTGCGTCAGCCTATTTTAACAAAGGGAACGCGCTGGTTAACCTGGAGAAATATGCCGAAGCGATAGAGGTGTACCGCCAGACGTTTGAGTATGAACAGCCTAACGCCGACACCTATTGCGCTATTGGCGAATGCTACGAGAAACTGGAGCAGATGGATGAGGCGCGCGCATTCTACAAGAAGTCGGTAAAAATGGACCCTAAGCTGGCTGATGCCTGGTTTGGCATAGGCGTAACGCTTGATTTTGAAGAACGCTACTTTGAGGCCCTGCACTTTTACAAAAAAGCGCTTGACCTGGATATTGCCAACGCCGATTACTGGTTTGCCATTGCCGACGCGGAATATAAGCTTGGGCACCTGCCCGAGGCGGAACATGCCTATGAAAAGGTGGTAGAGCTTAACCCGTTGGATGTGGATGCCTGGCTGGATTACTCCTCTATCATGTATGAGCAGCAGCGTTTGTTTGATGCCATTGAGGTAATTGCCGAAGCCATTAAGAACAACCCCGACGCGGCTGAATTATACTACCGCATGGTAGCTTACCTGTTTGCCAAAGGGGAATATAACGAAGCGCTGAACCAGTTGGAGATAGCCCTGGCTACCGACCCGGAAAAGCACTATATCCTGTTTGATTACCTGCCGCAATTGCAGGAGAACAAGGTAATTATTGATATTATCAACCGCTACACCAGGTAACAATTCTCAAACGAAACCAATAACCAATTATAAACCATGTTTAAGGCCGGGCGTATGCGCCCGGCTTTTTTTGTTGGGCTTGTACGTTAACGAAGTTGAAAACAACGGTTAATATTACCTGTTATTCTAAAAAAGAGAAGATGATGAATACGCCCGGAAGCACTGCGCCAAAGAATGATACCCCAAAGCAAAATATCAGCCCCGATCCTAAAGCTAAACAGCCTGATGAGGGGGCGATAACCAACGCTGATGAGGCAGACAAGGTAACCAACAATGACGAGTTGACGACACAACCGGAAACTACTGAAACCGAACTGAGTGTAAGCGAACCTGAAACAGCCTCCAATGCAGATACGCATGTTACCAACAGCGATGGTAACTCCGATACCACCGCTACCTCAGAAGAGATTTTTTAATTGATGCCGATGATATTATAACAAAAGCGGCCCTGCATAAGGGCCGCTTTTGTTATTTATGGTTAGAAAATAACCAGGGTATCAGATCAGGTTCGGCAAAGGCCTTGTCCCAACTGTTATGGTCGGTGTTGGGATAGATGGTGTAGCGGGGCTGCGCGCCGGCTTCTTTTAAAGCGGCTACCACCACTTCCGAATGGTCGGGTGGCACTACGCTGTCATTAGCGCCATGGAATATCCATAGGGGTACCCTTTTGGCATATTTGGGTACATTATTGGTGTTATCGCCACCACAAATGGCAAACGCGGCTGCAAACACTTTGGGTTTGCGGCGTAATAATTCAAGCGTACCCATGCCTCCCATTGAAAGGCCGCCCACATACACCTGCTTTTTGTTCACGTAAGGTTTATCCAGGAACTGATCAACCAGCCCGAGCAGGGCACTCATGGCTCTGGTAGGCTCGCCGCCTTCCTGGAAGTTAAAGATGCGTTTACCATTGGCATCCTTATCAATTTTTACGTTGCTCCAGTAGCTGTCTTTAGGGCATTGCGGCAAAACCACAATAGCCGGGTATTTATCACGTATGGTATCATTCAATAACATCTCCGTGCCATAGGCCAGTTGGGCGGTGTTATCGTTGCCGCGCTCACCGGCTCCGTGCAGGATCACCAGTAAGGGGTATTTCATTTTAGGATCAAAATGGCGCGGAAAAAGAATGCGGTAGGGCAGGGTATCCGTTTTACTGGCGTAAGTGCCTTTATCAAAAGCGGAGAGATCTTTCTTTGCTTGTGCCTGGGTATAAAAAGGCCATGCCAGGCATATGATACCCAGTATGGCTATGAATTTAATTTTTTTGATGCTCATTCAGATAGGATTTGTACAGGTGGTTAAGATATACTTAACGTAAATTAAAGCCTTTCTATCTAAATATCACTAAAATATTTAACAGCCCGGTTAAAATGTTACCATCACCCGGGCCGCTTTCCATCTATTTTTTAGCGATGGCGGCGCTGGTGAACCCCAGTTTATCCAACCCGTTCTGTATCTCGGGGCAGCTCATAAATAATTTCCAGAGCAGCCCGCTGCGGTGGTTCTCAATCATTACGATAATAGGACCCTGGTCAATAGCCAGGTATGATTTGGCATACCAGTTGTGCGATTCGCTGAAGGCATCGGTAAAGCCATATTCACCCCATATCTTATCGCCCAGGTCATAATAAAAGTGGCGCAGGGCCTTCATAGAATACTCAGGCGTGTAAGCGAATGCCGATAGCGCTGCCGTAGGGGTGATAACGCCGAGGTCATTATCAGGCGCATGGGCATTGTAGCCTTCGTAATTGTCACTCGCGGTTAAGCCCCAGCAGTTTTCGCCATAACCTTTATACTTTTTAGGGTTATCAATGCAATAAGCGCGGTTAATGAGGGTATGGTTGAGGTTTTGCTCCCAGTAGTCGGCATAACGGTCCTTTAGCCCTTTAGGGTTAAGGCCGAGGAAGGAGTACTGCGAAAAGAAAAGCGGCCCGCCGTAGGCAAAGCCCAGCGGCAGTTTGTAACCGTAATAGGTGTGCCCGTTCTTAAAGAAATCGCTTTGCGCCCATCCGCCGTGGTACACGTTGGCACCAACCGGGTAACGGTCTGATGAGGCGGCCAGGATATAGGTGATCAAACACTCGTTAAACCCACGGATAGGGAAGTTCATGGCCCAGCCATAGTTGGGGCTCCAGTGCCAGTAAATATTGTCGCGGCCATCACGGGTAAACCAGTTCCACTCCAGTTCGCCCCAGAGTGAGTTAATTACACCGCGTATGCGGCTTTCCTGCGGGTTATCAGCCGTAAAGTACTGGCGGGCGCATAACAGGCCCTGGAAAAGGTAGGCGGTTTCTACAATGTCAGCCCCGTCATCGCGGCGGCCAAAAGGGATGGTTTCACCGGTAGCGCCATTCATCCAGTGCGGGAAAGCCCCGTGGTAAGCCTTTGCCTTGTACAG
The DNA here is from genome assembly GCA_001898335.1 of Mucilaginibacter sp. 44-25. GTDB lineage: Bacteria > Bacteroidota > Bacteroidia > Sphingobacteriales > Sphingobacteriaceae > Mucilaginibacter. The sequence goes on along the minus strand of MKTS01000016.1, from coordinate 89,775 downwards.
AAAGTTAACGATCTTGAGCATACGGTTAACGGCCTGCTCATGGGTAATAAATTTGCGGTGATCTGCCGCTATGAGCGCCATAACGCCAAAGCCGGTGCCGCCCGTGGTAACCACCTCATCGCCATAATCAAATGATCTGTTACTGCGCTCGCGCGCCATGCCGCTTACCGGGTGACCAAAGTCCCAAAAATAGCGGAAGGTTTGGCGTTGCACCACATCCAGCAGGGCGCTGTCGCTAAGGTTTTTGATGATACCAACCGGTTTGATGGCCTCCGTTGCCGGAGCCTTTTTTTGCGCCGACGCGCTCAATGCCGCAATCATCAGTATGGGTAAAATTAGCTTGTATTTCATTTTTTAAGTTTAATTATGGTAAAGAGGGGCCTGTAAAGCCCAGATTTTTCATGCCGGTTTTTATTTCCGGGCAGCTCATAAACAATTTCCAAAGCAGCTGGCTGCGATAGTTTTCTATCATCACTACAATTGGCCCCTGGTCAATAGCGAGGTAGGAGTTGGCTACCCAGCCTTTGGTAAGGTCAAATGCGTCATAGAAGCCGTATGGCCCCCAGAGTTTATCGCCGAGTTTGTAGTAGAAAAAGCGCAGTGCCCGCATGGATTCTGTAGGTGTGTAAGGCAGGGAGGAAATAGCCGCGGTTGGCGCTATTACCCCTACATCATTGGTGGGCGAACTTGCAGTGTAGCCGCCCGGTATATCGCTTGCAGTAAGTCCCCAGCAATCGGCACTGTAGCCCTTGTATTGTTTAGGGTTGGCTATGCAGTAGCGGTTATTGATCTGGCTGTGCGCTATGTTTTGCTGCTCATAGTTCGCGTAAGCGTCACTTAAGCCTGTTGGGTTAATGCCTAAAAAGGAATAATGGCTAAAGAACAGCGGCCCGCCAAGCGCCGGCCCCAATGGTAATTGTACGTTGTACCAGGTTGAACCGTTGCGCATAGCGCCATTTGAGGCCCAGCCCTGGTCGTAAACTGTTTTGGGGATGCTGTGTGTGGGTGATGAGGCGGCTAATACATAAGCCATGAGGCCTTCGTTCCAGCCCTGTATCTTCAGGTTAATGGCCCAGCCCTTATCCGGGCTCCAGTGCCAGTAAAGCACGTTCTGTCCGTTTTGCCTGAACCAGTCCCACTCTACGGCGCCCCAAAGGGTGTTAATATCATTACGCAGGTTGGTTTCATCTGCCGATGCATTGTTAAAATACTGCCTGGCGGTTAGCAAGCCCTCCATCAAGAAGGATGTTTCTACCAGGTCGGCACCGTTATCCTGATCGCTGAAGGGTTGCACGGCTCCAGTAACGCCGTTTAACCAATGCGGGAAGGCGCCATGAAATGTAACTGCCCTATTCTTCAGGAAGGCGACCATCTTTTGCATCCGCGCCAGGCCATCGGCACGGCCGATAAAACCACGGTCAACCGCGGCTATTAATGCCATCATACCAAAGCCCGAACCTCCGGTAGTAACCACATCGCCGGAGGTATTACGCTCACGCGCGAGGCCGCTTACCGGATGTGCAAAGTCGTAAAAATATTTAACGGTCTGTTTCTGTACCAGATCAAGCAGTTGCTCATCCGTTACCCGCGGGAATTTATCCGTGGAGTCGATCCCTCCGGGTTTAACCGGCAGGGGAGCCTGAGATTTGTTGCTTTTGCAGGAAAGCTGCAAAGCCACCAAAATAAGCATCAAAGCTTTCCAATTGCTTTTTATCATCACCTTTTTTAAATGGCTGGTCAGAAAAAAGGCTGCCAGTTAAACCGGCAGCCCATACTCAATCAAATGTTGGGCAACAGCCCTGTAAAATTATGGGTATTATTAATAGCCCGGGTTTTGGGTTAATGTACCACCGCTAATATCAATTTCAGTTTGTGGGATAGGCCAAACCTCGTTTTTGCCTGCTTTCCATCCGCGTACACCAAATACCTCGGTACCACGGCCCTGACGGATCACATCGAAATAACGATCAAATTCCATCGCGAATTCTGATCTTCTCTCTTTGTAGATAGCCGCACGAAGGTCTGACTGGTTGGTAGTAGTAACCGGAGGCAATATAGCGTTGTTACCTGCACGGGCACGTGCGCGCACCTGCTCAAGCGGTATCAGTGCCTGTGCCGAGTTGCCTAACTCGTTGTTTGCTTCGGCGTTCATCAGCAAAACATCGGCGTAGCGCAATACAATTTTGTTTTGCTGTGCGCCTTCGTTAAAGCCCGATACATACAGGTTAAAAGGCACGTATGATTTTTGGTTATACATGGGGTTATCGCCTTGTGCTGGTATCGCGTCACCCTCCGGAGTGGTTTCACCACGGAAAATGATGGTAGCGTCACGACGAGGGTCACCTGCTTCGTAAGAGTCGGCCAGGTTCTGGCTTGGTACGTTAAAGCCCCAGCCACCGCCTACCGAACCGCGCACACCCTGTACCTGTGAGTACTGTGAATTAGACGCGGCAGGGTTGTTAGGGATCAGCTGGTTCTGTATCTCAAAGATAGACTCCTGATTGTTTTTGTGTGTAGTACGGAACATTTGCTCGTAATTAGGGAACAACGAGTAACCCATGCCCATTACCTGGTTGGTGTAATTTACCACATCGGCCCATTTTTTCTGGTACAAGGCAGCTTTGGCATGCAGCGTTAGCGCGGCGCCTTTGGTAGCACGGCCAACATCAACCGATGAGTAGGTTTGCGGCAATACTGCTGCAGCCTCTGTCAGGTCTTTTTCAATTTGCGCCCATACCTGGTCTTTTGATGTGCGGGGCAGGTTGTAGTCGGTAGCGTTTTTTGGCAGGGTTAAGCGCAGTGGCACATCGCCAAATGCCCTTACCAGCCTGAAGTAAGAATACGCCCTGATGAATTTTGCTTCGGCCAGGTAACGGTTCTTAAGTGTTTCGTCCATGCTGATGCCCGGCACGTTGGTCAGGATCTGGTTGGCGAAGTTGATGTTCTGGTACTGGCCTTTGTAAAAGCCGCCCAACTGGCCTTCATCAGCCGTAACGGTAAAGTTATGGTAGTTGTTAAAGAAGGTAGCATCGCTGGCGCTGCTGCCTTTCTCCACATCATCAGACCCCATACTTTCCACAGCGATAGGCGCGAAAGCGATGTTGTTCCACTCGTGCAGGTTGGCATACATGGCGTTTACCGCCTTGGTAGCATCATCCTGGGTTTTAAAGAATTGGGTAGCTGCCGTATTTTGGGCAGGATCAATGTTCAGAAAGCTTTTTTTACAGCTCTGTACCGATATTGCCGATGCGATAAGGCCTAAAATAAATGCCTTATGCATGAATATTTTTTTATTGTTATTCATCTTCTTATCCATTAAAAAGTAACGTTAACACCAAAGTTGTAAATAGCGTATAGCGGGTATACATTAGCATCTATACCGCGGCTGCCTACGCCGCCGCCAATTTCAGGCGAGAAGCCTTTGTAGCCAAAAATGTTAACGGCATTTTGCGCGTTAAGGTAAAGGCGTATTTTAGATACCCCTAATTTGGTAAGCGCTGTGCCCGGGAAGGTATAGCCTAACTGCGCGTTACGTAACCTTACATAAGAACCGCTCTCTACGTAGAAAGAGTTTGGTTTGGCATTGTCTGTTTTACCTACGTTAACTGATGGGTAGGTGTTTGATGTACCAGGGCCATTCCAGCGGTTATTGTAAAAATCGGCAGTGAAGTTCTCGTTACCAAAGCGGTAAGCGATGTTAGCGTTGTACACACTTACAGAGGCCACTCCCTGGAAATCTAAAGCCAGGTCAAAGCGTTTGTAATTGAACGAGGTGTTTAAGCCAAAGTTGTATTTAGGCAGCGGGCTACCTAAGGCTACCCTGTCGCTACCATCAATTTTACCATCGCCGTTGGTATCCTGGTAAATAAAGTCGCCCGGAGCCGCGTTAGGTTGTTTGCCTTTGGCCACATCAGCGGCGGTTTGGAATATACCGATCACTTTATAGCCATAGAACTGGCCGATAGGCTGGCCCTGTACCGTACGGGTAGCCAGTGAACCGTTGGCAATACCATCGCCACCCTGGTATATAGGGTTGTTACCGGTAAGAACGTTTAATACTTTGTTGTTGTTGATACCAAGGTTAGCGCTGATGCTATAGGAGAAATCCTCAGAACCTTTATCTCTCCAGGTAGCCAGGAACTCGAAACCGCGGTTGCGGATATTGGCCTGGTTGCCAATAATAGAGCTGTTAACCGTACCTAAAGAACCGGCCACCGGGATAGCGAAGATCGCGTCCTGTGTTTCGCGGTTGTAGTAATCGGCCTCTATGCTTAGCTTGTTATCCAGGAAGCCTGCCTCAAAACCAAAGTCAGACGAAACGGTTTTTTCCCAAACAATAGAAGGTGGTACTACAGTGTTAATGCTCGCACCCGGATAAACCGCCGGCGGGTTACCGAAAATAGCGGTCAGGTATGGGTCTGAAGCGATAACCTGTACTGATGGGTTGATAGGCACTACCGAGTTACCTACTTTACCCCAGCTGCCGCGAAGCTTTAAGTTGCTGAATACTTTTTGGTCTTTCATGAAATCCTCATTGGTAACCACCCAGCCGGCACCTACTGATGGGAAATAACCATAAGTGTGATCGCCGAAGAACTGAGAAGCACCATCACGACGGATAGAAGCATTCAGCAGGTATTTGTCTTTGAAAGCGTAGTTCACACGTGCGAACTGTGACAGCGCACGGGTATAGATCTGGCTGCCCGGAGTAGCCAGGTAAGTAGCTACAGAATCTGCCGGGAAAGAGTTGTACAGGTTGCCGCTGGCAGTGTAAGGCACGTTATCCCTTTGCGCGTTAAGCTGGCGGGTTTTGTTTTGCAATGCACTGTAACCTAACAGGGCAGTAAGCCTGTGGTCTTTAACCTGTACATCATAGGTAAGGGTGTTTTCCCATATCCAGTTGCGTACTTCGGTATGGTCAACGTTCAGGTTGGTTTTCTGGCTGAATTGTTTGAAGGTAGCCTGGTAAATAGGGGTAAAGGCCCTCACTTCGCGCTGGCTAACATCACCACCAAAGCTGGTTTTAAACTTAAAGTGTTTTAGGAAGCTAACCTCGCCATACGCGCTGTAGGTAAAGCGCTGGTTTTTGGTACGCTGATTAAAAAAGTCGATAGTAGCCTGCGGGTTAAAGTTGTTACCATCACCAAGCCCGAGTGGGTTAGGGTCTCCATAGCTGCCATCGGGGTTTTTAACCGGGATGATAGGTGCGGCCGCGTATAACTGGTGGAAAATATCGTCACTCACATCTTTTGACCTGTCAGATATGCCGCTGGCGGTATAACCCAGTTTAAGGGCTTTGCCAACTTTAAAATCGTTTGATAAGTGCAGGGTGAAACGCTCGTAATTATTGCTTTTTACAATACCATCCTGGTTAAGGTAACCAAAAGAGTAATTGTAGGTGTACGCATCGGTACCACCGCTTACTGATGCCTGGTGGCTTTGCATAAAGGCTTTGCGCAGTTCCTCTTTATACCAGTTGGTGCCTGTGCCATAGCTTGATGGGTTGGCTAAAAGAGGCTGGCCGCCGTTAAGAACCGACAGCTCATTCACCGCGGTAGCATACTGTGTACCGTTAGCCATTTTTACCTGGTTGGTAACCGATTGTATACCTACAAAACGTTGTAGTTGATAACCGGTTTGCCTTTAGCGCCGCGCTTGGTGCTGATCAAAACTACACCGTTGGCCGCACGTATACCGTAAATAGCGGTACTTGAAGCGTCTTTTAATACGCTGAAGCTTTCGATGTCCTGCGGATTCAGGAAGTCGATGTTATCATACCAAACACCATCAACCACAAACAGGGGCTTGGTGTTACCATAAATAGTACCTAAACCACGAATGGTAATATCCGGTGTTGAGCCCGGCGCGCCGGCGTTTACAATTTGTACGCCTGCAACCTTACCCTGTAAACCGCTTATGGCGTTAGGGGAGGCTTGCTTGGCTACATCGGCGCCTTTAACAGTAGCTATCGAGCCGGTAACATCTACCTTGCGCTGGGTACCGTAACCTATTACTACTACGCCTTGTAACTCATTAGTGGCGCTTTGTAGTTTAACATCTATCGTTGTACGGCCGTTTACAGGAACATCAACGCTGGTATAACCAATATAAGATACAGTTATGGTAGCATTTGATGCTACGCTTAATGAATAATTGCCATTGGCATCGGTCTGGGCTCCGTTAGTGGTACCTTTAATGCCAACTGTAACGCCTATGAGCGTTTCGCCGGTTTTAGCATCAGTAACCTTACCCTTTACAGTAACGTTTTGTGCAAATAGCGCAGTTGAGAAAAAAGTAAACAATAGGAGTAACCCCGAGATTGTATAAATTCTCTTCATAGTGGATAAATAAGTTTATAATACTTGGGTTGATTGGTTTTGTACAGGGTTCGAAATTGCACAGATACTTTTTAGTGTACAAATAATATAACTCTACATTAATACATCATGTTTTTAACGCTTTCTCAAAAAAATATGAGTAAAAATATAAATATCTGATATTTAATAAGTTAAATTTACTTAGTGTAAAAAATACATACTACATAACTTTTTAAATATGATGTATGGGAATAATGACCTGTGAGAGGTAATGATGTAGTGTTAAAGCTCTAATAAAAACTCGGTAAGGTTCTTGTCATGCGGTAAATTTAGCTTCTTACGCAGCCTGTAACGGCGTATCTCTACGCCGCGTAAAGAAATGTTGAGTAGTGATGCCATCTCTTTACTGCTCATGTTCATGCGCAGGTATGCGCAAAGCTTCAGGTCATTGGGTACCAGGTCGGGGTGCTGGTGTTTAAGTTTTTTGAAGAAGTTCTCGTGCGCCTCGTTAAAACTGTTCTCGAAAACGTTCCAGTCGCGGTCGTCGGTCATGCCTTCATCAATCGTCTTGCGGATCTTTTTAAGCTGATCTTCCGAAAGCTTTTTGCCGTTACTGTCTTTAAAGTTGTTGATTTCGTCGCTTATCTTTTGCAGCAGTTCATTCTTGTATACGATGTTCATGGCCGAGTTGGCCAGTTCGCGGCTCTTGCTGGCCAGGTCCGCCTGTAACTGCTCGTTCTTAATGGTGATGATATGCTGTTCACTGGCGGCAGCTTTCTGGCGCAGTATTTCTTCCTGCTCCTTCTTCATGCGGGCCTGTATTTCCTGCTGGTGGCGCAACAACTTACGGCGATAATAATACCTGACGATATAATACAGCGCTATGGCCAGAATAATATAGCAAACTATAGCCACCTTGCCTGCGTACCAAGGGGCTGCTATCTCAAAGTTAAAAGTGGTAATGCCCGAGATATTCTGGTCGTTAATTTTGGCGCGTACCTTAAACTGGTAGCTGCCTGCACCAAGATTGGTAAACTCTTTCTGGGTTTGCGGGCTCCACTCGCTCCAATGCCTGGAGTAGCCCTCAAGGTAATATTGGTAGCGTATTTTGGCCTGCTTGTAGTAAGGCAGCGAGAATGATATACGAATATTGTTTTCGCTGTAAGGCAAGGTAATATCGGCGTTGGCGCCCATTTCGCTGATGGTGGCGGTGTTGTTGGTAATGTTCTCTACCTTGCGCACTAACACAGCAGGTAAGGCTTGTTTATTGTCGCCAACGGCATCCCTGTCGTCCAGTATCACAAAGCCGTCATCAATACTGATGAGGTAGATACGGTTGTTGATGAGGCTGATGTTCTCATAGTTCTGCACCATTTGGCCGTTGAGCATGCTAAAGCGGTTAGAGTCGATACTCAGTTTGCCCGGCACCGACAGGTTGGCCAAGGCTACCCGGCCGTGGTTAATGAACCAGTATTTATGCCCTATTGCCGCAATGATCTTATTGGATGATGAAAACGTATGCAGTTTTTTATTCAGCTGCTGGTATTTGTAAAAGTGGTCGGTAATATCATCATACACGTAAAAGCCCGAGTCTGACGAAAAAACAATGCGGTCGTCGAGGTTAAATACGCCGATGTTATAACTATCGGGCAGGCCCGAGCGCTTATCGTAATACTTTTGTGCAACGGCGCGTTTCCTGTCGGCAGAGAGGGTTACCTTATAAATACCTTTGTAGGCGTGGCTCACCCATATATGGCCTTTACTGTCCTGCTCCAGCAGGCGCGAAGGTTCAATAAACCCTTCCACTTTATTGTTCAGCACCCAATTGCCGGCGGCATCCTTACGGTAAATAATGAGGCCGGTGTAGCAGCCCTGTATCAGCAGGCTGTCGTTTAGTTTTTTAATGGTCCACCCACCGGCAAGTGATGATATTTTGGTAATGGTGTTCCCGTTCACCTGGAAAGTGCCATCGTTATGGCTGCACAGCAGGCGCCCGTCATGCATAGATAGTTCCCAAACCTGGCCCTGCGAGCCGGGGATGAGCTTAAAATCAAAAGGCTGCATCAGGTTGCTGGCGATGCCTGGCTTCCAGTCGCTGTAAAAAAGGCCCTGGTTGGTACCCAGGTATATTTTGTTGCCAAAGATGATACTGGAATAAACGGTACCGAAGCGCCCCGTTTTGTCGAAATAAAAATTGAGTGGTGAGTTCAGCTCAATACGGTCGATACCGTTATCAAGGCCCGCCCAAAGATTCTGTTCACTATCGGTGTAAAGACTTAACACCGTATTGTTCTGTAGCCCGCTGGCCTTGTTTACGTGCTGCACCACATTGCCTGCGCCGTTGATCACCACGATGCCGTTAAGGATAGTACCAAAGGCGTAATACTTACCGGCAACCACCACGCCGTTGTTGAGCTGGTAATTCTTTAAAAAATCATTTGCTTGGTTTTGCCATGGGGTAATGGTTTGCCCGTCGTAAATGAACAGGCCGTTCTGTGCGGTGCCTATCAGCAGTTTATTATTGCTGTATGGGAGTATCGTGAGTACCCTGCTGCCTAACTTGTCGCTGCCGTTGATGTAGCTGAGGCGGTTGTTTTTTAGTTCGAACAAGCCCGAGCCAATTTCTTCGGCAAAATATCTTTTACCGGTCCTGAACAGGAAAAGGAAAGGCTTTTGCGGCTTGACGACGCTAATGTTGCCATTGGCATAGCGGTAAATGGCCCCAAACGCCTGGAACAGCACCTGGTCATGATCGATATATATTTTCCAGATCTCCTCTTTAAGCGGCCTGGCGTTTTTAGGGATAAGCGGCGTTAAGCTATGGTATTTAAGAAAGCCGCGTTCATTGGCCTGCCAGTAGCCAAATTCACCAAAGCCCCCCGCGTATATGCGGCCCTTGCCGTCGGCAGCCACGGCGCGTACAATGAGGCCGTTAGGCATACGGTTAAGCTGCCAGTAGCGCCCGTCAAACGATAGCAGCCCCTCGTTCCCAAAATACATTACGCCATGCTCGTCGCGGGTGATAGACCAGTTCTGGTTGCCCGATTGATACTGGAACTTGGTGTAATTTTGTACATACGGTACCCCCACGCTTTTAATATCGGCGGCAACGGCTAATAAGTTTACCAGCAAAATGGCGCAAGAAAACCAAACGCGTTTAAGCATAAGTACCTGTGGGTTTACGTAACAAAAGTAAGTTTTAAAGCCTATAAAAAAAGCAGGGCCGCCGTTTTAGCGGCAGCCCTGCTTTTGTGTAAAAAATATTTAGTCGGCAAGTTGGGCCTTGCTCTTTTTGGTTACGTTAACCGGTTGCGGCACTTTTACGTAGTAGCCGGTGCCGTCGTATACACGTTTACGCGGGTGCGCCTTGCAGGCATCGCTGCAGCAGCCGTCCATCGCTTCGCCGCACTCATCGCACTGGGTAAAGTGCTCGTTGCACTCGGGGTTGGCGCAATTGATCATTTTCGGCGTGGTTTTACCGCAGTTGCGACAAGTGGATATTACCACGGGGTTTACGCTGTTCACATCAACCGACAGGCGGTTATCAAACACGTAACATTTACCCTCAAAATCTTTCCCGCCTGCTTCCTTGCCATATTTGATGATACCGCCATGCAACTGGTAAACATTTTCAAAACCCTCGTGCAATAACAAAGCGGAAGCCTTTTCGCACTTGATACCGCCGGTGCAGTAGGTGAGTATCTTTTTATCTTTATACTTAGCCAGTTCGTTGATCATGGCCGGGAAATCACGGAAGTTCTCAATATCCAGCGTTACGGCGTTCTTAAATTTACCCAGAGAATGCTCGTAGTTGGAGCGTACGTCCAGCACCACCACATCGTCGCGGTCTTTCATCTCCATAAACTCTTTAGGCTCCAGGTGTACGCCGGTACGTTCATTGGGATTGATGATATTCGGGTCGCGCAGGCCGGAGTGTACAATCTCCGATTTATAGCGAACGTGCATTTTTACAAACGAAGGTTCGTCCACCTCATCCACCTTAAAATCGGTCTTAGCGAAACGCTCATCGGCCAGTACAGCGTCCATATAGGCCTGGCAGGCTTCGGGTGTGCCGGATACCGTGCCGTTCAAACCTTCATCGGCAACAATGATGCGACCGGTTAGCCCCAGTTCTTTACAAAAATTTAAATGGTCGGCTGCAAATTGCTCGCCGTTCTCTATTGTTGAATAACAATAGTACAGTAGGGTGTTATACTTTGCCATAAGATCATTGATACTGCTGCAAACAGTGTTAAATGAGGCGCAAAATTAAGGTTTTTTGGTGAAAGGTAAAAGGCAAAAGGTTTCTGTATTATTTTGATCCTTTTACCCTTCACCTTTAACCTTTAACGGATCCCGTAAAATATCCTGAACCCCTGTATGTACTTTTTATCTCCCGTGAAGGAAACACCATAATCAACCCGGAAGAACAGGCGTTGTATACCCACATAAAATTCCGAGTAGTTAGGGTTGTTCTTCTCGGTAAGGTAGTTGGCGCCGATGATCTCCTCTATCTTCAGCTTGCGTAAGAACGGTATGCGGCTAAAGAATGCCCCGGCAAAGTTATGCTGGTAATGTGCTTCGAGATAGGCATCGTTTGAGCTGAACTGGTAGAACGGTAAAAAGTGAAAGCTACCGATGTAGGTAGGGTCGAACGTTAAACCCTGGTTACCTAAGAAGTGGTTATAATCCATAAAATACAGCGTTTTGCGATTGAGGAAATCGCCGGCTGATATTTTAAAGGATGAATAACCGGTTAAACCCATCTGTATATGGTCCTGGCTAATATCTAATGATACAAAATCGTAATTTACATCAGACCCAAACACGTTGTTAATGCCCTTGCGGTAGTTAAGTACCACCTTTGGGTAGCGCGAAGGCATAATGGTACGCCCATCCGGCCGGGTGATGTAACGCTGCCCAAACGTAAATTCCAAAGCGGTTTTAAAGGTTAAGGCGTTATGCTCCGGAAAAAGGAACGAGCGGTCATCGGCAGGCGCGTCAGGCGCAAGCGGGTTATTGGAGGTGTACTCCTTGGCGTTTGAATTAAATATGTGCTGGAACGAGGTGTTATATAACTGCCTGCGTTTAGAATATTCGAGGCTCGAAGTCCATAATATGCCGTTGGCCAGTTCGCGCTCATAGCCAAAATTAGCGTACTGATTGCGGTAATATTTTACATAGTTGTTCTCGTAAAGCAGCGAACTAAGTGTATTAAACCAAAGCGACCGTGTGCCTACGTTGTTCAGGTCCATTACTTCGGCACCGAAATTGGTAAATATGCGGCCGCGCTTGAGTGGATCAAACATGTACTCGGCATGTACACTGGGGCTCACCAGTTTGCTGGAAAAGCCATAGTGGAAAGATGGGGTAATGCTGTAATATTTAAGGTTATCAAACTTTTTGGTATAGGTAACCGGTAGGTCAATCCCCCAGCCTTCAACCGTGTTGTAAAACACGCTGCGGTACAAAGGCGGCAGGCTGAACGATTCTTTGGTTCTCCTGTTTTTAGCCTCGTAACCAAATATGGTATAGCTTAACGGACTGAATTTGTTATTGGCCCGCTGCAACGAATCCAGGTAAGGATCGGAGTGCTGCAGGGTAAATATGCTATCCTTTTTACGATAATCACGAAACTCCTGTGGTGTTAGTGGTACCGGGCGCGTTTCGTTCCAATAAGCCAGCGACTTACTATTGGCGGCGGTGTCAACTTTAAGTACCTCGCCGTTAAAGAAGCCATTGGGGAAAGTTTGGTCTATCTTGTAATTGTTGTAAATGCCCAGGTAATACCCCGCGAATTTAAAGCCCAGTACCGCTCCCTGGTAATCGTATTGGATAGACGCAGGTAGCCATACGCTATCCTTAACCGGGATGTATTGCTGGCTGATAGACAGGGTATCTATAAGGTTGATGTTATCGTTTTCGCTCGTCAGATACATATCCGCGCTGTAGATGCGCCAGTCGCCATCCACTATGTATAAATAGCCCCTGAATGTTGAGGAATGTTTGGCTTTGGGCAATATGGCAATTTTGTGAATGGTGCGGTTGTTAGATACGGTAGTACCGGTAAGGCGGTAGCGATAATATTTAAAGGCGTTATCGGCCACCGGCGATACGAAGCCGCGGCTGCGCAAACCCTCTATGTAAAATATGTTTTGGTAGATATTCAGTTGCAGGTCCGAAGCTTTGTTGTAGCTGAATGCCGGGCTGCCACCTGTGTTTTTAGACGCGATGGTGATCTCCTTGAATTTATCGGGCCGTTGCAGGTTAAACTCAGAAAGCGACTCCGATTGGTAGAGGATGCCGCGCCCTGCCGAATCCAGGTCCAGTTGTTTAATAACCGGGCTGCTCATTAATGATTTGGGCGCCTTGGTTAAACGCTGTACCCCCTTTATATACACCTGGCAGGTGTAGGATTTAAACTCGTTCATGTGGCGTTCGCGGTTGGCCAGCACCTGGCGCATAATGGCCATGCCGCGGTCGGTTTTGCGGTTGTAGGCGGCGGTGTCCTCCCGGCTAAATATCTCGTCTTGCAGTTGTACGTTCAGGGTTTCATCATGGTTGGTAATGGTAACAGGCACCATTTTTTCGCGGTAGCCCACATACCGGTAAACAATGTTATAGTTGCCAGGCTCCAGCTTAAACTGGTAGCGGCCCTGTTCATTAGCCGTTGTGCCGTAGGTAGAGTTACGTATATATACCGACGTAAAAGATACACGCTCGCCTTTTGAGCCGGTTATGTAGCCTGTAAGCATATACTGCTGCGCGGTAGCAGCCATGCCAACAGTGCTGAGTAACAGTATTAGTAAGTATCTTATCATGGGAAATTTTCCTACATAATATAAAATAAGTGTTAAATGTTTGTTTTGCGCTATATAAATATAAAATGTTGCCATGGTAAAGTTCAATTGCTTGTTAATTCCTAATTTTACGGCTTTAAACAAAATAACATGTACAATACACTGCAACCGGTTTTACAAAAAGAACTTGCTGACATTGAGGCTGCCGGCCTATACAAAAAGGAACGTATCATTACCTCACCCCAGGGTGCCGATATTACAGTGCAGGGCGGTAAAGAAGTAATTAACTTTTGCGCTAATAATTACCTGGGCTTATCCGGCAACGCCAAAGTGGTACATGCTGCTAAAGATGCCATGGATACGCACGGCTACGGCTTGTCATCAGTAAGGTTCATTTGCGGTACGCAGGATATTCACAAACAACTGGAACAAAAGATAGCCGAGTTTTTAGGTACGGAAGATACCATACTTTATGCCGCGGCTTTTGATGCCAACGGTGGTGTTTTTGAACCCCTGTTTAATGAGCAGGACGCCATCATCTCCGACGAGCTGAATCACGCTTCTATTATTGATGGGGTGCGCCTTTGCAAGGCACAGCGCCACCGCTATAAACACGATGATATGGCCGACCTGGAAGAAAAGCTGAAAGCTACAAAGGAACTCCGCCACCGTATTATTGTTACCGATGGCGCTTTCTCTATGGATGGTACCATAGCGCAGTTGGATAAAATTTGCGCGCTGGCCGAACAGTACAACGCCCTGGTGATGATAGACGAAAGCCATTGCAGCGGTTTTATGGGTAAAACCGGCCGCGGTACGCACGAGCACCACAATGTAATGGGTAAAATTGACATTATTACCGGTACCTTGGGTAAAGCTTTGGGTGGCGCGTCGGGCGGGTTTACATCGGGCCGTAAAGAGATCATTGATATGCTGCGCCAGCGTTCAAGGCCATATCTGTTCAGTAACACTTTGGCCCCAGCTATTACCGGTGCGTCTATTGCAGTACTGGATATGCTAAGCGAAACTACCGACCTGCGCGATAAACTGGAAAGCAATACCAAATATTTCCGTGAGAAAATGACCGCGGCAGGTTTTGATATTAAACCGGGCGTACACCCCATAGTACCGGTAATGCTTTATGATGCCAAACTGGCACAGGAGTTTGCCGCCAAAATGCTGGATGAAGGTATCTATGTAATTGGTTTTTACTACCCGGTAGTGCCACAGGGGAAGGCGCGCATACGTGTACAAATTTCGGCCGCGCATGATGTGCATCACCTGGATAAAGCCATTGCCGCTTTTACCAAAGTGGGCAAGGAGTTGGGGGTATTGAAATAGTTACGTATTAATTTTTTATATTTGTACGTATAAATTAATTGCTATGGCTACAAAATTGACATTGAGTGCAGATGATGATACAGTAGCACTCGCTAAAAGGCTCGCATCCAACAATAACATAAGCGTATCTAAGCTTTTTAAAAAGCTGCTTAACGAGTTTTCTAAAACTGAATTAAAAAAAGATCCGCTGTTGGAAAAATATGAGAAAATGGAATTCTCTGACGATATTAAAGCACTATCCGGTATATTAAAAGGTAAAGTTCCGGATGATGTTAATATATGGGATTGTAAGTATGAGTACTTAAAAGAGAAATATGACCTATAAGACCGTTTTTGTTGATAGCGACATCATACTTGATATGATGCTGGAAAGAGACCCTTTTAACAAGTTTAGTAAAATGCTCTTTCAAGAGGCCAAAACAAAATCGTTTGCTATCTACACGTCGGCTCTGGTATTTGCTAACTTACATTATTTGATAGCTAAATACTTCGACAGAAATATCGCTAAAGAGCAATTAAGAGTGTTATCAAAGTTAATTACGATAATTTCTTTCGATGAAGAGCATGTGAAGTTGGCTTTAAGTAGCGAACATGTAGATTTTGAAGATACAGTACAATATCAGATAGCCAATAAAAATAATTGCGACCTGATAATTACGAGAAATACTAAGCATTACAAGCGATTTGACATACCGGTATTAACTGCCGAACAATTTTTGAGACAACTATAATGCAAGAAAAAATAGATCAATATACGGCCGATATTCAGGCCTTTTCGCCGGCTAACGCCGACGAACTGGAGGCCTTCCGCATAAAGTATTTGGGCACCAAAGGTTTAATAAAAGACCTTTTTGAAGAATTTAAAACCGTTGGGCCGGAAGAAAAGCGTGTTTTCGGCAAGGTGCTTAACCAGTTCAAGCAAACGGCCGAAGCTAAATATGCCGAGCTTAAAGAAGGGTTAGACTCCGGCGCTAAAACCCAGGACTTAGGGCTCGACCTTACTTTACCCGGCGATGGCTTTGAGGTTGGTTCGCGCCACCCGCTATCATTGGTGCGTAACGAGATCATCGATATCTTTAAACGTTTAGGTTTCGTGGTGGCCGAAGGCCCGGAGATTGAAGACGACTGGCATAACTTTTCGGCACTTAACTTCCCGCAGGAACACCCGGCGCGCGATATGCAAGATACCTTCTTCATCCGCAAAGGCGATGGCAGCGACGATATTGCCCTGCGTACCCATACTTCATCGGTACAGGTACGTATGATGGAGAACGGTAGACCGCCGTTCCGTGCCATTATGCCGGGCCGCGTTTACCGTAACGAGGCCATATCCGCCCGTGCGCATTGCTTCTTCCACCAGGTAGAGGGTTTATATGTGGATGAGAATGTTTCCTTTGCTGATCTGAAGCAAACGCTTTTCCACTTTGTGCAGGAACTTTACGGTGAGGGTACCAAAGTGCGTTTCCGCCCGTCGTATTTCCCGTTCACAGAGCCATCTGCAGAGATGGATATCTCTTGCACCATTTGTAAAGGCGATGGCTGTAATATGTGTAAATACACCGGCTGGGTAGAAATTTTAGGTTGCGGCATGGTTGACCCTAACGTGCTGGAAAATTGCGGTATCGACAGTAAAAAATACACCGGCTTTGCCTTTGGTATGGGTATAGAGCGCATCACCAACCTCAAATATGTGATCCGCGACCTGCGCCTGTTCTCTGAAAACGATGTGCGTTTCCTTAAACAGTTCCAAACTGATATTATATAACATGAGGCGTTTACTGCTACCGGTTTTGTTGTGCGTGCTGCTATGCGCGTGCGCTAAAACCGGTAGCGTGGTGCCCAGCGTGCCGGTAAACTTCCGGATACCGAAAACCGACCCAAGGGTACAGGCGCTTAACGCCCCCGGCGGCGCGGTAACTATTTCTGGAGTAGGGGTAGCGGGTATCATCATCTATCGCCGTATCGACGGCAGCTATGCCTCATATGACCGTTGCAGCAGCTATCAGCCCGAAAAACAATGCGCGGTAAACATTGATACTAATGGCATCACCGTTACCGACCCTTGCAGCGGATCCAAGTTTTCGCTGGAAGACGGCGGGCCTGTTAAGGCGCCTGCCACCAAATATCTGCGTGCTTATCTTGTAAATACCACGCAATTTGAGATATTTGTTTCAAACTGATTAATGGAAGCCGATAAAATTAAAGAAAGCATTAAGCGCGCAGCGCAGGATCTGTTCCGTAAATTCGGGTACCATAAAACAAGTGTAAACGAAATTGCCAAACGCGCCAAAATAGCCAAAGCCACTATTTACAAATACTTTAACAGCAAAGAAGAAGTATTGCATGTGCTGTTGATGGATTATATACAGGTAAGTGTTGACGAACTGATAGCCAATACGAACGAACTGGATGAGGAAAGCCACCTCAGCAACCTCATCATGAAAACCTGCCGCCTTTCCTATACGGTTTGTAATGAATTTATCGGCTGGGATTTTATCCGCGAAAGTACCAACTCGCAGGAATTTCTAAAAAACCTCTCTAACGAACTGGAAGAACTCCTGGTACATTCCTTTACCCAGGGCGTAGGGGCACAGCCCGGCCAAAACTACCAGCAGCGCATCCGCTTCCTCATCAAATGCAGCAAAAACATCGTGTTCAGCTTCGCGTTCACCTCGGTAAGCGATAGCGATGTGCGCAAGAATTTTGTTTCCTTCCAGAAAGAGATATTGCCTTATTTGGTGAAAGCCGCTATACAGGTTTAAATTTTAATAAATTTTATTTGGAAGCTATCTTTTTATTCATTTACTTTGAATATCAAAGTACTTTTAAGTGAAAGAAAACGATATCCAAAACGACCTGACCTCTATCCGCAGCATGATGGAGCGTTCATCAAAATTTATTTCGCTGAGCGGCCTCAGCGGTGTGCTGGCGGGTATTTACGCGTTAATAGGCGCGGTATGGGCTTATACCATTGTTTATGGTACAGGCGGTTTGTTCAGCTACCGCGATTATGTGATTGAAAATGTTCCGGCTTCGCCAGAGCGCTTGATCAAATTGATAGGTATTGCTTTAGGCGTTTTAATCGCATCGGTAACTACAGGCATTATATTAACCATTCGTAAAGCCAAACAAAAAGGCCAAAGCGTTTGGGGGCGTACCAGCAGGCAATTATTGTACAATATGTGCGTGCCGTTGTTTACTGGCGGGGCACTGATACTGATACTCATTTGGCGTGGGTACTTCGGCGTGGTAGCCCCGGCATCGCTTATTTTTTATGGGCTGGCTTTAATCAATGCCAGCAGCATCACTTTTAAGGATATTCACTATTTAGGTATCTCTGATATATTGTTAGGTTTGCTGGCCGCTATTATGCCGGGCTACGGCTTAATTTTTTGGGTTATTGGGTTTGGTTTGCTGCACATTGTTTACGGCAGCGTGATGTACTTTAAATACGACCGGTGAAACTTCCATTTGAAAAACTCGACAAAGCGTTTGAGAACCGTCTGAGGCTCCAGATCATGAGCATCCTGGTGGTAAACGAGCGTTACGACTTTAACTCGCTTAAGGAGCTGCTGGACGTTACCGACGGTAACCTGGCATCGCACCTTAAAGCTTTGGAGAAAGAGCAATATATAACCGTGCATAAATCATTTTTAGGGCGCAAGCCCAATACTAACTACGCAGCCAGCGAGCAGGGTAAACTTGCCTTTAAGCAGCATTTGGACGCGTTGGAGCAGATTATAAAACAACAGAAATAAGGAAAGCTATATTTTTTTACCCATAAACTTTGAAATACAAAGTACTTTTAAATATGATTAACGAACAACAACCATCCGCTATCAGAGGATTTATGAACTGGCTCCAGGAGTCGGTTACTGTTAAGCTGGTATTTATTGGATTTTTAATATTGGTGCTGCTGATACCGTCGGCCCTAATAAATGACCTGATATTTGAGCGCTCGGCAAGGCAGTCGGCAGTAGTAAAGGAGATAGCCGATAGCTGGTCGGGCGACCAAACCATTAAAGGCCCCGTACTGGTAGTGCCCTACAAACGCTTTATAAAAGCCATTGACAGTGATAAGAAAGAGATCACTAAAGAGATAACCGAAAACCTGTACCTGCTGCCCGAGCACCTGAAGATGGATGCCGCGGTAAAAGCAGACCAGTTGCACCGGGGAATGTTTGACGCGGTGGTGTATAACTCGCAGGTTAAAGTTAGCGGTAACTTCGCCAGGCCTGATCTGGCCGCACTATCTTTGACAGCCGATCAGCCTTTGTGGGATAAGGCCCGTTTGGAGTTTAGCATATCTGATCTTAAAGGTTTAAAAAATAATCCGGTCATCAACGCGGCGGGGCAGCACGTCAGTGCCGAGCCTACCTTTATGGCTCACCCTGTTTTTAACAACGGGTTACAGGCCAACATAAATTTGGGTACGGTAAAAGAAGCCGGCTTTGCGTTTGATTTTACGCTCGATCTTAAAGGCAGCCAGGAGCTTCATTTTATGCATTTGGGTAAAACTACCGATGTATCGGTAAAGGGCAACTGGCGTACGCCGAGCTTTGATGGCCGCTACCTGCCCGATGAACGCCGGATGGACACTGCCGGATTTAAAGCCCACTGGCGCATGCTTTACTATAACCGCCCCTATCCGCAGCAATGGGTGGTTGATAATAACTTACTTACCGATGAGAGCAAACTGGCTAACGCTTCTTTCGGATTAAAGCTTCGCCTGCCGGTAGACCAGTACCAAAAGGTTACCCGCACCAGTAAATACGCCATTCTTATTGTGTTGCTCACGTTTGTTTCGCTCTTTTTAACAGAGGTTATCCGCAAGCAAAGGATACATCCGTTTAATTACGCCCTGATAGGAGCGGCTTTGGTGATCTACTACACGCTGCTGCTTTCCTTCTCGGAGCAAATGGGGTATAATCTGGCTTACATCATCGCTTCAGCAGCTACAATTGGCCTGGTGTCGGTATTCATCGCATCGTTGCTTAAAAATAAAGCGGCTGCGGGTTTATTCGCGGTCATCCTGTCTGTCATTTACCTGTTCATCTTCGTCATTATTCAACTGGAAGACCTGGCACTGATGATCGGCTCCATCGCCCTGTTTATCATCGTAGCGTTGCTCATGTATTTCTCGAGGAAGATCAATTGGGATAAGCATTAAAACTGAGAGATGATGAGCATGAACGCGAAAGAAAGGGAACAAGCAAGATTGTGGTGGTACGAGAATAGGTGGAAATATAACAAAGGATTGGGCATAGCTGGTTTTGTAGCGTATTTATTATACATTATACTCGGGCCTATTATTATAAATCCGGTAGAAGAGTTTGATGAAACCGGGGTTTTAATGGTTGTTCATTTAATTGCCTACGGTGTAGCCATGTGTATAGCTAATGTGTTTTATACGTTGGGTTATCTTGTGGATGCCGTGTTAAATCCAACTAACAGTGTATCGTTCCGCGAAAGTCTTTTCAAATTGGGTTATTGGTTTTCTGTTTCCCTGCCGGTATTATTTATCGCCTTTATTATGCTGTCTTTTCTGTTTCGAAACCATTAAAAAAGAACCTATGCACACAACAGATTTTTGGATAAGGCATTTCAAGGAAAATGCCAGCCACCAGCGGGTAAACTGGGCTTTAACGCCAACCGTTACTAAGGATGAGATTGCCGAAATATTGCCCTCGTTACAAGCCTGGCAACTGGGCGAAACATCAGAAGGCGAACATCTCATCGCGGCATCCACCAGATACGCCTTTGCCTTGGGTGATCCTGATTATGTTGACGCCGTGCGCCTGTTCATTAAAGAAGAACAAAAGCACGGCAACAACCTGGGCCGTTATATTGATAAGATAGGAGAGCAGCGCATACAGAAAAACTGGGGTGATACGCTGTTCCGCAAGGTGCGTTACCTGAATACCAGCATGGAGATATGGACGCTGGCCGTAATTGTGGTAGAAAGCACTGCGCAGATATTTTACCAGGCGCTTAAAGATGCCACCCATTGTCGCTTGCTAAAGCAGATCTGTACAGACATATTGATAGACGAAGCGCCGCACATCACCTTCCAAACAGAGCGACTGGCTATTATTTTTGAGCACAAGAGTACTTTTTCAAAAGCCTGGCGCAAGGTGGTTTACCGATGGTTTTTCTACGCCGTATCGGCCTTGGTGTGGTTTGCGCATAAGCGCCTGTTTAAAGCCGGCGGTTTAACTTTTGAGCGTTATGTGTATAAAATGCGCTATAAATATCATAAAACCATAAAGGTGATTACCGCGCCCATGGTTGTAGAGTTTGCTTAAACCAATCACCAAGGTGTCCCCGTTAGCCATTAGCGGGGCACCTTTTAAAAGAAATAATAGTTATTTAATAATAATTTAATCAGTATACCGATTTGGTTTTTGGTATAAATTTACTATGTTTGCATAGTAAATCACATCAGTCATGAGTAAGGAATTAAAGAACTTTTCAGAATTGATAGACGAGCAATTTGATATTGACATGGATATCGAGTTGGATGGTTTCTGGCAAAACATCCTCAATCTGTTTATTTAATTGGGCTAAAGCCGGAGCTTTTCAATGGTGTTCCGTTGGCTGAAGCCAACGGCCATGAATAGGGTGTTTATCATCTTTGCCGGATATTGTATGTTACCGTTGGCTAAAGCCGACGGCAATGAATTGGCAGTTGTATCATCATTGCCGTCCCCTTCAAGGGACGGATTCTGAGCATGTGTTCCGTTGGCTAAAGCCGACGGCAATGAATTGGCGGTTATATCATCATATCCGTCCCTTTGAAGGGACAGATTCAAATGTTTATCGTTTGGCTAAAGCCGACGGCAATGAATTAGCTATTCAATCATTGCCGTCCCTTTCAAGGGACGGATTGTGAGCATGTATTCTTTTTGGCTTAAGCCAAACGGCAATGAATAGGCAGTTATATCATCATTGCCGTCCCTTTCAAGGGACGGATCGAATGCATCCCTAAATCTGCACACGCAACAAATCTTAAAATACTTACCTTTGCAGCCTCATGAGTAGATCTGCAAAGAAGCCAAAGTTTTTTGAGAACGTAAGCGTTATAGATATTGCCGAAGAAGGCAAAGGTGTAGGCAAAGCCGATGATTTTGTTTTGTTTATTGAGAAAGCCGTACCCGGCGATGTAGCCGATGTAGAGGTTTACCGCAGCAAAAAGAATTTCGGCGAAGCTAAGATCACCAAACTCATTACACCCTCAGAACACCGCACCCCAGCTTTTTGCGAGCATTTCGGTACTTGCGGCGGTTGCAAGTGGCAGCACATGACGTACGATGCGCAGCTGCAGTTCAAGCAAAAAGCGGTGCGCGATGCGCTTACCCGTTTGGCCAAAATTGAAGTAGGCCACATGGATGCTATTGTGCCTTCGCCTGCCGACCGCTACTATCGCAACAAACTGGAATTTACTTTTTCCAACAAACGCTGGTTGTTTGATGGCGAAAATCGCGACGACGAAAAACTGGACATGAATGCCTTAGGCTTTCACATCCCCGGCCGTTTTGACAAGATCCTGAATATAAACCATTGCTACCTGCAGGCTGAGCCATCTAATGATCTGCGCAACAGCATCAACGCTTTTGCCAAAGAGAACGGCATCAGTTACTACGATGTTCGTCAGCATACGGGTGCTTTGCGTAACCTGATCATCCGTACGGCATCAACCGGCGAGATCATGGTGATCGTGGTTTTCGCGCATGCCACGCAGGAAGAGATAGATCTGTTGATGAACTATGTTGACGCGGCTTTTCCGCAGATTACCTCCCTGCTGTATATCGTGAATACTAAAATGAACGATACCATTTTTGACCAGGAGGTAAAAGCATGGCGCGGCCCCGAATTTATACATGAGGAAATGCCCACCGCCAATGGCAATGTGGTGCGTTTCAGGGTAGGGCCAAAATCGTTCTATCAAACCAACTCCATACAAGCACTTAGGTTGTATGAAATAACCCGCGATTTTGCCGGCTTTAAAGGCGATGAACTGGTGTATGACCTTTACACCGGGGCAGGCACTATTGCCAACTTTGTGGCAGGTCACGTGCGCCAGGTAGTGGGGGTAGAGTATGTACCATCGGCCATTGAGGATGCTAAGGTGAACTCGGAGATCAACAACATCACCAACACCAAATTTTACGCGGGCGATATGAAGGATGTGCTTACGCCTGAGTTTGTAGCCGCCCATGGCAAACCGGATGTAATTATAACCGATCCGCCACGCGCCGGCATGCATGCCGATGTGGTTGCCCGCCTTATGGAAATTGAAGCCGAGAAGATAGTTTATGTAAGCTGTAACGCTGCCACCCAGGCCCGCGACCTGCTTATCCTGAAAGAAAAGTACGATACTGTGAAAATACAGCCGGTAGATATGTTTCCGCATACCCAACACGTAGAGAATGTGGTACTGCTCAAGTTGAGAAAGTAGTATCAAAACGACAGGTTGTAATAAAATCTATCATTTTAGTTAAAAAAACGAGCCGGCTTGTAGCGCAAGCCGGCTCGTTGGCGTAATGGATAGCACAAGACTAATATTTACGGATATGAAGAAGATTACTTTTGCTGTTTTAGGATTTGCCGCTATTATGTTAACATCATGCTTAAAGCGTAATGATAATAACAACAACGGCTTTTATTACGACCCGTTTTTTGTAGCCGAGCGCAACGGCTTAGTGGTGTATGCTTACCCGGGTTCGGCTAAGATCGGTACCGATTCCATTTCGGTTTTCGGCGTTAGCCAGGAAGCAGGGGTGCGTATGCGTTTCAGGTTCAGGGATACGGGCACCTACGTTTTATCGGGCAATCAGGCCAAATACTATCAGCTTTTGGGTAAGGATACCGTGAGCCGTTACAACATTGGCGCGGCCAATGGCAGCTCGGTACAGGTAACCGCTTATGATTCTGTTCATAAAGTTATCGCAGGTCGGTTCACGCTTAAATTTAAACGTACCTTCCCGGCTACATCCGGCGTTTATGCGGATAGCGTAAAGTTTAGCAATGGTAAGTTTGTGATAGCGTTACCTCGCTAAACCTGCTTTAAGTTATTGGTTTACCGCTCATGGGTTTTGGCAAATAATTGTATTTTTGCCGCTCAAATAATTGAATTATATGAGCCAGCGTACAAAAATTAAAGCACTGCTTGAGAGCGGTAAAACCGATATTGATGTAACCGTAAAAGGATGGGTACGTACCTTCCGTAATAACCAGTTCATCGCTTTAAATGATGGCTCAACCAATAATAACCTGCAGGTGGTGGTTGATTTTGAGAACACCGATGCCGCCCTGCTTAAGCGCATTACCACCGGCGCCGCTATCAGCGCTACGGGTAAACTGGTAGCCTCGTTAGGTAAAGGGCAGTCGGTTGAGCTTAAAGCCGCCGCCATTGAAATACTCGGCGACAGCGACCCGGAGAAATATCCGCTTCAGCCCAAAAAGCACAGCCTGGAGTTTCTGCGCGAGATAGCGCATTTGCGTTTCCGTACCAATACGTTTGGCGCCGTGTTCCGTGTGCGTAACACGCTGGCTTTTGCCGTTCACCAGTTTTTCCAGGAGCGCGGGTTTATTTACCTGCACACGCCCATCATCACGGCATCTGATGCTGAAGGCGCCGGAGAAACTTTCCACGTAACCAACTTTGATATTGCCAACCCGCCAAAAACGGAGACCGGCGAGATAGACTATAAGCAGGATTTCTTTGGCCGCTCTACCAACTTAACCGTATCCGGCCAGTTAGAGGGCGAGCTGGGCGCAATGGCGTTAAGTGATATTTACACCTTCGGACCAACCTTCCGTGCGGAAAACTCAAATACTACACGCCACCTGGCCGAGTTCTGGATGATAGAGCCGGAGATGGCTTTCTACGACGCCAAAGACAACGCCGACCTTGCCGAAGCGTTACTCAAATACGTGATCACTTACGCGCTTGACAAGAACAAGGACGATATTGAGTTCCTGACCCAACGTTTACTGGAGGAAGAGAAGCAGAAGCCGCAGAACGAGCGTTCGGAGATGACGCTGCTGGAGAAACTGCAGTTCTGCCTGGCTAATGATTTTGAGCGTTTAACTTATACCGAGGCCATTGATATCCTGAAAGAATCAACCCCGAACAAGAAAAAGAAATTCCAGTACCTGGTGGAAGGCTGGGGTACCGACCTGCAATCAGAGCATGAGCGTTACCTGGTGGAGAAACACTTTAAAAAGCCGGTGATCCTGACGGATTATCCGAAAGAGATCAAATCGTTCTACATGCGCCAGAACGACGATGGCAAGACCGTTGCCGCTATGGATATCCTGTTCCCCGGCATTGGCGAAATTGTAGGTGGTTCGCAGCGTGAAGAGCGCCTGGACAAACTGGAGCAACGCATGGACGAGATAGGCATCCCTAAAGAAGAGCTTTGGTGGTACCTGGATACCCGCCGTTTTGGTGGCTGCCCGCACGCAGGTTTCGGTTTGGGCTTTGAGCGTTTGGTGCTGTTTGTTACCGGCATGGGTAACATCCGCGATGTAATACCTTTCCCTCGTTTCCCTAAGAACGCCGAATTTTAAGTTTAGGGATTTCACCGATCTTGGTTGATTCCACCGATAATTAAATGATTTTATGATGACGCTGACCTTTATGGTTGGCGTTTTTTATGAAGAAAGTCCCGTCGTGCCGAATTATTTCGGCATCTCACAAGGAACCAGGTAATAAAGGCCGAAGCGGAAAAATGCTGATCCGCCCCGGCTCTGTTAAATATTATTTACTTCCGCCAAACTCCATCAGGTAGGCCTTCAAGAAGTCGTTTAGCTCACCATCGAGCACGGCTTGCGCGTTAGAGGTTTCGTGGTCGGTACGCAGATCTTTCACCAGCTTGTAAGGGTGCAGTACATAATTGCGGATCTGGCTGCCCCACTCAATTTTCTTTTTGTTGCCTTCGATGGCATTGGTGGTTTCCTGGCGCTTGCGCATCTCTATCTCATATAACTGCGATTTCAATAAGCGCATGGCATTATCCTTATTCTGCAATTGCGAACGCGACTCCTGGTTCTTGATAATAATACCCGATGGTTTGT
The DNA here is from genome assembly GCA_001898335.1 of Mucilaginibacter sp. 44-25. GTDB lineage: Bacteria > Bacteroidota > Bacteroidia > Sphingobacteriales > Sphingobacteriaceae > Mucilaginibacter. The sequence continues at coordinate 64,235 of MKTS01000016.1, read as the reverse complement.
GGTAAAGCCTAACGGCAGTTTCCACCTTGTTCACGTTCTGCCCGCCGGCACCACCCGAGCGGAAGGTTTCAAACTCAATATCGGCCGGGTTTATCTCTATCTCAATAGTATCATCAACCAGCGGGTAAACATACACCGAAGCGAACGAGGTGTGGCGCTTGGCGTTGGCATCAAACGGAGATACGCGTACCAAACGGTGTACGCCGTTCTCACCCTTTAAATAACCATAGGCAAAATCGCCTTCAAATTGCAGCGTAACGGTTTTAACACCGGCTACGTCACCTTCCTGGTAATCCTGCTCGGTAACTTTATAGCCGTTCTTTTCGCCCCACATAATGTACATACGCATGAGCATACTGGCCCAGTCGCAGCTTTCGGTACCACCGGCGCCTGCGGTTATCTGTAGCACGGCATTCAGCTGGTCCTCCTCTGCGCTCAGCATGTTTTTAAATTCCAGCTCTTCAACCGCGGTAACGGCATTGTCAAACTGTTCCTTCATTTCGGCCTCGCTGGCATCGCCGCTCTGGTAAAACTCAAACAGTACGTTAGTATCTTCTACTATTGATGCCACCTTTTGAAAGGCATCCGTCCAAACTTTTTTGGTTTTGATGGAAGCCAGTACCTTTTCGGCTTCTTTTGGATGGTCCCAAAAATTAGGGCCTATGGTTATATCCTGTTCTTTCTGCATCGCATCGAGTTTGGTATCGATGTCAAAGATGCCTCCTCAGGGACGTTACTCTGTCCCTTAAATCCTGGATGTTTTCTTTAGTCATAAAGGCAAATATAAATAAAATGGAAAGGCGATAAACAAAAAAGGCTTAAATCGCGGTGAGCAACCTAAGCCTTTTAAACTCTTTAGCTTTTAATGTTATGCCATGCGTAACTGCTGCAACAGCGGTGCAATATTCATATTGCCGGTTAGTTTGCTTAGCATAGCGCTTAAGCTAAAGTCGTTGTTTTTATCTTCCAGTTTAGATTGTTTGATCATTTCCTGCATCACAGGCGGTATCAGGTTATGCGCAATTTCTGAGGCTTTTTCCGCGGTAAGGTTGTAAAAGTTGTTCAGCTTATTGGTAAAGCGGTTAACGGCACTGTCAATAAGAGGGTTTTCGTAAATACCCGGGTACTGGAAATATTTTACCAGGTCTTTTAACTTGCCATTATCCAGTTGACCTTTCAATACTTCGATAATAGAGCTCGAAGCATCATTCATCACGGCATCACGGTCTTTTTCCTGAATTTCGGGGTTGTTTATAACAGCCGTACCGGCGTTATTTTTTACCAGCATAAAGAGTTTTTCAAACATAGCTTTGTGTGTTAATGTAAGATTTATAAAATCATTACAATTTTTTAATCTTGTTAAAATTAGGTCAAAAATGCTGCCACAAACAAGCCAACAGAGTAGGTAACAGGTGAATATTTTACAAATATGACAATCCGAGAAGGTGTTAATTAAACACTAAGACTGCCACTTTTATGTAAGGTTTGGCCTCATTGAAAACTTTGGTTAGTAGCCTTGGTTTATCTTATTACATTTGCTTAAAACTCATTTCCATTATGCTACCTAATATTGATTTTACATCTACCCAGGCATATCAATACCTTACAGACCACTACATTGATATAGTGGCCAAAAGCCTGAAAGAACTTTTTGATGCTGATAGCGAAAGATTTGAAAAATTCTCGTTACAGTTTGAAGACATCCTTCTCGACTACTCAAAAAACCGGGTTGACGACGAAACCATAGCCCTTTTGATACAGTTGGCAAAAGAGTGTGGCCTAAATGAGGCAATAGAAGCCATGTTTAGCGGCGAGAAAATAAACGTGACCGAAGGCCGGCCGGTATTACACATTGCCTTGCGTAACCGCAGCAATACCCCAATTTTGGTTGATGGGAAAGATGTAATGCCCGATGTGAACCGGGTGTTGCAACAGATGAAAGACTTTAGCGAAAAGATCATATCCGGCTCATGGAAGGGATATACCGGTAAAGCCATTACCGATGTAGTGAACATCGGTATTGGTGGCTCAGACCTGGGCCCCGTAATGGTTACCGAAGCTTTAAAACCTTACAAGAACCATTTGAACCTGCACTTTGTATCAAACGTTGATGCAACGCATATAGTAGAAACACTGAAACCGCTTAACCCGGAAACCACTTTGTTCCTCATTGCTTCTAAAACGTTTACCACGCAGGAAACCATGGCCAACGCCCACAGCGCCCGCGACTGGTTTATTAAAGCAGGCGGTAAGCAGGAAGATGTGGCCAAGCATTTCGCGGCGCTCTCAACCAACAGTAAAGGCGTAGCCGAATTTGGTATCGATACCGCCAACATGTTTGAGTTTTGGGATTGGGTGGGTGGCCGTTACTCGTTATGGAGCGCTATTGGCTTATCCATAGTGCTAAGCATCGGCTTTGAGAACTTTGAAGAACTGCTTGCCGGCGCACATGCTATGGACGAGCATTTTAAAACCGCGCCGATAGAGCAGAACCTACCGGCCATATTAGGTTTAATAGGTATTTGGCATAACAACTTCTTTGAAGCCGAAACACAGGCTATTCTGCCATATGACCAATACATGCATCGCTTCGCGGCTTATTTCCAGCAGGGGGATATGGAGAGCAACGGCAAACATGTTGACCGTAACGGCAACCATGTAGATTACCAAACCGGCCCGGTGATCTGGGGCGAACCTGGTACCAACGGCCAGCACGCGTTTTACCAGTTGATACATCAGGGTACCAAACTGATCCCTTGTGACTTTATCGCGCCAGCGCAATCACATAACCCGCTGGGCGAGCATCACCAGATGCTGCTGTCCAACTTCTTCGCCCAAACCGAGGCGTTAATGAACGGTAAAACCGAAGAGGTGGTGATTGACGAACTGAAAAAGGCCGGTAAGACCGAAGAGGAGATCGCCAAGATAGCACCGTTCAAAGTGTTTGAAGGTAACCGCCCAACCAATTCTATATTAGTGAAAAAAATAACACCACGCACGCTGGGGTCACTCATTGCCATGTATGAGCATAAGATATTTACCCAGGGCATTATCTGGGATATTTACAGCTTTGACCAATGGGGCGTTGAACTTGGCAAGCAACTGGCCGGTAAAATTCTGCCGGAACTTAAAGATGATGCCGAGGTAAGCAGCCACGATTCATCAACCAACGGTTTGATCAATCAGTATAAGGCCTGGAGATAGGTGTGGAGAATCAAGAGTCAAGAAACAAGATACAAGACAGCTTCTTCATAAAAAAGAAAGCGCCGTGATAGCATCACGGCGCTTTCTTTTTACCACCTATGTCCTTGCGAGGAGCGACAGCGACGTGGCAATCTCATAGCCGGTCCGTATGCTTGTCCTATGAGATTGCCACGCTTTCGCTCAAGCCTCACCTAAATCCTCTCCAAAGGAAAGGACTTTACAAGGGTAGCGTTATTGAACCCTCTCCTCTGGAGAGGGCAGGGTGGGGCCTCTCGGATTGCTATGTCGCTGCTGTTCCTTAACTGGAATCAGCTTTTTACTTCGATAAATAATTTTATCTTGCAGGGAGATACAATCTATAGTCATGTCTAAATTATTTTGTTTAACACTTTTTTTATTTCTTATTGGTAAGTGTTATGCACAAACCGTAGTAGATTGTGAAAATGTTAATTATGCTGACGGCGCAGAAATCAAATTTAAAGGGTTGCCAATGTATGCTTATAAAGCTAAAAAGCGAGATTTGATTTTTTTAAAAGATCTTGTTCTAAAAGCCAAAGAATCGTCGAACCTAAAATGTGACTCTACTGTTGAAATAACCTACCTTAAAAAAGGTAAAAAGATTTTTAAGGCTTTTTTGTCCACACATGTAACTGGTAGTCGTTATAAAGAAGGGGCAGTATCGTTCAATTCCAAAAAAGCAAACTTTCTATCGCTGATCAATTATGGAACGGGGATGCTTATTGATGAAATATACTATAATCAAAAGCACAAATAATTACTTATTCTGTTAAGGATTTCACTGCCCTTAGACTCAATATTTAGACTTATTGGGGTAACTGCTTCAATCCAAAACAAAAGCCTCTTAAAACGCTTCCCCCAATCCCACATAAAAACCGCTTTGTCTGCTTTCGCCGGGGCGTTTCTCTCCAACGCCGTAGTCCATGCGTACGCTGAGGCCTTTTTGCACGTCAAAGAAATAGCGCAGGCCGCCGCCATAGTTGGGTTTTAGCTGGCGGGTATCAAAGTCGGTATGGAAAACCTCGCCGATGCCGGCAAAGCCTACAATGCCAAAACGCTCGGTAAAGCGGTAACGCAGTTCGGTTTGCCCGGCCAGATAATTACGGTCGCGGAAACGGCCGTTATAATAACCACGCATCATTTCGTCGCTCCCCAGGGCGGGCAGCAGGTAAAAAGGCGAAGCGCCGCCCGTAAGGTTTTGGCTTTGTATATTGAAGCCTAACACCAGCTTTTTACCCAGACTAAAGAACTGGGCCAGTTCCATATTCAGCAAGCCGCCGTGGTAGCCGCTGCTGTTGCCAACACCGTTCATGTAATTATAGTAGCTGGTAAACAGTGTGCCTTTGGTGGTATAGGTGTTGTTATTACGGTTATCAAATATTAAGGTAGGGCCTACGTAGAGGATATTACCGCCGCTTTTGTCTTGTATGGCAGGGTTGGTATCAAATATGCCGCCCGGTTCCTTATCTGTAAAGCGGTAGTAGTAGCCGCCGCCCACCAGGCCGGCGTAAATATGGCTGCCCAGTTTCTTTTCGGCGGTAAACGTAATACGCAGGCGTTTCTGCCCCAGTCGGTCGGCATCGGCTTTAGCGGTATTGTTACCAATGCCATAAAAATCAAACGGAAAATTAATGTAATTAATAGCGCCGGTAAAATGGTAGCGGTTGCCGGGTATCCAGTAGCTGCTGCTAAGGTTTAGGCGGCTCTGGCCTTTGGTAGTGATGGTAGCGTAAGCGAATATGTTGGATACGCGGGTGTACCGGCTGGCCGTATCGGTATAAAACGAGTATAGGCCCGAGCCGCCTACTTCTAAACCGGTTTCGGGTGCCGAACTTAACACCGGCAGCAACACAAAGCTGGGGCGGCGGGAGGTATCTTTCTCAAAGTACATGCGCCTGATAAATTTGGGCAGCAGGCGGGTTTGCGCGAAGGCAGGGGCAATAAATAACAGGAGCAGCGCTATAAGGGTAAGATGTTTTTTCATGTGGTATAATGCCAAAGGTAAATGTTAAGGCATTGTTTTACCCGAATTTGTAATTTAAAATTCAGGTGTGCGCAAAATAGCTACTTTTGCAAAATAATTTAGAGCAATAAAAATGAGTACATCAAAAGGCCCTATTTCTCAGTTTATTGAGAAAAACTACCTGCATTTTAACGCAGCAGCTTTGGTTGATGCAGCCAAAGGTTACGAAACCCACCTTACCGAAGGTGGCAAAATGATGGTGACACTCGCGGGTGCCATGAGCACCGCCGAGTTAGGTATTTCGCTTGCCGAAATGATACGCCAGGGCAAAATAGACATTATATCATGCACAGGCGCCAACCTTGAGGAAGACATCATGAACCTGGTGGCGCACTCGCACTACAAACGTGTGCCTAACTACCGCGACCTGAGCCCGCAGGATGAGTGGGACCTGTTAGAGAACCACTACAACCGCGTAACCGATACCTGTATCCCCGAGGAAGAAGCTTTCCGCCGTTTGCAAAAGCACATCCATAAAATATGGAAAGACGCTGACGATGCAGGTGAGCGTTATTTCCCGCATGAGTATATGTATAAGATATTACTAAGCGGCGAACTGGAGCAGTACTACGAGATAGACCCTAAAAATTCATGGATGCTGGCCGCTGCCGAGCGGAACCTGCCAATTGTTGTACCCGGATGGGAAGACTCAACCATGGGTAACATCTTCGCTTCATACGTGATCAAGGGCGAGCTTAAAGCTTCTACCATGAAAAGCGGTATCGAGTACATGGCATGGCTGGCTGATTGGTATGTAAAGAACTCGGAAGGGAAGGGGATAGGTTTCTTCCAGATAGGCGGTGGTATTGCCGGCGATTTCCCTATTTGCGTAGTACCAATGCTTTATCAGGATATGGAAATGGAGAATATACCGTTCTGGAGCTATTTCTGCCAGATATCTGACTCCACCACCTCATATGGTTCTTACTCAGGCGCGGTGCCTAACGAGAAGATCACATGGGGTAAGCTGGATATAGATACCCCTAAGTTTATTGTAGAAAGTGATGCTACCATTGTAGCGCCATTGATATTCGCCTGGATACTGGGCCAATAAATAGAACGATCCCTATCATATGTAACAAAGCCCTTAAATTTTAAGGGCTTTGTTGTTTAAAAGGTTATCTCCATATGTAATATACATACGGTTAAGCGGTGTTCCAAAAGCGTTCCGTTATAGTTTCCAAAAGCGTTCCGCACGGAACGCTTTTAGGTTTTGCTTAAAGGCTTATTTATTAGGAGCTTACAGTATGTATTTGTAGTTGCACTTGCATTTTTACAGATGAAAGACGTCTGTTAATTTACTGTTATTCAATATGTTCCGTTTGTCCCGGTTTTGTATATTATTTTAATGGAACGCCGGTAAGTGCGGGGGATGAATTTGCCTTCGATCATCACAAAAGCTAAAACTTAAAAAGGCTTATCAGGTTATTTACCGGCTTTTGGGGGTGCCAATAAGGAGCGACCAAATCGCTTTACAGATATTAAAAGAATTATTTATTTAAAAAAATGCTCCTGACCCGCATTTTTTTTGTTCTAAATCAATGGAATATCAAAAAAGCCATTTAAGCAAGTTTCAGGCGGTTTTCAGTTCAATTTAGAACGATTATAAATTAGATATTGGTGTCATTATATTGTCAGCGATAGTGTATAAAGTTATACTTTTGTGCCTGAAAAAGTGGCTAAAACATACATCAACACTACGGTTTAACACTTAAAATAAAAACTTATTTAGCATAAATACACTTTATGAGAAATATCTCATTGATTCTTAAACAGTTTTCAAGGTCGGTTTTACTGGTTGCCGGTTTGGCTGTTTGTGGGTTTAACGCCCATGCACAGGCCGATGCTGCCAAAGGTGAAGCTTTATTCAAGGCCAAATGTACGGCATGTCATAAAATTGATGTGCGTATGACCGGCCCGGCCTTAGGTCCGCAGCTTACTCAGGAAACCGATGACGCTTATCTTACCAAGTGGATCCAGAACAACCAGGCGTTGATCGCTGCAAAAAATCCAAAAGCGTTAAAGATCTACAACGAGTTTAACCAGGCCGGCATGACCGTGTTCTCTGAGTTAAGCGATGCCGATGTAGGTAACATTATTACCTATGTACGCACCGAGTGGAAAAAAATGCAGGATGAGAAAGCGAAAGCCCCTGCCGGTGGTAGCGCAGCTGCAGAAGATCAGGGCCCAAGCTCGGTGATCATCTGGGGGTTACTGGGTGTTATCGTTATCGCTTTCATCGTTATCCTTGTTTTAAACAAAGTTATCGCAACCCTTGAGCGTTTATTGCTTAATAAAGGTGGTGTAGCTTTAATTGAAGAAAGCGAAGATGATGAAGCGGCAAAAGCAAAAGCTAACCGTGCAGAGGTTTTCAAAAAACTGATCAAGAATAAGAAACTGGTATTCTTTGTAGTGCTTTGCGGTACTATCGCTTTAGGTAGCTGGCAGTGGGTAACCATGTGGAATACTAACGTACACCAGGGTTATCAACCGGTACAGCCTATCAAATACTCTCACGAGTTACATGCCGGTGCCATGAAGATCGAGTGCCAGTACTGCCACGTAGCGGCTTTCAAAGGTAAAAATGCTTCGATCCCGTCATTGAATATCTGTATGAACTGCCACAAATCAGTTAAAACAGAATCGCCTGAGATCCATAAGATCTATGACGCGCTGGGTTACGATCCTAATACCGCTAAATACGATAGCACTAAAGCTAAGCCAATACAATGGGTACGTATACACAACCTGCCGGATCTGGCTTACTTTAACCACTCACAACACGTTAAGGTTGGCGGTATCAAATGCCAAACCTGCCACGGCCAGGTACAGGAGATGAAAGAGGTTTACCAATACTCTCCGCTTACCATGAAGTGGTGTATACAGTGCCACAGACGTACCGAAGTTAACGGTAAAGGTAACGCTTACTATGACAGCATACTTGCCGCTCATGACAAGATCAAGAAAGGCGAAAAAGTTACCGCGGCCGTATTAGGTGGTATCGAGTGCGCTAAGTGCCATTATTAATTCATCAAGAACGTAGCATTACAGTTTATATAACGTAAATGGATAGCAATAAAAAATACTGGAAAGGTTTAGAAGAACTAAACAATACACCAGAATTTGTTGAGAAAAACAGACACGAATTTGCCGAGCCCATTCCTATCGAGGAAGTGCTGAGTGGTGGTGGCTTATCAGCCAAAACTCCTCGCCGCGATTTCCTTAAGGCATTAGGCTTTGGTGTGGGTGCGGTTACTTTAGCGGCTTGCCAAAAAGTACCTGTACACAAATCCATCCCATACTTAATTAAACCGGAAGAGGTAACTCCGGGTGTAGCCAACTACTATACTTCTACTTTTGAAGGTAACGCCATCCTGGTTAAAACACGTGAAGGCCGCCCTATTAAAGTAGAAGGTAACCCGAACGACCTGTTATCAAAAGGCGGTTTGAGCGCCCAGGCACAAGCTTCAGTACTTGACCTGTATGATAACACCCGTGTGCAGGACCCTATGATGGATGGTTCTACCACAGGTTGGGCACAGGTGGATGCTTTTGTAAAAAGCGAACTTGCAGCTGTAGCAGCAGCCGGTAAAACTATCAGCATTGTGTCGGCTACCAAATCAAGCCCGTCTACACAGGCTGTTATCGCTGATTTCATTACCAAATACCCTACCGCCAAGCATGTAACTTATGACGCGGTTTCTTATACCGGTATCATTAAGGCTAACCAAAACAGCTTTGGTAAAGCGGTATTGCCTCACTATAATTTTGATAAAGCTGACGTAATTGTAAGCTTCGGCGCTGATTTCCTGGGTACCTGGATCTCGGGCGAAGAGTTTACCCGTCAGTATGTATCTAACAGGAACGGCAAATCTCTTGAAGAGAAAAAAATGTCGCGCCACATACAATTTGAGAGCGGCATGAGCATGACCGGTACCAATGCCGATGCCCGTATCGCTATCAAACCTTCAGAAGAAGGCCCGGCACTGGTTAACCTGTACAACGCTATCAGCGGTACTACTTTACCAGGCTCTAAGAAATTAACCACTCCAAATGCCGATAAGGTAATTACACTTGTAGCAAAAGAATTAGTAGCTGCTAAAGGACGTGCCTTAGTGGTTTGCGGTTCAAACGATGTAGCTACGCAGGTGCTGGTAAATGCCATCAACTCTCTGTTAGGCAGTTATGGTACTACTATTGACCTGGATAACCCATCTCGCCAGTACGCTGGTAACGATAGCGATATTGTAGACTTTATTGCTGCGGCTAAACGCGGAGATGTAGGTGCAGCTATATTCCTTGACGCTAACCCTGCTTATGACTACCATTCTGCAGACGCGGTTAAGGAAGCTTTGAAGAAAGTGCGTTTAAAAGTATCCTTCTCAGACCATGCTGATGAAACTGCAACGCTTTGTAATGTTGTAGCGCCTAACCACCACTACCTGGAATCATGGGGTGATGATAGCGTAATCGAAGGATATTACACCGTAATGCAGCCGGCTATTAACCCGGTATACAATACCCGCCAGGCCGAAACAAGCTTGCTGATCTGGAGCGACAACGCGGTTAAAGACTACTACACTTACGTTAGAAATAACTGGAATACCAAATTATTAGCTATTGGGGGCCTTTCCGGCCAGGCAGGTTGGGAAACACTTTTACAAACAGGTTTTGTAAAAGCTGCTCCAAAAACAGCCGGTACCTATAGCTTTAACCTTGACCTGAACGCTGTTGCTCAAACCATTTTAAGCCAAAGCGCTAAATTGGCCGAAGGTGTAAGTGTTGACGGTAAGAAATTTGAATTACAGGTTTACCAGAACAACGCTATGCGCGATGGTAAACGTGCTAATAACCCATGGTTACAGGAGCTTCCTGATCCGGTATCAAAAGTTACCTGGGATAACTTTGTGGCCATGTCTGCTACAGATGTTAAGAAATTAGGTTTGGATGAGTTTGGCGTAGTGAAAGTAACCGCTAATGGTTATACTGTTGAACTGCCTGTACTTTCACAACCGGGCCAGGCACAAGGTACTATATCTATCGCTGTAGGTTACGGCCGTACAGCAGCAGGTAAAGTGGGTAACAATGTAGGTAAAAACGCTTATCCGTTCTACAGCTTCCGTAATGGTACGTTCCAGACTACCGCACAGGCAGCTTTAGAGGTAACAGGCGACGTGTTCCCGTTATCACAAACACAAACACACCACTCATACGAAGGGCGTAACGTTATCCGTGAAACTTCTTTTGCTGAATACAAAAAGAACCCTGCTTCTGGCAAACACGAGGAAGGCGAACATAAGAAATACGACCTTTGGGAAAATACCAATAACGACCGTATCCACGCACGCCCTGTTTACGATTGGGTAATGGCTATTGACCTGAATGCTTGTACCGGTTGCGGTGCCTGCGTTGTAGCATGTAGCGCTGAAAATAACGTGCCGGTTGTAGGTAAAGAAGAAGTTGGCCGCCGCCGTGAGATGCACTGGATACGTATTGACCGCTACTATAGCTTCAATAACGACAGTGTACATGGTGGTGTAACCAAAGAGAAAGAAATTGACAAGCTGGACAACTATGATAACGTTACCGTTGTTCACCAGCCAATGCTTTGCCAGCACTGCGACCACGCTCCTTGCGAAACAGTATGCCCGGTATTAGCGACAGTACACTCATCAGAAGGCTTAAACCAAATGGCTTACAACCGTTGCGTAGGTACACGTTACTGCGCTAACAACTGCCCATATAAAGTACGCCGCTTTAACTGGTTTAACTACTGGAACGATTCTCGTTTTGATAATTACCTGAACAATGAGCATACGCAATTGGTATTAAACCCTGATGTTACCACACGTTTCCGTGGGGTAATGGAGAAATGCTCTATGTGCGTACAGCGTATACAGGCAGGTAAGCTTAAAGCTAAAATGGAGAAACGTCCGCTGCAGGATGGTGAAATTAAAATGGCCTGCCAGCAAACCTGCTCGGCTAATGCCATCATCTTCGGTAACAGGAATGACAAAAACTCTGAAGTCTACAAAGCACTGCAAAGCGAAAGAACATACTATGTACTTGAAGAGCTTAACGTACAACCGGGTATTGGTTACCAGGTAAAAGTTAGAAACACCGGAACTGAAACAACATTGGCTTAAATTTTACAACGAGATATATCATAACATATGGCTCATCATCATGAATCGATAATCAGGGAACCGTTAATGACAGGCAAGGACATGACCTATGCCCGTATCACTAACGAAATATTATTACCTGTAGAGAATAAACCAAACAAAGCCTGGTGGATCGGCTTCATCGTATCTGCATTAGGGGCTATGTTGTGGGTAGTATCCATCAGCTTAACCTTCTGGTATGGTTTGGGCGAGTGGGGCTTAAACAAAACTGTAGGCTGGGCGTGGGACATCACCGGTTTCGTATGGTGGGTAGGTATCGGTCACGCCGGTACGCTTATCTCGGCAGTGTTGTTGATCTTCGGTCAAAACTGGCGTAACTCCATTAACCGTTCTGCCGAGGCGATGACCATCTTCGCGGTAATCTGCGCCGCTACATACATTGTAGCGCACATGGGCCGCCCCTGGTTAGCTTACTTTACATTGCCACTGCCAAACCAGTACGGCTCACTTTGGGTGAACTGGAACTCAGCGCTGATGATGGACGTATTCGCAATCTCAACTTACTTCTCGGTATCATTATTATTTTGGTACACTGGTTTGTTGCCTGATATTGCTTCTATCCGCGACCGCGCTAAAGGCTTACGTCGCCGTATATATTCTATACTGTCATTCGGCTGGACAGGTTCATTAAAAACCTGGCAGCGTTTTGAGACCGTGTCATTAATTCTGGCCGGTATCTCTACACCGCTGGTACTTTCAGTACACACCATCGTATCTTTCGACTTTGCTACATCACTGGAACCGGGATGGCACACTACCATCTTCCCTCCATACTTCGTTGCGGGTGCTATCTTCTCAGGTTTCGCTATGGTGCAAACCCTGTTACTGGTAACCCGTAAAGTATTAGGTCTGGAAAACTACATCACCATGTTCCACATCGAATCGATGAACAAGATCATCATGCTTACCGGTTCAATTGTGGGTGTGGCTTACATTACTGAGTTCTTTATTGCATGGTATTCACAGGTTGAGTATGAGCAATACGCTTTCATTAACCGTGCAACCGGTCCGTACTGGTGGGCATACTGGAGCATGATGAGCTGTAACGTAATTTCTCCTCAGCTTTTCTGGTCAAGCAAACTGCGCAGAAGCATTCCATTCTCATGGGCGCTTTCAATTGTGGTAAACATCGGTATGTGGTTTGAGCGTTTCGTGATTATCGTAACTTCATTACACCGTGACTATATCCCTTCAAGCTGGGCCATGTTCTATCCAACCTGGGTTGACGTAGGTGTATTCATCGGTTCAATAGGCTTGTTCTTCACGTTATTCCTGTTGTTCATCCGCGTATTGCCTTCAGTAGCTATCGCCGAGGTGAAACTATTGCTGAAAACTGCAAGTGAGCAAGCTAAAATGAAGCTGATCAAAGAGGGGCACCTGGAACCAGCTGAAGTTCAGTACTACAAAGAGTCGTTAACCAAGTATGACAGCGTTGATATGGCTGACTACGAAAAAGTATAATCATGAGCAAGACTAAATTTATATTGGGCTGTTTTGATGATCCTGACAATATGATGCAGGGCATCACCAACTTACAAAAAAATAGCGTACCTATTTACGACGTTTACACCCCAATGCCCATACACGGTATTGAGGCTAAAATGGGCGTTAAGGATTCACGCCTGGGTTACGCGGCGTTTTGCTTTGGTTGCCTTGGTGCTACCGTAATATTCAGCATTGTGTATTACACCCTGGTGCATGACTGGCCACAGAACATTGGTGGTAAACCAAGCTTTGCCATTCCTGACTTTGTACCATTTACTTTTGAGTGGACCATATTATTCACCGCGTTTGGTATGACGATCACCTTTTTTGCAGCAACGCACCTTTTCCCCGGCCGTGCGCCGCGTGTGATGGACCTGCGTGCTACCGACGACCGCTTTATTATAGCAGTTGACGCGAAAGGTAACATCCCTCATGACGATATTACTAATTTATTAAAAGAAGCAGGAGCTGTAGAAGTTAAGCATAACGAAAGGAAATATGTTAGCTATGAATAAAATTAAGGTATTGGGCACAACAGCTTTTGTTATTGCTGCATCAATAATAATTACATCGTGCAAGGATAAGCGCAGCACAGGCTGGGAGTATGCTCCTAACATGTATGAGCACACCGCTTATGAGTACGACCAACCTAACAATAACTTTAAGGATGGCAAAACCGCGCAAGTGCCACCTGCCGGTACCATTCCGGTAGGCTTTAAACGTTTTGACTATCCTAACACTAAAGATGGTTATGAACTTGCTGGTACGGAAGTAAAAAATCCGTTGCCTTTAACATCAACCAATCTGGAAGATGGTAAAAAGCTGTTCACTACCTTTTGCTCTCCTTGCCATGGCATCAACGGCCAGGGTGATGGTTTAGTTGTACAGCACGGATATCCACCGCCTCCATCATACTCTAAAGGGCAATCATCACGTGGTGGTGCTATGAAAGATCTTACGGATGGTAAAATTTATCATACTATAACTTATGGTGTAAACGCAATGGGTTCATACGCATCTCAGGTTGCACCAGAAGAACGCTGGAAAATTGTGATGTATGTACACCATTTACAAACTTTATAAGATTATTGATTAATGAAGACTCATAATAATTTTGACGAACGTTTTGAATTTACAGGCACTGCCAAAACCATTAGTTTGGTAGGTATTGTACTTGGTGTTATCGGCATAGCGTTCGGTTTTATCTTAGGTGGCGACCACATACAGCGCGTTTACAGCAACTTGTTGCTCATGGGCTACTTTTTTGTGTGCGTTTGCCTTGCCGGTATATTCTTTAGCGCTTACAACTATGTGGCACAGGCCGGCTGGTCGGCATCGTTAATTCGCATACCGCAGGCATTTGCCAAGGTGTTGCCTATCGCAAGCATCATCCTGATATTGATTATCACTGCTGGTTTACTGCATACACATACGGTTACCGAGAATGGCAAAACCGAAACAGTACCTTACCTGTATGCGCATTGGGCTGCTCATGGTATAACCACCCCCGGAAGCGAAAACTTTGATGCCATTATTTATGGTAAAAAAGGTTTCTTAAATATTCCATTCTTCTATGGTGTGTTAATTGTGTTTTTGGGCGTTTACAGCTTTTTAGGTATAAAAATGGCCAAATTCTCTGAAGCTGAAGACACAGAGGGTGGCATGGCTAACTATGACAAGATTTTTAAATATGCCTGTATATTCCTGGTAATATTTGGTTTCACCTTCCCGATATTCGCTTTTGGCGTGATCATGTCATTAGAAGCACACTGGTTCTCAACCATGTTTGGCTGGTACAATTTAGCTGCCATGCACGTAAGTGGTTTAGCCGTTATTGCCCTGGTGATCATTTACCTTCAAAAACGTGGTTATTTTACCTGGTTAAACGAAAATCACCTGCATGATTTAGGTAAGCTTATATTCGGTTTCTCTATCTTCTGGTGCTACGTTTGGTTCGCGCAGTTCTTCCTAACCTGGTATGCTAACATGCCTGAGGAGTCTGTTTATTTCTACAAACGTTGGGAGCCTGAGTACAAATGGTGGTTCTGGTTAAACATCGTAATGAACTTCCTTGCACCATTGTTATTGTTAATGTCAAGAGATGCAAAACGCTTAAGCAACCGTGTAATGTGGACCTGTATAGTACTTATTGCCGGCCACTGGTTAGATTATTACCTGATGATCATGCCAGGTACACTGGGTGCAGAAAGAGGTTTTGGAGTTGAAGAGATAGGTTTGTTTGCAGGTTTTGCAGGTTTGTTCTTTTACCTGGTTATGGGTAAAATTGCTAAAGCACCGTCATTGGTTCCTAAAAAGCATCCGTTCCTGCAAGAGAGCTTACATCATCACAGATAATAATTGTTAAATTTGCTAACTGGATAAAGCATTTTCAAATAACCAATAAAATGGGATTCAAAAATCTATTTAATACTAAAAAAATACTTTCGCTTATAGCTGTATTTATGCTGTTAGGTACAAGCGTACTTTTCGCCCAGGATGCAGCATCAGCCGGAGCAAGTGCTTCGCCAGCTACTGACGCTGCCGCAAAGGATACCGGCCTGCCTACAGCGGGTTATTACATCCTGATGTTCCTGGTGGTATGCTTTTTCATTGGCATTATAGGTAAAGTATTCCGTGTTTACGACCTTACCCAACAGATAAGAGGCAAAAAGCCGCTTAACTGGAATAACGTAATGGGTGTTTTATGTCTTGTGTTCCTGGTAGCAGGTTTATATGGTGCATACTGGTCTTTCACTGTACAGGGCAGCATGATATTACCTGCAGCAGCGTCTGAGCATGGCGGTATCCTGGATAAAATGTTCTGGACTACCACCGGCATCACCATGACGGTGTTCTTCATCACACAGATATTGCTTTTCACGTTCCTGTTCAGATACCGTTATAATGCCAAACGCCGCGCGCACTTCCTGCCCCACAATAACACTATTGAAAAGGTTTGGACCATTGCACCGGCAATTGTATTAACCGTGTTGGTTATTTTCGGTTTCTTTACCTGGAAAAGCATTACTAACAGTGTTGATGCCAAAGGCGAACCTGCTTCAATTAACATTGATATTACCGGCCACCAGTTTGCGTGGGAACTGCGTTATCCGGGTAAGGATGGCCGTTTAGGTAAAACCAACTATAAATTAGTTAACGGTGCCAATAAACTGGGTATCAACTTTAAAGATAAATACAGTTACGATGACCTGCAGGCTGATACCATGGTTATCCCTGTAAATAAATCGGTAAGGCTAAACATCCATGCGCAGGATGTTATCCATAGTGTGTACATCCCTGCATTCCGTGTGCAGTTGAACGCTGTTCCCGGCTTGCCGACTTTCTTTAAATTCAAGCCGATCATGACTACCGCGCAGATGCGTGCCAAATTGGATAAACCTACATTTGAGTATGAGGTATTATGCAACAAAATTTGCGGTGGTAGCCACTATAACATGAAAAAAGTTGTACGCGTAGTTACCGAGGCCGAATACCAGGCCTGGTTAGCGCAGCAAAAGCCATATCTTACAGACCAGCTTAAGAAAGATCTTAAGTTTGCAGCTACTGAGGATAGCAAGCAGGTACAACAAAACAGGTTAGCGTTAAATAATTAATACAAAAAGATTAACGAGTATGTCAACATTATCAGTTCACGATCATAGCGTAGCACACCACGAAGAAGATCACGGACATCACCACCATAAAGAAACGTTCATATCTAAATATATATTTAGTATGGACCATAAAATGATTGCCAAGCAATTCCTGATCACAGGTATTACTATGGCGGTTATTGCCATGATCTTGTCTATCCTGTTCAGGATCCAGCTGGCTTACCCTGATAAAGCCTTCCCTTTAATGGAAACATTGCTGGGCCGTTTTGCTCCGGGTGGACGTTTAGATTCTAACTTTTATCTGGCGCTGGTTACTATACATGGTACCATCATGGTATTCTTCGTGTTAACGGCCGGTTTGAGCGGTACTTTCAGTAACCTGCTTATTCCTTTGCAATTGGGTGCCCGCGATATGGCATCACCATTTATGAACATGCTTTCTTACTGGTTCTTCTTTTTGGCCAGCGTTATCATGTTATCATCATTTATGGTTCAAAAAGGCCCTGCAAGCGGTGGCTGGACAATTTATCCTCCATTATCTGCCTTACCTAAGGCTATGCCGGGTTCAGGTATGGGTATGACGCTTTGGCTTACCAGTATGGTGTTGTTCATCGCTTCATCATTAATGGGTGGTATCAACTACGTAAGTACGGTATTAAACATGCGTACTAAAGGTATGGACCTTTGGAAAATGCCTTTAACCATTTGGGCATTCTTCTTAACCGCAGTTTTAGGTATATTATCATTCCCGGTACTGGTTGCTGGTGTGGTATTATTAATATTCGACCGTAGTTTTGGTACAAGCTTTTATTTATCAGAAATTGTATTGAATGGTTCGCAGGTGCAACCTTTTGAAGGTGGTAGCCCAATCCTGTTCCAGCACTTGTTCTGGTTCCTGGGCCACCCTGAGGTATATATCGTAATTATGCCTGCGATGGGTATATCATCAGAGGTAATGTCGGTTAACTCACGTAAGCCTATCTTTGGTTACCACGCCATGGTTTACTCGCTTATTGGTATTACTGTATTATCATTCATTGTATGGGGTCACCACATGTTCGTTACAGGTATGAATCCGTTCCTGGGCGGCGTGTTCATGATCACTACATTGATCATCGCGGTACCTTCAGCGGTAAAAACATTTAACTGGTTAGCTACTCTTTGGAGAGGTAACATCCGTTTTACCGCGGCAATGTTATTCGCTATCGGTATGGTTTCGTTCTTTATCTCTGGTGGTTTAACAGGTATCTTCCTGGGTAACGCTGCTTTAGACATCAACCTGCACGATACTTACTTCGTAGTAGCTCACTTCCACTTAGTAATGGGCTCTGCGGCTATATTTGGTATGCTTGCCGGTGTTTACCACTGGTTCCCTAAAATGTTCGGCCGTATGATGAACGAGCGTTTAGGTTACCTGCACTTCTGGTTAACATTTATTGGTGCTTACCTGGTATTCTTCCCAATGCACTTTATGGGCTTGGATGGCGTACCGCGCCGTTACTATGCTTTCACCGAGTTTGAGTCAATGAAACAATGGCTATCAGTAAATACCTTTATTACCTGGGCCGCTATTATGGCAGCAGTTGCGCAGTGTGCGTTCCTGTTCAACTTTGTTTATTCTATATTCTTCGGTAAAAAAGCTACACAAAACCCTTGGGAAGCTAATACCCTTGAGTGGACTGCACCTGTTGAACATATCCACGGCAACTGGCCGGGAGAAATTCCGTCAGTATACCGTTGGCCATATGATTACAGCAAACCAGGCGCCGACGAAGACTTTATACAACAAACTGTTCCGCTTTCGCAAACCATGAGCTCAAACCTTCCGCATGACTTTGAGGATAATCCTACAGGTTTGGAAGAACATGCAAAATGGGCAAGTACTCAGAAAAGCAACGAGCAGGTTAAGTAATAAAAGTACTGATCTCTGATCTTTTAGGGTATCTGTTTAAGTCCTAAGTCTTAAGTATAAGTCCTGAGTTGTTAAACAGACTTTCGACTTGAAGCTTTGAACTTTACGACTTCAAATAGATACCCTTGTTTTTTAGGAATAATCTAAATGGGCATAAAAGCATCCGGTAACAATACATTCATCAAGCTCAACCTGCT
Organism: Mucilaginibacter sp. 44-25; assembly: GCA_001898335.1. Lineage (GTDB taxonomy): Bacteria > Bacteroidota > Bacteroidia > Sphingobacteriales > Sphingobacteriaceae > Mucilaginibacter. The sequence continues at coordinate 45,597 of MKTS01000016.1, read as the reverse complement.
TACTATCATACTATTATTTGTGTTGATATTGGCAGGAGGGGTGGTGCGCAGCACTGGCTCAGGTATGGGTTGCCCTGACTGGCCTAAATGCTTTGGCCGCTATATACCGCCAACCAGCCTTTCGGAACTACCTGCAAATTACAAAGATACCTACGTGCAAAAGCGTATGGATAAGAACCAGCGCTTTGCTAAAATGCTGGATATATTTGGCTATAGCCAATTGGCCATGCGTATTCGCAATGATAAATCCATACTGGTACCTGAAGAATTTAACACTGCCCGTACCTGGACGGAATATATCAACCGCTTGATCGGCGCGATATCCGGAGTGTTTTTATTGTTATGTGCTGTTTATTCATTTAAATATCGCAAAACCAATAAGCTCATCATCTTTTTAAGCGTGTTTAATTTATTTTTGGTAGGCTTTCAGGGATGGTTAGGTTCTATTGTGGTATCAACCAATTTGGTTGCCTGGATCGTTACCGTACATATGTTACTTGCGCTGGCCATATTGGCTATTAGCATAGCTACTTACCATATGGCCAAGGTACAGGGGCGTTATAAAGTTACCGTAAAGCCGTTGGTACAGGTGCTTACATTAATTGTATTAGCGATAAGCGTGATGCAAATAACATTTGGTACAGAAGTGCGTGAAAAAGTTGATGCTGTAGCTACACATTTGGAAGGCAGCTACCGCGATAGCTGGGTAAAGCGTGCCGGCGATATATTTACACAACATCGCGACATAGCACTGGTAGTACTGGCGCTTAACCTTATTCTATATGCGCTTATCCGCAAGCAATTTAACAGGCATGCGGTGCAACAGCAGCTCATGAGCTTTACGTTCCTCATGATCATGCTGCAAATTATTACCGGTATATCTTTATCTTATTTCGCGTTGCCTCCTTTTGCGCAGGCTTCGCACATTGTGCTGGCCAGTTTAATGTTTGGCGCCCAGTTTTATTTGTTGATGAACCTGTTTAAATCAGAAAACGTACAGGGGGCAGGGCAATGAAAGGTAGCGATTTTTCAAAACTAATCAAGTCGCGCTTAACCTTTTTGGTTACGTTCTCGGCATCTATATCATTTATTATTGCTGTAAAGGCAAATGGCGGCAATACCTGGGGTTCGCTATACAGTACTACCATGTGGTTGAACTGGATCAAGCTGGTTATCGGCGGTTTCCTGGTAACTTCGGCGGCCAATTGTTTCAACGAGGTAATTGAGGTAAAGTATGATAAGCTGATGAAACGCACTATGGACAGGCCAATGCCTGCCGGGCGTATGACTACCGGGCAGGGGCTCGTTTTGGGTATGGGTATGGGTATCATTGGCACTTACTTATTAGGGTCGCTTAACCTGCTTACTGGGCTTTTGTCGGTGTTCTCCATACTGCTTTACGCGTTTGCTTATACGCCTCTTAAACGTGTTAATGGCATGGCCGCGGTTTTTGTAGGAGCCATACCTGGTGCCTTACCCGCACTTATTGGATATGTTGCCGGCCAGCCTCACGGGCGTATTGACGAGATTGCTATTATACTGTTCCTGATACAATTTGTGTGGCAGTTTGTGCACTTTTGGGCGATAGCATGGGTGCTGGATGATGATTATAAGCTGGCAGGTTTCCGGTTATTACCAACCGCGAAGCGCGACAAAACCAGTGCTTTGATCACTTTTTTATTCGCAGTGATACTTGTACCGGTGAGTTTATTACCAACTATTTATGGTTATGGTGGTTACTACGTAGGTGGCGTATCATTAATAATGAGTTTGATATTTTTATATCAGGCGTTTAACCTTTTACGCACACTTGAAATAAAAGCGGCGCGTACACTAATGTTTGGTTCTTTTTATTACCTGCCTGTAGTGCAGTTAATGTTTTTGTTTGATTTTATTGTAAAGTAAATGGCCCGGATACAACAAGAAGATAAGTTAAACCTGGCACCCAAAAAATTCAACATGTGGATATTTATATTCACATCATTTATGTTTTTTGCGGCTTTAACCAGTGGTTTCATCGTTTATGCAGGTGGCGGTAAGCATGGCTTAAATTTTAAAATGCCACCTATATTTTTATACAGCACCCTTATTATTGCCGTGAGCAGCATTAGTATGTTTCTGGCATCAAGCGCGGCCAAGCGCCTGCAATTTGCCAGGCAGCGCCTGTTTCTGTGGGTAACCATTGCGCTTGGTATAGCATTTTTTATTATACAGGTTTACGCGTGGTTAATACTGCTGCCATCAATGGGGGTGTATTTTAGCAATCCCAATGCATCACAATCATTCGTATATGTATTTATATGGATGCACTTATTACACATTTTAGCAGGCTTATTACTTTTAGCCAATACACTTATCCGTAGCTACCGCAACGTAGCGCAGGTTAAAAATTTGTTTAGTATGCAGATGTCCTCAATATTTTGGCATTTTGTCGATATTATATGGATTTATCTGTATGTTTTTTTACTTTTGAACCAATATTAAAAACACAATGAGTGCACAAGTATCTTCTATTGATGAATTAAAAACAACGCCGTGGGCAGGTGGTAAATCACCTTTCAATGTTGAGTATGGCAAAATGATGATGTGGTTCTTCCTGTTATCAGATGCTTTTACCTTCTCATCATTGCTTATTGCTTATGGCGCTCTACGCTTCAGCTCAAGCACCTGGCCGGCTGCCGACCTGATATTCCAGTCTGTTCCGGGAATGATCGATCACGGGGCACCCCTTGTGTTTGTAGGTTTAATGACGTTTATCCTCATCATGAGTTCGGTAACTATGGTACTGGCTGTTGAGGCCGGTCATCGTATGGCAAAAAAAGAAGTAGTGGGATGGATGATCGCTACCATTATTGGTGGTTTCATGTTCCTGGGTTGCCAGGCGTTGGAATGGACACACCTGCATCACGAAGGTTTCTGGTGGGGAAGCATTCCGCACGAGTTAGGCGAGTATTTTCGCCATGGCGAAGCTACATCTGTAACCAGCACGCACCAGTTTGCCAACCTGTTTTTTACCATTACCGGTTTCCACGGTTTCCACGTATTTAGCGGTGTGGTCATCAATATCATTATCACCATTAACGTACTGGCCGGTACTTATGAGAAACGCGGCAGCTACCTGATGGTTGAAAAAGTAGGCCTTTACTGGCACTTTGTAGACTTGGTATGGGTGTTTGTATTTACCTTCTTTTATTTAGTTTAAAAATTTAACCTGATATATCATGTCATCAGAAAACGCAGAATTACACCACGACGAGCACGGCGAACACGAATCAATGTCGCGTGGTAAAATATGGAAGGTATTTGCCATATTATTAGGTATCACTGTAATTGAGTTTATTATAGCGTTGTGGCTGGTACCAAAAGGACACATTCCTTTGCACTGGGCAAACCCTATTTACATAGTACTTACATTGTTTAAAGCATTTTACATTGTAGCCTACTTTATGCACTTAAAGTTTGAGCGCATTGGTTTAATGATCTCTATTATAGTACCTATACTCTTTATTATTGGTTTAATACTGGTACTTACAAATGAAAGCCATTACTGGACTGAACTAAGATAGAAATGCGTAAAGCTTCTATTGCCAAAAAAATAATGATCCTGGTAGCCATATTAGCGTTACCGGGATTTTTATATTATTTACTAACCGCGAAAGGGAAAAACCGATATAAGCCACTTCCTTTTTACGGCCCTAAGCAGGTGGCTGCAACCGGGCATAAATTTCATGGTAAGTATATACCCGATACCATCTATCATAAATTAAGCGACTTTAAATTAACCGACCAGAACGGCAAAGAAGTATCGTTTAAAAACTTTGATAAAAAGATATTCATTGCTAACTTTTTTTATACCGGTTGCCCCACTGTTTGCAGCGCGGTAAATAAGAACGTGAGCGAACTGGTTTACGCTTACCGGAAAAACCCTATGGTATATTTCCTTACCATAACCGTTAACCCGGATAAGGATAAGCCCGAAGTACTAAAACAATACTCGAGGCAGTTTGAAACAACCAACAAGTGGCTGTTTCTTACCGGTGATACTACCACTGTATATAACTTAGCCCGTAAAGGTTTTTTGGTTGATGCCTTAAAAGTACCAGGGAAGGATGAGTTTATTTATAGTGATAAACTGATACTAATAGACGCTGAAAAGCGGATACGCGGTTACTATAATGGCGCCAGCACTGCCGACATTACCAAGCTTAACGACGAGATAAAGGTGCAGATAGCAGAAGAGCTACGTAAAGTGGATAAAGCGCTTTATTAATAGAAGGGAAGCAAGATGTTAAGAGTCAAGAAACAAGACGATAGCTTGCCCTTAATAAGATCATAAACATAAGAAATGAGTCCTGATTCTTGTAGTCTTGACTCCTGACTCGCTTGAATAACATGACTGATAAATTCATATTCCGATTTGTTGCGGGCATAACCATATTTGTTATTGCCGTGGTAATTGTACTTAACCGTCATTTAATACCGGGCCCGGCCACGCCGCCTGCCTTTACGCCATATTTGCCCTTGCTCAATGCCATTTTAAATGGTACATGCAGTGTGCTGTTAATGGTATCGCTGTATTACATTAAGCAGGGAAATATTACTATGCACAAGCGCATTAATATTCTTACGTTCTGCTTGTCTTCGTTATTCCTGGTATCGTACATCCTGTTCCATTACCTGATGCGTAACGATACACTCTACGGCGATGCTAATGGCGATGGCGTATTGAACGAGGCTGAAAGGGCTATCGCTGGTACATCGCGCAGGGTATACCTGGCAATATTAGTTCCGCACATCGTATTAGCGGCAGGCGTGTTGCCTTTAATATTGCTAAGTTTCCACCGCGGTTTACAAATGCAGGTAGAAAAACATAAGAAATTAGTTAGATGGACGTTTCCTTTATGGTTATTCGTTACAATATCTGGTGTCATCGTATATTTGATGATCAAACCGTATTACCACTTTTAACAGGTTGAAGAATATGAAAAAGAGCCTTAGATTTTTATACCTGCTGTTAGCCTTCGGGTTAATGGTGACCTCAACTGTAAACGTAAAAGCCCAATGCGCGGCATGTACGGCAGCAGTAGAAACCAATGCCAAAAGTGGCGATGGCGCCACTCATGGTTTAAATAACGGTATTATGTACTTGCTGGCCGCACCTTACCTTGCGGTGGCAGTGCTGGGCGTGATCTGGTATAAAAAGTACCGCCGTAAAAATGTAGACCTTAATATGCGCGGCGAGAAGTTTAATTTAAATTAAGCAGTACACACATCATCTGCCATGCTACAATCACAAACACTCGCTTTTTTAAAAGACCTTGCCGACGATAACAATCGTGATTGGTTCCAGGCCAATAAGGACCGTTACGATCAGTCGCGTGAAGATGTGCTGGCATTTACCTCAAAAGTGATATCCGGCCTGCACAGTATTGACCCCGCCATCAGCCTGGACCTCGACCCTAAAAAGTGTGTGATGCGTATTTACCGCGATATACGTTTCAGTAAAAATAAACTGCCCTATAAAAATAATTTTGGCGTAAGCCTGCCTACCCAGGGCAACAAGAATGGCGGTGTGGAGTATTACCTGCATATACAGCCGGGCAAGTCGTTCATTGCCGGGGGCTACTGGATGCCGGAAGCAGACCATCTGAAGGCTATCCGCCAGGAGATCGACTATAACGCTGCAGATCTTAAAAAGATCATTGACGATAAAGAGTTTGTTAAGCTATTTGGTGATTTCAGGGGGCAGGAACAATTAAAAACCAATCCTAAGGGCTATGATGCTGATAATGAAAATATCGACCTGCTGAAGTTAAAAAGCTTTATAGCCTGGCATAACTTAACCGATAAAGAAATTACTACCAAAAACGCTGTAAAGGAAATAACAGACGTTTGTAGTAAAATATACCCTTTAAATGTTTTCCTGCGTAACGCGCTGGCATAACACCTTAATTTTTTAAACTATGAAATTCAGACATGTATTTTTCGCTGCTGTGCTTGTTGCCGCGGAACTTCAATCGTGCGTGGTAATGTCGCCCAAAAAGCACAAGGCCCTGCTGGCCGAGCGTGATTCACTATCAGCCCGTACAGCTACGCTGGAGAACCAGGTGGCAGGCCTTGTTGCCGATACCGCGCGTATACGCCAGGAACTGGCCCAGTTAAGATCTAACTACGCCTCGCTTAATAGCAACTATAATGCAAGCTCGTCAAAAGTAACACAGCTATCCAGCGACCTGCAAAAGCGCGAAGCCCGTTTAAAGGAAGTGGAAGAAATACTGCGCAAACGCGATGAAGCCACTAACGCGCTAAAGGAAAAACTGCAGAAAGCGCTACTTGGTTTCCAGCAAAGCGGTTTAACGGTTGATATCCGTAACGGCAAAGTATACGTTTCGCTTACGGATAAATTGCTTTTCCCATCAGGCAGTATTGTTATTGACGAAAAGGGTAAGCAGGCACTCAAACAACTGGCAGCGGTGCTGAATAAGGAACCCGATATCAATATCGCGGTGGAAGGCCATACCGATAACAAGAAGATAAAAAATCTTGGGCAGATAAAAGATAACTGGGACCTGAGCGTGCTGCGTGCTACATCGGTTACCCGCTACCTTACCGAAACGGAGAATGTTGACCCGCATCGTTTAACGGCTACCGGTAAAGGCGAGTTCCAGCCGATTGATACTTCGGAAACTCCTGAAGCGCTATCTAAAAACAGGCGGATAGAAATTGTACTTTCGCCGCGATTAGACGAACTGTATAACCTCATTAGTAAATAAAAAATAAAGAAGTCCCTCCGGAAAAGTGAGGGACTTCTTTGTTTTTGATGCATCTGCACTTAGCTTAGCGCCAACCGGTAAACTTAAATAGCTATGTTAAAGATTGACAGTCACCAGCATTTTTGGCTTTATGACGCGGATAGGCACGCCTGGATAAATGATGATATGCAGGCCTGCCGGCGTAATTTTTTACCTGCCGATCTGCAGCCACTGCTGGCTGAGAATAATATTGCAGGCTGTGTAGCTGTACAGGCCGACCAAACGATCACCGAGAATGATTTTTTGCTGGGCCTTGCGCAACATAACAGTTTCATTAAGGGCATTGTAGGATGGGTTGACCTTAAGGACCCGAGGATAGAAGAAAGCTTACAACATTACCAAAGCATAAAGCTCATGAAAGGATTTCGGCATGTGTTACAGGGCGAGCCTGATGATCGCTACATGTTACATCCTGATTTTATGAGAGGCGTGGGCTTGCTTGAGCAATATGGCTTTACTTATGATATACTCATTTTTCCGAGGCACCTTTCATACGCTGAGGAGTTGGTAAAGGCGTTCCCCAACCAGCGTTTTGTGGTAGACCATTTGGCAAAGCCGTTTATTAAGGCAGGGGAGATAGCGCAATGGCAAGAAGAAATAACCAAACTGGCGCAATATGAAAATGTGAGCTGCAAAATATCCGGTATGGTTACCGAAGCCGACTGGAACCACTGGCAGCCTGCAGATTTTGAACCATATATGGATGTTGTTTTTAACGCCTTTGGCGCCGAAAGAGTAATGTATGGTTCCGATTGGCCGGTGTGTAATGTGGCAGGGGGCTATGACAAGGTTTTCGCCTTGGCGGATAATTATGTTAAAAAGCTAAGCCAGCATGAGCAGGAGCAATTTTGGGGCTTAAACGCGGTTAATTTTTATCAACTGCAGGTGTAGCCTTGTAGGGCCATTCCTTTTTTAGCCTGGCTTTGCAGAAATAAACCGCTATGCCTATTGCAATTGCGCTTAACCCACCTGCAACCATATGCCAGCCGGTTGAAACGAGTATGCCTATCCATATTAGTATCGCTAAAAATATGGGTATCGGGAATAAAGGCATCTTGTAGGGGAAAACCGCATCGCTTTTTCGGCGGCGCAGCAGGTAAAGGCCAAAGGCCTGGGCTATAAATTGCACCACTATACGCATGGCCAGTATAGCGCTGATCACATCGCCCAGCTTAAACAGCAGGCTGAAAATAAAGGCGATACCACCCAATACCAATAACGATACATAGGGGAAATGCTTGGTAGGATGCAGCCTGGCAAATATCCTGAAAAAAGCCCCGTCTGCAGCGGCAGCGTAAGGGATACGACTATAACCCAGCGTAGCCGAAAAAACAGATGAAAAAGCTACCAGCAAAACAAGGCAGGTCACAATTTTTGCCGCGGTATCTCCGGCCAGTCGCTCCATAAAGTCGCTTATCACAAACTGGCTATCCTTAGCCTGGTGCCAGGGTATCACACTTACAACGCTTACATTCATCAGCATATATAAAATGGCTATACCTGCAATGGACAGGAACATGCTTCGGGGTATGTTACGGCCGGGGTTAATGATCTCGCCACCCAGGTGGCAAACGTTATAGTAGCCCAGGTAGCTGTAAACGCTTTTCACGCTGGCAAAACCTATAGCTGCAACAAAACCGTAATTCAATGTAAGCCCGTCGTTAATATGTTTAATGGGCGATAGAAAGTTGCCGTGCAGCAAGCCCCCGCCAATGATCCATAGCATGGTCACCAAAACGCCTATCCACAATACCATGCTTATTTTGCCGATTGATTCTATACGGCGATACAGCAGCGCAATGATACTAATGACCACACCCCCGCTAACCAGCTTGGATGCCATTGGCGACAATGGCAGCAAATAAGACAAGTATGACGCAAAGCCAATAGCCGCCGAAGCGATAACGAGAGGTGCCTGTATCATGGTTTGCCATACAAACAAAAAACTCATTAGCCGGCCGAGCTTTTGTTTGCCATACGTTTCTTTCAGGAAGTTATAGGAGCCGCCCGCCATAGGGTATGCAGCGCCTAATTCGCTCCATATCATCGCGTCGATAAAAGAAAGCAGGGCGCCCGCGAGCCAGGCATATAAGAACCACGGCCCGTTCATCATATGAATGACCATGGGTAACGTAATGAATGGGCCTATGCCCACCATATCGGTCATGTTTATTGCAGTGGCTTGTATAAGGCTAAGGCGCCGGGCCAGTGAGTTTTCAGCCATTGCTAAGTGTACCAGTTAATGTTACAAAAATACAGTTATGCGTTAAGTGCGGAAATTGATTAGGTCAGGCTTGTGTAATCACTTGTTAACGGCTTTTTACTGTTATCGGCAATGTTTTGTAACGCACTGGTTACAAATATTTTAAATAATCTAATGTGTGTAACAAGTGTGTTGGTTTAACAATAATTAACACTTGTTTTAGGTGTTCATCAACTACCAACGCTGACATTTATCACCGTAAAAAACACAGCAATTGTATGAAACATATCATTACCCGTTTTAATTTATTACTCCTGGCGCTGGCAATTTGTTTTGCGGCATGCAATAAAGGTACTTCTGAGCAACTGGCATTACCCCAGATAACCACTAATGATGTAATTGTTGATGCATCGGGCACACAAGCCTGGACGGGCGGCCTGGTAACCAGCCAAAACGCGCTGGTTACGGAATTTGGCATTTGCTACAGCACAGCCAACCAGCAACCCACTACCGCCGATAACAAGGTAGTTGGAAACTTAAATTCGCACTCTTTTGTGGTAACCTTAAAAGGCCTTACACCAGGCACTACTTATTACGCCCGGGCTTATGCCAGTAACAGCAGTGGTGCCTCTTACGGCAGTGTAATACAATTTAAAACAGCCACAGCTGCGCCCGTATATGGTACGGTAACAACCTTTGTGGGCTCTATGGCCGGTAATGCTGATGGTAGTGGCCTGTCGGCTTTGTTTAACCACCCGCTTGGTACCGTGGTAGATGCGGCGGGTAACCTGTACGTAAGCGATAGTTATAATTGCAGCATCCGTAAAATTACACCTGATGGTACAGTTACTACTATAGCAGGTTCGGGTAATATTGGTAGTGCTAATGGCACGGGTACCGGGGCATCATTTTACGCGCCCGCGGGTTTGGCTATTGATGCCGCAGGCAACCTTTATGTTGCCGATATGGGCAACAACCTTATCCGGAAGGTAACGCCAGGCGGAGTAGTTACTACCTTCGCGGGTAGCGGTAATGCGGGCTATACAGATGCTACAGGTATGGATGCCAGCTTTAGTGCCCCATCAGCATTAGCTATGGGCAGCGATGGCAGCCTGTATGTAGCGGATAGCGGCACCGGCCTCATTCGTAAAATTACGCCCGGAGCTGTGGTAACTACGCTGGCCGGTAACCATACGCAGGGATATATCAACGCTTTGGGTACCAGTGCTTCTTTTAACAGCCCGAGTGGTATGGCTATAGATGCCACAGGTAATATTTACGTGGCTGAACCTCAAAACCGTGCTATCCGTAAGATAGGTACAGACAACACCGTAACTACGTTTGCGGGTGGCCCCGATTCTACAGTAGCGGCTCCGATAGGAGTGCCACAGGCCATTGCTATTGACGCAGCCAATAACATGTTTATAACAGACGGAAACGGCCGCGTGCTGGAGATCAGCAAAGATCATGTATTATCTGTAGTGGCAGGTTCAAACGCTATTGGTACTACAGATGGCGTAGGTATAAGCGCGCTGTTTAGCTCGCCCGCGGGTATCGCCGTAGGTACAAACGGTATTATTTATGTAGCTGATATGAATAATAATCGCATACGCAAAATCAAGCAACAATAGTAAAAGCCAAACAGGCTCCGTTATAGCGGAGCCTGTTTAGTTAATAAGAGTTATTTATGCAGATGTTTACTTCGCAAGTATTGTAGTAATTCTTTGGGCCGGTCTGTTTGTATAACAGCTGCTCCGTGGTTTATAAGCCAATCCCAGCTATCTTTGGTATTGCCATCCTCAACTGCCAGGTCATCTTCGTGCCCGGCGTTTAAAGAAGTCCATAAAGCGTTTAGCCAAACACGCGCACCTGTGCGGGTAATAAATTTATTATCTTTTAACACCGATGAGGTATCGCTTTTAAAGTTGAGTTCAAACGCCCATGGTTTCATGTGCTGCAGATAATCTTTGATGTTAGCCCGGGCATCAGCTTTATCCAGGTTAACAACGGGCATGTAGGTAATGCTGTCAATTAAACTGCCATAACGCTGGTGCAGCATTGGGTAGGTAACTTCGGCTTTAAAAACAGCCTGTTTCAATGTACCGGTTTCTTTTAAAACGGCATAAGCTTCGCGGTAATAAGGGTAACTTTTGTCCAGGTTAACCATTACCGGTTTTCCCTTCAATGCCAGCATTACCTCCTTAAAGGTAGGGATATGGTTACGGGTAACCCTGCCAAGCCCGTTTTTTAAACCAAATTTACGCAGCTCGGCCAGAGTATAATCGGCCGGGCGACCTTTACCATTGGTGGTGCGGTCAATGGTTTGGTCGTGCATAATAATGAGTACGCTGTCGCGGGTTTTACCCAGGTCCAGCTCAACCATATCAACACCCATGGCGGCCGCGTTTTCAAATGCCCTTAACGAGTTTTCGGGCGCGTTACGCCAGTCGCCGCGGTGAGCGGTAACCATAACTGTTTTTTGAGCGAATGCCTGCCCTGCACCTAAAAGCAATAAAATTAAAAAAGATCTGATTTTCATATATCGGTTAAAAATAAACAAGGGGGATAAAATATATCCCCCTTATGGTAAATTTATTGGTAGCCCGGGTTTTGATACATCTTTTCCGGATTCAGTTTATACTCATCAAACGGAATAGGGAAGTACCTGTCTTTCGAGCTAAAATTGGCCAATTTAGCTATGCCAAAGTTCGACTGGCTTTTACTCTTAAAATAAGTAACCAGTTCGTCAGTACTAAAAGTACGCAGCAGATCAAACCAGCGGTGGTGCTCAAAGGCAAGCTCTGCACGGCGTTCGTGCAGGATAGCCATCCTGAGGTCGGTATACTTTGCAGCATAGGCCGGGTTGGTTAATGAAACAGCATAAGTTGGCATACCTGCCCTGGTGCGTACCATATCCAGGTAATTAATGGCACCACCGGTATCGCCCAGGTAATTACTTACTTCGGCCAGCATGAGTATCACGTCGGCATAACGGATCAGTATCCAGTCGTTACCGCCGTAACCCAGGTTGGATGCCGTAGGGCTGGTATCGCGGTACTTGGTAATAAAGTAATCCTTAACAATTGGGTCATTGGCGAATTTTACTGAAAAAGCCATACGCGGGTCGCCTTGCTCATATTCTAAAATAAGGTCGCGGGTTACGTTGCCACCCACGCCTGATGAGGTAATGAGCGAGTTGATGTTTTCGCCTTTTGCCTGGTTGTTAGCCGCTATGGAGGAGCTGTAAACCGGGTCGCCCTGTTTGTTCACGATCTGCCAGATGATCTCCGGGCAGGTCGACTTTTTAGTAACGTCAAACACATCAGTATAAGGTATACTGCTTAACGCGCCGAACTTGCGTACGTTGTAAGCTGCAAGCAGGTAGGTTTTAGAGTTATTGAGGTTCTCGGTACGCTTGCTCTGGTCCTGTGTGGTGGCCATAGTTAAATACACCTGCCCCAGGGTTGCGTTGATGGCGGCTTTTGAGGCGCGACCCAATCCCGAACCCGACTGAAGATCGGGCAGCGTGCTGTTAAGCGCGTCTTTAAGATCGGTAACGATCTGCGCGTAAACAGTTGCCTGCTTTTCGCGGAAAGTATTGGCGGGTAGCTCGGCATAGGTAAGCTGTTTGGTTACCAAAGGTACATCGCCCCACAAACGCACCAGGTGAAAGTACATTACCGCGCGCAGGAATTTGGCTTCGGCAATATATTGTTGTTTCTGGTTAGCATCGGTAAAGGTTACATTATCAATATTTGATAATACCACATTGGCACGTGAAATGGTGCCATATAAAGATACCCAATGGCTCTTTAGGTAAGTGTTGCTTGGTAGTAACGAAAAATCGTTAAACTGGAAGGGCTCTCCCGCGTTAGATTGGTTGTCGTTGCGGCCGGTATCGTCCGAGCGTTCATCTGTCCATAACCCGCTGTTCTCGCCAATGTTGTTACTGCTGCGTAGCGACTGGTAGATACCGTTAACCGCGCTTAAAACATCTGATGGTGATTTTAAAGCTTCGCTAAGGGCAATGGCATTGGGGTTTTTCTGGTCCAGGAAATCTTTTTTACATGAGGGCATGGCTAAAGCAAGCAGCGCTGCACTCATGGTTATGATTATATTTTTCTTCATCTCTTTAATCATTAAAAATTAGAATGTAGCTCTTATGCCAAGGTTGTATGAACGCACCAGCGGGTACACGCCATAGTCAATACCCGGTGCCAGGTTGGCCGGCTGCGTATTGTTTGATGCGCCGCTACTAAAGTTGTAATCAACCTCGGGATTATAGCCTTTGTATTTGGTAATAGTGAAGGCATTAACCACTGTACCGTATATACGCAGGTTGCTCATGCCGATAGCACTTACAATTGTCTTGGGCAGTGTGTAGCCCAAAGTGATGTTGTTACAACGCAGGAAAGAGCCATCCTGCAGGTAAAAGGTAGACAGGCGAGTGCTATTACTTTGCGTACCCGCACGCGATGCACGGTAAACTACCCCATTGCCCGGGTTAGCCGCGTCGCGGTAGCGCTGTGCCACGTCGGCATACTGGTTGCCTGAGCCTTCCATATTGTACAGGTAGTAATCCTGGCCATCCAATACCTGGTTGCCTTTAGAGCCGTTGAATGATGCGCTCAGGTCAAACTTGCGATAAGTAGCGTTAACGGCAAACCCGTAAGTAAAATCCGGGTAGGGGTTACCAATTACTGTTTTATCAGCATCATTAATTATCCCGTCATGGTTGGTATCCTGAAAATATAGGTCGCCTACATGCAGCGGGTTCGATTGTGAGGCTGATGGCGCAACTTTATTGATATTATCGGCAGTTACCATACCGGCTACCTTAAAGCCATAGAACATACCTACAGGCTGCCCCTGCTGGGTAATATTGGTGAGGTATGAGCGCTCGGCACCGTTAATTATAATAGTATTGTTACTGCTTAATTTGGTTACCATGTTGCGGTTAATAGAGATGTTACCGCTTAGGTTAAGGGTAAAATCTTTAGTGCTTACCGCGCGGCCATCCAACTGGAAGTCGAAACCCCTGTTGCGGATCTCGGCATTGCGCAGGTTGGTAAGAATAGTGGTTGCGCCCGATATGGCTGATATGGGCTGGTTATACAACAGGTTGTATGATTTACCAATGTAGTAGTTAGCAATAAGTGCTAAACGGCCTTTAAGTAAACCAAACTCGGCGCCAACATTGTATTGCGAGGTTGATTCCCAACTCAGGTTAGGGTCTGTAAGCCCATTTGGATAAGTAGCAGATGCAACTGCACCCGGCGCCCCAAATACCACACCTGTAGGGTTAGAGAGGGTTTGCAGGTAACCATAGTTAGGGATATTGTAGTTACCACTTAAGCCCCAGCTGGCGCGAAGTTTAACGGTTGACTGATCGCCCAGCAAATTGTTATAAAAAGGCTCTTCTGAAAGCGTCCACCCGGCTGCTACTGATGGGAAGTAACCGTATTTATTATTGGTGCCGAAACGGGCTGAACCATCTGCACGGAACGAACCTGTTAAATAATATTTGTTAGCGTAGTTATAAGCTACACGGCTAAAGTAAGATAACAGAGTGTTTACTGTTTTACCCGTATTGCTGTTTAAGGAGAAGAAAGAAGCATCGGCACCTTTACCTGTAATTTCAGTCACGTTATCGTTCTGGAAACCTTTAGCGGTTACACCCACGATATCACTTGACGTTTTTTGAACGGTGTAACCGGCAAGCGCGTCAACACGGTGTTTGCCAAGTTGCTTGTTGTAGTTGAGGGTAAACTCGGCTAACTGGTCGTTAACGGTGGTAGTTTGCGCTATAGCGGTAGCGGCGGCAACGGCCTGTGGCGATCCCGGAGGGTTTGCACCGCTGCTGAGCGTGGTAGGCAGGTAATAATCGTATTTCTCGTTATAGGTGTTTGTACCTACGTTAGCTTTCAACGTAAGCGCGTCAATTATTTTATAAGATGCTACAGCATTAATGCTGGTACGATAACCCTTCCTGCTAATTTTAGTGCGTGTGGCCAGTGCAACAGGGTTTTCAATACTTTGGTAGCCGTAAGCGGATGATTGAGATGCAGCTGCATTGGTGGCCAGCGAGCCATCCGGGTTATATGCCGGGAAGAAAGGCATGTATATCAGCGCTCCAAGTATTGGTCCATGGTCAAAACGGCCTTCCTGAGTTTCGCGGTTATAGTTTTGGGTGTAAGATACGTTGGCGCCTACGTGGAACTTCTTACTAATGTCCGACTCTATATTAGAGCGGAAGTTATAACGTTCCTGACCAGATGATACGATGATACCCGGTTGGTTCTGGTAAGCGCCGCTAATATAGTAGCGTGTACCATTACTACCGCCCGAAAAGGCAAGCGTATGTTTCTGGAAAAAGGTGTTGCGATATAGCTCATCCTGCCAATCAGTGTTTACAGTTTGGTGAATGAGCGATTGGCTTGGGAAATCATATAAATATGTCGGAATCTGCACACTGCCGGCATTGCCTACATTAGCTACACGGGTAGCGTTAGGGTCAGAGTACATGGCGTCGTTCCAGGTGTGGCCGGTATTTATCCAAAGGTCTTTGTAGGCGTTGTTACGTCCATCAATTACTAATTGTGCAAACTGGTCGGAGTTAAGCAATTTTACTTTTTTGGCCAGTTGGTCGCTGCCCACCTGTACATCGTATTCAAATTTACCTTTACCTTCTTTACCATGTTTGGTAGTGATGATGACCACACCACCCGATGCCCTTGAACCATAAATAGCAGCCGAAGCAGCATCTTTTAATATATCAATTGATTCAACATCCTCAGGGTTAATATAAACATCATTATTGGCCGGGTAACCGTCAATCACGTACAGAGGGTCTGAACTGGCATTGAACGAGCCAACACCGCGTACGCGTATCTTGGTGCTTTGATATGGCGCGCCTGAGGTTTGTGAAACCTGCACACCGGCTACCTTACCCACCAATGCCTGGCCCAACGTGGGTGCAGCCAGGTTAAGCTCATTAGCTTTTACGCTTGATACAGCGCCGGTAACATCGCTTTTACGCATGGTTTGGTAACCAATGGCTACTACCTCATTAAGCATATTAGCCTGTGGTTTAAGTTTCACACGCAGGGGCGTTCCCTGGTAAGCAGCTTCCTGGCTAATGTACCCTACAAAACTAAATACGAGTACAGAGCCTCTTTCAGCATTAATGCTAAAGTGGCCTTTTACATCGGTACTGGTGGCTATGGAAGTGTTTTTTACCTTTACGGTTACACCGGGAAGTGGCAGGTCGGTTTCATCAACCACGGTACCGGTTATGGTTTCAAATGCGGCTGTTTTAACCGCTGGTTTACCGGCATTTGCCGGTACAGCAAACATTAACAATATAATAAAGCTTATACCGTTAAATGTTCGCTTTAAAAGATTAGCAGTAATCTTTTTTTGCATACATTTAAGTGTTAATTGTTAAAGGACTCTGTAGTACAAGTAATTTGACAAGCGATAACTAAAACCGGACGATTGTTGGCGCAACTCCGGTTTTTGTGTTTTTACGCTTATAGAAAAGCGAGTGAGGACATATTGTTACATAGGCAACCAGTTTTAATTTTTATAAAAAGCCAGCTGCCTTTTTGTGTAAAAAGCAAGGTTCAGGTGGCAACTTTGCTATAATGGCAACAAAGCTACCGTCATTGTCTTAACGCAATGAGTTGTGCAGGTTAACTTTTTGTTAATCGCTTGGGGGCTACCAGTTGGTAAGAGTATAGTTAACATTTTTGCTGCGCGATGAGGTAACAGCTATTCCTTTGCCGGCGTTGATTAAAGCGAAACCCTCCAGTTCGTCCATACGCGTATTAATATCTACCTGCTTAATTAACTGCATAGTGCCCGCCTCAACAGATTTTTTCAGGTCAACAAAGGTTAGCCGCCATCTGCGGCCTTCAACCTGGTTTTGTATCAGGATCAATATGCCCTTGTCTGCTACCCAATGAAGGTTTTGCACCCAGGGTGTACAGGTAAATTTCTTGTAAAGCACACCCTGTTCTGATGTTTTGCTGCAACGGGCAAGTTTTTCGGGGGCGTATAATCTTACTTCGTTGCCTTTATCGCCGTAGTCGGCAGTGGCTACATACCATTTGTGATCATACTTCACGTACTCGGGCCGGGTACCTTGTATGCAGGCGTCATCATCAATGGTGCTGATGAGGTTACCATCCAGCGTGCCGGTTTTTTGTAGGCCGGGCCAGTTTACCTGGTAAATTACCGCTTTCCATTGCGTGCCTTCTTTGTTAAGGCGGATGGAGTTGCCTATAAATACTTTGTCGTTCCCGTTAAAAGCGATACCAGTAGGGTGGCCTATTACATCATGGCCATTTACGGTAAGCCGGTATTCCTTACCTATATACGCAAGACTATCCTGCCGCCAGCGATACTCGCGTATCATGCCTACTTCGCGGTCGCCATACAAAAAAATACGGTTACCTTGCCTGGAAACGCCCTGGCAGGCCCCCAATGAATCTACCGTAGTTTCGCAGGTGATCAGCGTATCTATGTTATGCTGCGATACAAAGCCGGCGGTAAGTAAAACTGCGGTAAACAGAGCGAAGGCGATGGTGATATTTTTCATGTTATGGGTCAAGCGGTTCGTCGGCATCAATTTGCAAGGAGCTGATGAGCGGATAAAATTCCAGTTCGGTATCAGACAGGCGCCTGCCCAATTTGTAAGGCACATAGTTAAGCTCGGCTACACAGCGTTTGTCCATCGTCATAATAAAATCGTTCTGGTATTTATCTGAAACGATCAAGGCGATCTTGTTAAAAGGTATACCGTACCTGAAAACCAGCCGGGCATCATTACGGATATTAGTGGTAGTATGCCGTGCGTGTGGTTCAATAATTACCGCGCCGGCCGGCACATGCAGTGTATTGATCATATACCGGCGCATTTCAAGCGCTTCGTTGTATTTGGTTTTAAAGGGATGTGCACACCCGCCGGATACCACAATAAAAGGAGCCTTGCCTGCAAAATAAGCTCTCGCTCCCGATCTGCAGCGCAGCATTCCCTCACCGCTAAGTGGCGTTGTGAGGTTGTCGGGCCCTGCGCCGGGTACAAGGATATGGCTGTAAGTAAACTTCGCCCATTTTATTTTTTTAATAGCAGCTACAGCCGCTTTGTTGGCACCGGTGGCCATAGGCTCAAAGTCGGCCGCGTTGTTCCGCTCGTTAATTTCCAGGTAAGTAAGCGCCGCGTGTAGCGGTAAACTAAAAAAAAGCGATTTATCTTTTACCGAGGCTACTTCTTCGGCACAATCATACATGAGTGTATAATAACTCTTTTTATGGACATCAAAGCTGATGGAGTCTATTTGCGGGTAATTTGGCTTTTTCCCAAGCGCATATACACTAATGGTATAATTTATAGCCGCGGCATCCTGTTGCCAGGCTTTTACCAGCAAGTTAGCTGGTGTTTCTGTTTGGTAAAGCATATAACAGCCCGAAGGTATCAGCTGATGTTTAACCAGTTTGTCTAAAGCGTTGCCCGGTTTGTACAGGGCATTTAGCCGTTTACTCACCAGCTCAATTTCTTCGTTACCGAACTGCTGTACGGCGGGGAGGCATAGGGCATCTTTACAATTACCGATGGCAGCCTGTAAAGCTTCGGCTTTGTTCGCTGAAAGCTTTTTCAATTCGGCATCATTGCGGAGCAGTGACTGTACTGCGCTATCATTTTTAAATAGTGTAAGCAGGTAATAATTTTTTGCCCCAACCCAGCTATTGCCCGGCATAATTTTATAGCCGGGAAGCGCGCCTGCATATTGCGCGTATAAGGGAAGGTAAATGAGCAACAGGGCGATAGCAAATAATGCTTTTTTCATAAGCGACATTAGGCTTTGTAAATTAATTAAACCATTATTAAAGTGATATTACGGCAGGATTATAATCATATTATCCTGGCCGGGCAATAAACAGCAGTTGATGGTATGGCAGGTTTTAAAACTTTAAGTTATATTGGCAATATATTACTTACCTAAGAAATTTTTTGGATGAGCCAGGCAAAAAGTTTAACCCCTGCCGCGCAGGATGAATTGTTGAGCACTTTAAAATCGCGTTTTGAAAAAAATACCAGCCGGCATCCGGATATAAAATGGGCTGCTGTGGAAGAAAAGCTGAAAAACAGCGCCGGAAAGCTATGGTCATTAAACGAAATGGAGCGCACAGGTGGCGAACCTGATGTAGTTGAGTTTGACCCGGCCACCGGTGAGTATGTTTTCTACGATTGTTCGGCCGAAAGCCCGGCAGGGCGCAGGAGCCTTTGTTATGACCGCGAGGCTTTAAACGAGCGAAAAGAAAATAAGCCCGCTAACTCGGCTGTAGCTATGGCAGAGGAAATGGGCATTGAACTTTTAAACGAAACCCAATACCAGGCGTTACAGCAATCGGGTAAGTTTGACCTTAAAACTTCCAGTTGGTTATTAACCCCTGCAAACATCAGGAAACTGGGTGGGTCTATCTTTGCCGATCGCCGTTATGATACGGTGTTTGTGTACCACAACGGCGCGCAATCTTATTATGCCGCACGCGGTTTTCGCGGATGTTTAAGAGTTTGATGTTTCTTACTTTTCGGTGCTTTTTAATGCCCAGAAGATGAGTGCCGGCTGAAACAAAAGACGGGTGAGCCTTCTGCCGTCTGTATCTAAACCAAAAGCGCTCCTTTTATTGGTATATTGGGATATATTACCCGGAAACACCGCCGCGAAAAATGCTGCCGCAAATTTGCCCACATTTGCCCTTTGCTCTTTCGGTGTAAGGATGAGCGCACTGCCCAACGCTATTTCAGCAAAGCCGGAATAAACTACGGTATCATCAACATCAAGCGGCACCCAATCCGGTACCTGCGCCCTGAAAGCTTTACGGGCAAAAGTAAGGTGCCCTATCCCGGCAACAATCAAGTTGGCGCCTAATAATATCCTCGCTGCAGTTTTAACGGTTTCTTTCTTCATTGTTTGCAATTTTAAGAGGTATTGCAAAATCGGTACCATGAGAGCCTGCCGTAGATAATATTGTTATTCTTTCTTGGCTATGTTGATAATAAGGTGGTTCCTGTCGATCATTTTTTCGAGGTCTAATTGATCTTTAGACTTATTCTCTAAGGCTACAGCATCTTTGGTCATGGTGATAAATGCTTCTTTTTCTCTTAACGCCCTATCTGCTGTAAATTCTAAATCAGGAAATTTAAGTATATCAAAAAAAGACAAACTGTTCGTTCGTAAAAATTCAGATGCTGAAAGGTGTAGTTCTTCTTTCACTTTAAGTATAGTAGCACTGTCTACCGCGATATCTTCAATTATGCATTGAAGTTTCAAGCGGTTTTCGAAGCGGATAAATTGATCGCGAGTATTTTTATCTACCGCTGAATACGATATCCCATGATTTAGAATGTAGGTATTTCCTTCACCTTTACGCCAATTTGAATGAGTTGTATAGCTACGTTTCAATTCCGAATGGTTTTCAAAGAAATATGGATCGATAGAATAATGTACTATACATTCTTGTCTGTCTACAATCTTCATGGATGATGAGTTGAATTGACTAAATATAACGTTATTCAATCACAGTATAATTATTAATAACCAATAAGTCATTGCAAAAAACCTAAGCTTATTCCAATTCATGGTTCAGGTACTTATGTTATCAGATTGTTGAAATGATGGAGTATGGAGATTTGCGCTCCTGTAATTTATTCCTTGCTTCGCTAAATCTTTAAAGTTATTTTTTGGGTGGATCTAAATATGTACTTATGTTTAACGGTCTAAAAATCTATTGGTGGTTTGAATAGCAAAGGATATATTTAACAATGTATTAACAACAAAGAAGGCTCTTACAACTTTCGTTATAAGAGCCTTCATCTTCAAGTAGCGGGGAGCAGGATCGAACTGCCGACCTTAGGGTTATGAATCCTACGCTCTAACCATCTGAGCTACCCCGCCAGGTTGTTTTTGTAGCTGATAATCAATCTTTTATGATAATTGCTGGAATGGCTTTTATCAGCTTCAAAAGTTTGTTAACGGTTTTGTTAACGGTGCGCCTTTCGGTGCATGGAGCGCAAAGGTAAGATTTACTGCGCTTATATTATAATCTTTTTGATTTTTGTTAACGGTGATTTGGCGGTCAAACCATTTTGTATTACCGTTTAAAGTTTTTACCTTCATATAAATCCTAAACCAAGTGGAAGTAATCTGTTTTGAAGACCGCGCATTTTACGCGTTGATAGACAAGCTCGAAGCCTACATCGATAGCAAAAAGCCGCAACAAACGCTTAGCGACAAATGGATATCTGGCGCAGAAGCGATGAACATGATGCGCATTAAGAGCAAAACAACTTTACAGAAATTACGCGATGAAGGCAAAATACGCTTTACCCAACCTGAGAAAAAGATCGTGCTGTACGACCGCGATTCAATAAACGCTTACCTCGAAGATTTTACCTACGAAACCTTTTAGAAATGAGTGTAGTCGATGTTATAAAAACGACAATTACAGTTACAATCGCAGCTGTGGGCTGGGTTGTAGCTCATTATTTTAATACCAAGCGCGATAAAACACTTAAGAGACGAGAAATAATAACTAAGCATTTAATTGATAGCTACAAGATTCTTGCCTACGATATAGTGCACAGGGAATATTCAGTGGAATTAGTCCGAAAACTTGAGTTGCCGTTAGTTGAATTGCAGCTCTTTGGAACCAAACGACAAATTGAATTAGCGCAAAAATTGGCTTACGATATGAAGAAAGGGGGGGCTGTAAATATGAATGATCTAATTAATGATTTAAGAGCGGAGCTTCGAAAAGAACTGGAGCTCGAACCGGTTAACGAAGATATACATTTTATACGCTATAAAAAGATTAGATAACATGGAGGAAGAACAAGACCCGTCGCCGGAATATATCAAGGGCTTTAATCAGATGTATAAGCTAAACAAGGAAGCGCCGGAAGTTGCACAGCAAATGTTATCTGCTAAAAGCCAGAGTAATCGTTTTAAAGGCATGCAGGCTGGAGCAAAACAGGCTGAATTGGAGCGGATCAGGGAAGTGTCGCAAAAAATACGCGAGCAATCACGTGGACATGACCGTTAATTTCAAGATGTTAGTTAGCACGTTAATTTGCTCTATTATACCATCTTTTGATAATATGAGTAATAGACGTTCATTTCTGCTTTGTAAATATTGAAATTTCAAACTTTTGACTGTTGTAAGATCAGGGTGGTCATTGCCTCATTATTACGTTAGGTAACTATTTAATTTTCAATTGAATCCGATTATTTTTTAAGCTAAGCGTATTATAAAATAATCAAATTTATCAAGTTTTAGGATAGCTAATGGAAGATATAAACAAAAAGCTTAGTCAAAAAATTTTAACCGCGTTGGTAGACGAGAAAGTGATTGTTTCAGAAAAATCAAGCGCATTACAGAATAAGCTTTCCGAGGGTAAACTTAAAGACACTGATTGGATTGCCGCTTTTACTGAAACATACAATTCAACTTTACCAAAAGAAAATGAAGCTAAGTAAACTCAAAATACAGAAATTTCGTGGTGCATCCCAACCTTTGGTTGTTGAATTTGATTCGACTAAAAACATTACTATGCTTTTTGGTGAAAATGGCATGGGAAAATCTACCATCGCGGACTCTTTGGTTTGTTTATGTACTGATAAACTTGGGTCTATAAGTGACAAATCATCCATTGATAAAGATTTTATCAGAACTTTAAATGCTAAACCAGCAGAAGTCCTTATCAAGCTTGTAACCGACAAAGGTACTTTTGAGGCGAAATTAAATAATGCGGGTACTGTATTCACCAAAAATCCGACTGAAGGTCTACCAGCAGTAAGGCACCTTAGAAGAAGTCAAATAATTAGCTTAATAGATTCGGAACCTTCAAAACGGTACGAGTCTCTTAAAGACTACATTGATGTTGCCAATATTATTAAAGGTGAAGATGAGCTAAGGAAAGCCGTTAGAAGCACAACAGCAGATGTAGAGACAATAAGAAAAGCAATTGTAAACGCTGAACTTACATTAAAGAATTCTTGGGAAGCAGAAGGTTCACCAAACGAAACCTTCCACGAATGGGCAAAGATAGAAGCAAGTAAAGACATTTCTCAACAGCAATCAATTCACAAAGCCTATAATGATGTTATTAATTCGTGGCGAGAATTAGAGAGTAAACGTGTTGAGGTAGTAAAGGGCAACAGAGCTTATAGTGCAAGCATCGCAGAAACAGAAGTTGCTTTGAAGAAAATTACAGAAATTGAAACTCAGAATTCTTTATTGGATGGGACACTTTTAAATCTTTTAGTAGAAGCTCAAACCTTTATTTCAGCAAAAGAAAGTATTGATACATGCCCAATTTGTGAACGTCCTGAAAGCAAAGATAAATTACTAAGTCAGATTTCGACCCGAGTTGAAACGATGAAAGAATTTAAAGCTGCTCACGATAACTATAAAATAAAAAAACAAACAAAGGAACAGTGCGAATCTACTTTAAAAACTTTTATCAAATCGTTCATAGAGCAACTTGAAGTTTTTATTCTGAAACTTACTCCCTATTTAAAACCGACTGACGCAACATTATTATCTATCAATGAAATAAATGATGGTATTTCAAATAACGATAAATACAAAGCGGTAAATAAAAATCTTTCTCAATTGGTTTCTTCAATAAAAGAGTTAGAAGATCAAGCAGGAAAAATTCTAAAGTCAATAAATCAACATAATTTAATTAAGCAACATTACAATACGTCAGTCACCAATCGACAAAAAGCTGCAAAAGCCAAATATTTGGCAGCGGCAGCCGAGAAAGCTCTACAGGTTGTAGAAGGAACAAGAAAGCAATTTATAGATGATGAACTGGCTTCTATTTCTAAGGATGTCGAAGCATTTTATCAAAATATGCACCCTGATGAACAACTTGGCGGTATAAAACTGTTTTTGAAATCAGGAGTTAAAAACTCCTTAGAATTAAATGCTGATTTTTATAGTAGTACATCCGTCACTCCCCAGTCGCTTTATAGTGAATCTCACTTAGACACTTTGGGAATTTGTATTTTTATGGCCCTAGCCAAAAAATACAACAATGGAAATACAATATTGATACTTGATGATGTTGTTATGTCGGTTGATGAAAATCACCTTGATCGTTTTATCAATTTGCTGCACACCGAAGCAAATAACTTTGCTCATATTTTGGTAACAACTCATTACAGACCTTGGAAAGATAGATACAGATATAATCGCGCACCGACTGCACAAGTGCATTTCATTGAACTTAGAAATTGGAAGCTGGAAACAGGTATCCGGTTACAAAACAGTAAAATTGATATTCAGGAATTAAGAAATGCATTAGATGATTCATATTATGATAGACAGCGCATTTCTAATCTAGCGGGTACGATACTTGAAAACACATTAGATTTTTTATCGGTAAAATTTCAATGTAGACTTGCTCGAAAAGTTAGACAGGACTACGTACTTAAAGAATTACTAGATTGCATCTCTAGTAAACTCCTTAAAGTTTTAAAAGTTCAACATTTGGGAAAGGATTCGGCTGGAGTATATCAGATCATTGATACCAAAGAATTTGAAATCAAACCCATAATCGAAACACTTAAGCAACTATCAGCTATTAGAAATCAGGTTGGCGCACATTATAATTTTGATGGTTCGTTAGTATCTGATACGGATGTTAGTGAATTTGGCGAGAAAGTTTATGAATTTGCTAAGCTTTTAATTTGCCCTGATACAGGAAGTTTTCCTGATAGGAACAAGTCTGGGTCATATCATGAAACACGTACAGGATCGATCCGACTTTATCCATTAGTCGAACCAGCATAGTTTTCTTAGGAAGCAGTTCATCACAAATCCACATCATGGAATTTGAACTTAATTAGATTTTAGTTGACAATATGTTGTAAAGTAATATAATTACAACATGATTTATCGTTTGGCCACAAAGAGTAAATTAGACTTATTTGTATGCCGCCTCAGCCACCATTTTAAGACTAATTTCCTATTACAAAAATTGCAAAAACCCTATGCCCTTGACAAAGGGCAGCTTTTGGGTTTAGTATATAGGAATAGTTACCTATATTTATTTGCAAGCATTCGAAATGATGGTGCAAATGTTGACAAAGAATCATTTTACTCATCCCACTGTCAACAGTTTTTTACATAATATTACTTAGCGAAAGGAAGCAGAAATGCCTCTTAGTCACTTACAATGCGAAGCCGCAAAACCTCAACTCAAGCCTTACAAAATTAATGACGGGAAGGGCCTTTATTTACAGATCATGCCCAATGGTAGCAAATATTGGCAACATCGCTTTCGTTACCAAAGCAAACAACGGTGCCTGTCACTGGGAACGTTTCCAGAAGTAAGCCTTGCCGATGCCAGAGAAAAACTTAAAGAAGCAAAGGCAAGCTTAAAGCAAAACATTGATCCTAAAGTTTTACGACAGCAACAAAAGCAGTTAGCCCATTATGAAGCCGGCTTAACTTTTAAAGCAATAGCTGAAGAATGGCACCAGCTTAATAAAGACAGTTGGACTGAACGACATGCAAACTATGTTCTAAGGCGATTAGAATTGCACACGTTTAAAGAAATTGGCGAATATCCAGTTAGCCAATTAACCCCGGCCTTAGTTATGGCCTGTTTGCAGAAAGTGGAAAAAACAGGCCCGGAAATGGCACGGCGTGTCATGAGCATGTGCAGCCGGATATTTCAGTATGCCATTGCTACAGGCCGTGGAGAACGAGATTTAACCATAGGCTTGAAGTACGGTTTAAAGAAACGCAAACTCGGACATTATGCAGCAGTCACGCTTGATGAGTTGCCTAAACTCGTGAGAAGCATACACACCAACGATGCCCGGTTATATAAGCAAACCCATCTGTGTTTAAAATTGATGCTGCTTACAGCGGTTAGAACAAGTGAGCTGATTGAAGCCCGGTGGTGCGAAATTGATTTTGAGCAAGCCCTTTGGGTAATTCCGGCCGAGCGTATGAAAACGCGAAAGCTGCATAAGGTGCCGCTATCAAAACAGGCGTTGGAAATCCTTACGCAACTCAAAGAAATGAACGGCAAGCGTGATTTTGTGTTTCCGAGTATTCCGCGCCCACGTAAGCCAATGTCTAACGCTACCATTCTAAAGGCATTAGCGAATATTGGTTACAAATACAAAATGACAGGTCACGGTTTCCGCTCTGTTTTAATGGGTGTATGCAAACAGCACTTAGGGTACAGGCATGAACCCGTGGATAGACAACTTGCGCATGAACCCCGCAACAGCGTTGACCGTGCATATGACCGGGCAGACTATTTGCCGGAACGAAAAGTAATGATGCAGGAATACGCCGATTACATTGACGCCATTATCCACAACAAACCCAACGAAAAGGAAATTAATGCACCTACAAACAGAAACATTGCTACACCGATTAAAAACCCTACCCGAGCGTTTAACAGCCATGGATATAGAGCGGGAACTGGGTATCAAATCACAAGCTTTACGCAATCGATGCAAGGAGGGATTGTTTCCTCAACCCCACAAGGACACGGGCAGCCGTATTCGCAGATGGTGGAAAGACGAGATCATTAAACACTACAGTAAGGCTGATTAGTTATTAGAAAAAGAAGCTTAGGCAGCAGCTTGGGCTTCTTTTTGCCCCTGATTTCCACCTGCCAATTACCATCAGTTTCGCGAATTAAAGCGAGGGGGCAATCCGCTTGATTCGCGTTTAACCTGTGACACACCCCGTAGGTATTCTTTTATGATAATTGATTATTATTATGAACTTATCTCCTATGCCATCCGGTGCCGTCCTATAGGTAATAGGAATATAATCCTTGACAACCTATGGTTATTTGTGCATAGTGCCACCGCCATAACGTGGAGACGAGAATGAAGAATTTGCCAGATTACGCTTTTATGAGATTGCCAACTGTTCTGAAAGCTTATCCTGTAAGTGAAACATTATGGTGGGATGGTGTGAAATCGGGAGAATTTCCAGCGCCCTATAAGCTAAGTAAAGGGGTAACCGCTTGGCTGGTTGCCGACATTAGAAAGCTTTGTGAAGACAAAGCAAAAGAAGGGCGCAACTAAGCGCTTTCACAAGTTCAATACATTTAGACCTACAACGCAAACTTCGTTTGTTCGCGTTGATACATTTTTGCGAAAAGGAAATACATGCAGATCAACGAAGCTAAAAATATTCCTGTTGAAGTACTGGCAGAAAAGCTCGGTGCCCGTTATTCCCATACTGACCGCCAAGGCGACAAATGGTATTACTCACCATTCAGGCCGGATGAAAAAACAGCTTCCTTTAAAATAAATGCAAAGAAAAACTCATGGCATGACTTCGGTATCAGCAATACATTTGCACATCAAAAGCAAAGCAATGGTGGTGACATTCTTGACCTATGGTGCGACTATCATTTCAAGGATAGACGTTTTGGCATCAAGGAAGCCTTAGAGGCGGTCAAATCTTTGGTCTCTAGCTCCATTAAAGATGATACTGATAATACTCGATTACTCAGAGCAAAGCCAGCGAACATAAAGCCAACGGAACCCAGGTACAAGATCGTGGATATAGATGACCGTATCTATGTTCAAGGATTAAAAGAAGAGTTAAGCCGTCGTCGAATTGATCTTAAACTGGCAAGTCTTTATTTGAACCAAGGCAGGATTCTTGACAAGGAATCTGGTAAAAAATATACCGGCTTTCTATTTGAAAATGACAGACATGGATATGAAGTCAGCATACCTAATCCCAAAAGCGGGAGTAGCTTCAAAACTTGTATAGGGCAGAAAGCATCAACACGCATCCTTACCATCAAAGAAGATACAAACGCCGCAGACGTGTTTGAAGGCTTTTGGGATTTTCTAACCTTGTTGCAATTAAAAGGCAGAATGCATCCTACTAATCATAGTTACATTTTAAATTCAACTTCGTTAGTTGGTGAAGCGTGTGAAAAGATAAAAGCTTTCGAAGGGCAGGTCAAATATGTTTTTCTTTTCATGGATAACGATGAAGCCGGCTTCTTGGCGACCCATGCAATCGCAGCTAACCTGGAGGAAGATTTTAATGTTGCAAGTTGGGAACAGTTCTATAAAGGGTATAAGGATTTAAGTGAATTTTGGATGAGTAAGCACAGTTTTACTTAACGTTTTCCTAACGAATATAAAAAAGTTATTCTTACGTCTTTAGGTCAGCTCCGGGTTATCCAACGAACTTAAAAAGCGAGGTATTCTGTAGCTTTCCGAAAGAAACCCTATCGAAGCATCGCTGAACTCCAGGCTGACTTGGATAAATGGATGCATAATTACAACAATGAGCGGACGCACAGCGGAAGGTATTGCTTTGGCAAAACGCCCGTGCAGACGTTTAGGGACAGCATTGCGATGGCGCACGAAAAAATACTGGAGAGACTTGCCGAAGACCAACTTTTATCTCATATCTAACAAAGTGATGAGATAAAAGATGTGTCTGCCGGGTTTGCTCAAAACAGGCTAGATTCACAGAATACATCTGACAGCTTTTAAAACCATCCAACCGTCAGATCAAGTTGTGGCTATTACAATTTTTGTTCATTTAATTTAAAATTAAAGCTTATAAATATTATTCCAAGGCAAATAACTTCTGTTCTACTTTAGCTCTTTCCTGTGGATTCATTGCCGAAAAACTTTCTACCTGTTCTTTTAAGCTTGCAAAAAAACTAATTTGTTCATCAGGAAAAGTTTCTAATTGAACCGACTGTTTTTCCCCGTTTTCATAAAAACTGACGACTACAAGGTTTTCCTTACCAGGAACCTCGTTATACTTTAGCTCATCACCATGAGACATGGCTTTGGCGACATCTGATCGTCTTCTAATAAGTTTTTTTAAGGTACTCATCTTTGTTTCGCTTTTAATAATTTTTCGTTTAAAGTCCTGAATTGTAATAACGTATTATAAATACCGTCGGCTATCCCTGTCAATACCATAGTGTCATATTGTACGTGGAATGCCCCCAAACTGTTACTATCAATACACAAGTAAGCAATTAACGAATTGTTTTGCTTAAGATTTTGTTCTGCAGGAAATACTCCTGTGACTATGGTTGACCGATAGGGTAATATCCAGCCACTTAGACGTTCTGCGGGAGTAAGCTTATCGTTCCATGGAGCCTGCTGCCGGGTTTTAAATGATGAATTTTTAAACCTCGGAAATTGCGGCAGATCGTTACAAATGAAATGTCTGCTGGTATCATCAGGATTGTTCATTGCAGTCAGAATGTCATAAAACGCCGTATTATCTTCTATAACTTGAGTAATTTTACTATCCATTTGCCCGCGAGTCATACCACTAATATTGTCACGGCACAGTGTATAGAGAGTGCTTTGAGGTTTAACGTCTCCGCTTTTTTTAATCAGTTTAATACAAACAGCAATATCATTTTTTTGCGTTATCACTTTGAATCCATCAGCAATATGAGAGCATACCTGCTGAAATTCGGAAATTAAAAAAGCTATTTGCTGCGCAAAATCCTGTACATTAGTGGCGGAGCTATCCATTTTTTGCATTTTCCGTTGTAATGCATGAATTTTTGCAAAACCCAAACCGATATATCGATACGCATCAATATAACCTTGGGCATTTGCGTTTTTGTTGATTTGATTTTTAAGCTCATTAATCTGATTTTTTGAATTTTGCTCTGATTCTAATAAGCTGATATTTTTATGCTTTATTTGTTTAGCGCAAAAATAAATTGTAAATATTGTCCAGAATGCGGATGTAAGAATTAGATAAAATACCAGTGCTGTATCTGCCGACGTATGCTCTTTGATAAATTCTTTTATAGGCTCAAAAATTGCAATGATATGCGTTAGAATTACTGCTAAAAATAGATAGCGATCTAATTTTTCTAATTTGAAATTTGTAAAAAAGGATTCTTCGCTCATTATAAGTTAAGTAGTTTTAAAGCTAATGATTTATTTACACACTGAATTACAAATGTTTATAATTCAGTGTGTGTTGAAATTTATATTTAGAGGTATGGATTTTTATCAAACCTTGCCTTACCATCTTTTCCGACCAATTCCCCCATTTGATAATAAGGCCTTTTCTCTAACAAGGTCGGCGGCTTCGCGCCGATAAATACAAACATATTATCGCCCGAACCGCGCCGAACTTCATCAGATGTAACTAATGGCCTCTGATTGGCCGAAGGGTCTTTAATCCCGAGCCAGGATTTTATGCCGGTCACGTTACTGGTTTGCCCGATGGATTTGCTGACGTATTCGGCTGTAAAATTGTCATTCACCGAGAAATACTGTTTTACTGCGGTATTACCTACAAACACTTCCCACTTATCACCATAGATGCCTTTGAGCTGGATTAGCGATTGCAGGATCGGCCAGACAGTCAGGTTAAAGCCTGCATAGGTGGAAAGCGCATTCTCTATCTCCGGCAGGTAACCCAAAGCCGCAAACTCATCCAGCAGGAAACAAACCCGTTTGTTCGGTTTGCGTACCACCGCCCGGATGCAGGTGGTCACCACCAAGCGAAGCCATCTTGCATGTGATTGTAATTTATCGACAGGGATAACCACGTATACAATCGTGTTGCCCTCACTTAAAATCCTGGGATCAAACCCCGATTGCAAAGACTGCTGCAAAGCCGGGCTTTTTAGGAAATCTGTACACTGGATCAATGTGGCCATGATGCTGCCGAAGGTTTTCTCTCCCGCCGACATCAATTGCAAAATAGCATTCGCCGCCGTTCGTATGGCATCGCCATTCACCGGGTCTACATTGATAGCCATATCCGCTAACAGGTTATCCCAATCGTCACCGGACAGCCGCACCCATTTCCAGAGTTTATCCAAAGTGCGTTCTTCCCGCTCATAAGTGGTTACCAGGTGCAAGACCAGCCCCGATAAAATACCGCGGGCATTATCGGTAAAAAACCTGTTCTTGTCGTCTTTCTCCACCGGGACGATCATCTCTGCGATAATGTCGGCATCGTCGATCAGATGCGGGCTGGATTTATCCGATAAAATGTCCATCGGATTATAAGAACTGGCTTTGCCAACGTTTTCAGCTAACAGATCCCAAGGATTGAGGATCACCACATTCTTGCCGCTTTCGCGCTGGTATCTTTGTGATATAGCAGCTAACTCCGCTTTCGGGTCTATGACGACGTAACTGCCTTCATAGCCGCCCAGGCCCAGCAGGTTAGGCACGATCAGATTAACGCCTTTGCCGCCGCGCGTTCCTGCAACCGTCAGCAAATGGCCCTTATCGGGGAACGAGAACCCGCCACCGATATAAAAGCCTTTTCGCTCTTTATATTCTTCCAGCTCATCCGGCCTGGCAAAACGGGCCGTGCCGAATTTCTTGGCCTCCATTTCCTGCATCATTTTGGAACGACGCCACATGATAAATGTCCAATAGACCAGAACCGTGAGAACGAAGTTCGTCAGGAAATAGCTCATGACTGCGGCGCGCTCGAATGAACCAACCGACTTAATAGCAACCATAAATAAGCTGACCCCGGCGATGATCGCCAGCCAGATCACAACAGCGCCGATTAGCATCGCGACACGAATGATCGGCGGCAGGCTGAACAGGCGCGGAAAAATATCACGCGGCTCAAAGAAACGTTTATAACCGCGGATGTAGCCCAATAGGACACCGATCAATGTTATCGGCATCAACAGAACGCCGGTGAGAAATAACAGGAATTTTGCAAGTCTTTCGGGATTCTCGGATGGGCGAAGTAATTCTACTAACTCTTCTTTGGAAACATTCAATCCTTCCTTGAAAGGAAGCTTAGGGGCATTTTGCATGGTGATAATGTTAAGGTTAGTCCAAGATAACGGAAATAAATAATCGCTCCAAATTTTTCTGTATCAGGTAGATACGATCAGCTCATTTTTTCTTTTCCTGGTCAGATCAGCGCATAACGAAGCAGATGGATACAGCCCGTCCCATTGACTTTTCAGGCGGGTCATGATACTTTGGTATCATAACGCAAGACATGGTTTTGTTACCACAAAACCGTCTTGCAAGGGTGAAGCTCTCCCTTGACCCTCTCCCAAAAAATGGAACAACAGATGAAACGCAGGCCAAAACATGGCGGCGAAAAACGCGATGCGGTTTTCCGTTTTCGTGTCAATGCCGCTGAAAAGAAATTGATCGAGCAGAACGCAGCCAGGGCCGGACTGAGCATCAGCGACTATATCCGCAAACGGGCGGATGATTATAACACCGATACAAACCGGAATGAGTTGATCCGTTTGCTGGCGGAAACAGGCAAGCAGGGCAGTAACCTCAACCAGATTGCCAAGGCTTTGAATGTAGAGGCATCAACAGGAAAGGTAGCAAGAATAGATCCCGGTTTTGTTCACCGCACATTACAGGAAATCAGCCGCCTCACAGCGGAGATTATGGAGATCATCAAACATGGTTATCGCAGGAAAAATCAGGGGTAACGCCCCGCAATTAGCCAGCTACCTGTTAGCGCAAGGCGAGAATGAGCGCATCACGATCCTGGATGTGGATGGCCATTCCTATGCCGATGCAGCGCATTTGAAAGATACCCTGTACAGCATGGAGCTGAACAGCGAACTGACCCGGAGCCGTAACAGCGTTTACCATGCCTATATCAACCCAAACCCGGAAGATACGACCGACCGCGCCATGTCGATGGAAGAATGGCAGCAATCGGTCGAGATCCTGACCAAGCAATTAGGCTATGAAGATCAGCGCCGCGTAGTGGTGCTGCACGAAAAGCCAGGCAACCGCATTCATGCGCATATCGTTTATGAGCGGTACAACCACGAACGCCGGGCAATGACGACCTATGAGCAAAACTATAAAGCGCATGACCGCGCCCGAGCGGAAATGGAGCGAAAGTTCAGCCACAAGCCCACGCCGCAAAAGAACAACAACCGGGCAGGTCATAAGCAAACATTGACGGCGATATGGCAGCGTACCGACACAGCAGCGGCTTTTATGAGCGAAGCGAAAGCCAATGGTTATCAAATCGCCATGGGGACGGACAGGCCATTTAAAGTGATCGATAGCGATGGTGTGTCTTTCGACCTGGTACGTAAGTTAGACGGTATCAAGACCAGCGAAGTAAGGCAGCGTTTCAGTGATACCAAATTGGTTTCTGAAAAGCAGGCCATCCGTGAGCAGCAGCAGGTTAAACAGCAACAACCAAAACAGGAGCAACTCAAAACAACAGAGCAACCAGCGGAAAAGGCAGCAGCGGGTTCTGACCAAACACCTGCCGCAGGCGATACTCCGTCCGACGCGCGACAGCAGTTTTTGCAGAACATAAAAGATGTAAGAGAACGCAATCGTTCCCTTACGACGGAAATTACGCTGTCTGTCCTGATTGCGCTGAAAGTATGTTTCTCCTTTAAAGGAAGTACCACCGAAAAGCGCGCGTGGCTAAAAGATGCTTTTGCAGTCACCACCCATCAGATTACCGAGCGGCAATGTAAATCGCCGCCCAAGGTCATGCTGGGCTTTATAGAAGCCGCACAATACTACAAACCAACATAATCGATTTATTCACCCTTTAAACTTTTTAATCATGAAAGAGGAAAACAATGAAACCGGAACAGCATCATTCCCAACCGAGGCTCAAATGAACGAGATGCACGGCAATGAAAAGCTTAATTTTCACGCTGATGCGCAGGAAGCCAAACAAAAACTTGACCGCAACTATGCCAGCTTAGTCAACCGATATGGCAGTTATAAAGAAATGCCCTGGGCGGTCAAAAACATGCTGAAAGAAGATTACAATACCCATAAAGCAAAATGGGGTGAGAATGGTACTGAAGCGCAAAAGCGTTTTGGCGCTAAAGAACAGGAGCCGGAATACAAATCGCTTGCCGATGAAAAAGAAGCGTTTCTTGCCAAAGCACAGCAGACACGGGAAAACAACCAAATCCGCAGCATGGAGGTAGAACGTTAAGCTTGTTGCGGGCCGACATCATGCAGGATGCCCCTGTACGGCGGCAAGATGCCCTGATCGATACGATGCTGATCGTATGCAAGGGGGACGCCGTACAGGTCGCCGATGACTTTCTTTAAAAAATTGTCGATGAACGCCCAATCATAACCTGATGTTTTATGCTGTATGCGATATTCAATAAAGCCCTGGATAAGCTGACGGATAAATGGCTCATTTGTTATCGCCGATTTATGCGGGTTGTAGTGATCCCCTAAATAATGCATCAGTGCTTTACGGGCCAGATGGCCGAAGCGCGGCAGGCTTTGGGAATCGTTAAAGAGATATTCGTCAGAGTACTCGTCCCCGTAGAACCATTTGGAACATTCCAGTTCGCCATTCTTATCGCGGAAGGTTTCCCAAAACGAGCGCTCATATTTATACATTCAAATATTCTCCCGATATTTATTGGTAGATCATATCATTATTTACACCTAAACACAATCATTATGAGTAATAGCGAGATCAAGATCCCTGCTTTTGTACAGGACTATTTGACCAAACTGGACGGCGATGGCTTTAAGGATTTTGCGAAGATCGCAGGCGACTATCAAAAAGAGCGGGAAGAATATCCGGGCAAGTTTGCACAGCAATCAGCACATTTAAACAATCACAATCGCATCACCGGACAAAACAAAAAACTCGACTACGAACAGGGCTTAAAAGGCATCGACGAGAAATATCAGCAAAAGGCTTATCAGGTCGCTAAACAGCATGGCTATACCGGGCCGAACCCCAATGCGCCAAGTGACAAGGATTTTACCCGGCAGGGACAGAAGTTTAAGTCCATGATCGATCAGGCCAGGAAAGCACAGCGGGAATCAGACCACCCCAGTCCTGATAAACCACAGGGCACCAAAAGCCAGGAGAAGAAAAGCCCTGAACAGCAAAAAGGCCAGCAGTCCTATAACCAAACTAAGGCTAACGTTAATTTTAAAGGAGTTCAGCAAGGTCAGGCAGCAAGCGTTGAAGAGAAAAATCGTGAACAGCAGCGCGCAGCTTTTCTTGAAAAGACAAAGCAGGCAAGAGAGCAAAATAGTCAGCAAAGGAATACCGAGCGGGAGAGGTAGTCAAAGAACCTAACAGAGATTAAAGCGTTAAGAGTACCAGCATCAATACTTAAATGTAAAAATAGGTACTCGCTTGTTAGCGTTGCTTTGTTCATTAACAAAGTGCTAAAATAAAAGCCATCGCAGATGATGTGATGGCTTTTTACAGCGCAATTATTTATTCACTTTTAGGTTGATGAAGTACTTACCAAAGTGCTGAAGGAGAATTTCGACAAACCGGCCAATGAAAAAATTCTGTGCTGCCAAATCTTCCTCGTGATTCCGCCATGTAACTGTTCGTATTAACAGCACCTCTTCACTAACGAGAAATTCCAGTAAAGCGCGGTCAGCCCATTGTTCAGGCTTATGCGTAAGTAAATAACTGTCATCTTTACTCTCCCTAATTTCCCATGTTTTGAGTGTTTTGTCTTCTACTGCCTCAAAAATCGCCTTTTTGAGTGCATCTCCTTTTTTTGTCTGAATAGTAATGTTAGGCATGATAAGTAAGGTTTTATTTTGGAAGATAGAAAATTTTATAATCAAATAAAACATTTGCTTAACACTCTCGCCCTGCGAACATGCAACTGTCAGTTTATCAATTCACACACTTGAATGATTAGGCACGAAATTTTAATATATATTAGAAACTTCAATATGTAAGTGCCTCGCATTTACATTGTGATAAGGTTTAGGTAAGCCCCGAAACAGCGAGTGTAACGGGGCTTTTTTATGCCAAAAATTTCACAATTATAAGAAGGGATATACCTGCTTCTCTCTACTCGGTTTCTGTATAGGATTTCAAATAATTTTCATCACTGAAAAGAAGAACATCCACGACTGTGAGAGCCTTTTCGTAATTGACTCCTAAAATACGTGCTCTAAAACTGCCTCGTTCGTCCATCGCCTGTTGCAGTTTATTTGCAACGGCCTCATCTAAAACATAATCTGCGGCACTAAAACTGATGAAGTCACCATTGACCGGAACGTATACCGCATCAGCAATGTCTACGAATGTTTTACCAATATAGGCATTCGAAAAAAATTCATTTTCCTCGTTGAAATGCAATCTTAGGGTTAAACTCATGGCGTCAATTTTGAGTTCAATTTACTTATTTATTCTTAAATGTATTCAGATGTAAAACGATCAAGCGGTGCTGCGCTTCATTTAATGTCTTTGACCTGATGCCTTTTGAACCACTTTAAATTTCTTTCGATTGTGATCTTGTGGTCATAGATGTCCCGCCCAAGGACTGTAAGTTTAAGATCTGCTAATTGATGGCGAGCATCATCTATTACTGAGGCCGATATATCTTCTCTAAACTGCTTAGAAAATACTTCAAGATATTCTCCCGGCAGCACCACTTTGACCGAACCACTGATAATGACCCGTTGGTATTCTTTGGGATTAAGCTCCAGACACTGCGTTATATCAGTATAGGTTTGTCCGGCTTTCGTAAATACGAGTTTTTCCAAGATGACCGGCCCGAGGCCATTGTTTTGAACGTGGACATATAAAAGACCGTTTTGATCGGTCAAATTAATTTGGATCAGCGGCTTTACTGACTTTTCATTATGCAGACGCTGTAAATACAGTTGATAAAAAGTTGCCAGCAATGCAAGGATCGATAATGCCAGGGCCAATGTTTCACCTTTGATACGGAAAGAATATTTGCTGGAAGTTTGTTTATTAGTAAACCATCCTCAACACATAGACAAAAAGCCCGATTTTAAACCAACTCCTGCTTTTCAATTCCTTGCTGTACAACAAGTTGATTTTTGCCATTAAGTGATTTTCAACTAAATCTTGTTCAAATATAAACGATGGTTTAATAGTGAACAAAAGGGACAAAAGCGATGAAGCAGGCTATCGCGTACTATCGTGTGTCAACAAGCAGACAGGGCAAAAGTGGTTTAGGACTGGAAGCGCAGCAAAACGCGGTTGAGCAGTATTGCTCGGTTAATGATTATAATTTGATTAGTCAGGTGGTCGAGGTTCAATCAACCCGCAAGTATCGCGCAGGATTATTCGATGCCCTTGCTCTTTGCCGGAAGCGGCAAGCGACATTAATTGTTGCCAAGCTTGACAGGCTCGGGCGCGATGTGGAGCAAATCGCAGGGATTGTTAAGTCAAAGGTAGAAGTAAAAGTAGTAGACAATCCTCACGCTAACCGTTTTACCATCCACATCCTGGCGGCAGTAGCAGAAGAACAACGTCAGCGCATCAGTGAAAATACTAAGGCTGCGCTTTCGGCCGCCAAGAGGCGCGGCGTAGAATTGGGGAAGAACAGCAAAACTTTAGCTGTGGTCAATAAACGGGCCGCTGAAAACTTTGCTGATAAAATGCACCCTGTTATCAGGCGCTTAAATGAGCGGGGAATTTTGACAACCCGCGCTGTTTGTAAAGAATTGAATAGAAGAAAAGTGCCGACTTTCCGCATGGTCGGCAAATGGCATCCAAGTACGGTTCATACATTACTAAACCGCCTTAACAGGAAGAAGAATAAGTAACAACATAAATAATCAGATCATGCTAAACACAATCCAACAAGACATTCTATTCGACGACCGTTCGGTAATGGCATTGCTAAAAGGTAATGTTAATCCAGCTGACAGCGGGGCACATTACAACGATTGCACCAACAATTTTAATGATTGTACTAATAATATGTATGCGGACAACGCCTCTCATGAGAGTCATAGCGCAGTATCTCAAGAAGGATAATTAGAGAGCGCTTATGAATGTTACAGCATTGATGCGGTCTGTGCCGCATAGAGCGCCTGACCTGCTATTAACCGCATTAGACGAAAATCACGCCTATGCGGTTAATTGTTCATTTCCAAATTCGTTCCGGTTGCTCAACCGACGCCAGTATGAGATACTATCGGCAATCGATGGCATTAATGACATAGAAACTTTGGCTAGGAAGTTAGAGATAACACCAGTTACCTTAGAAGCGTTTCTATTGATGCTGCAAAAAACGGAATTGGTCGGCTTTGATAGGTGCCGTTTTTCACAGCCTGTTAAACCCGTTTCACCTGATACGCTGAACTTTTGGATCCATACGACCAACTCCTGTAACTTGGGTTGCAGTTACTGTTATATTTCCACGCTCAATACAGGCAAAGGCATGAGTGATGCTGTGAGAAAACAGTTATTGTTCAAACTAACAGAAACTGTCCGCAAAGATGGCATCCGGCAAATTCGGTTACGGCTCGCAGGGGGAGAACCATTAGGTCAATTCGGTGCTTGGAAATTGTTTATTGCGGAAGCCAGATCAGCCTTAACCGATATCGGCTGCAAATTTGAGGCAGGTTTTGTGACTAACCTTACCCTACTCAATGATGAGATCATCGACTTTTCAAAAGCGTACGGTATCGGATTTGGTGTATCATTAGACGGCCTAGAAGCCACCCATGATGCCACACGCAGTTTCCGTTCGGGTTGCGGTTCATTCGGTATTGTTGATACTAATCTGCGCAAATTGATTGCGGCGGGAGTACCGGTATCGGTAAACACAGTTGTTACGAATTTGAATTTGACCGGCTTGCCTGATCTGACCTGTTACCTGGTTGCCCTTAATATTCCGTTTCGTTATTCCATCGTAAAGGGCGAGAAAATACATGCGGAACTTTTGGATGAATATTTAACAGCTTCCTTTGCCATTATGGGGGAGGCCATTAAAAGAGGATGGCAGTTCTCCAAACGTTTCCAGTTTTGTGATCTTAAACCAAATGAACTAGGGTTTCAAACCTGCGCTTCCGGTTTTTCAGGCGGTGCTATTTATGTTGATGGCACTTTTAAATACTGTCATGTGCAATTCGGTGATGATAGCGCATCAGGTAAATCCATTTTCAACGAGGAACTTAGCCTTGTTGATATGATCGCTGTCGGAGAGCATCATGAGGATAAAAAATCTGATGATTGCAAAAAATGTAAATACCGTTCGATTTGCACGAGCGGCTGCCCGGTATACCGGGTTGATGGTAAAGACTCGCAATGCAGTTTATATCACCACTTTATTCCGAAATATTTTGAATTACAGGCAATGGAAAGATTGAATTTATTGCACACCCGTCCTCAATAAATCTCTAAAAAAAGAAAAAAATACTTGCTTTGAAAATTTTATTTATATTAGCAAAGCCTTTACTGCAATAATGACCATCACAATTACATGAATACCCCTGTTACCCTTTTGCGCCCCGCCACGAAATATATTTTCGTGCGACAATTATTAGATTATCTCCTCATTTTTTTTAACAGCTGCGGAACTTCTCACAAAGTATTCCCGGAATCACTCTTCTGTCGAATTGATTAGTTCATGAAGTAAAGTCCATCCACCCTATATTCTTCATTGTCTTTAACATCAGACTGACCTTTATTTCTACAATCTGCTTTGTATTGATAAAGTGTAAGTAAATCTGAGTT
Organism: Mucilaginibacter sp. 44-25; assembly: GCA_001898335.1. GTDB lineage: Bacteria > Bacteroidota > Bacteroidia > Sphingobacteriales > Sphingobacteriaceae > Mucilaginibacter. Next base: position 6,069 of record MKTS01000016.1, on the reverse strand, counting down.
GCAACAAAACTTAAAACCAGAACCCTTTTATTACAATAATCAGTATACATGCAAAACACTTTTAATGCTGGCCACGCCAATGCGACTTTGATGCGATCTCCTAAGCGCTTAATAGAAATTATCCGCTATTTTCCTCACATAAGAAAACCATTTCTCACATTTATCGTGATTTGCGCTATCTATAATTGCTGTTATGCACAAACAGATGTTCCGGTCGTAACTTCGGGTGGCCCTTTTGGATCGGGATCCTGGTTGAGATTTGTTTCCGGGGGAAATGCAACTTCCATTCAGGAAAACTGGGGACTCAACATCACTGGTGACTCTACCCATCCGGTGAAAGTTGGTTACACGAGCCTTTTGGTTGGCTATTTGACCTCTAGTCAAAACGTGGGTCAAAACAATTTGTTGGTCAGCGGACGTGTCGGAATAGGTACTATGACCCCACAAGAAGCTCTTTCTGTCAATGGTGGTGTAAGGGCGCAGTCTATCAAGGTGGAAACGGCTAACTGGCCGGATTTTGTTTTTAAATCTGATTATAAACTTCAATCACTTGCAGAAGTAAAATTATATATCCAGCGTAACCGGCACCTTCCGGATGTCCCATCCGCAGCGACCATAGCGAATGAAGGCACAGACTTAGGAGAAATGAACAGGATTTTACTGAAGAAAGTAGAGGAACTAACACTTCATCTTATCAAAAAAGAAGAAGAGATAAAAGCTATCCAAAGGTCGAATGCGAGCATTAAACGCTCTTTGGATCAGCTCCGGTTTGTTGTTCGGAAACAACAAAAATTATCCAAATAAATAGGCCGTCTGTTTTTAAAGTTAATTGCTCATTCCTTTTCCTCTAATTTTCAACCTGAATGAAATCCAATTATTTGCTTTGCTATGCGCTGCTGTGCATGGCGTTTGCATCACTATTTCCCAAGGCAAGCTTTGCGCAAAGCGCATCAGAAGGCCTGGAGTATAACAAGGTTTCTATCGCTTCCCCTACTGCAGGAGCTATTACTAAGTTCGTGGATATCCCGGTAAGCTTACATACCGGAATTCCGCAGATCAGCATTCCGTTATACACCGTAAAGGACGGTAGTTTATCCGTCCCCATCTCGATGAGTTATCATGCATCGGGCCTTAAAGTGGGTGAGCCCGCCAGCTGGGTAGGTGCTGGTTGGTCGCTTAACGCGGGTGGTGTGATCACCCGTTCAGTAAGGGGAACACCGGATGAAAAGGGAACTGTAAATAATTTTCAGAAAACTGGGTATTATAGTAATTACGGGTATCGGAGCTACACGTTTTTAAAAAACCAGCCGGACGGGCCGGAAACAAGGCCAGATAGCGGCTTTGTTAATCAATATGAACGTTTTTCCAGTGGGGAGTATGATTCTGAACCGGATATGTTCTTTTTTAATGTAGGCGGCTACAGTGGGAAGTTTTATTTCAATGATGATCGCACGCCGATGCTCTTACCCGAACAGGACATCAAAATAGAGGTTAATTACACCTACGGGTCTTCTGAAAGTATCCAAGGTTTTACGCTGACAACACCGGATGGTACGAGATATTATTTTGGAGCAACGCCGTCAACTACGGACACTGATCCTGTTGAGTATTCCAAAGTGATGACCGCCCAGAACGGCGTTGGCTGGGACAAAGTATTGTCCAGCTGGTATCTGAATAAGATCGTATCTTTCGATGGTAACAATACGATAACACTGAATTACCGGCCGGTAGCTTACAGCTATCATATGATTTCGACCAACTATACGGTCTCTTCAGGTAGTCAGGCAGGATTTAAACTTATTCGCAACATCATCCATGGTGTTGAATTGTCGAGCATCACTTCGTCAAATGCGCAGGTTAATTTTGTTCAGGCAGCCCAACCGAGACAAGACTTAACAGGAATTGTCACGCAAACCATGGAATTAGAAAGCGCTAATACGGGCGCTAATGCTGCTTATCCGCTCGGCCGTATTGATATCATGAAACCGGGAGCTGTGTTGTTAAAAAGTTATAAGTTTGATTACAGCTATTTTGACGATCCCAATGGTGTTACCGCTACCAACCTTGGGGGCCCGACTTCGGACAAAAAGCGCTTGAAATTATTGAGTATACAGGAACAGGGCGCTTCAGGAACGCTAAACCCGCCATACAAATTTGACTATTTTGATGAGCCTGTACCGCGTCGGCTGTCCCTGGGCCAGGATCATTGGGGATTCAGCAACGGCGTGACCACGAATGGTGATAAATTCATAGGCACTTTTTATAACACTTATAATACTTCCAGCCCTACAACAATAGCCGGCGCTGACCGAGATCCGCACTGGCCTGCCATGCGCGGAGGTACGTTAAAGAAAATCACCTTTCCTACCGGTGGGTATAATCTGTATGATTTTGAACCCAACGATACCTACAATTCGCAGATTACCGCTAGTAATGGGGAAAGAACATTTGTAGACAGCCGAAGTGCCGGTTACGATGGTTGTGATTGCCCTAAAACGGCAACACTGGATATTAATTTAGGAACTTATAATTATGTGATTCAATTAGTGAACAGGCCTGAAGGTGGCTCCGCAGAGTTGGACGTATTTGATAGTAACTGGGCTCCCCTCGATCATTTAAGCGCACTAAAGAATGAGACCAAGGAAATCATACGAAATTACGCGACCGGCCTGTACCATATCCGCGTGACCAAGTACAATTCTTACGGCGGCAATGGGGCGGACGTAAGGGTTTACCAGATGGCAGGAACCATCGTTAATACCAATGCGATGGTAGGCGGCCTCCGCATCAAGACCATTACGCAGAGCAGCGCGAACGGTAATCCGGATATGGTCACCTCTTATGACTATACCGACAGCAGTAGTGGCCAGCAATTATCGACGGGGGTAGTATTCGGAAAGCCCACCATTGCGCAACCGGTTCGGAACCAGATCTACGCGGAATCATTCAGGCCTTTGACAAATAATGTCAACAATGATCCTATCTATCCCAATGGCTGCCCGGTGGTGCCAGGATCGGGGTTATCGTACCTGACGACCCCTGCCAGCATACGGCCAATGGGCAGTACCCAGGGATCGCATATCGGCTACCGGAAAGTTACCACGCGTCAGCAAGGCAATGGCTATACCGTGTCGATGTTCAACATGGATGGCGACTACCTGATCGACCGGAAAGACATTGTCAACCGGACAATTATCACGTCCCCGAATACCTGTACCATAGACATTCCGAATTTCCCATCCGCGCCGGAGCCTAATTTCTTTAAGCGCGGACAGCTAGAATACGAAGCCAAATACAGTGAGGCCGGTGTCCTTCTTCAGGATATGTCATACACTAATCAATATCAGGAAAACCTGTTGACGACCCCGTCTATGGTTAGCACGACAGTTAACGGTATCAATAACGGGACAGGTATGTTTACCTGGTATGACCAAAAAACCGCGAGGAAAGTGACCGAGTTAGTTCATCGCAGATCCTATAACAGCAGCGGCGTGAATGAAGTGATGGAGCAGTCGTTTTATGATAATGCCTATCATCACCAACTCACTAGAAAAACTACTGTGAATTCGTCAGGCGAAACACTGGAAACCCGTTATCGCTATGTACCTGATTACACCATCACAGCGGTTGATGGCCTTGACACCAAAATACCGGCCCTGGCCACTGATCAGGATGCGCTGACCACGAACTATAAAGCAAATTGGCTTCAATGCGGCACTGATCACCGTTGCAGGCGAAATCTTTGGTTAGACTATGATCTGGCGCTGAGCCATAAGCGTATGACCTTCATCGATTACCGTATCGCGAATTTTACAGGGCCGAACGCGACTTATAAAGTGAACTTGCAGAATGCCTTAACGAACGCTTCTGTGGCGCTAAAACCGTTGATCGACATGCGGATACAAAACAACTTTGCACTGGTGGAAACGGTGAACTTGAAGAACGGCAACGTGATGTCAGCTGTCTACAATACTTATGACTACAAACCTGCCTCACAAAACAAGGTCTATCTGTCAAAAGTAAGCAAAACAGATTATCTCATACCGCCATCCAGCTTTACTTACACGCAAACCGGAACGGATAATACCTCGCTTGTGAAAGATGCCGCGTATAATGAAAAAGCAGCTTTCGAATATAATACAGGCAACATTTCGCAGGTCAAATTGACGGATAATGTACCCTCCGCTTACCGGTGGGGCTATAGCAATCAATTTCCTGTACTTGCTGCAAAAAATGCGGCTGCTAGCGATATCTTTTTCGAAGGATTTGAAGAAGGCGCAGGTAACGGTACGTTGAATGATAGTAAGACCGGTCACTACAGCTACACAGGAACCTATACCAAGGTATTATCCGGCCTATCCAACGGTGCATATGTATTAAACTACTACCAAAAAAACAATGGTGCCTGGACATGGATGACACAGAATGCGACGGTAAGTAATGGAAATTATACCATCAGCTTAAACGCACAAATAGATGATGTTCGTTTTGCGCCGGCTGGTGCGATGTTAACAAGTTGTACCTATGATCCGGAGACCGGTATGACCAGCACGATGGATGTCAACGGCGTGGTCAGTTACTACGACTACGATGAGTTTCAGCGATTGAATACGATCCGGGACAACAACAAGAACTTGCTGAAGAAATACTATTACAACTATAGCAATGGCACGGCAAACGATGCGCCGCCTCTGCCGTATGCTTTGATCGAGCAAACGTCATTTACCAGTGGCGGCGGTAATCAGAACTATGCGGAATACCGTATCTCATTGTATACGGACAATACCTACAGTACACCATTTACGGCAACTACCGACGTTACCGTAAATTACAAGATCACCACCATCACTAAAGTAAACACCAGTGTTACCACTTCTGTAGCGCTGACCTCTGCAGTAGTTGCGAAAGGCAGCAGCTATACCTATCTCGGGTCGTTTGAAAGTGGTTGCGGTAATGTGGCGGTTGCGGTTGTCGCGGCAAGATCCAGCACATCCACGGATCAGGAGACCGCGAAAAGCAGTACGGCGACCACCCAACAGGTACAGCCTCCGGGCGGGGATACCACCTGCGTCGAAAAGCAATTTTTATTACGGACAGGAACAGGTTACCAGGGAGGTAATTAATATCCAGCTAAGCCATCAAAACAATGAAGAAGATATTTGACCTTACTTATCGTTTATGCATTCTCTTTAGTATGCTCCTGGTGCAGAAAGCCAACAGCCAGGTGCAGCTTAGTGCTGCTAATACATCCGGCAGTTATACAGCACCGGTCAGCATTATGCTGTTGCCGGGCTTTTCTACGGCTGCCGGACAGACTTTCAGCGCCCTGATCGTTCCGGGGCTAAATTGTGCCCCTTTGACGGTACAACCGAGTGTAAACCGGAATTTTGTGATGGAGTATACGGCTCAGGACAGTAACATTACCAACCCGGACGCGACAACTTTGACCAACTGCGCGATGCTGCGTACCGTGCAATACTTTGACGGTTTGGGAAGACCGCTGCAAACGGTACAGATCCGAGGAAGCAAGAATGGTGATCAGGATGTGGTACAACCCATGCTGTATGATCAGTATGGCAGGCAGCCCTTACAATACCTGCCCTATGTAACCGCATCATCTTCAGCAGGAGCCTTTCATATCGAGGCATTAAATCCTCAGGGGAATTACAACACTAGCGGCCAGAAGCAGTTCTATCTTCCGGTATCCGGGCAGAATTACAAGGATATGGCCACGCCGTATGCCGCAAGCGTGTACGAGGCCTCTCCGCTTAACCGGCTGACACAACAGGGCGCTCCGGGGGATGCCTGGCAGCCAGGTAGCCGGACAGCGACCAGTGGCCGCACACTGATATCAGAATGGGATGTCAATAACACCGATCCGATGACCACTATTGCCACAACGCGCTACGCCGCTCTTTGGAAAGCGACGGTGACCTCCACGCAAGCGATCAGCTTAAGCAGGGCCTCAGGTACGGGAGGTGTATATGAGGCAGGGCAATTGACAGTCGGTATCGTCAAAGATGAAAATTGGTTGTCAGGACGGCTTAATTCGGCGGAGGAGTTCAAAGA
>MKTS01000015.1 GCA_001898335.1 Mucilaginibacter sp. 44-25 | reverse complement strand
CTACTTAACCATCCTCAACACTCCTTCAAAAAACAACCGCTCAACTCTCTGTGAAGCGGGCTGCAAAGGTAGCAGCTTTTTGTTTATTTGCAAACTTTATTTTTAAATTTTTAAAGTTTGTTTTTTCTTTTCAGAGAACGACCCGCTATCTCGTTTGCGGGCTGCAAAGGTACGCAAGGTTTTTAGTTTTGCAAACATTTTAGCAGATTTAGTGTTAGTGTGCCTTTAACACATTGAAGGTGAGCGGGAAAAATTTGGCTCACCCCCTGCCCCCTCGCTGCTGCGCAAAGAGGGATGGTAAAAATAAGCTCATAGTGCGCTGTTATTATATACAAGACTGTCCATAACTTAATACAAACCAGTTAAGATCGTATACTATTGTTCCATTAACATCGCAACGCGTTAGCGATAGCAGCGGATACAGGCCGGCGCCTAAGGCCAGCGGGCGTATGAGCGGATAGCGCGGCCCCGATAAACAGAGGGGAACGCTATACATTATATGATAACGGCACTTACACGGATAGCAACGGAGGCCGTATCTATATATACTACAATTTATCGGTCAAATTAATTTGATCTAAACATATAATAGCCACAGTAACGTTAAAAGATGTTAAATGCCTTATATATACACATGCAGTACCTGTAAAGTCAGCTATATTAGTAGCCTAAATAAATAATTGACCGTTCTGTACTAATAACTTATCTTTGCAAAATGTTTAAAAAACTAACCCGTATAGTTTTACCAGGTGTTATTGTCTTCGGCATGGTGATGGCTGGCTGCAAAAGCCAGTACGATAGGCTGAAAGCAAGTAACGACAATACTAAAAAATACCAGGAGGCGATTAAGTACTATAATAAAAAGGACTACAACAAAGCATTAGGGTTATTTGAAGACCTTGCACCACGCTACAGAGGGCGTGAATCTGCGGAGGACTTGTTCTATTACTACGCCTATACCAATTACAGGCTTAAGGATTACACTTCGGCAAGGTTCCATTTTAAAAACTTTGCAGACACTTACCCATCAAGCCCGCGTGCGGAGGAATGCCGGTTTATAGCTGCTTACTGTTTTTATCTGGATTCGCCTATATATTCCCTTGACCAGGAAAATACCGATAAGGCGATTGAAGCCTTGCAATTGTTTATTAACCTTTACCCGAAAAGCGATCGTGTGACCGAGGCAAGTAAACTAATACAAAACCTGCGTGATAAACTTGAACAAAAAGCATATGCTAATGCTAAGCTATATTTAACAATAGGCGATTATCAATCGGCGGTTATTGCTTTTAACAATACGCTTCGCGATTACCCTGATACTAAATATGCCGAAGAACTGGAATACCTTACTATTGAGGCGCAATATAAATACGCGCGCATAAGCCTTGAAAGGAAACAACAGGAGCGCTACGAACAGGCGATAACTTATGCCGACCAGTTTGTAGATAAGTATCCTAATAGTAAATTCCTGAAAAGCGCTAACGAATACATCAAGGACAGCCGCTACGGCATAGAGCGTGCAAGACGCGTAATAGCCGAGGCTGAAACAGACCAGAAGCTGGCTGAGAAACTGGCTAAGAAAGATAGCACTAATACAGCGCAGCCACCATCAATAAAGGATAGAAGTAACCAAAAAATACCTCAATAGATATAACACATATATAATATAAAAGATATGAGTACTAATAACACAAATAAACCGGCTGTAGCAAGCAGTACTGTAACACGCGATCTTCGTGAACTGGATGTTAAAACAGATAACATCTACGAATCATTAGTGATCATGGCTAAACGTGCCAACCAGATTTCAAATAACATTAAAGAGGAGTTACACCAGAAACTATCTGAGTTTGCTTCATCAAACGATAACCTGGAAGAGGTGTTTGAAAACCGCGAACAGATAGAGATATCTAAACATTACGAAAAAATGCCTAAACCTACCCTGGTAGCAGTACAGGAATTTTTAGATAACAAGATCTACTACCGTAACCCGGCCAAAGAAGCTAAAGAATTATAAGCCCTCCGGCTAATTCAAAAGTTAAAAGTCAAAATTCAAAAGTGTAAGGTTTCCCTTCTTTTGAATTTTGACTTTTTATTTTTTACTTTAAACGATGTTAGAAGGCAAAAAGATTTTGTTAGGCGTTTGCGGAAGTATTGCCGCGTATAAGTCGGCCACGTTGGTAAGGTTGCTGGTTAAAGCAGGAGCCAATGTACAGGTGGTAATGACACCCGATAGTACTAACTTTATTACGCCGCTTACCCTTTCTACTTTATCAAAGAACCCGGTTTATCATGAGTATTTTAAAGCCGAAACCGGCGAATGGAATAACCATGTTGAGCTGGGCCTATGGGCGGATATAATGGTTATTGCCCCGGCAAGCGCCAATACCATGGCTAAAATGGCCGGTGGATTGGTTGATAACCTTTTAACAGCCGTTTACTTATCTGCTAAATGCCCGGTGTATTTTGCACCTGCGATGGACCTGGATATGTGGAAACACAACGCCACCCGCGATAATATTAGCCAGTTACAAAGCTTCGGTAATATATTAATTCCGCCGGGTAGTGGCGAACTGGCCAGTGGCCTGCATGGCGAGGGCCGTATGGCCGAGCCTGAAGAAATAGTTAGTTTCCTGGCGGATGATATCAGGAAAAAGCTTCCTCTTGTAAACAAACGCGTAATGGTTACCGCAGGGCCTACCTATGAGGCGATAGACCCTGTGCGTTTTATTGGCAACCATTCATCAGGCAAAATGGGCTTTGCCATTGCCGACGAGCTTGCTTCATTAGGCGCCTCAGTTACATTGGTTGCTGGCCCTACAGCTCAAAAAAGCAAATACTATACTATTAAACGCATAGATGTTACCAGCGCGGCTGAAATGCTTGAGGCTTGTCTCCAACACTTCAACGAGGCCGACGCATGTGTAATGTGCGCAGCCGTGGCAGATTATACGCCTGCGCACGTTGCAGAGCAAAAAATAAAAAAGACGGAAGAGCAGTTCTCCATCGAATTAAAGAAAACTACGGATATTCTCAAAACCCTCGGCCAGCAAAAGCGCAGTAACCAGGTGTTGGTAGGCTTCGCACTCGAGACCAATAACGAAGAGCAGCATGCCATAGAGAAACTGAAAAAGAAAAATCTTGACCTGATCGTACTAAATTCATTAAATGACAGTGGCGCGGGTTTTAAAAGCGATACCAATAAGGTAACTTTGATAGACAGCCAACTTAATAAAACCCATTTCGGCCTTAAAAGCAAAACAGAGGTAGCACATGATATATGCGCCAAATTGGTTGAATTGATGTAAAATGAAGAACATAATTGCCGCCACTCTTTTATTGCTTACCTGCTTAAGCGCCCGTGCCCAGGACCTTAACGCGAGGGTAAAGGTGGTAGCACCCAAAATTCAGATCACCAACAGGCGTATCCTGCAAACACTCGAAACCGCCATGAAGGATTTTCTGAATGGCCGCAAATGGAGCGCTGACGATATAGCACCAAATGAACGCATTGATTGCAACTTTGTATTAAATATAACCAGTTGGGATGGCAGCAGCACCTTTAGCGGCGAACTCCAGGTGCAATCGTCCAGGCCCGTTTATAATTCAACTTATACAACCACCCTCCTTAATATTAACGACCGGGATATTGATTTTACGTATACCGATGGGCAAACTATTGATTACAGCGACCAGAACTTTCAGAGTAACCTGAGTTCTATAATGGCCTTTTACGCGTACGTTATTTTGGGGATGGATTATGATTCGTTCTCTAAATATGGCGGCACGCCTTATTTCCTTAACGCGCAAACGGTGATGATCAATGCGCAAACATCCTCGTACAAGGGGTGGAAGGGCTTTGATACCAACGTTAACCGGTACTGGCTTATAGAAAACCTGAACAATAAAATATACGATAACCTGCGCGAGTTTATTTATAACTATCACCGAAACGGCCTGGATATAATGGCCGATAACCCTAACAAGGCACGTAAATACATCAGCAGTATATTGCCGGTATTGTCACAGGTAGACCGCAAACGCCTCGGCTCCTATTTCCCACTGGCATTTTTTACGGCCAAAAATGCAGAGTTTGTTTCCATTTTCAGTGCCGCCTCTCAGCAGGACAGGGTAAACGCCATGAACATCCTGTCGGCTGCCGACCCGGCAAACGGAACGAAATACCAAACCTTAAACGGGCGTTAATTGCCACCATGTAAATAAGGCTTTTGGTTTGTGTTAACCAAACACGGTGATTTTTAAGGAAGATAAAATTTTATTCCATCGGTTCCGTTTATCCACCATTAGTTATCTTTACTTCTTTTAAAGCGATTGATAAATATGGACAAGCGATGGGTGTTAAAAGACGAGGCCGACACAGAAATAGTAAGTAAGCTTTCTGCCGAGCTCAATATCAGCCCCGTTCTTGCAAAAATACTTGTACAGCGCGGGGTTACCGGTTTTGAAGAAGCGCGCTATTTTTTTCGCCCAAGTGAACTCCATCTGCATGATCCGTTCCTGATGGCGGATATGGAGAAGGCTATTGATCGTATAGATGAAGCTATCGCCAAAAATCAAAAGATCCTAATTTACGGTGATTATGATGTTGACGGCACTACCGCCGTTGCACTGGTGTACAGCTTTTTCAGTAAACGTTACAGCCATATAGAATACTACATACCCGACCGCTATAAAGAAGGCTACGGTATCTCCACCCAGGGGATAGATTATGCAGCAGAAAACGGCTTTAACCTAATTATCGCTTTAGATTGTGGTATTAAATCGGTTGATAAGGTCGCTTATGCCAACACCCTTGGGGTAGATTTTATTATTTGTGATCATCACCTGCCTGGTGAAGACGTCCCCGAGGCAATAGCCATTTTAGATCCGAAACGCCCGCAGTGCAGCTATCCATACAAAGAACTTTCGGGCTGCGGTATTGGCTTTAAGCTCATACAGGCATATGCTCACGTACACGATATTCCTTTTGGGGAAGTTGCCGAATACCTGGACCTGGTGGCCATTAGTATAGCTTGCGATATTGTGCATATTACAGGCGAAAACCGCGTACTGGCACATCTGGGCCTGCAAAAAATAAATGCCTCGCCCTGCATTGGGGTAAAAACCCTGATGGATATTGCCGGTAAAAAATGCGACTATACTATTGCCGATGTAGTGTTTACCCTCGGCCCTCGTATAAATGCCGCCGGCAGAATTGATGATGCCAAACACGCTGTGGAATTGTTGATAGCCTGCCACGAGGAGGACGCTCGTGAAAAAGGCGACAGGATTAACCTGCACAATGTTGAACGCAAAGGGCACGACCAGCAAATAACCGACGAAGCGCTGAGCATGATTGATAATGACTCGGTGCTCGTGGGCCGCAAATCAACCGTGGTTTTTAACGAGAACTGGCATAAGGGTGTTATCGGCATAGTGGCATCGCGCCTTACCGAAAAATATTACCGCCCAACCGTGGTGCTCACCCAGTCCAACGGGCATATTGCCGGGTCGGCCCGTTCTGTATTGGGTTACGACCTTTATGAGGCCTTGTGCGGCTGCAGCGATCTGCTCATACAGTTTGGCGGGCATAAATACGCGGCCGGGCTTACCATGCAGCGAGAAAATATACAGGCCTTTGCCGATAAGTTTGAAGAAGTGGTGAGCACTACTATACCCGATGAATTGCTGATACAGCAGATAAGCATTGACGCGGAAATAGCGCTTACTGATATTGATTCGAAATTTTTCAGGATACTTAACCAGTTCGCGCCTTTTGGCCCCGAAAATATGGCGCCGGTGTTCCTAACTAAAAATGTGTATGTTAGCGGCGTAGCAGGCCTGGTAGGCGGTAAACATTTAAAAATGTTTGTAATGCAGCCAGGTTCGGCAAGCTTTAGCTGTATAGCCTTTAACCAGGGTGATCTATTGCCCCAGTTAAATACCGGCGTGCCTTTTGATATTTGTTACACCATTGAAGAAAACGTATGGCGCGAACAACGCTCCGTACAATTGAACATAAAAGGAATTAGATTAAAGTAAAAAGTCAAAATTAAAAAGTCAAAAACTTGCAACTGGACAATGTGCTTATTTTGAATTTTTATTTTTGAATTTTGAATTTTTTTGACTCATGATTTTAAGAGCCGACCATTTAATAAAAAAATATAAGCAGCGTACCGTTGTTAACGATGTTACGTTTGATGTATCGCAGGGCGAGATCGTAGGGTTACTCGGGCCTAACGGTGCCGGTAAAACCACTTCTTTTTATATGATCGTTGGTTTGATAAAACCTAATGAGGGCAAAATATTTCTGGATGACGAAGAAATAACTACCGACCCCATGTACCGCCGTGCCCAAAAAGGCATTGGCTACCTGGCGCAGGAGGCATCTGTTTTCCGCAAGCTTTCTGTAGAAGATAATATAAAGGCTGTGTTGGAAATGGGAGTCATGAGCAAGGAAAAACAACGCGATAAACTGGAAGAATTAATAGATGAATTCAGTTTACATAAGGTTCGTAAAAATCGCGGCGACCTGCTATCCGGCGGTGAACGCCGCCGTACCGAGATAGCCCGCGCCCTTGCTGCAGAGCCCAACTTTATTTTGCTGGACGAACCCTTTGCCGGCGTTGACCCCATTGCGGTTGAGGAGATACAAAGTATGGTAGCTAAGTTAAAGCACCGTAATATCGGCATCCTCATTACTGACCACAACGTACAGGAAACGCTATCTATTACAGATAGGGCTTACCTTTTATTTGAAGGAAAGATATTGGAATCGGGCGTGCCCGAGGTACTGGCCGAAAATGAAATGGTGCGCAAGGTTTACCTCGGTGCCAACTTTGTGCTGAAAAGGAAAGTTTTTCCGCAGTAACATCTATATTTGATAGCCAATAGATCATGGTTCATGGCGACAAAAGCAGCTACTATGAACTATCATCCATGAACCATGATCCTCTAACCGTAAATTATGACCATTTTTAACTCCGTTTTTACCTGGTTCATGAAAAAGCGTATCCACCAGATAGAGCTTTTTATGAAGTACCCCAACGAGGTACAGGAAGAATGGTTTGAACAACTGGTTGCCGGTGCTGAAAGCACGGAGTGGGGGAAAAAGTATGGTTACAAAAGCATAGAGAATCTTGCCCAGTTTAAAGAGCGCGTTCCGCTCCAAACATATGATAGCCTTAAGCCTTATATCGAGCGTATGCTCAAAGGCGAACAAAATGTACTATGGCCATCAGAAATTCGCTGGTTTGCCAAGTCATCAGGCACCACAAATGATCGCAGCAAGTTTATTCCGGTAAGTGAAGAATCACTCGAAGAGTGCCATTTTAAAGGCGGTAAGGATATGCTTACCCTTTACTTCAACAACCGCCCCAATGCGCGCATTTTTACAGGTAAAAGCTTAACGCTTGGTGGTAGCCACCAAGTGGGGCAGCTAAATGCCGATACTTTTTTTGGTGACCTGTCAGCCGTTATTATGAAAAACCTGCCCTTATGGGCCGAATTTTATCGTACTCCTCATTTGGATATAGCCCTTCTGGAAAATTTCGAAGAAAAAATAGAGAAGATGGCCTACGCCACCAAAGATGTAAATGTAACCAGCATCAGCGGCGTACCTACCTGGAACATTCTGCTGTTCAAGCGTATTTTAGAGATCACCGGCAAAAACAATTTGCTGGATGTATGGCCCAATCTGGAATTGTATTTTCATGGTGCGGTTAACTTCACCCCCTATCGGGAACAGTTTAGGAAACTGATACCCAAGGATGACATGTATTACCTGGAAACCTACAATGCCTCTGAAGGCTTTTTTGGCATACAGGATCTGGAAGAACCGGGCGATATGCTCTTGATGCTCGACTATGGGATCTTTTACGAGTTTTTACCCTTAGAGAACCTTCACGACGAGCACCCGCAAACACTTACCTTAGATGAGGTGCAATTGAATAAAAATTACGCGCTCATCATTAGCACCAATGCCGGCTTATGGAGATATATGATAGGCGATACCATTAAATTTACTTCGCTCTCGCCTTTCAGAATACAGATCACCGGCCGTACCAAGCATTTCATTAACGCCTTTGGCGAAGAACTGATCATTGATAATGCCGAACGCGCCCTTGCCGAAGCGTGCAGCCAAACCGGCGCCATTATACGCGACTATACTGCAGCCCCCGTTTATTTTAGCGACAATAGTTCCGGCGCTCATGAATGGTTGATAGAGTTTGAGAAACCACCCGCCGAGTTTGAGCGCTTTGTTGACCTGCTGGACGAAACACTCCGTAAGGTAAATTCTGACTATGACGCCAAGCGATTTAAAGACATGGCGCTTCGCCGGCCTTTGGTGCGCCCCGTACAACAAAATACCTTTTTTAACTGGATGAAAACGCGGGGCAAAATAGGCGGCCAGCACAAAGTACCACGTTTGGCTAACAACCGCGAATATGTTGATTCTATCCTGGAGCTAACCACTTCCGTTAAAAAAAATTAATTTACGCTGTAGCGCTTGAAGCATTAGCTGCGTAAGGTTATAAACTAAACTTTACAAATGAAAAAGCTGATCGCCGCATTAGTCGTTACCACCTTATTTACCGCCTGCCACAAGGATAAAGTGCAGGTTCCTGCAAATGGTTTCACAGGATCATGGGAACTCAGAACCGCCATGTCAGGATGGGCAGCACCTGTACCATACCCGCCCGGGAACGGAAACAGATATACTTTTACCGCTGACAGCACTTACACCAAGTACGAAGCAAACCAATTGAAAGCGCAGGGCAAATTTTCCACTAACCAGATAGGCAGTGACAACGGCGCGAAATATGGATTAATGAAATTTACTAATCCGGCATATTCAGATGTTTATCGTATAAAGGCTGATAGCCTGATTATAGGCACATCAGTAGCCGACGGTCCAAGCTGGCTTTATGTACGTATGAAATAACTACCTGAAAAACTTCAACTGTACAAATTTTATGCGGCTTCTGTCGTGCGTGTAGGTAACGTAAACATTTCCTACTGTATCGGCAATAATGGCCGGGTAGCTGTATTCGCCTTTATCATGTTGTTCAAAAGTATATAGGTCTTTCCAGTGTTCGCCGTCCTTTGTAACAGCCAGTTTTAAAACCGAACGCCCCTCCCACCAGTTTTTACCGGCGGTAAGCGGGTTGTATACCAGCAATTGATACCCGTTTACGGTAACCGCATCGCTCCCGGAATTTGGATTGGGCAGTTGCGTAGCTGTAGCTTTGCTCCAGGTTTTGCCGTTATCGTTTGACCAGTTTTGCGCAATAACATTCTGTTTGCTGCGCGATAACAATTGTAGCCTTTGTTTAGAATATCTGAGGATGGACGGCTGTATCAGCTGAAAGGTATCACAATCGATATTGATCTTTTCCCATTTCTTTAACGCAGCGTCAGATCTTTCCAAATGTATTTGCCAGGTTTTCTCGTCCAGACTTTCAGTACTTGATGGATACAGGATATCTCCGTTAGCCAATTGCACAGGTTTATTTTTGATGGGGCCTAAAAAACCTTTGGGCAGCGCCACAGCTGACGACCATGTTTTGCCACCATCTTTTGATGTTTTGTACATTGCCCACCATTCGCGCGGGTTTGGGCCTATTTTATAATGCAGGTAAAGCACACCGTTCGCTGCTATAAATAAAACGGGGTTCCAGCAGGCGTACCTTTTACCATCCGGCTGTATACCATCAGCCACTTTGATGGGTGATGACCATTTTGTTCCATCGTTTTCGGCAGTCCATATGCACACATCCGGGTTACTTTCCTGTGTTCCGCCAAACCAGGAAGCTAATAAACGGTTAGGCCCGAGTTTAATTAGGGTAGATGCGTGGCATGCTTTAAAAGGAACTTCATTAAAAATATACTCATCCTTTATGATCTCCACTTTTTGTCCGCTGGCTTTTTTAAAAGAAGCAAAACTTATGATCAGCAAAATGGAAACAAAATATCTTTTCATACCCACCTATATATTATTGTATCCTAAGGTTGTGGCCTTAAATATAGTAATAGCTTCCACCGCCGCCTTCACATCGTGCACACGTAATATGTTGGCGCCTTTCATCAGGGCAATGGTGTTTAGCGCTGTGGTTCCGTTTAAGGCTTCGGCAGCCGTAGTACCTAATAAACCATAGATCATTTTCTTCCGGGATATACCTGCTAATACCGGCAATTGCAATCGTTCAAGCTCCTGCATCCTATTCATTAACGCATAGCTATGTTCCGGCTTTTTCGCAAAACCAAAACCTGGGTCAATAATTACATCATGCACACCTAATTGCTTAAGCGCGTATATCTTTTTAACAAAATAATCATACACTTCGCCAAATACATCGTCATATTCGGCCAATGCTTGCATGTTTTGAGGATTCCCTTTCATATGCATCAAAATATAAGGCACCTGCAAACGGGCAACTGTGCTAAACATATCATCGTCCAAACCTCCACCGCTAATGTCATTGATAATATGCGCCCCAGCCTTGATAGCTGTTTCGGCTACATTAGCCCTGAAGGTATCTATCGAAATAATCGCTTCCGGATAGTCTTTAACTATCGCTTCAACAGCTGGTAATAGTCTGTCCGTTTCTTCCTGGGCAGATATATCTGCAGCGCCCGGCCGCGACGAATAAGCGCCGATATCTAAAAAGTCAGCACCTTCATTTAGCATCTTTCCGGCCTGTTGCAAAATAGCATCAACCTCCATTTTACGGCTATCGGCAAAAAAAGAATCCGGTGTGGTATTAATGATCCCCATCACCTTCGGCAATGCCATATCAATCAATTTGCCACCCGCATTTATGGTCGTCTTTTTCCGAAAAAATGTATCTTTATCCACGTTGCTTTTGTTGGAATTTTAACCGTTAAAATATTGTAACGTTATAAAGTTGTAAAGTTATTTACTTTAATAAGACTTGCTACTTTAATACACAACTTTACAACGTTTAAACTTTACAACATCAGCCCTACAACATTCCAACTTACAACAACATCGTGAATAATACCGCACAAGAATTTGACGCCGTTATCAATGTTTGCCGCAGTCTTTTTATCAAAAAAACACGCGATTACGGCACTGCCTGGCGCATTTTACGTTTACAATCTATTACCGATCAAATATTTATCAAAGCACAGCGTATTCGTACACTTGAAGAGAAACAGGTTTCAAAAGTAGGTGACGATATTACAGGTGAATACATTGGCATTGTAAACTACTGCGTAATAGCTATGATGCAACTGGATTGCGGGCCGGAAACGCCTTTAGAGCTCAACCCTGATGAAGTGGAGATGATATTTGATAGTAAAGTACAGGAAACCCGCGACTTGATGTTTGCCAAAAACCACGATTACGGCGAAGCATGGCGCGATATGCGCATCAGTTCACTAACTGATTTGATCCTGATGAAGCTGTTGCGTGTAAAGCAGATAGAAGACAACCAAGGGCAAACGCTGGCATCTGAAGGTGTGAAAGCTAACTACCAGGATATGCTTAACTATGCGGTTTTCGCATTGATAAAATTAGGGGTAAAATGAAAAATGGATTGATTTGGTTTTGCAGGATTGCCGTTGGTTTGCTTTTTATCTTCTCCGGATTGATAAAAGCGAACGATCCACTGGGTTTTTCCTATAAACTTGAAGAATACTTTGAGGTATTCCATATTACCTTTTTAAATGGCCTCGCCTTGAGTATAGCCATTATATTATGCTCCCTGGAAATGATATTGGGTTTCGCATTGCTTATTGGCGCACGCGCAATTAAGGTAGTTTGGGGCTTACTGCTGCTCATCATTTTCTTTGGCTTCCTTACCTTTTACTCGGCCTTTTTTAAGGTTGTTCAAACCTGCGGTTGTTTTGGCGATGCCATACCTTTAACGCCATGGCAATCTTTCGGGAAAGACATGGTGCTACTCTTACTGGTATTGGTACTGTTCCGCAACCGCGCAAGCATAAAACCACTGTTCACTGCAAAAAATGGAGATAAGGCCATTATTACTGCTACCCTGATTTCGATAGGTTTTGGATGGTATACCTATAGTTTTTTACCAATAATTGATTTTTTACCCTATAAAGTTGGCGCCAACATCTGGCAGGAAATGCAAACGCCGCCCGGAGCCAAGCCCGATGAGTATGAGATCATGTACACACTCAGGAACAAACAGACCAAAGCCACCAAAAAAATAAGTGACAAAGAATACCTCAGCAGCGGCATTTGGAAAGATACCAACTGGCAAGTACAGGGCAACCCAGAAAGCAGGCTGGTTAAAAAAGGCTTTGAGCCCAAGATACGCGACTTGAATATACAGGATGCGCAAGGAAATAACTATAACAAAGAACTATTGAACAGTCCTTTTTATAGTCTGGTTATTGTGGCTTATGACCTGACTAAGACTAATATCAATGCTATAGCCGAAAGCAACGCTTTAGCCGCTAATCTGATACAGAATTTTAACACACGTGTTGTTTTCCTTACCTCAAACCCGCCGGAACAGGCACAGAAATTTGCCAAAGACCATAAATTGGTAAGCGAATTGTTCTATGCTGATGGAGTGCCGCTTAAAACCATGGTAAGGGCTAACCCCGGTATTATCTTGTTAAAGAATGGCACAGTAGTAAATAAATGGCATTATCATACTTTACCCGCTTACGATAAGCTGGTAAAAGATTACTTTGGCAAACAATGAGCTTGATATTTTTAGTTGGATTTATGGGATGCGGAAAAACTACAATGGGCCGCAAATTATCGAATGCGTTAGGCTACGAATTTGTAGACCTCGACCATCAGTTTGAAGAAAAGGCAGGCACAAGCATTGCCGAGTATTTTTCTAAAAATGGAGATGAAGCTTTTCGCGAACAGGAAGCAAAAATCCTGAAAGAAACGTCCTATCCACAAAACGCGGTGGTATCAACCGGTGGCGGTTTGCCCTGTTTTTTTGATAATATGGACTGGATGAACGCTCACGGCCAAACCGTGTATATGAAACTGACCCCCAAAATGCTGGCCTCTCGTTTAGAGAATGCCAAAACACCCAGGCCGGTATTACAAGGCAGAAAAGGACAGGATTTAGTTGATTTTATAGAAAGCAAACTCGCCGAGCGCGAACCGCATTACAGCAAAGCATCAATTGTAGCAGAAAGTTTTGCCGACCTGACTCCGGAAAATATTATGTATTTGCTGGCCACGAATAAGTAGCCGATATTACATTAAATAAACCGCGTCCTCTTCACCATCAACGTTAATGACCACATCGATGTGTTGTTTGATCACAGTTGAGAGGGCTACGCCTGCATAATCTGTTGTTACCGGGAAGTTTTTGTGATTACGATCTATCAATACCACGGTACGAAGTTTCTTCAAAGGCACATCCAAAAATATACCGAAACCATAAGCAAGGGTTTTACCACTGTTCAGCACATCATCCACCAGGATGATCACTTTATTGGCGCAATCTTCTACCTTAAAATTGGTATGGGCATGCAGCTGGCTGCTTTGCTTATCCAACTCTATGCTGAGCAGTTGGGTTTTAAACGGTGCTATTTTATCCAATACGGCCTTTAAGCGTTCGGCTACATGGTTGCCACGCGGGAGTATACCCGCAATGATCACCTCTTCTTCATCAAAATTATCCTCCAGCACCTGGTAGGCAATACGATCTATCTTTTGCTGTATCTGCTGGCTGTTTAGTATGAGGATCTTTCTGTCTGGCATGAGTAAGCTGTTTAAAGCGTAAATATAGCATTAATGATAATTGCCGCTTTCAATTTTTGCTATTTATCATGTCTATTGCCTCCTGCAGCAAGGTATCTTTGCCGCTTAACAGGTCTGCAACGAGGGGGTGCACCGGTTTATCAATCTTAACACCTTTGCGCTGGGCATGAGTGCCATCCGGGTAAAATATAGCATTACCCGTAAAATTAAACTTGTAGCCCCCAGGTAGCATAAGCATTTTTTCGTCACCATCTGCACCCGCAGAAGTTTCGCCAATGGTTACCGAGTTGGGGAATATACCTTGCAAGTACATGGTCTGAAACTCACTCAGACTTAGTGTTTCGCCATTTGTAATAATCACCACTTTTCCTCTGTATAAATAGTGGCCGGGATATATATTGGGAGGACGATAAGTTGTAGAATCCGTCAATAAAACATACCGACCAAAATCAGTAAAATCCTGCATGTAATAATGCGCGAAGAATTTATTATCCTGTCCAAATTTCTTGTAAACGAAATTGACAAACCCTGCCCATTGCGGATAAGCTCGCATATCAAATATTATTCCTTTAGCTTTGGCTGCAATATTGAAAATGGAATCAATCCCTTCTTCAAAATGTGCCTCGGGTAAACTGTTAGCCAACCTGATGATATCCCCTATTTTGAACCGTACAATACCAGGACCAACATAGTCGGTTTCTGTTCCCTCATATTCGGGCTTCATTTTCATTTTAAGGTAATCAACTATCGTCGGCAACTCATTCTGCCCTGCCCATTGTAACACAGTAGATTTCATTACCCCATTACGCTCATAGGTTATTGTGCTTTGTAAACTATCCGTAACAAAAAGCAGGTTATTGGCATAAACGCTTAATCTATGTAACAACGCGTTTCTATTTGATGCCGATATATATTTAGCCAATTCATTTACCCGTTGCTCTGTAGTCTGCTTACCAAAACCTGTAATGATATCACCAGCTTGTATATCCGCTTTATGGCATAATTCGGGAACCAGTATTTTAATTACGAGAATCTGCTTATCATTCAGCAGTTTGAAATCAAAAGGCGGATAAAAGTTTGTCCGCAATATTTCTTTAGCGTGCTTCATCTCCTTATAAAAGCGGAACGAATGGGTATCATTGATCAATGCACATAACTTGAGCATCTGCTGTTCGTATGTAATTCGTAAACCAGCATTGGCAAACCTGGGAATAAATTCTTTTACATCCTTATCCCAATTGCTATCCATTAAATATTTATGCGGATACAAATAATCAATAGCCGCTGTTAACTTAGCCAGCGTAAGCATGCGATATGCGTACGGAATGTTTACACTATCGGTAAAAGAATAAGGCTTTTCGTGAGGCAGATCCGTGTTAAACTGTTTCTCGGTATAGTAATGTGGTAAAGTACTTACAAAACGATTTTGGTAGATGAACAGGAGCTTTTTACTGTTAGATTTAGACAGATATTTAGCTGATGTGTACCAGCTATTATCTAAATTATTGGTAATGAGTTTATTTATCGGTTGCTTTATAGACGCTCGTAGCTTTTTAACAGGCCCTAATTGCTGCAGCATTTTTGAGATGGCCGCGTTAAACTCTTCGCTGTTTTTTGCTTTATCTATCTCTGGTAAATTAACAAGGAAAGTACTATCGGCATCAATTTTCCCCGAAGCTACATTGGGGTGCTTATACTTTAAAAATCCCCATACTTTTATATAGTAATATTGGTTCAGAGTAGCATTGTCTGACTGTGCCGAGGCTGTGGCAACAAATATCATTACAGAGCACAATGCAACAAGTATAAGTTGTTTAAATTTCATAAGTGGCTATGCAAACAATCATGAACAGAGTATTGCTCCGCTCTGCCCTATTGTAAATCAGCCTTTAATATACGGATAATAAACAAAGTTAGCACCCTCAGGAACTATGACAAACAGGCACATAAATTCGTTGGGGTTTTTATAGCTACTCATAAAACGCTCCTTTAGCTCAGGTTTAATAATACCGCGATCAACAAACTCCTCGATGGTTGATGCATGTATGCTCCATTCGGTATTCAGCTCATTACGGTCAAGTATCACTTCGCCTAACTTAACTTCATGCTGGTGAGCCACAAATATCGGAGTTGCCGATAAACCCTCTACCATAATATCAACGGAAACCTCTTTAATAGAATCATTAAAAAATTTAAGGTCGCGCTCTAAACTTACCAGTGGGCTTGGTTTCTGCTCTTTTTTCTCGCTGTTTCCTCTTTCCTGGTTAAAAAGATCTTCGGTATTCATATTTACTCCTCAGTTTTTGGTGGTAGAGGTTTTGTAGTTTTTGGGTTAAATCGCGGTTTAAAACCTAATTTAGGTTGGCTTTCCGCATCTGATTTTGCTTCCTGCTCTTTGGCTTTATTATCTTCTGCTTTCTGCTCAACAGGAGCGGCGGTTGCAGCAGGGCCTTCCTCAACATGTATTTCTTCAGCAACAGGCTCTCCTTTTTTAGGAACCATCTTAGCCGCATTGAACCTTGGCTTAAAACCGGCTGGTTTTGATGCAGTTGGAGTTTCTGCCGATGCTTCTATTTGTGTTAAATTTTCTTCTACAGGTTTCTCTTCATCAACAGGCTCGTCTTTCTTAGGAGCCATTTTTGCCACATTAAATCTTGGCTTAAATCCGGCGGGTTTTAGTGCAGTTGTGGTTTCAGTAGGTATTTCCGTTGCGGGCTTATCTTCCGCTACAGGCTCTTCTGCTTTCGAAGCCATGGCTTTGGCATTAAAGCGCGGCTTAAACCCGGCATGTTTTGGCGCGGCCGATGTTTCGGTATCTGATGATGCAGCAGTTTCTTTAGGCTCTTCTGCTTTAGCAACCGGCTCTGGTTCAGTTTCAGCAGGCTTAGCAGTTGTAGCTCCTGCTTTAAATCGTGGTTTAAAACCAACATTGCTGGCAACAGGTTCGGTAAGCGACTCAACAATGGTTTGCTCCGCAAGGCGATTTTCCAACACAACCTTTTCCTCTTTAACTTCAGGGGCAAGGTGGTATTGCAAGCGCAATTTATTGAACCAATATTTCTTGGTATGGTCGAAACTCTTTTCGCCCATTGCTTCGTAGTGTTCTTTAAATTCAAAGAACAAGCCGGGCTGTGCCGTTTGCAGCGCCACCAGGTCTATCTTCTTCTTTCTAAAAAACTCTTCGAAAGTCATTTATACAATTTGATGATTTATTGATTTGACAATTTGAAGGTTGACAGTCATCTTCAAATTGTCAAATCTTCAAATCGACTCAATTATAGCTGAACGTCGGTGTCCAACTGATTAAACCGGATACCTTTATCGGTTTGGCTCCAATCGGCACGCTCCTCATCGGTAGAATTTAAAAGCTTAGGGAACCACTCCAACGGGAAAGCTTGTTGCTTGCCATCTTCTTTCTCCACAAAAAGTAAACCATTAGCAAAGGTTACTTTAACCTTTTTCTCCTGCTTGCGTGTTGATAGTAAAGGCATATTTCTGATTTGAAGATTAATTCCGAACTGAAGAAGCTATGATTTGAAAATTTGAAAATATAAGTAATTTCAAATCTTCAAATTAAATTATCTTCAAATCGGCTAAAATTACTCAGCCATGTTATGGTAAACCGCCTGTACGTCGTCGTCTTCCTCCAAGCGGTCAACAATCTTCAGCACATCGGCAGCTTGTTCTTCTGTAACCGCAGTGGTCGAAAGCGGGATACGCTCCAGTTTGGCAGATTTTACTTCGATACCCATCTCCTCTAAAGTCTTCTGCATTTTACCGAAGTCTTCAAAAGCGGTGTGTATAACAGCAACGTCGTTTCCTTCCTCATCGGCCTCCACAAAAAGGTCTTCCAAACCGGCATCAATCAGTTCAAACTCCAACTCTTCCAGATCGCGCTCTCCGGGATCAAACCTGAAAACAGATTTACGTGCAAATACGAAATCCAGTGAACCGGTCTTTCCCAATGTGCCGCCGTATTTGGTGAAGTAGCTGCGCACGTTGGCAACAGTACGGTTGGTGTTATCGGTAGCGGTTTCTACCAAGATAGCCACACCATGCTGGGCGTAACCTTCATATACCAACTCATCATAATCTTTTTCGTCGCGGCTTGATGCACGCTTGATAGCAGCCTCAACCCTGTCTTTAGGCATGTTAACGGCTTTGGCATTTTGTACCGCGGTACGCAGGCGCGAGTTGGTATTTGGGTCGCCGCCACCAGCTTTAACAGCCATTACTATCTCTTTACCCAAACGGGTAAACTGCACCGCCATTTTGGCCCAGCGCTTAAATTTTCTTTCTTTCCGGAATTCGAATGCTCTTCCCATGTGATATTGTCCATAGTCTATGGTTCATAGACCATAGATTTGCGAATATACTTGTTTTTTAGATAATGGTTTTCAGGTTTGTCAGCATATCTTCTGTGATCTTTGGAAGATCGTACTCCAACTGCCATCCCCAATCCTGCTGCGCCTGGCTGTCGTCAATTGATTTTGGCCAGCTATCGGCAATAGCCTGGCGCGGGTCGTTCTCGGCGTAGCTCATCTCAAAACCGGGCATCAGCTTTTTAATTTCTGCCGCTAATTGCTCAGGCGTAAAACTAACGCCCGCCAGATTATAACTTGAGCGGATAGTAATGTTCTCCGCAGGCGCATCCATTAAAGTTAATGTAGCGCGGATGGCGTCATCCATATACATCATTGGCAGAGCAGTTTGCGCCGATAAAAAGCCTTGATATTTTTGATGCTTTAAAGCTTCATGGAAGATATGCACAGCATAATCGGTAGTACCGCCACCCGGGTTTGCCCGCCAGCCGATAAGCCCGGGGTAACGCAGACTGCGCACATCTAAACCGTACTTGCTAAAGTAATACTCGCACCAGCGCTCACCAGCTAATTTGCTGAACCCATAAACCGTGTTGGGGTCCATCACACAATATTGCGGTGTATTATACTGCGGCGAATGCGGGCCAAATACAGCGATAGAACTTGGCCAGAATACTTTTTGCACTTTAAACTCAACCGCAAAATCAAGCACATGTAACAGTCCGGTCATGTTTAAATCCCAGGCCATTTTGGGTTTTTGCTCGCCTACGGCTGATAGAATAGCGGCGAGTAAGTACACTTGCGTAGGGCGGTGCTTATCAAACAGATGATGCAGGTTGTCTTTATCCAGCACGTTTGCATATTCAAACGGGCCGGTGTTACGCAGGGCGTAATTGGGGCTATTGATATCTGATGCAATTACATTTTCTGCACCATGGATGTTTCTTAAGGCAGCTACCAGTTCGGTGCCAATCTGGCCGTTGGCGCCAATCACGAATATCTTTTCGGTCATGCAAACTCAGTTTGAGCGCAAATGTAGGAAATTGCAGCTAAAGGCTAAATGCTACAATGGCCACACTTATTGTAATTATAGCTTTACAAAAGGATTTGATAAGATTATATCAGAAATAGATAATATTATACTAATCAGGTAGACATTTATTAGCGGGTTCGCAAAAAAAACCGCATATTTGAAAAATTTGATTAACAATTTATACGTAAACAAACAATGAAAGTCGCAGTAGTTGGTGCTACCGGCCTGGTAGGCACTAAAATGTTGCAGGTTCTTGATGAACGCAACTTCCCCGTTACAGAATTAATTCCCGTTGCATCCGCTAAAAGTATTGGTAAAGAAATTACTTTTAAGGGTAAGCAATACAAGATTGTTTCTGCCGAGGATGCGATTAAGCAAAAGCCGGATGTTGCCATTTTTAGCGCCGGCGGAAGCACTTCATTAGAGCAGGCACCTTTATTTGCCAATGCAGGTATTACGGTAATTGATAATTCATCGGCATGGCGCATGGACCCTACCAAAAAGCTTGTAGTGCCCGAGGTGAATGCCGATGTTTTAACTGCCGAAGATAAGATCATCGCCAACCCTAATTGCTCAACCATACAAATGGTAGTGGCTTTAAAACCATTGCATGACAGGTATAAAATTAAACGCGTTGTGGTATCTACCTACCAATCGGTAACCGGTACCGGTGTTAAGGCGGTTGACCAGCTGTTCAATGAGCGTAAAGGCATTGATGGCCCAAAGGTTTATCCGTACACCATCGATCTTAACGTTATCCCTCAGATAGATGTATTTACTGAAAACGGCTACACTAAAGAGGAGATGAAAATGATCCTGGAAACCAAGAAAATAATGGGCGACGACAGCATTGCGGTCACAGCAACTACCGTACGTATCCCGGTGATGGGTGGCCACTCAGAATCTGTAAACATAGAGTTTGCTCATGAGTACGACCTGAGCGAAGTACGCGAAGTATTAGCTAACGCGCCTGGTGTTGTAGTAGTTGATGATATAGCCAACTTAAAATACCCAATGCCGCTGGACGCGCATGATAAAGATGAAGTATTTGTTGGCCGCCTTCGCCGCGACGAAACCCAGCCAAATACTTTAAACTGCTGGATCGTATCAGACAACCTGCGTAAAGGTGCTGCTACCAATGCGGTACAAATCGCAGAATATCTGGCATCAAAAAATTTGATAGGCCAGGGCGTAGAGGCTTAATCAGAAAATAGTTTCTTATTTTTAATAAAAAGGGATAGCCTGTTGGTTATCCCTTTTTTATTGACCAATCTCAACTTTCCCAAAACCATAAAAATATTCACTTGTAGTTAATAGTACATAACCTATTAAAAACATATTATTATGGCTGATTTAAGCAATAAAAAAGTAGCGATACTTACCGAAGAAGGATTTGAGCAGGTGGAATTAACCAGCCCAAAAGAAGCATTAGAAGCTGCAGGAGCTATTGTCCACATTATTTCGCCAAAAAGCGGCAAAATTAAAGCCTGGGATAAAACCGACTGGGGTATAGAGATAGACGTGGATAAAGAGCTGAGCAGCGCCAGCCCGGACGACTATGACGCGCTGATGCTGCCGGGTGGCGTACTTAACCCCGACAAACTGCGCCAGAATAAGGACGCGGTAGCCTTTGCATCAGCATTTTTAGATGAAGGTAAACCACTTGCCGCTATTTGCCATGGCCCGCAATTACTGATCGAGACCAGCATGTTGCAAGGCCGCCGCATCACCTCCTACCCATCCCTGCAAACAGACCTTAAAAATGCCGGTGCCGACTGGGTGGATGAAGAAGTGGTAACCGACAATGGTTTGGTAACCAGCCGTACCCCGGACGATCTGCCTGCCTTCAACAAAAAAATGATAGAAGAAATTGCAGAGGGCGTACACGCCTAATAGTAAGCTATCTGTAGCGCCCCGTAGATACCCGGTTGAAGTATTTATGGGGCGCTCTTTTTTGCAGCAATAATTCTGTTAAATACACTATGTACTGCGTTCCGTTTATAATATATAGCAATCATGGAACAAGCTGAACACCTTATTTATCAGCCACTTAAAACTGACAAATATTTGTCAGCGCGGAGTTTCGTTATTAAATAACGCGCTCATTACCTGCCAGATGTAAGATCAGCTCCGCGTTCCGCGCGGAACGCTTTTGGAAACTATAAATGGTACACTTTGGTACATAAAAAACTTACGCCATTTAACACCCGGCTATGTAGGGTTATCTTACTTCAACTTCTAATATTCCACCTTCCGTATTCAACTCTTTATCACGCTTATCCTATCTTTGCGGCATGCCTCCACAAAAAGCTGTTATTGTAGGTGCCGGCGTAGCCGGTATTGCCACGGCCATCCGGTTAGCGTTAAAAGGTTATAATGTTGAAGTTTTTGAGGCTAACAGTTATCCCGGAGGCAAACTATCAGAATTTATCCAGAACGGTTACCGGTTTGATGCCGGGCCAAGCCTGTTCACCATGCCGCAATATGTGGACGAGTTGTTTACGCTCGCCGGCAAAAACCCGCTTGAGCATTTCAACTATCAAAAACTGGACGTGGTATGTAACTACTTCTACGAGGATGGCACAAAACTCAGCGCCTATGCCGATACCGCCCGGTTCGCACAGGAGATAGCAGATAAAACCGGCGAATCAGGGCAAAAGGTGGTGAGGCACCTGGCCGGCAGCCGCGACATTTACGATATTACTCACCATGTTTTCCTGGAACGCTCATTACACCGCCTGCAAACTTACCTGCGCTGGGACACCCTCAGGTCGGTGTTTCGACTGCCGCGTATTGATGCCATGCGCACCATGCACAAGGCTAATGCCAAAGCCTTTACTGATGAAAGAGTGGTACAGTTTTTTGACCGCTATGCCACGTACAATGGCTCCAACCCGTACCAGGCGCCCGCTACATTAAATGTGATCCCGCACCTTGAGCATCACTTTGGTGCATGGTTTCCTGAAGGGGGTATGTACGCCATAACACAAAAGCTGGTTAAACTGGCCGAAGACCTGGGCGTAAAATTTAACTACAACAGTCCGGTTAGCGAAGTGGTAGTGATCAATGGCATAGCGAAGGGGATACGGACCAATGGCAACAACGTTATAGCCGATGTGGTGGTATCTAACATGGATATATGGTTTACCTATAAAAAGCTGCTGGAGAAACACCCGGCATTGCATCCACAGAAAACGTTGAACCAAGAACGCAGCAGTTCTGCACTGATATTTTATTGGGGCGTGAAAAAGCAATTCCCGCAGCTCGATCTGCATAATATATTCTTTAGTGCCGATTACCAGGCCGAGTTTGAGCACCTATGGCAACAGCAAAGCATCTATCACGATCCTACGGTTTATGTCAACATCAGCTCTAAATTAAATGAAACGGACGCTCCCAAAGATTGCGAAAACTGGTTCGTGATGATCAACGTTCCGGCAAATAACGGGCAGGATTGGTACCAGCTGATAGCGCAGGCCCGCGCCAACATCATCGCTAAATTATCCCGATTGCTGAACACTGACATAGGCAGCCTGATTGCATGCGAAAGCGTGCTCGACCCGCGCAGTATCGAGAGCCGCACTTCATCATACAAAGGTTCTATCTACGGCACCAGCTCCAATAACCGCTTCGCGGCCTTCTTGCGCCATGCCAACAGGTCGTCAAAAATAAAAGGACTTTATTTCGCGGGGGGTAGTGTACACCCGGGGGGTGGCATACCGCTGTGTTTGCTATCAGCTAAGATCGTGAGCGAAAGCCTCACCTAAATCCTCTCCAGAGAAAAAGCCTCACCTAAATCCTCTCCAAAGGAGAGGACTTTTAAAAGCTATTGCGAACAATAGTAATGCTGTAATATATGTGAACCCTCTCCAGTTGAGAGGGCAGGGTGAGGCTAACCTGCCCTTTCTCTTGACTCTTGATTCTTTTGGCTCTTGATTCTTGGCTCTTGACTCTTGATTCTTATTTCTTGATTCTTATTTCTTGACTCTTAAGCCCTAATTCTCCCGAACCATGCGCTCCAGCGCGTCAATCCATTTAGGGTTGTCGTTAAGGCTTTCTACCAGTTGTACGTGTTCGCCGCCGAGGGCTTTAAACTCGTCGCCGTATTCATTTGTTACCTCAAAAACCGTTTCAAGGCAATCGCTCACAAAGGCAGGGCAAAATACCAGTAAACGCTTTTTACCTTCTTTAGCCAGGTGTTCTATCACTTCGCTGGTGTAAGGTTGTACCCATGGGTCGCTGCCCAGGCGCGACTGGAAACAAACGGTATACTTTTCGCGCGGCAGGTTCATTTTTTCGGCAATGAGCCTTGCCGTATCATGTGATTGTGCCGAGTAGCACAACTTATTAGTATAATTAAGTGTATCGCAGCAACCGTTCACTTTTAAGCAGTAATTGCCTGTATGGTCGCATTTTTTTAATTGGCGCTGCGGCAAGCCGTGGAAGCTGAACAGGATATGGTCATAACTATCCGGGTTGTACTTGCGTCCGTTATCGGCAAAGGTCTCGATCATCAGGTCGTCGTTATGGAACGAGTTGATAAACTTGATCTCGGGTACGGTTTGCCAGTCTTTCACCAAACGCATAATTTTTTCATGCACAGAGCCTGTACTGGCCGAGGCATACTGCGGGAACAGCGGTATTACCAGTATATCGCCTATGAGCGCCTGTTTTAAACGGGCCAGGGCATCATCAATAGATGGGCTTTGGTAGCGCATGGCCAGTTCTACCACGTACTCGTCGCCCAGGCGTTCCTGCAGCATTTTTTGTTGCTGCAAGCTGTAATGCAGTAAAGGCGATCCGGTTTCTTTATCCCAGATAGCCTGGTAAAGCTTGGCTGATTTTGGCGCCCTGAAAGGCACAATGATGGTTTTTACCAAAAAGGTGCGTAAAACCGGGTTAACATCAATAACCCTCGGGTCCATTAAAAATTCATCAAGATATTTACGTACATCCGCTGTCGACGGACTATCCGGTGTACCTAAGTTTACCAGTAAAACTCCTTTTTTTGCCATGATAATTTGGATGCAAATGTACAAAAAAACGCCCCATCAGCCTGTTACCGTTATCATTATTGCAAAATGATGATAACAGTTGTAAAACGCGTTATTGTGAGTGAAGCCTCACCCTGCCCTCTTTAAAGGAAGAAAGCCTCACCTAAATCCTCTCCAAAGGAGAGGACTTTAAAAGTATGCCTTTATAGAACCCTCTCCTATGGAGAGGGCAGGGTGAGGCCTACGTTGCTATCACTCGTAACGACGCGGTAAACTTCTCCCCTCAAATCGTAGAAAGACTGGCTATCTTTTCGGCGGTTCCGGTGCCTGCCATAATTTCCACCAGGGCAACCAGGGCAAGTCATGGTGTTCGTAGTGGTAGCCGAAAAAATAACAGCTAAAAAAAGCCAGCACATGGTTGCGCCGCAAGCTGCGGGCCTGGTGCTTGTTATCGTGTTCGCCCCTGTGAGGCAGGTAAGTACCAAAATAGAACAGTTGCAGGGTACTTAGCAGCGAGGGCAGTACCCAAAACAACAGAAGGTTGGCCTGCGGTATCCATATTTTTAATACATTGAATATAACCGCCATTACCACTATTTGCCATATAGAAAGGTAGTTGCGTATAAAACGTACATACCAGTTCAGGAAACTACCGTGATGATAGTCGGGGTCTTTATCCGTGTGTACGTGATTATGGTGTTCGTGATGCTTGGTATACAGCTTAGGGTACCAGAATGAGGCATATAAAAAGGTACTGATGAAGCCGATGGCCCTGTTTATCCATCGCTTTGGCGCAATAGAGCCGTGCATGGCATCATGGGCGGTAATAAAAAGCCCCGTATATAAATGAGTTTGAAGTAGTACAAACACATACAACCAAGGGTTGGCAAAGTTAACCGGCCAGCGCATGAGCAGGGTGATAGATACCGCCCAGCAGGTAATAACTATTACCGCTACCAGCAGGCCCGTATATGTTGGTTGTTTTTGCAATGAACTATTTTTGTGTTGGTAATGGCAAAAGCCATTCCGTTATTTAACGCGCCTGCCTTGCTTATCAATATAAAACCACTGGTTGCTTTCCCATACGCTATGTTCCTGGTCAACAGCAACCGTTTTGCAATTGTTACTTACTTTGGCGCGGCCATTCTCAAACGGAAAAGCACAACCGAACTGCGGTTTAATTTTAATGTTGCCCAGCGTATCGGCATAGCCTATTTTTTTATTATCGCCCAAAATACGATAATACTCATCGTTGGCATAATCGGGCCCGTTATCAAAAGGGAAGGGTTCAAAAAGCACCTGCTCGTCGCGGTCAATAGCCACCATACGGTTGTTCTTTACCACAAAAGCCAGTTTTTTAAACGTATCGGTATAACAAAGCTGGTATTTACCTAACGGGATAACGGTATCGTGGCTGGCATTTACGTAACCTTCACGGTTGCCGGTGGCATCGGTTACTTTGTACAAATACCCTTTGTGCCCCGCTTTGCAGGCTGAAAGACATATCATGATCAGTACCAGCCAAACCCGCATACGCATTAATATTTTTCCAGTTCGGCCTTTACCTGCTGCATCAGCCACATAGGGGTTGAGGTAGCCCCGGCAATGCCAATGGTATCATTAGGGTTAAACATATCAGGACTAAGTTCGCTTACGGCCGACACAAAATAGGTATTGGGGTTGTGCTTTTTACACACCTCATACAGCACCTTACCGTTTGATGATTTTTTACCTGATACGAATATCACCTTATCAAACTGTACCACAAACTTAGGGAGGTCCTTATCGCGGTTGCTTACCTGGCGGCATATGGTATCGTTTGCCTTTACCTCGTAGCCACGGGCCAGCAGTTGGTCTTTTACATCGTAAAATTTCTCCATGCTTTTTGTGGTCTGGCTGTAAAGGGTAAAACTGGCCGGCAAGGCCGCGTCTTCCAGTTCGGCAATATCCTGGAAAACCAAAGCTTCGTTATTGGTTTGCCCTTGCAGGCCTATTACTTCGGCATGGCCGTGTTTACCAAAAATAATGATGTTCTCTTTGTTATCAAACGAGGTTTTAATGCGGTTTTGCAGTTTAAGCACTACCGGGCAGGAGGCATCAATCAAGGTAATATTATTCTCAAGCGCTACACGGTAGGTTTCTGGCGCCTCGCCATGCGCGCGTATCAGCACCTTTTCGTTATGCAGGTCGTTCAGTTGATCGTGGCCAATAATACGCAGGCCCTTTGCTTTCAGGCGCTCTACTTCCTCATCGTTATGCACAATATCGCCCAGGCAATACAGGTAGCCGTCCTCTGCCAGTATTTCCTCGGCCATATCAATGGCGTACACCACGCCGAAACAAAAACCGGAATCCTGGTCAATAGTAACCTTTAAGTTGTATGAGCCCATTTATGCAAAAATACTAAATGCTAAGTTGTAAACACTAAACCTTAAACGCTAAAATCTAAAAATAGTGTCAGATAATTTTGAGCCTCTATTTACGTTGTTATGCTCATCCGAGCAAATTTAATAATCCGAAAAACAGAAACTGCGTTATCAGGAGCACCGGTGCGGCAAGATTTTGCTTTTTAAATTTAAATGCTTCAAAAATAAACAGCATCATACCGCTTACCAGAAACCAGCAGCCATAGTTTTTAAGTGGGATACCCCTATCCAGCCATTGCCAGTAATCAAACCTTATGGCTACGGGCTCAATTAGCCAATCCAGCAATACCAGCAGGGCGGCCCCAAGCAGTACTCTTAGCAAGCGGCTCCTCAAGCGGGTATATTGCATGCAAACACCAGCCGCGTATACCAGCAGGAACCAGTTTACCCCTATCAGTAGCGGGATATCCAGCACTTTGTACCCCAGCGTTTTGCCGTAGCTGTAATGGCCAAATAACCAGTAGCCGTGAACCCCCAGCCATTCGGCAGTAAAACCCAGCAGAGCCGTGAGCAACGTAAAAGCAATAAATTTAGCATCCAGCCATTTGTGCGATGCCATGATCACCAGCAGCATAAGTAGCAAGTGCCAGGGTACCATTTGCTTAAAAAGTGGTTGCCAGGCCGGCACGGCAAAGCCAGCCAAGCCTACTAAATGAAACAATATGATAATGAATATGGAGATGCCGGCTGGCTTTATGATATCTTTCTGCCTTTCCATACGGTTGCTTTAGTAAGTTGTTGTTGTATTGCTAAAAAAGCGATAACGGCCAGGTTAAACATATGCACCGGGTGCAGCAGCAGGTTAAGCCAAGTGTTTTGCCCCGCCGAAAGGGAGATCATTACCCTGGTGAGGATAATGAGCCCGATGATCTGGCCTATGAGCGGCAAGTCCCCTGTACTGATAATAAGCAGCGGGCCGCCAACTACCAGCACAATATACATTAAAAACATGGGGATGCTGTAATTGAACGGCGCCATAAAGTTTTTACTGAAACCGTTTACCCCGTCGATATAATTGGTATACATCCGGCAGCTGATCATTCCGTTGGCCAGCAAAGCCTCGCCGCTGTAACCGTAGGCTTTAACGGCTTTCATGATCTCCACATCCTCCACCACTTTGTTTTTTACCAGTTGGTGCCACTGGTGCCGGTGATATAATTCGGCATCAAACAGCATAAACTGCCCGCTCGCTGCCGCTACCGAGGCCCGTTTCTTTACCAGGTATATCAGCCGCAGGGGCAACAAGTTCAGCAATAAAAAGTGCATTAACGGTACCACCGAGCGCTCGCCTATGGTATCCATTTCCTGGTTGGCAAACAGGCTTAACAGGCAAAGCTTACGCAGATACATACGGTGTACAGCACTGTTGATAAGTCTTTTATACACTTTCTCATCAGCATCTAAAAAAAGCAGGAAGCGCCCCCTGGCGTGTTTAGCCAGTTGGTGGCATGCGTAATTTTTTCCCATCCACCCTTTAGCCAGCGGCTCGCCCTTTATTACCTTAAATTTAGGATGTTCAGCAGCGAATTGGCTGCAAATAGCGTACGTATCGTCGTCAGAGTCGTCATCCAGGATGATCACTTCATAGTCGCGGTAATCCTGTTCATGTATGGATCGCAGCAGGTTAAGGATGTTTTCGGCCTCGTTACGCGCCGGTATCAGAATAGATACCAGGTCGGTGTAATGGTTGGCAATATGCGGCAGCTTGGGGTTGGATATAAAGTTGAACAGCGTAACCGTAAACCGAAGGATAATGAAAAAGAATACAATATAGATGGCTACGATCACTTTTATATGCTGATTTGAGTTTGCTGTTGATGCGCGTTCATATAATGAGCTTGGTAGGCTGCCTGCAAGTCCGTAATACGCTCCCCCCCGGCAATGGCTTTTAAGTAAACGTTGGCAACCGGCTTTTTGTGCTCAAAATTTTCTACAAAAGTTGCTGAAAGCACGGTTTGGTAATTATCGCCCGCGTTTTTAAGGATACGCGAAAGTCCTTTTTCGAAATATACCTCGCCGGTAAAGTTAGAATAAAGTTTACCCTGCGGGAATATCAGCACCAGGTTACCCGGCTCTCGTAACAGCTCCGCGGCAAAATTAAGCGATTGCAGTATTTCCCGCGAACCCTTTTTTACTGAGAATGCCCCCATATATTTTAAAAAGCCAACTTTCTTAGCCGTTTCCTCAATTACCATTACATGAAAGCGTTTGCCGAATAGGTGGTGGTTAAGGTAATACATCAGGAAGCCATCCCACCAGCTAAAATGATTGGCCAGTAATAAAACGGAGCGACTGGGGTCGATCGCGGGCTTATCAAAATTCACCTCATGAAAATTGCGCCCTACTAAACGCAGGATGTAATGGTGGAAAAACCACTTGATGAGCCTGTTCTTTTTCGGGTAGATCATAACCGGTTTAATGCGCTACGTTTACTTGCGCTGCGAGCGCCTGTTTATGAAAGGCGTTTATCTTCTCTGAAAGCTCCGCGAAGCTTACCTCACCGGCAACGCCGCAATCAAACAAATGGAAATATACCGATGGTTTAAGGCTTTCGAAGTAATCAATCAGCGCGCAGTTATACACGATCTGGCAGGGGCCTTTAATGTTGCGCAACAAGAGTTCGATACCGCGCTCCACCTTTATCTCGGTAGTGTGGTTGGATATGAGTTCGCCCTGCGGGAACACCACCACCAGGTTCTCGGGGTTGGCCAATAGGCCCGCCGCGTATTGCAGGGATTTGATCATCTCGCGCGACTGCCGGTTGATAGAAAAACCACCAAACAGGTTCAGCAACATCCGCTTTTGCAGGTGGTCTTCCTGCATCATAATGTACAATTTGCGGTGCAGGTGCCAGTAAGCCAAATAATTACCCCACAGGCCATCCCACCAGCTAAAGTGGTTGCACAGCAACAGTATGGAGTGCCCGGGCTTTGGCGTAAACGGCATTACCTCCAGGCGGTTAAAGGCCTTGCGCATGCGGTAGCGCATGTATTTGGCAAACCAGTTACTGAAAAGGGTTACTCTGCGGGCGGGTATCATTGTGGTAAATTAACTAAATAATCGTCCAGTTGTTTGGTTACCAGCCAATGGCCCATATCCACCTCGTGCACCCCGGCATTTTTTAAACTGCTGATAAAAGGCAAAGCCGCTTTTTTAGGGAACAAATTATCGTGCTTGCCGAATACCAGCGTGCATTTGATATGATGCTGATTAATAAGGCTGGCAACTTTCTGCACATCCGGCTTTAGCAGGCGTATGAGGTTTAGCGTATAATATACATCCAGCCGTTTCCTCTCGGTGTCTATCTCGTTATAGGCAATAGTGTAAAGGCTATCATCAATAAAATTTACACGCTTTAAATTTTTAAGCAGCGAGGGCGCCAGCCATTTGCTTTTGGTAACGGTTTTAAACAGGTATTTGCCCCAGGGTTTGTGCAATAATATCTCGAAACCTTTATACACGGCAAGGCCGTCAGGTGCCATCAGGATAATTTCATCGATCAGTTCGGGGTACTCTTCGGCGAGTATGAGGGCCAGGTTAGCACCTATGGAATACCCCATTACCGAAAATCGTTGTTTGCCGTGTTGCTTAAACCATTCGTCGGCATAGGCTTTTACCATATGGCGGGGCATGCCTGCCAGTATCTTTTGCTCAGGCCAGTTACTCAGTTCACTTTCTCCATGAAAAAAATGATCAAAACCATAAACATGAAAGTTCTTCAGGATCGATCTCTCGAGCACATGGAATTGCCTCCCCGTCATGCCGTAGCCATGAAATGCCAGCATAGGTTTATCGCCGCTACCATATTCATGGTAATGCGCCCTGCCTAAACCGTCAATATTCAAAAAACCCATAGGTGGGCAATATTAAGAAAATGTTAGTGAATTGCCCGTAATACGAATTAAACTGTGCCCGTAATTAGTGCCGCTTTACTAAATAATCCATTATGGTCTGTGTAGCGCCAACGTTGCTTTTTACATACTCTTTGGCCATGTTTGCCGCCGTGAGCCTTTCCTGCTCGTTGCGCATGAAATTACCGGCAACCAGTTCCAGTTCTTCCCGGGTACTTATACTGAAGCCCGCTTTTAACGCTACCAAGTCTTTAGCTTCCTTAAACTTATCATACTTAGGCCCAAAGATCACCGGCATGCCAAAAGCCGCCGCCTCCAGCGTATTATGTATACCTGCGCCAAAACCACCGCCTATGTAGGCTATATCGGCATATTGGTACAGCGAGGAAAGCATGCCGATGTTGTCAATTATGAGATTAGAGGTTAGAGATTGAAGATCAGAGATCTGTGAAAATTTCAGGGTCTTATCCGCTGGCAGCAAGCTCATTAGCAAATTGATCTTATCTTCCCCTACTTCATGCGGGGCAATAATGAATTTCCAGTCGGGGTGTTGGGTTATAAGGTTGGCAATTAGCTGCTCGTCCTGCGGCCAGGTACTGCCGGCAATAAACAGTTTTTGGCCTGCTTTAAAGTTTTCAATCTCGGGTAAATGTTTTGGCTGCTGTGCGTTGGCCCACACCCTGTCAAACCGGGTATCGCCGCTTAGGGTTATATTGGTTACCCCAATATCGTGCAGCAGTTGTTTCGATTGCGCATCCTGCAAAAAAAACCAGGTAACCATTTTGACCATTTTACGGTGCAGGCCACCGTACCATTTAAAAAAAACCTGCCCGGGTCTAAAGATGCCCGATATGATATATAATGGTATATGCTGCCCGTGTAACTCGTTAAAAAAGTGGTACCAGTACTCATACTTGGTAAAAATGGCCATTTGCGGCCTAATGGTGCTGATGAACTGTTGGGCATTGGCCGCCGTATCAAGGGGCAAATAATACACAGCATCGGCAAGGGGCGTGTTCTTTCTGGGCTCGTAGCCGGAGGGCGAGAAAAAAGTTACCACAATTTTTTGAAGCGGATACTGTGCCCTTATTGCCTCCAGAACCGGCCTTCCCTGTTCAAATTCGCCCAGGGATGCAAAATGGAACCAAATGCTCGATTCTAAAGCGGATATTTGCTGGTGCTTACGGCCATTTATCCATAGTTTGGCTTTATTTTTATAAAGAGAAACCAAACGTACTATTAGAGAGTATAAATGAATTCCGATGTTGTAAATGAAAACCATTTTTTATGGTAATAGTATTATCTTCGTCGGGTATAAAAGTAACATAATAACATAAATAAGCTATGAAAATTGCTGTAGTAGGCACAGGCTATGTTGGGCTGGTGACCGGTACTTGCCTGGCAGAAACCGGTAACCAGGTTACCTGCGTTGACATTAACGAACAAAAAGTTAAAATGATGCAGGAAGGTAAGGTCCCTATTTACGAACCGGGACTCGAATTACTTTTCCATCGCAACATCAGTCAGAAGCGTTTGCTGTTTACCAGCGTGCTTGCTGATGCCATTGCCCACGCGGAAATTATTTTCCTGGCGCTGCCTACTCCTCCGGGAGGTGATGGATCTGCCGACCTGAGCTACGTGCTGGGCGCGGCAAAAGACATAGCTAAACTGGTTACAGATTATAAGGTGATCGTCACCAAATCAACCGTACCTGTAGGTACAGCCGATAAAGTAAAAGCGGTAATTAAAGAAAACACCAATATTGAATGCGCGGTGGTATCAAACCCCGAGTTTTTACGCGAGGGTGTTGCCGTTGACGACTTTATGAAACCCGACCGTGTGGTAGTAGGTACTACTGATGAGCGCGCACGCAAACTGATGGGCGAACTTTACGCGCCTTATGTACGCCAGGGTAACCCTGTTATTTTTATGGATGAGCGTTCGTCAGAGCTTACCAAATACGCTGCAAACTCTTTCCTGGCTACCAAAATATCTTTCATGAACGAGATAGCCAACCTGTGCGAGCTGGTGGGCGCCGATGTGGATATGGTACGCCGCGGTATTGGTTCGGATAACCGCATTGGTAACCGCTTCCTGTTCTCGGGTATTGGTTACGGCGGCAGCTGCTTCCCTAAGGATGTGCAGGCGCTGGCCAAATCGTCAGAAGAAAACCAGTACGACTTTAAAATCCTTAACTCGGTAATGGAAGTTAACGAGATACAGAAAAAGGTACTGGTACAAAAACTTAAAAAGTATTACAAAGACAATTTAAGCGGCAAACATTTTGCCATGTGGGGCCTTGCATTTAAGCCCGAAACGGATGATATACGCGAAGCACCCGCTCTGTATATTATTGATGAACTGCTTGCCGCCGGTGCAACCGTTACCGTATATGACCCGGAAGGCATGAACAATGTAAAAGCATTGCTTGGCGATAAGATCAACTATGCTGCCGACCAGTATGAAGCGCTTAACAAAGCCGACGCGTTACTGATCGTTACAGAATGGTCGGTTTTCCGTACCCCTGATTTTGACCGCTTAGCGGAACTGCTGCCAAGCAAGGTGATTTTTGACGGCCGTAACCTGTACGACCTGCAAAAGATGGTCGACTTAGGTTTTTACTATAACAGTATCGGACGTAAAATCATTAGCTAATGGCGCGTAAAAGAGTATTAATTACAGGTGCGGCAGGCTTTTTAGGCTCGCACCTTTGCGATAGGTTCATCAAAGAGGATTTCCATGTTATCGGCATGGATAACCTCATTACCGGCGACCTGCGCAACATTGAGCATCTGTTTAAACTGGAGAACTTCGAGTTTTATAACCATGATGTTTCCAAATTTGTGCATGTACCTGGTGAGCTGCATTACATATTGCACTTTGCCTCACCGGCCAGCCCTATTGATTACCTGAAGATCCCTATCCAAACCTTAAAGGTAGGCTCACTGGGTACGCATAACCTGCTGGGGTTGGCTCGTGCTAAAAACGCGCGTATGCTTATCGCGTCCACATCAGAGATATACGGCGACCCTACTGTTAACCCGCAGCCCGAAGAATATTGGGGTAACGTAAATACGGTTGGCCCGCGCGGAGTATATGATGAGGCCAAGCGTTTTCAGGAATCTATCACCATGGCTTACCATACCTTCCACGGTTTGGAAACCCGTATTGTACGTATATTTAATACCTACGGCCCGCGTATGCGCCTGAATGATGGCCGTGTGCTGCCTGCCTTTATTGGCCAGGCTTTACGCGGCGAGCCGCTAACCATGTTTGGCGATGGCTCACAAACCCGCTCATTCTGCTATGTTGACGATCTGATTGAAGGTATTTATCGTTTGCTGTTTAGCGATTATGCGCAGCCAATGAACATAGGCAACCCGGATGAGATCACCATACGTGAATTTGGTGAGGAAATTATTAAGCTTACCGGTACCGATCAGGAAATGATCAGCCTGCCCCTGCCTACAGATGATCCTAAGCAGCGCAGGCCGGATATTACCAAAGCCAGGGCTATATTAGGCTGGGAACCTAAAGTAGCAAGGGCAGAGGGTTTAAAGATCACTTATGAATACTTTAAATCGTTACCGGAGCACGAAATAAAACATAAGGACTTTACGTATTACAACAAATAATAGCGCTGGGCAAATAATTTTGTAAAGCGCAAAATTAACCGTTATTTTGACGGTTAAAAAACACTATCGAATGAAGATTTTAGTTACCGGCGGTTTAGGCTTTATTGGCTCGCACACTGTGGTTGAATTGGTTAACGCGGGTTACGACCCTGTAATAGTTGACGACCTATCCAACTCAAACATTAAAATATTAGACCAGCTAACTAAAATACTGGGCTTTACACCCGTATTTCATGAGCTGAACCTTTGCGATGAAAATGCGGTAAGTAAACTGATACAGGACGAGCCTGACATTGGCGGCATTATCCATTTCGCCGCTTCAAAAGCGGTGGGCGAATCGGTGCAGAACCCGCTAAAATACTATTACAATAACTTTTATTCGCTTATTAACCTCTTAAGGTTATACGGCCACAAGCCGCTTAACTTTGTTTTCTCATCAAGCTGTACGGTATACGGCCAGCCGGATGTATTGCCGGTAACGGAGGATGCACCGGTAAAAACCGCCGAATCGCCCTATGGCAATACCAAACAAATTGCCGAAGAGATACTGCGCGATACGGTAGCCGCGGGCAGCAAGTTCAATGTAATTGCCCTGCGTTATTTTAACCCGGTAGGCGCGCATGAAACCGCACTGATAGGCGAGCTGCCTAACGGCGTGCCGCAAAACCTGGTGCCTTTTATTACGCAAACCGCCATTGGCAAACGCGAAAAGATCACCGTGTTCGGCGATACGTACAACACGCCCGATGGTAGCTGCATACGCGATTATATACACGTAGTTGACCTGGCCAAAGCGCACGTAGCGGCTTTAAAACTGATGGAAACAGCAAGCTTTAAAGGTTATGATGTGTTTAACATCGGTACGGGTACGGGTTCATCGGTATTAGAGGTTATCAACGCTTTTGAGCAGGCTACCGGCGTAAAGCTGAACTACCAGATAGGGCCTAAACGCGAAGGCGACGTAGAACAGGTTTGGGGCGACGTTACAAAATCTGCCGAAAAGCTGAACTGGAAAGCCGAGCTTGACCTGAACACCATGATGGCATCTGCCTGGGCATGGGAACAATATATAGCGGCCAATCCGCTTTAAAAATTGAGCTGTATACCATGAAAAAAATTATCATTACCGGCGGCGCAGGCTTTATAGGCTCGCATGTAGTAAGGCGTTTTGTAACAAACTATCCCGATTATCAGATCATTAACCTGGATAAACTTACCTACGCCGGTAACCTGGCCAACCTAAAGGATATCGAACATGCGCCTAACTATCGCTTTGTAAAAGGCGACATTGTTGACATCGCGTTTATCAACAACCTTTTTGAGCAGGAAAAACCGGACGCGGTTATACACCTGGCAGCAGAATCGCACGTGGACCGCTCCATTACCAACCCGCTGGAATTTGTGATGACCAATGTGGTGGGCACCGTAAACCTGCTTAACGCGGCCAAAAACCTGTGGAAGGGCCATTACGAAAACAAGCGTTTCTACCACGTATCTACCGATGAGGTGTACGGCACGCTGGGCGAAACAGATATGTTTACCGAAACCACGGCTTATGACCCGCACTCACCCTACTCGGCCTCTAAAGCAGGGTCAGACCATTTTGTACGCGCCTACCATGATACTTACGGCCTTAACACCGTTACATCCAACTGCTCAAACAACTATGGCTCGTACCATTTTCCTGAAAAACTGATACCACTGGCTATCCATAACATCACCCAGAACAAACCGGTGCCTGTTTACGGCAAAGGCGAGAACGTGCGCGACTGGCTGTGGGTAGAAGACCATGCACGCGCCATTGATGTGATATTCCATAAAGCTAAAGCCGGTGATACATACAACATAGGCGGCCACAACGAGTGGAAAAACATTGACCTTATTCGCCTGTTATGCAGTATACTCGACCGCAAGTTGAACCGCGCGGAAGGCGAATCGGCTAAACTCATTACCTTTGTAACAGACCGCGCCGGCCACGACCTCAGGTATGCTATTGATGCTACCAAGCTAAAGAACGAACTGGGTTGGGAGCCATCCATTACCTTTGAACAGGGCCTGGAGAAAACCGTTGACTGGTACCTGGACAATGAGGAGTGGCTTAATGATGTAACCAGCGGGCATTACCAGGATTATTACAACGAGCAGTACGCTAACCGATAGAGATGTTTGGATTATTTAAGAAGAAGCAAGCGCAGCCCGAAAGAATTAGCAACCTTAGTTACAGCAGCATTGGCGTAGACATGCACTCACATGTCTTACCGGGCATTGATGATGGGGCACAAACGCCCGAAGAATCAATTGTACTCATCAAAAAAATGATGGAGCTGGGTATAAAAAGGATCATAGCCACGCCCCATATCATGATTGATTTTTACCGTAACGATGCCGATAGCATCAATAACGCGCTTGCCATATTGAGAGAAGAGCTGGTTAGGCAGCAGATTGATATTGTTATTACCGCCGCCGCCGAACATTACTTTGATGAGACTTTTGAAAAAAGGGTAACAGACAGAAAAGTAATGACCATGGGCGACAACCATGTGCTGTTTGAACTTTCATTCATTAACCAGCCGCCAAACGTGATACCGGTAATAGAAAAGATGCGCGAGATGGATTATAAACCCATCCTGGCCCACCCCGAAAGGTACAGCTATATGAGCATTGAACAGATGCAGAACCTGAAAAGCTGGGGCTGCGATCTGCAGCTGAACACCATATCGCTTACGGGTTACTACGGTAAGCACGTACAAAAAAAGGCCGAGCAAATGGTGGATGCCGATATTGTTGACTTTATTTCAAGCGACATGCACCACCCTCGCCATGCCGCCGCTTTTGAAAAGGCGCTGCAAACGCCTTACCTGGAAAAACTCCTAACTAATTACCCATTAAAGAACAGTACTTTGTAGATATGCAGATTTCAGATGTGCAGATATGCAGATTTTAAATGTGCAGATTTCAGATGTGCAGATGATAAAAAGAAATGCCGCTTGATCACAAGTGGCATTTCTTTTTGTAACTCTATAATCTATCATCAGAGATAAAACAAGGATTTTTACGATAACAAATGTCTGCGCATTATGAAATCGTAAATCTAAAATCCCCAAATCTAAAATCAAATCATTCGTATCTCAAAGCTTCAACAGGATCAAGCCTGGAGGCTTTTTTTGCAGGATAAAAACCTGACGACAGGCCAATAATGGTACACAGGGCTATGGCGGCGAAAAGCCAGAACCATGGCACTACAAAACTCCCGCTAATTTGTACGGCTATTAAATTACCTACCGCCATACCCAATATAATACCGCCTACACCGCCTATGAGGCATATCACAATAGCCTCTATCAGGAACTGCCTGCGTATAACGGTCGGTGTTGCTCCTATTGATTTCCGCAAGCCGATCTCGCGCGTACGCTCTGTTACCGAAACCAGCATAATATTCATTAAACCAATGGCCGCGCCCAGCAAAGTAATAATGCCTATGGCGAAGCCGGCGGCGGTCATGCCGGTAATTTGGCCTGAAAGTTCTTGTTGTATGGAGTCG
The DNA here is from genome assembly GCA_001898335.1 of Mucilaginibacter sp. 44-25. Classification (GTDB taxonomy): domain Bacteria; phylum Bacteroidota; class Bacteroidia; order Sphingobacteriales; family Sphingobacteriaceae; genus Mucilaginibacter. The sequence continues at coordinate 179,250 of MKTS01000015.1, read as the reverse complement.
CTCCGTGAAATTTCAAAGTTATCATCCTGCCCTATGCGCAGCCCCCTGATGTTACGCATCAGCGAGGTAGCCTCGCCTATACTGGCATCCAGCACATCGGCGCTTGGCACGCTGATGGTAATAGCGTATGAAAGTTTTCTGGAAGTATCGGCAATGGTACGGGCTTTGGCCAATGGCACAATGCAAAATTTATCGCCCCCGAAGCTGTTACTACCTTTGGACGCTACAACGCCAATAACCCTAAATTTATTACTGCCCAACAAAATAGATTTATTGATGGGGTCTTCATTCTTAAACAATTTCTTTTTCACCTCATCACCTACGATCACGACGTTGGCGCCATGCTCCAGTTCCGAAGCTGAAAAATTGCGCCCAAAGGCCAGCTTATGTCCTTTAATGGCCAGGTAATTATCATTACTGCCGGTTACCGAAATATTAGGGTTTGATTTAATGCTGTTATACTTGGCTACAGCGGTACCGGTAACATTAAGGTCGACACTTACTTTGGCAGGCAGTTTATACAGCTTATCGAAACGCTCGGCCTGCGCGTAGGTAATAGACGGATAAATTTTTCGGTGCCCGCCATTACCAAAGCTGATACCACTACCCCTGTTCTGTAAAGTAAAGGAATTGGCCCCCAGCCCGGCAAAAGCATCATTGGTGTATTGCTTTATACCTTCAATAGCGGTTAATATGCCTACCAGCGCCATAATACCAATGGCAATAATAAGCGCGGTTAGCGAGGTGCGTAAACGGTTACCGCCAATAGATTGCAGGGCAATGGAAATGTTTTCGCGCAGGCTTGTTTTAACGGCCATTATGTATAATATAGGGAATTTGCTGTTTTTGACTACCGGTTACACCGTTTTGTTACACGCGCGGGACTTATTTGTTTAAGTTATCAAAATATCCCAACACTACCTACCTGATCTGTGGTCGCGGAAGACCTTTTACACTGATGTAAACACAAGAGGCGCCTCGTTTAAGGGCGCCTCTCATATCATATGTCAATTGGAATGTTATACCGAAAATGATGAACCGCAGCCACAGGTACTGGCGGCATTAGGGTTGTTAAAGGTGAAGCCGCGGGCGTTAAGGCCGTCCTGGAAATCTATTTGCATACCGGCAAGGTACAGGCCATGCGCTTTGTGCATAAATACACGTATACCTTCTATATTATATTCCTGGTCGCCGTCTTTTTTCTGGTCAAAGCCTAAAACGTAGTTCATGCCGGAGCAGCCGCCGCCTTCAACACCTACACGCAGGCCAAAATCGTCGCCAATTTCCTGTTGCTCTTTTAATTTATAAAGTTCTTTTACCGCGCCTTCGGTAAAAGTTACGGGGGCGGTTAATGTTTCAACAGTAGCACTCATCTTATTTTTATTAAACTATACAAATATAAATCTAAAATACGGATTTTTGTCGCGACCACATTATTTATGACCTCTGCCTAACAGAAACAAACATGGCCAGTTACACTTATTTGTTCGATATTTTAAAATACACCATTGCCGGTGTAGGCGTTATCTATATTGCCTTTTACCTGTTTAAACCTTACATGGATAAAGCGCAAAACCTGCAGGCCCTTGAACTGCGCAAGGCCATCAGCAACCAAACCCTGCCGCTGCGCCTGCAGGCCTACGAGCGCACAGTATTGCTTATTGACCGTATTGACCCTGCCAACATGCTCATACGCCTTAATGCAAACGCATATAGTGCTGCCGAATTATATAATATGATATTAAACGAGGTACGCACCGAGTACCAGCACAATGTTACCCAGCAAATATACGTGAGCAGCCAGGCCTGGGCCGCTGTTAAACGCATAAAGGATGATACCATTAACCTGGTTACCAATGCCATGCAGGGCCTGCCGCCCAATGCCACCGGGCTGGATATGGGCAAAACCATCCTCAACCACCTGGCAACATTGGAGAACAACCCCTATGAACTGGCTACAGCCATCGTAAAGAAAGATATGGACCAAATATTTTAACTAAATGGCTGATAAGAAATTTACCACTACCTCCGGCATTACCTTTAAGGAAGTTTACACGGAGCCATCGGGCATGAACGAGCTGCCCGGCGAATTCCCCTACACCAGGGGTATACAAAAGGATATGTACCGCGGCAAACCCTGGACCATGCGCCAGTATGCCGGCTTCTCTACTGCCGAAGAATCAAACAAGCGTTACCATTACCTGCTCAGCCAGGGTACCATGGGCCTGTCCGTGGCGTTTGACCTCCCTACACAGATCGGGTATGACAGCGACCATCCCCTCGCCGAAGGTGAGGTAGGTAAAGTTGGCGTAGCTATTGACTCGTTAAAGGATATGGAGATCTTATTTAATGGTATACAATTAAAGGATATCACCACCTCCATGACCATTAATGCCACCGCTTCCATCCTGCTGGCTATGTACATTGCACTGGCTAAAAAACAGGGCGCGGACATTAAACAGATCTCGGGCACTATACAGAACGATATATTAAAGGAGTATGCCGCGCGAGGTACCTATATATATCCGCCGGCGCCATCCATGCGGTTGATTACCGATATATTTGAATACTGCAGTAAAGAGGTACCTAAGTGGAACACCATATCCATATCAGGCTATCACATCCGCGAAGCGGGTTCAACCGCCGTACAAGAGCTGGCTTTTACACTGGCAAACGGTAAAACTTACCTCAAAGCCGCGTTAGAAAAAGGTTTAGATATTAATGTGTTCGCCAAACGCCTGTCTTTCTTCTTTAACTGCCATAACAATTTCTTTGAGGAGATAGCCAAATTCCGGGCGGCGCGACGGATGTGGGCCAACATCACTAAAAAGCTGGGCGCTACAGATGCAGGAGCGCAAAAGCTGCGGTTCCATACGCAAACGGGCGGCTCAACCCTTACCGCGCAGCAACCCATGAATAATATTGTGCGGGTAAGCAACCAGGCACTTGCAGCGGTGCTGGGCGGCACGCAATCGCTCCACACTAACGGGTACGATGAGGCTTTATCCTTACCTACGGAGGCGGCAGCTAAAATTGCCCTTCGCACGCAGCAGATCATCGCTTTTGAAAGCGGCATTACCGATACGGTTGACCCCTTGGCCGGCTCCTACTTTGTAGAAGCGCTTACCAACGAGCTGGAAGCAGCCGCTTATACCTATATAGAAAAGATAGACGCCATGGGCGGTTCGGTAAAGGCCATTGAGCAGGATTACATGCAGCAGGAAATAGCTGCTGCCGCTTACGAGTACCAAAATGATATTGAAAGCGGGGCCCGTGTGTTGGTGGGTGTAAACAAATTTACCCAGCAGGAAGAAGTAAACCCGCCGGTATTCCGTATTGACGACTCTATCCGCTTACAGCAAACCCAAAAGCTTGATGCCCTCAAAAAGGAGCGCGACAACAGTAAAGTTGAAACCGCCTTACAGAATTTAAGGGTTGCCGCTGAAGGTATCGATAACATGATGCCTTATATTTTAACGGCCGTTGAATGCTACGCTACCTTAGGTGAAATTGCCGACGAATTGCGAAAAGTTTTCGGAGAACACTAACGGAGAAAAAATTGCCTAATAAGAGAAAAAATTCAACTTAAAAAAGATTGTTTTTATATTGATTTAGTTGCAACATTTTAAACCTTTTCGTTGTTGAAACTCGTAATAATGCGATAGGATAAAACAGAGGCCGTTTTTTCGCCTTTACCCGCGAAATATAATAAAAATATGTATTTACACCACAAAAAAGGCCTTTTTTTTAGAAAATATATTTGTTAAAAAAGTTCACATTTTATTTTTTAATCCGCTTTTTTTTAGAATATTCGATGTTCCGTAACGGGCTGTAAAGCCCGCATCTGGGAGACTGGAAATCAAGAAATTACTGATACTTCATTATGGAAAAAACTTGTACTAACGTTTGGAATAGCTGCCTTCAGATCATAAAAGACAACATACCGGCACAAAGCTTTAAAACCTGGTTTGAGCCAATTAAAGCTTTACGGATGGAAGGAAGCGTCCTAACCATACAGGTACCAAGTTTATTCTTTTATGAATGGCTTGAGGAGCATTACGTAGGTTTGTTGCGCAAAACCATTAAAAAGCAACTGGGCGATGAAGGCCGTTTGGAATACAACATTGTTGTAGAGCAATCGTCATCACCAAAGCCCTATACTACCAACATGCCCTCAAACGGAAATGGTGCCGAAGCTAAAAATCAGTCTATGCCGATACCCATTTCTATTAATAAAGACATTAAGAACCCGTTTGTGATACCGGGCCTTAAAAAGCTGAATGTTGACCCTCAGCTAAACCGTAACTATACCTTTGAAAACTTTGTAGAAGGCGATTGTAACCGTTTGGCCCGCTCAGCAGGTTATGCCGTAGCGGCAAAACCCGGCGGCACCTCGTTTAACCCTTTAATGATATACGGTGGTGTTGGTTTGGGTAAAACTCACCTGGCACAAGCTATTGGCAACGAGATAAAGCGCACCCTGCCCGATAAACTGGTATTATATGTAAGCTGCGAAAAGTTTACCCAGCAGTTTGTTGACGCGCTTAAGCACAATAACATAAACGATTTTGTAAACTTTTACCAGGCGATTGACGTGCTCATTATGGATGATGTGCACAACTTCGCGGGTAAGGAAAAAACACAGGATTTCTTCTTCCATATTTTCAACCACCTGCACCAGAGCGGCAAGCAGCTGATCATTACATCAGATAAAGCCCCTAAGGACCTGGCCGGTTTAGAGGAGCGTTTATTATCGCGCTTTAAGTGGGGTTTGTCTGCCGATCTGCAGGTTCCTGACCTGGAAACCCGTATGGCTATCCTCAAGAACAAGATCTACCAGGATGGCATCGAGCTATCACATGAGGTGGTGGAATACGTAGCCCACAACATTGATAATAACGTGCGTGAACTGGAAGGCGCTATGGTATCCTTACTGGCGCAATCAACCCTTAACCGCAAAGAGATAGACCTGAACCTGGCCAAGCAAATGCTGAAGAATTTTGTAAAAAATTCTGCCAAGGAAATTTCAATGGAATACATCCAGAGCCTGGTTTGCGAGTACTTTGAGGTCCCTATTGAGATGGTTAAATCGCAAACCCGCAAACGCGAAATTGTACAGGCCCGCCAGATATCTATGTACCTGGCTAAGGCTCACACCAAAAGTTCATTAAAATCTATCGGCCATTTCTTTGGCGGCCGCGACCACTCTACCGTTATCTACGCCTGCCAAACCGTCGAGGACTTAATTGATACCGATAAGAAGTTCAAAGGCTATGTGGCCGACATCCAAAAGAAACTAAAAATGTCCTAACCGGCTATAAATCATATCAAAAGCCCCGCTAATGCGGGGCTTTTTTGTTGAATGCCGTTAATAATAGCAATAGCAGCTGAAACCAAGTACCGGACGCATGAAGCAAGATACTATCTTTTCACATCGGCATCTTCTTCAACTGTTTCGCGCAGATCATACAACAACCATTGCTTTTTGGCAATGGATGGCGCTTTTTGCTTCAGCAGGTTAATAAAATCATTCACCCCAACCGGCTCATTGCCGTTACCATGTATCAGTACTATACTACCTGCCTGTGGCTGCTGGCCCTTGGCCAGCCAGGCATCGGTACCGATAGGTATCAGCCCGAAACCGGTAATTTTGTAAACCAGCTGCTGGTCTGACACCAGGCCGGGGAACCTGAAGAAAACAGAAGGCAGCAGACCGTTGGCCAGCATCAGCTTTTCGGTTTCCAGCACCTCGGTATTGATATTGGTACCTGGCTCCAGTAAAAAGTTAGTTTTAAGCGGCGCGGTAGCGCTAACCCTATGGTTATAGGAATGGTTTACCCAGGTAATGTATATCTGCCGTTTGGCTTGCAGATCTTTTAGCCAGTTCAGGTCGGCCATGTGGTGCAGCATCCATAGCCCGCTAACGGATAATGCTACAGGTACAGGCTGCTCAACCGTACGGAACCCCTTAATAATATCCACAAAAATGCGCCTGTCAAGCGGCCTGTGCGATGGGCACAGGTCGGCAGTAAGGCTAATGCCGGTTTCTTCCGGCAACCCGCGCTCAATACCGGCATCCTGTATGGTTACAGAATGCTTTTCGGCGCTTTGCAGCGCATTTACATAGGCGGTGTTGGCAAACAGCTTGCGCGCCTGCTCTACAGATAAAGGTTTTACCTGGTAAAAACCGGCCTCGGTTACCTTGGTTTGCAGCGTTTGCGGGTTTACCATCAGGTAATAAGGGCGGTTACCATTCTCAAAGCTGCGCAGCACCATCCAATCCTGCGGATATAGATGTGCCCAGCCGTAAAAAACCTTGTAATTAGTTATACGGGTGTAATTGGCCTGGCTAAAGGCATTGGCGCTGAATAATATAATGAGAGCGGTAAGGATGTATCTTGTAGGGCGCATATGTTCCAAAAAAGCAATAAGCGTAAATTTGTTTGAATTGTTTATAGCGTAATAGTGATATTTGCGCTACATCATTAATTTTCTGCTTATGACAAGGTTATCGGTAAATATCAATAAAATAGCCACTTTACGCAATTCACGTGGCGGTAATAACCCCGATCTGATACAGGTTGCCAAAGATTGTGAAAATTTTGGCGCGCAGGGCATCACCGTACACCCGAGGCCGGATGAGCGCCACATTCGTTATAATGATGTTTACGAACTGAAGAAGATAGTCACTACAGAATTTAATATAGAAGGTAATTGCCAGGAACAAAAATTTGTTGATCTGGTGCTGGCCGTTAAGCCCGAACAGGTTACGCTGGTACCCGATGCCCTGGGCCAGATCACCTCTAACCACGGTTGGGACACTATTAGCAACCAGGATTACCTGAAAGAGATCATAGGTGTATTTAAAAACGCGGGGATACGCGTTTCCATATTTGTTGACCCGGTGGTGGAGATGGTGGAAGCGGCCGCTACTACCGGCACCGACCGTATAGAACTGTATACCGAAGCTTACGCGCATAATTATCTCCATAATAAAGAAGAAGCTATTGCCCCTTATGTTAAAGCGGCGGAAAAGGCTCACCAACTAAGTTTAGGCATTAATGCCGGGCACGACCTTGACCTGGAAAACCTGAAATACTTCGCGGAGAATATCCCTGCACTGGACGAGGTAAGCATTGGCCACGCGCTCATTAGCGACGCGCTATACTACGGTTTGGAAAACACCATACAAATGTACCTGCGCCAGCTGGTTTAACGGATAACCGGCCTGCTTGTAAAAGCATTGTCACTATCACATTACGCGTTGTTATTCAGCCCGCAAAACGCTACCTTTGCGGTAAATTTTAAAGGCACCCCTTTTTCAATGAAGCTGAATATCAATTACCAGGAAAAATTCCAGGAAAGGCACATCGCTCCTAACCAGGCCGACACCGAAAAAATGTTAAAAACGATCGGTGTTCATTCACTCGACGAACTGATCGACCAAACCGTCCCGGCGCAGATCAGGCTGAAGAACCCGCTGAACCTACCAGCCGCGAAAAGTGAATTTGATTACCTGAATACGCTTAAACAAACAGCTTCAAAGAACAAGGTATTTAAATCATACATAGGCCAGGGTTATTATGATGTAATTGTGCCCGGCGTTATCCAGCGCAACATTCTTGAAAACCCCGGATGGTATACCCAGTATACCCCATACCAGGCCGAGATAGCCCAGGGCCGTTTACAGGCTTTGCTGAACTACCAGACCATGATCATTGATCTTACCGGTATGGAAATTGCCAACGCCTCTTTACTGGACGAAGGTACCGCGGCGGCTGAGGCCATGTTTATGCAATACAGCCTGCGCAAAAACACAAAAGCCAACGTGTTTTTTGTGAGCGAGGAACTGTTCCCGCAAACTATTGATATCCTTAAAACCCGCAGCGAACCTTTCGGTATTAAACTACAGATAGGCGACCACCGCAATGTTGAACTGACCGAAGATATGTTTGGCGCCATAGTTCAATACCCGGCAGGTAACGGCGAGGTGTATAACTATAAAGATTTTGCTTCGGCTTTACACGAAAAGAACATTAAACTTACCGTTGTTGCCGACCTGATGAGCCTGGTGCTTTTAACGCCTCCGGGTGAGTGGGGCGCCGATATTGTTGTAGGTTCTTCGCAACGTTTTGGCGTACCTATGGGCTTCGGTGGCCCGCATGCGGCGTTCTTTGCTACTAAAGAGGAGTACAAACGCTCTATCCCCGGCCGTATCATTGGTGTAACTATTGACAGCGCGGGCAACTATGCCTTGCGTATGGCGCTGCAAACCCGTGAGCAGCACATCCGCCGCGATAAAGCAACTTCAAACATCTGTACCGCGCAGGCACTGTTAGCCATTATGGCCGGTATGTATGCCGTGTACCATGGCCCGCAGGGCTTGAAACTGATCGCGGAGCGTATCCATGGTTTGTCGGTATTGCTGGCTAAATCATTAGCCGATCTGGGTTACGAGCAGCAAAACAAAGCTTACTTTGACACCCTAAAATTTGACCTGGGCGAACTGATAGGCCCGGTACATTCAGAAGCTTTAAATAACGAAGTGAACCTGCATTACAATGGTTCGGTTGTCACCATTTCTTTGGATGAAACCACTTCGCTAAAAGATATAGAAACCATCGTTCGTTTCTTTGCCAAGGTAAAAGGCAAAACGCTGAACGATGCCAATTTCGACACGCATAAAGAAAACGTAGAAGGTGTTATCCCATCAGAACTGCAACGTACTTCTGATTTTTTAACCCACGCGTTATTCAACACGCACCACTCAGAGCATGAGATGCTGCGTTATATAAAATCATTAGAAGCAAAAGACCTTTCGCTTTGCCACTCCATGATCGCTTTAGGCTCATGTACCATGAAACTGAACGCGACCACCGAGATGATACCGGTTACCTGGGCCGAATTCAGCAAAATGCACCCCTTCGCACCAACCGACCAGGTAGGCGGCTACATGCAGATGTTTGATGAGCTGAACAAATGGCTGAGCGAGATCACCGGTTTCGCATCCATGAGCTTGCAGCCAAACGCGGGCGCACAGGGCGAATATGCCGGTTTAATGGTTATCCGCGCTTACCACATGGACAGGGGCGATGGTCAACGTAACGTAGCGTTGATCCCTGCATCGGCACACGGTACCAACCCGGCATCTGCCGCGATGGCCGGCATGAAGATCGTAGTAGTAAAATGCGACGATAACGGTAACATTGATGTTGCCGACCTGAAAGCGAAAGCAGAACAATACAGTAACGACCTGTCATGCCTGATGGTGACCTACCCATCTACCCACGGTGTATTTGAGGAGTCGATCATCGAAATATGTGAAACTATTCACCAGCATGGTGGCCAGGTATATATGGATGGCGCTAACATGAACGCGCAGGTAGGCTTAACCAGCCCGGCCAACATTGGCGCGGATGTTTGCCACCTAAACCTGCACAAAACCTTCTGTATACCACACGGTGGCGGTGGCCCTGGCATGGGCCCTATCGGTGTGGCAAAACACCTGGTTCCGTATTTGCCGGGCCATGCGGTAGTTGATATTGATAACGGTAAAGCTATTCACGCGGTATCTGCGGCGCCTTGGGGTTCAGCATCTATTTTGTTGATCTCTCACGCGTACATCGCCATGATGGGCGGAGAGGGTTTAACCAATGCTACCCGTTACGCTATCCTTAACGCTAACTACATCAAATCTCGCTTAGAGCACCACTACCCTGTATTATACACTGGCACCAACGGCCGCTGCGCGCATGAGATGATATTAGATTGCCGCTCTTTCAAACCTTTCGGTATCGAGGTTACAGATATTGCCAAACGTTTGATGGATTATGGCTTCCACGCGCCAACGGTATCGTTCCCGGTTGCAGGCACGGTAATGGTTGAGCCAACCGAATCTGAGCCTAAGCACGAACTTGACCGTTTCTGCGATGCTATGATCTCTATCCGCCATGAGATTGACGATGTAGAAAAAGGCTTATCAGATAAAACAGATAATCCGCTTAAAAATGCGCCGCATACTGCCGCTGTAATTACCGGCAATGAGTGGGAGCACCCTTACACCCGCCAGAAAGCAGCTTACCCGCTGCCTTATGTGGCGCAGTTTAAATTTTGGCCATCAGTTGGCAGGGTAAATGACACTTACGGCGACCGTACATTGATCTGCTCTTGCCCGCCACTTACTGATTATGAGTTTGAGGAAAGCGAAGTAACCACGCCTGAATACGGCACCTGATTATAATTATTCTCTATTTGTCTTTCAGCACAATAAGTGCCTGATAAACATATTTGTGGAGCCTTACCTTTATGGGAAGGCTCCGCTTTTTTTAAGAATTTGATAAAAAACGCACTTTACAACTAAAGGGGGTAAAACCTTTTTTTAGTTTGATACGTATAATGATACTATGAGCCCTAATAACGACAGAACTGTAAGCGTTTTATTGGTTGATGATGATGAGATAAACAACTTTATTTCGATAAAGTTGATCAAGAAAGCTTTGACCAATACTGAGATTATGGCCTGCCTGAATGGTAAATTCGCTATTGACCAGCTGTTGGAGATACAGCAAAACGACCCTAATAAATTACCAGATTATATTTTGCTGGATATTAATATGCCTATCATGAATGGCTGGGAGTTTCTGGACGAATATAAACGCCTCAACATCGATCCGCTGGCGAAAACCAAGATCTATATTATTTCTTCGTCGGTATTCAGTAATGATATTAACAAGGCCCGCTCCTACCCGCTTGTGAAAGATTTTATATCTAAACCTCTGAACGTCGAAAAGATCAAAGAGCTCTTTGGGGTTTCTTTTTAAATAGTGTTAACGGTAAACTGTTCGCCATTGTAGCTGATCGTACCTGCGGTGATGTTACGTGAATGATAGAACAGGCAGATATCGCCCTCTGCCGCCGCTTTTTTTCCGTACTGTATGCGTAATTCGGCAGAACGCTGCCCGTCGTAGTCATATTTAGCCACAAACTTCCTGATCAGTTGTTCGGGTTCCGGTAGTTCATCGCCGCCAAAGAACACTTTTTTCCCTTCAAACTCCATCCAGAAAACCTGGTGAAATTTGCTGTGCCCTGCCGATAGCTCGTAACTTATACCTTGCTTATATTCGCCATCTCCATCTACAAAATCAATAGTAGCGCTTTGCTGTAAGGCCTCAAATATTTCCTTATGGTATGAGCTTGATGTACCGGTTAATGCAAACTCAAATTCCTGGCGTTGTATTACGTGGCGCGCCTGCGGAAAGCTGGGTAATAACTGACCGCCCCGCTCAACCACCAGCCCCCCAGAGTGGTCGTAATGCAGGTGCGACATCAGCACCAGCGTTACCTCTTCCGGTTCAAAACCCGCATTACGGATATTCTGGTGCAGTATCAACTCATCCCTGGTATCTTTATAGCCCAAACCGGCATCAAGCAGTATCAGATCATCCGCGGTTTTGATGAGGAACGGGTTAACATGGATAAATAACGACCCCGGGCGGTCCCTGCGATTATCTGTTTCGGGGTTAAAGGGGATAAACTTTTTTGTACTGTCAACAGAATAAGAGCCTTCGCTAAGGGTGTAAATTTCCATAACGCAAATATACGATGTAGCCCTTTAAATGCCCCGTTATGCTGCTTTTATATGACAATTGCCTTGCTTTACCTGTAACGCCGTAGCCAATTATGCGTCTATTATACAGGAAGCAAAAAATAAATTTCAAAATAAATTTGCATCTACGAAAAATGTCGTACATATTTGTACGAGGAAATTCGTAGATAGAGAAAAAGATGGATTTAAAACCAACGGAAAGCGAACTGGAGATATTACAGATCATTTGGAAAAAAGGGCAGTGCAGCGTACGCGACGTGCATGACGAACTGGCAAAAAGCAAGGATGCAGGATATACCACCACTCTTAAGCTGATGCAGATCATGCATGATAAAGGTTTGGTAGAGCGCGATACCACCTCAAAAACGCATTTATATAAAGCGCTCATCACCCGTGAGCAGGCACAACAGGGCGCTTTGGACAAAATACTATCGACTGTGTTTAAAGGCTCCACTGCCGACCTGGTGATACAAGCCCTGGGACAGCACCGTGCCTCAAAAGACGAGATAGACGCTATCAAGAACTTCCTCGATCAGTTTGAGGGGGGCGAAAAATAGAGATTAGTTAATTAGAGATTAGAGATTAGAGATCAGGGTAACAATTAGAATTTAGAGTTTCTTATTAGAGTTTAGCTTTTAGAATTTCAAAAAAAACTGTTATGCAAAACATCCTTTACAACATCAGCCAGGTATTAGGCATTGCTATTGTGCACTCGCTGTGGCAGGGGCTTTTTATCTATTTTTTACTCAAGGTAGCTTTGCTGGCAGCAAACCGCTGGTTAACGGCTTCGCATAAATATTTACTTGCCGTGGCTGCGTTATTAGCCATTACCGTATGGTTTGGCTACACCCTGGTTAATGAGGTACAGGCTTATAATTGGCTTACCCAACCCACTACGCTGGCCAATATGCCGCTCCTGATGGAATTACCAAAGCCATTCAGGAACGTTGATGCCGCTTCGGTACGCTATTATTATACCATACAGAACTATATGCCTTATATAGCTGGTGCTTATGCGATGGGCTTACTGCTTAACGTAGGTAAAGTGGTGTTTGCGCACCACCGCATAAAAGCTATTAAGCGCGGTATGAGCCTTGGCGTGCAGCTGCAATCGCAGATCAGCCGGTTTGCCGCAAAATTCGAGATCACTAAAAAAGTACAGGTAGGCTTTAGCGCTATGGTTGATGTGCCCTGCATTGCGGGTTACCTTAAACCGGTAATATTGCTGCCCGTAACACTTTCTACATACCTGGAGGCCGATGAAATTGAGGCCATCCTTTTACACGAGCTTGCACATATTAAACGTAACGACTACCTGGTTAATCTGCTGCAGCAGGTGATTGCCACACTGTTGTTCTTTAATCCCTGTGTATTGTTGATCAACAAAATAATTGGCGAAGAACGCGAGAACGCATGTGACGACATGGTAGTAAACGCAACAGCTACGCCGGTTATATACGCTAAGGCTTTGTTTAAGCTTGAACAGAGCCGCCAAAACCAGTTACAGTTAGCGCTGGCGGTAACAGGTAAAAAGTACCATTTGTTAAACCGTATTGAACGTATCATGAAAACTAAAAAACAAATCCCAAGCATTAGGCCAACAATAGTGGCTATGCTTATATTAACCGTTAGCGCCTGTAGTATAGCGCTATTAAAACCCGAGATAGCACAAGGTAAAGTTTCAGTAAAAGCCCTGGTGCCTGCCATCAAAACTATCATTACCGGCGATACCATCCCGGCTAAACAGCCCGCGAAAGCTGCCAGGACCGCTAAAAGAAAAGCAGTTACCCATGTCCGTTCATGGGATAACCACTACATTGGTGGCGTAAACTACAGTGGCTTTAAAGATGCGGAGCTTGACAGGCTAAGCAAAGAAGTGGAGAAACACGGCGAAGCAATTGGCAAATATTACGATAGCCCCGATTTTAAAGCGCAAAGCGCGCAACTGGAAAAGTTAGGTGCCGAAATGTCGGCTTATTACGAAAGTGATGCCGTTAAACAATCGCTTAAAGCCCAGGAACTCGCAGCTGCCGATTACGGAAAGTTATGGGATGGCAAAGGCAAGGAAATGGAAAAACTGGGTAGCCGCATGGGCGCCGTTGGCGAGAAGATGGGTAAATATTATGATTCAAAAGAGTTTAAAGCTCTTAATGCCCGCATCGCCAAGAAATACAATATTGACCTGGACGCCACGCACAGTTATCAAGAAAAAGACTGGGATCCTAACTACAGAAAATACAAGGACGAATTGGAAAAAAACATCCCGGCTGATGTGAAAGACCTGAATACACAAATGAAGGACCTTGGCGATCAAATGAAAGCCATTAGCAACGATCCGGAGATGGTTAAACAACAGCAAGCCATGAAACAAGCCGGTGAACGTATGCGCAACGCTTATGCCGGCAAGGATATGAAAGCTACCGAGGCTAAAATGCGCCAGCTTGGTAAGCAAATGAGCGATATAACCAACAGCCCGCAAATACGCGATGAACAAAGGGCGCTTAAAGATGCTACCAAAAGGTTAAACGATTACACGTCAAGCCCCACATTCCGTAAGAAACTGGCGGCATATCGCGCGGCACATCCTGACGCCGACTTGCCTGAAGTTAAACTGGAAGACGATGTTCGTATTGATGATGAACCCATTAAGCAAGCACCTGCTGAAAATTAATAGAATAGTGAACGGTTAGTTTGTGCATCGAATATCCAATTAGTAACTAATCACAATTCACTAATCACTATTAACCGTTCTCCAACTAATCCCAATAAAATTAGTAATTTAGTATCCTCATAAAAGGGGATACTTTTTTTATGCTTCAAAGGCTAACCATTCAAAACTATGCGCTGATAGATAACCTGGAAATCAATTTTGATAAAGGTTTGAACATATTAACGGGCGAAACCGGAGCCGGTAAATCTATCATCCTGGGTGCGCTGTCGCTGATATTAGGTCAACGTGCGGAGAGTCGTTACTTTTTTAACCAGCAGAAAAAGTGTGTGATAGAGGGGGCTTTCAAAATTGCAGGGTTTCATCTTACTGACTTTTTTGAGGATAACGACCTCGACCACGAAAGTGAAACGGTATTGCGCCGCGAAATATCTGCTGATGGCAAATCGCGCGCTTTTGTGAATGATACGCCAGTTAACCTGAATACGCTAAAGCAGTTGGGCGAAAAGCTGATCGATATCCACTCGCAGCATGCCACCCGCGAAATAAACGACCCGGAGTTTCAGCTATTGGTGGTAGATGGCGTTGCCGGGCATACCGATCTGTTAGCTCAATACCGTACCAAATATCGCGCGTATCGTAAATCGTTAAGCCGCCTGCAACAACTGATAGAGGAAAACGATAAAGCCAAAGCCGACCTTGATTACTACCAGTTCCAGTTTGATGAACTGGAGAAAGCCGCCTTAGCCGAAGATGAACAGGACGGCCTGGAAAAAGAACTGGCTACCCTTAACAACGCCGAAGAAATAAAACGCAACCTGCTTGGCGCGCACTACCTGATGCACGAAGGAGAAACTTCCGCTATTATCCAATTACGCGAGGCCGGCCAGCAGCTTAATGGTATTGAAAAATATAATACCGAAGTAGAAGCTTTAAATGAGCGTTTAAAAAGCACGCTGATAGAGCTGAAAGATATAGCGGCCGAATTAGAGAATATTGAACAGAAAACCTTTACCGATGAGGCCCGTGCCGAAGAAGTAAATACCCGGTTAAGCCTTATCTACAATCTGCAAAAGAAACATCGCGTAAGCACCAATCAGGAGCTTTTGGATATTCAAAATGACCTGTCTGACAAGATACAGCAAGCCGTTTTCGGCGATGAGGCGGTAGAGAAGTTGCAACAAGAGATAAATGCCGCCCGGCATGAACTTGAGCAACTGGCGACGCAGCTTTCCACCAATCGTAAAAAAGCTATACCGGTTATTGAGGATAAAGTACTGGCTACCCTTGCCGAAATGGGTATGAATAATTCGGCGTTAAATATAGAGCAGGAAGTCGCGAAGTCAGAAAGTCCGGAAGTCGGAAAGACAAATTCTTCTGCGGACTCACGGACTAACGGACTTACAGACCATCTTACCAAAAACGGCATTGATTCTATTCGTTTCATGTTCTCGGCTAATAAGGGCCATGCGTTGGCCGATATGAGCAAGGTGGCATCAGGCGGTGAATTAAGCCGCTTAATGCTGAGCATTAAATCCATCATTGCCGAATACACCGCGTTGCCAACTATCATTTTTGATGAGATAGATACCGGTGTAAGTGGCGAAGTGGCCAACAAGGTAGGTCTGGTGATGGAACGTCTATCGCAGAACCTGCAGGTGATCACCATAACCCACCTGCCGCAAATAGCCGGCAAAGGCAGCAGCCATTATTTTGTTTACAAGGATAATGAAGGCAGCATTACCAACACCCGTTTGAAAAAGCTTAGCCCCGAAGAACGTGTTACCGAAATAGCCAAAATGCTGAGTGGAGATAACCCGGGAGAAAGCGCGTTGCAAAACGCGAGGGAATTGCTTTCGCTGTAAATCATTTTGTCATTCTGAGCGACAGCGAAGAATCTGTTGTACACTATGTATATACGCAAACAGATGCTTCACTCACGTTCAGCATGACAAGTAGTAAACTGCAAACTAATTTTATAACTTTACAGCTTCAAACCAAACTTAAAATAGATGGCTTACAATTTATTAAAGGGCAAAAAAGGTATCATATTTGGCGCGCTTAACGAGCAGTCGATCGCGTGGAAGGTAGCACAACGCTGCCACGAAGAAGGCGCTGAAATAGTTTTAACCAACTCTCCGCTGGCTTTGCGCATGGGCGAGTTAAACAAACTTGCCGAAGAATGCAACGCGCCGGTTATCCCGGCTGATGTTACCAGCACTGAAGATATTAATAACCTGTTCACCAAAACACTGGAGCACTTTGGCGGCGGTGTTGATTTTATTTTGCACTCTATTGGCATGAGCCTTAACGTGCGTAAGGGTTTAACCTATGCCGAAAACAACTACGAGTTTACCCATAAAGGTTTAGATATATCAGCGTTAAGCTTTCACCGTGTGCTGCAAACAGCCATGAAAATGGACGCCATTAACGAGTGGGGTTCTGTACTGGCACTTACGTATATTGCCGCTCAACGCGTATTCCCTGACTATAATGATATGGCCGATAATAAAGCCTACCTGGAAAGTATAGCCCGTAACTTTGGTTACCAGTATGGTGTTAAAAAGCACGTGCGTATCAACACGGTATCACAATCGCCAACCCGTACTACCGCAGGTAGCGGCGTAAAGGGCTTTGATGGTTTTATTAATTATGCCGAAAAGATGAGCCCCCTGGGCAACGCTGACGCTAACCAATGCGCTGATTACTGCGTAACCCTGTTTAGCGACCTTACCCGCATGGTAACTATGCAAAACCTTTTCCACGATGGTGGTTTCTCTTTCACCGGTGTAACCCAGGCGGTTATTGAGCAAATGGAGAAATAAACCTTAAAGGTGGTATATAAAACAAGAAGAGCGGACCATTAGGCCCGCTCTTCTTGTTTTATATCTTTATTGTAATTAATTAATATTAGAATCGATCAATACGATCTTCACGTCGATAGCCGGAGGCAAGACAGGCGTACCCGAACCTGAAGGGTTTTGCGCGTAAATAGATACTCGGCCTACATCATGCGTAAAGCTGTAAGCGCGGCCGTTAAAGGTTTCAGGGATCTGTTCCCACTCAGTACTGCCCGGAGGCGCTATGTAAACTAATACGGCGCCATTTTCGCTGTAGGTTTTATCCAGGGCTGGTACATTAATGTCCATTACGTAAGAACCACCGCCATCGGTTACCAGTTGCCAGTTAGAAACATTTGTTGCGTAAACTGTGCGATTAGTATTACCACCTTGTACAACAGTTTCTTTTTTACATGATGCTGCTGTAAGTGCAATAACAGCTACGCAGATAATAGATAAGAGTTTTTTCATAAATGTAAATTTTTTTATTCCGCTATTTAACGGTTTAATGGTGTGATAAATTGTTTAATCCAACCATTGTAATCATTATAATAACAGCTGTTTCGTATTTGTTTTATATGATTATGAATAAAATTTTCGGGCAAGGTTTAACTGTACTTAAAATATTATTTACAAAAGCCTAAAACAAAAAAATCCCGCTTACACAATAAGCGGGATTTTGTATGATTAACAGATGATTACTTCTGCTCTTCTTCTTTTGGCTCCTTGTTTTCGCCCTTTTTGTCAGAAACCTTTATTTCATTGGCTTCTTTGTCGTAATCAACAATCAGGGTGTCGCCTTCGGTTAATTCACCTTTGAGTATCTCTTCGGCAATCGGATCTTCCAGGTATTTCTGGATGGCGCGTTTAAGCGGCCTTGCCCCAAATTGCGAATCATAACCTTTCTCGGCAATAAACTCTTTGGCTTCAAGCGTAAGCTCAATTTTATAACCCAGTGTGTTCACACGGCCAAATAAAGCGGCAAGCTCAATATCAATGATCTTGAATATCTCGTCTTTACCCAATGAGTTAAACACGATCACGTCATCAATACGGTTCAGGAACTCCGGCGCAAAGGCACGTTTCAGCGCGTTCTCTATCACACCGCGCGAATGTGCTTCGGCTTGTGTGGTTTTGGCGCTGGTGCTGAAACCTACACCCTGACCAAAATCTTTCAACTGGCGTGCGCCAATATTGGAGGTCATGATGATGATGGTATTCCTGAAATCCACCTTGCGGCCCAGCGAGTCGGTCAACTGACCTTCGTCCAGCACCTGTAACAAGATGTTGAACACATCAGGGTGAGCTTTCTCTATCTCATCCAACAATACCACCGCGTATGGTTTACGGCGTACCTTTTCGGTAAGCTGTCCGCCTTCTTCGTAACCTACATAGCCCGGAGGCGCTCCCACTAAACGAGATACCGCGAATTTCTCCATGTACTCGCTCATATCAATCTGTATCAGCGCGTCCTCGGTATCAAACATAAAGCGGGCAAGTTCTTTAGCCAGCTCAGTTTTACCTACACCGGTAGGGCCTAAGAATATAAATGAACCAATTGGTTTCTTAGGATCTTTAAGGCCTGCACGGGTACGTTGTATAGCACGCGTAAGCTTTTTGATGGCATCATCCTGACCAATAATTTTACCGCTGATAGTTTCAGACATGGCCAATAATTTGGCGCTATCCGCCTGGCCAACACGCTGTACCGGTATACCGGTCATCATGCTTACTACTTCGGCAACGTTATCTTCAGTTACGGTGTAACGTTTCGCTTTAGTTTCAGCTTCCCAGGCAGCTTTAGCCTGGTCAAGTTCTTCCAGCAGGTGTTTTTCGGTGTCGCGAAGTTTGGCAGCTTCTTCGTATTTCTGGCTGCGCACTACTTTGTTCTTTTCTACCTTTATCTGCTCTATCTTCTGCTCAATATCCAGGATATTTTGCGGAACATGGATATTAGTCAAGTGTACGCGTGAACCAGCCTCGTCCAAAGCGTCAATAGCCTTATCTGGTAAAAAGCGGTCGGTAATATAACGTGTGGTTAAGGTAACACAGGCGTTAATAGCCTCGTCGGTATACGTAACACCGTGGTGCTCCTCATACTTCTCTTTGATGCGGTTCAGTATCTCTACAGTTTCATCAGGCGTAGCGGGCTCTACCATTACCTTTTGGAAACGGCGGTCTAAAGCGCCATCTTTTTCAATATACTGGCGGTACTCATCCAATGTAGTAGCACCGATGCATTGTATCTCTCCACGCGCCAGGGCAGGTTTAAACATGTTAGATGCATCCAGTGAGCCTGAAGCACCACCTGCGCCTACAATGGTGTGTATCTCGTCAATAAACAGGATCACGTCCGGAGATTTTTCCAGTTCGTTCATCACTGCTTTCATACGCTCCTCAAACTGCCCGCGGTATTTGGTACCGGCAACCAGCGAGGCAAGGTCAAGCGTAACCACGCGTTTATTAAACAACACGCGCGATACCTTGCGTTGTACAATGCGTAAGGCTAAACCTTCCGCTATGGCAGATTTACCAACACCCGGCTCACCTATTAAAATAGGATTGTTCTTTTTACGGCGCGATAATATCTGCGATACACGCTCTATCTCTTTTTCACGGCCAACAATGGGGTCAAGCTTACCTTCCTCGGCAGCTTTGGTCAGGTCGCGGCCAAAGTTATCCAGTACAGGCGTTTTGGATTTGATGTCTGATACCTTTTTAGGTTGGGTGAAAGAATCATCCTCTTTAAAGTCATCGTCACCACCGGTTGATGAACCCGGCATTTCATCCGTAATATCGTTCTTGCTCGATTCTACTTCTCCTTTAAACACTTCGTAGTTTACGTTAAACTGCATCAGTATCTGTGAGGCGATGTTATCCTCATCGCGCAGTATGGATAGCAACAGGTGTTCGGTACCTATTACATCGCTTTTAAATATTTTGGCTTCGAGGTAAGTTATCTTTAATACCTTTTCGGCTTGTTTGGTTAGCGGGATACTGCCTATATGTACATTTGTGCCTATTGTTCCTTTTACAGCATCCTCAACAGCACGGCGTAATTTAGCGGTATCAACGGCCAGCCCTTTCAATAGTTTAATTGCCACGCCATCTCCATCACGGATAAGGCCAAGCAAAAGATGCTCCGTACCAATATAATCATGCCCAAGGCGCAGTGCCTCCTCGCGGCTGTACTGTATCACATCTTTAACCCGTGGCGAAAATTTAGCTTCCATATATACCTTTCTGATTATGATCGTCCTAATCTAATATTTGTTTCACCAGGTTAAGCCGATTTTTATTTTTTTAACAACAATGTTGCCAACTTTTCTACATCAAATATTAACAGACAATCGGATGATAAAAGCGGATAAAAATTTAATTCGTACGGCCTTGTTTTGTTTGCCCAAACCGTAAATAAACGTTTGAACACGGGTATAAACAAATAAAACATTTATTATTTGATGTTGCACCGCTCAAATAGTTTAAGCCGGATAAAAATTATCGCGACTATGCACTTGCAGGGCAATTAGTCATGTTTTATGCCATTACGGCATGGTGTTGTGCAAGTGTACCAACGGCATGAAACACGATATTAGCAAACCAAACGATTTACTTTGAAAGATACAAATAATGGGATGAATTTGAGATGAAAAATTCTCCACCAATCCACATTTCAAATCCTATATTTGCTCTCCCTAAGTATAAATCAATAAATTTTTATGGCTGACGAAAAGATCATTTTTTCAATGGCCGGCGTAAGTAAGGTTTACCCGCCGCAAAAAACAGTGCTGAAAAACATATACCTGTCGTTCTTTTACGGCGCCAAAATAGGCGTTATCGGTTTAAACGGCTCCGGTAAATCATCGCTGTTAAAAATTATCGCCGGTATTGATAAGACCAATATTGGCGAGGTGGTTTTTTCGCCGGGCTACAGCGTAGGTTACCTGAGCCAGGAGCCTGAGCTCGACCCCGAAAAAACTGTACGTGAAATAGTAGAAGAAGGTGTGGCAGAAACCACTGCTCTATTGAAGGAGTACGAAGAGATCAACGAAAAATTTGGCCTGGAAGAGTATTACAGTGATGCCGATAAAATGGAGAAGCTGATGAACCGCCAGGGCGAATTGCAAGATAAGATCGATGCTACCAACGCCTGGGAACTGGATACCAAACTGGAGCGCGCGATGGATGCCCTGCGCTGCCCCGAGCCGGATACTAAAATTTCGGTTCTATCAGGTGGTGAGCGCCGCCGCGTGGCCCTGTGCCGCCTGCTGTTGCAGGAACCTGATGTGTTGTTGCTGGATGAGCCTACCAACCACCTGGATGCCGAATCTATAGATTGGTTGGAACACCACCTGCAGCAATATAAGGGTACCGTTATCGCCGTAACGCACGACCGTTATTTCCTGGATAACGTGGCCGGCTGGATACTGGAGCTTGACCGTGGCGAGGGTATCCCATGGAAGGGAAATTATTCCTCATGGTTAGATCAGAAAGCTAAACGCCTTGCCGCTGAAGAAAAAAGCGAGAGCAAACGCCAGAAAACCCTGGAGCGCGAGCTGGAATGGGTGCGTATGGGCGCCAAAGGCCGCCATGCCAAATCAAAGGCCCGTTTATCCAACTACGAGAAACTGGCTTCTGAGGAAACTAAAGAGCGCGAAGAAAAACTGGAGCTGTTCATTCCGCCGGGCCCACGCCTGGGTAATATTGTTATTGAAGCTAATAACGTTACCAAGGCTTATGGGGATAAGGTATTGTTCGAGAACCTCAGCTTCTCGCTGCCTCCGGCAGGTATTGTAGGTATTATTGGCCCCAACGGTGCCGGTAAAACTACCCTGTTCCGTTTAATTACCGGGCAGGACCAGCCCGATGCCGGTACTTTCCGCGTGGGTGAAACGGTAGCCCTTGGTTATGTTGACCAGATGCATGACGACCTTGACCCTAATAAATCGGTTTGGGAGAATATTACCGGCGGCACGGATAACATTATGGTAGGCAACCGCCCGCTTAACTCGCGTGCCTACGTTTCCAAGTTTAACTTTAACGGTGCCGACCAGCAGAAAAAAGTGGGTGTGCTATCGGGCGGTGAGCGTAACCGTGTGCACTTGGCTATTACCTTAACCAAAGGATCCAACGTACTGTTACTGGATGAGCCTACCAACGATATTGACGTAAACACTTTACGCTCACTGGAAGAAGCGCTTGAAAACTTTGGCGGCTGCGCCGTGATCATCAGCCACGACCGCTGGTTCCTGGACAGAGTTTGTACGCACATCCTGGCGTTTGAAGGCAACTCGCAGGTGTACTTCTTTGAGGGTAACTATAGCGAATACGAGGAGAACCACAAAAAACGTGTAGGCGATGTAACGCCTAAGCGGATAAAGTATAAAAAGCTCACAGCTTGATAGAGAGCCAGGAATCAAGATAGTTATAAAGCCCGGTTGTAGTTGCAACCGGGCTTTTATGTGTAATGCTAAAGCCTACTCAATATTTACCTACATTAAATTCAGGCTCATCAGCCACAATTCTAAGGCGATCTCCCCAGCGCTTTAATTCATATTCACGTTCCTCCCCGCTCATTCTTGCAGGCCCGTACACCACATGCGGCGTTAAAACCTTAAAACCCGTAAACTGAAGTATACCACGCTGTAACGGCCTCAAAATACCATTAATATCTCCTTGCAATCCATCTTTGAGGTAAGCATCTTGCGGCCCGCCGGTTGTTAAAGATAATAAGGCCTTTTTATCTTTGAAAAAGCCGGTTTCATAAATCCTACCGCTTCCATAAGCCTGCCCCATCGCAAATGTTCTGTCTACCCAGCCCTTGAGTATGGCCGGCACGCTAAACCACCAAAGCGGAAATTGCCAGATCATTAACTCGCACCACTCTATCTTCTTTATTTCCTGTTTAAGTTCGAAAGAAAATAAATGATTGGCTGTAGCGTGCAATTCTTCTAACTGCTGCTTAAAATAATCCGGGTTTTGTAAACCGGTGAAGTTAGATGCATCTGACACAGGTTTAAACGCCATGCCATATAGGTCTGATGTTTGAACCTGGTGCCCCTCTGCTTCCAAAACCCGACAAGCCTCCTGAAACATAGCGCCATTAAAACTTTTACGTTCCGGATGGGCATAAACTATAAGAATTTTCATAAATATAAATTACGTTTAACTGATATAAACAGGTCAAAAGTATATTGTCTAATGCTACTTTTGAAGAACCGCATCCATTGTTCGGAGCGAACAAAAAAGTAAGTAGCCATGAGTAAAGAAAACTCCACCAATCAATATAACCGTAAACAACTTCAGGACTTTTGCGGTATGGTGTATGCACACGATATGGTGAGCGGCCGGTGGAAAATGCTGATCCTGTATAAACTTGACAAGGGCGCTATGCGTTATACAGAACTTAAAAAATTGCTGCCTAATATTACGGAACGCATGCTGACACTCCAGTTAAAAGCATTGGAAAAAGATGGTTTGGTTAAACGTTCCGTTTATGCAGAAGTACCGGTGAGAGTTGAATATTCGTTAACAGAATCGGCCCTGCAATTAAGTCCTTTATGGTATGCGATGGAAAAATGGGGTGATGATCATCGCCGAAACCATAACAGTTAATCAACAACATGGAACTATCTATAACTCATCAGTTTGGTTCTTCATTAGCTTCCTCTGATCAATTTACTACTCCGGGCAATTATCCTTGCGGCGGGTATCAACAATGTATATGATCTTCCAGCCCTGCGCGGTTTTCATCAGCTGGAAAAAGTTAACTCCGCAATGGCTGAACTGCGCGCCGAGGTAAAACTTATAGGGCGTCCATACGCTGGCCAGCGAACCATCAATTTTAATGTCGCCCCAGGTAATGCGTTCGTCGTAAATTTCCTTATGCGGCGTGCCCACCTGTTTTACAAAATCGCCCGCCTTTTCTGTGATCAGCACAGTGGAACCGTCTTTTTTACTGGCTACACTCTGCAGCACCATATCCTTATGAAACACCGAGCGCAGCACGGTACTGTCGCCTTTGCGCATGCCCTCAAAAAGCGTATTAATGGTCTTTTTTATATCTTCTCTGTCTGTTTGCGCCAACGCTGGCAAAGAAAAAATAGAAATAGTAAGCAGGATAAGCAGCTTTCTCATGATGGATAAATTGGTAACCCAAAATAGCCAAAAAAATAGGATGTTAAATGGGTAAAAAAGAAAACCCCGGCAAGCCGGGGTTTTCACTATATAATTAAAACTTCCTATTTAAGCGGCGGGAATTTCGCACCGTCAAATATACTACTTTGCGCGGCCATTTTCTCAACTGCCTGGTACATGGGGCATCGTCAGAAAGTTGGTAAATTTATCTTTCCCTATCAGGGTATCATCCTTAAATACGTACACCTATGTTAAAGAAACGATGAACTTTGCTACATCATTAGCCAGCTCTTCCAAAAATAAATGCCTGTCAGGCTGTGGATCTTTCACGTTTGGTGGCAACTGGTCCATATAACTGAAATGACCGGCTTGTTCATCTAACACAAAATTTACGCTACCATGCTCCTCAAGCATGGCCTTAAACATCATCGTTCTATCGGCCGGTGTAACATTGTCTTTAGCACCGGTGCGCAGGTATACTTTTGTATTTATCGCGTCTGATGCGCCCTCATGCAAAAAGAAATCTACCGCGGGTGCAAGCAGTACTAACCCGGTAAAATTCCTTTTTAATTGAGGCTTAACACTTTCTTTGTAAAAAGTTATCGCCTTTGCACCTGCAAGCGTAAGCAGCAAGGTTGCCCCTATGGAATGCCCAACTCCAATAACAGGCAAACCCGCTGTTGTATATTCATCTGATATCACCTCAAGCTGCCTGATGCGCGCATCCAGTTGTTCTTTTGTGGGCATGGCAGATGGTATCATATCAAAATGCGGGGCCGCCACTGTATAACCCCTGGCTGCAATTGCCCTAAGTAACGGAAGGTGTCGCGACGGGCTGCCACCGCGCCCTGCTGCAAAAATCACTATTGCTTTTGGCTCCGCCACCTCAAACATGGTAACCGTAATGCCACCTTCTTTTTGTAATTGAAAAGTGCTTTCAGTGAAGTCCATCTTTTTAATTTAGATGGTAAAGATAAAGGATTACATTAAGGCATGATTGCTTACCTGCAATCGCTAAATAAACAGTTACACAAAGCCCTGATAAACAAGGGAACACATCCTGCGCGCAACCGAACAACCACTGTCCGATTATGAACGTTTCTTTAATCCATTAACTTCACAACTCACTTATATTCATATATTTACGCAATTGGCATATTATTAAGTGTATGATTAATGCAATAGTAGCATGTAACGCACCAATACCTATTAAACACTGTTTGCCATGATAAAGAATTACCTGAAAATTGCCTGGCGCAACCTCATCAAAAATAAAACGCATACGTTTATCAACGTGGCCGGCCTGTCTGTGGGCATGGCGGTAGCTATATTGATAGGTTTGTGGATATGGGACGAGGTATCTTACGATAAATACTTTAAAAATCACGACCGTATTGTGCAGGTAATGCAAAACCAAACCATAAACGGCGAGGTGCTTACCGGCAACTCTATGCCTATACCGCTGGGCATGATGCTGCGCAATGATTACAAGAGCGATTTTAAATACGTTAGCTTATCCAGCTGGACGTTCTCGTTAAGCGTGTCGCACGGAGAACAAAAACTGATTGCTAAAGGTAATTACATGCAGCCTGAAGCCACCGAAATGCTAAGCCTTAACATGCTAAAAGGCAGCCGGGATAATTTAAAAGACCCCTCATCTATCTTAATATCACAAAAACTGGCAAAAGCCATATTCGGTAATACCGACCCTATGGATAAGGTGATACGCATTAATAACCAGTACGACCATAAGGTGAGCGGCGTTTACGAGGATTTCCCTGCCAATACCACTTTTGATGGTATGGATTTGATAGCGCCATGGGACAGGTACCTTACCACCCAAGCCTGGCTTAAAAGAGCGGCGACCCGCTGGGGCAACAACTCGTTCCAGATCTTCGCGCAGCTACAGCCGGGTGCTAACATTAAAGAGGTGTCCGCACGTATCAAAGACCTTAAGCTCAAAAACATCACCTTGCAGGGCGATGCGGTGGGCGCTTCATTTAAGCCTGCCGTGTTTTTGCACCCTATGGATAAATGGCACCTGTACAGCGAGTTTAAAAATGGGGTTAATACTGGTGGCGGTATTCAGTTTGTTGTGATGTTCGGTATAATAGGCGTGTTTGTTTTGCTGCTGGCCTGCATTAACTTCATGAACCTGAGTACGGCACGGTCAGAAAAGCGTGCTAAAGAGGTAGGCATACGCAAAACAGTAGGCTCGTTACGCGCACAGCTTATCGCCCAATTCTTCAGCGAATCGTTACTGGTTACAGCCTTTGCCTTTATATTAAGTATTGTGCTGGTGCTGCTGGCGCTGCCCTGGTTTAACCAGGTGGCCTATAAAAGCATGGCGGTACTTTGGGATAAGCCGGTGTTTTGGATAATGGGTTTGGGGTTCAGTATACTCACGGGTGTTGTTGCCGGTAGTTACCCTGCCTTTTACTTGTCATCCTTTCAGCCTGTAAAGGTTTTAAAAGGCACTTTTAAGGCAGGGCGTTTCGCGGCGCTGCCACGTAAAATATTGGTGGTGCTGCAATTTACGGTTTCGGTAACCTTAATTATCGGCACCATTGTAGTGTTTTTACAGGTACAGCATAGCAAAAACCGCCCGGTGGGCTACGAACGTACCGGGTTGCTGCAGGCAGATATGCGTACCGATGCTATCCATAAAAGTTTCGCCGCCGTGCGGTACGACCTGTTGCAAACAGGCGCGGTGATAGACGCGGCAGAATCTGGCAGCCCTTTAACGGCGGTATGGTCAAACAACAGCGGTATGCAATGGCGTGGCAAAGCCCCCGGCCAGCAGGACGATTTTGGCACCATACCCGTTAGTCCGACTTTTGGCAAAACTGCAGGCTGGAAAATTATCAAGGGCCGCGACTTTAACGAAAATTACAAGTCAGATTCATCTGCCGTTATTATTAATGAGGCTACGGCGAAATTCCTGGGCTTTAAAAACCCGGTAGGCGAAAAAGTAAAATGGGATACGGAGTTTACCATTATTGGCGTGGTAAAAGATATGGTGATGTCGTCACCCTATGAGCCGGTAAAAACTACCATATTTTTTCCGCTAACCGAAAAAGGCGATGTGCTGGATATAAAGCTCAACCCCAAAATAAGTACACATGAAGCATTAGCCAAAGTTGAGGCCGTGATTAAAAAATATGACCCGGCCAGTCCGTTTGATTACAAATTTACTGATGAAGAGTACGCCAAAAAATTCGCTACAGAAGAACGCGTGGGCAAACTGGCCGGGTTCTTTACCATACTGGCTATCTTTATCAGCTGTATGGGCTTATTTGGGATGGCATCCTTTATGGCCGAGCAACGCACCAAGGAAATCGGGGTGCGTAAGGTTTTAGGCGCATCGGTGTTTACCTTATGGCGCATCATGTCGGTTGATTTTGTGGTACTGGTAACCATATCCTTACTTTTAGCTATCCCAACAGCGTATTACTTTATGCAAGGCTGGCTCCAGGATTACAAGTACCGAGCTGAATTATCCTGGTGGATATTCGCTGCCACTGCCGCTGGCGCCCTGCTGATCACCCTGATGACAGTGAGTTACCAAAGCCTGAAAGCCGCCATGATCAACCCGGTAAAGAGTTTGAAAACGGAGTAGGTTAGTGAGAGGTGAATGAGGGTCATTGGGTCATTAAGCAAAGTATATAATTTTAAAGGTTTATACCGGTCAAGGGTTTTTAAAAACTCTACTGTTGATACGGCCACTTTACAAAGCTATACAGGCAAGTATGAAATATCACCCGGGCGGATCTTATCCATTACCCGCGAAAAGGCGCAGTTATACGCGCAAGCTACCGGGCAGGGTAAAGTGCCTTTGTTTGCTGAGGAACAAAACAAATTCTATTTAAAAGTGGCGCCCGTTGAACTGGAGTTCGTTAAAAATGACAAAGGAGAAATAATCTTATGCCGAATATACCAGAATGGAATCTTAGATGCAAAACGCGTGGAGTAACTCAGCAACCAACAAAAAAGAGCCCGTTGTAAATACAGCGGGCTCCTTATATTTTACAGGTCTTGTATCTTGACTCTTGCTTCTTGATTCTATCAATTAGCAGTATTGCTCAAAAGCGTCGATCAGGTTATCGGCGATCATTTGCGCTGGGCGGCCTTCGATCTGGTGGCGCTCGATGATATGCACCAGTTTGCCATCTTTAAACAAAGCCATTGATGGTGATGACGGCGGGTAAGGCAGCATCAGGTTACGGGCGGCGTCAACCGCTTCTTTTTCCATACCGGCAAATACAGTTACCAAACGATCGGGGTGTTTGGCGTTGGCAGCAGCCATACGCGCGGCGGGGCGTGCGTTAGCGGCGGCGCACCCACAAACCGAGTTTACCATCACAAACACGGTACCTTCGCCTTTTATGGCATCATTAACCGAAGCGGCATCCTTTAGTTCTTCAAAACCTACTCGGGTTAACTCTTCGCGCATTGGCGCAACAAAATATTCAGGGTACATCATAATTTTTACTTCGCTTATATTCAGCACAAAAATACCAAATTCAAAATAAAATTAACTGCTTATCAGAATAATCGGCAATAATTGACGTTTCGGTTATAAATAAAAAAGGCGGGATTGATTGCGTGCTGTTAGGTTAATAATTGCTACATTGTAGTCCTTAATTTTTGCTACCCCGTGTTAAACTATCAGGTTAAACTTAAAAATTGAAGATTTAGGTATGGGAATTATTTATCGAAAAAATAATGCGCAACCACGCATTGTACAGGTAAAGGCCAGGCATGTTAACTCATTAAAATTTACTGTAGCGGCCGTATTGATTGTAGTAATGGTACTCATGACGGCCATTGTAAGGCTAAGCAGCCAGGCCGCCCAGCAGCGCCAGGAAAACAGCAGGCTGCAATCGCAAATAGCCACACTACAGGGCCAGATAGAAAAAAATGACCAGGACGCCCTGCTGCAGTCAGCAGCTAAGGAGGGCCAGCGCAGCGAGGCGGTATCTTACCTCTCTGCCATACAATCCAAACTCAAACGTATTAATGAATTTATGAGCAAGCGCGGTTTGCATGGCATATCATTCCGTAAGCTTAATATTGATGATAAGCCAAAAAGCGAAACCAGGCTTTACGCGGAGTTTAACAACTACCTCGACCGGCTGGTTAATACCATTGCCTATACCCCTATGGGTTACCCTCGTTTAAGTTCGTTCACCTCATTCTTTGGTTCGCGCGGAAACCCGTTTGATTTTGGCGGGCATGAATTTCATCCGGGTATTGATTTTAGCGGCCATAAAGGCGACCCGGTGAAGTGCACTGCCAGCGGCAGGGTAGTATTTGCCGGCCGCGCCGGTGGCTACGGCAACTGCGTTAAGATACGCCATAACAACAACATCGAAACCTGGTACGGCCACCTTTCCAAAATAAATGTAAAGGAAGGCGAGCGTGTAACCGTAGGCGAACTCATTGGTAAAGTAGGTTCAACCGGGCGCTCAACCGGGCCTCACCTGCACTATGAGATACGCAAAAACGGTAAACCTGTTAACCCAAAACAGTACCTTAGCTTGAATATGTAATTTCATTCTTTGTAAAAGAATTATGAAGGCCAATGAACAATGTTCGTTGGCCTTTTTACTGCCCACCCGGTAGGTTACCGGCCCAAACACTTTTCGCCTGCCATATGTTGTACCGGTATGACAACACCAGCAAACAACCACCATAAACCGTCGCCATCTGATACGCCTACCAAACGCCCCAATGATGAAGGGCATGAAAGCATTGTACGGAAAGAGGATGAACAATATAACGCCGATGAACCGCAGCAGGAAAACGTGGCTGATTACACGGAGAACCGTGAGCAGCCGGTGCAACCGGTAAAAAACCCTCCCGCTGAGCACCAGCCCGACGCTACTGATGATGATGAACGCAGGTTGGAATCGAAATAATTTAAAACATAAATCTCATTTCGAATGAGCAGTAGCGAAGAGAACCGGAACGAAGTGAAGCTCATCGAAGGTAAATCTTCTACGCCTTGGTTAGCGCGTAGAAGATCAAACACCCTTCGCTATACCTGCTGAATTAAATTGCAGGTCGTAAAGCTTGCGGTAATAGCCGTTTTCTATACGCAGCAATTGCTGGTGGGTGCCCATCTCTTTTATCTCGCCGTGGTCAAGCACAATGATCTTGTCGGCGTTTTGAATGGTGGACAAGCGGTGCGCTATTACAATAGCCGTACGACCCTGCATAAGCTTGTTGATGGCGTTTTGTATGAGCAGCTCGGTTTCGGTATCTACAGATGAAGTGGCCTCATCCAGCACCAGTATGGCCGGGTCATAAACCAGCGCCCGGATAAACGAAATAAGCTGTGCCTGCCCTGCCGACAGCGTGGAGCCGCGCTCCATCACATTATAATCATACCCGCCGGGTAAACGCTCAATAAACTCATGGGCGCCTACATCTTTAGCCGCCGCGATCACCTGTTCACGGGTGATAGACTCATTGTTGAGGCTAATGTTATTGCCAATGGTATCGGTAAACAAAAACACGTCCTGTATAACGGTAGCAATTTTTGAGCGCAGATAATCAACGCTGTACTCCCGTATATCGCGCCCATCTACTTTAACCTCTCCCTTGCCAATATCATAAAAGCGATTAAGGATGTTGATGGTGGATGACTTGCCCGCACCTGTAGCGCCTACTAATGCCAGCGTTTCGCCGGGCTTAACGTGGAAGCTAATGTCTTTGAGTACCCAGTTCTCATCATTGTAGGCAAACCAAACATTGTTAAATTGTATGTCGCCCTGCAAAACAGCGGGGGCAAGCGTGCCTTCATTAGGCGCTACGTCATCGGTATCCAAAACCTTAAAAATACGATCGGCGCCTACCATACCCATTTGCAGGGTATTAAACTTATCAGCCAACTGTCTAATGGGTCTAAAAAGCATGTTCAGCAATACAATAAAGCCGGTAATTACACCAGGTGTAATGCCGTTGGGCGATGCCGAGAGCATATGCATCTGCTCGTCATTCAAAATACGTTTACAACCATACCAAACCAGTAGCGCTATACAAATGGCGAACAAAACCTCAACCACCGGAAAAAAGATGGAATAATACCAGTTAGAACGAATGTTGGCATCGCGGTATTTGGTATTAACGGCCACAAACTTGCGCATCTCCTGCTCCTCGCGGGCAAAATACTGGATAATGCTGATACCGCTGATATGCTCGGCCAGGAAGGTATTGAGCTGTGCTACCTGTGTACGTACTTCCTGGAACGATGATTTGATAGCCTCTTTAAACACGTACGTTGATGCAAATAGGAAAGGCATGGGTATCAGCGTTATAAGCGCCAGTTTCCAATCCTGGTAAAACATATAGCCGATAACCGCGATCACCAGCAACAGATCGCCCATGATGGATATCAGTCCTTCAGAAAAAATATCAGCTATGGTTTCCAGGTCTGATACGGTACGGGTGATGAGCATACCGATAGGTGTACGATCAAAATAGCGCAGGCGCAGGCTGGTAATGTGGTTAAAAACATCTTTCCGCAGGTCGCGGATAACCGATTGGCCCAATGCGTTGGTAAGGTAGGTTTGGCAATACTGCGTAACCGACTGTACCAGCAACTGCACCAGCATAAAGCCAACCATTAATATCAGGCCGTTGTAATTATTGCCCAGTATGTATTTATCCAGCGTAATTTGTACCAGTATAGGCTGTACCAGCGCTATAGCAGCTATGAGTATAGTTAATATGGTAGCTACTACAAACGTGCGGTTATAAGGCGCTACGTAATGTAAGATCCGTTTGAACAGATGCCAGTCAAAGGCCTTACCGGTAACTGTGGCCCCTCTGCCGCCCGAAGTGGAAACTTTTGATTTACTCTCTTTATCCTGTTTCGCCATTTTTATATACTACTCCCCCTTCAGGGGGCTGGGGGGTTAATACTTTATCTCCGTTAAATATAAACCACATGCCGGCACGCTGGTACCGGCGTTGCTTCGGTTTTTACTTTCTATTATTTTACGCACTTCCTGCGGCGCTATCTCTCCTTTGCCCACCATCATCAGCGTACCTACAATGGCGCGTACCATGTTGCGCAAAAACCTATCGGCCGATATTTTAAATACAATACCATTGGGTGTTTGTTCCCACCGGGCATTTACAATTTTACAATTATTGGTAAACACCTGTGTATTGCTCTTGCTGAAACAGCTAAAATCTGAATATTCCATGATGATAGCAGCCGCCTGGTTCATCAACTCGGTATCGGGCTTATCCCGCTGCAGCCACGAGCGGTTATGCAGGAACGGATCTTTTTGAAAATGGATATGGTACTCGTATGAACGTTGCGTGGCACTGAAGCGGGCGTGCATTTCATCATCAACCGCAAATATCCGATGAACAGCGATATCAAAGGGCAGCAAGGCGTTTAGCCCCCTCACCCCCTGAAGGGGGAATTTTTGAAGTGCATCTTCGGCTCCCCCTTCAGGGGGCCGGGGGGCTTCAAAATGCGCGAAAAATTGCGTGGCATGCACACCGGTATCTGTACGGCCGCAGCCTACCGTTTCAACTTGCTGGCGTAATAGGGTACTTAAAGCTTTATCAAGTAGTTCCTGCACGGTTATAGCATTAGGCTGTGCCTGCCAGCCATGGTAGCGTGTACCATCATAACTTAGCTCTATAAAATAGCGTTGGGTATTTGCCACAGTACAAAGTTAGCATCATTTACCATTTTAGATTTACAATTTACCGTTCTATCTTTGAGCACCTTTTAAAATAGTTAAATATGCTGCAACGTATCCAATCCATATACTTACTGTTCGCTTCGCTGGTATTATTCGGGCTGTTCATTTTTCCGCTGGCGCATGGCCTCTTTATTGATGGCAAACTGGTTAACGTAGCCGTTACCGGGGTATCTGAAAACGTGAACGGGGTAGATAAGCCTGTACAGTCATTTGTGGCCCTTACCGTTATTACTGCTATTGTTGGCTTAATACCACTGGCGGTTATTTTTATGTATAAAAACCGCAAACAGCAAATAGCGCTGATATACAGCACTATCCTGGTGCTTATTGGCTATAGCTTCTGGATGGCGCAAACCGTTAAAAAGGTAGTTGGCCCTATTACACTGGAGTATAAAAATATGGGTATAGGCCTGTTCCTCACCTCACTGAGCATCATCCTGCTGATATTTGCCGTTAAGGCCATTCAGCGCGATGAAAAGCTGGTAAAATCTGCCGACAGGTTACGTTAATTGAATCGTAGTCCTTTACTTATACTGCGATAAGGTTTCTCAAAAAAATCACCTACTGTCTGGTTAAACATATCCTTATAAAATATTGGCGTAGAGTGGCCCGAGTTGGGTAATATCCACAAATAAGCCTTGGGTATATGCTCAAATATCTCCACGGTATGGCGTACGGTGATCACATCATGGTCGCCGGCTATTACCAGCACCGGGCAAGTTATCTTTTCAAGCTCGCCGGTATTAATATGTGGTTCGTATGATAAAAGGTGCATCAGCTTTAACTGGTTCTTCATTTCAGCCGGTGGGTTTTTCAGTTTTTTGAGCGAATCGGCACCCATTTTATTTTCGGCCATTACCATTTTTTGGATGTAGGGGTCAACGGCAGTGGTATCAGGGCGCAGATTAGCGCCGGTAACGGCCAGTTTTTTTACTTTGTCAGGGTGGTGAATAGCTAATAGCAAACCTTCAATACCGCCATCGCTCCAGCCAATAACATTGGCGTTTTTTATTTTTAAATGATCAAGCAACGCGTTCAGGTCATCGCTGATCATCTCATAGCTTAGGGAATCCGCATGATCAATGGTTTTA
The DNA here is from genome assembly GCA_001898335.1 of Mucilaginibacter sp. 44-25. Taxonomy (GTDB): domain Bacteria; phylum Bacteroidota; class Bacteroidia; order Sphingobacteriales; family Sphingobacteriaceae; genus Mucilaginibacter. The sequence goes on along the minus strand of MKTS01000015.1, from coordinate 145,180 downwards.
CCCTGCGCGCGGCTGTCGGCCAGTATCACCTGGTACTTCTTAGCAAAGTAAGGTATCTGAAACAGGAAGTTATTAATAGAGCCCCCATTACCGTGGATGATGAGCAGCGGCTCGCCTTTACCGTACACCTCGTAATACATTTTGATACCGCGGATGTCGGCATATTTACCAACCGCCTTATTACGGCCGTATTGGGTGGTATCCATCATTTTGCGGATGTCCTGCGCGTGAAGCATGGCCGCACTTAACATTACAAGTGCCGGTACCAATAAAAAAGTTATTTTTCTCATTGTGAAACAGGGTGTTGGGAGTGTCACTAATATAAATCAAATTTTCGGTACTTTTGCTGGCTAATCAAGCCTGTTTTTGAACAGGCTGTTTGCTATATGTTCAACTCTATACAAGATTTTGCCGAAGGGCAGCTGCTTCTCGTTAATAAACCCTACAAATGGACCAGCTTTGATGTAGTAGGCAAAATTCGCAATGCTTTTAAACCGCTAAAGTTGAAAGTTGGGCATGCCGGCACTTTAGACCCCCTGGCTACAGGACTACTTATTATCTGTACCGGCAAAATGACCAAACAGATAGATACCTTTCAGGCCGAGGAAAAGGAATACACCGGCACCATGGTGCTGGGCTCCACCACGCCAACTTACGACCTGGAAAGCGAGCCCGAAAAACTTTTCGAAGTAGACCATCTTACTCCCGAACAGATCTATGCCGCCTGCGCGCGTTTTATGGGCGAGATACAGCAATACCCACCGGCACATTCGGCCATTAAGGTTGATGGCGAACGCCTTTACGAAAAAGCCCGCCGCGGCGAAGAAGTGGAGCTAAAGGCGCGTACGGTTACTATCAATGAGTTTGAGATCACCCGCGTGGAATTACCTGAGGTTGATTTTAGGGTAGTGTGCAGTAAAGGTACCTATATCCGCTCACTGGTAAATGATTTTGGCAAGGCGCTTAATAACGCCGCTTACCTATCGCGCCTACGCAGAACCCGCAGCGGTAATTTTAAAATAGAAGAAGCCCATGAGGTAATGGAACTGGTTGGGAAGATAAGGGGCATGAAAGAACCAGAGAGAGAATAATTATATTCCGTTTACTGAATTTATTTCAGTTTCAAACATGCTATAGGGGTGCTAAAATTAACGTTAGCCCGCTCAATTGCCGCGGAGGGCTGTTACTTTTTGCTTGATCAAAAAGTAACCAAAAAATCAAGTCAGCAAAGAGGCTTCTTTTCGCACAAGGCCTTTGCCTTGCTATCGGGCATAACCACGGGCTGCAAAAACTTGCCGCTACTTCGTTCACTAATAGCTATCGCTTCAGGCAAGTATTGCTATGCCTTTGCCACGCACAAGGCCACCACTGTTCTGCCTGCTTTCGCCCGAAGCTTTTTTGCTGACAATCAAAGAAGATACCACAGACAGAACCACACCGAACAAATGCGACATAGCGTAACGTGCGGGTAGTACAGGCCAAGGTAATAGCAGAAACATTGCAGCGCGTTACCAAGTCGCGACTTTTCTTTGGTTACTTTCTTTTGAGAGAAAAGAAAGTAACATCCACAAACAATTTATACAAGCACTGCAATCCCTAATGAAACACTAAACGAACCTTACGCGTTAAACTGCGGCCCGTTCATAATTAAAAGGGCCTGCACATCTTCCTTGTCTTTACCCAACTGCACAACCAGTTCTTCCAGTGACGCGAACTTGATATCACCGCGTACAAAATGCAGGAACTCCATGCGCAGCTGCTGGTTGTATATATCCTCGCTAAAATCAAAGATATTCACCTCTATATTGCGGCTCATACCGTTCACCGTTGGGCGGTGGCCAATGTAAGCCATACCATTATACCGCTGCCCGTTCACTTTTACGCGTACGGCAAATATGCCGTCATCGGGTATCAGTTTATAGCTTTCTTCAACAAGTAAATTCGCGGTGGGGTAGCCGAGTTCCCTGCCTAATTGGTCGCCCCGTATTACCTTTCCGGTAATAAAGAAGGGGTAACCCAGGCACTCGTTGGCAATATAGATATCATTAACCAGCAAAGCCTCCCTTATACGGGTAGAGCTGATGGCAACGTCGTTAATATCCTGCTCAGATATCTCTACTACATTAAACCCATAGCGTGTCGATAAACGCAGCAGATCATCCAAACCACCCTGGCGGTCTTTCCCAAAACGGTGATCGTACCCGATCACAATAGTTTTGGTGCCTATCTTGTTCACCAGGATATCGCGGATGTATTCCTCAGCCGTCTGGTTAGAAAAATCGCGGGAAAAGGGGGTAATGATCAAGTGATCTACACCCAACTGCTCCAGCAATTCGGCTTTCTCGTTGATGGTATTGATCAGTTTGAGGCTTTCGTCCTCCGGATGCAATATCATACGCGGATGCGGAAAAAAGGTAAGGATAACCGTTTCGCCATTACTGCGCTGGGCAAGCTCCTTAATATGCGCAATAATTTTGCGGTGGCCTATATGCACACCATCAAACGTACCAATAGTAACCACCGCGTTCGCTAAAGGTGTAAAATCGTTAATATGGTGATATATTTTCATAAGACCCGCCAAAGGTATAACGACAAAACAAATTGCCGAAAGGTTTTTACTTATTTTACAAACGCCCGATGCAGGAACAACGGTATCTTTCGCTCCCTCACCCTCTTTACGCAGCAAAGAGGGTAGGCAAGCATAGCGCCGCCGCCGGGGTGAGTTAACCAATAAATGATTAATTTAGCACTAACATGGCTAAACTTAACCTCGATAAACAGGAAAGTGATTTTTTAAACAGTACTATTGCTTTTTGGGAAAAAGAGCATCTGGTAGATGCCGCACAGGCCGATCAGCTCCGTAATTCATACGAGGTAAAAGGGTTCGACTGGATGCGCCTGGCTAAATACAGCATTTGGGTTTCCCTTTTCTGCGGCGCTATCGCCATAGGCTCGTTTATTGTGGATGACGCTGTGCTCAACTGGATAAAAAAGCTTTATTACACGCCCGACCTGGTGATCAGCCTGCTATCAGGCGTGGCTGCTGCCGGCCTGTTTTACCTGGGGCGATTGCGAGAAAAACAGCATCCCGAAAAAATATTCAGTAACGAAGCCACCATATTTCTCGGCGTATTTTTTACGGCCAGCTGTATCGCTTATCTGGGCAAAGCGTTAGATAATGGCTCGGGGCATTATTCCATTTTATTCCTGCTATCGGTTTTTGTGTATGCCTTTTTAGCTTACCGGATGCAATCAAGGCTCATATGGCTTTTCGCGCTGGTATCATTAGGCAGTTGGTTTGGCACCGAAACCGGTTACCAAACCAACTGGGCCCTGTATTTCCTGGGGATGAACTACCCGTTGCGTTTTGTGGTTTTCGGGTTGGTTCTGGTAAGCGTTTGTCACCTGCTTAAGGGTCGGAAATGGTTTGCCTATTTTGGGGAACTCACTTATATAGTGGGTATGCTCTACCTGTTTATGTCGTTATGGTTGTTAAGCATTTTTGGCAACTACGGCAGCCTGGATAACTGGTGGCATATTAAACAGATCAGCCTTTATTATTGGGGCATTATATCAGCAGTGGTAGCCGGCTTGTTCCTGCTCTACGGTTTAAAAAATAAGGATGCCATAGCCCGCGAATTTGGCATCACTTTCTTCGTTATCTCGCTATACACCAAGTACTTCGAATACTTTTGGGAGAGCACCAATAAAACCCTGTTTTTCGCCATACTGGCTTTATCGTTCTGGCTGGTAGGCCGCAAGGCGGAGAAGATATGGAACGTAAAGCTCAAGGTGAATAATTAACCCTGTTTTATTGACTTGCAAATAACCTACTGGTTGTCATTCCGAGCGACAGCGAATAATTCAATCACGTTTCCTTTTGATAGCCGTTATTGCCCAAGAGCGATCGGATATATTTCGATCACTTCAACTCCTTTATCTTCAAACTTCTGAAATCCACATCAAAGCCGTGGTCTTGCAGGAGGATGTGGCCTTCTTTGGCTTCGCCGAAATCTTTCCATATCTTGTATTTACTGATAGCTACCAGGTCGCGAAATTCTTTTGAGCCGCGTTCATATTCCAGCACTTTTATACCGTTGAGGTAATGCTCCACGTGGTTATTGGGGTAAACAATAATGCGGCCGGTATTCCAGTCGCCGATTGGGTGCACAAAGCGCGGTTGCTTTTTGGCGGTAATGAGGTCATATAAAGAGGCCAGCGTGCGGTCGCCATCGCGGCCCAGTTTAGCATCGGGGTGTACGGCATCATCCAGCACCTGGTACTCCAGGCCAATGGCCGATCCTTTGGTTTTTTCATCCAGCGTTACAAAATATTTTACCCCACTGTTAGCCCCCTTGCTCATCCTAAACTCAAATGAGAGGTCGAAAGCGCCGTAAAGCTTGTCAGTCACTATATCGCCGCCATTGGTAGCTTCGCCGCCGGTAGCGCCAATAACCGACAGCTTGCCTCCCTCTATCTTCCAGCCTTTTGTAGGAAATGTTGACGACGAAGCACTATGCCAGCCAGCGTTGCTCTTTCCATCGAACAGCAATTTCCAGCCGTCACCCTTTTCGTAAGGCGTTAAACTGTTCGATTGCAGGTTGGCAACATATACACCTTTAGCAAATGCCTGTGGCTGCAAACCTGTAGTTTTAATGCGGATGTTTTTAAAGAATATCTTCTTACCTGCCTGCGCCTCGTTATCAATAGCGTGCACCTGCAAACCTATAAACCCTTGGGCATCCAGCGTATCTACCACGTAAGCTGCAGCAACGCCGTTGATCCAGGTTTTCATGCTGTTGCCTATGCATTCTACTTTAATATGGTTAAACTGCCCGTTCTTCCACGCGTCTTTGGCTTGGGCATGTAGTTCCAGAGGGTACAGCCAGTCGCGACGGCCTTCGTCATAAATGCCGCCGGTCCATTTACGGTCGCTTGGGTCAATTTCGCATTGCTTGCCATACACCTTTCCTTTGCCTTCGTGCCCGACTGGGTCATAGTGGCTGCGCACCTGTATACCGGAGTTGGTGAGCGTACTTTCGGTTTTAACATCCAGTTCAAGTATAAAATCGCCATACTCTTTTTCGGTTACTAAAAAGGTGTTACCGCTATTGAGCACAGCGGTACCGGTGATACCGCCATTTTCTACTTTGTATTCGGCTTTGCCGGCCAGTATTTTCCAGCCTTTAAGGGTTTTGCCATCGAACAGGCTGATAAAACCTTTTTGCGCGGCGGCATCGTTTGCAGCCGCGGCCAATACGGCAAGCATCAGGTAAGTTTTAAGGTTCTTCATATGGTGAAAAGATAATGTTAAACTTTAAGGTCCCAACCGGGCTGGTATTCGCGGCTCCAGAGTTTGGCGGCTTCAGCATCATGCAGGATATGGCCGTTCTTTGGGTCGATATTGAGCACGCGGCCAACTCTTTGCGCGATATTGCCTAACTGCGGTACCAGGGTTGACCTATGCCCGTTGATGATGGTCTGGTTCAATTGCTCATCTCCACGAATAGCGTTTACAAAATTTTGCAGATGCACACGATCAAGCATTTCAGTAGGGCTTACTTTGTTAGAGGCGTCAACCGGCGTTTCGTCTTTCACTTCCTTCACCAGCTTATTCTCCATGTCAAATACCTGGTAGCCATTACCGCCACCGTAATTAATAGTACCGTGATCGCCATAGAATACTACTCCCCTGCCAACACCTTCGGAGTTAAACGGGTTACAGCTTCGCCCTTCCCATGAAAGGGAGGTATCATTGGGGAAATTTACTACGATGGTTTGCGTATCGGGGGTTTCCCAATCGTCCTTAAAAGCGAAACGGCCGCCGCCTGAAGTTACCCGGTTAGGGAAATCGGCGCCAAGCCCCCAGCGCATTACATCAATTTCGTGCGTGCCGTTATTGAGCGCCTCGCCGGTACCCCAGTGCCAGAACCAGTGCCAGTTGTAATGGATCAGGTTATCCTTATATGGTCTGCGGGGCGCGTAGCCCTGCCAGAGGTCATAATTAAGGTTGGCGGGAATCGGCGCGGCTTTACCTATGCCGATGGATTTACGGTTGTTAACATACCATCCCCGAGCGAAATACGCCCTGCCGATGATTCCACTATGAAGTTCCTGCACCATTTTCTGCACATTACTGAACGAGCGACGCTGGCTGCCCATCTGTACCAGTCGATTGTATTTGGCGGCTGCTTGTATGGCCAGTTCACCCTCATGCGGGTTATGGCTGCAAGGCTTTTCAACATATACGTGCTTACCTGCCTGGCAGGCCAGGATGGTAGCCGGGGCATGCCAGTGGTCGGGCGCGGCAATTACCAATGCGTCAAGGTCTTTCTTTTCCAGTAGTTGCCGCACATCGGTTATGCCTTTAGGCCTTTTACCGGTTATCTTTTCAATCTCGGCAATACACTTGTTCATAGCATTGCTATCCACATCGCATATGTAACCGATCTCTACATCATTAAGCCCTGCAAATTTTTGGGCGAGGAAAGCGCCACGGCTGTTTACCCCCATTACGCCCAGCACCACTTTTTTAGCGGGCGAGCCTTTATATATACCTGCGATAGCCGAATGGCTGCCCAACATAAATGTTGTACCGGCAACGGCCATGTTTTGGATGAACTGTCTGCGTTCCATAGCGATAACCTGTTTGGATGGTTGTTAAAAAGGAATAACTGGTAAGGCTAATTTAGCATTTACAGTTTAATATTGAACATTTAGTTAATTTATAACAGGCTTGTTACTTTGCTTAGATTCCCTGTAACATAATTATATTTCCATCGTCTTAAATCAATATAAAAGCTATACTTTAGCTTATTATGCATGCATATCATTAAACTATTAACACATATGAAAACTCTTTACGCTGCCGCCCTCATTGGCAGTATGGGCCTTTTTGCCTTAAACGCTACCGCACAGCAGGCTGCCCCCAAGCAGGACGACCCTGCCATGAAGATCTACCGCGAAACGCCTACCAAGTACAACGACCTGGTACACACCAAGCTGGATGTACGTTTCGATTACAAGAAACGTTACCTGTACGGTAAAGAATGGGTTACCATAAAGCCGCATTTTTACCCTACCGACTCGCTTTCGCTGGATGCCAAAGGCATGGATCTGAAAACTATTGCTGTAGTCAAAAATGGCAAAAACACGCCGTTGAAATTTACTTATGACGGCATGGTGGTTAAGATAAAACTTGATCGCACTTATCGTAACAATGAGAACTATACCGTTTATATTGATTACACAGCCAAACCAAATGAATATAAGGCACAGGGCAGCCTGGCCATTACCGATGCCAAAGGGTTATACTTCATAAACCCTGATGGCACCGAGAAAGATAAACCAACCCAAATATGGACACAGGGTGAAACCGAAGGTTCATCAGTTTGGTTCCCTACTATTGATAAGCCTAACCAGAAAACAACTGACGAGATCAGCATGACGGTACCGGCCAAATACGTAACCTTATCTAACGGCCGTCTGGCTTCGCAAAAAGTAAACGTCGATGGTACCCGTACAGATACCTGGAAAATGGAACTGCCACACTCGCCTTATTTGTTTATGATGGCCGTGGGCGATTTCAAGATCACTAAGGATACCTGGAAAGGTAAAGAGGTGAGCTATTACCTGGAGCCTAAATACGCCCCTTACGCCAAAGACATTTTTGGCTTTACGCCGGAGGTGATCGACTTTTATTCGAAAACTTTAGGGGTTGACTACCCATGGAATAAATATTCGCAGATCGTAGTGCGCGATTACGTGAGCGGCGCTATGGAAAATACCTCAGCTACCCTGCACGGCGAATACGTACAGGCCACCAAACGCGAATTGCTGGATGATTATTACGGCCAGGGCCGCAGCACCATTGTACACGAATTATTCCACCAGTGGTTTGGCGACTATGTAACCTGCGAAAGCTGGAGTAACCTTACCGTAAACGAATCATTTGCTGATTTTAGCGAAACCCTGTGGGCCGAACACAAATACGGACAGGACGCCGGCGACGCGCATATCAATGGCGACAGGCAAGCTTATTTAAGCCAGCCGGACCTGCGCACCAAAGACCTGGTACGTTTCCATTACCACGATAAAGAGGACATGTTTGATGCCGTTACTTACCAAAAAGGGGGCAGCATACTCTACATGCTGCGCAACTACCTGGGTAGGGAAGCGTTTTACAAAGGCCTTAACATCTACCTGAAAACAAACGCCTTAAAAAACGGCGAGGCGCAACAACTGCGTTTAGCATTGGAAGAAGCCAGCGGCCGCGACCTTAACTGGTTCTTTAACCAATGGTATTACGGCGCAGGGAACCCCATCCTTAATATTAATTACAAATGGGATGATGCCACTAAAACAGAAACCGTTATCCTTAGTCAAACTCAGGATGGCAATGCCTTCATCCTGCCAATGGCGATAGATGTTTATGCCGGTGGTAAAAAAGAGCGTAAAACCTTCTGGATGCGCAACAAGGTGGATAGCCTGGTGTTCAAATCAGCAGTTAAACCAAGCCTGGTAAATGTTGATGGCGATAAAATGCTATTGGCTAAGAAAACCGACAACAAGACCCTGGATGAGTTCGCGTTCCAGTACTTTAACGCGCCTTTATACTTAGACCGTTTTGAAGCTATTACTGCCGCCGCCAAATCGCAGAACAGCAATGCCGCGGCCCGCAAAGTAATTATTGCCGCGCTTAATGATAAATACTGGGAGTTACAGGTTAAAGCCATTAAAGCGGCCGATCTGACTAATGATGATGTGCGTAATGCTGCCCAGCCTATCCTGTCAAAACTGGCCCAGACAGACCCAAATAACCTGGTGAAAGCCGCCGCTATTACCGCGTTAGGCAAATTAAAAGCATCAGGCAATACCAACCTGTTTAAACAGGGGCTTAACAGCCAGTCGTACGCGGTACAGGGCGCATCATTAACCGCCCTTTCGTTAATTGACGCGCCTAACGCTTTAGCAATGGCTAAAACTTATGAAAGAGACAGCGATGGTGCCCTGAAAGATGCCGTACTGAAAACTTACGCCAACAGCGGCAACGACGAACAATGGCCGTTTGTTTACGAGGCTTTCAAAAACGGCCAGCCGCAGGAACAATTCAACATCATACGGAGCTATGCTGATATGATTGGCCGCCTTAAAAACCAAAGCAGCGTAGAGCAGGGTATCAGCTCTATTGTAGATTTTGGTAACAAATACAAAAAATACGGCGTTGGCCCGCAAATAGCCATGGTGCTTAACGGCATTAAAGATGCCCGCAATAAAGCAGGCGACACCGCCTCAAACGCCATGATCGACAAAGCTGTTGCCGAGATGAACGCTCCGGCCAACTAATCGGTATATCTGCATATTTAACGAAAGCCGCTCTGTATGGAGCGGCTTTCGTTGTTTTAATACTGTAAATGTTAAATAAGTTGATTTAACACTTTTTCTGCTACCCATAAATGCGCATCAATGCTATGCAGCCTTATATTAGTATTGTAAAAAATTTAAAACGTATGAAAAAATTATTGATAGCGGCTATCTGCCTTGCCGCGGTAAATATGGCCAGGGCGCAGAACTCACCCTTAAATGGCAACACGGGAAATATAAATGGTGTAGTAAAAGCAGATACCTCTTTAGCCAATCTCTCAAAACCAATACCGAACGACCAGTTATTGACATTAAATGATGCCATCAATAACAGAATTTACAACAGCATTAATAGCTCGTTGCATATACAGCCTATAACCAAAGCCAATGTTGACCATATGCCGGTAGCGGTTTTAAAGGGACAGTCGAAAATGCCGGTGGTGAAAATAGGAGGTAACTCAAAAATGCCTGTGGCCGGTTACCAGGTAAAGCCTTTATTGAAAAAGGATAGTATGGCGGTAAAGCCTTAAAAATCTTTATTCAGCAGTTTTTCCAGTTCGGCAAAACTGATATCCATTTTAATGCGGCCCTGCTTGGCGTAGGAGATCTCGCCGGTTTCTTCTGACACGATGATCGCCGTGGCATCATTAGCCTCGGTAACACCTATCCCTGCCCGGTGGCGCAAACCAAACTGGGCCGGCAGGTCGGACTTTTCGGTTACCGGCAAAATACAGCTGGCAGATTTGATCTTGTTCTCGGATATTACTACGGCCCCATCATGCAGAGGGCTGTTTTTTTGAAAGATACTTTCCAGTACACGCTTAGAGATACGCGCATCCAGCACTTCGCAGCTGTTCTGGTAAAACTGCTCATCGTAGTATTTGGCAAAAACAATCAACGCGCCGGTGCGGGTTTGCTTCATGCTTTTACACGCGTCAATAATCGGTTTTATGCGCGCGTAGTTGTTTTTTTCGACCTCGGCTTTGCCAAAGAAATATTTCCACCAGGCTTTATTGCGCTGGAGCGATGCATTTTTACCCACCAACAGCAGGAAACGCCTCACTTCCTGCTGAAAAACGATAATGATGGCAATAATACCCACATCCGCGAATTTGCTGAGGATACCCGAGAGCATTTGCATATGCAGCGCGTCAACAACGCGGTAAACCAGGTATATGGTAATAAAGCCGATAAAGATATTTGCCGCTATGGTGCCCCTGATGAGGTTATACAACTGGTATATGAGAAAAGCCACCAGCAGGATATCCAGCACATCAAAAATGCCAAATTTTGGAAAGTTGAGGTCGGGGAAATGCATATTTACGAAGTTAGTAATCTTTGCGAAAGATTAGTATAAACCCAACATCACGAATTTACTTCAAATATCACGAGGTAAGTCAATGCGTCAGTGCAATAACGCCTATTAACAAATTAGCGTACCAACAAAAAAGGGACATGGCCTCAACCATATCCCTTTTCTTTATCTTGATTCCTGACTCTAAAAGTCCTGATTCTCTTAGTAACGGTAGTATTCCGGTTTAAACGGACCTTCCACGGTTACGCCAATGTACTCCGCCTGATCCTGATCTAATACTTCCAGTTCAACACCAATTTTGGCCAGGTGTAAACGGGCAACTTTTTCGTCCAGGTGTTTTGGCAGGGTGTAAACTTTGTTTTCGTAAGCATCGCCGTTTGTCCAAAGCTCTAACTGGGCCAAAGTTTGGTTGGTGAAGCTGTTACTCATTACAAAGCTTGGGTGGCCGGTAGCGCAACCTAAGTTAACCAGGCGGCCTTCTGCCAGTACAATTACGTCTTTACCTTCAATGGTATATTTATCAACCTGTGGCTTAATTTCCACTTTGGTATTGCCATAAGCGCCGTTTAACCAGGCCATGTCGATCTCGTTATCAAAGTGGCCGATGTTACAAACAATGGCTTTATCTTTCAACGCGCGGAAGTGCTCTTCGCGAACAATGTTTTTGTTACCGGTAGCGGTAACCACAATATCAGCCTCGGCAACAGCGGTAGAAAGTTTTTTAACTTCGTAACCTTCCATAGCGGCTTGCAGGGCGCAGATCGGGTCGATCTCGGTAACAATTACACGAACGCCAGAGTTACGCAAAGAATCGGCAGAACCTTTACCTACGTCGCCGTAACCGCAAACAACAGCTACTTTACCGGCCATCATTACGTCGGTTGCACGACGGATAGCGTCAACCAATGATTCGCGGCAACCGTATTTGTTATCGAATTTTGATTTGGTAACAGAGTCGTTAACATTAATAGCCGGCATTGGCAGGGTACCATTCTTCATGCGCTCATACAGGCGGTGTACACCGGTAGTGGTTTCTTCAGAAAGGCCTTTAATGTTAGCGATCAGTTCAGGGTATTTATCCAGTACCATGTTGGTTAAGTCGCCACCATCATCCAAAATCATGTTTAATGGTTTGCGGTCTTCACCAAAGAACAGGGTTTGCTCAATACACCAGTCAAACTCCTCGGCGTTCATGCCTTTCCAGGCGTAAACAGAAGTGCCTGCAGCGGCGATAGCGGCAGCGGCGTGGTCCTGGGTAGAGAATATATTGCATGACGACCAGGTAACTTCGGCACCCAGCTCGATCAATGTTTCAATTAAAACAGCAGTTTGGATGGTCATGTGCAGGCAGCCCGCTATACGCGCGCCGGCCAAAGGTTTGCTTGCGCCATACTCGGCACGCAGCGCCATTAAACCCGGCATTTCCGCCTCGGCCAATTCAATCTCTTTACGACCCCACTCGGCCAGTGAAAGGTCCTTCACTTTATACTTAACGTACGCAGTTTCTACTGTTGACATATTATTGTTTTTTTAAGTGAGGCAAAGTTAAGGATTTTTTACCTAAGTGGTTAAAAATACAATTATCAGCCGAATATAATAAAACGGGGTGCTTTATAGCTGAGAGTTGTGTAAAGAGTCAGTCTGAGCTTGTCGAAGACCTATCCACGTGATAGTGGTTCGACAAGCTCACCATGACAAGATGAAATAAGCCTTTTTTCATCTGCACACCTGAAATCCGCACATCAAATAGCCGGTTTATCGTTCCCATTACCCTCTGCTACGTTGCCGCCGCGGCCTTTGGCATCAAACACGCGGAACTTTACGGTACCTGTGGCATCAACCGGGCCGGTATATTGCGGGCTATCGGCAGTTGGCTCCGCGCCGTTGGTGGTGTAGCGGATCACCATGCCGGGATATTGCACATTGGCATAATACTTACCATCCTTCAATATCACACCGGGTTTAGGTATCCTGAAGGCGTAACCACCGCCCTCGTAAGCCAGGCGGGGTAGTTCGCGCTTGCCCAGTACGTTCACAAAGCGGCTCCAGTCGTCGTTATACATCTGTTTGGCCTTCGCCGAGTCAAGCTCATTTGTCCAGGCGGGGTCTTTAGCCCATGCACGTTCGCCCAGCGCAATCAGTTTAGGGAATATCATGTATTCCATTTGTTGCGGCGTTTTCACTGTTTCGGCCCAAAGGGCGCCCTGTAAACCTATAATGTTCTCCTTGCCATAATCGGTAAGGCGCTGTTTGCCCACAAATATGCGGCGGTCAATAGGTTTGCCGTTCTTATCCACATCCGTATTTTTAAAATAATCGAAAGGGATAAAGGAGAAAAATTTGTCTATCCCTAAAAACGCGCCCCAGTAATAGCCGGGCTCGTCCCAACTTTTGTAGGTGGTCATGTCAAAATACAGGTTGGTAACACAGGTAAGCACGGTTTTGTAGCCCGCGTTAGCCAGTTTATAGGCCAGGTCTTCCTGCCCGTCGCCCAGTACGTTGTTCCATACATCCACCTGCATGCCTTCGTTTACAAATTGCGGGTTAGGTAAGTAGGTAGGGTGGCCATCCAGCGTGGTTTTGCGCAGGGCCATTTCCTCCCAACCCGCCAGGGTAATATTTTTCTTTTTCAGGATGCTGTTTACACGGCCGTAGAAGTAGTACCACAGGTCGCCGGTGTTTTTAATTTCGGGGTGGGTTTTCTTAAGCGCTTCGTAAGCAGGAGATTTTTCCCACACGTGCGCGGGCACCTCATCGCCACCAAAGTGGATAACGGGCAGCGGCGCACCGGCTTGTTTGTACATGGCCATCAGGTCGTCAACCACGCGCTCAACAAAAGTATAGGTTGATGGCAGCGAAACGTCGATCACGTTATCGTTCCAGTACTGTACCGAGCGGTAGGCCGATTGATCATTAGCATCATATAACAAATATTTAGCGGCTTCGGCTTTTTTACCGGCAGCCATCAGGCGGCTGTAACGGGCCTGCATGGCTTTAATGGCGCCGCGGGCATGGCCGGGCGTTTCAATTTCGGGCATTACGGTAATATGGCGCTCGTTGGCGTATTTAAGTATCTCTATATAATCCGCAACGGAGTAGAAACCTGTACCGGCAGGGTTGCTAAAATCGGGCCCTGAGCCATGCGAGGCAGGCAGGAAGTTCTTGCTATCCAGCGTGTGGCCGCGTTTTGAGGCTACGGAAGTAAGCTCGGGCAACGAGGGTATCTGTATGCGCCAGCCCTCATCATCGGTAAGGTGCATGTGCAGGATATTGAGCTTGTAGGCACCCATGAGGTCTAACAAGCGCAATACTTCTTTTTTGCTCTGGAAATTGCGGGCAACATCAAGCATTACGGCACGGTAGCCAAATCGTGGCGAGTCTTTCACCTCTACACACGGTATGGTAACGCTTTTCTGCCTATCCGAATAAATAGTGCCCGGGCAGAGATTTTTTAAAGATTGTATGCCATAGAACATACCCGCCTCTGTAGACGCATTGATCTGGATAGTAGTGGGCTTAACGCTCAACTCGTAACCTTCCTTACCAAAGCCAACTTTATAGCCTAACGTTATGGTATTAGCATTGCCGGTTGCAGGTGGTACACCGAATGTGTTGAGCAGCCAGGCATCTAATTTTTTAACTTCCGGGGTGAAGCGTGCATCTGCAGCTATCAGCTTAACACCGGCAGCAAGTGTGAATGTACCCTGGGTTTCCTGGTAGCTCAGCGGCAGGGGGACAATCTTAGGCAATTTGTCAGCAGGGATATCAACGATGTTCTTGTTTTGGTTGTAGATCACCTCGGGGGTAACCAGGCCGGGATATTTCGGGTCGAGTGGTTTAATAATGAAGTTGCCGGGCAGGTAACCTTTGTCGGGAGAGGAATCCCAAACAAAATAAGGGCCCTCAATAGCGTCGGTATAGTTTACAACAATATTCTCACAAATGTATTCGATACGGGCACTTTCGCCGGGCTTTATGGCGTTAAAGTTTTGGTTGGGAGTAATGCTGTAGAGGTCGCCGTTTACGGGTAGTATTTTGGCGTTGCCGCTAACGGCATCGGCCATAAAGTTACGCGATGAGTTGAAGTATATCTTCCAGCCACCGGCGGGCAATGTTTCGGTACCGTTGTTGGTGATGATGAGGGCGGTAAGCGATTGCTGCTTGTTTTTGTAATTGTTATCTACCACTTCCCAGGTAAGGGTAAGGTTTTTAGCATTAAATACCGGGGCGGCAGCAAAGGCGCTAACATTCGCAAACGCGATAACAATAAGGGCGATAAAACGGCGCATGGCTTATTCAGGTTTGTTTAACCGTAAATATAGCCCATAAATCGACGGGATAATGTACTTTTTAAAATATTTTTTAAAGTGCGAATTTCACCCAGCCGTTACCCTCATTGCCAAAGATGAATTGTTTAGGGTGGATGATCTCGGCCAGTATCTCCAGCGAGTCAACTATCCTTGGGCCGGGGCGGTTAAAATACTGGTTGCCATCGGCAATATACACGCGGTTGCTTTTTACAGCTTTTAGTTCCGCAAAGCCGGGGCGGCCTAACAGCAGGCCTACCTCGCTCATGGTGCGCTCTATGGAAAAGCCGCAAGGCATCAGCAGGATAATATCCGGGTCGGTCGCTACAATATCGTTCCACTCCACGTAAGGCGAGTGTTTGCCAGCCTGCGCCAGTACCGGTGTACCGCCCGCAATGCTCACCAGCTCAGGTATCCAATTGCCCGAGATCATCAAGGGCTCCAGCCATTCCACACAAGCAATGCTGGGCTTTACTTCCATAAACTTAAGCTTATGGCGAATAATGTCGATCCGCTCGGTAAGGTCTTCCAGAAGCTGTTCGCCTTTATCGGCTGCGCCTAATACACCGGCCACCTGTTTAATGTCGTTAAGTATCTCGTCCAGGCTATTGGGTTGCAGGGAAATGATCTGCGCGGGTTTATCCAGATAGTCGCTCAGGGCTTGTTCTACCTCGGGCAGGCTAACGGCACAAACCTCACATTGCGCCTGGGTGAGTACCACATCCGGTTGCAGGTCTTTTATCACGTCACGCTTTACGGTATAAACAGATAGCGCATCGGCCAGTAGCTCCTTCACCTTTACATCTATCTCCGCACTGCTTAAACCATCAGGGAAGTTGGCTTCAGAACATACCGGTAGTTGCTGCACGGTTTCGGGATAATCGCACTCGTGCGAGCGGCCAACCAAACGGTCTTCCAGCCCTAAGGCACAAACAATTTCAGTAGCGGCAGGCAGTAACGATACAATTCTTTCCGGCATGGTGTTATTAGTTTGCAATGATTAGTGCGCAGTTTGCAGCTATCCATTGATGAGGTTGCAAATATGCGATTTTTGATTTTGTATTGAGTAATGATTTGGTTGATACCGCTCAATTGCCGCGGAGGGCTGTTACTTTTTGCTTGCTCAAAAAGTAACCAAAAAATCAAGTCAGCAAAGAGGCTTCTTACGTACAAGGCCTTTGCCCTGCAATCAGGCAGAACCATGGGCTGCAATAGCTTGCCGCTACTTCGTTCGCACAAGCTTTCGCTTCGGGCAAGTATTGCTATGCCCCTGCCAATTCGCACGCCCCACTAATGTTCTGCCCGCTTTCGCCCGAAGCTTTTTTGCTGACATGGAGAAGAAATAACAAGAAAAATAAGCAGCGGCGATGAACCTGACGCCACCGAATTTATGCGGCCTTCGCAAAAAGCGGTAAGCACAGTCATTGCAGCAGCAGAAACTTGAAAGCGTTTTGCGGCAGCCGCGAGTTTTATTGATTGTTATTTGTTTTAGTAGGTATCAATGAGCTCGCTGTTGCTCGGTTCTTTTTGGTACTTTTTCTTTTGCGGAAAAAGAAAAAGTACAACCACAATCGACTCATTAATTCACTGCCTTTCCTAATGAAATACAAATTCGGAGATTGCCTGCTTCCGACAAGTACTTATAGGCATAGCGTGTGGGGTGCTAAAATTAATTCGTTAACATCAATAACAGTTTAATTTAACTATTAACTATATCTTTACGCCGATGATATTCCTGACCTTTTTCATCGGTATCATAGCTAATTTTATAGGCTACGTACCACCCGGTAATATTAACCTTACGCTGGTACAAATTACCATTAACCGCGGCATGAAACAGGCGTTGCAGTTTATCATCGCCTTTTCGTGCGTTGAGTTTTTCTTCACTTTTTTTGTGATGCTGGGAGCCAGGTGGCTGGCCGAACAGGTAAAGCTGGATACCATTATTGACTGGGTAATGGTGCTGCTGTTCACCGTACTGGGGATAGTTGCCTGGCGCAGCAGAAACAAACCGGTAAAAACCAAATACTCCGAACATGCCAGCATTAAATACGGCATACTGTTAGGTTTTTTAAACCCCATGCAGATCCCCTTCTGGATGGTGACCGGTACTTATCTCATCACGCATGAGTGGATCTTAGATCAAAAAATCCCACTCATTATTTTTAGCGTAGGCTCGGCCTGTGGTGCATTCCTGGCGCTGTTCCTGTACGCCAAGTTTGCCGGCTACATAAAAAAGAAATTTGAACTCAGCAACCGCTTTATTGATACCGGTATCGCAATACTTTTCTTTTCATTCGCCGCCTACCATATATTTAAGCAGGTATACCTGGCGTTTTTTAAGCACCATTAAATACAAAGAATTTGTCGTGCTTAGGAACGACGCATCTTTTCGCGTTCCTCTACGACTATTAGATTCTTCACCATAGCTCAGAATGACAGGTCTTATGAATTTTAACTTTGATTTGAATACCTTATTTATTCCTCTCTGTGGTATATCGCACTAATTGCTCCAGACCGGTGCGGGCTTCAGAAGGTGGAAAAGTGTTGAGGATATCAAAAGCCGCCTGTTGGTATTTTTCCATTTGGGTTTGGGCATATTGTAAACCACCGTTACTCTTAACGAAGCTGATGATCTCCGCGATCTTTTTAGGGTCGTCGTTATGGTTTTTCACCATGCTCATCATGCGCTTTTTTTCGCTGCTTTCCGCATGATTTAGCACGTAAATGAGTGGCAGCGTAACCTTCTTTTCCTTAATATCAATACCCAGGGGTTTGCCAACGTCGTCGGTTCCAAAATCAAACATATCATCCTTTATCTGGAAAGCGATACCGATCTTCTCACCAAACATGCGCATTTTTTCCACTGTGGCTTCATCAGCACCCGCCGAGGCCGCGCCACAGGCACAGCATGAGGCAATGAGCGAGGCGGTTTTTTGCCGTATCACCTCATAGTATATTTCCTCACTTACATCCATCCTCCGTGCTTTCTCTACCTGTAGTAATTCGCCCTCGCTCATTTGCTTTACCGCTTCTGACACGATCTTTAACAAGCCAAAATCGCCATTATCAACCGAAAGCAATAAACCCTTACTTAACAGGTAATCGCCCACCAGTACGGCTATCTTATTTTTCCAGAGCGCATTAATAGAGAAAAAGCCGCGGCGCTGGTAAGAGTTGTCAACCACGTCATCATGTACCAGCGTGGCTGTATGCAGCAGCTCTACAAGGGCCGCGCCCCTGTGTGTAGCCTCGTTGATGCCGCCACTGATACTCGCCGAAAAAAATACGAACATGGGCCTTATCTGCTTGCCCTTGCGCTTAACAATATAATGGGTTATACGGTCAAGCAGGGGCACAGAGCTCCGCATTGAGGCTTTAAACTTTCCCTCAAAAACATCAATTTCCGCGGCAATAGGTTTTTTAATATCGTTGATGTTCAGCATGCAAATGGCTGGCCTTGTATTTGGGAGCAAACATAAGCTTTATCATATATATATGTGTAAACATCACATTTTTTTACCATAGGATTAAACCTTTAAACATTAGTGCACTCTATTATATAGTTAGTAATAACAGCATATAAGTTTAGTTTTTGTGAGTTAAAGTTTTCGTAGAAAGCGGGCACCTGAAAAGGCCCGCTTTTTTTTGCGAGAATATTATACCTTTGCAAACCCTGATAAAACCATAAGGAGAGGTGTCTGAGTGGTCGAAAGAGCACGCCTGGAAAGTGTGTATACGTCAAAAGCGTATCGAGGGTTCGAATCCCTCCCTCTCCGCTGATTTTCATACCAGAATAAAGTAAAAGCCCGTATTTCGCATGGAAACGGGCTTTTTCTGTTTTTCGTTGATCTGTTTTATACGCCAATTCGTAAGTTTTACTTTTGGCCACTCATCATAATTTGATTAATATAATTTATTACAGATATTTAATACTGAGACATCCTGTATGAAAGTAGGGCTAAGTGATGACAAGTTTGATTTTATATATGTTTACACTTTAGCTTTTTACAAAAAACAAAGCCCTTGCTGCTCCGACAACAAGGACTTAACTAACTGATCTTATTTTCTTAACTTGAAAACAACGAAGAACGATTGGAGCTCTTTTTGATTAATAAAGGTTATAATTATTATATCTTAAATAATGCAAGTGACATCGTCAACAAATAACCCTGTTTATAAAAATTATAGTTTTGTATAAAATATTAAGAACAAGCTACAATTTGATGTAGCTTGTTCTTAACTTACCTGAAAAGTTATTCAGATTACTTGGTTGCCCACCAAACCGGAGTTGTTGACGGAACGGTGCCCGGATAATTTAGGTTGGATACGGCCTCGCTGTTAGGGTACAGAAAACGCTGCGGTCTTTGGCCTGCACCTAAAATAGAAGCTTTAGAGAAAATCAGGAAATCCGGATAACCTGTTCTTCGGTATTCTGTCCACGCTTCAAAACCCTGGGTTCCGTTCATCGCGTAATATTTCTGAGTTATAATACGTTTAACAACGGTATCCTGAGGTGCTCCTGCTATTTTAGCGTCTTTTGCACCTGCTATGTAGGTTGTGGCATCAGCCGCAGTAAGGCCGGTAGCGGTAAAGCTGGCATTAATACCGTTAGTAAACAAAGCATTAACATCACCCGATGCAAAACCTCTGGCTACGGCCTCAGCTTGTAGGAAATAGCTTTCAGAAGCGGATATCAATTTCACCGGAACTAATGCTGATGCCTGATCAAGCGGATTGCCTGCTACCAAAGTTGTAGGTATTGAAACCTTTTTATTTACGTTGATCTGGTAACTACCTTGAGGGATATAAGCAATAGTATCAGAACCACTGTTTGGAACAGGATCATAAAACTTTTTCAACCTCGGGTCATTATTGGCTAACATCGATCTTACCGCGGTTGCGCTTGCAACCAGGTTTTGTGTTTTACCTAAGGCTACCATCTCGTTGTATAACGGATTCTCATTACCACCGGTACTGTTATACTTGATAGATGCGTCCGTAGTTAAAAAGGTGGCTGAAGACTGATACAAAGCTGCAATACCGGCTTTAGATTTATTAATATCTTTATTGGCTATGCGCAGGTACGCCCTTAGTTTTAGTGTGTTAGCAAATGCTACCCATTTATCCGCATCGCCCTGAAATACAATATCCTGGCTACCCGGAGAAACACCGTTTGGTGTTTTTAACAAAGCTACCCCCTTATCTATAAAATTAAATACACTATCGTATACCATTTGCTGGCTATCATACTTTGGACTACCGTAGCCATTTCCTTGCAGCGCTTGCGTAAGGGGGATATCGCCAAAAGCATCTGTGGCAACCTGGTAAGTGTAAGCTTGCAAAATGTAAGTTATACCCTTTGTGTACGCGCTTGTTTGCGGATTATTGATGATCAGGTATGAATTAACAAGTGCACGGCGGTAAATGTTGCTCCATGCGCCATCAAAAGCAACGTTGGTTAACGCATACTGATCTGTTGTTTTGTACTGACTTGCAAAAGTGCTTTGAGTCCAGTACTGGGCATAAAAGCTTCCGGTTATCTGAAAGTTGTTGCCAACAACTTGTCCAATAGCGGCCTCCACTGTTGGTAAAAGCAAATTTGGATCAGCATTATCAGGGTTGTTTGGATTTTGGTTTACATCCAGGAACTTTTTACAGCCGGTAAATCCAAATCCGATTGCTCCTATCATGAACATATATATCCATGTTTTCGAGCTAAATATATAATTGATTTTCATTGTTCTAATTTGACAAATTTTTAAAATGAAACTTTAAGGTCTACGCCATAATTACGTACTGACGGTTGTGCGCTAAAGTCAAACCCCTGGGCGTTACCCGCGCCTGATGAATTGACCTCAGGATCAACAAATTTATTTTCTTTGGCTGTCCATAGTAAAAGGTTGTTACCATATAAACCAACAGTAACACCACCAAATGGTGTACCGCGTAATTGGCTCTTGTTGAATGTATAAGAAAGCGCAGCCGAACGCAATTTTACGTAAGATGCATCTATCACATTAAAGCCTGGATTGGTACCGCCTGTAAACAGGTCTTGTTTGTTATACGTAACACTTGTGTTTGCTACATATTCGCCATTTTGCAGGTAAGAAGAGTTAGGGAATATAGCACCGATCCTTACACCGCCTGTTTCTTCTGACGTACCGTTAAAGCCAATGATGTCTTTTGTACGGGAGAACAATTTGCCACCTTGTTTGGTATCAAATAAAACACTCAGTGATAATTGCTTGAAGCGGATGTTAGTTCCCCATGAAGCCTGGTATTTAGGGTTGTAACTGCCCAAATACTGCGCGGTTGGTGTAGCCAATGGAAGGCCGGTTGTGGCACTTACAACAGTTCTGCCTTGTGAGTCTTTTTGGTTAGTTACCGCATAAAACTCACCGTAGGGCCGGCCAACTGCAGCAACAATGCTCATCCCGCTGAAACCGCCTACAGATACCTGCTCAATACCTGGTAGTAATGATACTACTTTATTGTTATTTTTTGTATATGTACCAAATAACTCTAAGTTGAAGTCCTGACTTCTAACAACCGAACCTCTTAAACTTAACTCAACACCTTCGTTTTGAATCTCACCTGCGTTTACCACGGCGAATCCATAACCTGTAGAGTTTGGAATAGGTATGGCCAAAATTTGGTTTTTAGATTTGTTTTTGTAATAACTCACATCCGCAGATATACGGCCATCTAAAAAGCCTAATTCTGTACCTACCTCAAAAGATTGTGTTTTTTCAGGTTTAAGAACCGGGTTACCAATAGTAGAGCCTGCCATTAAAGCCGGAACACTGCCAAGCGGGAACGTTGTATTACCAAAACTGCCAGAAATAACGGCCTTCTGATAAGTATTTAGTAATTGATACGGATCGGTATCGTTACCTACCTGTGCCCAGCTTGATCTTAACTTACCATAGCTTAACACGTTTGCAAAAGATGTTTCTTTTAACAACTCAGAGAATACGAATGACCCGCTCACACTTGGGTAAAAGAAAGAGTTATTTTGTACCGGGAGAGTTGATGACCAGTCGTTTCTTGCAGTTGCCTCTAAAAACAATAACGTTTTATAAGACAAGTTCAAATCTGCATATAAACCAACTAATCTTCTTCTTGATATGTTATCTGTAATAACGTTTACAGGCCCATTGCTATTAGCAAGGTTATACCAACCCGGTACTACTAAACCACCAGATGTGTTGGTAGATGTTTGAGATGAATTTGCATCTCTCATGCGCACATTATTGCCTAACATTAACGAGCCGGTGAAATCATTGTTAAACTTTTTAGTAGCAGTAACCATTAAGTCGTGAACTATTTCAGTTACGTTGAACTGGTCGATCTCATAACCACCGTTGCTGTTCTGTAAGTTACCTGAAGCATCGTAATTTCCGCTCTCTGTATCTGCAGGTACATAATTATATTTAGGAGATAAAAAGCGTCTTCTGTCTGTATATGTGTCAGCACCAATTCGCTCCTGTATATTTAACCATGACACCGGCTTATAATTCAGATTGATATTACCGGTTACCCTGCTTACGTCATTAAGATTTTTATAATTCTCTAAAATCCAGTAAGGGTTAGCAGTATACGCACCATAGTAACCATAAGTGTTTTCATGTTTAACACCGTTTGCATCTATGTAACTACCAAAGCTGTTGTATTTGTTACTAAGGTCCTTAAGTTGTGTAATAGAAATATCACGAGGCGTTTGGAGCAGGTTGTTATAAACGGATGAACCATTTTGGCCACCTGCTGCCTGGCTGTTATTTACCTTGCTATAGTTGAATGATATGCCAGCAGTGAATTTTTTACTGAACTCGTTAGTCCCGTTAAACCTCACACCGTATTGGTTAAACCTATCACTGTTACCCGGTAATATCCCGTTGCTGTTAACAGCATTTAACCCAAGGAAGAAAGTTGACTTTTCGCCGCCGCCAGAAAAACTAAGATTGTTATCAGCAGTATAACCTGTGGTAAAGAAATCCCGGATGTTGTTTTTAATGGCCGAGTATGGTTTAGTTTGCTGAACCCCATCTATCTCCTGCCCCCATGGTTGAACCTTGCCGGTAAATGGAGCTCCCCAGCTGCCATTTTCTCTCGGGTCGTTAAAGTAGGTAGCATTTCCATTTGCATCAATACTGGTGTAATACCCCTGTCCGTACTCATTCTGGAAAGTTGGCAACTTTAATATAGACGAAAAGGTATTTCTTGAATTAAAAGTAATTGAAGTTTTTTCAGCATTCTTGCTGCCTGATTTTGTGGTGATGATCAATGCACCGTTTGAAGCTCTTGAACCGTATAAAGCTGCTGCCGCAGGGCCTTTAAGCACGGTCACAGATGCGATATCATCCGGATTGATGTCATTACCGCGGTTACCGAAATCAACACTTGACAATGATCCGCCACCTGTAATGCTTGAGTTATCAATAGGTAAACCATCAACAACTATCAAAGCCTGGTTATTACCTGCAATAGACGACCCGCCGCGAAGAACTATACGCGAAGAACTACCCGGAGAACCCGAAGTTGAAGTAACGTTTACACCCGCTACCCTGCCCGATAATGAGTTGATTGCGCTTGTACTACCACCTTCGGTAAGCTCTTCAGCTTTAACCGTTGGTGCAGAGTAGCCTAATGACCTTTTTTCTCTTACAATGGCGTTAGCTGTAACTACAACTTCGCTAAGTGCCTTAGAATCTGGCACCAGAATAACATTAAGAGTAGCTGACGTAGCAGGTACTTCCTTGGTAACAAAGCCCAGGTAAGTGAAAGTTAATACGCTGTTAGCGGCAGGTACGCTGATCGAGTATTTACCGTTAGCATCTGTTACGGCTCCTGTTTGGGTGCCTTTTAAACGCACACTAACGCCGGGTATAGGCAATTTATCATCTTGCGAAGTGACTGTGCCTGTGACGGCACGGGTTTGTGCCATCAAATGCCCCGTGAAGAGGACCAAAAAGCACAAACTTAATAGTAAAAGTTTCTTCATCATTTAAATTGTAAATAAAATTAATGGGAACAAACCTACTATTAACTATTCATTAAATAAAACGATATCTAAAATAATACAAAGTTTAATAAAAGTTAAATTCAACGAAGACAACTTACTGGAATTTAAGCATATACTTAACGATCAAACCAAGTAATCGAAAGTTTTTTAACAAATGTAGATCATTTTTTTTCTGAATTTTATCGCTCCTTTCCGCCCAAAATCACCTATACTCCCTGGCAGCATGTTTCTCAAATATTTGCTCAAAAACCTGCTGATATGGCTAACATCTATTTGCTTTCAAATGCTTTCGTCAGTTGCCTCAAACGAGATGAAAATCAATAAATATGGAAATAGCCCCCCTTCCTCAATTTATTATCCCCAAAAAAGCAAAAGCCCGTATCTCGCATGGAAACGGGCTTTTAGTATTAAAAGTTAATACAGGCTTGAACTCATCAATTACTATCCATACATCAATATGTTCACAAATTAGCTACGACATTAAACTGATGCTCATGCCTTGGTTTTAGCCAGTACTCGTTAAAGTGGTGGAGTAATCCGTACTAAGAAATAGGGAGCGATAATTTCTTTGTTATATCCGGCGCTACATATTTTGAAAAGTAGTTTTGCTCCAATTCTGACGTATTGGCGGTGGCTCGGTAAACATGCGATACAAAATGATTGGCCGACCTGTAAAGGTATAATGAGATAACAAATTTGATATTTTGCCCTTTTCTGATAGATAGGTCCTTTCCAATCCTGTCATAAGCGCTATCCAGCACCCTGTTTAGCCGGTCTCTCAAATAATCTATCCTGAATATATAGGCGCTATTCAGGTACTGAGCCAAAGCGTTAGCATGATCGGGATAGTTAATGGTATATATTACCATCTGGTGCCAGATCTCCATAGCCGCGTCCCTATTTTTTTCGGGATATTTTAGCTGTAATGTGATGTTTTGGATAAAATGATCAAAGCTGGCTGCAAGGCTGGCCTCCAGAACGGTTCTCAAGTTATCAAAACACGACAGGACCATCCCTTTAGTACAATTCGCGGCCATGCAAATCTTAGCCATGGTCAAATGTTCAAATCCATACCGGTTGATCAGCCTTATCGCATGGGAAATAATGTGATCTTTCAGTTCCTCACCGGTATACTCGATGTTTTTTTGTTGTGCCATAGATCCAATTCATTTATTTAGGTTTATAATGCGCAGATCTTTAACCTGCTGTTGGTTGTTTGGCTTAGTTTTGTGCCGGATAAGATGGCCGGCTGATCAACCGATCAATTAAGGATCATTTTTGATGATTATCGCCCGATGCTGTCATGTACCGGTATACCGCCAACCTGTCGTTATAATCCGTGTAAGCGGTAGTGAGCACACCTACTGCCTGCTGGTAACTGGCTTGTGCATCCAGCACGTCTGTAACGGGTGCCAGCCCGGCTTTGTAATTGTCCCTGTTTACCTTTAAGTTTTCATCCGCGAGCTTAACGTTCTCCTGTGCGTATCTGATCTGTGTAAGCTGATCCTTTAACTCATACCAATAACGGGTAATACCCAGCCTGATCTGGTTTTGCGCATCATGCAGGTCATTAGCGGCAATGGCTTCGTTTAACTTCTCCTGCCTCACTTTTTGCTTGCCGCGCCCCCATAAACCACTTGATATAGGAATGCTAACCGTAACCAGGCCCGCAGGCACGAATGAACTGCCCAGGCCGTTATTGAACGAACCCGCCTGTGACGCGCTTACACCTACTGAAATACTCGGAAGGTTATCCCCTTTGGCCAGCCGTGTCTGCAGCGCTTGGGCGTCTATGCGTTTGCGTAATAATTGGTAATCCAGGTTCCTGGCCAAGAGCGTATCAGGAGAAAGGCCAGGCAATGTGGGTAAATGCTGTTTATCCAGGGTATCCCGCATCGTCATTAACGAATCAAAGGGGATGCCTGTGTACATAGAAAAATCAAGCAGGGCCACCCTGTTTCCATTTTGCAGCTTACTTTTTTGTACCATTAGCTGGCTAAGCTGCACTTTTACCTTGAGCAGGTCGTTCCGAGCGATGAGCCCGGAAGCCAGCATGTCTTTCTGCATTTTTAGCAGGCCGTTCAACAATACTTCGTTAGCGGCTACTGTTTTTTGCTGTTCCTGCAGGCTTACCAGGTTCCAGTATTTTTGTTCGGTAAGTAATAGTACCGAATCTGTTGACTGCTGCATACGAATACGGGTAACTTCTAATTGCAGGGCAGCCAATTCGTTGCCGGTCTTGATCTTTCCGCCTGTATAAAGTGGCTGCATGCCGGTAACTCCAAGTAAATAAAAATTATTTATCCCTTTTGACAGCAGTGGCGGCATGGCGGATACAAAGTCTTTAAAACCCAGCAATCCTACACCTGTAGCGCTTACCGATGGCAGGTAATCTGACTTGGCCGCTGTAACACCGGCCTTTGCCGACTCAATACGCAATTGCCCGTTTTTTAATGTATTGCTATAAGATAGCGCGGCCTCTTTACTCGCTTCAAGCGAAATAACGTGTTGCTGAGCAATAGCACGAAGGCCGCTAAAGGTTATGATCAATGCTAAAATATATTTTTTCATAGCGGTTCGTTAAGCGTTAAGGCTTGTTTTAGTTTGGGCCGGTTGCCCATCTTCCTTTCGAAAGAACAGCCAGTACATAGTAGGTAAAGCGAATAGTGTAAGCAGCATAGAAACCAGTAAACCGAAACATATCACGGTACCTAAAGGCCCCCATAGCGAAGACCGGCTGATGATCATGGGTATTACACCAACGGCAGCTGCCGATGAGGTAAGGAATATCGGCCTCATGCGGCGTTCGGCCGAAAGCCTGGCAGCTTCAAATACAGAGGCTCCCTCGCGGTGACGCAATTCTTCGGCAAAATCTATCAGGATCAAACCGTTACGTACCACAATTCCGCAAAGCGCAAGCAGCCCCAAAAACGAAGTGAAGCCGAAAGGGTAACCGGTCATCATGAGCCCGAAAGACGCTCCAAGAATACTTAGTGGCATAGTGGTAATACTCAATACCGCATGCTTCAGATGCTTAAAGTGCCACAGAAGGATCAGGAAGATCAAGATGATACTCATGCCAAGCGCCATACCCATAGGGCCCATATTCTCGTTTTGCAACTCAAGTTCGCCACCATAGGTGATCTCCACACCCTCAGGCAGCTTAATCTTTTGTATACCAGGTTGCAGATCGGCCAATACACCATTGGCTACCGCATCCGGTGTAACATCCATCCTTACGGTAAGCGTACGGATGCTGTTACGGCGTACGATCTGTCCGTCGTTCCAATCAGGCCTGATGTTTGCCACCTGCCTTAACGGCACTGCCGCGTTTGTTTTTGGCGATATGATATTGAGCTCATCCAATCGTTCCACATCCATCCTTACCTGCTGCGGGGTTTTGATCTCTACGTCTATAGGATAAGTGCCATCCCAAAGCTGGGTTGCTTTTATACCGGTAGTTTGGGCAGCAATGGTGTTGGCAATATCATTTTTACCGATACCCAGCCGGGCAGCTTCTGCTGCTTTTACATCAATATACAAGCCTTGCTGCATATCATCATAATCGGTACGTACCCAGTTCACCTCTTTGTGCTGCCTGCCAATAGCCATTACCTGTGCTGCTACTTTTTTCAGGTCCGCAATGCTATCACCAGAAATACGTACCTCTATGGGCGCCTGCGCGTTAACCATGTTTAACTGTTTCATGCGCACAAATGCAGACGGAAAATGCTCGCTATATTTAGGAATGTATTCTTTAATTACTTCTTCCGTAGCGCTTTCCGTTGTGGTGTTTACCAATATCTGCGCATAGTTCCTGGCTGCCAGGTTAGGCGCGTATACCATATGGAAACGAGGAGAGCTGGAGCCTATAAAACTGGTGTAATTGATGATACGCTTGTCCTTCGCCAATATTTTCTCCATCCCTTTTACCACACTATCTGTTTGTGAAAGGCTGTAACCACTGGGCAGGTAAACCTCTATCGCGAACTGGTTACGTTCAACCTTCGGGAATAATTGTTGTGGCAATAAGCCCATAAAGATGATACCTATTACAACAGATAATGCCGCGAATAATACGGTAAGCCGGTAATGGCGCATGGCATTGCCGATGTGTTTGTTAAAGAAATCCTGCAGACGATCTAAAAAGGATTTTTTGTCATTCTT
Source organism: Mucilaginibacter sp. 44-25 (assembly GCA_001898335.1). GTDB lineage: Bacteria > Bacteroidota > Bacteroidia > Sphingobacteriales > Sphingobacteriaceae > Mucilaginibacter. Next base: position 117,003 of record MKTS01000015.1, on the reverse strand, counting down.
CTTCTCACCATGTATGAGGCCCTTTTTTATAAAAAGTGTATTAAAGAATGGCACCAGCATCATGGAGATGACCAATGATAGTGTCAACGCGATAATGATGGTGATAGGAAAAACGCTGATAAAGTCTTTCGCGATCCCCGTCATGAAGAACATGAGCGGCACAAATGTGGCAGATATAGCCAGGGTAGCCGTAAATACCGAGGGGAACAATTCAGACGCGCTGCTTTTCGCGGCGTCCCAAACAGACATACCATGATCCAGTTTCTCGATGTGATTGTCTATCACCACGATCGGGTCATCCACCACTATACCCAGCACTACGATCAATGCAGCTAATGTTACCGTATCAAGTTCTATCCCGAACAGATACATAATGGCCAGCGTGGCAGCAATAGTAATGGGGATGGTTGCGGCAGCAACGGCAGCTACACGGAAAGGCAATAGCAACAGCGCTACAATAACAACCCCCACCAGTGCAAACGCAAACTCTTTCATGAAGTGGGTAATAGATTCGTCAACCACCTCGGGCTGGTTAGCCAGCTTTACCATCTTAATATCTTCGGGCAAATGCTCACGAACAACATCAAGCCGCTTCTCCAGCTCTTTACCAAACTGTACAATATTTTTTCCGCTAACCATTTCCAGCGAGATAATGATGGACTTGGTACCATTGGCGGTAACATAACTCTCAGGCTCCTGGTATTCCCGCTTAATAGTGGCTACATCCCGCAGCCTAACGGTGTTACCTTTATCATCCCGGCGAATGATCTGTTCGGCCAGGTCACCTTCAGTTTGGTAAAAGGTGCTCAGGTGTATAGGCCTGTCAATCACGTTACCCTTTTCGGTACCGGCAGGGTCTATAGCTCCGGCGTTCTGCAGCACCTGCATAATTGCGCTCACTGATATGCCCTGCTGCTGCAGTTTATTGTTATCAACATATACCGCTATCTGCTCGTTAAGGTCGCCGGTATGGGTAATCTTGGCCACATCTTTAACATGGCGTAATTGCGACTCAATGTATTCTACATTATTTAGCAGGTCCTTGTAAGGGCGGCTTTTAGATTCAACCGCCATTAATAACGCGGAGGTACTGCCAAAATCGCTATTTACATAAAACCCGCGTACTTCTTTAGGTAATTGCGCCTGTAAAATGAACATGCCATTCTTGATCTTGTTCCAGAAGGCCTTGCTTTGAACATCGTTGTATTTATCCGAAACCTCAACGAATATATACATCATGCCATCGCGCGAGTAGGAATAGGTTTTGGTTTTATCAACCTCGTTATTACTAAAAAGATATTCCTCTACTTTTTTGGTGAGCTGCTCTTCAACCTGTTTGGCAGAAGCACCGGGATACATCCCGATGATCACGCCCTGCCTGATGGTAAAATCGGGAAACTCATTACGCGGCATGTTAAAAAGTGCCGAGATACCCACAACGAATAAAATAACGGCAAGCGCTACCGGCAGCACATGATATTTCATGGCCCAGTCAATCATACTTCCTTTTTCCTCTTTCATACCGGCTTTATTGATTAATTACGGTTACAGGGCTCTGATCAGACAGCTTCTGGTAGCCGGACGTAATGATGCGTTCATCGCCTTTGAGTCCTTCTGTAATCGCTATACCGTTGCTGTAAAGCTTACCCGTAGCTACTTTACGGCGTTGCGCTTTGTTGCCGGCACCCAACAGATAAATAAACTGGTTCCCTTTCTCATCCACCTGAACCGCCTGCACGGGTACGGTTACAGTACTGCTATCCGTGCCACGTGCAGCTATACCGGGCGTTCCAAAGGTCACTTTGGTTAGCATGCCCGGTTTTAACATACTGTTGGCATTAGTAAGTTTGATCTTTACATTGTAGTTGGCCGAACCATTAACCGCCATAACGCCAACTTCGGATATTTTCCCCTCGAACACCTGCCCCGCAATAGCATCAATGGTTACCTTGGCAGCCGTACCCACCGGAAAATGGTTAACCTCGCTTTCCGGAACAGCTACCAGCACCTGCATGGTTCTGGTGTCCAATAACTGGGCTACAGGTTGCCCGGGGTTAGCCACCCCGCCTGCTTCCATCATTTTCCCGCCGATATAACCGGATGCCGGCGCATACAGGTGCGTATGCGCAATATTTTGATAAGTGGCCTTAGCTGCAGATGTAGCCTGCTTATAGTTTGATCGTGCTTCAAGCATCTTTATCTCGGCAATACTACCCTTACGGTATACCTCTTCCAATCTCCGGTAGTTCTCCCCGGCCAGCTTAGCCTGGGCCAGCTGCGCGTTGTACTGGTTACGATAGGTAGTTTCATCCACCTGAGCAATCAACTGCCCTTTATTAACATGGTCGCCTGCTTTTACCGGAAATGATGTAATGGTGCCGGATACCTGAAAACTAAGATCTATCGTCTTGTCGGCTTGCAGCGTACCGTCATAATTAACTTGCCGCAACCCACCGGCGCCTGATCTGTCAAGGTTAGTGACTGATACCGCGATAGTGTCCGGACCACTCTTTGTGTTTTTTTGATGACTACAGCTACTTACCCCCATCGCCGCAAGGATAAAACCCATATTGATCATCGTATTACGATTGATAAGAAAATTCATAGAGTCATTTATTGATTTTTTGTATACATAAAAATTACGCCTTTTGATAATTTTCGCTGCAAAAATATGAATATTTTTGAAAACAAAATACAAAATAACAATAAATGTCTTTTTGTTTAATTAGTTTTGTGCTGTCGATTTTTTTATCATTTTTGTAATAGCTGTTAAGACGAGTGATCATTATGGAGAAAGAAATTATAAAGGAGGAGCGCGAGGTGGTAATTGATGGTGTGAAGGAAGAAATTATTGAGGGGGCGATAAGCGCTTTTAAAAAATATGGTTACACCAAGGTAACCATGCAGGATATTTCAAAAGAAGCGGGCAAAGTGCGCAGTACCGTTTATAAATACTTTGATAACAAGGCAGAGGTGTTGAACGCCATGTGTGCAAAAACCATGGCATCCATACTCAATGATTGCGCTGAAGTGATCAGTAAACGACGCTCGCTTTCAGCCAACATTGAACAGTATTTTCGCCGCAAGCTGGAAAAAATCAGAGTGCTGGTAGTTAATTATGAATTACTGGTAAATGATTTAAAAGCAGACCCAAGTTTGATCATCATACAAACAAGATGTATGATGAATGAAGAATTGTTGCTCATAGGAAACATTATATCCTGGGCAATTGAAAATGAGGATATTAAACCACTTAATGATGAGGATCGCGCTTTCTTAGCTGAAACGCTGCAAACAGCTTTTAGAAGCTTTGAAATGGATGTTATACTCTTCGGGCGTTTTCCTAATTATGAAGAAAAGCTTTCATGGCTGGCACAAATGCTGCAAAAAGGGCTTTCATAAGAGTGCCTTATCAACAGATCTAATCAAGTACATCGGCTGTAAACGATATTGTGGTTATTACTGCTGGGTTTTAACCCGCTTTATGTAAAAGTGCCAGGTTATTTAAAGATCCCAAATACTAAAAAAGGGGGCTATAAAGATGCGCCAACCAAAGTCAAAAGGTCTTCTTTTATACAATTGAACCAGTTATTTTTTAAAAATCTTGTCTTAAATTCATTTTTGGGCATCATATAGGTAAGATATATCATTACATTATAATTGTACTGTTCGTCAGATACGTTATAATTAATAGGGTTACCAGCCCCAAAATCTTTCATTTAAGGTTTATCTACCCCCCCAAACCTTAAACACCGGCACAGGATGATCTGTAGAGCCATAATTCGGATTCGACAGGTCCTCCTTATTTACACGCATATAAATTGTGTTATTATCAATTGCGCTCCAAAAACCGTCTAACATTTTTGGAACACCTTTATGATAAAGATCGAACATAGTTATGGCAAATGTTTTCTTTAGCGCAGCATCCTAAAGACAATATTTCTACCGTCGGCAAAAACGTAAAAACACTGTGCGACAAAATGCTTGGTTTTATTGCACGCATTTATTTCCCTTACCGCAACATCGTCCATCACCAACCGCCGTTGGTAATGGTTGGTTATTTTTCTGAAATGGCCCATGTTTTTTTCAGCACTATAAAAAGTATTGCCGGTAACGAACGCGAAGAATTATTGAAATACTTTTATGAATGGAAAGACGTAACCCCGGGCAACTTTGAAGAATTACTGGCGCGGTTAATAGAGATTGTGTACAACCATCATGATATTAGCGCCGCTATGGCTACTGTTGATGAGTTTATACGCGTTTTAATTGCACTTTGGAATAAGCTAAGCACGCTGGAATACATAGGCCAGCGTAAAGAAAACATTGTGGTTGCCGGGCAACAGGTTGTACAGGCGGTACAAGCCAAACGCACCTGGACGCTGCTTGATTAAATTTAAATAGATTTGATAGTTATTTAGCTTAAAATATTTGAGGGTAACGTTCGTTAGAAACGTAATACCCTTAAAATGAAAAACGTTTTCATATACCCGCTTTACCTGGTAACATGGCTAATGCTTTTTAGCCTGCCGCAATTTTCCAGCGCGTCCGACTTCCGGTTTCGTATTAAAAACGAAAATAAAAATAAGATCGCTGTTTTTTATCGCCTTAAGGGGCACTCTGGTAATCTGAAAGTAAAAGCCATATTTAGCCTTAAACCCGGCGAGGACCGTGAAAAAGAGATCGATATTAAAAAAGGAGACACCATTGCCTTTTACGGCCAGGATACAGAAGACCAGCTTTCTGTATTAATTAAACGGGATTACCAAACGCTTGAAACGCATAAGAAAGAAATTAATGATATCCCCATCTTCGTACCCGAGAAAATCAACAGCTCTTTTGAATCTTTAGAGGGCTTAAGCATAAAGCTGGAACATAACAAGGTATTGAATTTTCTGCTGAAAATGGATTCTACTTCCATGAGCAGTTTATCAATGGTGGAGAAGAATTTCCAGAGCGTATACCCACTCGGAACATTCATTTTTGTGGACACTAAAACAAACAGGTTATTACTACCACCACTTGAACCATCCTTTTGGAACAACAGTGAAAACTACCTGACCATTCAGGATAGCCTTTCTGCAATGGTTGATAAGGATAAAAGAGGGATGGCTAACACCCAGGTAGCCTTTTTTATTGCCAAAATGTTTGATTCACTCCGTGTAGATCATGCGGCACAACTACAATTCAAGGCTAAATTATCGCTTGTTCGCTGGAAACCTACTTCGGAGGCAAACATTTACCAAATATTTAACGATAAATCCTTTGTGGATTTTTTGCAGAATTGTTACGCGCAGATCGACAATCCGGATAAAGAATATCAGCGATACCGGCTCTATTTTCTATCATCCTATGAACGCATTGATGACCTGGAGGTTTACGGAAGGCAATTTTACAACTTTGGTAATGAAACTGATCTTTCTTTCAGTACACCTTCAGAAATTGTAAATACTAATCTGGGAGTTATGTTCGCAAAAACAAAAACGCTTAGCAATTACTATTCAGTACAGGGAGCCGTTTTACGTACCAAGGCCTATGATTTTACCGCGTTACTCTTTAACGGCTTTCAAACAAACGTTAAAAGAAAGATAGTTACTGAAGACAAGGCGCTGCAAACAAGCATTAGCAATGATATTGTGAATGAATACAAAAGCCTGGTAGCCTACAATCCCGACCCGCAACAACTAATGCTGCAAACTGTTGATTCCAATATCGCGGCCCCTCCTCTATTGTCTATTCGTACCACTTTAGGAGATCTGTCTGCGTATTCACCTATGCCTGCAGATACTACTAAAACGGCTGCCGGCGCGCTAAATAATATTCGCATCAGTGCATATAACAATAAGGCTAAAATCTTCAATTCGCATCTTAAAGAACTAAATCACTTATTTAAAGAATTTGACCAGGTAACTGCAGACTTGGATAAGATCTCTATGGCATCGCCGGAAAAAAGCTTCTCAACCGCGGTAAATACACCAGGGCTGTTAAGTGAAATAGAGATCAACAGCCAGATCATTAAGAAAGAATAGATCATCCTTATATCCGCTTTTGTAATAGCCTGTTTAAAAGGATATTCACTGATACATAATTATCATAAATGGCACATTATATACTGCATCTTTAATTAATTGTTAAAGTATCAGCAAAAGCTTTTCCGGCCAAAAAATCTGCTACTTCCTCATCAGACAATAAACAGTGCTCAAGTTCACTTAGCAGTTGGGTCTTATCCATATCCTGTCCAATAAAAACCATTTCGGTCATCCTGTCGGCCCAGTGTTTAACCCATTTACCTTCTATGTATTCCTTATTTTCAATATAATCGCTGTATTGGATGCGTTCTGCGTAAGGCATGCTTACCCACCAAACACCAGCTCTTTCCAAACGGCTCGAACCACCGGCCTGCGAAAAATTTAAAGCATCGTTTGGGCGTGATGCTACCCAAAACATCCCTTTCGAGCGGATAACATTTTCAGGAAAGTCTTCTTTTAACCAATGCCAGAAACGAGTTGGGTGAAAGGGCTTACGCGCTCTGAAAACCAATGAGCTTATGCCGTATTCTTCCGTTTCGGGGGTATGCTCATTTTCGAGCTCTTTGATCCAACCGGCTGATGCAGAAGCCTTATCAAAATCAAAAAGGCCGGTGTTTAAAATATCATCGGGTGCCACACATCCAAATACAGATCTGATGATCCTGGCATCCGGGTTAAGCTTTTTCACAAGGGTTTCCAGCAAATTTATATCACCTTCGCTCAACAGATCTGTTTTATTTAAAACAATCACATTGGCAAACTCTATCTGGTCGGTAAGTAAATTCACAATAGTTCTTTGGTCGGCCATATTATCCACCAGGTTGCGGTCCAGTAGTTTTTCTGCACTACTAAAATCTTTAAAGAAATTATAGCAATCTACAACCGTTACCATAGTATCTAACTTTGAAAACTTACTCAAATCAATACCGGCTTCGTCATCAACAAAGGTAAATGTTTGTGCTACCGGCACAGGTTCGGATATGCCTGTGCTTTCGATCAGCAAATAATCAAACCTGTTTTCGGCGGCAAGTTTCTCAACTTCTATCATCAGGTCTTCGCGCAGCGTACAGCAAATACAACCATTGCTCATCTCAACCAACTTTTCTTCGGTTCTTGATAGTGTTTTTTCATTTGCTACCAATTGAGCATCAATATTCACCTCGCTCATATCGTTTACAATAACCGCAACGCGCATGTCAGATTTGTTATGTAAAATATGATTAAGCAAGGTAGTTTTTCCGGCACCCAGAAAGCCACTTAGAACAGTTACAGGTAGTTTTTTCATTCCATTAATTTTACTTCACAATATTAATAAAAAATTATTAAATGCAATATTGTTGCATTTAAAATGCCGCTATTAATCTCCCATTTTATTCACCTGACAATAAAAAGCGTGGTCTTAACTTAATAAAACCACGCTTTTGCGGCTACAAGGAGGCTATTTAAAATCTACGGGTATAACTAATTTGAAGCTGATGTTACGCCCCATGTTAAATATACCGGGCTGTACACCCGCAGGTACCGTGGCATTATCAAAATATTTTAGCCTGCTCATATTAGATTGATAACTTACGTTAGCCAGATTGGTGCCTTCGATAAACAGGCTGAGTACATTTCTGCCTTTTGAATTAAATATACTACCACCGAGGCCTGCACTTAATAAATTGTATCCTGCGGTATAGGTTTCTGTGCCGTAAGCCGAGAAAAACCTGTTTTGGGCATTATAGTGGTCATAACCAACAAAGGCAAACAAATTCCTGAATGATTTATACCCCCTGGCAAAATTTCCGCGAAGTTCAGAATGGGTATGCAACGGCGGTATAAAAGGCAGATACTTCAGGCTGTCAGCCACCGGGCCGCCATTACCGAGGTTTTGGCCATAAGTTAGGGTTAAGGCGTTTGCGAAATGCAACCAGGAAACCGGATGAATGTCCAGGCTAAATTCGCCACCCTGTATCTTTGCCTTAGTTTGTACATAGGTGAATGTATTATATCCCTGTGTGATAACCGGGCTTCCGTCGGCATTTAATTCCTGTTGCTGAAATATATAGTTAGAGATACGATTGTTATATAATTCCAGGCTTGCAGATACATACGGCAGGGTTAAAAATGCGCCAAAATCTTCCTGAAGACTAAACTCGGGTTTAAAATTGCTGTTACCTATATGATAGATCTGAGAGCCCGGATCAGGTCCGTTGGCTGATAACTCCGCTATACTTGGCGCACGGAAACCCCGCGCTATATTGGCCTTTACCGCAACTGCCTTAGAAAAATTGTACGTGGCGCCAAAGCTGCCCGTTGCGCCAGAAAACGTTTTACTTAAAGCCGGGAACTGCTGCGCAACATTAGCGGTTGTTGAAGGGTTAGCTCCTGTGTAAAGCGACGGGAAATAAGCCCTTGTGGTATCAATATAAGCTGCCTGGCCGGTAAACGAGCGGCTGTCATATCGTATTCCGCCTGCAATATCAAGTTTCCCAAATGTTTTTCGGGCCACCAAAAATGGGCCGATATCAAACTGGTGATAGGCAGGGATCGGAAAATCCGTACTGTTGCCTCCTAATGAATTATTCTGGTACATACCGTTTACACCTACTGTGGCATCATACCCGTTGCCCAAAGGATAGTTGTACTTAACATCATAGGTATAACTATTCAATTGCAGGTTTAAACCCGGGATATCACCATTTTGCGGATGCGTATATTCCCTGCGATGGCTATACTGATAACCCAGGTTAACAATAAGGTTTCCGGGCCCGATAACAAAGTTGCTGTTATTGTAAATACGGTAAAGCTGCACACGCTGGTGAAGTACCGGGATATTATAGGAGTTTAGCTCTTTGTCGGAAACGATGGAACGATCAAGCGGGTCTTCCGAATTTTGCTTGGTAAACTTACGGGTGAGTGAATCCCGGCTACCATCTGGTATATCCTGCTTATCATCAAATAAGGTAGCATGGAAATAGGAATATCCCCATGATTTGTTTACGCCCATCATCACATGCGCGTCTTTCTCTTTAAAACCAGTGGCGTATACCCGGCCATCATGCGGGTTTTGGTAATCCTTGGCCTCTTTGCTGGAGAGTATGGTACCCCAAACTAAACCCTTATTATTACCAAATAAGTTTAAAGAATTATTCCAGAGGCCATTATTGGTGCCATAGCTATTGGTAACGGCCCCTTTTATGGAGCCTTCGGCTACCGGCTGTGGGGTTAGTAAGTTAACCACACCACCTATAGCATCAGAGCCGTAAGTTAAACTGGCCGGGCCTTTAATGATCTCCACACGGTCAATAGAATTTTGGTCTACCTCTATACCATGTTCATCGCCCCATTGCTGCCCTTCTTGCCTTATACCGTCCTGCAGGGTAACCACACGGTTATAGCCAAGCCCATGAATAAACGGTTTAGAGATGTTTGGCCCCGTGGTTACAGCGCTCACTCCCGGTAAATTAGCGATCTCATCGATCACGTTGTTAGAGGCGGCACGCTGGTCAAGATAGCTTTTGCTGATAGCTATCATGGGTACCGGGTTACGTTTAATCTCGGTAGCCTTACTAACACCGGTTATCACTACCTCGTTCACTTCAACCGCTGAAGCTTCCAGTTTAAAATTTAAGTTACCGGTACGGGATAGATCCACGCTTTCGGCAATGGCACGGTAGCCTAACGAGCTTACCTGGATAAGATAGATTCCCTTTGGAAGATTGTTGAAAGCGAATAAACCATCTTTATCGCTTGACGTAGCAATTTTAAGATCAGGAATACGTATGACGGCGCCCACAATAACTTCACCGGTTTTAGCGTCGGTTATCTTTCCGGTAAGCCGGGTACTTCCGGGCATAGCAAAAAGCAGGGCAGGAAGTATAAGCAGCATAAAGCTGAAAAATATTTTTATTTTCATAAACACTTAAGGATTAATAAATTATAAGGAAACGATCACTATCAGACTGAAAACGGGGGCCCTCTGCCGCACTTTGTATAAACAACAGCAGCATGCCTGAGCAATAAATTACCAATAAAATAGCGATGGCTTATAACGTCCGGCTTAGCTATTTGCAGCGTATTGATCTCCGATAACGCGGGATGGATATTAAGCTGACAAACGCTGCAATCTTCATTGCCCTGTTTTGAACGTTCATTAGACTCATGCTTGGTGTGCGAGTGATGGTAGAGATGAAATGAAAAAGATGCCTGCCCTGCCAGGAATACCCATAGCAGCAACACAGCCAAACCTATATTCAATTTCTTCTTTGGTTTCAAAACGCTGGTAAAAGTATGTATACAAATTTCTTTATTGCAGCTATGTTGCAATATCTAATACTTTTCTAATCCCGCTTATAATGCGAAGGTAAAGGGCTTGTGCTTTAAACTACCACCGCAGTATATCCGGCTACTGCATTAAAACCGCTGTAATTACTTCCTACCAGCTATATTTGTTCTATACTCATTAACGCTATTATTTTATGCTTCAATTACTCAGGCAACCCTGGCCCTGGTACGCTTCCGGCACCATTATCGCGGCCATAATGGTTACCTTAATATTATTTGGTAAATCTTTTGGCTTTTCATCTAACCTGCGTACCATTTGCGCTATGGCCGGTGCGGGCAAAAAAATCTCCTTTTTTGATTTCAACTGGCGTTCGCAAAAATGGAACCTGTATTTTCTTGCAGGTGCTGTTATCGGCGGCTTTATAGCAGGTACATTCCTTAAAAACGGGCAACCGCTGCAATTATCTGCCGCTACCATCACAGATTTAAAAGCGCTCGGCATCCGGTTTGACGGGCAGCTGGAACCCGGTCAACTATTTGGCTTGCAGTCTTTAAATTTAAAAAACATCCTGCTCATGCTTACAGGCGGCTTGCTTATTGGCTTCGGTACGCGTTATGCCGGGGGCTGCACTTCGGGCCATGCCATAAGCGGCTTATCAAACCTGCAGTTACCTTCGCTGGTGGCCGTTATCGGCTTCTTCGCGGGTGGCCTCATCATGACTCATTTATTATTCCCCCTCATCTTCTGATATGAAAGCACTAAGATTTATACTGGCAGGCATTGTCTTTGGTAACGTCATGATCAAATCCGAAGCTGTGAGCTGGTACCGCATACAGGAAATGTTCCGCTTCCAGTCTTTCCATATGTACGGTATCATTGGCACGGCGGTTATACTGGGCATTATAGCAGTTTATATTATCAAAAAACTTAAGATACGTGATATCGAGGGAGAATTGATAAGCCTGCCGGATAAAGACAAGCAATGGACTAAGTACATACTTGGCGGGCTTATTTTCGGGTTAGGCTGGGCACTTACAGGCGCATGCCCCGGCCCCATGTTTGTAAACATTGGTTACGGCTACTTAAGCATGATCATTGTTGTAGGAGGCGCGCTTCTTGGTACTTATATTTACGGTGTGCTACGGAACAGATTGCCTCACTGAGATCCGGAAATTAGAGTCCTTTCAAAAACCATACAAATGAACAGAAGAGAGTTTACCCGGCTAACCTCGCTGGCCGCTTTGATTTTACCGCGGCAAAAAGATTGGGGTTTAATTACTGATGTTAACCAGCTACACCCCAACGCTGTAAAAAAGCAATGCATAGCCGCCTTTAAAAGGTTTGAGCAGGTATGGAACTTTAACGACTTCTGGAAAAGAGGTAATACCTTTGATGCATGCCTCGTATTTGCCGACGCTTTGCATAAAAAATGGCCGGCTGATAAAGACGTAATAGCTGTTTTAAAAAGTATTGACAGCATGCTGGAAGAAAATTACCGTTACTTCAAATCGTTTGATGCCGGTAAAATGTGGGCTGATGATTTTGGCTGGTGGGGTTTAATGGCCATTAACGCACGCAAACACCTGTTAAGATCAGGAAACGAGGTACTGGCCGATAAATACACCAAACTGAGTATTGAATTATGCTGGCAGCAGGAAAAAGAACACGCTTACGATTTTTCTGACACGGCTAAACCGGTACCGCATGGCTGCCGGAACGGCGATGCTGACGGGCAGGACAAAGGCGTAAAAAACACGGTGACCAATGTACTGTTCTTCTTATTATCATGCCGTATCTATCGCTTGCTATCTACCGAAAAGCAAACCGGCAATGAACAATATCTGGAGATGGCTTACCACCAATGGCTTTGGTTTGATAGCTGGTTTAAACTTACTGGTTATGGTTACCTTCAACAATTAGGTAATGATGCTGTTTTGGTGATGGAAAGGCCTACCGCATTTTTCGATGGGTCGGACTATAAAAATACCACCCACCCAACATGGGAAAAAGGCTGGCTGTGGACCGGCGACCAGGGTATGTTAATGGCGGCGTTAACGGAGCTGTTAAACATAAAAAACGATATTGCCGCATGGATAATGCGCAACCATGCTGATACCGGTTTTAATTCAGCAGTATTTGAAAACAGCATTAACCATTATATCAAAAGCCTTGCGAAAGGTGTAAACCTGGGATTAATTGGCAATACAGATAACATTATTAGAGAAGCCCCTTTTAAAGCTAATTTCGGGCCCGAGTTTGGAAACGATTATTTAGCCGGCCGTGGTATATTAATGCGTTATATGGGCCAGCTTGGTAACAAGGCGGGCGGCGTTAACTTTAAAAAGTGTATTACAGCTACCGCTGCTGCTATCTGGCATACACAAGATGTTGTCACTAACCAGTTCTCACCGGAATTTACCTCCAATGAAAGCGACGAATTGTATGCGCAGCAATACCGGAAATTAACCGGCTTAGGCGACCCTGCCATGAAATGGCAGATACAGGCAATGAATGAGCAGCAAAAATTCGGTGTGTGCCAGTCCATCGGTTTGGATGCCTTTGGCGCCCTTATCAATCAATTATAACTGCAATTTATTTTTCCGGGGTTCATCGTGTAAGGGTAAATAGTAGCATCTCTTTATGTAAATAGTAGCATATCCTTATGTAAATAGTAGCATATCCTTATAAGGTGGATACCGTACGATTGGTTGCTGATACCTGCAAGCGGGCAAATACGCATCTTTCCAATTTTTCGTGAGAAGTAAAACAAGTTTTTTATAACGAATGTTATAGAACTTAAAAAACATAATATGCTGATACAAAAACAATTATTTATGAAAACGAAAAAAATATTTGGAATGATAGCGATTTGCATGCTATCAATTATTACCGGTTGCAGTAAGAAGAACGACAACATGACTTCTTCTAACCAGTCTATCGCTGTATTAGTATCATCAAATGCTAATTTATCGCTGTTAAAAGCGGCTGTGGTACGTGCAGGTTTAGTTGAAACTTTATCAGGCAGCGGCACATTTACCGTTTTCGCGCCGGATAACGATGCCTTCGCGGCAGCAGGCCTTGGCAGCGAAGATAAAATTAACGCTGTACCTGTTGCAACCCTAAAAAATATCCTGCTTTATCACGTAAGCGGCCAGGTATATGACTCAGGCAGCATTACTACAGGTACTACCGAAATTAATACCGCTTTCCAGGCAAAGGCTTACGTTACCAGGAACTCAAATGGCATTTTTGTTAATGGTGCCGTAGTTAAACAGGCTGATATTCGTGCCAACAACGGTGTAGTACACATCATCAACAAAGTACTGATGCCGCCACCAGGCAACCTGGTAACTACCGCCCAGGCTAATGCCAACTTAACATTTTTAGTTGCCGCTGTGGTACGTGCCAGCGTGGGTAACACCAATGTAGCGCAGGTATTGTCTGGCAATGGCCCATACACCGTTTTTGCACCTACCAACGCCGCTTTCCAGGCAGCTGGTTTTGCAAGCATTAATGCCATCCAAACTGCCGACCCTAACACATTGGCGAATATTTTAACTTACCACGTAATAGCGGGCCGCATACTTTCTACTGACCTTACTGATGGCGCCATGCCACAAACCTTAAATGGTGGTAAAGTAACCATTTCAATATCAGGCGGCGCTAAAGTAAAAGGCAATAAAAACTCAACCGCTGCCAACATTACCGCGGCTGATGTAATTGCTACCAATGGCGTAGTACACGTAATTGACCAGGTTTTACTACCATAACATACCAACCTAAGTTATTGGCATAATAAAAATGCCGGGCTGCATAGCCCGGCATTTTTATTTAGATGAATTTATAATCATGGAAACTAAAAATTATATGCCACATGCCCAATAGCGAAAAACCTGGTACCGGCTGTAAACGCGATATTATTAACAGGTTGTTCGCCTTTCAAACGCGTTAGGGTTTCAAACTGTGTTTCTTTCCATTTCACGTTAAATAAGTTATTAATGGTGAGGCCAACTTCATAACGCTTTTTGGTGTAATTTAAAACAAGGTCGTTAACAAAGTAGCCTGCGGCAGTTAGGCTATGTTCTTCGTTAGCAGGCCTGTTGCCCAGCCAACGGTAGCGTAGGCTTCCATTAAAACCATCCCTGAAGATGTAAGTGATACCACCCGTGCTGCTCCATACCGGGGCCAGTGGTATATAGTTTTGGCCGGCGGGGTCGTCAATAGCGCGGCCATGTGCGTAATTTAGGTCCATATCAAAATATATAGGGGCCACAGGCTGATAACGTGCGGACAGATCGAACCCCAAACGCCTGGTACGGCCGCTAAAATCTACCGTACCGCCATCGCCTGCATATACATATTCCTTTTGCAGATAGCTATACCAAACAGCGGCATTCAGCAACAGATTTTTCGAGGGTTTAATTACCGTACCCACATCTGCCCCGTATGCGGCAGGTAAAGTTTGCCATCCTTTTTCTGCTACCACTACCCGGGCATCATTTGAATGGAAGCCTTTACCCATAAAAAGATACAGTTGCGCTTTATCGTTCGCCTGGTAATAAAAGTTGAGTTTTGGGCTAAAAGCATGATTAGCCGCATGATAAACCCCTGCGCCATTTAACGTACTATCTCCCGGCAAAAGATTATGATAACGATAATAGAACTGATCGAATCGTAAACCCGCGTTGATAGTAAAGCGTGGAGAGAAATGAAATGTTTCGCTAAAGTAAGCACCGGCGCCGGTTTCTGTAATATCACCCAGTTTGATGGCATCAAGCAAGGTAAAATTGTTAATGGTATGTGATAATTCCGACCCACGGGTAGCATCAAGGCGTGCGTTAACACCCCATTCAGAAGTTAACCTAATGTTGCCTAAATAACGCTCGGCTACGTAACTTCCGTTGTAACCAAACAGGTTTCGTGCTTCGCGTTGTCTTATTTCATCACCATTAATGGTATCAACCAGGTAAAAGGTAAAATTAGTATGCAGGTCAAATTTATAGCGCGAGTAATACAACTGGTTTTTTAAAATATCATTATTATCCAGGGTGGTTATTAATTGCGCGTTAATATTGGTTCGCGAGGTTACTCCACCTTCATTGGGATCCAAAGCGCCATAAAAACCTATGATACCTTGGTCTACAGCGCTTTCAGGAATCTGCCCCGAGGCTTTCCATTTACTGTACATTGATGAGGCTGAAACCGAAAGGATGTTATGAGCGCCTAACGTGCCGTGGTATTTTGTAAAGAAGTTAAAGCGGTTAAAATGCTGTGGGTTATCAAAATAACTATTACTAAAACGATATTCAGACGCTGCATACCACGATTGATTTTTTTCCCTTGCGTTACCCAATAGATTAACCATAGCAAGTGCCCGATAAGTATCAAACTGTCCGGCGTCTATCTTTACCAGGTTCCCGGGTATCGCGTCGGCTGTTTTAAAATCCACCCAACCGGTTACTGCCAGGTCACCTTTTTCGGCATCGTACATCCCTTTTTTATAGGTGGTGCGTTCAATAGTTTCCGGTATAATAAAATGGCTGTCTGCATACCCCTGCCCATGTGCCTGCGATACCATATTAATAGGCATACCATCTACACTCATATTAATATCCGTACCATGATCGTTATCAAAACCTCTCAGGAAGATCTGCTCTGCTTTACCGCCACCCTGGTGCTGCCCTATGAATAAACCGGGTACAATACGTAATACTTCCTGCGAGTTTGAGACACCTCTTAACTTAATATCAGTTTCGCTTATAGCCTTGTATGGGTTAAGGTTGTTTGATGTAATAACCACATCTTGTAATTGGGTTTGCTGTGGTACAAGGTTAATAGCTTGCCCATTGCTGTATGCTGATAGCCGGATAACCTCCTTACGGTATCCAATTGCCGTTATAGTAAGATTTTGACCGGATATACTTTTAAAATAGAACTTGCCATCGTCATTAGTAATATCGGTATGCCCATTATCCAGCTTTACCGTTACGTTAGCGATAGCTATGTGTGTTGCGCTATCCAACACCCGGCCCGATAAACCTGAGGTTTGCGCATGAGATGATTTAAATAAAATAAAGAAAAATAATAGCAGTAGAAGTGTTCTCATGCCCCAATGATAGCGTATTAGTTAACAAGGGCATAAAGGTAATGCATACGGTTACTTGCTAAAGTAAGAAATGCCAACAACCCATCATTAAACGCTATAGCTCATATAATTTATCAACATTAGAATTTATAGCTAAATGCTCTATTATAAATAACGGCAACCTTTTTGTTACAATGCGATTATTGACAGCAGATTATGCCATATGCCACATTTATCCGTTCCTGCAGCACATCACACCAAACCAACCGGGTTTAGAGCCGCCCTTGAAGCGCTCAATTTTTTCATGGCGGATATGCAGGCGGGCATCGGCCCCTTCCTGGGTATCTTCCTGCTGGCCCACCAATGGAAAAGCGGCGCCATTGGCACCGTGATGACGCTTGGCGGCGTTGCAGGTGTATTGGTAACTATACCTGCCGGCGCACTTATTGACCAAACCAAGCGAAAAAAATTATATGTAATTATCCCCGGCGTGTGCACAGTACTGGCCTCAGCCGTGATATTGCTATCGCAAAATTTTTGGATCGTAGGCCTGTCACAAGTAGCAACAGCCATAGCTGGTGCCGCTATAGTGCCCGCCGTAATGGCCATTACCCTGGGTTTAGTAAAACAAAAGGGCTTTAACCGGCAAAACGGGCGTAACCAGGCCTGGAACCACGCCGGCAATATGGTTGGGGCGGGACTGTCAGGATATTTGGGTATGGTATACGGCATGCACGCTATTTTTTATTTATCAGCGGCGTTTGGTGTTATCTCTATTATTCTGGTGAGCACCATACCTGCCTCGGCCATTGATGACAGGGCTGCCCGCGGCATGAAGGCGGGAAAAGACGACGCTAACGATACCAGCAGCTATAAAGAACTTTTAGAATGCAAACCATTGTTAATGCTGGCAGGAGCGCTCGCTTGCTTTCATTTGGGCAATGGCGCTATGCTGCCGATGTATGGCCTTGGCGCGGCAAGCCAAGGCAATAGTAACGCGTCTATGTTTGTAGCCATGACCATTGTAATAGCACAACTGGTGATGATAGGCGCTTCTATAGTAGCTATGCGCTCGGCAGATAAGAGCGGCTACTGGTTGGTAATGTTGCTCTCATTCCTGTCATTACCCATACGCGGCTTGGTGGCGGCCAGTTTAAATTATCATATAGGCTTGTACCCGGTACAGGCGCTTGACGGCATTGGCGCGGGCCTGCAAAGTGTAGCTGTACCTGCCCTTGTAGCGCACATACTCAATGGTACCGGCCGTATTAACGTTGGCCAGGGCGCGGTAATGACCGTGCAGGGTGTGGGCGCGGCATTAAGCCCCGCCATTGGCGGATGGCTGGCACAAAGCATGGGGTTTAAACCTGCATTTATGGTGTTAGGCAGTTTCGCGGTTATCTCTATATTTATCTGGGTTTATTACAGTAAAACACTTCGCAACGTTTGCGACCACGGCCACAAACACTGATCATGAGCAATAACTATATCATCTGGGCTATTTCCCTACTGGCCATTGCAGGCGTTATCATCAGACCATTCAAATTACCTGAAGCCGTTTGGGCCCTGGGCGGCGCCATACTATTACTTGTATTCGGGCTCATCAACATTAAAACATTTACCGGCGGCGTAGCCAAAGGCACAGATGTTTACCTTTTCCTGGCAGGCATGATGCTGCTTTCAGAATCGGCCAGGGAAGAAAAACTTTTTGACTGGGTAGCCGGGCATACGGTAAGGGCTTCATCAGGTTCGGCATCCAAACTTTTTCTGCTGGTTTTCCTGGCAGGTGTAGTAGTAACGGCGCTGCTTTCTAATGATGCCACCGCCGTGGTTTTAACCCCTGCGGTAATTGCCGCTACCAGGGCCTCAGGCGTTAAGAACAATCTCCCGTATTTACTTATCTGCGCGTTTATTGCTAATGCGGCATCGTTCCTGCTGCCAATATCCAACCCCGCAAACCTGGTGATCTATCAAAAGCAATTACCCTCGCTCGGGCATTGGCTGGGTCAGTTCCTTTTACCCTCTGTTTTAGTAATTGTACTCACCTATTGGGCGCTGAAAACCACACAGAAAAACGCGCTGAAGGAAAGCTTCAGCACCGATGTGGAACACCAGCCTTTAAGCAAAACAGGTAAACTGGCCCTATACAGCATTATCGCTACAGTGGCGGTATTGTTGGCATGTTCTGCACTGGGTATCGACCTCGGGTGGCCAACCTTTATTACGGGTTTACTTTGTACGTTAATTATCGGCGCGGTTGCCAAAAAGTCTGTCATCAAACCTATAAGCCAGGTATCATGGGGCGTTTTACTGCTGGTAGCAGGGCTTTTCGTAATTGTTGAAGCGCTTACACAAACCGGCGTTACGCAACACCTTGCTGCAAAATTAGCAGCTGCCGCAAGCCATAACGCGCGAAGTACTTCAATGATAGCGGGCGGCGGGCTGGCAATTTTATGCAACCTCATGAATAACTTGCCCGCAGGGCTCATAGCCTGCGAAATATCTCAGGCCGCATCCATGCCCGACCTGGTGCGCAAGGCCATCCTTATCGGTATCGATCTGGGGCCAAACCTTTCGGTTACGGGCTCATTAGCTACCATATTGTGGCTAAACGCGCTTCGCAGAGAAGGCATTAATGTAAGCGCGATAGATTTTTTAAAAATAGGCGCGGTGGTAATGCTTGTACCGTTAATAGCCGTATTACTCTTGTTGCCTTACATCAGCATCTAACCAGGGTTACTTATTTTTCTTTAGCTTACGGCTTTTGAGGAACTGCTGGGTTTTGATATTTTCCCACATAATAAGTTTATCCTCTATGCGATGGAACGCCCTTATATCGCCATCCTGTGAAATAACCAGGCCTAAACTGCCAGGGTAGTTCCAGCAATAACTGATCATGGAGCGGTGGCGGGCACCAAAATGCAACGGGTCTGTAGGTACTAATGATTTTGGTGTGGCGGTTGCCGTAGGTGAGATATATATTTTTCTTGGGGACTTTTTAGCCTTTAGTACTGCGCCAAAACCTTTTGATATCATATCCGCATCAAACAGTAAAACGCCATCTACGCAGGTATGCGAAGCCAGAAAAGAGATGCAGCCCTTAATTTCGTCGGCTATTTGCTCACGTGAGAACAGCGACCGCGACTGCTCCAAGTACCAGTCTTTAGTGATAGATCTTTTGCCCGACGCCAGGTGGTCTTCGATAAGCCATTCGGCCAGGTAGTTGTTAATGCTTTCTTTGGCATATTTGCTAACCGCTAACTTTAACCTGTCGTAATATATCTTGTATTTAATGTCGATATCTTCTTCATTATCAGTGATGAGGATGCCCCCGCCATGATGGTAATTTTGTACACGCAGTAACAGGCGCGACAAGGTTTGTATCCATAGCCCATCGGCAAAGCTTTCCCAGTCGGCAAAATCTTCTTCCGGGTGTTCGCTTTTCAAAAACTCCTTTAGCTCCTCCTTTAAATGGCCGGCGTTAGCTTTTAATATTTTGGATACCGGGCCTATGGTAAATACGTCCAGGTAGCGCGGTATTAATACGTTTTGCTTTAACCTCGCGAGCAGCTCATAATCAAACAATACATCCAGCGTACCAATATCATTCACCAGTACCTGAAATAAGCCCGGCTGCTCGGAGCCTGATTCCGACTCATAATTTAAAAAACTCTGGTAATGTATGGCCTGGTCTATCATCCCCCATATATACAAACCGCCCTCCTGGTTATAATAAACAGCAAGCGAAGTAGTAGAAGGGTCTGATGCCTTGGAAAGCTTTACCAGGTTTTTAATGGTGAATTCCATGTGTTGATCAAAGCGGATAACGCTCCAACGCTCGGCCACTACTTCCCTGGGCGGGCGCGGGTCGGGGTTTTCGGGGTCAATCAGCGTAACAGTCACCTTGATCAGGTCGCTTTCTTCTGTGCGCATGCTGGCAAAGAATAAGGTTTCAAAAAGCTCCTCCAATATTACCATTGGAGGTATGGGTAACGATAATTTGCTATGCTTTAATTTTTCGAGCACGTGCAGGGCCAGATCTTTTGGTTTAGCGTTTACCATTACCTTGTTATTTATTGTTATATACCGATCAGAGGCTTTAACAGATTGCCGCGTATAGTTCTTTATTTATCGGCCTACTAAATCCAGTGATGATCATTGTCGAACAACAGCGGCTTTGTAAATTTGTTGATAGCAATCTCCCAAAGCCGATGGCAAAACAAGTTAAACCGAATTTGACAGAATTTAATTTTGTTCGACCTATAAATTTTTAGAAAAATAAAATTATCTATTGACAAAACAATTTTTACTTGTACATTTACGGCATAGCAAAACAATGAATACACAACGTGCATATTTCTGGGGTTTCTACTTTTACTTTAGCAGTAAGAGCCGGGACTGATATGTACTAAAAACACATAAAAGAAAAAACTGAAAAGTCCCGGCCCAACAAGCCGGGACTTTTTGCTTTACAGGTATGATAAAAACTGATAAACCACGGGTGGCCATACAAGGCATAAAAGCTTCATTCCATGAGGAAGCCGCTTTCCGTTACTTTGGTGAAAACATTGAAACTGTTGAGTGCAACTCGTTTAAGCAAACTTTTGAGGCGCTTAAGAACAAAGAGGCCGACTACCTGGTAATGGCTATTGAAAACAGCATTGCCGGCAGCATTTTACCTAACTACTCGCTCATGATGGGCTATAGCTACCCGGTAGTTGGTGAGGTTTACGTACCTATACAGCTGCACCTGATGGCCCTGCCCGGTGTACGGTTTGATGAGGTGAAATACGTTACCTCGCACCCTATTGCCATACGCCAGTGTATTGATTTTTTTGATGAATACCCGCATCTCAAGATCGTTGAAAGTAATGATACCGCTGCATGTGCCAAACGCATACGCGATGAACAGTTAAAAGATACGGTGGCCATTGCCAATACGCTTGCCGCTCAGCTTTATGGTTTAGATGTATTGGAACGACGTATTGAATCAAACAAGCTGAATTTTACGCGTTTCCTGATACTGACAACGCATGAGAATAACCGCAGGAAAGAACCGGCCAACAAAGCCTCACTATGCTTTGAGGTAAACAACGAAGTGGGGGCGCTGGCCAAAGTGCTGAACATATTTGCGCATGAGCAGGTGAACATGACCAAGATACAGAGCATGCCGGTATTAGGTAAACGCAATGAATACAATTTTTATGTAGACATTGAATGGACGGAAACCAAGCAGTTTGACAATGCCATAAAACAGATATTAAAGTATACACACAACTTTAATATTTTGGGCGAATACCGGCGTTACGAAGAAGACAATTCGCCCAAGCAGCCGCCAAAGCAAAGTAATACCAAACGCTATATTACCGTGAAAAAGATAGAGTAGCGATGAGTCGGAAAATCCGGAAAGTCCGGGAGGCCGAAAGAGAAATAAACCGGAAGTCCGAAGACTGGAAGTCCGAAAGAAAAAATTTAAAGAAATTAAAAATACACCCCGGACTTTCCGACTTATCGGACTTCCGGACCAATAAAAAAACGATATGAAACTGAACTTAAACATACAGCCCCTAAACACCTGGATAAATAAAGAAGGTAAGCAGCCTTTATTAATTGCAGGCCCTTGCAGTGCCGAAACTGAAGACCAGTTGGTAGCCACCGCGCATTTATTAGCTAAAACAGGCAAGGTTACCGCGCTGCGTGCAGGTATCTGGAAACCACGTACCCGCCCGGGTGAGTTTGAAGGTATTGGCAGCATTGGCCTGGAGTGGTTAAAACGTGCCAAAGCAGAAACCGGTTTACCTACTGCTGTTGAGGTAGCTACCGCGAAACACGTTGAAGAAGCCCTGGCAGCAGGTGTAGATATTCTTTGGGTAGGTGCACGTTCAACCGCTAACCCTTTCACCGTGCAGGAAATTGCTGACGCTCTTAAAGGTGTTGATGTACCTGTTATGGTTAAAAACCCGGTAAACCCCGACCTTTCTCTATGGGTTGGCGCTTTAGAGCGTATCAATAACGCGGGTATCACCAAATTGGCAGCCATTCACCGTGGTTTCTCATCTTACGAAAAATCAGCCTTCCGTAACGAGCCGATGTGGGATGTTGCCATCAGCCTGAAAACACTGGTGCCTGAACTTCCGATCATTAACGACCCAAGCCACATTACCGGTAACCGCGACCTGATCGCTTACATTTCACAAAAAGCGATTGACCTGGATATGCAGGGCCTGATGATCGAATCGCACATTGACCCTACCGTTGCCTGGACCGATGCCAAGCAACAGGTTACCCCGGCGGCACTTACTGATATCATCAACAATTTAACTTTACGTAAGCCCGAAACCCGCAATACCGAGATCAACGATAAACTGGGCGAACTACGTAACCAGATCGATAAGATCGACGACCTGCTGATACAAAAACTGGCCGAGCGTATGCAGATAGTTGAAAAAATAGGCAATTACAAAAAAGACAATAACCTAACCATTCTGCAGGTTAACCGTTGGGACGAGATATTGCACAAACGTATTGGTTATGCCAAAGCGCTTAAATTAGGTGCCGAGTTTACCGAGAAATTCCTGGAACTGGTGCATAACGAATCCATCCGCAAGCAAACAGAGATCATGAATGCGGAGGCCGGCCAGGTAGAAGAAAAATTAACGCACGCGTAAATAGGTTATTTGTGATTGGTTGATTAGAGATTAGTTATAAAGTATAATCAACCAATCACAAAATAATCGGTTTAATTATGGCAAAACATAACATCATACTTACCAAACAGAGTAATACGGCTAAAGGGACTATACAACTCACCGGCTCCAAAAGCGAGTGTAACCGCGCCCTTATACTGGAAGCCTTAAGCAATGGTGAAGTTAAAGTTGAAAATATATCTGACGCTGCTGACGCGGTTACACTCAAGTCCATTCTTTATACAACGCAAATGGAACCACCGCAACTATTTGTTCAAACGCGTAAGATTGATGAACACGGTAAGGTAACAACAAGTGGCCCTGTTTTAACCACGGGAGTTGATGCTGGCAGGCAGGTGGACGTTGGCCCGGCAGGTACGGCCATGCGTTTCCTTACGGCATACCTGCCTTTGCTTAACAAGGATGTTACTTTAACCGGTTCTGTCCGTATGCAGCAGCGGCCTATAGGCATATTGGTTGATGCCATGCGTAAGCTGGGCGCCACTATAGACTATGTGAATAACGAGGGTTATCCGCCAATACACATCCATAGCGGCTTTGAGCAGCAAACAAACGCGATAACGATAAAGGGCGACATCAGCAGCCAGTATATTACCGCACTTTTACTGATAGCTCCCAAATTACCGCAAGGCCTCGAACTGCATATTGAAGGTGAGCTAACCTCCAAACCCTATGTGGAAATGACGCTGGCCATGCTTAACCAAACCGGCATCAGGCATACCTGGGCAGATAATGTAATTACCATACAACCACAGGAATTTACGCCAACCACCCTCTATGTTGAGCCCGATTGGAGCGCGGCATCTTACTGGTATGCCATCGCGGCGCTGAGCGACGAGGCGGAACTTTTTTTACCGGGGTTAACGCCTTACAGCCTGCAAGGCGATAGCGTTATCACCGAGATCATGGCTAATTTCGGTATCACTTCGGTATTTAAGGATGGCGGTGTTTACCTTAGCAAAGAGGCTAAACCTATTGCCCGTAAAATATTTGATATGAAAGAATGCCCCGATCTGGCCCAGACCGTTATTGTGGTTTGCGCGGCTTTAGGGCATGAAGCAACCTTTACCGGCCTGGAAACTTTAAAGATAAAGGAAACTGACCGGGTACTGGCCTTGCAAACCGAGCTGGCAAAAATGGGCGTTAAGCTCATAGAAAAAGGTCAGGTTTACAAACTGGATTGCAGCGAACGCAGCTTGCCGCAGCGCATGTTCATCAGCACGTATGATGATCACCGTATGGCAATGGCCTTTGCACCGCTGGCCATACTGATACCGGAGCTGGAAGTAGAAGATGCGGAAGTGGTAAGTAAATCATACCCGGCATTTTGGACAGACCTGGAAAAGGTTGGTTTTAAATCAGAGCCGGTAGCTTAAACAAACGGATGTCATTGCGAGGAGCGATAGCAACGTGGTAATCTTATAAGCAAATCAAAAGGTTTGCCCTATAAGATCGCTACGCTCGCAATGACGTCATTTTAAAAAATCAATTAAAAGCAATCTGCACATTTGCATATTCGCACATTTGCACATTAAAACATTATGGCAGGCAACTCATTTGGGCAATTATTCAGGATAACAACATTCGGCGAATCACATGGCGAGGCTATCGGCGTCATTATTGACGGCTGCCCTGCAGGCGTTGGCGTAGACCTGGATTACATACAAGGCGAATTGGATAAGCGTAAACCGGGCCAGTCCAAGATCACTACGCAACGTAAGGAAAGCGATACCGTTAAAATGCTTTCGGGCACATTTGAAGGTAAAACAACAGGCACCCCTATCGCCATGATCATCCCGAATGAGGACCAGCGTTCAAAAGATTACAGCCATAATGTAGATGTTTTCCGCCCGTCGCATGCCGATTATACTTATGCTACCAAATACGGCATCCGCGATCATCGTGGTGGTGGTCGCTCATCCGCCCGCGAAACAGCAGCACGTGTAGCTGCGGGCGCTTTGGCCAAATTGCTACTCAAAACACAGGGCATAGAGATTGTTGCGCATGTAAGCAGTGTAGGCAAAATTGATGCGCCGAACGTTTTTATTGACAACGCCGATGACTTTATAGCCCAGCGCGAACAAAACATTGTACGCTGTGCAGACCCAGCCACCGCCGAAGAAATGATCACTTTTATTGACAGCGTGCGTAAAGATGGCGATACCGTTGGCGGCAAAGTAAGCTGTTATGTAAAAAACTGCCCGGTAGGTTTAGGCGAGCCTGTTTTTGATAAACTACATGCCGATCTGGGTAAAGCTATGCTCAGCATCAATGCCGTTCATGGTTTTGAATTCGGCTCGGGTTTTAGCGGCAGCGAAATGCGTGGATCTGAGCATAACGATATTTTCCAGAAAGATGCAAGCGGTAAAGTAACCACCCGTACTAACTTCTCCGGTGGTATACAGGGCGGTATCAGCAATGGTATGCCTATCGAGTTTAAAGTTGCCTTTAAACCTGTGGCCACCATTATGCACAACCAGCAAACTATTGATGGCGAAGGCAATGCAGCAGAAATATCCGGCAAAGGCCGGCATGACCCTTGCGTGGTCCCGCGCGCGGTGCCTATTGTTGAAGCAATGGCCGCCTTGGTTATCGCAGACCATTTGCTGAGGAATCGTTCGGCGAAGATCTAATGTGCAGATTTTAAATGTGCAGATGTGCAAATTTTAGAACCGAAAACGTATAGTTCTAATCATCTGCATATCTGAAATCAGCATACCTGCGCTTCACTGAAGGTTATGAAATAAAGGAATCGGTCATTTGCACATTTGAAATCTGCATATCTGCACATCAATATTTGCACATCTGAAATCTGCACATTTGCACATTAGTTAATGCCTTCCTTAATCCAACTTTATAAAAAAGCATACAGCGGGCTTGCGCGCTACAACTGGTACCTCAGCATTGTAATGCTTATTAACCGCAGCGGTACTATGGTGGTGCCTTTCATGACCATTTACTGCATTAACCAACTGCATTTTACGGTGGCACAAGCAGGCTACATCATGGCTTTGTTCGGTGCAGGCTCAATAGTGGGCGCTTACGTTGGTGGCTGGCTGAGCGATAGGATAGGCTTTTATGATATGCAGGCAGTCACCCTTCTCACAGGTGGTGTTATGTTCATAATAGTGGGCTATCAAACCACTTTTATATCATTGGGGATAGCTACATTTATTTTAAGCTTTTGTAATGAGGCATTTCGCCCGGCTAACGCTATGGCTGTTGCGCACTTTAGCGCGCCTGAAAATAAAACGCGTTCCTATTCGCTGCACAGGTTAGCCACCAATTTAGGCTGGGCGGTAGGTGCGGCACTTGGCGGCTTACTGGCTTCATTCAACTTCCACCTGTTGTTTTGGGTGGATGGCTGCACCAACATTTTCGCGGCATTGGCGTTAATGGCGCTTATACCACGCGCTAATGTTTCCAAACCGGTTAAGCCTCGTTCTGATGAATTAAAACCGGCTTCTGCATATAAAGATAAAGTGTACCTCATTTTCATCATCCTGATCACCTTCTTTAACCTTTGTTTCTTCCAGTTCTTTGTAATGGAGCCGGTGTTTTTAAAGGTTCAATGGCATTTCAACACCAAACTCATCGGACTGTTGCTGGCATCTAACGGAATTATCATCGCGTTGGTTGAGCTGGTGATGATCAATTACCTGGAGGGCCGCAGGCACATGCTGCAATACATTATCTATGGCATATTAGTAACGGGCGGTGGTTTTACATTGCTGAATATATTGCCGCCGCATCCGGCATCAGGGGTATTGGTAGTAGGCATTATCACCTTTGGGGAAATGGTAAGTATGCCTTTCATGAACTCGTTCTGGATATCCCGCTCTGGCGAACGCAACCGGGGGCAATATGCGGCTTTGTACACCATGTCATGGTCGGCAGCGCAGGTACTGGCACCTATACTGGGCGGGCAAATTATTTTATGGGGAAGCTTTACATTATTATGGTATTCACTTGGCGGCATTTGCCTTTTGGTAGCGGTGGCGCTATACCTATTGTATCGTTTAAATTACAATAATAACAAACTGGGTGCTGCCTTAAATGAGCGGCTAATTACCTAATATTACGTATATGAAACGCGCCCTGATACTTGATCTCGACAATACCATATATCCGGTAAAATCCATCGCTGCAGATCTGTTTGAACAGCTTTTTCAACTAATTGATGAGGAGATAGGCTTATCAGACAAGCAAAAGGCAGCTAAAGCCAAGAGCGAACTTACCCGCCGCCCTTATCAGCACGTCGCTGATGAATATGGTTTCAGCAAAGAGTTGAAGCAAAAAGGCTTGGGCTTACTGAAAAACTTCAGCTATGATAAGCCTATGCAGCCCTATCCCGAGTATCATGCGCTCAGTGCTTTAACCATTGATAAGTTTTTGGTTACAACAGGTTTTACCAAACTGCAGAACAGCAAGATTGAAAAATTAGGTATCAAAGCTCATTTCAAAAAAGTCTACATTGTTGACCCTGAAGTTTCTAAAATAAATAAAGGAGATATATTCCAGCAGATCATGTTAGAAAATGGGTACAACGCCCGCGATTTACTGGTAATTGGCGACGATCCTCAATCAGAGATCAAATTTGCCCGTGAATTAGGAATTGATACTTACTTATTTGATCCCGAACAAAAATTCTCTGATGTGGATGTTACACACAGGTCTGCCAGTTATACAAACGTTGCTGATATCATTAATCAGTAACCACCAGTACGTTTGCTTGTAACACCTTAACAGTAACTATCAACTGCCCCAAATGGCGCATGGTATGTTCTGCTGCGTGTGTATATAACCCAATTACCGTTGAGGGTAATTGCTTACGTCCCACTCCCCTGAAAGCAATGAGTTCTGTTTCTTCCGTAACTACCAGTTGCCTTATAGCGGCATCCACCTGGGTATTAAAACGCTCTGTTAAATATTTAACTGTGTATATTTTATTGGTCAGCTTTCCCTCTTCAGCGAGGTAATTGAGTTGCGCTTCGTCTAATTGCTGGTTGCGGGCATAAGTAAATAACCTGTCCAGTACACCTGTTAAGTGCTGTAAATGAAAAGCCGGCGAAGCCATTCCGGCAACCCGTTTCCATAACCATGCGTCCGGGAAGTCTTTTATAAGTTCATTGAGTTCTTCGCGTGCCTGCAGCAGCGCATGGGCAACAGGCTGCAGCAAGGCCGGGATATTTCTCAAAGGCCCCCTTAACCATACTTCGGGTAGATGATCAGTCCCCATTATATAATCATTTTTAATAATAACGCATTAATCATTACAGTTGTAACACCAGGTCTTACAACTTGTGGTATAAGTATTGTATAAACAGTAACATCTATTAAATATTATATGATACATACGCATACTTTCAAAAAATCCTTTATAACCTTTTTCATAACCCTGCTTACAACCGGCTTATTGCTGCAAAGCTGCGGAAAAAAAAGCCGGTCGGACCTTGGGGCCGAACTCTATAAAAAAACAAAGAATAAAGTTTTTAAAGACGCTACTCCCGAAGGCCTGGAAACGGTTTTTAAAGAAGTGCTTTCACAGCAAAAAGGTAATATGAGCCAACCGCAGATCATTACCGCTTTTTATGAACAAAACGGTTACGATCCGGTATTTGTAATGGACCATATCTTTAATGGCGATGTTGACCTAACCGCAAATTACCTGGAAAAGGCTGGCCAGCATGGGTTGGACCCCAATATGTTTAAGGCCGACCAGATCAAACAACTGACAGCAAAATTTAAAGACAAAAAAGCGATCAAGGATTTGAATGAAGCTTACCACGATATTGCTACACTGGAACTACTTACCGCTAACTCACTGCTTACCTATTCAAATGCTTTGCAATACGGTATGGTAAGCCCGCGTAAGATATACCAGCGGTATTTTACCGCTACAAAAAGGCCCGATAGCGCATCAATGTTCGCTACATTACATGCAAAAAACCTAAAGGCGTTTTTAGATAGCATACAGCCTAAGAACCCACAATATTTAATGTTACAGAAAGCTTTACTTGCCGGCGGGGCCGCGCAAGGCATGAGCAAAGAAGAAACACAGCGCTACCTGGTAGTGAATATGGAACGCCTCCGCTGGAAAAATAAGCCGCATGAAGATAAATATGTAATTGTTAATATTCCTGACTATCGCCTGGATGTTATGGAGAATGGCCATTCGGCGCTTAACATGAGGGTTATAGTTGGTGAAGGCCGCAATACGGATAATCAGATATCATTAGCAGAATACAACGAAAACGACAAGATTGACCGTCCGTTTAGCCGCGAAACTCCGCAATTAAACAGCTTGATCTATGCAGCGCAGGTTAATCCGGTATGGAACATCCCGCAAAGCATTGCCACCAAGGAAATAATGGTTGAGGCTGCAAAGGACCCTTACTATCTTGAAAATAAAGGCATTGATGTTTATCAAGGCGGCAAAAAGGTTGACGATCCGGAAACTATTGACTGGAGCAAAGCATCAAAAGGCGATTATGAGTTTAAACAGCGCCCTGGCGATTTGAACTCTTTAGGAAAGATAAAATTCCTGTTTAAAAACAACAGCAGTGTTTACTTGCATGATACGCCTGCCAGAAATGCTTTTAACCAGAATATGAGAGCCTTGAGCCACGGATGCGTACGCGTAGGAGATCCTTTGGCGTTGGCTAAAAGCCTCTTTGGAGATAGCAAAGCATACGAAACTATTGATAAGGACATGGCGGATCCAAAACCTTCCCCTACCACGCTTGAGCTACCTAAAAAAGTACCGGTATACATCACTTATGTTACTTGCTGGGCCGATGAAAACGGCACACTGCAGTACCGACCTGATGTTTACGGGCTGGATGTTGTATTATATGGGCATTTGAAAAAATTCCTGGCTGACTCTAATACATTAGCGGCTTTGTAAACCAATAAAAAAGTCCCGGGATATTAATCCCGGGACTTTTTTATTTATTGTTGGCCTTATCTTAAAGCTTAGCCATTTTAGATGCAAGGCTTGTAGTGTCAGAAGTTAATATGCCAGACGGCACAGTTTCATCAAGTAGCTTAGATATATAATGGTTATCGTTACCGTTGATGTACAATAACGAACCTCCTTTGATGGTGTCTATGATCTGATTGGAAAGCTCCGGAGATACGGCAGGGCAACCAAAGCTACGACCCAAACGACCTATCTGGTTAATGGTGTTCTGGCAAACATAATCGGCAGCGTGAATCACAATACCTCTTGCGCGTGCCGCGCTGTTAACGCCAGCCTCTAAGCCATCCAGGCGTAATGAGCGGCCATGCTTACCAAAATACACATCATCTGTAAGGTAAAAGCCCAGACTGCTCTGGTGCGACTCATTATTATTCGAAAAACGGTTAGCCATATCATCACCGCTACCCTGCCCATGAGCAACCCAGGTATTGAGCACTAATGATTTATTCATTAGATCAATGATCCACATACGCTTGGTACGGCTTGATTTGGTAAAATCAACCACCGTTAAATAATTAACGCTGCGGAGCTTGTTAGTTAATTTCAGGTTCATGTAACCTGTAAAGGCCTTCTGAAAAACTGAAAGGTCCATACCGCTTTGCTGCAAATTAGCGGTATTATATATATCCGCCACATATTGCGCAAAAAGTTCTTTTGGCGTAAAAGCTTTCGTTGTTTTGTTATTTAACAGATTGCTTTTGATGGCGCTTGCCGGCTTCCAGCTAATAATTACTACAGAAAGCAACAAAAAAACGCCTACAATCCACCACAGATTTTTTCTCATACTTTATCCGGTTTAATCAATTAGTTTAATATCGGGTAACGCAGTAAAGGTTGGTGCAATTGTTTGTGAGTAAAACAAATATACGCTAAAAACACAAATAAATTGTCACGCAAGTCTAATTAAGCACTATCGCGACAATTTATTTCTTAATAATCAATAATTTAATTGATTTATTTATTCCAGATAATTTTTTCCTCCAAAGGAATCTTACGCTTTCCTTCCGGTTGATTGTCTGTGTAGCCTAAGAACAATACTCCAAGTACACTGTCTTCCGCGCCTAAGCCAAAATGCTCGGCAAATGCGGGTTTAAGCACCATACCACCGGTACTCCAAAAAGCGCCGATATTTAATGCAGTGGCGCCTAATAGTAAATTTTGTACCGCGCAAGATGTTGCTATTACTTCCTCAAAAACCGGTATTTTAGGCAAGTCGCCACGTTTTTGGTATGCAATTACCACGTGCGATGCCGTGTTAGCCTGGTTGCTAAGGTTATTATAAACCGTTTCGTTAAAACTTTCGCCCGGGTTAGCAACCTTATATAGCTCAGCATGCTGTTTGCAGTATTGTGCCGGTTCCTCAAACACAATAAATCGCCACGGCTCGGTATTGCCGTGGTTAGGCGCCCAATCTGCTAATTCTAAAATGGACGCGATATGGCCGTTAGGTATCTTATTGCCATTCATGGTTGATGGCTTTATGGTACGGCGGGCCTTAATATTGTTAGCTATTACTGAAAAATTGTTATCCATAAGTATTTAATTATTGCAGGCGAAATTATAGATTTTTACCCATAGGCTAAAATACTTACATACCCGGCTTTTTGGCAACACCTATGATATCCACATCCGCAAGCTCTAATGACTTTACCATACCGGCCACAGTTGCTTTATATTTTTTAAAGTGCCGGGTTTGAATATGCGACTGATAAGCCGCGGTGTCCGCGTAAATTTCTAATATGGTAATGTGCGACGGATCTTTTTTATCTGCCACAGCGTAGTAGGTTAATACACCGGGTTCGACGCTAACAGCCATTGTCATTTGCTCTTTAAGCGCACTATTGTATTGTTCAAGCTGCGTCGGGTCAACCGTGATCTTAGCTATCCTAACCATTTGTTTTTTGTTTTGAGCTGAGGCGGTTAACGCGGTTAACATCACCATTGCTAATAGGAATATCTTTTTCATTTCATAAAAAAACCCGGCTTTAGCCGGGCTATATAATTTAAAATAGTGTGGGGTATTTCCCCGGGTTAGCTTCGTTCATCATTTTGTAAACCGCTTCTATAACATCATCTACAGAAGGCTTACTGAAGTAATCGCCATCTGAACCATACGGCGGCCTGTGTTCTGCCGCCGAAAGGGTTTTAGGCTGTGCATCCAAGAGATAATAGCCATTCTGCGCCTCAATGATCTTTTGCAGGATATAAGCAGAGCCTCCACCCGGCAGATCCTCATCAATCACCAGTAACTTATTGGTTTTTTGTAACGACTTACCACAAGTATTATCCAGATCGAAAGGATACAAGGTTTGCGGGTCTATCACTTCCATATTAATTCCCAAATGTTCCAGTTCTTCCGCCGCTTCCATTACTACACGCAGCATTGAACCGTAGGAAACCACGGTTATATCTGTACCATGTTTAACTATTTCGGCCTTACCGAGCGGCACGGTAAATTCACCCACATTAGCTGGTAACTTTTCTTTTAAACGGTAACCGTTGAGCGACTCGATCACCAAGGCTGGTTCATCGCCCCTTAGCAGAGTGTTATACATACCGGCAGCCTGCGTCATGTTACGCGGAACGCATATGTGCATACCCCGCAAAGCATTAAGGATCAATCCCAGGGGCGAGCCGGAATGCCATATGCCTTCCAGGCGATGGCCACGCGTACGTACAATAAGCGGCGCGCGCTGCCCACCCGCTGTACGGTAACTTAAGCTGGCTACATCATCACTTAAAACAGTGATGGAATATAATAGATAGTCCAGATATTGTATTTCGGCTATCGGCCGAAGGCCACGCATGGCTAAACCCATGCCCTGCCCAATAATAGTAGCCTCGCGAATACCGGTATCGGTAATACGCAAATCGCTGTATTTACTTTGCAACCCCGCAAAGCCCTGGTTAACATCGCCAATGGCGCCCACATCTTCGCCAAAGGCAACAATGCTTTTGTCGCGCTCGAAGTTGGCATCAAAACAGGCATTTAATACCTCGCGGCCATCTAATAACCTGGCATCCTCCTGGTATTGTGCCTCAATAACCGGCACATACAAAGGCGATTTAGGCGTATTGGTAAATAATTTGGAGTTAAAACGCTCTTTGTTTTTTTCATTCTCCTGGCTTAACCAGTTCACCAGTGCCTGCCTTGCAGCGGTAGGTTCTTTAACCGTAACGCGTAACACTTTGCGGGCAGCGGCAACGGTATCGCGACGGCCCGGATCAACACAGGTTTGCAAACTTGTAATAACCTGCTGCAACTCGTCGCGATGTTGCGATGATTGCAGGATAGTTTCTGTTAGCTGCAGCACCTGTACTATCTCTGCTTTTATCTCTGATTCCAGCTCAGCCCATGCCTCTTTCTGGCAATTGCGCACGTGCTTTTTAGCTTCCGCTTCAAGCGCGTCAATATCTTCAGTGGTTATAATGGCCGACTGGATCATCCATTTACGCATTTGCAGCAGGCAGTCGTGCTCTTCTTCCCAGGTAAGTCTTTCTTTTGATTTATAGCGTTCATGCGAGCCCGAGGTGGAATGCCCCTGCGGCTGTGTCATCTCTACAACATGTATCAGTACAGGCACATGCTCTTCGCGGCAAAGTTTAATAGCGCGTTCATAGGTTTCACAAAGGGCTGCATAATCCCATCCGCGAACTTTAAATATTTCGTAACCGTTACCCTTTTCATCACGCTGGAAACCCCGCAAAACTTCAGAGATGTCTTCTTTGGTGGTTTGCAACTTTGCAGGTACAGATATGGCGTAAGCATCATCCCAAACAGATATGGCCATGGGTACCTGTAAAACGCCAGCGGCATTAAAAGCTTCAAAAAACAATCCCTCGGAGGTTGATCCGTTTCCGATGGTTCCAAAAGCAACTTCGTTTCCGTTGATCGAAAACTGTTTCAGATATTCCAGTTCTTTATTTTGCCTGTACAATTTAGAGGCATAGGCCAACCCCAGCAGGCGCGGCATATGGCCGCCCGTGGTAGAAATATCAGCCGAGCAGTTCATGGTATCGGTCTGGCTGGTCCAGTTCCCGTCAGCATCTACATAGCGGGTAGCATAATGGCAATTCATTTGCCTGCCGCCAGATGCCGGATCTTTCTCAATATCGGGGTTAGCGTAAAGCTGGGCAAAAAATTCCTTGAGGTTGCTCATGCCTGTGGCAAACATAAAGGTTTGGTCGCGGTAGTAGCCGGCGCGCCAGTCGCCTTTTTTAAAGGCTTTAGCCATAGCCAGCTGGGCTACCTCTTTGCCATCGCCAAAAATGCCGAATTTAGCCTTACCGGTAAGCACTTCTCTCCTGCCCAGCAAACTCGCCTGCCGGCTCTCGAAGCCAACGCGATAGTCGTTTATAACGATCTCTTTAAAATCGTCAAAACTCAGTTCGGCAGAATGGTTTGCGGCAGCTGTGTTCAATACAGTTTCAGGCATATATAATTCTGTTTAGATGGTAAAAATAGGAAATTCTGTTCTGTTTACCCAACTGTTCCTGTTAAACAGTTAGATTTTACCTTAGTTTTGAGAATACATTAAACCTTTTATATTTGTAGCAGTCAAACACGTAAACGATGAAAAAATTTATTTTAATATGTGCGGTGATATTAGGCTTTGCATACAATGCTTCGGCCCAAACCGCTGAGTTCAAATTTAACGAGGAGAAGCATGATTTTGGTAAAATACCACAAGGCACTCCGGTAACTACCGTATTTGAATTTACAAACGTTGGCACTACTCCGCTTATTTTAACCGAAGTAAAACCTACCTGTGGCTGTACTATTGCCGATTACACCAAAACGCCGGTAACACCCGGCCAAAAAGGTTCTATCAAAATTACCTACAATGCAGCAGCTGTATCGGCCTTTAATAAAACTATTGTAGTAACCTCTAATGCCAAAACGCCTACCAAATACTTAAATATTGTGGGTGAGGTAGTGGCCAAGTAAACACCGGTTTTACACAAATAGCCATAAAAAATATTCAGGCACCGTAAATAAACGGTGCCTTTTTTGTACCTGTTAATTCCTTATAAGTAAGAGGAATTGTTTTAAAAGCTTTTACTAATTTTGGCCATGCCAAAAATTTCGCAAAAAGGGCTGCACATGCCGGCCTCACCCATACGTAAACTCACCCCATTTGCTGATAAAGCCAAAGCCGAAGGCAAAAAAGTATATCACCTTAACATCGGCCAACCGGATATTGAAACGCCGGAAGGCATGCTGGATGCCATCAAAAATATCGACTTTAAAGTGTGGGCCTACACAGCTTCGGAAGGTACTTTAAGTTACCGCAAAAAGCTGGTAGAATATTACAATAAATTAGGCTACAACATTACGCCTGATAACATCATTGTTACAACAGGTGGCTCGGAAGCGATCACCATTGCCATGATGACCTGCCTGAATGAAGGAGATGAAGTAATTATCCCGGAGCCATTCTATGCCAATTATAACGGCTTTGCCAACCAAACCGATGTGGTGGTGAAACCTATACTTTCCTACATTGAAAACGGGTTCGCGTTGCCTCCCATTGCCGAGTTTGAAAAAGTGATCAGCGAGCGCACAAAGGCCATCATTATTTGTAACCCTAATAACCCAACCGGTTATTTATATTCAAGGGAAGAATTAGAAGCTTTAAAAGAGCTTTGCCTTAAATATGACCTGTATTTGTTCAGCGACGAAGCTTACCGCGAATTTTGCTACGATGGCCGCACCTTTACCTCGCCCATGCACCTTGATGGCCTTGACGAAAATGTAGTAGTGATGGATACCGTGAGCAAGCGTTACAGTGCCTGTGGCGCAAGATTAGGCTGCCTGATCACTAAGAACAAGGAAGTAATAGCTACCGGTTTAAAATTTGCGCAGGCGCGCCTTTCACCAGGTATGTTGGAGCAGATAGCCGGCGAAGCAGCTGTTGATACACCTGATGAATATTTTGAAGCGGTAAACAAAGAATATACCTCGCGCCGCGATACGCTTGTAAACGCGCTTAACCAGATGGATGGTGTTTATTGCCCCAATCCGGGCGGTGCTTTCTATGTAGTGGCTAAGTTTCCGATTGATAATGCTGATAAATTTTGCCAGTGGATGCTGGAAAACTTTAGCTACAACAACCAAACGGTGATGATGGCCCCCGCTACCGGCTTTTACAGCACGCCCGGTGCAGGTGTTAATGAAGTACGTATGGCCTACGTTTTAAACAACCAGGATCTTGCCAAAGCTATGGAATGCCTGGCGGAGGGTTTAAAACAGTATCCGGGTAGAGTTTAGGTTGCAGTGGGCGGTTGGCAGGTTGCAGTGTTTTTACATTCCGCTAACCGCAAAATGTAAACCGCAAACTAAAATACCGTATATTTGTAGTTGATTTAACTGCACACTGGCAACCGCCAAATGCGAACTCAAAAAAATGGGGTCGACCGGAATTGACAGGATGGAGATAAATAGGTAAGCATGCAGCGCGTTGGGTGAATTAGCGCTTTAATCTGAACGCTCAAACTTACAAATGGCGAAAATAACTACGCCTTAGCTGCCTAATTTAGAATTAGCATAGCTTTTGTCCCGCCGGTTTTCCGTTCTGTTGAATCGGTATATGGGGCATCATCAAACAGAACTGGCTTGCTTAGGGTGCGATAAGCAGGTAAGATAAAGCATCTACGGGTACGGTACAGGCAAGCGACTGGCCTTCCTTATCCCGACAATTAAACAGAAGCTAAGCATGTAGAAAGCTTATCTTATACCATGTTTGGACGAGGGTTCGAATCCCTCCGGCTCCACTAAAAAAGGTCTAAATGAGTAAAAAACGCTATAAATCATCGATTTATAGCGTTTTTTTTTGTTTTTCAGTCTAAATGAGTCTATAAAAATGCATGTGTCCGGAGACCTAATCGAGACCTGTTAGTACTTTTGTAACTTAGGTCTCGCAAATCTCCATAAGGATAAGATAATCAATGATTTGCAAAAATAGGCAAGTCAGAATGTCAGTGTTTTATAACATGATTTTTTAACTATTTGGGAGACCTATTATGACTAGAACTTTTGCCCTTTCGTTTCAATTGAAACGAACCAAGAAACATGCAAGTGGAAACGCACCTATTTACCAGAGAATTACTATCGATAGAGCCCGCGTTGAAATAGCTACAAAGCGGCTAATAAACCCGGAGATATGGAACATAGAAGCCCAAAAGGCAATGGGTAATTCAGATGAAGCACGTTCAGTGAACAAGCATTTAAAAACACTGGAACAAAAAGCTTACGAAGTTTATCGCGAGATGCTCGAAAGAAAATTACCGATCACTGCCCAGTCTTTCAAGGACCGGATGAATGGTATTGAGGAAGTCGAAACACCCCGGATGCTCGTAGCAATTTTTGAGGAGCATAACAAACAGATGGCAGCATTGATCGGTAAAGAGTACGCCCCAGCCACCGCTATCCGGTACCAGACCACGCTGAAACATGTGATCAATTTTTTGAAATGGAAATACAAAGTTTCTGATATCGACATACGTCGTTTAGACCACGAATTTGTCACCTCGCTTGAATTTTATTTACGGACTGTAAGGAATTGCAATAACAACTCGGCCGTCAAATATATAAAGAACGTTAAAAAAATCGTGCACCTCTGCATGGCCAACAATTGGCTTGACCGTAACCCATTCGGCAAATACAAAACCAAGATAAAAGAAGTGATCAGAGACTTTCTGTCAAGTGAGGAATTGGAAGCAATCCAGAATAAAGTTTTTGTTAGCGACCGCCTAACTCAAGTCAGAGATGTATTCCTGTTCAGTTGCTTCACCGGTTTGGCTTATGCAGACGTTAATAAACTCAGGCGGGCAGAAATTAGCAGCGGCATCGACAATAACAAGTGGATATTCACTACAAGGCAAAAGACAGATACGGCATCCCGTATCCCGCTTCTACCTGTGCCCCTGAATATATTAGCCAAGTACGAAGGTCATCCCGAATGTGCAAACGAAGGCAGGTTGCTTCCTGTACTTACCAACCAAAAGATGAATGCGTACCTTAAAGAAATCGCCGACGTATGTGGGATTCAAAAAGAGCTAACCTTCCACATCGCACGGCACACCTTCGCAACCACCGTGACTCTCGCAAATGGTGTATCGATCGAAAGTGTTTCTAAAATGCTTGGTCATAAAAATATTCGCACAACTCAACACTACGCAAAAATATTGGATCGCCAGGTCAGTCAGGACATGGATATTTTAAGAGAAAAATTCAAATGTAAAAGCATCGTCTCAAAATAAAGCCATAGTTGTGTTGAACTGAGAAAATATTTAATTGAAAATGTCTGATGTGTGGGACTGCACATCAGATTTGAACCAATATAACAATGCATTTAGACCGATATAATGCTTTTACCACTGATTTTCAGGCTTACGAATTTTACAGTGAAGGGCCAAAAGGCAGAATCAAAAAAGCTGTATTTTTTCAAAAGATTCAGGATAATCCTATTGTCTATAATTTAGGTTTTGGTGATGTAGACCTTGAGACGGGGTCGGTAAGTGATAGTATAAAAACAGATAATAAGGATAGAGATAAAGTTTTAGCTACTGTAGCTGACACTATTAATACTTTTTGTGATCACTTTGGCGACCATTATATTTATGCTAAGGGAAGCACTTCAGTAAGAACGCGCCTTTATCAAATGAGTATATCCAGGTTATGGGAGCATATTAATATTAAATTCATTGTGTACGGTGTAAAAAATGGCATCGCAGTTGATTTCCAAAAAAATGTCAACTACGATGGCTTTTTGGTTAAAAGAAAATAAAAGGGTAAATTTGATATATTAAAAGGAGCCGTTATGCCTCAATTAAAGAAAATAGCTAATTCAAATAAATACACTAATGTTATTGTAACAGATAATGTTAGAAGCTATGCCAATGATCCATTTTTTGCTAAAAAACTGGAAGATGCTAAGAAAACTTTAAGCAATCTCACTTGGCCGGATACTTCTAAAAAATAAATAGTTTCGCCAGATATTCTAAATGGATTCGAGATATGTTACGAATCGCCTGAATTTTGCAAGTGGGTCTTGCAAAATTGATTTGATAACGCCAAATAGCCTATTTGACATAATAAATAGATTGCAGCACTTTGCAATAAACGAGGTGTCAAATCAGCATTAGCATCGGTATGGCAGGAAGCCAGCCCGAGGCTTTAGTTGTTTGATTTTCAATAACTTAAAGGGGCTATTGCAAGCTGTTCACCTTACCGTTCGCGGGAATGATTTGGTTGTTTAAAAATACGGTTTTTTGCATAAAAACAAACTACTTATTTGTTTTGCGAGAGGTTCAAGGGCAACCACGACGAAGACGCTTGATGCGATAATTAACTCTTTCTAATTTTTCAATCTATTTTAATATTATTTAAAAGAGCTACTTGGAAACCCTCACCGTTAATTTTCTTAGATTTTAACAAGTTATTCCTAACCTTAATGATAAACTCTGCTCCTTTCTTTTTACCCATCATATAAATGAGTGACTTATTAAATGTATCTTCCCTATTGAAAGTATTGAGGTATGATTGTGGCGACCAATTGTTTTTGTAATACTTACTGGAAACCGTTCTAATCAATATTTCGCAATAATCCCACGATTCAATATCCTTATTCTTTTTTGAAATTCCGCTCCCCCAAATTTTGAAGAAAAAATCAAAAGGATTGAAGCTTTCGTTTTCCTCATAATCATCATAATCTTTCGGTATCATATTCCAGTTACTGTATAATTCTGAGTTTTCAGCGAATATATAAACGTCAGCAAATGTCATTGTAACAATCCAGTCACTTCCATAAATATCATTCCTTAATCCTTTGGATAGAAATAAAGATGATATGTAAGGAAGGTTAACATGTTGAGCCTTGCGCAATCCAGCGTAACTATCTATCCATTCATGGTGAGACAAAGGCAGTTTCATGACCCAGTTTTGGTCACTTTTTTGAAATATGTCAATTAATAATTTGGGATGCAGATCTTGGAAATTGCTCTTTAACCAGTCGAAAAAAATCTTAAAGTGATAATAAAAAATTCTTTCTCTCCATGCCGGTAACAATTCGTTTAATCTTTGATTGTACCATGCTAAACTATCAAGCACTATTTTGTGTCCATATAGTCGATCCGCTTCAAAAATTATATTGCTGTTAGAATTTAATACGTTATAAAGAATTTTCAAAGGAAATTCATCTGGATATAGTCTTTTTAAGACGTTCAGGACAGTTTTTTGAGTATCATAATTGCATTTCCATAAAGCTTCTGCGTAAGCCAGTTCTGGTTTATAGGGTAATAATTTAGAAATTAAAAAATTATTTTCTTGAAAAACAGTTGCAACATCTTCTTGTGATAAGGTTATATGATTTATTATCTCATCGCTTATACGTTTTTCCGGAGTGCCGTAGGCCAGATCGATAAACTCTGATAATTCAATATTATGGTTTTCATACTGCGTCAATAATCGCTCATTTAGATTATATTCAGTAATGTTTAAATAGTCAATATTTCTTTCTGTAAGTAAGAAAGTTAATATATCTTTTTCTGAAAATTGGCCAGAGTTCCTCTTACCACCAAAAATCGAGTTTTTAAATGCCTTACCATTTTCTGGACGTGGTAATAAGTTTTTGAGAATAGAGCTAAAAGTGTTAATATCTGTCTTTTGCTCATTTAATACCGTGAACAGTTCAATCAGCTTTAAATAGTTCCTTCGTTCGCCTTGCATGTCTGCTCCGAAAGACCATAAGAATTGTCGTAAAAGGTTTTTGGGGGATTTAATGACAGTATTCAGCCATGACGGTATTGCTGTTTCTTTAAAATTGACAAAGGCTATTTCCTGATTGTCTCTAATAATTGATGCTCTGTTTTTTGAAGGTATAACCTGTAAATCGAATAGATTATTGCCTACGCTTTTTAAACTGAGAGCGCCAGTACAAAAAGTAAAGTTTCGTCGTAACCGAGGCCATTGGTCACTCCAAAGCTCAACAATCGCACTTTCGTAAGTTTCACTGCTATTTGCATCTATTATAATGCATTTGTCTGGAAAACCATAAACAGTCTTAGCAATTGCGTTATACTCATTTGACCTAATTTCATTTAGGTCAGATAGCAGTTCTTCTGATTCTATTTCCAAATTTTGATCATAGAACCGATAATTATTGAGTTCCGGTCGGCGGAACAATTTGAGCAATGACTTTAATTCGGGAATTTTTCCAAGGTCGGCGAGTTCAATTAATAAAGAATGTGTCCAAACACATCCTGGGCGTGGCATTTCACTGGCATACCAAGTTTTCGCAAGGACGAAAAAAATACTGTCATTAAGTGGATAACTTGTTAAATAAGTTTCAAATCCAGAATTAGTTTTCGCGCCTGATAAATCAGATTGAAACAACAACGTCCGTCTTGCACCTGGTGCAAGATCAGTAGAACTAGCCAATATTTGGTGGCCATGAGCATAACCATGAAGACATTGTTGAATGCTTATTTTCATTCCGAAAGCCATAATATAGGATCGGTTATATCATTTAGGTAAACATTACCTTCCTGCAATTGTATCCGATCCATTGGATTTAAATCAGCTATTTTATCCTTGTTTTTATAATTCCCCCCCTGGGCACTTATGCCGTAATACTTGATCTCAAATAAATCCCCATTACATTTAAGATACTGATATAATAGGGGAATATGATATTTTAACCATTCTTCCGGATTGGTGGTAGTATTAGGAGCGACTTGGATCATATCCCAAGCGGATATCATCAATGCTATTTTAATTGGCCATCGCCACTTTGCAAACTTTCTGAAAAACTGAAGTTCATCGACTATCTTGACTTGATTTGGCGTATACTCAGGATCATATTCGGTAAAATCAATCACTTTTTCCGGAACTTTAGCACCCATATGCCGAAGTAAGTCTTGCTCCATTACGATAAGCTTTGGGCGGTTATTTCGCTGTCGTGGACTAACAAAAAGCATGATGCTATTTGTATCCTGAATACGGTTATAAAAATCCTCTGTCCAAACACGCTGATCGTAATGATCTTTAAATGTTTCGCCAGAGAAATCCGGTATATCTAAAACGACAGTGCTGCCACTTTCGACGTTAACAGTGGTTATCGAAACATTTTCACCTGCTAGTTTATATCGAGAAGTTCTAGGCACGTCTTCATATTGCATCCAGGCGTTACTCATTTCGTTAAGATATTCGTCGTCAGTTCCTGTAAGCGGACCTAATTTGAGCTTAGAATCATTTTTGTGATTGTAAAGCATGTACCACAGTGCAGCAATGAATGTCGTTTTACCAGTTAATGGCAATCCAGTAAATAATATTTTTTTATCAGCCATTGTGGTACGAATAAAGTTCAAAATAACGTTCACTTGAAGGGATGGTGCCCACATTTAGTTCTGGCAATTTGCGTTTATTTAACCATACTGAAAGCAAATGTTCCAAACCGAATCCAAATGGAATATCTGCGGTCGGAGGTTTAGGACGTGCCGCAATTACCTCGAATTTAATTGCAGAGAGATTAGCCTCAAATCTGTCTACAAAAGATTTTTTTATTTTTTCTAATGTACCGTCGTTAACTATATCTGTCAGCAAATCGTATTTCGTAAAAATGATAGTTATTTCTGTATCCGTATCAAACAACCCATTATCTACCGCCCGGCTAATAAACTGGTTTGCTCTCGTAACAATTGCATTTCGTTGAAATTTATCGGCTAATTTTTCGCCATCTAGTAGGTATACCAAGTGCTCCGCTTCTTTCATTAATGACATCTCTGTCATCATTGTTGCGGAATTAATAGCCATATTAAAACGCTCGCCAGAAATGTCAGACAACAATAAATGATGAGCATCTCGGCTTAAATTTTCCTTATCCTTAAAAGCGATATGCAGGAAATTAAACTCAATGGATTGCGTATGTGCGGTATCCGGTTCGACTAATCCCGAAGGTGCGCGGGATAAATGGCATCGCGATTCGAAGCCATATTGGGTGTAAGACCCAGCAAAGTAAAATTGCTTGAACTTACCAACTTGAAACATATCGAATATGCTGGTTAATACCGTTGACTTACCACTAAAAGATTCTCCAATTATAATAATGAGATTAGTTGGGTGTTCATAAGTTACAATTCCCAACTCTTTAGTATGTAGTTCCGTTCCGGGAAATAATCGAATAAGATTATTCTGATCAGGCTTTT
The DNA here is from genome assembly GCA_001898335.1 of Mucilaginibacter sp. 44-25. GTDB lineage: Bacteria > Bacteroidota > Bacteroidia > Sphingobacteriales > Sphingobacteriaceae > Mucilaginibacter. The sequence continues at coordinate 73,724 of MKTS01000015.1, read as the reverse complement.
TGTCCTGCTCACCCTCACTTTCCTCACCATCGCTCCAATAAAAATGAGAACAGCTTTCGGGCTCCAGCCCTTCAAGGCATTTTCCCGAAGCCCGAACCGGACAATCAGTCTGTTCACAACTTTTTAACTTCTCGTCATCAGTGGTCTCAGGCATATTTTACAAGGCTTAATTCACGATACAACTGTTCGGCAATATCAACACATGAGAATTCATTTTTGACATCACCTTGATTTGAGGTTGCTTTAAAATAAACCGACCAATCTTCACCATTAACCTCACATGAACATTTTAAAGCAAGTAAAAGTGGTGTTTGGTAGTTCAATCCATCATATTCCTTTTCTAATAACGGGGATTTCTCTTCGTCCGACAACTTCTGAATTGCATTGTAAATATTTATTTTATCAACTTTATTACCAGTTTTTGAACTTCTAATAGCCTTTTGTAAATACTGTTTGCAATTACGTAGTGGCAATGAAAATACGGTTTGAGTAGAAAGTTCGGCAGCACTTAAAAAAGTCATCTGTTCAACTTCAATAGAATTAAATACCAAATCTACAGAAGGCATAAACTCGCCAAATAACCACCAATGAACATTCAATTCTTCTTTCAACGCTTTATTTGCAGTCAAGATATTGCGGACGACAAATAACAACGCGTTCATTTCCTGATTTTGAAAATCAACGGCAGCGGCATCGGTTGTACCCTCAAAATTACTTTCCAACTCACTCAAAGAATTCCCTGCTGTATCTAAATCATTATTTCTTTCTTCTACTGCGCCTAATTGAGTTTTTAGTCTCGCATAGGGAAGTACATGATTAAAATCAGTTAAATCATATTGCCCTAAAAATGTAGTGGTCGTAATAGATAATGCTACCTTATAAGTTACCCTAAAATCAGTTTCATTAACAAATATAGATAATGTAGCGCTGGCTAAATGCCGTAGCAAATTTTGATTGTCCGTTAACGGAAACGTACCATCTTCTGTAGAAAATGCTTCTATAAATGTATTGATGTTAGTTCCGGAAACGCGAATACCTAAATAAAGCTTGATGACATCAATCCAAAAATCAAAATTTTCTTTAACAATAATATTATCTATAGCAGCGAGTCGCGATGTAATAATAGTTCCCTCGGTTTCATAGCCAGCTTTTTTAATCCAAGCCGGAAATTGTTTACGTGCAGCTAAAATCATAGTTTATTGAAATGGATTTAATTGGTTCTCAAATGGGTTTACGTCATTAACAGCAAGCCATAACTTAGATAATGCTTGCGGGTCTTTGAAACTCGAAAGGAATAAACGATCTCGTTCGTCTGGGTCGCCAGGTACAATCTCAAAATCTTCAAAAATGGTTTTGATGATACTAATCTTCTCGGCATCACTTAAAGCCAAAAAAGACCTGATTAATATTTGCACATCAAAACTCATGTCAGTGTTAATGGTATTTATTGTTTTAGTAATTTCATCGACAATCACTTTTTCCAGTTGAATCGTCTGTTGCGCTTCTTCATCAATCTCAATACTAGTTTTAACCGTATCACCGTTATTTGTATTAGGGTGTGAAGGATTTTCACCGATAATTAGATTAAGTATCCCCTGATTACCCGATGGAAACTTTAAATTATTATTATAAGCCCTTAAAATTACTGGGATATCAGCAAAGTTACCATTATCGGGAAGGATGGGAAAGTATTTCTCATTGTTACCTTTCGTTTCATAAAACCTCGCAGTAATGATAAGTCCCTCATGTGTAACACCGAATCCACCCCGTTCATCAGCATTATTACCTTCAAAACTTGCTACATATTTTGGTGAGCATACGCTAAGAACAACATCTGCTTTATTTACCTCATTGGCCATCCATCGATGCCAGCCCTCTGTTGGTGGTCGAACAGAATATAGATGATCACTAATAACTTCAATTGTGTTTTCACTGGCCGCGGTTAACCAGCCTGCCAATTCCCAGATGGATTGTTTAAACTCATCTGATTCCCAGGCATAACTAATAAAGACTCTTTTAATTGTACTCATGATTTAGCGTTCATAACAACCTAAACACTCTATACAAATAAAATATTAATTGAAAAGGATAGTTAGGTTTCGGTAAATATAGCCAAAAATGCTTTTAAAATAATACGAGCTATTTCTACATTACTATCGTCAAGAGAAGAATTAAAAGGCGCGCTTAATGCCGGTAAGGGCCGCCCTCATTTTTGAGTGATTTGACCAGGCCAAAAGTCGATTACAGTAATTTAGCTGTTCATCAGGTGGCGGTATATCATTTTGCTAATTCAAAGGTTCCACACTATCAAAAGAATGCGCCAAATATTTGCGCCGAACATCAAATTTTACGTCGATATGCTAATGGTATTACAGGCCCAGAAATATGTAAGTTGTGTTGACTAGCATTGCATCCCAGGGTTAATGGTGGTCTTTGAGCAAAAATAACATTTCCGTAGACAAGGTCAGGGAATTTATTTTCGAGCATTTGACTAACTGAATTTCGTAACTCGCCTAACGGACATCCAGCAATGTGATGAACAAAATGAATTCCAAGTTATCCAATACTTGATGTAGCTTTCAGTCGCTGCTGCCAAGTGTTAATAGACCAACTAATTCTGTTTTAAAAAAAATAATTCATATCCGTGAACTATCTAACTATACATTTTCTATTATCAAGGACAACTCTACAATAACAATAAATGTCATCATTTTACCAATGTAATCTTAAAAATTCGGCCGATGGTATCAAGTTATATTCTATCATTTGGAAGATTGCCAAATTTTAAAATCGCAAGTCTTTCACACATCCTCTTAGTATGAAACAATATCTTTTGTTGAGTATTAGAAATCCGACTTCGGAGGATTTTGCTCTTCCACCCCGGCCGACTTCGGAGGGCGTAGCAAGATGAGTTTGTATGACAAACGTACATCTTGCTAAACGCAGGCGCGTTTTATTTTCGGCGGAGCCGCAAGATTCAATTGTGTCACAATTGTACATCTTGCTAACTGCTGCGAAGCGGGCAGTTTCTTACTGTTAACAGCGGATCACCGGTAATTTTCAGGTATTCGAAAGTCTTTCATCCTTGACTGCGATAAGGATAAAAAGGTACCTGATAACCGTCCCATTCAGGGACTGGTCGTATCCAATTTCATCATCGGTTGCGTGTCTTTGAACGGCTCAAAAAATCATTTGAAACTCCCGGTATTCTGATTTAGCTAACCTGAACATGTCGGTCGTTAACACAAAAAATTTTTGCTTAGAGGTACAACTTTTCAACCAATCCAACCGGACTTGTTTTAACGCTTTAACCAGGGTGTATCTTCTATAATTATAAGATTCTACATCAGCCTGTTTCTACCCATAGAAATATAGAATTCTATAATTATCCCAACGGGATTATAGCATTATAGATTGATAGCATGCTATGATTTTAGACGCCTATATTTCTATACAGCTAAGTTGCTATAATGATAGAATGCTAATTATATAGATCGCTAAATCTATAGAAATCTAACAATACAGATTTCTACCATTATAGTATGAGGGTAATTTTAAACAAACCCGTCCCGTGCTTTGCACCAACACTAAAATCAGTGCGCAAAGACGGGGCGTTCCCGGGGCCGGCATCGCCGGCCCGCCGTGCGATCTGCGTCGTCACCCGGCGGGACAGAATGTAAACCTTTCTCCGATGTTAACTTTAGCCGAATAACAGATCAACCGCCGGTTTGAATTTCGGGTCTGAATGTTTGGCGAGGGTGACATATTGCACCAATGCATGTGCGCTAAAGATGGCCATAAAACCACCGAACAACTGGTCACTGAACACTGCCGAACTCTTGCTTAGGTCTTTCGGGTATCTGGCCATTACCCGCTGCACCTCGGCTGCCAGTTCAAACCACATGCCTACATCGAATAGCTGGTCTTTCCATTCCGCGGCAATCCGTTCTTTGTCAGTCAGAACCGTTTCGGTAAACTCATTCAGGTACCCTAAAAATTCAGAAATCTCGTCAACAAATAAGCTGTGCAAAAGCCTTGCTTTCTGTACGTTGTTCAATAGCTGCAATGGTTTCATTACGTTAATTTTTATTGTTGAATAAATCATGCTCCCTTTCCCATTCACCTGTGCGACCCACCCGGATAGCTATTTTTCAAAAGAAAAAACGGTAAAAAAGAAAGTCAAAGGAGCGGTCGTAAGGCCGAGCGGGAGAACTATAAGTCCCGGAGGGTGGACGGAACGAAGTGGAGGACATTATGCGTTCGTACGCGAGGGCTGACCGAGATTGACGCTGCTTTTGTCCGTTTTCTTTGGAAAATAGCGCTAGCATCAGCCCGTTTGCAGCAATCCCTAACCACGTCAGGCAAGTACGGAGAACCCGTTCTTGCCCCAATGGCGGAGGATTTTGCAGCGCAGCAAAAATGCCGGAGTTGCGGTAGGGAACGCAGCGGCACCCTGCCTGATAAGGCAGATACAGCGGAGTGCCCGAGCCGAAGGCACCGCCAATCAAGTAAACACCGTATTCAAATATTGCTGTTGCGGAATGCCTGATTACAGTTCATGTTCCCGCTATCAGCTTCCGCAAGGCTTCATTATCCTGTTCGAGTTCATACTGCTTGTAAACGGCGTGATTAAGGTCTGCTGCCAGGCGTAAAGCAGCATTCCCTAAAGAGACGATGTTAACGACATATTGCTGCGGCAGCGTATCGGTATAACCGCTTTTCATAAAGCCGGAGATCTGGTCACTCGCATATTTGAGCAAACGGACATCCCGGCCTTCCGTATGCAGGAACAACTCGGCATCAAGACCAAACAGTTTAGCCAGTTGTAGCGCCTGCGGAGCGCTCACTTCCGTTAAAGACCGCTCCATCTTAATATACTCCCGCTCTTCCATTTTTAACACTTTTGCGAGCTGGGCTTCGGTCAGGCCTTTGACTTTTCTTGCCACGTATAATACCTTATTCATATCGTTTTTCTTTTTGGAAACCTGTAGAGAAAATTTAAGCTGATTTCCGCAGACTATCCGGTTGTTCCATCCAAAATTTCCGGCTCTTTCATGGCCTGCTCATATATGCCTTCTGCTGTGATAAACACCTTAGCTACTTTATCGGTCAGGGCTTTCACCATTTCCAGATCAGGCTTAAAATCGTCCCGGTACCTTGCGGCTGAATAGGCATTTTGCAAAAGTTCAAACAGCCGGGCATCATCCGCATCCCCATCAAACACATGCTTCAGTTCATCGGTAAACATGACGCTGATCCGTAACATTCTGTCCAGGTTATGGATTGAAATCCGGTAACCTAAACAAATACGGATGATGGCACTTAAAGTACTTTCCACCGACTGGTGCATTAGAAATAAGGACAGATTATAGTTCCCCTCGTCATAACAATTCAAGGCTGTATCTAAAAAGTCTTTTCCCTGTTTGCCCCAGCGTTTCCAGATAGCTTCATTTTGTGTACGTATATGTTCACTGTTAACAGGCAGCAATTCGGGCAATGAGAGATCGTCCGATCTGTAGGCCACTGTGCATTCAGTTAAGGCATTATAGAAAAAGCGGCTGCCCTCATTGATCCCCCTGATAAAAGCATCCGACTTATGCAGGATCACACAAACACTGATCAGCGGTTTGCAAAAGGTTTCTATCTGATGGATAAGGTCATGTTCAAAAGCCTTGTCTTGTTCGTCGGTAATAACCAGTAAATAATATGCTTCCGGCTTCGGATGCGTGCCTAAATGCACAATGAGTTGTACGGCAAGAACATTTCCTACTATCGTTTTAACCAATTCATTTAATCCTACTTTTTCTGTTGTACTCAGTGTATCATTGAAAGCACAATCCGAATCAGCCAATGAAAGTTTAGCTGATCCCGTTTGAGAAACCTCCATCTCAGATGCTTCCGCCTCAAACGATTTCAGGATCGGTGAGTCGATTTCCCGCTGCCGGATAATCCATGCCGCCTCATATAATTTTTGCAGGTTCTCGTAAACGTATATGATGTCGCAGGCTGGCAGGGTTTCATCGGCAGGGCTGGCTGACAAGGCCGTTTCCAGCCATTCGCTCAGGAAATTACTGTATTTGTAAACTGAATATGCTTTAAAGAAGCGCATGACAGCTACATAAGGATTGATCAGTTCCTCTTCCGTCAGATGGGTTGGGTAATCGATCCACTGCGATCGCTCCAGTTTTAACTGGGCATTAAAATTCAGGTGAATTTTAATTAAGCTGCGCTCACTTACTTTTGACAAGTTTAAAACATACATCGCCTCGACCAACCGCATGGTCAGTTTATGGGTAAATAATAAACTAACCGGACCATTGTCCTTGTCTTTATAGAAAGCTTCTTCGATTACATATTTACGCCAACGCTGCAAATTCTGCAAATGCCCCGGCAAGCAGTCCGTAGAGAAAAAATCCCTGATAACCAGCAAGGGGCTGTTATATTCCTGAGGCGTAATATACCGGAGATAAAATTCAGCTGTACCGGGACGATGGATCTTCATAGCGCTCGTGTTAATCCGGCCACAATTGACCGGCAATACAAAAGAATAGCGGGTCAGTGGTGTAGCGAACCATACCAAATTGTATTTTACAAATTATCGGTTGTTTTGTACATTTACCCTAAATACTACTTTTGAATTATGGCGGAACCAACATTACACATCGGCAGAAAGATCAGCAAGATCCGCGAACTGAAAGGCATCAAGCAGGAAACTTTGGCTATGGAGTTGGGAATCAGTCAGCAGGCTGTTTCTAAAATTGAGCAAAACGCCGAAATTGAAGAAGATGCTCTGAATAAAATTGCGAATGTATTAGGGGTTTCCGCTGACGCTATAAAAAATTACAGCGATGAAGCTGTTGTTACGTTCTTCAACACATTTAATGACCATAGTGGTGCTGGAGCGTTTTTTTCGTCTACAAATCTTCACTGCACGTTCAATCCCATCGAAAAGATAATTGAATTGTATGATGAAAAGGTAGCCCTGCTTGAGCGTCTTTTGAAAGCCGAAAAAGAAAAGACTCAGTTAAAGGGCAAATAAAAAAAACTTACAGAGGTTTACTAAAGTAACTTAAAATCAAATTAATCGTGTTAATCATTATCTCTCATCAGTGCTGGGAGATAATAATTGAATTCAAGTACAAGTTGAAACTTCAATTTGGGCTACACTAATTAACGCTCGAAAAGTTCAATAATGGCAGAATCGGTATCTGCGACAGGTGGCTCTGTAGAAATTACGCCGCGTTCAATACGGTCAGGTTCATAATCGTAGCTGTCAACGATCCGTTCGATACGGTCGTCTATGCTATAAGATAGATGATCTGAAAAATCATTGTAAAACTCATCGAGTCCGCAATTTTTTAGGAATTTTTGGTAATCGGAATGATAAACTTCATTGACCAGTTCCTCTGCCTTATCCCGGTCATCGTTTCGGCAATGTCGAAGTATTTCCTGCTCGCTGGCGTCAAGGCTGATGTCGTCCACGGATCCTTCGAATACACGGTTAACCGAAACCTGTAATTTTTCCATGAACTCCTCGTCGGCTTGCCAGGTGTCCGCGTCGATACCGTAGCTGTTTAGCAAATGCATGGCACTTGAAAAATTGTCAGAATCGTCGCAATGGTCTAAAAGCGCGTTAAAATAGGTTTTGTAGTCCGAGGCGATCAATGTTTTGGTTTCCGGGAATTCATTTAACATTTCGAGGGCATAACTGTAGCGGTATTCGTCAAACACATTCACCTTTGCGGGTATGATTCTTTTTACTAATTCGATTAACAGCGTTACATCGACCTCATTGGTAAAGAAACGCAAGAATATATAGAGGCTGTTAAGGGTTTGGGAAACCTGATCTGATTCTCTTATTGTTCGCATGGTGCGATAGTGCTTCTTGAACTCCTCATAAAACTCCGGGACAATTTCGGGCGGTATGGTCACATAGCTGGAATTCATTTCGTCGAATACAGAGTACAGCTGTTCAAAGTAAGTAGCCGAATATAGTATCCTTTTTTGTTGGGAAGGACTCTCGTTTAAATATTTGATCAGGAAGTCATTAACCGAAGGGTTGATGAAACTGTAAACCGTGCCTTCTGATTCGGCGCGGCCGGTGATCAAACCATCTAAAAGTCGTTTTAAGGCCGTTTTGAAATCATTTGTTCCTGCCTTATGCCCGTTATTCGAGATCTCGTACTTGAAGCGATTTTCAAAAGCGTTCTCCAATACTTTGGTATGTATGCGGCTGCCGCCAAAACTAAAAAGCGTGGTGAGTAAAAACCGGTCGGTGTCCTGAAGTTGTTTTTCAAAAACCGATTCCCATATCTGGTCGGGGTGATCCAGCTTGGAGAAGATAAACTCGACCAGCTTTTTACCCTTATAACCTTCCAGGTTTACAGAGGTAGTGATGAACTCGATCAATCGCGGGAAATAATTATCGTGCTCGATGATCTTCATGTAGTTCCTTTCCGCAAAAAACACTTTTAACTGGTCGCCGGGTAAATCGGAATGATACAAGTGGTTATACAGAATCTTGGCTTTATCAAATTTCGAATACGCTTTGATTTGTACCTCATAATTAGAGACAGCTCCGAGGCGGGACCTGGCAAACTTATCATAGTTGTACTCAGCCTGTTTAAGAATAGTGGTGCGGCTGGTCAAAATAAGATATTTATTTTTCAGGCTGCGCACCCGTTCGATCAAGCTGATAAGCGCGCTTTCTGAATTTCTTGGATTGAGGATTTCGTAAATGTTCGAGCCAAAAAAATCATCGAAAAAAATGACCTGTTTGAGCTCGGGGTCGTCGGCAATGATGTTGTGGGCATCGGGTATCTTGTCGTCGATAAAGACGAGTTTGAAACCTTTGGCGAGCAGCCCGCATATCAGCAGATAAGATATGGTTGTCTTACCAATACCGGGCTCACCCGATATGACGATAAATTTGTGTTCATTCAATTTGTCGACGCCATCCTGGTAATTGATGGTCGGCACATACAGGCTTACTTTACGTAATATCTTTTGCTCGTAAAATTCTGAAACGCCTTTTATACCATTGTTTAAGACATTGCGCAGCACATTGGTGCTTGTGATCCAGAGCTTATAATGTTTTGTTTCCAGATCCTCGAATTTGGTGAGCATCGACTCAATGCGCCCCATACCGTAAACGTCCTGCGATGTCAGGATATAAGGCGACATCAGTTTCACTATTTCATCGGTTTGTTTTGTGCTCAAAGCCAGGGATGTGATTAGGATGTAACGCTGCGGTTGAGGCGTTAGCAAGGTCATGCTTTTATGCTCCTTAACCAACTGCGTTTTTAGATCGCTGTATTTTGAGTTGATGAAATGTTTAGCCTGAACAATGATCTCATTTTCAACATTCATCGCATACCGTAGATCAATACCTCCGTCCTTTCCAGTTTTGAAAATTTGTAAAGATATTTGGAGCTCCCGCTCAAGCAAATCTTTTGCTAACTTCTCAAAGTCATCATCATTGATAACGGTTAGATTATATTTCATAGCTAGAGTATTTCCTTTTCAAGTATATATTTCTCTGCCGCGTCAGCCAAAGTTTTCATGTAGGTATTCAGTTCGTTGCGTCCATCGATAACGTTGTGTGTAATCTCCGCCATCAGATGAACCGTTAGTTCAAAAATATCCTGATCATTCAGATCAATGCGACTGCCCTCGCCATCTGGGAGGCAAACGTAACGGTTATATAAACTAAACGTTGGGCTGATCTCTTGTGGCAGATAGGTGATGAATTTAAAGAATGCAGCTTTATCCAATACTTCGAATACAAACAGTGCGCTGAAAAAACGGTCTTCCTTCAAGTCTACCTTTTCGATCAGCTCAACCCAGTCGAGCAGATTGGTGAATAGTGGTAGTTTCTCGAGTTCGGCGTTAGTTGCTCGGAGTAACTTGGCGCATTTCAGTTTTTTGAAGGTTGTTTGAAGATGCTCAAACGATTCCTTACGAAAGGCCTCGCCTTGCTCTACTACTTCCTTTTCTTCTTTCCATGTTCTTATTTCTTCGTGGAATTCAAGTTCCCGTTTAAAACCATTTTGATAATGACGAAGATATGGAGTGTAGTAAGAATAATGATCGATATCATAATGGTCGCTATCCGGGTTATAAGGACGGGTAATCACATCAAAGCCGTAAATCTGTCCATCGTCAAGCGACCAGCCATCGCCTAAACCATTCGCGATCTGCGCTGAATTGACAACCGGCTTTAGGTTATTATCATACATATAATCCAGAAACCATTCATATGCGCCAACCTTCTCGTTAAAGTATACCGCCCGAAGCCTGATGCAGTGTCCCTCAGGCAAGTTGAAAGATTCGATATCATTGATCCGATCATCTATGCTGCCGAAGTGGAAATCCACCCTAGACCCAATACGGTTGGACAGATGGAAGTGATAACCCCGGTAGTTCGCGATCCAGTGGTTTGGCGATTCGGTCGCATAAATTTCCCAGGAGGAATTTTTACTTGAAACCGGGAAAAACCTTTGAGCGAGCCGCCAGAGCCTGGGCGTAGACAGCAGTTGCTCGATCTTTACACCGTCCCAATAGGTTGCAATAATCGGAATAGCTTTATTCGCGGTTATTTTTTCGAATCTGGTCACCAAGGCCGACGATGGATAGCTGCTGCAAACCAGGAGATAAGCCTGAGCATTGTGCTCGGCGCAGGAGTCATTGATATCATCGATCTCTTCTTTTCCTACTGCATTCTTTACTTTGTGTTTGCATTGGATGAGCCAGGTCTTACGGTCATTCAAAAATTCGCTTTCATGCGTTTCGTAGCAGATCAGGTCGCGGCCGCCATCCGGCCCTTTGCCACTCCATTGCACCCGATAACCCTTGATCAGTAATATTTCGCGGATCAATTGTTCCAGTCCGTTACCATCAGACGACAGTTCTTTAAAGTCAAGCATCTTGTGATAGGTTTAAGCAGGGATTTAACATCAACCCCATTTGTAAGCTAAGTCGGTCACGGTGTAAAAATTCGCATCTACACATTCGAGCTTTTGATCGTTAAATATCGCCAGGTTGTAACCTTGCGGGTTCATGGCGCTTTTATATTCAACGGCATCAAAACCGAGTTTGGATTTGATATATTCACATAAGTATTGCGTCGGCAGGTAATCGAGGTTTACATCCTGTTTCCTGACAGGCTTTGACAGTTCATCACCTAACTTTAATAAGTAAGGACGAAACAAAATAAAATCTACCAGTTCAAAACCCCGCTCAATGATCTCAAAAGGGCCGTAATCCAATATACCTTTCAATGATACCAAACTGATGGGTTCTCTGGCAACGAACTTACCGATCGTAATTCCTTCATGTAAGGCTATCCGAGTTTCATATAGCGTTGTTTGCTCACTTTCCGATACATACAGATACGGGATACCTATTGGATTTGCGCGACCTGGAGTAGTTTTATCTGCAGGTGGCTTTCCCAACTTATCTAAATCTAACTTGTTTTCCGAAATTCGGGCCCGGTAAAAAATCGTTCCGGCCGGGTAGGTAACCGCCAAGCGTTCGAAGACCGAATCAAGCATGTCGGTATCTATGACCTCGCTTAGAAAAAAACGATTCTTTTCTTTAATTTCCCTGGCAAAATTATCCCATTTCAGTTGGAGATCTTCTGCGGGCACGTCAGCTGCCCAAAGGTCGTAGGCATATTCGACCGGTTCTTCAAACAACGCATCAACATAAAATGCACTCCCTCTAGCTATCTGGTTGACCAATTGCTTGATATCTTTTGCCTTAAGCAATTCGCCGTTAAAGAGTTTGTGCCAGTAAAGATTCAAGTGTTCATGAAGTAAAGTTGGTTCCGGCCGTCCAAGGGACCAAGATGCGTCCGGGTGATTTTGGTAAAGATCGATCAGTTCATCAAAATCAACACTTAGTTTGATACAGGCCACAATCTCAATATTCTTTGACTCGCAAAAATCGCAGTTGCCGGAGTTACTTGACAAATCAAGGACGCGTCGCTTGAGTACATCGTCCATAAAACAATTCACACAGCAATTCATACGTCAAATTTGATCCTGTATTAATTCAATGTGATGCATGATAGACAGTTTTTTCAGCACACCCAAGCCCGGATATGCCCCACGATCATAATACTGCCTGAACTGTTCGGAGGCCATGGTATGAATGTCTTGCTGGTCGATAAATTCGACCAGTTTACCAAGCGCCTCTCCAAATTTTCCTGCCGTATCACTGATATCCTCGTTACTATCTGAGAGAAAATGCCTGATTCGTATATTATCACTATCCGCGTCTTTGTAAGTTAGGTGGATGGCAACTGCATACGGCAGCATGCCGCCCTCCACATACTCTGAACCAATGGTCAAATAATCGGAAAACGCCGCGAAGCTTTCATCCCGGTAGTAAAAGCAATCACTTGAAAAGATTTCGTCTTCTGAATCCAAATAATCAACATTACGCTTTTGACGGTTAAATGGATCAGACAAAAACCCTAAAGAGCCGGCCGGAAAACCACGTCTAAGTGAAATTAAATGATTGACATGGATGAGGTTGAACTTTAAATCTGAGTTACCGGCTATGGCTTTCAATTCTGCAATATTGCTGATTTGATTTTGAAGAACCAATGAGTAACCGGATTGCAGGTAACCACGCTCTTCCGCGGAAGCTTTAAAGAAGGAATAATCTCGTTCGTTGGCAATAAGATAGGTAGGCACTATATTTTTAAACCCAAGCGAATTAAGCCGGTTGATCGCGTCGAAGATTGGACCGTATGATTTTTTTAGTTCGCCGTTTTCGGGATTGACTATCAGTTGCATCACAACACCAACCTGTGATAAGGCCTTAACCGCTGTTTCAACACCTTTTAGGTCCTTTTTAACAGGTTCGACAATTGGAGAAATTTTTGACCCGTTCAGCGGAAGGGCAGCGAGTTCCCTAAGTGCTAACAGTTCAAATTGTTTTCCCCTTAGAAAGGGCAAATACATAATGATAGGTTTAAAATGAAAAACTTAGTCGTTTAATCAAGCTAAGATATTCATTTTGATCCAAATTTGAATGGTAGCAGGAAAGTCTAAGGGTATCCGGGATATCGGCTTTCGACACCACCGCATTAACCTCATGGTTGATACGTTGCTTGATAACTCTTAAAAATTCTGATTGAACCTCATCGGCTGCAAACTTTGAAATCACTTCGAGGCAAGATTTGAACAAATGCACGGGCTGTGCAATTGGTACACTACCGTAAAGACGCTGAACTACTTGCAAATATTCGTCCTTACGAAGCGCTTTAAGCATCGCAGTTCCCTCCAGTTTGGAATTATCTGGACGTGCTTCCCGGTATATTTCAATGCGGCAGTTTTTAAACATCATGATACCCACGTGTTGGTCAAGTAATTGTTCGTATCTTTCAACGTGGGCATGATAAACAACGACATATACCTCTGAAAATGCTTTATAGTAATCGCCTAATTGAGAATTAAGCCTATCAGGATTATCCAGCTCTGTTTTAATTTCAAAAACTTTATTTGTTCCGTTAACGAGTACCGAATCAGCTTTGGAATTACCGATTTTGAACTCATTCAATATCACGGTATCAGCTAAAGAATAATTTTCAAGTACGTAGCTATTCAGCAAGGCATTTTTATATAAATACTCATGCCTGTAATTTCTCAGCAAATGATCATGTGAGTGCTGTATCAAGTCACGGAACGTACACTTTTCCTGTACCTCCGCCCCGCTTTTCTTTAGCAGCGTTTTCATTCTCCGCCCCTGTTGCCTAAAGTCTTCCCCGTATATCAGCCGCTGCAAACCGGCATTGGAAACCATTTTGGCTAATGCACTAAGATTTGCCTGGGATAATATTGGCGTAGGAAGCATAGTACAAATTTACGAACTATAAATTTAAACCTGCAAATTAACTGTAAGGCGTAATTTGTACCGAGAGACCTTTCCGAGACCTTAAAATCATTGGTGAGATAAGATTATAGATGTCAAGCTATTAACGATTTAATTACTCCTCCCAACTGCTCAATCTTAATATATTGGGGAAAAACAGGTCAGTGTTGATCTTGAGATACATTTATCGGAAAGCTGTGACCAAGCATTTGTTACGTGCAAACCTATTCCTATAATGGTGTGTTTGATCAGCATGGGAGCGTTTTACCGGAACAAACTACAATTATCGATAGTGTTATAGAAATAAATATGATTGCCGGATAATACTATATATAATGGCTAGTTAAGGTGCAATGACGGTTAAAAAGTTGCATTCCGAGAAAATGTTATCCATGTTGAATTATATATTAAAATCAATCAACATGGATATTTTGCGAACTTACATTTTTATATTTACACATATATCCCTCAATACCCATGACTAGTACAATAGATATTAATATTTTACGCACGGCGATTTATACAGCGGGAGGTAACTTCAGCAACATGTCTGAATTTGTTAATAGTACAATCTTCGGTTATAACACTGTTAATGCTATCGACTTATTATTATTAAAGGAAGAAAGAGATAAGTTGCTTGCTAAAAGCTACACTTTGCACCTTTATGAGAATGATAATCAAATCCTTGAAAGGTATTCTATTCTAGCCAAATTCACTTATCAATTTTTCGAAGACCTTACAGCTTTGCCTTACCTTTATATTGTTGACACTTTACCTGGACCCGCTAAAGACAAGCCTTGGGATTCTGTTTCGTTAGATGAGAGTGATGAGAAGCGGCTCGGTATAAAAAAGGGCATATACTTTAAAAGAGGCTCAATAAATCTTCCTTACTTTGACTTCATTATCGTGCATGAATTGATTCATTGGATAATAAGCGAGTACTCCGTAAAATATTTCGCCTATACTTCAATGGTTGAAGAAGGCATTTGCGATTATCTAAGCTATTATGTACTACTTAAAGTTGATCCTTCGAATTTTAAGATAATACTTAATATAATGACGTTTCTACGGTGCTTGAAGAAACCAGGCACTTTGTTTAACGCTTACTATAGGTTCTCCCGACACATATCTGCCATTGTACGTTCAAGAGGATTGGAATATCTGACTAAGGTAATGAAACAGGGCCGGGAAGCAGTCAATAGCTTAGGAACATTCATCATTACTCCAACTCTTATTAGAGATGAAACTGTTGAGTTGCTGAGCTTGTGCTTTGATCATGCCGAAAGTACAGTTGCGATACCGACTGTAGACTATTTCTTATACAGACATATTATTCGGCAAAATCTCAAGGAGTTCCGAGCAAAAGATATCGACATCGAGCATTTAACACCTGAAGAAGTAAATCAATCGCTCGACCGATTAGACGACCTCAACCTTATAACAATGGAGCATTCGATCTTTTTCCAAGGCCTCGATCAAATTCCTACAAACCTAAAATTTATAAATACATAAATGGAAGAAAAATTACCTAAATACTTACCTGTCGTGGGTGCAATAGTTAGCTTATTGACTTCTGTTATTGGTTATATGACTATTGTTAAAAAAAATGACATAGAGAAACATGAATCAACCACTTTAGGATATTCTCTACTTTTTATAGGCAGCGTGCTATTGATTGTTGTCATTATCTATTTGATCTACATCTACAAACGGGAGAAAAATAAACGTGTAATCATAGAGGGCGTTCTTAAAAATGTTACAATTTCGATTGACGGTAAACCGATTATGTCTATTAATCAGGAAAATCTAAATCGCACGGTTCAAAATGATGATTTTAAGTTAATCAATACCACCAATACCGTAACGATCGAAGGGAAAGACCTTGATGTAGAGTTTGATAGCAAAGGCGTGCGTGTAGCAAATAATATGGCCGGCTATATTTATAACATTTCTGGAGATAAATTTATTCCCTTTACAGATCTTGATTGTTATGGATTTGATTTATTACAGGATCCTAATAAGGCGCACGATATTAAGCCTGTTCTCTTGTCACAGGATGGGTTGTCAAAACAAGTGCTTGTACCATTCCTCAAATCTGTTCCGTTGCAACATCCTTACCACGTTTATATCTACTGGAAGTATCCAGATTGTATGCAAACGGGCATAGATTATTATACTTGCTCGTTGTCGTATAACGACAACAGCGCCACAACTGCCCAGACTGTCAAGCTTGTTTTTAAAAAACCCTTTCCAAAATGGGTTAGGGTTTATGAAGTTGAAAAAGGGATGACAAATCAATTTAAGGCATTGCAAAAACATGCTCAAAACGAAGATTGCGTTACTTATATGGACGAATATCCGAACATCAATTTAAAAAAGATTATTATTTATTTGTTTGAAAGATAAATTGTTATATTTATAAAAATCAAATTCATATGCCAAACATAAAATTAAATACTGCCAAAGTTATAATTGCTTGTGGCGGACAAGGCGGTGGTGGCGGACAATAGTCTCCTCATGACCTTTTTAAATGGTTTAGTATTCATCTTTTAATTTACACTTATGACAGACTTAACATTCGACGGCGATGGTCAAGGCGGTGGTGGTGGCCAGTAATCCTTATTTAAACTGATTTAATTAAAAATTTTTGTTATGAATTGCAAAACTCAAGGTGGGGGAACCATAGATGGTGGTGCTGGTGGCCAAAGACCATAATATTTAATTATCTTATACTTTATTATGAAATCACAAAGAAGAAAACTTTCAGGAGGTAGCGGCGGCGGAGGTGGTTCGTAACTGCGCAATTTCCGCATAGCAATCTTTAAATAAATGTCGATAGCGATATTTATTGTTAACAATATTAAAAATGTAAAGGGCGATTTTAATAATCGTCCTTTCGCAATTATAAAGACGCAGCTTGTTGCAGTTACCCGGAAGGTGTATTACTTTGTATACTGCAATTTTTTTGAAAGCAAAATCCGACCCAATCCAAGGTTTGCGCATTTATTTCCATTTTATATAATCAATACCTTTATATCTCGGGCTCAAGCCCGACAATAATTAGGCTAAATTGCGTGAACATTCGGATTGCTTTTTGTATTATAGTTTTGCACGGTAGCATTATCATCTTTTCATGCCGCGGCGTACTTGCCATACCGTTTATTGACACGTACGCTCAAGCAGTGAATGATAACTTCGGTCAGAATACTTTCGCTTCCATATCCGCTCCCCGTCTGTATCTTGGGTACGCTAATGTACTTCGATAACAATTGCAGGTTGTTAGGTGACATACGGCGTTATGCCAATTTATTGACATAGCCAATAATACTTTGATTTTAATGGGCAAATACTTAATTTTACCGGACAACATAGCGTTTTTAAACTCTTTCAAACTGAGAGACCTATTCGAGACCCGTTAAGATTACACCAATATAAGTAATTGATATACAGCTGCAAGCGCGTTTTAAAAAACTCCCTCCGGCTCCACGAAATAAGGTCTAAATGAGTTAAAAACGCTATAAATCGATGATTTATAGCGTTTTTTTTGTCTAAAGGTTTCATAAATGTATCACCACGGTATTTTTGAGAACATTATTATTTTGTTACACACAAAATAAATAGGTGTAAATTTATCACAGTAATAAAAAAGTGGTAGCTACTAACACTAAACCATGAGAATATTCATTACCCTTTTAATTGTATTATTTGGATGCGGGGTGGCTAAATCACAAAATAATGGCGCATTATCAGGCACCGTTACCGACAAGAGCACCTTAAAACCTATAGACGCGGCAAGTATTAAATTAGTTAATAGCGTCAATTTCGGAACAACAACGGATTCAGCAGGAAAGTTCAGGATCACGAAAATCCCGTCAGGAAGTTATACCCTCGAAGTAAAGCGTATCGGCTACCAAACCGCTACATCCTACAACATCGTTATTTCTAACGGCAATGAAAATGAGATCAATGTAGAGCTTACTCCTGCCGCGGCAAACAACCTGAATGAAGTAAAAGTTACCGCGCAACGTTCGGCTTCTGTAGCCACGTTAACCACGCCGCTTTCTGTACAGCGTTTAACTTCTGAGGAAATAAAAAGTAATCCGGGCGGTAACTTTGACATATCCAGGGTTATACAGGCCTTGCCGGGGGTTAGCGGCACTGACGGAAGCAGCGGAGGCTTCAGGAATGATATTATCATCAGGGGCGGTTCACCAAATGAAAACGTCTTTTACTTAGATGGTATAGAGATACCGGTGATCAACCATTTTAGCACACAGGGTAGTGGCGGTGGCCCGGCGGGTATTTTAAACGTATCTTTTATCCAGGATGTAAAGCTCAGCACTTCGGCGTTTGACGCACGGTATGATAACGCCCTGAGTTCGGTTTTCCAGTTTACGCAAAAAACGGGTAATCCCAACCGTTACCAGGGTAACGTACGGCTAAGTGCATCGGAGCTTGCCGGAACCGTAGAAGGGCCGATAGATAATAAAACCACATTTCTTGCCTCGGTAAGGAGGTCGTACCTGCAGCTTTTGTTTTCTCTCCTTGATATCCCTGTGAGGCCAAACTATTATGATTTTCAAACAAAGATCACGCATAAGTTCAACTCAAAAACAACCTTAAATATCATTGGTGTGGGAGCCATAGATGAGTTTAAATTCGGTAAAATTAAAAACGCCACTCCCGAGAAATTATACGCGCTCAACAATTCACCAAGCATCAACCAGTACAATTATACTGTTGGCTTAAGTTTAAGGCATTCGCTTGAACACGGTTTTTTTAACCTGGCGCTGAGCCGAAATCTGCTAAATAACCAGATTGACAAATACGATGATAATGAATCAACTATACCGGAAAAACTGAGGCTAAATATCAATTCGCAAGAGGCCGAAAATAAACTCAGGTTCGACTTTAATTACTTTAATAATGGCTGGCAATGGTCTTTCGGTGGGTCGGCACAGTACGAACAATTTAAAAACTCGTACTACAACAGGTTCCGTGCACAACTTACTGATAGTACAGGTAACGTTACCAAGCCGGCTGTTATATTCAACTCAAGCGCCGCACTCAATTTTTTCAGGTTTGGCTTATTTGCACAGGCGGGTAAGCGGTTCTTTAATAACAAACTGGGGTTGAACGCAGGTATCCGATCGGACATGAATACGTTTACCAATGATGGCCTTAATGCAGGAAAGACCTTATCACCTCGCCTGTCTGTAAATTATTCGCTCACGGAAAAATGGAACCTGAATGCCTCAGTGGGCAGCTATTTTAAAATACCGGTATATACTATTCTGGGATATACAAACTCAAGCGGTGGTTTTGCAAATAAAAATGTCGCCTACACGCGGGCTGACCACTACGTGCTGGGTTTAGAATATTTGCCACGCGCATCAACCCGTTTTACGCTGGAGGCTTTTTATAAGATCTACAACAACTACCCTGTATCAGTACGCGATGGTATATCATTAGCTAACGAAGGCGGAGATTTTACTACTGTTGGTAACGAGCAGATTGCAACTACAGGCAAAGGAAGATCATACGGGGTAGAGTTTTTTGCTCAACAAAAGCTTACCGACAGGTTTTTCGGCGTGCTTTCGCTCACCCTATTTAATAGCAAATTTACCGGTTTAAATGGCGTCTATGTTCCGTCTGCCTGGGATAACCGGCAGTTGCTCTCCTTAACTTTTGGCTATAAGTTGCCTAAAAATTATGAAATAGGGTTAAAGTTTAGGTACCAGGGAGGCGCCCCGTACACGCCGTTTGATTATGACCTGTCAAAAGCCAACTATTTAACTACCGGCGCCGGAATACTTGATTTCAGCAGACTGAATACACTGCGCCTGGGTGCCTTTAATGCCTCTGACATACGGGTTGATAAACGATGGAATTTTAGAAAGACTACGTTGGATATTTACCTGGATGTAACCAATTGGTATGGGGCAAAAACGCCGGCCTACCCCAATTACACTTTTGCCAGGAACAGCGACAATACAGCTTTCTTAACAACAGATGGCAAACCTTTGAGAACAGACGGATCAAACGCTGTACCTCTTTTACTGAAGAACAATGATGCTAACACCGTACCGACTATTGGATTTATACTTGAGTTTTGACCCCTCAGCACTTTTAAAAATTAAAAATGGCTGCGCCAAAATGCAACAAGCTTTAGTTACCGACGCTATTAACATTGAGTATTTCTGGCGATATCAGCACATAATCATATTTTTCAATTAGTTGGTAAGCATCTTTAGGCAAGGTACTGTCGTTTTTTATTTTTAATTGCCTGAGATCGATCAATACCCACCTGTCTTTATCATAAAACTTTGAAAATATCCTTGGGTTTTCGTTTTCATCGTTCAGTAGATCGTCAACAAGTTTTCCGTTTTCCATCGTATAGCGTACCATGAGGTATACATTAGCAAATCCGGTATGATTGCGTTGCGCAAGTTCATAAACAGCGTTACCAATATCGTACAGGTTGGTTTGCAAATTCATGCCTTTCGCTAAATGATTGCTGCCCATCTTAAAGAACGTCTTTTCCCTCTTTCGCGCCGCGTCATAATATTTAAAAAAGTTTGCTTTCATTAAAGCAGACCGTGCCTGATTATCGTTATTGCGGTAAATTTCCTTGGAAACTTTAATTGCTTGTATAAGGGTTTTATATGGTTTCTGGCGGATCATCTTACTCAAGCTATCTAAAAGCATGGTGCCAGGATACCACCACTTAGCCTGTAAGCTATCATAAAGTGGCTTGTGCAGTTCCTGAAATTTAGGAGATTGCGCCTTGTAAATTGCACTTAGGTAATAAGGGAAACTCATTTGGAATTCCTGGTCTATCCCCCATATCTTATATCCAAACCTGTTAGCGGCTATCAGCATCCGGGCATCTTCGCGACTGCTAAAGAACGGAAAGACCCCGATATGCGGATAACCCGCTTTATATAACTTAATGACAGTATCAACCGGGTTTTTACTGCGTGAAATGCGCATAAGCTCAGATGCCGCATATGGACCTATTTCAACACACCAATTTTTATAGCCATAATTAGCCGCACTTTCCAGCGCATATGCCGTTAATTGAGAAAGCAAAGGAGAATTGTGGTATTCGCCCCAGGCAACAAATTGGTTTTTTGCAAACATGCTGTCCAAATTATCCCAACCCTTGCCCATCGGGCGATGGCCATCAAATGTAAAGTAGCTTACATGAGCCGGAATATACTTGTTCAGTCTGTCCTCGTCATTAAGTAACTGCTTTTTTTGACCATAGATCGAGGTACCTGCCAATAACAGCATAGCTATTAGTATATATTTCATAAAATATTTTTATTAGGGTTACGAAGCTTTTGGATAAATCGGCTGTTATTTGTGCTTAAGCCATTTAAGCGCAGCTTTTACCTTAAGGTCATTTTTCAGGTCATTAAAATCGTCTCCCCCCAAAATCTCTTCATCCGGTTTAACATTATCTGTATACAAGTGCCCGTTACGGTCAGCTTCGATCGCGGTAGCAACGAATACACCGATCTCATTAGTAAATTGAAAAGAAACGTTAGCTGTTGTGTAACCACCTGTATCTTCTCCTATAAACCAGGTATTATTGCGCCCTTTAAATGAAATTGCGAGCGCTTCGCCTGAACTCCGGGTGTAAGGCCCTATCAGAACAACCACTTTCAGATCATACAATTGCTTACCGCGGCGGTTGATCCTGCATAAGGTATCCTGGCCAGAAAAAACTTTATCCTTGCCATTGTCACTGGCAATATTCCAGGCCTCTTCTTTCTTTGTTCCCGGGTAAACAAAAGATCCCAGTTTTCCGGGTCTGAACAGATTGCTTAGTCCTCCGATCATGGCGTACATATCACCACCCGGATTCAACCGCAAATCGATGATAAGGCCTTTCAATCTTTCCGGATCCATAGCGGCAAGCGAGTCTCTTATCTGTCTGGCAATATCGTTAACCGCGCCACGGTAAGTTGGGTTATTATCCGGAACGAGCAGATAACCATAGCCCTTTGCCAGTATTTCTTTACGCACTTTATAACCGTCTTTCATTTTTTTGATCAAGGCGGCGTGTACTGTTCTATCAAAGGGTTTGCTGTTTCCGGGCCAGCCATAATAATTGTTATTGTACGTAATAAACCCGTGGTGATCTCCCAATAGTTGATATAGCAACTTTACGGCTGGCAAAGCCGCCTTAATGGTGCCAGCATTGGCTGCTTTATTGCGCACGCTATCGCTTATCATTTTCCAATCAACCTGATTGCTGTAGAGAGCATTTGCTTTGCTAAACTGAAGTAGCGTGTCGATAAGGCGACGTACACTGTCTGCTTGCTGTGCGTTGGCTTTACCAAAACTTAATAGAAACGCGGCTAAAATTAGCAGGCCTGTTTTTTTAATAGATCTTTTCATGTTCGTATTGTTTACAAAACAAAGATGCTCGCCATAGCGCTTATCGTAAATTTTGTTATCCCAACTGCCCAATAAATTATCCCAGCAGCTTATGACGCCAAATCATCCATTGACATCGGGCAGGCAGGTTTTCACAAGGCTACAAGGCGTGTTTGGATAAGAAAATTCCGATTGGTATACTATACTTTTATATTTGGGATATGAAGGGTAAACGGTTGCTCATTTATTATCTGCTGGCATGGGTATGCTATGCACTGTACCTTTATATTGATAACATTGCGAACAGAAGGGGCACACAGCCTTACGTATGGTCAAACCTACTGGCCGGGTTTACAGAATTCACCTTTTGCTTCTTTTTTGTTTACCCAAGGTTCCTGAAAATTAAAAAGGTTCCGCTGCTGATCCTGGGCTTAGTCATCGCCGATATATTATTCATTGGCTGCCGTTATATGATAGAGGAGGTTGCCTATTTATGGCTGTTGGGGTACGGCAATTACGACCCATCTGTGAAATTCTGGTATTATATCAGCGATAACTGGTGGCGCGCTACGCAACCCATCATATTCAGTTTTATTGCCTGGGCTTTGTTAGATACCTATCGCAGGGAACACGAGGCTGATCAGTTAAAGCAGGAAAAAACCCAGGCAGAATTACTTTTCCTGAAAACACAGATCAACCCGCATTTTTTGTACAATACCCTTAATTATTTGTATTCATTAGCTTACCCGGTATCCGGCAAACTCGCCGACGTGATCATTAAGCTTTCTCAACTCATGCGATATATGTTAAATAACAGCGTTGATGGAATGCTTAACCTTCAGCTGGAGGTAGATTATCTGGAAAATTACATTGAGATATACCGCTTAAGATTTGAGAAAAATTTTTTTGTTGATTTTAAAAAAACGGGCGAGTTCAGGGAGAAAAAGATAGCTTCACTCATCTTAATACCTTTGGTAGAAAACGCATTCAAACACGGTGTATGTACTGATGCCAATTCGCCGATCAGTATCTATATCAGCACAGCCGGACAACAATTGACCATGGTAGTTAGCAACAAGATCAGCCATGGTAATAAGGACAATTCCAGCGGTATCGGCCTGGTCAATATCAGGCGGAGGCTTGAGCTGATCTATCCGGGGGAACATGAGCTTTTGATCAGTAACAACGGTGAAAACTACGAAACTACCCTGCATCTAATATTAAAAACAATATGAAAAGGATACGCTGTTTAGCCGTTGACGACGAAGGTTACGCTATAAACATGATAGCCGACTATATTAACAAAGTACCTTATATGGAACTTGTTGGCACAACAACGAGTGCAATAGAGGCTTTGAGCCAGATCCAAAGCGGGGAAATAGACCTGATATTTTTAGACATCCAGATGCCGGAGCTTTCCGGCCTGCAATTTTTATCTCTTTGCGGAGATAAGTGTAAAGTAATACTGACAACAGCCTATGCGGAATATGCGCTGGAAGGCTTTGACCATGGCGTAATTGATTATCTGCTCAAGCCCATTGCGCTTGACCGGTTCCTGAAGGCCGCACAAAAAGCTTTTGACCAGATTACCGGAATTAATTACCGTAGGATACCTCAGCAGCAAGCGCAGCCAATACCGGAAGTTACCAGCCCCGCACATGATTATATTTTTATTAAGGGTGATAGCAAGAGCAAGTTCCTGAAGGTAGATCACCGGGACATACTCTATGTCCAGGGACTTAAAAACTATGTATCGGTTTTTACACCAACACAAAGATTTGTGACTTATCAAAGTTTGCGGGATATCATCGAACTTTTGCCGCAGCCCCCGTTTTACAGGGTACACAAATCCTATATAGTTTCGGTTGACAAAATACGAATGATAGACGGGCAAACGATCTATATTGGAGAACAAGCCATACCTATAGGCGAAAGTTATCGGGACAGTTTCATGACAATGATTAAAGACGGCAGCAACAGGGAGTAGCGGTATACAGATCTATTTTTGTACCATGCGTTTAACTACGCCTGCCCGCCAGCTTTTTCCGATATTCAATTTCCAACTCTTTAAGTTGCTGGTAGTAATCTTCTTTATCCATAAATACCGATGGACGGTAGTTTTTTGCAGCCGGATACTTTTTAAGCAGGTCGAATTGAGAGCCATGAGAAGCCAGCCAGATGTCAAATTTTAGTTTTTGCATAGCAGCTAATGTGTAGGCATAGTCTTTGGCAATTTGCGGGTAAGCCGGTATGGTATCAAAATCTTTATCCGTTACTATCGTGGGCATATTGGCTATCAATACGCGGTAGCTGCGGCCGTTGTCTGTTACATTAAACAGGTAGCTGCAAGAGCCCTTAGTGTGACCCGGATGATGGAGCATGGTCAGGTCCATATTACCCAAGGTAATATGATCATCGTTATGCAAAATATGGTCTACATGAATGGGTTTGAAGGTGCGGTATTTACCATCTAAATCATAATCAGAAAGTCCACCATCGGCAATAACAGATGCATCGGCATAATCGGCCAGCATTTTTGCACCAGTTATCTTTTTAATTGCCGCCATAGCACCCAGGTGGTCAAAGTGCGCCTGGGTTGTCAACAGTATTTTAATATCGTTTACATTAAAACCCAGCTTTTTGATGTTACCTAATATAATGTTTTCGGATGAAGCCAGGCCGGTGTTAATTAGAATATGACCTTCTTTTGTGGTGATCAAATAACAGGCAAGGTCGGCGGTACCTACATAGTACAGGTTACCGACGACCCTGAAAGGAGCAATAGACCTTGTCCAATCCGGATACTTAGTCGCGTCGGGTTCACGTACAATCTGTGCCTGAACACATGCGGCCATCAAGACCAATAACAGAATGGACAGGATCTTTTTCACTTTTCAAATTTAACTACAATGTAGTTTTAAAATTACTGATGAACAATTTACTACCCTTATCATATTGCCACGGGCCGCTGAAGTAAAAGTATTTGGCAGCTTTTGGCGTAAATAGCTCTGTTTCCGCAAGTTTGGTATCGTCAATATAAACGGCCATTTGCGTACCGTTAACTACCAGTTTTACATGCACAGGCTTGTTTGTGGTTGATGCAAGGTCGAAAGTAGTGCCCGTTTCTTTCTTGAGTTCGTAATTACCAATATTTACGGCGTCTGCATCTCTGTAATGCAGTTGCACAAAGGCCCCGGCGTTACTCAGGTGCTCCCTTGTAGCATTGTCTTTTACAAAACCGAAACAAACGGGGGCAATGTCTTTTATTTCTTCGGCTTCTGCAAGTACGTCAAATTCTAAGGTAAAGTTAGCCGGGAATGGCTTTAGACGATTGAGCTTGTATGTAGCCTGATTTTTTACTTCAAGCCACTTCCCTTCCTGTCCTGTAGGATGAGCAACAATAGCTACGCCATTGGTTTTAATACTACCCGGCGATGCGCCAAGCTGATAGCTCGAAAAGTCTTCGTTAAAAGGTTTATCCTGGGCAACTGCCCGGTTAAAAAACTGACTACCGCTTAAAATCACAAGCAGCACAAGCATCTTCCAATATTTTTTCATCTTATTCAATTATGATAACTAACCTTAAATCAATTATATGGCGCCGAGAACTTTCCATCTGTTACGGTTAAATACTCATCTCCGGCTAACAATCTGAGTTTGCCCGAAAATGTGCCTTTTACGCCCCACTTGGTGAGGCTGGTGATGGTCATGGTAAAGCTGCTGCCATCCAGGTCGCCCCCATTGAATATGGTGGTACCAACTATTTTTCCGTCTTTCATTTGCTGAATATAGTATTTGCCCGCAAGCAGCAAGCCGGGCGCGCTGTTAGAAACATAGGTACCTTCTTTAGCGCCTTTATCAATCTGCATATCAATGCCAAAGCCGGTAACCATATCCGGTTTTTCCCACCCGCCAATAACTACAAAGTGTACCGTATCTGTAGCAGGTTTATCATTAGCGTTAACGTGGTAGTTAAATTCGTGTAGTGTTCCGTTGATCTTGCAGGACATATAGGTATCCTGCCCCCCGTTTGAACCACCGCCGCCCTTTTTGCAAGCTGATAGGCCACTCAGGGCAAATACAAGCATGGTTATGCAGACAAAAAGTTGATGTGATAGCTTATTTTTCATATCAGTAGCAAATAATGATACCCGGGCGGCCAGTAAAAATGCCGACCGACCAGGTATCTGATAATAAAAGTTTAGGTATAATTAGTTTAACTTCACGGATATTTCCCCATCGTCCATTCCGTCAATATTCTTTTCCGCGAAAATATCAGGAGCGGCTTTCTGTAGCGCTTTCAGGATATCAGAAGTGGTACCGGTATGTTGTAAAACAATAGAAGAGCCGGACGCGCTGTATTTCATTTTGGTACTTTGTACACCCTTGGCCGATTGCAGCTTATCATTAATAGCCTTTAGGGTAGAAAAGTTAGCACCGGCAATTTTTACGGTTGTTTTCTCGGCAGAGGTTCCGTCTTTCTTTTTACCAAAAAAGCCTAATATCTTTTCTCCGGTGCTTTTGCTGCGGTCTGCGGTATGGCCTGCCCGGTCGGCCTTGTCAGTTGCCCGGTCTACTTTGTCTAAAATCGCCTGTGCCCTGGTAATCATCGGGCTAAAGAGCAGCAGGCCTGCACAAATGATCATGATCTTTTTCATAGTTAATTGAATTAATAATAGATAGACTGCAAAACTATCGGTTATAAAACCTTCATAAAATCCCCTAAATGGTGGCATTTTATCTACCCATTATTAGGTATTTTTTGGCTATTGTTGGCCTTTTTTAAGTTATTAGGCAGATATTTGAAACACACCTGCAATGCTGCCATGAAAACCATACTGTTATGCTTATTCTCTTTTTTAACCTGTACCGCTTTGGCACAGCAGCAGGTACCGCTGAACGAGAAAAAGCATATTGATAGCCTGGAAACCATTTTAAGATCAGCAAGTAACGATAGCGCAAAGGCTGTAGCCAGCTTTATGCTGGTGGAGTACTGGAAATTTAAAGATACCACTAAAAGCAAAGCTTTCCTTTCGCGTGGAAAACAACTTTCGGGCAAATCCGCCTACCTAAAAGCCTTAACCTATTTTTATGAAGGGCAGTATTATTTTAACTGGGATGCAGGTAAAGCATCAACAGCTTTTGCTAATGCTCAGAAAGGGCTGGCTGCTTTTCATACGCCACAAGCTTACGCTAAGCTGGCCGCAGCATGGTATAATTATGCCATAATGAACAGAGGTAAGGGCTATGAGTTTATCGCAAGCATCACCACTCAAAAAGCACTCCCTTATGCCGAAAAGGCAGGCGACCAATCGATGATCGCTTTTTATTATGGCCAGCTATCAACCATACTGATGAATAATTATCAGTTTGCCAAAGCTGATGATTACAATAGAAAAGCCATCTCCTTGCTGGAGAAAAAAGACCCTAAATCAACCAACTTGCTTTTCGCCTATTTGAACGGCGTGAGCATCAACTGTTATGCGGTAAAGTCTGCAGTTGCTAAACAACTATTGCAGAAAGCTAAGGCCATGTTAGCGCCATATCCGGGTTCATTAAACTACACTTTGTATTATTATAACGAAGCGCTGTATTATGCCACTATTCAATCATACAAAGAAGCTATTGCCAGCACGGATAAAGGTATTGTGTTGGCTGCTAAGTACCATCAGAAACAGCTACTTCAGCAACTTTTGTTTCGCAACTATGAAGCTTATGTTTACTTAAAAGAATATGCTAAAGCCAGAGCTATCTTGTTGGGTATTGTGAAAGAAGGCACCATGCTGACAAGTGCGAATGATAAAGCGATGGTATATGGCGAACTGGCCAAAACCAATAAGCTCATGGGGAATTACCGTGATGCGTATGAATGGCAAAACAAACAACGGCTATTAACAGATAGCATGCAAAACAAGCAGTTGGGGCTTAAGATAAACGAACTGGAAACCAGATATCGCACAGCAGAAAGCCAGAAAAGAATTGCTGAATTACAAGCCAGGAACCGGCAGGCTGAATTAAAAAGTAAAAATGAAAAGCTGTTTAACTGGTTACTCGGTTCGGGATGTTTAACCTTACTGGCTGTTCTTACCCTCGTGATACTGAACGCAAAAAATAACCGGAAATTAGCAGCACAAAAGGAGATCAATTATCGCCGGCAATTGCTTGAATTAGAACAAAAACAACAGCTAAAGATAGCCAAGGCCATACTTGATGGTGAAGAAAATGAGCGTGAGCGGGTGGCGCGCGATCTGCACGATGGTTTGGGCGGCATGCTTGCCGGCGTAAAGATCGGATTAACTGGGTTGACCGGTTCTAAGCAGGAATTTGCACATGACAAAGACCTGTTGCGCATTGCTTCGCAACTGGATTCGTCTGTTACGGAGTTGCGGCGTATTGCCCGTAACCTTTTGCCTGAAACATTATTGAAATTTGGCTTGGAAGTGGCTTTAAAAGACCTGAGCGAATTTTATATGCGTGATGGTTTACATATTGATTTTCAGGCATACGATATTAAAAGAGATATACCTCTTAGCGTGCAACTGAATATTTACCGTATTGTGCAGGAATTGCTTTCAAACGCTATCAAACACGCCCGGGCAAAAAACATATTGATACAATGCAGCCAAAATAATGCTGTATTTTTTATAACCGCAGAGGATGACGGCGTTGGCTTTGATCCCAAAGCTTTAGGTAACGGCAAAGGCATGGGACTTGAAAATTTAAAAAACCGCGTTAGTTATCTCTCCGGAAAATTTGAACTCCATTCTGTAATAAATGAAGGAACTACAATCAATATCGAACTTAATATAAACGCTGATGCCTAAATTGAGGACTGCCATTGTTGACGATCACCCGATAGTGATCGAGGGTTTGAAAGCTTTGCTTTCTAACGAAGCTAATCTAAAGATAGTTGGCGGCTTTTATTCCGGTGAGGCGCTGTTGAGCTATTTAGATACCCATGCGCTTGACCTCATCCTTTTGGACATTACCCTGCCCGATATGAACGGGATAGAGCTATGCCAAAAGATAAAGGCGGTATCATTAACTACGAGCATTTTGATATTAAGCAATCATACCGAACGCAGCATTATTATGCAGGCTATACAGAACGGTGCAAGTGGCTATCTGCTTAAGAATAGTTCAATAGATGAATTACGTTATTGCATTGCCGAAGCGGTTAAAGGACAAATATGTTATAGTAAAGAAATAACCGAGATCATTAGCAGGCCTACAAGAAATGAACTACAGGGGCCACCGCGGCTCACCCGCCGCGAAAAGGAAATACTTTCGCTGATCGCGGCAGGGAAAACAAGCCAGGTAATAGGTCAGGAATTATTCCTGAGCCCGCTAACCGTAGATACGCACCGCAAGAATCTTATCCAAAAATTTGGGGTTAAAAATGTAGCCGAATTAATTATGGTGGCAGTACAGCAACAGATACTGTGAATGCTTTATGATTTAGCTACTATTCTTTAATGATCCAGTTGGCATAGGCCAGCCACTATTATTTGGTTAAACATTAAGGATTTCCTACCTTAACAAACCATTATTTGCCTTATGAAAAACTTCTTGTTGCTTATTAAATCAGCTTTGATATTCTGCTGCTTGGGGCTAACGGCCTATGCCCAGGAAGCAAACAAACTGCCCGTTTGGGCATTGGGCGGTTTTGAGCGCGAAACCACACTTAACCCCATCATCTCGCCGGATAGCACTACACGCTTTTTTGACCCTGTACTAAAAAAATATGTTGGCTGGGAATCTAACGATACATTTAACCCCGGTGCGGCGGTGTATAAAGGCAACGTGGTGGTGCTTTACCGGTCTGAGGATAAATCCGGCGTTGGTATCGGCTACCGTACATCGCGCTTAGGGTATGCGATAAGTAAAGATGGTTTACACTTTAAACGAGATAAAGCACCGGTATTTTACCCCGATAATGACAGCCAGAAAAAATACGAATGGCCGGGCGGCTGTGAAGACCCTCGTGTGGCGGTAACTGCTAACGGCACCTATGTGGTGTTTTACACGCAATGGAACCGCGATGTGCCCCGCCTGGGCGTAGCGACCTCAAAAGATCTTAAACACTGGACCAAACACGGACCTATTTTTGAAGATGCCTACAACGGCAAATTTTTGAACATACCTCACAAATCGGCATCCATACTCACCCGTATAGTTAACGGCAAACAAGTGGTAGCAAAAGTGAAAGGAAAATATTGGATGTACTGGGGCGAACTGCATGTTTATGCAGCAACCTCAACAAACCTGGTAGACTGGACACCCGTGGTTAGCCCTGATGGTAATTTAACAGAACTTTTCTCGCCCCGAAAAGGCTATTTTGATAGCGAACTTACCGAATGCGGCCCGCCAGCCATCCTTACCGATAAAGGTATTGTACTGCTTTATAATGGTAAAAATAAAGCCGGCGACGAGGGCGATAAACGTTTTACCCCTAATAGTTATTGTGCCGGCCAGGGCTTATTTGATAAGAATGATCCATTAAAGTTTATTACGCGGTTAGATGTACCCTTTATGCGGCCAATGGCATCATTTGAAAAAAGCGGCCAGTACCCCGCCGGTACGGTTTTCCTGGAAGGCATGGCTTACTTTAAAAAGAAATGGTTTTTATATTACGGCGCGGCAGACTCCAGGGTATGCGTAGCGGTTTATGATCCTGCCAGGCCCGCCAAACCGGATCCTATCAATTGAGTAAACCTGCCTGATTGAGCTAACTGGTGATGCCGATGATCAGTTATCAAACTATTTTACTTATCATTATGTTGCATCAGCATGCATCAATTAGCTGTAACCCTCATTTTCCCGCACCAGTTATTTAAGAAACATCCGGCAGTTAACGCCGACCGCCCTGTTTACCTGGTTGAGGAACTACTTTTCTTTAACCAATACAACTTTAACAAAAAGAAACTGGTGTTGCACAGGGCATCTATGCAATACTATGCCGATTTCCTAAAAGACAAGGATGTTAAAGTAGAATTTGTTGAAGCGACTGAAAAGAACTGCGATATACGAATGCTTATCCCCCATTTGGCTAAACAAGGTGTTACTATTATTCACTACGCCCACGTGGCCGACGACTGGCTGCAAAAGCGCATCGCATCTGCGTGCGAGAAAGTCGGCATCACGGCAAAAGTTTATCGTACGCCAAACTTTCTTAATAGCACAGAAGATGTAGCGGATTATTTCGACAAGCGGAAAACCTATTTCCAAACAGATTTCTACACGGCACAACGTAAACAGCGCAATATACTGTTAGAGGGTAAAGACAAGCCCCTCGGCGGCAAATGGACCTACGACGTAGAGAACCGGCAAAAGTTTCCAAAAAACGAAGTAGTACCCATGCTGAACCCACCCGACGATAACGATTATGTTAAAGAAGCCGCAAAGTTGGTCGACAAGTATTATCCGGATAATTATGGTAACACCGCTTCGCCTTTTGGGAACATCGGCGGCTTCTATCCGGTTACCCACAAGCAAGCAGGGCTATGGCTTCAGGATTTCCTGAAGCACCGTTTTCAAAAATTCGGTGTTTACGAAGATGCCATGGTTACCGGCGAAACTTTTTTGTACCACTCTATCCTCTCCCCCTTAATCAATACAGGCTTGCTTGACCCACAGGAAGTGATAGACAAAACGCTCGACTATGCGGCCGAAAACGACATCCCGCTTAATTCACTTGAAGGTTTTATCAGGCAGGTAATGGGCTGGCGCGAATTTATACACCTGGTTTATGAGCGCGAGGGAGTAAAACAGCGTACCAAAAATTACTGGGGCTTTAAACGCCACATTCCAAAGACTTTCTGGACGGGCGAAACCGGAATTTTACCTGTTGATACCGTAATAAAACGTGTGCTCCATACCGGCTACAGTCACCACATTGAACGGTTGATGATCATGGGGAACTTTATGCTATTGTGCGAATTTGACCCTGACGATGTGTACCGCTGGTTTATGGAGATGTATATTGACGCTTACGACTGGGTGATGGTGCCCAATACATACGGCATGACCCAATTTGCCGATGGCGGCTTGATGATGACCAAACCCTACATCAGCGGCAGCAATTACCTCCTTAAAATGGGCAACTGGCCCAAAGGCGAGTGGCAGGAAATCTGGGATGGCCTTTTCTGGCGTTTTATGCACAAACACCGTGATTTTTTTACCCAAAACCCTCGCCTGGGTATGCTGGTGAAATCATTTGACAAAATGGATGCGGGTAAACAAAAAAAGCATCTGCATAATGCAGAGGAGTTTCTGAAAAGATTGGATGAAAAAGCTTAAGTAGCACATATTTTATTTCTACCATAGCCCCCCCTATTATTTAGGGGTGAGATAATATAAAACTAAATAAACTTTCAAAAAGTTTTGAAAGTTTAAAAATACATTTACCTTTGTACATGCAATTACCAGAAGCAAAACAAAAGTTTATAGAAACATGGGGCAAGTTAGGTTCTGAGTGGGGCATTAACCGCACCATGGCCCAGGTACATGCACTCCTGCTGGTAACGCCCGATGCTTTAACTACCGAACAGGTAATGGAGGAACTGAGTATCTCTCGCGGTAATGCCAACATGACCCTACGCGACCTGATCGGCTGGGGCCTGGTAGAAAAACAATTGAGACCAGGTGAACGTAAAGAATACTTTTATGCCGATAAAGATATTTGGAACATTGCCCGCCAGGTTGCCAAAGAGCGCCGCAAGCGCGAACTGGAACCGGTATTGAAAACACTGGAAGAACTGGTACAGGTAAAAGGCGATAAAAATGACCCGGAGTTTAAAACTTTCCATAAATCCATGACGGACATCAACAAAATGTCTAAAAACGCTGACCGTATGCTTGATACCATGCTTCAAGCAGATGAAAGCTGGTTTTGGGGATCGATATTTAAAATGTTCAAATAGAACATTTTTTTTGCTCATTATATTTCATTATTTACTGAAAATACAAAATTTATAATCAGCACTATATACATAACCTATATATCATGAAAACCCTTGGCAATTACACTATACTTTACGACGCCGAATGCCCCATGTGCAATATCTACACTAAAGCATTTGTAAAAACCGGTATGCTTGATAATGCCGGCAGGGCGCCTTATCAGGAGTTGGCACCTGATGACTGCCCGCTCGTAAACCGCCAGCGGGCGGCATATGAAATAGCACTGGTTAACCGCCAAACCGGGGAAGTTACCTATGGTATAAAGAGTTTGTTTAAAATATTGGGTAATGCGTGGCCGGCATTTAAAAGGCTGTTTAGTTTTACGCCGTTTGTATGGCTAATGAGTAAGGGATATGCTTTTATCTCTTACAACCGCAGAGTAATTATCCCGGCAAGAAACGAGAGTTATATTTACCAACCTACCTTTAAACTCCGCTATCGCGTAGCTTACTTGCTTTTCACCTGGTTTATTACTGCTTTTATACTTACCCGCTACGCACCCTTATTGCAAGGCATGGTGCCGGTTGGCGGTGCCTACCGCGAATACCTCATTTGCGGCGGCCAGATCTTATTTCAGGGTGGTATTATCAGCCTGTTGGTCAAACAAAAACGTTGGGAATATCTGGTTAACATGATGACCATTTCTTTTGCGGGTAGTATATTATTATTGCCAATTGTATTGCTTAGCGCTGCTATTGGCATGCATCCGCTATTCTACACCCTTTACTTTCTGTTGGTAGCAGGCCTCATGTTCCTCGAGCATATCCGAAGAAGCAAAATCATGGGCATAGGCTGGCGGCTAACCATTACCTGGGCAATTTACAGAGTAGCGGTGTTAGGTACTATCTTGTTTATTTAATTCTATTATCATGAAATTTGATAAGATCATATTAGCCGGAGGCGCCGGTAGCCTTGGCACTACACTGGCGCGTTATTATAGCGACAAAGCGCGTGAAATAATTATCCTAAGCCGCAAACCTAAAGCCGCGCAGGGTAACATACGCACCGTTGTTTGGGATGCCAAAACAGACGGTGATTGGGTAAAGGAATTGGATAATTCAGACCTGCTTATCAACCTATGCGGGAAAAATGTGAATTGCCGTTATACCGAAAAGAACAAGGCTGAGATATTAAGTTCAAGGCTGGTGCCTACCCGTTTGCTTGGTGACGTGATAGGAAAATTACAAAACCCTCCCGCCCTTTGGCTCAACGCGGCATCAGCAACTATATACCGGCACGCGGAAGACCGCCCTCAGGACGAAGAAACCGGTGATATTGGCTACGGCTTTTCAGTAGACGTATGCAAACAATGGGAACACACTTTCCTGGAACAGCAAACGCCTCAAACACGTAAAGTTGCGCTACGCATAGGCATTGTGTTAAGCCAAAACGGCGGGGCTTTCCCGGCACTTTGTAATTTGGTTAAGTTTGGTCTTGGTGGCAAACAGGGCAATGGCAACCAGTATGTAACCTGGATACATGAGCAGGATGTAGCCGCCGTTACCGAATGGATCTATGATCATCCGGAATTGACAGGGGCCATTAACGCGACATCACCAAACGCTTTAAAGAATACCGAATTCATGCATGTCATTTGTAAAGCTTATGGTATCTCATTTGGTTTGCCATCACCAAAATGGCTGTTAGAGATCGGCGCGGCAATCATCGGTACCGAAACAGAACTGGTGTTAAAAAGCAGATGGGTTTATCCAAAACTACTTTTAGATAGCGGCTATCAATTTCAATATCCCGAAGCAGCCCATGCTGTAAATGATTTAGTAAGTATATATTAGTATTTAACTATTCCTTATTATGACTCATACAATTAAAGGCTTTGTTTTCCCTAACCTGCTTGGTATCGCAGTTATTGGCATAACCAAGTATTTCATCACATACCACAGCAATGCAGGTGGCATATTCATTTTTTCTGAATTTGTTATCGTCCCTTTGCTTATGGGTATCACCAGCGCGTGGTTCTGGCAAAAAACAATACTAAGCAGAACCACCTCCGCACTTTGGGCACTCTATAATACATTAATAGCCTGCCTCCTAAGTGCTGTGGTTTTGGGCGAAGGTTCTATTTGCCTGGTAATCGTTTCGCCTTTACTTTTTGTATTTATATGGTTGGGACAATTAGCAGGCGAGGCCATGTTTAAGCGAAATGATCAAAAGCTTAACTCAAGCATCATTTTAATACTTTTCGCCATTTTCGTAACAGACTCACTATCAAAACACAGTTATGAAAACATGGTAGCTGATACCATGGTGATAAATGCCCCTCCGGCAAAAGTATGGCAATACGTGGTAGCCTATAAGCGTATTGAGGCTAAACCTAAATTCTGGCTATTTAATATCGGTATGCCCAGCCCGGTGCAGTCAACCGCAAGCGGGTTTTACGTAGATGCCAACCGTAAATGTATATTCAGCAATGGCTATGTATTCGATGAAAGAATTTCAACCTACGATGAGAACCGCAACCTCGTTTTTGACATTACCGAGCAACCCCGCGATCCGGAAATAATGGGTCATATTGATATCCTGCGAGGCCAGTTTCTTCTAAAAGATAACGGCGATGGCACTACTACTCTGACCGGAAACAGCTGGTATAAATTATACGTTTTCCCGGTTTGGTATTACGATATCTGGGCTAAAAGTATCACCCGTAATGTTCATCTTCGCGTAATGGAACATATTAAGCAATTAAGTGAGGCCAATTAATGTTCCTATTTATAATTAAATACTTCGGTTTTCTTAAACATGTCCCGGGGCTGCCACATGTATTTGATGGTTTACTGAGGCTCTACACGCTGCTGTTCAATTTTCACTTACTGGAGGCAATAGATGAAATTGAGGCCGAGCTGATCACGTGGGAAAACGTCACCACATCATTACATAAATACGGCGGCTTACAGTTCAATTATAATGGTAAAGAGCTCGGACATATTCACAGCAACGGATTGTTGGACATGCCGTTTAGCCGATCTAAAAAGCAGCAACTCATGCAACAGGACAAGCGTGTGAAAGACCACCATACCTTTATTAATTCGGGTTGGATAAGCGTTTATATGAGCAGCCCTGCAGACATCGTGTTGGCGATAGCATTATTTAAAATAAGCTATCAGAAATTGCGAGATCGGGATCTGTGTTTAACGCAATAAAAGAAACGCCCCGCTAATTAGCAGGGCGTTTCTTTTATCTCGATAGGCGTTTGCCCATCTGGTAATCGTAAGGCGGTTTAAGGCCCAATAGGTTTTCTACAAAATAATCCCAGCGGCGGCGCATCATGTAGGGCGAATACACACCGTAACCGTGCGCGCTATTAGGGAATATCACCAGGTCGAAGCTTTTGTTTGCTTTCTCCAGTGCTTCTACCACTAAAAGGGTATTATAGGGCGGCACATTGTCATCCATCATGCCGTGTACTAGCATCAGTTTACCTTTGAGGTTCTTCGCCCAGGTTTGGTTGGCCTGTGCTTCGTAGTCAGAATTTTCCACCAAACCATTGTAGCGTTCGCCCCAATCGTCCTCATAGTTACGGTTGTCATGGTTGCCCGATTCTGAAATACCCACCTTAAAGAAATCAGGGTAGCGAAACATAGCCGTTGCCGTTGCAAAACCACCGCCCGAGTGCCCCCATATACCTACTTTAGTAGTATCGATAGGATATTTGGCTGATAGCTGCCTGATGGCTGTGATCTGATCCGGCAGGGTATTTTCGGCCATGTTACCATAGCTCATATCATGGAAACTTTTTGAACGCAGCGGGTTACTGGTGCCCTCAATAGCTACTACAATAAAGCCCAGTTCGGCAAGTGCCTGGTTATCGTTACGTGATGGCCCAAAAGACCAGTTGCCGATACTCCCTCCCTGCGGACCAGGGTAGATATAATCAATCACCGGATATTTTTTACCGGCTTCCATTTGGGTTGGGGTAAAAATCAGGCCGTAAATGTCGGTAGTACCATCATGCGCTTTAACCTTAACAGGAATAGGCGCTTTCCAGCCCGCAGCAACCAATTTTGAAATATCGGCCTTTTCTAAATTACTGATCAGTTTCCCGTTCAAATCACGCAATACGCTCACCTGCGGCACATCGGGCTGTGAGTAGGTATCTACAAAATATTGTTCATCGGGCGAAAAACTGATCACGTGGTTACCAGTTTCCGGCGTAAGCAACGTTAGGCCTTTGCCATTAAAGCCTATTTTATACAAATGTGCGAAATATGGGTTTCCCGGTTCGCGCCCATCGGCCATAAAATAAAGCAAGCGCTTTTTCTCATCAACTTTAAGCAGTTTGGTAACTACCCAGTTGCCTTTGGTGATCTGGTTCTTTAGTTTCCCGCTGGTAGCATCGTACAAATACAAGTGCCCCCAATTGTCACGCTCAGAGAACCAGATGATCTCTTTTGAAGCTGGTAAGTACCGCCAGTTAATAGCACCCCAGCCCGATTCGTATTGTGTTTTTACGTTTTCCTCAAATACATCGCGCACAACACCGGTTTGCGCATTGGCAATGCGGAACTTCTCGTTCTTATGATCTCTTGATGTAGAAACGAAGGCAAACTCGGTGCCATCAGTTTTCCAGTCGGCATCATCCAGGTTGCCGCTGCTGGCAATATCATCGCTCAGGGTAGCGCGGTGCGGGTCAGGTGCTATGTTAAAACGTACCACCTTCGGGTTCTCTACATCAATGATCACGCGCTCGATCATGGTGATGTCCTTATCACCCGGCAGCGGATATTTCCAGACTTTTAAAGTTGGTTTGCCTACGTTGGTAGTCACCAAATACATATCGCTTGATTTGCGCTGATCCTGCTGAAAAGTGGCCACCTTTTTTGAATCAGGCGACCAGGAAACTATCGGGCGATCGCTATGCGTCCAGCCGGCATTATCCGTGGCGTAGCCATAATCTTTAACACCATCGGTAGTTAATTGGGTAGTGGCATTGGTAGCCACATCACGCACCCACAGGTTGTAATCTTTAATAAAAACGGCTTTCCTTCCATCTGGTGACAATACTTCATTACCGCCGCCGCGCGCCGCGCGCCCACTCAGGCGTTCCGCTCTGCCTGTAGCATTGGCAGTAGTATCTGCGCTTACCTGGGTAGTCTTTTCATCATACATCCACTTCTTACCGTCAGCGGTAAAGGTAACATACCTGCCATCTGCACTATATCCAATCCTGTCGAAAGGAAGTTTATCCCCATTATATGTTTTACCGGTGGCTGATGATAACGCGCCAGCCAGTTTGGATGCATCAAATGCTTTGTTGCGGGTTTTCTTAGCAGGGTCTACCAGTACAAACTCGGGGCCATCGGCAGTATTTACCTTGTACCAGAATTTGCCGTTAGGCAGCCAGTTTGCCGTAACGCCAGCCCTGTAAACCAGTGGCATTGTATTATATGAAAGGAATGACTCGGCATGCTCATAATCTTTGGCTGTTAAGGCCCCGCCTTGTTGGGCTTTAACGCTTATGCCCAGCGCAATAGCTGCAATAGTTAATAAATATTTATTCATTATACGGTCTGATAGTTTAGACCTAACAAAGTAAGTAAAAATCTTACTTTGTTGCAGTTATGCTTCGTATAATGATTGTTACAACTCGCTACAGTTGCTTTACAAAAGCAAAGCCCGCCACACCATTGGAGTAGGTGGGCATAATAAGACTGGTTTTATGTTCATCCTTGCTTTTAAAAAGTTTGTTGCGGAACAGCGGATAAATAAGATAAGCTGCCTTGGTAGATAATATACCGAAACCGGCCCCGGCTATAATATCGCTAAACCAATGGTCGCGGTTGTAAACGCGTAATATAGCGGTAGCGGTGGCAAAAGAGTAACCGGCAATACCGTACCAGATAGATTTCTCGCTGTACTCCTGCGCCATAAACTCAGCCGCGGCAAAAGCGTTGCCCGTATGGCCCGATGGAAATGAATAGTAATCAGACCCGTCAGGACGTAATCGATGTGAGAGTTTTTTGAT
Organism: Mucilaginibacter sp. 44-25; assembly: GCA_001898335.1. Classification (GTDB taxonomy): domain Bacteria; phylum Bacteroidota; class Bacteroidia; order Sphingobacteriales; family Sphingobacteriaceae; genus Mucilaginibacter. The sequence continues at coordinate 34,513 of MKTS01000015.1, read as the reverse complement.
ACTAAACGTACTTAAAGCCATAATACCTTCAGACATGCCTATAAGTATGGTACGGTCAATAAACGTATTTTTACCGTGTATACCTGCCAGGTTTAAACCGTAAACCATTACAATTGGCGCATATTGAAAGTAGTTTTCGATATGATAATGAAAATTGGGCGAGTCTTTTATCAAGTCGTCATAAATGCTGTAATCCAGGTTACGGATAGCTTTTACAGGGAATGATAGAGCACCATAGGTAATAAAAACCGCCGGAGGTATAAACGATTCCAGCTTACTATGCAACTTTCGAACAGTATCGGGCAGTGCCAGAATACTGGCTGAATCCACTTTGGCGGTATCTGTGCGCTGTGCCCTTACTTCTGTAAATGAACACCACAGCAATAACATTATGTATATAAACTTTCTCACGATTTAAATTTACAATATATTAATACATAATGTTTTGGTGAGGATGAAATAAAAAAGGAGGATCCTTGCGATCCTCCTTTTAAGATAACCAAATATGAAGTAAACTATTAGAACCTGTAGCTGATAGATAAACGATAATTACGCGGCGCCTCTGCCTGGTAATAGTACGATTGCAGGTAGGCGTAGTAAGACCCGCTGTATAAATATTTATTCAGGATATTGAAGGCGTTAGCTGTAATACGCATTTTGCTTCCCTCCCAGAATAAGCCACCATCCAGTTTAAAATAGTCGGCCATTTTAAGCGGGGCAGGCGCATCAGTTGTACGGTCGCCCAGGAAAGTAAAACCACCAGCAATACCGGCCCCTCTTAAAGCACCACCAAGCATTTTGTAGGTTAACCAGGCGTTGGCGGTGTGCTTGGCAAACGAAGGTACGGTTACGTTAGGCACTACAGCGCGTGTTACTTTAGAGTCAGTATAAGCATAGTTAGCCGTTACATCAAAGCCGGGCGCTATTTCGCCGCGTACATCAAACTCAATACCCTGAGCGCGTTTTTGGCCTAAAACAACGCTTAAACCTGCGTTAGGGTTAGCATTAGGGTCGGCTGTGATCTCATTATTTTTTAATATGCGGTAAACGGCTACAGTAGTATTCCATTTACCATCGGCCCAATCTCTTTTTATGCCAAACTCCAGGTTATTACCGGTAAGCGGTTTTACCGTACCCGTTGCCAACCTGCCAACCTGAGGGGTAAAAGCTTGGTCGTACAATCCATAAACTGCAGTTTGATCGTCTATTGACGCGCTAAGGCCAATACGAGGAGTAAAGTGCTTGGCTGTAGGCTCGGCACCACCATAGTTAGAGTTTTTAATATAAGTGTAACGCCCTGCCAGGGTTAAACGCAGTTTGTTTTCAAAAAAGCCCAGTTCATCCTGCACGTATAAACTGCTGTAATTGCTGGCAATATTTCCAAAGCCTGCCGCGGCGCGCGCCTCCAGGTTAAGGCTACGGTCAAAAGTGGGATATCCGTTAGGTGGCACACCCAGATTAGGGTTACTTGGGTCAAACATTTGGTTTTTGTTATCTAATTGTCGAGATTGGTTATAATCGGCATTGTAAACTTTATTACCCAGATCTATACCGGCTAAAATTTTATGTACTACAGAACCGGTAACCACTTTACCATTTAGAAACGCCTGCCCTAATGACATGGTGCTTTTAGCATCCCAAATACCTACGCTACGGATATATCTTCCATCGCGACCTACACTATCGGCCCACATGGAATAGCCATTTTGGCCATAATAATAGTATGCAGCCTGTGCGGTAAGCTTCCAATTATTACTCAACTGCGTTTGCATATTCAGAGTAACGCTATGGTCGTTGATATTGGTTGGCGGCAAGCCCGATGGCAATGCTGTAAAGCTTTGCGGATACTGCGCATAACCATTAGGGCTAAATACATAGTATGAGCCTACGTTAGACATATTGGCACGCTGATAAACATATTCGGCCGTAAGCTTAGTTTTATCATCAACCTGGTACGATACTACCGGCGCTACCACATAACGGTTGTTAAACTCATTGGCACGGAAAGAGCCTTTGTTTTGCCCCGATAGATTTAAGCGGTAAAGCAGCTTGCCATCATTACTCAATTTACCATCCAGGTCAAGCGTAGCCCGATTTAGGTTGTAGCTCCCTGTGGTATAGCTAAATTCGCCTTTTGTTTGGCCGGTAGGCTTTTTGGTTACCACGTTGTATAAACCGCTTGGGTCGCCGCTGGAAAGCATAAAGCCTGCCGGGCCTTTTACAAACTCAATATGATCAACAAAGCTCATATCTTCGGTAAGCGGCCCCCAAAAGGAGTTCACCACATTAAAGCCGTTCCTGAATGCCTGCACCTGCGAACCACGCATATTAATATTGGTGTAAAGATCGCCCCAGTGTTCAAGCCTGAAGGCACCGCTCACGTTTCTTACCAGGCCATCGCTCATACTGATGATCTGCTGTTCTTTTAAAGACTGGCTGGATACCACCTGAATATTTTGTGGAACCTGCAGCAGAGGCTCCTGCAAACGAAGCGACTGTGATGGGTTATCCATTTTAACGCTATTACTGCGCGCGTTGATCATTACCTCTTTTAATTGCGAGGTACTGAGGTCAAGATTAAAATTTATACTGGTATTTTGCCCGGCTATAACCGTTACATCCTTTTCACGCGGCGCCATGCCGATAGCTGAAACCACTGCCGTGTAATTACCGGGTGTTACCCTGGTAATGCGATAGTGACCCTTATCTGTTGTTGAAGCGCCATATGATGTACCTTTTAAAGCTACAGTTACATACGCTACCGGGCTACCATCAGTAGCGGTTACTATACCGCTTATGCTGCCATGTTGTTGCTGCGCAAATGCGGCAGCGGCTATTAATATTGCTGAGAGGAGGGATAAAATTTTCTTCATGCCTTATTTTGAATGATTCTAAACAGCGGCAAAGAAACATCAAAATAAATTGAATGTCAATAGTTATTTGTAATTAATCTAAATAAAATCAAAGTAGGTTATAACCAAGAGTTGTTTATTTAAAAATCAATCATGCGGCCCGCTAACAAAATTAAACTCCTTTTCAGCGTCAAATGGCACGTATACACGTCGCCATGGGTCGTTGCCACGCATTTTCCATATATGGCCGGTACCGGTAGTATCCATAGCAACCAGTACCTCACCCGGTTTAAGCGTAAATGTTTCGCCGGTATGGGTAGTAAAATCAAGTACGCCTGTAAGGCAAATAACATATTGGTTGGCAGGCGCGGTATGCCAATCAAGAAACGAATGCGGAGCGGTTTCTTTAAAACTGATGCTGTTAGCATCATACGCAACCGCGTCTGTTAAATGACCGGTTTGCACGTGGGAATGGCCGTCTTCGCCGGTAGTAAGTAAATAAGCTCTGATCATGTTGGTTTTGTTAATTATCCATTGGCTAAAGCCAACGGCAATGATGGATGGAAGCCCTCACGCCCGTGTCTAAAAATGATATTATCCTTATGGATTTGCATGCAGAAGTAAGGTAATGGTTGTTAAAAGGCCTCATTCAGCCCCAAAAATAAACCATGCGCGCCATATTTACCCCATGCATAATCTATACAAAGGTTAGTGCGGGTAGCTTTGTTGAATAATACCCGCAAGCCTGCGCCACCGCCGGGTTGCCAAACACTAAAAAGCTTGGTGCCCAAATCATCATTTGCCGTTTGAAGACTAAAAAAGGTAACGCCACTTAAAAATTTATTCCGGAGGATCGGGAAGCGGTACTCCACTTCCGTATCCATGTATTGGGTACCCTTAAAATAAGTTACGGTATATCCCCTGCCGCTCCTGAAATTTGGGTCGCGCCCAGTACCGGGTAGCTCGAGGTAAGGCAAAGCGCCACCTACTACAAACGTACTCCAGTTCCAGAAAGCGAGCACATGCTCGGGATGGCTCGACGATAAACTGAAATACTTACGAAAATCTGTTGTAATAATGGCCGCATTGCGTGTACTGCCCAGCCATGTTTGGTTTAGCCTTATGCCGGCATCAACATACATGCCTTTGTAGGCACGATTCTGGTTATCACGTGTGGTATATTGGATGTTAGCCAGGAAACCATTAGCCGCATAATGGTCATTATCGAAACCATTACGGGCATTGTAAATACGATAAGGTGTTAGCACAGAATCGGCGTTGAATTTATCATATATCTTGCGCCGTATATCAAATGATACCCCGGCGCCTACAAATAAGCCTTTATCTATCTGCTTGTATACCTTTTCACGAAAGCTGTAGTACTGCGCGTTTAATACATAAGGTTTACGCCCTGGGTTACTCAGCACCAGGTTTTCGGTACTGCTGTTATAGGCGTTACCTATGCCTATGCCAAAATCAGGTGTTACGGTTTTGGCTGCTACCAGGCTACCTTGAAAATTCCACTTATTGCCCGGTGTATAAACGTTATGGGTAAGGTAAAAATAAATGATATTTTTTGTGGTGATGGATGCCGAAGTAGCCGCTACGGAAAGTAAAGTATTAGGATCGCTGCCCAATACCTTACCTGCCACAGCCTTAATGCCTATTTGCGTACCAATACTGGGATTGGAAGCCAGGTTAGGGATGATGGTAATGCCCGATGGTTTCTTTTTTACACTATCCTCCTTTTTATGAGGATGAAGAATGGCTTTTACCAGGTCGCCAAAATCATACTGTCCGGCGGTGTTGTCCGGCTTAATTATCTTTTTGCCTTGCTTTCCCAGCGAATCAGCCTTTACTGTATCTGCCGGAGTGACCTGGGCATAACCCTTATTCCCTGTTATTAAAAACAGTATAATGCAACAGCTTAAAAAATATCTGAAAACCTTATCCAAGATGATATATGTTGGTGAGCTTTATTTAACAACCTAACCTGCATAAAGTTATCTTTAATTATAATTTAGACATTATGCCGACAAACAGCTAAAACCTATCATCGTTTTTTTACTATTCGGCAACGAGCACATACATGTTGGTTGGTTAACACCTGCTTGTTATAAAGCGGGTGTTAACGCAGGCATTTTTACCTTGTAACGATAACCGCCAGGTAAGGCATCTTCCTCTTTTAAAAACTCGTGGCCCTTTTTACTCAACCAAAATGTTTGTGTAAAACGGGATCCCGCGTGTTCGCCTTCGTTTACCAGTTTCCAGCAATCAACCTTATGCCCGTCATACGTGGTTAACACTTCACTGCCCGTTACCTTGTATAAAACATATTCGGGTTTGCCAAAACCGGCATCGTAAAAATTAATGGCGAAACTTTTTCCGGCGGCAAGCGGCAGCATCTCAAATGTTTCAATATCCAGATTCCAGTTAAAGCATGGCTCGTTAAAATCCATCTTAAAATCTCTTTTGGTGTTATTGGCAACGGTATCAGCGCCTGTTACAGTCGCGGCATCCCAATTGTAGGCTCCTGTTTTGCCATTGATGGTTTCTGAATGGTATACCGGGGAAAAATCGCTTATACGGTTTACCGAGCACCCGGTACGATAGCTAATGGTATCGCTGCCGTACCAATGCTGTGTAGTGGCAAACACCTTTTCGTTATTACGCGTGATGATCTGTGTATTTCTGAGCCACATCCAAAACCGTAATACTTTAGGGTTTCTGTCCGTTTTAAAATATACCAGGTACTGCCTAAGGCCCGGTTTAAGGCTGGAGGTATTTAAACGATGATCCTTAAGCCTGATGGTATCAACCTTTTGGGCGAATGAAGAAACTGGCCGGGCTGCTAAAAATAGTGTACCAATAATTAACAATAGCGAAGTGGTGAATGATCTGTACAACATAATGATATGGGTTAATGATGTACAAAGCTGATGGAATAGGCACTATCTGCATATTCTATTTCAATCCTTTCCCGCTTATTTTTAACTGGCGCTGCCTATATTTCAATAATCTCTTGGGGCGGTACTGTAAGGCTGATTTTTGATGATCGGTTGAAAAAATAGCCCGGATCGTTTAAAAGCGCCCATGAAATATAAAAAGCTTAGTACTTTTAAAGATGGCTGTAAAGTTTAAACCCTCACTGGTGCAAGTGCAATGGTTAGTGTGGGTAGTGATCTATCTGATGCTATTCCTTTCACTTACCGCTATGGACGGTGTTTTCCAGGCAGCGGTATACGCGCTGCTGAACACTGCCTTTTACGCCGCCGTTATTTACGGCAATATTTCGTGGTTATTTCCCAGACTGTATCAAAAGGGGCGAATTGTGTGGTATGTGCTTTCTGTTATTGCGTTTTTACTGGCCGTCGGATTCATAAGGGCTGTATTAACAGTAAATATTTATAACGCTCTTTTTGCCGCCAAGCCCGAACCCATGAGTATGAAGGCTATCACCAGCTTTGTATTGGGCGGCATAACGGTCTTCTTCTTCAGCTTTGCTTTTCGCCTGGCACTGGCCTATTTTACGCTAAAAGAACAAGCCGCTAAGGCCCTGGCGCAAAAGGCCAGCGCGGAGCTGGACCTGCTTAAATCACAAGTACAACCGCATTTTTTATTTAATACGCTTAACAACATTTACTACGAAGCATATATGGAGGCCCCGAGAACAGCGGCCCTGATTGAGCGACTGGCCGATATTATGCGGTATTTTGTTGATGAAAGCCCGAAAAGCCTTGTAAGCCTGAACACCGAGGTGCAATTCATTGAAAACTATATAGCGCTGGAAAAAATAAGAATACGGTATGCTTTAAATATTTCATTTGAGAAGCAATACAGCCCAAACCTGAGTATACCGCCAATGCTACTGATGACATTTGCGGAAAATGTTTTTAAACATGGCATTGATAAAAGCAGCAACGACAATAGAGTGTCTTTATCGCTAACAGAAAGTAACGGGCGCTTGATATACACCGTAAGTAACACGGTGCCACAACAGGAGATACCCGGCCTTAAAAGTGGATTAGGTATAGCCAATTTGAAAAAACGGCTAATCATTTTGTATGGTAACAATTTCGAATTGCATACATCAAACAACGGCGAAGTATTTACAGCTACACTTAACATCCCGCTGGCATGAGTTTGAAATATATTATTGTTGACGATGAACCAAACGCGGTTAACCTTTTAGAAGTTTTACTTAGCCAGGTAACCGACTGGCAGCTGCTTGGCAAGTGTTATAATGGTTTAGAAGCGCTGGAAATGTTAAAACACCAAAAGGCCGATCTGATCTTCCTGGACATTAACATGCCCCACCTCACCGGTATAGAATTAGCCGGACTGCTGCCACCCGAAACCAAAATTGTATTTACTACCGCTTACTCCGACTACGCCGCAGAAAGCTATACCTTCCAAACGGTTGATTATCTACTTAAGCCCATCACCCTGAAACGTGTTTTAGCAGCCAAACACAAAATAGAGGCCGCATTTGCCCAAACTTTGACAACTGCGCTGAAACAGGAAACAGCACCTGAGGCGAATTACTTTTTTATAAAATCGGGGAAAACCATACGTAACATCCTGCTGGATGATGTACTGTACTTTGAGGGCGAAAAAGAATACGTGCGGTTGGTTACACCTACAGAACAACTGCTTATTTATCGCCGTCTTAAAGATATTGAAGAACAGCTATCCCAGCCATTTATGCGTGTACATCATTCTTATATCGTTAATACCCGACTTATTACCAAAGTGCAGGATAACCATATTTACATAGGTGGCAAACAGATACCTATCAGCAATAAGTTCCGTGATGATTTTATGGCACTTATAAAAAAGCGGATGTTTTAATATTAAGATTCTGTCAGCTCGCCGCGGAGGTCTTTCTCCAGGCAACGCCGTACCTCGACAGGGTCGCTGATCTCGCCAAGCAGGTACATCATTTTGGTAACAGCGGCCTCAAACGTCATATCATAACCGCTGGCAACACCAATATCTTTCAATTGCTTACTGGTTTCGTACCGTCCAAGTTCAACTGTGCCTACCTTGCATTGCGATATATCCAGGATCACCTTACCGGCATCAATAGCGGTTTTAAGCAGGTCAACAAACCATTGGTCAGTAGTGGTATTACCGGCGCCAAAGGTTTCCATCACAATACCGCGTACATCGGCACCTAAGATTGTTTCTACTACTTTAGGACTGATGCCTGGGTACAGTTTAAGCACGGCCACATCGCTTACCAAATGGTTGTGTATCTTCAGCGGGCCTTCACCCGGCTGCCTGATATCATTTGGGCTAAAGCGTAAATGCACGCCCGACTCGGCCAATATAGGGTAGTTAGGCGAGCGGAACGCCTCAAATTTTGATGAATTGTATTTGAACGCCCGGTTACCCCTGAAAAGTTTATAATCAAAATAGATACATACTTCGGGTACACGAGAACGATCGTTCTTTTTGGCCTTAGCAATCTCTATGGCGGTCATCAGGTTTTCCTTCGCATCGGTACGTACCGCGCTGATAGGTAACTGCGAACCGGTGAAAACCACCGCCTTGTTCAAGTTTTGCAGCATGAAGCTTAGGGCCGATGCTGTAAAGGCCATTGTATCCGAACCGTGTAAAATAACAAAGCCGTCCACCTCATTATAATTGGCCTCAATGAGTGATGCCAGCTCGCCCCATATCTGGGGGTTCATGTTAGATGAGTCGATAATATGCTCGAAAGAGTGTACCTTAATTTTACAATTAAGTTTCTCCAACTCGGGCACATTATCCATTATCTGCTCGAAATTAATGGGAACTAATGCTTTGGAAACAGGGTCGCTCATCATACCTATTGTCCCTCCGGTATAGATGATCAAAATCTGGCTCATGTAGTAGGGTTACTGGTGTTACAGCGCCAAATATAGTTATTTAAATGCCAAAAACGGCCCTTGAGTTACCTGTTGTTACAGCGCCAAATATAGTTATTTAAATGCCAAAAACGGCCCTTGAGTTACCTGTTGTTACCTCGGCCACCTCTTCCATAAATATTTTTTTTATATCCGCTACCTTTTGCGCTACATAGATAAGGTAGGCGCTCTCATTAGGTTTGCCCCGGTAGGGCACCGGCGTAAGGTATGGCGAATCGGTTTCCAAAACAATGTGTTTCAGGTCGATATCGGCGACTACTTTATCCAGGCCGGCATTTTTGTAGGTAACCACACCACCAATACCCAGATAAAACCCCAGATCGGTTATTTTTAACGCCTGTTCTATTGTGCCGGAGAAACAATGAAAAATGCCCCGGAGTTTATTGTCTTTTTCTTCCTGCAATACCTGGTATACCTCGTCAAACGCGTCGCGGCAATGGATTACTATTGGCAGGTTAAGTGTTTTAGCCCATTTGATCTGCAGCTTAAACGCCTGTATCTGCTCGTTAATAAAGGTTTTATCCCAATACAGGTCAATACCAATTTCGCCTATGGCATAAACCGGGTGGCGGTGCAGCGCGGGTTGTATCAGAGCGAGTTCTTCTTCCCATGTTTCCTTAACCGAGCAAGGATGCAGGCCCAGCATGGCATAACAATTATCCGGGTAGGCGGTAATCAGATCAGACATAAGCGGTACCGAGGCGGCATCCACATTAGGCAGGAACAAACGTTCTACACCATTTTGCAGGCATCGTTGCATCATTTCCGCGCGCCTGTCGGCGTCAGTTTCATAATAAATATGGGTATGCGTATCTGTTAGTACCATGGTGCAAAAATAACAAAGCCTTCCATGAGGGAAGGCCTTGCCGTGTCATTTTAATTTTTCTTTCTGGTAGTGGTTCGCTTTCTGGTGGTTGCTTTCTTTTTAGTTGCTTTAGTAACAGGCGTGTGTTTTACCCGCACAACTTTTACCAGTTCAACATCAAATATCAGTGGTGAATATGGCTGGATATCCTGCCCGGCGCCACGCTCACCATAAGCCAGCTTTGACGGTATAAGGAAAGTCGCCTTTGAACCTTCGTTCAGCAGCAATAAACCTTCGTCCCAACCCGGTATCACCCGCCCTGATCCCAACGCAAAGCTGATAGGCTCATAGGTACGGCCGGGCTGCTGTAAGCCGCCTGCTTTGGCATCCGCCTCAATACTGCTGTCAAATACTTTTCCATCCAAAGTGCGGCCGGTATAGTTTACGTATACCGTATCGCCATTTAAAGGCTTGGGCTTGTTACCCGCAGTTTTAATAACATATTTTAAACCCGACGCGGTAGTAACCGGTACAAGCTTATTGGCTGCGATATATTTGTTAAGGTTCTCCGCTTCGGCAAGTTTAAGCTTTTCGGCTTCGGCCTTCAGCTTAGCCATAGCCGCGTTGCGTTCAGCCATAGCTTCTTCCAGCGTTTGCGCCTTTAATATTTTAATGTTAAAAAACACATTGCCGCCTTTAGTGAAAATAGCCGGCATTTCTGTTTCGTGGCCTTTAAATATAGAGTCGACAGGTACTTTTACAAAGGCGCTGTCGTTTACGCTCATTAACTGAAAAATATCCATCAGGTCGGCAGGGTTACTGCTTGTCTTTATCTGCGCCTTAACCGGCTGGCCTTGCTTGTAGGTACTAAATAAAACAGAATCCTTATCGGTTTTCTGTACCGCCTGGAAGGTGATCACATCGTTAAGTGCCAGTTTGCGACCCGGTTGGGCCGGGAATATCTGGTATTCTACGCCGTGGGCCGCTTTTTTTAACTGGGCCGACGCGCTAACTGCCGTTAAGGCAAAAATTATGGTATAAAGGGTCTTTTTCATGATCACATAAAAAAGCCCCCCGGCAAAAGCCGGGAGGCTATGTATAAATTTATAATATTATCTGGCCTGAGGCATCATCATTGGCTGTGGCCTTTTAGGTGCATTAGGATCAGTTTTTATAATGTCTACTATCTCGATATTAAAAGTAAGCGGAGCAAATGACGGGATGATACCGTTGCCTATACCCTGCTCACCATAACCTAATTCTGATGGGATAACGAAAGTAGCTTTCGCACCTTTGTTAAGTAATAACAAGCCTTCATCCCAACCACGGATCACGCTGCCTTCGCCTACTTTTACTTTAATAGCTTTGTATTCGCGACGAGCGTCATAGGTCTTAGCCTGTTTGGCATCTTCTTTAATGCTGCTGTCAAATACTTTACCGTTAAGTAACCTGCCGGTGTAATTAATTACGGCAGTATCGCCTGCTACGATATTAGGGCCTGAACCCGGCTTGGTGATCTGGTACTCTAAGCCCGAAGCAGTTTTAGTTACATTCAGTTTTTTATCAGCAACAAATTTTTGCATTTCAGCAGGCTCTTTTTTAGCAGCGGCTTCTTTTAAAGCTTTGAAATAATCGCTGATATGTGCCTGGAAAACCGGATCGGTAGTGCTGCCTCTTGGTATTACTTTCTCTACCTTAATTTCGTAAACGATGTATTTACCTTTAAAGCCCGGAGGTTTAGGAGCGCCTTTTTTAAACATCGAATCAATGTTCACTTTAATAGTAGCGCTATCGCCTTCGCTTAACATTGGGAATATAGAAGTAATATCACCTTTATTTGGCGATTTTTGATATACCAATGGTGCAGGCCTGCCCAGGTCATAGGTGCTGCCGATCACTGAGTCTGCTTCGTTTTTTAGGATCAGGTTGATGCTGGCAAAGTCGCCGGGTTTAATATTAGGTCCTGATTTATCAGTACGGATATTGTAAAGCAAACCGCCATCGGCCTGTTTAAAACCGCTTTTGCAGCCCGCAAATCCTAAAGCGGCAACAGCCATGATCATTAAGTTCTTTCTCATGTTTTGTTTAAATGTTATTGTATTAATAGTTTTTTATATTCGGGTAGTATCAATTTCAATTGGGCAACGGTATCATCCAATGATTTATCGGAATGGCCGCCGGCCGCGTTCCTGTGGCCGCCACCGTTAAAGTATTTTTTACAGATCTCGTTCGCCGGGAATTCCCCTTTTGAACGCAGCGACAGCTTTACCCTGTCAGTGCGTTCAACCACAAAAGCGGCAAGGCGCACGCTGGCGATAGATAATGCGTAATTTACAATCCCTTCCGTATCGCCGGTATTAACATCAAAGCGTTGCAGATCTGCTTTATTAACAGCAATGATAGCGGTATTATATTCAGGCAAAATTTCCAGGCAATTGGCCAGGCAGTGGCCCAAAAACTTAAGCCTGTTTTCCGACGCGCTGTTATAAACCAGTTCATGTATGCGCGAGTTGTTGGCGCCCGCGTCAATAAGATCGGCCACAATGCGGTGTACCGCAGATGTGGTATTAGGTAAGCGGAATGATGCCGAATCCGTCATGATACCGGTGTATAAACAAGTGGCCACATCTTTATTGATCAAAGCCTTGTTATTAAGCTGATCGGTGATAAAGGTGTACACCAATTGCGCGGCCGCGCAGGCATTTATATCCCAGTGGCGGTAATCATCAAAATCTTCGGGCTCCAGGTGGTGGTCTATCATTACCTTGTAAGCGCTGCTTTTACGCACTTCTTCGCCCAGCTCGTTTATACGGCTCAGTGAATTAAAATCAAGGCAAAAAACCATCTCCGCTTCGGCAACCAGCCGGGCAGACAGTTCCTGGTTGGCTGTGTAAATGATCACCTCTCCATTTCCGGGCATCCAGCTCAGGAAATCCGGGTAGTCTGTAGGCGTTATTACATGCGTGTGGTGCCCCTGCTGTATGAGGTAGTTATATAAACCCAACGAAGAGCCCATAGCATCCCCATCCGGTTTATGGTGGGTAGTGATCACTATTCTGCGTGGCTGGGATAAGAATTCTGTAAGCGAGGCTAAATCCAACATCAAATTTTAAAGCTTTGCAAAGCTAAATAAATTAATGATATACACATACAGTATTTTAAGGCATAGGTTTTAAGTTTCAGTTATAAAACGCTAATTTTGCGCCTCTTAATTAAAGCACATATAATGGCAACCAACAGAACTTTTACCATGATAAAGCCGGATGCAGTTGCAAACGGCCACATAGGCGCAATTATTGACCAGATCACTAAAGCCGGTTTCAAAATTGTAGCGTTAAAATATACCGCTCTTAGCCCTGAAAAAGCCGGTGAGTTTTACGCGGTACACAAAGAGCGCGGCTTTTACAACGACCTGGTGAGCTTTATGTCATCAGGCCCGATAGTAGCGGCTATTCTTGAAAAAGAAAACGCTATTGAAGATTTCCGCAAGCTGATAGGTGCAACCGACCCAACTAAAGCCGAAGAAGGCACTATCCGTAACCGTTTCGCCAAATCAATTGACGCTAACGCTATACACGGTTCAGACTCTGACGAAAACGCTGCTATTGAAGGTAATTTCTTCTTTTCAGCTTTTGAGCGTTTCTAAGACGATAAAACAAAAACAGGCCGCAAGAAAAATAACGGCCTGTTTTTTTGCTTTATACATTAACTTGCTTATCTTTACAAAACACAGATAATCTGTGTTTTAATTATCCCCAAAAAGCCATGAAAACTGTATTCAAGTACATTATCTACGCCATCATCATCATCGGCATTGTAGTGGCTTCAATGGACGTTTTCAGAAATCATCCCGAAGCACAATTCGCTTTTATCTTCCCGGGAATATTTCTACTTGCTTTCTCTCAGATCATGGATGACAGCATCCGTAAAGTAAGCCACCGACTGCGTTATTCACGCGGCAGGTAACTTCTATAAAAAGATAATTTCCTCTATCAGCACGGCCTTCGCCTCGTCATTAATTTTTTGAATGATCTGGCTGCGCATCATTACCAACTCGTTTTTTATTACTGACGACTCAATTCGTACAAAAAGCTTTCTATCTCTTATAAAAATCTCACTCGTACGGTTAGCTACACTTTTCCCCACAAATTCTGGCCAGGCCGCAATAACATGGGTTTCGTCATAACGGCGCTTAATTTTATACACGTTAAGCATTTGCTCAATGGCTTCTTTCAGCGATTTATCGTTGGCTTTACGCATTAATATTTCCCTCCGTTACCTTAAATATTTTAACTTTTACGTTTATTTTGTTAAATATGCCCTGCACGCGCTCCATGCTGGTATCGGTGATCAGCACCTGCCCAAAATCGTTATTAGATACCATTTGCATCAGCTTGGTAACACGGCTATCGTCCAGCTTGTCAAAAATATCATCAAGCAGCAGCAACGGTTTAAAGCCCTTTTGCTGATCCAGGAAAGTATATTGCGCCAGCTTAAGGGCAATTAAAAAAGATTTTTGCTGCCCCTGCGAACCAAACTTTTTCATCGACATGCCATGTATATTAAACTGCAGGTCATCGCGGTGTATACCCAGCGTGGTGCGCTCCATTATACGGTCGCGCTCGGTATTCCTTTTAAGCAGTACGCCGAAATTCTCGTTAAGTAAAGGCGATTCATAAGCCAGTTCAACTTGCTCCGCGCCACCGCTTATAAACTGGTAATGCCGGTTAAAAATAGGCGTAAAAGCCTCCATAAACGCCCGGCGCTTTTCAAATATCCTGGTGCCCGATGCTGCCAGCTGTTCATCAAAAATACTCAGCAACTCAGGGTCATAACGGCCGGTATCGGCAATTTGCTTAAGCAGGCTGTTACGGTTGGCTAAAACCTTGTTGTATACAATTACCTCGTCCAAGTACCTGGCATCGGTTTGTGATATCACATTATCTATAAACTTGCGGCGCTCCTCGCTCCCTTCAATAATAATACTAATATCATAAGGCGATATCATTACGAGGGGCAAAAAGCCTATATGGTCGGCCAGGCGCTGGTAGTCCTTTTTGTTTCGCTTAAATTGCTTTTTCTGGTTACGTTTAAGTCCGCAGGCTACTACCTCCTTGTTGCCGTTCTTCTCAAAAACCCCGTTGATCATAAAAAAATCGGCCCCTTGTTTGATCTGCTGGCTATCAATAGGGTTAAAATAGCTCTTGCAAAGGGAAAGGTAATGCACGGCGTCGAGCAGATTGGTTTTGCCCGCACCATTGTTCCCTATAAAAGCGTTCACTCCTTCGGCAAGCGAAATTTCGGCTTCATTATAGTTTTTGAAATTGATGAATGAAAGTTGCTGCAGATACATAGTAACAGAGCAAATTTACGCTTTTTAATCGGGAACAACATTAAAGCAAAACATCAGACAGCAAACACAACCTATGTTTTTTAAGTTATCCGAATATTATTTTAAGTTGTTACAAATTAAACTTTGTTACCGTAATACCATCACATAATAAAACTAAGTACTATGAAAAAATTATTTCTATTAGCCGCCATTCTTGTTACCACCGCAGGTGCTTTCGCGCAAACTGCCGACCTGCGTCGTAAAATAGAGGTTACCGGCATTGCCGAGCAGGAAGTTACCCCCGATATTATTAATGTTAGCATTGCTTTAAAAGAGTACATGAACGGGAAGACGAAAGTAACCATTACGCAACTGGAGCAACAACTGGAAAAAGCCGTTGCCGAAGCAGGTATACCAAAAGAGGATTTCACCGTTAACAGCCTTTCATCCTGGAACTATGCTACGGAGAAAAAAAAGAATCCCGATTTTTTGGCAAGTAAACAATATGGCATCAAATTCAGGGATCTGAATAAGTTCAATCAGCTCATCAGCAAGATTGATCCGAAAGGCATACAGTCGACCAATATTGACAGCTATGACTATTCGAAGATAAACGAATTAAAAAACAAGCTTAAACTGCAGGCCTTACTCTCAGCCCGCGATAAAGCCGTGTTCCTGGTGAACGGCCTTGGTGACAAACTGGGCAGCGCCTTAAGCATTAGCGAAAGTGATAACAGCAATTTTCCGCAGCCTCGTACGGTGATGTATATGGCCAAAGCCAATATGGCCGCAGATAGCGCCGTACCCGAATCTGATATAGACGTTCGTAAAATTAAACTGAGCTTCCAGATCAACGCGGTATTTGAGATAAAATAACCACCTCTTTATAAATGCAAGAACGGCAGGCTTCATAAAACCTGCCGTTTTCTTTTATACAAACATTTAAAAATCGCGGGCGTTGTTATTTTAGTGTACATTTAGTTATTACCAAAATGAAAGTATTAAAATTTACAGCAGCAATACTGCTTATATCCGCATCATTGACCGCGTGCGGTGATCGCAGCAAGGCCACACTTGGCGGCACACAGGATACCGTAGCCAAAGCAGGTACCGGCGACCCTAACAACACCCATGCTACCGATTCGACGAAAACCGACAGCATGAATAAAGTGAACAAAGGAAATGCCCAACCCGAAGGCCACAGCGGTGTTGATACCGCTTATGAAAGACCCGTGCATTAACTATAACTATTTGGTTATTAATACGTATTAAGGTTGATATTGTAAAGTTTACCTTTTAACTTTGCGGCATCCCCAAATTAATTGACCATGATACGTTCACGTTCCAAGAAAGTACTTTTGGTAGCGCCCGATAGCTTTCCCTCCCGGCTATTGGACCAGTATGAGAATGTGAACCATATTTTGGCTGTAACATCGATATTCCCCTGCATACATGAGTTTAAACCTGATGTGATCCTGTTTGATCATGCCCATATGAACGAACATATGGAAAGGGTATTACGCAGGCTGCGTTCAAACATGTTTTACAAGAACATCAGGATATGCTGCTATAAACATACTGAAAGTGTGCGTAACGATGCCACGCTTAAGGTACTTGGCGTACATCACATGATCTATCATGACGACCTGCAAAAGGTATCAAAAAGCAAACACGCTTTAAACGCTATTAATAATATTATCGATACTTCTCTGCTTAAATGGCTGGCTGGTGCAGGCAATTAAATACGCGCTGCTTTCCATCAATCATTTTACATCCCTGTAACACATTTATAATAAATAGCTGTTAAACTTGCATGCTTTTTGGCATAATTGTTTACCGCTTATTAACAGCTTGTTAGCCAATAATTCCAGACTGCTTAAATCTATCAGCATCTATGAAAATAGGAATAGTTTGTTATCCTACATTTGGCGGCAGTGGCGTTGTGGCTACAGAACTGGGCAAAGCCCTTGCCGACAGGGGCCATCAAATACATTTTGTTACTTACAACCAACCTGCCAGGCTCGATTTTTTTTCAGAGAACCTGTACTATCACGAGGTTTCTGTAGCGCAATACCCATTGTTTGATTATCCGCCTTATGAAATAGCACTGGCCAGCCGACTGGTAGACGTGATCAGGTTTGAGAAATTGGACATTTTGCATGTTCATTATGCCATCCCGCACGCGTCAGCGGCGTTTATGGCCAAACAGATCCTGGCTACCTATGGCATCAGCATCCCGGTAATTACTACGCTGCATGGTACTGATATTACGCTTGTAGGGCAGGATAATACCCTTAAACCGGTGGTTACGTTTTCTATCAACAAGTCTGACGGGGTTACAGCGGTATCAGAACATCTCAAGGCAGATACTTATAAATACTTTAAGATAGAGAAGGATATACGCGTTATCCCCAACTTTATTGACATGAACCGCTTTAGCCTTAAACCTAAAGATCATTTCAAAAAAGCGATAGCGCCTAACGGAGAAAAGATACTGGTACATACCTCTAACTTCCGTAAAGTTAAACGTACCGAGGATGTAATTAAGATGTTTGCCAAAGTGATTGAACAGATACCTGCTAAATTGCTGATGGTAGGCGATGGCGGCGAACGTTCTGCCTGCGAAAAACTTAGCCGTACTTTGGGTATTAGCGAGCATGTGCGCTTTTTAGGTAAACAGGATGCCATTGAAGAAATTCTGTCTGTTGCCGATCTGTTCCTGATGCCATCAGTATCAGAAAGCTTTGGCTTGGCCGCCTTAGAGGCTATGGCCTGCAAGGTGCCGGTAATTAGCAGTAATGCCGGCGGCCTGCCCGAACTTAATATTGATGGTGTTACCGGTTACCTGTTAAACGTTGGAGATGTAGACGCGATGGCCGAGAAAGCAGTGTATATCCTCGAAGACGAAGAACGCCTTGCACAATTTAAAGAAAACGCGTTTGAGCGTGCCAAGCAACTGGAGCTAAGTAATATTATGCCGGTGTATGAAAGCTATTACGAAGAGATTATTGCAAATAGTAAGCTGTAAATAATAACTTTTTGGCGTGATTTATGTTTATGCAATTACATTAAACATATTATCATATATAAGTTATGAAAAAAATATTCCAAACAGCAATTGCGATATTAGCCGTATCCTTTATTTTTTCGGCCTGTTCATCCACCCAAAACACCCAAACTGGCGGCACATCTGCCATGAATGTTTCCCGGGGTAAATTTGTAGGCACCTGGGTTTGTAACAGCGTAAGCTATAACGGCCTTCTTCCGGGTGCAGTTCAAAACGTTTTTGACCAGGCGCCTCCGGCAGCGTTTGAAGGCAGTACCTGGAAGCTTACCAACAGTGGTAACGGCATGTATTCGCTAACCAACGGCCAGTCGCAAACTATCTTCTGGTCGGTATACAACGGTAATGGTGCCACACAATTCCAGTTCAAAAAAATATACCAGGGCGATAAAGCAAAAAACGTTCAGGAGGGGTATCGCTTAAACGTTGGCGCCATGACTGGCACCAACATGACTTTGTTATCACCTGTACCAGTGGGCAACGGCACCGGCTATATTGTATATACTTTTACCAAACAATAATAAGAGCTTAATTTTAGCCAGCAAAAAGCCCGGAGCGTATAAACGTTCCGGGCTTTTGCATTAACGTTAATCTCGTTACTCTGCCGATGCGAATTTAAGGCAAACCGGGTTGCCAATTTCTGCACGGCTAACTGCCTGCATAATTCTACCTGTTTCAGGGTCAAGCTTAAATACAATAATGCTGTCGGAATTTTGGTGGGCCACTAAAAGAAACCTGCCGGTTGGATCTATCACGAAGTTACGCGGACCTTTACCGCCTGTAGGCTGCCTTTGCAGAAAGGTAAGTTCGCCGTTATCCTGGTTAATAGAGAAAACAGTAATATCATTGGCATCGCCACGGTTGCTGGCATATAAAAATTTGCCGTTGGGTGAAATATGGATATCCGCGGCGCCGGTTTGGCCGGTAAAGCCATCAGGCAGCAGGGTGATCTCCTGGCGTTGCTTTAATTTGCCCTTGTCGTAATCAAATAATATGACTGAACTGCCCATCTCAGTAATGAGGTACAGGTATTTCTTGTCATTAGAAAAAGCCAGATGACGCGGGCCATCGCCCGGTTTAACCTTTACAAATGGCGGGTTCGCGGGTACTATCGGGTTATCCTTGCCTCCCTTGTATTTGGTGATATTTACTTTATCTGTTCCCAGATCGGTATAGAGCACGTATTTTTCATCGGGCGATAAAACAGCCATATGTACATGCGCTTTCTCCTGGCGGTCTTTATTAGGCCCATGCCCATCATCATGAATGGTTATTACCGCCTGTTCAATAGACCCGTCTTTTTTTAACGGCAACACGGCGATATTACCACCTGAGTAATTAGCTACAAACAGGTTTTTTTGGTCCTTATCAACCGAAATATAGCAAGGCGCCCCACCCATGGTAGACTGCTTATTAATAAAGTCGAGCTTGCCGGTTTTGGGTTCGAAATGAAACGCGCTTACTTCGCCCTGGTCGTTCTCATTTACAGCATAAACGAACTTATTATTGTTTGACACTGTGAGATACGATGGGTTGCTTACACCATCAATTTGATTTAAATAAGCCAATCGGCCACTCTCGGTATAAAAACGATAAACGCTTATCCCTTTACTTGTACCGCTGGTGTACGTGCCCACAACAAGATCATATGACTTTGGCCCCATATTCTTTTTCTGAGCAAAAACCAGCCCAGGAGCAAGCGCCAAAACAGTTAACAATATTTTTTTCATGGATATCTTTGTTTATAATACCGTTTAATTAACGCAAGGTAACGAATGCGGCTATTAATTTCAACCTGCAGGAACCCCTTTAAATAATTAAAGCGCCAAATGGCGCTTTAATTATTATACTAAATGTTTTAACTGTATCACTTCCTTTTCTTCCAGGAATCTCCAACGGCCCCTCGGAAGATCTTTTTTAGTTAAGTTGGCATATACCGACCTGTCCAGCTTCACTACCTCGTAGCCCAACGATTCAAATATACGGCGAACAATACGGTTTTTACCACTATGTATTTGTATACCTACTTCGCGCTTGCTGCCACCTGTAACGTACGATATACTGTCAGGCTTAATAAAGCCATCCTCCAGTTCAAGACCAAACGATATTTTATTCAGGTCGCCCTGTGTGAGGCTCTTGTTTAACTCCACATTATAAAGTTTTACAATATTGTTGCGTGGGTGCGAAAGTTTGTCTGCAAGTTCACCATCATTGGTCATCAGCAATAAACCGGTAGTGTTCCTGTCCAGGCGGCCAACCGGATAAATGCGTTCGCGGCTTGCTTTTTCTACCAGGTGCATAACGGTGCGACGCTCCTGCGGGTCATCGGTAGTGGTGATGTAATCTTTAGGCTTATTTAAAAGCACATACACCATTTTCTCACGTTTAAGCGGCTCGCCGTTATAACGAACGACATCCTTAAACGGATCAACCTTGTAACCCAATTCTGATACTACCTCACCATTTACACTGATCACACCGGCCTCGATAAGTTCGTCCGCTTTACGGCGGCTGCAAATGCCGGCGTTAGCGATGTAACGGTTCAGCCTCATCAGGCCATCATCCTTAGCTTTCGCGGCAGGGGCATTTTTACGGCCACGCATGGTTCTTGATGCACCTTCGCTTTTATCGCTAAAGTCCCTATCCTCACGCTTCCTGTAGCCGGATGTTGTGCTTTTAAAATCTTTTTTACCGGTGCTGTTGGTGTAACCACCACGGTTTTCGCCAAAAGAACGGCGTTCGCCACTTTGGGGCTTGTCACCGAATGGCTTGCTTTTACCAAATCCTTTTTTGCCACCGGCTTGTTCGCCATAGCTACCTCGATTGGTACGGCCACCCTCGGCATTACGTGTACCATAAGGGCGCTCACTACTTTCAGGTTTCCCGCTGTAGGGCTTCCCTTTTGGTGCAAACGATCTTCTGTCGCCCGATGATGACGACGCATCAAAGCTCTTTCCCTGTTCGTTATCACCGAACGAGGCTTTATGAGAAAATGGTTTTGGATTGGTTGAAGTTTGCCTTCTGTCGCCGTAAGGCTTTTTACCGGCATCACGACTTCCATAGGGAGCGGAAGAAGAGGTTTTTTTGTTGTTATCGGCACCACTTTTCGAGTGTCCCTGTTGTCTGTTTGGCCTGTCTTCGCGACTACCGGCTGGTCTTTTAAATACCATAATTTTTTGTTTAGCGCTTTCGCAGCGTGAGGGGCAAAATTACGATTTTTAAGCCAATTAATAGCCCAAAAAAACTTTTTTTTAACTAAAGCAAAAACGGCGTTTAAAGCACTCTAAACGCCTTTTTTTTAACTATTTTAAAATTATCAAAACACTAAGCATCCACTAAGTGTTTGATAGTCTGCCTAATATAACGTACCTTTGCAGCCACATTTACCCAATGTTTAATTAATGGATAAAAAAGAAATGAGAAAAAAACACTTAATTACGTGCTCCGTAATCGTAGTGATGGTTATCATTTCCGCACTAAACATTTTCAGTACAACACCGGTAGTTCCGGCAGTAAAACACATTAGTTTTATTCCTTCTTCCATCCTGTTCAGCAAGCCCGCTGAGATGGTTGAGGATGCTTACAATTTTGCTGACGAAGCACTACCGCTTGACGACAAAAAAGTAGATTTTAAATTAAAAAAATCAATAGCCAAGCACAAGTTCAGAAACATTCAATCAAATGTACTACATGCTAAGGCCGATAAACTATTTCCAATTATCGAGCCAATTCTTAAGGCGTATGGTATACCGGATGATTTTAAGTTTGTGCCACTGGTAGAGTCGGGTTTACGCGAAGGCACATCACCCAAAGGTGCACGGGGCGTATGGCAGTTTATGCCAGGTACCGCCCGTACTTACGGCCTTAAAGTTAACCGCCGTACTGACGAACGCCTGAACCTTCGTAAATCAACTGTAGCGGCCTGCAGGTATATTAAAGACCTGTACAACGAGTTTAACAGCTGGACGCTGGCCGCAGCCGCTTACAACAACGGTTCTATTAAACTGGAACGCGCCATTAACAGGCAAAATGAGGATAATTATTTCCGTATGAGCCTTAACCGCGAAACAGGATCGTACGTTTATAAGCTTATTGCCATGAAAGAGATCATCAATAAGCCAGAGAAATATGGCTATAAAAACTTTTATAGCTATAACCAAAAACCACTGCCCTTTTTGGCGGCAGCATACAACAATTAAGTAATTGTATAAATTACGGAGCACATTAAATTAAAAGGCCCCTGCCAGTTGGCGGGGGCCTTTTAATTTACCGGATATCCCGGTTATAAAGAGGGAATATGTGTTTAAGCGACAAAGCTTTTGTTTAAAAGCAATGGAGGTCCTTGAAATACTATTCAGGCGGTTCGTTACTGTTCCCTACTACCGTATTCTTGCTTACTTTAACATTCCCGGTACGCTTTAATACGCCCCAGGTAGTGAGTTCGCCTTTTAACGCTTTACGAATAGATTTAAACAGGATATAATACATCAACTGCCTCCAGATAAACCTTTGCGGTATGAGGTAAACTAACTTGCCGTAGGGTTCTTTCTCCATCCGGAAGGCAATGGCGCCTACGATAAAGTCGATCAATAAGAAGGCCACATAGAATATCAGCATTTTCTCAGGGTGACTACCAAATAATCCCAGGATCATTATGAGATCGGCAAGGGGTGAAAACAGCGGCAGTATGATCTGGAAAATAAGGATGTTAGGCATACCCACCATGCCAAAATAGCTGTACTTTTTATTAAACAGCGCGTCCCGGTTTTTCCAGAAACTTTGTATAACACCAAAGCTCCAGCGAAAACGCTGTTTCAGCAACGCGCTAAGCGTTTCCGGCGCCTCGGTATACGCTATAGCTTCCGCACAGTTCTTTATCACATAGCCTTCTTTTAGTATGCGCATGGTAAGGTCGCAATCCTCGGCAAGAGTATCATAAGTAAACCCGCCCGCCCTGAAAATAGCCGCTTTACGGAATGCGCCAATAGCACCCGGCACCACCGTAATACTATTGATGATATCAAATGCGCGGCGGTCCATGTTTTGGGCCGTTATATACTCAATAGACTGCCACTTGGTAACAATATTGGTTTCGTTACCTACCTTAACCGTACCGGCAACAGCGCCTATCTGCTCATCGGTAAAATAGGTCATGAGGTGATAGATGGCATCTGTTTTCAGCTGGGTATCAGCGTCAATACATACTACATACTCATTTACAGCGTGGCTTATACCGAAGTTAAGGGCCGAAGCCTTGCCACCATTGGGTTTAGTTAACACCTTTACCTGCGGATGTTGAGCATAAGCTTCACTTACAGCTTTATAGGTGTTATCTTTTGAGCCATCATCAACAAAAATGATATTAAAAACAGGGTATTCGGTTTTCAATAAACTTTCGATGGTTTTAATAGCGGTAACTTCCTCATTATAAGCCGGCACTACAATACTCACCGGCGGCAATTTGCGCGCGGTATTCTTTATTTTTTTATTATCCGCGAATTGCCTTGTAGCCAATATACCTATCAATATGATACGCCCGATAGCCAGGAAGATAGCAGTTAGGAACACGTAAAAGAAAAAGCGGTTCCCCAGGAAAAAGCCTACTACCACTATATCATAATACTTACCCCAAAAACTTTGCTCGTCTTTTGCAACGGGCATCAATTCTATCTTCTTTTTATCAAGGATATCGGCAATGGTGGTAAACTCATAACCGTTCTTTTTAAAATACTGGATAATAGCCGGCAGGGCTTTTACCGTTTCTTCGCGTGTATCGCCACCGGCATCATGCAACAGTATCATACTGCCATTGCTCTTCTGGCGAATGGTACGGGCAATAATACTATCGGCGGTAACGCCCGGCTGCCAATCCCAGGGGTCTATAGATTCACCTATAGTGATATAACTTTGCCTGCGGCTCTCGGCCACCGGTATTACCTCGGCCAGTGTTTGCGGCTCGGCATCGGCATTAAAAGGCGGGCGGAAAAGGATAGTACTATGCCCTGTAACCGACTCGATCAATTTCCGCGTAGCATTCAGTTCCAGGTTTACACGCTCCAGGCCAATAGTAGAAATATCCGGATGGAAGAAGGTATGGTTCCCTATCTCGTAACCTTCATCATAGATACGTTTGAGGATAGGTATGTTCTTTTCGACCATTGAGCCTACCACAAAGAACGAGGCCGGCACTTTTTCTCTTTTTAAGATATCCAGTATCCGCGGCGTGTATTCGGGATCGGGGCCATCATCAAAAGTTAAAACCACTTTACCCGGCTTGTACCCATACTTGCGTATCACATATTTGGTAGGTATGGTTTTATAATACTGACTGGTGATGGTATAATTATTCGTATCCAGCTTAATGTCGATCTCCCCCTTGTTAGGTACCGTGATGAGATCGAGTACCTCACCGTCGCCTGCGTAACTGATGTTATTGTTAAGCCCTACTGTGGTTAAGCGTTTGATCTCTACGCCGGTTTTCTTTAAAGAATCCAGCGAAAGGTTCTTTTGAAAAAAAGTCCACAAACGCGGGTCTTCTCCGCCGAGGCGCCAAAGGGCTACACCACCGGTTGCCCAGTCATCGGCCATGCGCATCACGTTAAAGTTGGTAGCGGCATCGGCAAAGTAAACAGTATGATCAAGGCCATCGTTACCCAGGTAGGTATAATGTGAGTTAGCGGAAGCGGGATCGAATACGATCTTTTTGTTTTTTTGCTGAGCTGTACCTATGGCTTGCTGGTAGCCTATGGACTGGCCAACGCTGCCCTCGGGCCAATCGTAACCGCCGCTTGCCAGCGTAAGTATCACTTTTTCGCTGGGGATAACAGAACAAACATGGTCAAGTATCTCCTCCACCCAATGCTGGTGTGATACATCGCCGGAGTTGGTACCATCATTATGCTCATCAATGGCCATTACAAACAGGTAGTCGTTTACATGCTGCAAGCGCTTCAGGTCGTACTCCTCATCATCGGGCCAAACGTTTTGCGTTACCAGCAGGTTGTTAGCTTTAAAAATGCGGTACAGATCGTTCTGAAACGCTATATACTCCTTGCTGTTGCGGCCTTTAATATCCTCTATCTCAACGTTTACACCGCTAAAATTATAGTGGTGCAAGGTATTAACCATGCTGTTAATAAAAGCCGTACGCAGTTTTTTACTCTTAAAAATACGCTCGACATCTTTGGTATCAAACTCGCCTGTTTTATTATCAATATTTACATAATTGGAGAGCGTAACCAATACCTGTTTTTTATAACGTTTGTTCACATTGATCAGCCCGGTATCAATGGCGGTTTTAAGCGTATCGGCATTGCGCGAAAATGAGAAACCCTCAGACACGATCATGTCCAGGTGTGGCATACTTTCAACCAGTGAGGTATACGCCTGCGACTCCCATGCTTTGTAAAAAGCAGCATTAATACGTTTAGCGTTATTAGGGTGCTTTAACTGGTGCAGCCTGCGCGCACGGGCCAGTTGCTCTATCTCGGCTTTCTCGATCCTGAAATCGCGGTACCGCTTTGATTTTTTAAAGGCGTTAAGGTCTTCTTTGGCAATACGCTTGGGTACCGGGTCTAAAACAGGCAAGGCCGGGTACTTGGTTGAGGTAACAGTTACTATAGCCGCGATTACACCCACTATAAAAACGATGAGTAATAAACGGCTTATCCATTTAAACCGGTTCCACCTGCCGGGGTCATCTGCCTGAAATATCTGCCTGTTGTTTGAGGACATGTAAGGATCTTAAAATGATAAGGTTAATACAAACGATACACTATTTGTGTTGCTTACCCGACTCTATTCCGGAAAAATCTACTCCGCACTTACAATTTGTTCCGCAGCCTTTTTTGGCAAAAAGGTTTTTATAAACCATTCGCCCGGTATAAATAACGGCGGCAACAAATAGCAGGGCTATAATTAACAACTGTATGTTCATTTCACAAAAATAATACTAATAGTATATACGTGTAGTATGTTTAAAAAGTATACGGGTTACTTATGCATAAATGCTACAGTGCCGCCAACCCAATCAAAATCTTTATTATAACGTACGCCGATCATCTTACCACGGCTCAACCTGGCCAGGTTAACGGCTAGTGTTGGCTTGGTATGCCCCTTAGGCCAAAGGTACAATAATCTTAGCTCTGCCTTTACACCTCCATCTGGCGATTGTATTACCGGTACATAATCAACCTTTTCCTGCAATATCCAATTTTCGGGATCGGGCAAGTTAGTCAAATCATCATCCATCACATCAATCATAACACCTTGACCAGCAAAACTGAACAATGGTTTAAGCACATAATTTTGCAGATCATCCGGGATGGCAGCCAGTTTACTCACGAACTGTGTTTTAGGTACGTATTTACCCTTTAGAAAGGGCATGGTGTACTTACTGATACGGTAAAACCAGTTGGGGTGAGTTATCCATTCAACATCTAAAGGTTTACGTATATCAACTACTTTATTAAATATCTCCGGATTGTTCTCTATTTCGTCAAATATCAGGCGGTTATAAACTCGCCTGATACGTTTTTTATCGCCATTTACAGTGTGGTAGAAAAGCTGATCGCCTTCCTGTATCAGATCTGTAAGCGAAACTACCGGCGTGCCGATATATTTTTCTGTAAGATAAAAATCCACAGCGGTTTTTTGATCGGGCGCGTTTACATCCATTAACACCACCTCGTCGGGTTGATAAGGGCCGATAATAGTTTCCTTTAGCAGATCGAGATAGCTGCTTTTATTTAAGCCATTAAAAAATATGGTTTGGTTGCCGGGTATGTTAAACGTGTGCCGGTAGCGCTCACCAAGATGTAACTGAAAACCGTACAAGGATGGGAAACCCTGCATCTCTATCAGCTTGGGGACAATATTGTCTGCATCATCTTTACAAACGCCAAAGTCTAAAGCAATAAAATGCGGGTGATCATTCTCGTTAGCAACCCGCCATTTATCGGGTATGGCATGTTCGCTTAGTTCTTTAAAGCCGGGCGCAGTGATGACATCTATGATCTCCTGACCTGCTTGTATTAATTTGTCCCGGAAATCATCGGTAAGGAAAACCGGTGTTTCTGCCACACGGAATTCTACCGGTTTGCGCAAGCCCGCATTGAGGTCAACCAAAAAATCAGCATATTTTTCTTCGGTGAAGTTTTGGTTAAATATGGTTCTGATAGATGGGTTCATGGGTACTGATTTTATTAATTATTAACAAGTTATGTTGTTGCGAGCGATAGCGCGGCAATCTTGTTAGACACGTTAAACTGACCATGTAATTGCCGCGTCGCTGTCGCTCCTCGCAATGACATTATTATTTAACTGTCATTCTGAGCAACAGCGAAAATCTAATTTACGCGATGTAAGTAGCAAAACAGATGCTTCGTTCCTCAGCATGACAAGTTGGATATATTATACTTAAGCAAGGCCTCGTCCAAAAAATTGGGAATGATGGTGTGCTGCGTGTGTACTATCTTATCCGGGTCTTCCAGCCGCTCTATCATTTCGTTGTATTTGGCTTCGCCGTGCTCTGTTATTACGTCGGCTCTTTTGTCTTCGCGTTGTAAAAGCATACTCATGCCGTGAGCATCAGCCTCCGGATGAAACTGCGTAGCAAAAAAATACGGACTAAACCTGATAGCCATCATGGCACGAGGTAAGTCAACATAGGGGCGTTCTTTTTCCAGCGCAACCAGTTCCATACCTAAATCTTTAAAACGTTTTTCATCAGGATTGATCACCTGCCAGCTGCGCGAATCGACAGCGTAGAAAGGATCGCTCAATCCTTCAAATACATGCTCATTATTACCATTTCCAACAATATGCACAGGCAGCACACCAAAAGAGGGTGAGCGGCGTGTATTGATCTCGCCCAAACCGTATTTACGGCACATTAACTGAAAAGAGTGGCACACAAAAAACACATGTTTCTTATCACCAACGTCGCCCTGATTATGATCTTCCAACCGATCGATCAGGTTAAAATAATTACACTCCCAAACACTGCCCTCGCTATCCAGCGGACTACCCGGACCTCCGCTTGAAATGTAAGCATCAAAACCTAATCCCGGTACCTCTGCCTTGCCCCGTACGTCAAAAACTTGGTAGTTTAAATTTAAATTGTGCTGCTTTTTATAGCGCTCCAGTATCTCCCGGAAACCACGCATCCCCTCATTAGGCACGCCATCGTACAGATCTAATATGGCTACCTTTATTTCCGGTTTGTTTGTGTTCATAAGCTTTTACTAATTAGCCCCCACTCAGCCCTCTCCAGGGGAGAGGGTATAACTTTTTATAAAGTCCTCTCCTTTGGATAGGATTTAAGTGAGGCATTAAATCCCCTTTAAAGTTTGTGATGTGATGTAGTCAACCACATCTACAAAGTTATTACTTTGGTTGTAAACAGCCAGTTGCCTGTCGGCACCGGTGCCATGCTCCAGTATCTTGTGTACGTAAGCCAGATCATCACGCGAACCAAGCTCATCCACCACATCGTCAACAAAATCAAGCAGCTCTAACACCAGCGAGCGGGTATTTACTTCCATTTCCTTACCGAAGTCTATCATTTTTCCATCAATGCCATACCGTGCTGCACGCCATTTGTTCTCATTGATCAAAGCGCGGGAGTAGTTAATAAACTTCATATTCTGCGACCGCAGTTTATACAATTTGGCACACAGCGCCTGAAATAATGCCGTGAAGGCAATAGTTTCATCAACCAGCATTGGGCAATCGCAAATGCGAAACTCGATGGTTTCAAAAAACGGATGTACACGGATATCCCACCATATCTTTTTAGCATTATCAATACAGTTGGTTTTTACCAATAACTTGATGTACCTGTCATATTCTTCAATACTGCTAAAATAATCAGGGATGCCTGTTCTTGGGAATTTATCAAAAACCTTGGTACGGAACGATTTAAACCCGGTATTGCGGCCTTCCCAAAATGGGGAGTTGGTTGATAGCGCGTACACATGCGGCAAAAAATATCTAACCTGGTTGGCAATATGTATCGCCATGTCACGCGACTGTATGCCCACATGCACATGCAAACCGAAAATGAGGTTTGAGCGTGCGGCTTCCTGCATCTCGTCCACTATCTCAAAATACCGCGGATGGTCTGTTATGAGCTGATGTTGCCAATGCGAAAACGGATGCGTACCGGCAGCCCCTATGCGCAAGCCAAGGTCGCCGGCAAGTTGTGCCACGGTGCCGCGCAGTTTGGTTACTTCGGCACGGGCCTCTTGCGTATTACTGCAAATGTGCGTACCCACCTCAACCACTGCCTGGTGCATTTCGGCCTTCACCTGGTCTTCATGTATCTTTTGCGCACCGTCAACAATTTTTTGTTCGTGCGAGGTGAGCTCCCTGGTCACAGGGTCAATCACCATAAATTCTTCTTCAACACCTAAGGTGAACTTGTTCATAATTGGTTGTATCAGCTATTGCTATTTCGAACGAGTAATAGAGAGTAGAAATTTTTCCCACTGGAAATATCGCGGAGTAGAGGATTTCTCTCTAGCGTTCGAAATGACAATTTTGTTTACTTTTTTGCTTTTTTAGGTGCTGCTTTTTCAGCGGCAATTTTCTTAGGCTTTTCTTCTTTTGCTGCGGCTGCCTTCTTAGGCGCAGCTTCCTTTTTTGCCTTGCCTTCTTCAGTAATGGTATGGTCTATCGGGCCTTCCGTTACCGGGTTGGCATGCAGGCTGATATTCTTTGCCACGTACAATTCTTTGCCTGCAATTGATGTTTTCAAATACTCGCCCCAGGTAAGATTATCGCGGTCGTCTTTTTGCTTTTTGGCGCGTTCAATGGCATAGCTTGCTGCGGTCTCAACTACCCAATCAAAGTTCTCCTGACCAACACTGGTTACTTCCGCATCAGGCGCGGGATTGCAGAAGTCGATAGCATAAGGGATGCCATCGCGCACGGCAAACTCAACGGTATTAAAATCGTAGCCTAAATACTGGTTAAGGCGCAATACATAATCGGTAATGGTTTCCAGCATTTTTTTAGATGCAGGTGCTTTACCATGCTCATACCGCAGATGATGCGGGTTGCGCGGCTCGTACTGCATAATGCGTACGTGCTTGCCGCCAATGCAGTAGCAGCGGAAATAATCATCAAAGATGATCTCTTCCTGCAGCAGCATTACCAGTTGCCTGGTTTCGGCAAATTTCGTCCACAAGTCTTCGGCATCGCTTATCTTGTATACATCGCGCCAGCCGCCACCATCAAAGGGTTTCATGTAAGCCGGGAACCCAACGTAGTTGAACATTGCTTCCCAATCCAATGGATAAGCCAGGTTACGGAACGATTTATCAGTGGTATTATCCGGGTGATCTTTAGAGGGTAGCAACACCGTTTTAGGTACCGGCACACCAATCTTGGTAGCCAGGGCGTTGTTAAAAAACTTCTCGTCTGCACTCCACCAAAACGGATTATTAATAACTGCCGTACCGGTGATAGCGGCGTTTTTAAGCGATGCACGGTAAAAAGGCACATCCTGCGATATACGGTCAACAATCACCGAGTAGCCCAGCGGCTCACCTTGCAGCATTTTATCAATGCGTACAAACTCAGCACTGATGCCTTTCTCCGCTTTCTCATTAATTCGATCAACAAATGCCTGCGGAAATGAATTTTCCTGCCCGAATAAGATGCCTATTTTTTTCATAGTAATGTTTTGTAAAATCCTAAATTCTAAACCCTAAATTCTAAAAGGGATTCGCCTCTAAATTTTTCTCCTAATCTCTGATCACAAATCTCTAATCACTTTATTGTCGACAAATAATGCGGGAACATCTCGCGCCAGATGGGCCAGTCGTGCTTGCCATCGGGGCGGATATCCAGCCAATGATTAATGTTCTTGTTGTTTAAGACACGAGATAGCGTAAGGTTATATTCCTTGCAGATATCCCAGTCTGATGTACCCAATATGATATTCATTTGCCAAAGTGCCCAGTTGTCGCTACCGGGCAAATAATCTACCGGGTTGTTATAAAATACGTTGTCGTCATAATAACCATCGGTAAACATCTTAATATCAAAAGCGCCACCCATGCTAAACAAATGCCCAACCTGCTCGGGATGCTTAAAGGCAAAGTTGGCCGCATGGTAACCGCCAAAACTGCATCCGGCAACAGCAACCTTACCAACGCCAGTTTCATGCATGGCCCATGGTACCAGTTCGTCGAGCAGCATTTTATCGTACCAGGAATACCGGCGTGCCCGATCGGCCGGGTGGATCCCCTTGTCATACCAGGTTAGCCCATCAATAGTTGCAGGGCAGTAAATTTTTACCAAGCCTTCATCAATAAACCACCGTACGCTGTCAATAAGGCCATGCTCCTTATTTTGATAGTAAGCGCCAAGCGTGGTAGGGAATAACAATACCGGATAACCCCTGTCGCCAAAAACAAGCATCTCCATATCCATGTTTAAGTTTGGCGAGTGCCAGCGATGATACTGCTCCTTCAATGCGGTTAACTTTTGTTAGGTAAGTTAAAGTGTTTGCCCGTTAATGTCAACAGTATGCCAAATAATTCTGTTTTAAGCAGTTCATAATGTTTTAAAACTTACTTTTGTACCCTTAATTTACAACCCTATGTACTACAGTACAGAAACGGAGATCATGATAGAAGCACAGGAACTTGTAGTTACCTCCAGCATATTGAACCGTGACGTTACCTGCACCCTGCTTAAACCGCAGGCTGATGCCGTAACCGAACCTTTAAATTTGCTATTGCTTAACGATGGCCAGGAAGTTAGCGCCCTTGGTTTGATTGATACCCTTGAACAACTTTACAACCGCAACAGTATAAAGCCGGTGCTAATTGCAGCCATACATGCTAATGACGACCGCCTGCAGGAATACGGCGTAGCCGGAAAACCCGATTTTAAAAAACGCGGTAGCAAGGCCAGCCTTTACACGCAGTTTGTTATAAAAGAGCTGATGCCATTTATTAAAAAAGAAACCGGTTTAGAAGAATTTGAAAGTACAGCTTTTGCAGGGTTTTCGTTGGGTGGCCTATCGGCGTTTGATATTGCCTGGAATAACCCGCAGGTATTTGATAAGGTGGGCACTTTCTCCGGCTCGTTCTGGTGGCGAGGCAAGGACCTGGGCAAGGGCTATACTAATGACGACCGTATTATGCACAGCGTTGTCAGGAACACAGCAACCAAACCCGAACTGCAATTCTGGCTGCAAACCGGCACCAAGGACGAAACCGCCGACCGCAACAACAACGGCATTATTGATTCTATTGACGATACCATTGACATCATCAAAGAACTTTTAGCAAAAGGTTATGAGCGCGGCGACATACAATACCTCGAAATGCTTAACGGCACCCATGATACCGCCACATGGGGAAAAGCTATGCCAAAATTTTTGTGCTGGGCATTCGGTAGGTAGTCGGTTGCTGCCCTGTGGCCTGTTGGTATTTTAATACACTAACCGCCCGTTCCATGAGATGAATATAGCATTTTCAGAACAACAGGAACATACTAATAATAAGACATTTACAAAGAATAGCTGATAAATACAGCAGCCACACCAACGCCATATATAAGCCCCAAAAGCATTATTTTGGTTTCACCTGAGCGTTCCGCTCGGAACGCTCAGGTGAGTACACTAAGTAGCTTTTTTCAATAGTACATATCAGGCATCATTGGCTATCTTGTTGAGCATCCCTTTAAAGATAAAGTAATGGAAAGGCAGCATGGAGTACCAGTATAAACGCCCCCATAAACCCAGCGGGCGAAACGTTGCCGTTTGCTTAACGCAGTTATCATCCCCTATTTTAAATTCCAGCCAGGCCTCACCCGGCACCTTCATTTCGGCATATAGCAGCAGGCGCTTTTCTTTACGGCTACTATGTATTACGCGCCAGAAATCAAGCGCTTCACCCGGCGCCACTTCGCGGGCGTTCTTACGCCCCCGGCGCAGCCCCACCCCACCAAAAAGCTTATCTAGGAAACCCCTGAACTCCCACAGCCAGTTGGCATAATACCAGCCAGAGCGGCCGCCGATAGAAAATATCCTGTCCAGTGCCTTATCCGGGTCCTTAGTTTTCTGGCTCTGCTTATCTTTGAACACCCCATACTCCGGCACTTTAATATAATGCGACAAGTGCTGACTGAACTGGTCGGTAAAGGCCGAATCGTTCCAGCTGGAAAGCACCATATTCTGTTCAATTTTATCAAAAGCGATGCGGATAGCCTCTTTATAAGGGATGAGGGCGATACCCAGTCGCTGCGCAAGATCATTTGGCCTGCCCACCACATCCACCTTCATGCTTTCCACCAGGTTTTTTGCCAGTGGGTACGAGGTAGAGGTAACAAAATACAACCAGTAGGATGACAGGCGTGGCGTCATCACAGGTACGGTAAATATCCGGCGTTTAAGTTGGCGCACCTCGGCAAACTGCAGCAGCATTTGCCTGTAGGTAAGTGTATCGGGCCCATAAATGTCAAAATTTTGCGCGTAAGTATCTTCGCGGCCGGCAACGCCGCATAAAAATTGCACCACGTTGCGTATGGCAATGGGCTGGCATTTGGTATTAAGCCATTTAGGCGCTACCATTACGGGCAGCTTTTCTACCAGGTCGCGGATGATCTCGAACGACGCGCTGCCCGAACCTACAATTATCCCCGCACGCAAAGCGGTAACGGGCACCTTGCCCTTTACCAGTATCTCCTCTACCGCCTTGCGCGAAAGCAGGTGCTGGGATAATTTTTCTTCGTTAACAATACCGCCCAGGTATACCAGTTGTTTGGCCTGAGTGTTATTGAGGAACTCCACAAAATTGTGGGCCGATTTTTTTTCGTTCTCGCTGAAGTTGCTGCCCGACATGGAGTGCACCAGGTAATAAGCCACATCAAAATCAGTGGGCAGATCTTTTAAGGTGGCCGCGTCCAGCAGGTCGGCCTCCGCTACGCTTACCTTCTTATCTTGGTAATCCTCCAGGCTAAAACGCGCCTTATCACGCATTACGCATATTACCTCATGCCCCTGCTCCAATAATATCACCAGCAATCGTTTGCCGATATAGCCGCTGGCACCCGTAAGCAAAATCTTCATATCTGTGCAACAAGGAATTAAGGAGGATGTTTCTGCTACCGTGTATTTTCTATCCTGCCGTGATTAAGCGTCGTGTTCCGGGTAGAGTAAAGCCCTTTAAGGCGGCTTTCCAAGGCTTATGCAGGCACCTGATCTACACCTTGCATTGTATACAATTAGATTCTTCGCTACCGCTCAGAATGACAAAGGCTAATAAACCTGTCATGCTGAGGAACGAAGCATCTGATTTACACCTTGCATAACGTATATCAGATTCTTCGCTATCGCTCAGAATGACAAAGGCTAATAAACCTGTCATGCTGAGGAACAAAGCATCTATTCTACGACTTATATGGCGTATATTAGATTCTTCGCTATCGCTCAGAATGACAAAAGCTAAATAAACCTGTCATGCTGAGGAACGAAGCATCTGATTTACACCTTGCATAACGTAAATTAGATTCTTCGCTACCGCTCAGAAT
>MKTS01000014.1 GCA_001898335.1 Mucilaginibacter sp. 44-25 | reverse complement strand
CCATTTGCTTTTCTGATGATCCGTTGGCTGAAGCCAACGGCAATGATGGGCTCATCTACCAGCCAAATAACGGCACCAATTCATTGCATTTTCCTGAACAATACCACTGTCGGCTGGTTTATTTATAAACCTGAAAGTCATGGAGAAATTCAATCTCAATATCAAACACAACAAGCAGACCTTTTCGCTGGAGGTAAAGGAGTACTTACATCACAGCCACCACCGCTGTAAAATTGAGGTGTATCAGGACGACAAATTCCTGTTAAGCTTTAATCCCGATGACCATGAAACACTATCTGTGTGCCAAAACCCAGCCCAATTAGATAATAAACTGGTACATTTAATAGCAGATAAGATCGAGGAGAAAATTGATTGGTTGGGGTAGTTCCTCCATCACATCTCTGCGAGGAGGCATAACTGGCGTACCAATCTAATAGCAAGATCGAGCATACTCATTCATGAGATTGCCACGCTGTCGCTCTCAATAACACCTGTGAACAGTTTACAGACCCGATGCTCCCGGCTTTTCTGCAAGAGCTTTTATCATCTCATCGGCAACCGGATCGGCTGAGATGCCATAACCATTGACCAGTACTCCTTTCATATTATATTTATCAGACGATATGGCATAAACAATAGCTTCATCATCAGGGTTAGAGTCGCCCTCAAAGCGGTAATGCTTATCTACAACAAAATCCTCCGGGTGCAATTGCAACTGGTTCCCTGCGCACCGCAGGCAGTTTTCATGCAGGTTAAAATCTTCGGTATATCCTTTTTCTCTGAGGTTATTGATTACTTCAGATACGGTTGTCATAGGTGTCATACATATTGGTGTTAGCTGTTTCTATTATCTGCAAACCGTTACTTGTGGCTTATTAGGTAAAGATACGTTTGCACGAGCTTTATTATCGCATTTACCTAAAAGTGTATAGATAATAATAAAAATAACAATAGTTGATAAGCAACCACCACCCAGTTTCTTAGCTCCCCAGGCGGCAATAATAGCGCGGAAAAATTTATTCATAAACTAACGTTTACTTTACCAACATCATTTTATGAAAGATAGTTTGACTTAATTAAGCGGCAGCGTAAAATAAAAGGTTGAACCCTCTCCGCTTTTACTTTGCACCCATATACGGCCGCCATGCTGTTTAATAATTTCGGCACTGAGATATAACCCTATACCAAAGCCCGATATATTTTTCGTATAGCTGGACTCGACCCGGTAATAACGATCAAACAATTTATCCAGGTCCTGTTCAGTTATCCCCATTCCCTCATCATGGATGCTTACTTCCACATAGTCGTCCTTTTTAACATAGTTAACACTTATACTCTTACCCTTGGGCGAATACTTAACCGCGTTGCTTAGCAAATTGGTTAATACCGAGCCTACTTTATCTTTATCTGCAAATACATCAACCGGCTCATGGTCATGTATATGAATGGAATGACTATGCGTAGTGATCTGTATTTCTTCGGCCATCTCATGCAGGAGTTGGTTAAGACGAAAATGCTGCTTCTCAATATGAATCTTGCCTGATTCAAGGCGCGAAATGTTTAAGAAACCATTGATGAGATTAGTCATCTTCCTGATCTGGATATTGGCTTTCGCCAGCGCTCCGTTAACAAATGGGTCTGTGGTATCGCGCAGTTTAACAGTAAGCACCTGTATCAATGCCGAAAGCGAGGTAAGCGGCGTTTTGAGTTCATGGCTGGCTATACCAATAAAGTCATCCTTTTGTCTTTGTAACTTCTGAACCTCATCAAGGCTTTGCTCCAGTTTTTGGCGGGCCAGTACCTGTTCGGTGGCATCAGTAGTAATAGCAATTATACCTATCACCTTGCCGGTATTATCGCGGTAGGGTTCGTAAACCACGTTTTGATAAATAACACCATTCTGGCTGCCCCTATATAATGAAACCGGCATTTCAACGGCTTCAAATGTTTCGCCCCGGTGAAAAACATCAGCCATTATTTGTTCCAGTCCTTGCTCCCTGGCTTCGGGCAAAACTTCAAATAATGGTTTATCTAATATTGCGGCTCGCTCTTTCCCCCAAAATTCAATCATCATATCATTGGCCACCATAACAGTATGTTTGGGTCCCATTAATATGCACATAGCTACAGGCGCCTGCAGGATAATGTTATGCAGGTTTTTTTCGCTTTGCTCTACCAGCTGTTTTGCCCTTACTATGTCGGTAACCTCGGCGCCGGTATTCATTATACCATAAATTTCGCCCTTGGTGTCAAAGATGGGTACAAAGCTGTAGTTAAAATAAAAGGGCTGCAGCACATTATCCACTACAATATCAACGCGTTGGTTCCTGGCATGGAAAGCCTTACCTGTTGTGTAAACTTCATCCAACTGATCATAAATAGCCTGGTTGCCCAATTCTGGCAGCAAAGAATGGTAGGTATGGCTAAATACATCGTTACCCTTGCCCCAAATATCAATGATGGATTGGTTAGCCAATACGATCTTCATTTCGCGCCCCTTGTAAACAGCAATAGGCAGCGGCGCGCTTTCAATTAAGCTACGCGTACGGTGTTCCGACTCCTTTAGCTCTTCCAGCAACTTTTCCAAACGGCGCTGGCTACTTAATAATTCCTCATTGGTTGTTGCCAGTTCCTCGTTAGTAGCTGCGAGTTCCTCATTAGTGGCTACAAGTTCTTCATTAAGCGTTTGTTGTTCGTGCTCACTTTCTTCAAGTGCTGTTGTACGCAAACGTACTTTTTCTTCCAGCTCATCATTTAAATTGGCAAGTTTTACCTGGGTTAGGTGCAATGCTTTGTTAGTGGAGGCAAGTTCCTCGTTGGTAGTTAGCAACTCTTCGTTAGCAGAAAAAAGCTCATTGCTTAAGACCTCTTCATTTTTGCTGGATACTAATGCCTGCCTTTCGTTTTCCTGATGGTTGGCAACCATTACGTCATCAATATCCAGGCACCAACAAACAAATCCATCAAACTCCCCAGTTGCATTAAGCCGGCTTGCGCCGTTGCAAACCACCCAATGATAGTTGTGATCACCGTTTTTAAGCCTGAAACTTATTTTAAAACTACTTTGCTGAAAGGCCGCTTTTTTAAAGGTTTGCAAACAAAAGTCCAAATCAGCCTGATGAATCCCCTTTAACCACTGTTCACCAGTTTCCTGCTCAATTGTACGGCCTGTAAAGTATAACCAACTGGCATTAACATAAACTGCGTTATTATCCTTATCCAGCATTAACAACATAATAGGTGCCGTATCTGCTATTGCCTTAACCTGATCTTCGGAACTTAGCGGTTTATTAGAATGCATCGGTATAACCAACAATTATGCAACTGATAAAAAAATATCAGGAGAGTTAAATAAATATATAACCGTTAACAAAATTTTGAACAATTTGTTAAGGAAAAACGTAATTTTTACAACGTGAATAGTTGCGCGTTGAAGGAGCCCGGAAGTATCGGAAAAGAAAGAGATCTCCTGAATGGATTCGAACCACTACGAACAGAGTCAGAGTCTGGTGTGCTACCGTTACACTACAGGAGATTATCGGTATTTCTACGGCGCAAATTTAGCTATTTAACAAATTCTATCAAGCATTTTATTAAGAAATTATGTGCTATATGTTACACCAATAAGTCCACTTGATGGTGAATTGCCTGTTTTTGATTGTAAATGGTGACGGTATGGAGTTATCGCCATAAACTATAAACAGGTCTGACGCAGGCTTATACCTCCATTGCAACCTGCTGTTAATGTTTAAATTATTTGCCTGCTGGTTGTATTGCACAAAGGTGGTAAAGTATAATGTATTGGTAAAAGTAACATCGGCACGCGGCCCAATAAGCCAGAAGGTACTGTGGCCATATGGCTGTGGCAGGTGCAGATCGTTATAAGAGGCGTTAACCAGCAAATTAACATACGGCTGAAAGCGGTAACCCACCTGTCCTATCAGAGTGTTTTTAGTACCATTATCATAATACCCGCCACGGGCAGCCTCAACCAGGTAAGTAAACACGCTTTGCGGCTTTGAAGCATATTGTATATCAATGGTTTGCCAGTGATTTTTAAAACCTACAGGCAGCTTAACCTTACCGGTATTGGTTGGATCATAGGGCTGCAGCAGTTTCACATAATCATCAAGCCCGGATATGGTTAAAGTACTGCGGTTACGAAACGTAATTAAATAACTTAATATAGTTTCGTAATCCGTGGGTTTAAATGCCTCATCAAAAAAATAGGTACCACTTATTTGCGGGCCATGTGAAAGTATAATACCGCTTTTAGGTAAAAAATTATGTTGAAGTAAAGGGTTGAGCTTATGGTACCCCTTCCTGGGCACGTAACCTACTTCGGCATTATAATTACGGCCTACATATTGCTGCTGAAGTGCGAGCGTCCAGTATTTGCTGAGGTATTGGAGGTTGGCAGCCTGCACATAATCATGCCCGGAAACGCCAGGGGTGAATGATTTAAGCCCGAGCAGCTTCCCCGTCCATATGTTATTTGAAGAGGCCAGGTTAAACTCCGCGCCTACGTTACGGTTATAGGCAAGCCCTGTGCTTCCGGCCGTCGGCGCGCTACCGGTGGCATCTTTATTAACAAACATTAAGGCGATATTGGAGCGTGAAAATACCCGCCGCTGCAGGGTAACCACGCCAAAGTTTTGCCCAGCCAGATTATCTGCTGAAGATTGCCCGGTTTGTATATCCATTACGCCTATGCGCCAGTTCTTATCAATTTTGCCTGTAAGCCTTGCCCCCGCTCTAATCGGAGCATTTAGCCCTACCCTTCGCGAGAAAAACGGGCGTATATCCGCATAACCAAAATTGGCAAAAAGGTCGCCGTTCTCCAGAAAGAACTGCCGCTTCTCCGGAAAGAACAGCTCATAGCGGTTTAAGTTGATCACCTGCTGGTCCACATCAACCTGCGAAAAATCGGGGTTTACGGTAAGGTCCAGGTTGAGCGATGAGGTAAGGCCTACCTTTACATCGCCACCTATTTCTTTTCGCCAAACGGCATCTTTATTATGCTCAAAATCTTTGGTAACACCTGCCAGAGCATAAGGTATGATGGATATATTATTTGTGGCCACCGGAGGGGCTTCATCCCATACAATAGTGCCTGTGTAGGCAAGCGCTGCCGTGGGGAACTGACGCGGTACCGGCGCCCAGCTCGATTTCTCAGTACTTTTGAGATCATTACGGCTAAAGTTGATACCCCATTCTTTTATCCCTTTTTTGTAGCGGATACTTTTAAAAGGAATAGCCGCCTCGAAAACCCACCTGTCGGGATAGTTTTTTACGGTAGAGTACCATTTATTGTCCCAGCTCAGGTCAACCTTACTGCCTTCGTACATAATACCGTCCCATTGCGCGCCTACAGCATTGGCACCGAATGTGAACCCGTCTGTACGGGCATCAAAGGGGTCCATAAAAAAGATAAAATTGTCGTTCTTAAGAAAAGCGAAATCGCGCTTCAGTGATTCAACCATATAGCCGGGGCTTGGCGTGTAACAAACCGCGGATACGTAAAGGTTATTATTATCATAAGTAAGCCTTACAACCGTTTTAAGGTTAGCATAGCTGGTATCCATTGGTAAAACCATGTAAAACCTGTCGGCACTATCAGCCGCGAGCCAATCGCTTTCATCAAGTATACCATCAATTTTTATGGCAGCTTGTGACCGCTTTATATGTAGGCGATAATTAGCATTCTTTTTTTGTGCAATGGCGGCCGTACAAAGTATTAACAGACCAAGCAGCAGCCTCAGTTTAAGTTTATTCAAAATTGGTACGGTAAACAATGTGAGATAATACCGGCGCCTTTGGTGCAGGCGATACACAATAATATTGATAAAGCCGTAAAGTACCTAATGAGCAGGTATATCTTTTAAACCGTATAGGTTATTGTTACATTCGTAAACCGATAACAAAAAGTTTTCATGAACAACCTGCAGCAGGCCCTTGGCAACATTGATATTTACCTTTTTGACCAGTTGCTGAAAGGCACCTTTGATAACTGCAGGGATATTTTAGATGCAGGTTGTGGTGGCGGAAGAAACATCATTTATTTCCTGAAAAACGGATTTAACGTACACGGCATAGACACCAATCCGGAAGTTGTTGAGCAAGTTAAACAACTGGCCGCTCAGCTTGCACCTAAGTTGCGCGCGGATAATTTTAAAGTCGCGCGTGCAGAATACTTACCTTTCGCGGATAATACTTTTCACCTCGTTATCAGCAGCGCTGTATTGCATTTTGCCAATGACCATAACCATTTTGATGATATGCTTAGATCAATGTGGCGGGTACTTAAGCCGGGAGGGTACATGTTTGCCCGCCTCGCGTCGACCATTGGCATTACTGACAAAGTACAGGAGTTGGGAAATGGTTGTTATGTACTGCCGGATGGCTCGCAACGCTACCTGGTTGATGAGGATATGCTGATGGAATACACCGCTGACCTGGGTGGCGAATTGTTTGAACCCATTAAAACTACCAATGTACAAGGCCTGCGCTGTATGACTACCTGGTGCCTGCGCAAGACCGGGAACAAGCAGCAACCCCCGCCAGCTAAAAAGCCGTCAAAAACCCTGTTTTAAATTATTGCTTTAGCCATTGCAGATCGCACTCCAGGTTTTTATCCCAATTGCCGGTGCGGGCGGCAGCATCGTACGTTGATTGCAGGAACTGTAACAAGGTAGCCTCGGGGTCTGCCACTTGCTGCACAGTTTCATAAGTAAGCATAAACTCGCCCATCTCGCCGCTGTAAAATGCCTGCGGCGGACTAACTTCCTATTTAGCGAAATCATCAGGTGTTGGGTAGCAATAGGAATAGAATACAGGCTGCGGAAAAGCTTCGCTGCCCGGCCAAAAACCGCATGAACTTACCTCGTGCGAGTAAGCTTCCTGCATTACCTCTACCGGCATATTTGGCGCACCACCGGGATGCTTAGGTGCCGTACGGCCACTGAAACGGGTCACCGCCAGATCAAACGCGCCCCAAAAGAAATGCACCGGACTGCACTTACCTAAAAATCCTGCTCTAAAACGCAAAAAGACATTATTGATGCTCACCAGTGCCTGCCAAAGGCTATGCATAGCCTCGGGATTATACACGCATGGTGCAGTATTTTCTGCAAATGGGATAGCCGTTTCCAATTCGTTGGGTACGGCGTAGATCTCCACGTTAACACCAACAGCCTTTAGTTTTTCCATCAGCGTATGATAAAAATCAGCAATTGTTGCTGCCCCTAACGAGCCGCTACATTTACCGCCAGTACTGGTTGTGATGTGCAGCTGATGGTTTACCAGGTCAAGATCGATCTGAAAGATTCCATCCTCGTAAGTGATGCTTCCGGTAGTTAAGCCCGTTGCACTCAAATAGAGCGTTACCTGCCATGAGTGGTTTATCCACGGAGATTTCTTTAAACGTACCTTGCCTATCATCTGCGTCCACATGTGCACGGTGGCAATGGTATCTTTCAGGTAATGAAAATCAAGGACAGGCCAGTTATGTGTTGATTTGCTCATAAGGGTAATACAACCGAGGGATGTGAATTGTTGCTACCCCCCTCTAAATCCCCCCCGATTGGGAAGCTTAAATCCCCACCATCTTTTCGCGCAGCGAAGAGATGGTCTACGGGTTTAGCAATGTCCGGGTGAGTTAATGCGCAAGTTGAGTCACCCCGCGGCACTTGGTGCCCAACCCTCTCTGCTGCGCAAAGAGGGTAAGGAAAATAAGCCATTGCAAGGAGCGGAAGCGACGTGGCAATCTCCTCGTGTGGCACTAATCGCTTGCAATTACACAGTTTTATTAAACGTATCTTTATTAAGAAGGATTGGCGTATAGCTAAAAAAGCATAGGGCTTTGCGGCCAATTACTTTAGTTAGCTGTTTAATTGTTTGGACGCCGCGGGTAGATTCGAACTACCGTGAAAGGTTTTGCAGACCCATACCTATCCTCTCGGCCACGCGGCTTTAAATCTTAGCCTTATTTGTTAGGCTGCGGCGTTGTACGCAAATAAGGTTTTACTTCGGTAAAGCCTTTAGGGAACTTGGCCGGTATATCTTCGGTTTTTATTGAGGGCAATACCACCACATCCTCTCCATCCTTCCAATCGGCAGGCGTGGCTACACTGTGGTAGGCTGTTAACTGCAATGAGTCAATAACACGTAGTATCTCCTGGAAATTTCGCCCGGTTGAAGCCGGGTAGCTGATAATCAATTTTATCTTTTTATCAGGCCCGATAATGAATAGTGAACGCACCGTTGCTGTAAGTGAGGCATTAGGGTGTATCATGTCATAAGCCTCGGATATTTTCCGATCCTCGTCGCCAATGATCGGGAAAGTTACCTCCACATGCTGGGTTTCGTTGATATCATGGATCCAGCCCTTGTGCGATTCAACATTATCTGTACTTAACGCCAGCACTTTTACATTGCGCTTGGCAAACTCATCTTTCAGGGCCGCGGTTTTGCCCAGTTCGGTTGTACATACCGGTGTGTAATCTGCCGGGTGAGAAAATAATACACCCCAGCCATCGCCCAGGTATTCATACAAATCAATTTCGCCTTGTGATGTTTG
Organism: Mucilaginibacter sp. 44-25; assembly: GCA_001898335.1. Classification (GTDB taxonomy): domain Bacteria; phylum Bacteroidota; class Bacteroidia; order Sphingobacteriales; family Sphingobacteriaceae; genus Mucilaginibacter. Next base: position 35,674 of record MKTS01000014.1, on the reverse strand, counting down.
TGCCTTAAAATTTGGGGCATCGTCGCCAATTCGTAAGCTCATATTTTAAATTTTATTTTTTAACTTGATGTGATAAACTATCATCAATAGCCTTATCAAAATTTATTAAAATTATCCGGAATAAGTGAGAGAGAAATTCTGCGTTGGCGCGATCATGCAAAGTATGCATTGTTTAAATCAGCTTATCTGTCTTTGCAATTAAACAAAGCAGGAATTAGCACCTTTTATCTTGGCGATACAGGTTGCTAAGACTTCGCAGGGCCTTTCCCTCGGTCTTTCTGGATAAGTATGTTTAAAGAACAATTACATTACAAATGTAGATATAAAAGCTATTAATCCTATAGACTTTATAAATTATTTTTTATTTGATTGATCTACAGTAAAATAAATTTTATTTACTGGCAAAATCACTTATCATTTACCATTTAGTTTCTTAATAATTTCAACTTCCTCAGGTTTGTAGGCTGTGCCATCCTTCCGGAAAATATCATGAAACCACTCCTTGGGTTCGCTGCCATCGGGGATGGGGTTGTCCCAGGCATAAATAGTATTAGTTTTACCCATTACGAAACCCCAGTTAAGCGCGCCAACATTTTCTTTTTTTAACATAGGCATAACGGTTTCAAACCGGCTGCCCCGGGTACGTGCCATATATTCGGTACAAATAAGCGGCTTACTGTGAGTTTTTAGTAATTGTATGGTTTTGCGATGCGATGGCTCTTCGGTATAATCATGGTAAGTGATCACATCTGAGTTTAAGGCCTGGTAAGTGTTCAGCTTCTCAAAACTCCAGTCCCACAATCCTGCCGAGAGGGGCTGCGATGGATTTACTGCTCTTGCCCAGCCAAACACCTTTACCAGCAGATCCATCGACGCGTCTTTTTTATTGGAATTTCCCGGTTCGTTGTATAAATCCCATAAAAGTATGCGCCTATCGTTTTTAAAAGTTCTGAGTATATCGGTAACATAAGCCTCAAGCATAACTTCCTGGCCGGGGTTTCCGAGCCGGTTGCCCGGGTCCTGCAGCCAGCCCGAGTTATGTATACCTGTTTTAGGTGCAGGCTGCTTACCAATATTAGCACCGGCGTTCCAGCAATCATCAAAAAACACAAACATGGTTTTAATATGGTGCTTATCAGCAATGGCGAGGTACTGGTTAATACGTTTTTTAAAGCCTGCCTTATCCTGCTGCCATGCAAGGCTATATAAAAATACGCGCATGGTATTAAAACCAATACCCTCGGCATAGCCAAGTTCCCTGTCAATGGTAGTGGCATCAAAGGTATCAGCCTGCCACATTTCTAACTGATTAATGGCTGTACTGGGTATAAAATCGGCACCGCTCATCCATCTGTATCCCGCATACCACTTGTTGGCTTTCTCCGCCGACCATATCTTTCCGGGTACTTTTTTTTGCGCGGAAGCATTAATTGAAATAATTAAAGTAAGCAGGCTAAATGCAGCTACTTTACAGCATATACTTTTCATAGGTTTTATATTGGATAATGTAAACATATAAAAAACCGCTTAACCACACAAAAAGGGTTGGCAAGCATGTGTGTATAAGAGTATCCACAATATGTGTGTTACAAGTAAGTAATGTGCGATCTGCAGAACTACTAAAAACAAGGAAAGCGTTGATAATCTTCTACCTATAATTTATTTTTGCGCGAAAATAATAACCATTAACCGTAAAGCACCGTATACTAATCCTGTTGGTTAGCAGTTTAATGTATGGTTGACCATGCAAAATGGCTCAAATAATTAACAATTAATTTTTTTCCTTCTGTTAAATACCGCCTGTCATTTATATCAACTTTAGGTTGTAAAGGCCATTTTTAGCACAGGTTGGCACATTATTTATAATAGGTACCTTAGTTTAGATAGGCAAAGTAATTTTTTCTGTTGAAGTGTAAATGAGTTCAGAAGTACAACAATTTTCTGGTGAGAACGCAGCTCATATTGCACATTTTGCAGATACGGGTGTAAGCATATGGCGTTATAACATTGATACGCGTGAAGTATGGTGGTCTACAGGCTTTTACCAGGCTTTAGGATATCAAAAAAACGATATTGAGTGTTCGTACAGTGTTTTTTTTGATTACCTGCTATACTACGAAGACAGGCAGAAGTTTTTAAAAACCACGTTGCTGACAAGCAACAGTGTGGAAAATTCTGCACACATCAGGCTGCTCACCAAGCATAAAGGTTACCAGTGGTTTCAAAATACTACCAAACAATATATTACCGAAACCGGCCGGTTTATTTATGGCATTCTAATCAATATTAGCGAGGCTAAAACTGCCGAATTAAAAGCGGTTGAAAACGAAACTAAGTTTGCCGAAATAGGTCGTATTGCCAAAATGGGTTACTGGCAGATAGACTGCCGGACGATGGAACTGGAGTTAAGCCGGGAGATATACGACATTTATGAGCTTAATCCTTCGTTACCTATATCCGTTGACGAATTACTGAGTTACTTTTTACCGCAACATGAGCCGGTTATAAAAAAGGCAATAGATGATGCCCTGCAGCACTGTATTCCTTATGATATTGAACTGCAATTTAAAACGGCCAAAGAAAATATCATATGGGTAAAATGTAAGGGCATACCCGTAATTGATGAGTATGGGCGTTCAAAATATCTGAGAGGTATATTTCAGAACATTGATAGTATCAAGAAGCGTGGGATTACCATGCAATCATCTATCAACCTGCTCGATGATCAGAACAAACGCCTGCAGAACTTTGCTTACATCGTATCGCACAACTTACGTTCACATGCCGGTAACCTGAAATTTATGGTTGACCTGTTTGAAGAAACGCCTGCAGAGCATGAGCGAGCCGAAATCTTCTCGCATATTAAAACCATTAGCCAAAGCCTTAGCGCTACCATGAGCCACCTGGATGAGATAGTGAAAATGCAGGCCGAAATATCCAATGGCACCAAGTTGCTTGAGTTAGCTGATATCTTTACTAACGTTATATCAGCGCTGCAAGCCGATATAAAAATGAGCGGCGCTCAGATCAATACTAATTTCAGTAATGCCCCTACGGTGAATTACATACCGGCCTACCTGGAAAGTATTTTTCAAAACCTGCTTACCAACGCTATTAAGTACCGCCACCCCGAACGCACTCCTGTCATCAACATTACCACCTACAAAGCCGGTAACGAAGTATTTATGGCTTTTGAGGATAATGGTATGGGCATTGATCTTGAACGGTATGGCAACCAGTTATTTGGTATGTATAAAACCTTCCATACTAACCCTGATGCTAAAGGCATTGGTCTTTTCATGACCCGCAACCAGGTTGAAGCGCTTGGCGGATACATCACCGTGGAAAGTGCTGTTAACATTGGCACAAAATTTACCATTAAGCTGGTATAGTAAATCGCATTAATGAATAGTGAACTCCAATTTGTAACGGCCGCGATAGTGGACGATGATAAGATATTTACCTATGGTTTTAGAAAATTAACTGGTATAAAAGGTCTTTTCGATGAAATTTTAGACTTTTGCAATGGCAAAGAAGCTATTGACTATCTTACCGACCCTCAAAACAGCACACGTTTACCCGACGTATTGTTTGTGGATATTAATATGCCCATTATGGATGGGTGGGAATTTAATGATGCATTTGGGGAAATAAAATCCCTGTTACCCAAACCTATTGCGGTTTATAATATTAGTTCGTCAATAGATATTGAAGATATTAACAGGGCAAAAAAAAATCCGCTCATAGCGGATTATCTTTTAAAACCTCTCAATGAAATTTACCTTGCCGAAATTTACCATAAACTACAGTATTTCGGTAAGGATATCAAAATAGGTTAATTTTACTCGATATAACTTTCCAGTATCTTAAAGCCCGCTGTGGTTTTTAATACTACTTTATCAATGGTTTTGGGCAACAAAATACAATCGCCCATTTTAACCTGGTAAGCCAAATCATTATGTTGCAGTGTGTATTCGCCCTCAACGCAAACATGTATCACAAAAGAGTCCAGGTTACTGTAATCTTTTTCAGTTCCGTGAGTGGCATCTAAAACGTTGGTAGTAAAATACGGGCAGCTTACCACATGTACTGTTTCATCCTTTTGAGGCTGATACAGGGTTTTATACTCGTCATAGTGTTTATAATCTATGGCGGCTAAAGCCTCCTGGGTGTGCAATTCGCGTTTGTTACCTTTATCATCAACTCGGTCAAAATCATAAATACGATACGTAATATCCGATGTTTGTTGTATCTCAGCTATCAGCAAACCTTTACCAATGGTGTGTACGCGGCCGGCAGGCAGGAAGAAAACGTCGCCTGCTTTAGCTTCCTCGCGGTTAAGGATATCCATGATATGCCCGCTGTTCAACGCGTTCACATATTTTTGCTCATCCATTTCCTGGTTAAAACCAGTGATCAGCGTTGAGCCGGGATCTGCCTCTATGATATACCACATTTCGGTTTTACCGAATGAGTTGTGGCGCTTTTTAGCCAGTTCGTCATTAGGATGCACCTGTACGCTGAGGTCATCGTTAGCATCAATAAATTTAACCAGCAAAGGAAAAGTGTTGCCAAAATGCTTGTATACCTTGTCGCCTACCAGGTCGGCCTGGTATTGTTCCAGCAGGTCGGCCAGGCTTTGGCCTTTCAGTTCACCGCTATCCACTACAGAAACATCAGATTTAACACCCGATATTTCCCAGGTTTCGCCGCAATTGGGCAGGTCGCCTATGTTTTTGTGGAGATAACTTTCAATTTTGTGGCCGCCCCATATTTTATCTTTAAATATGGTTTTAAATTTTAGCGGGTATAACGGTGTTGACATGGTAGTATTTTTATATTAATAACAGTGGCTAAGTTATCAGTAAAATATTAAAATGAATGTGAAAACTTAAATATGATCCAAATAGTAGCTAAGAACTGCTACTTAGATTTGAATAAAAAATAATAAAAAAAGCCCGATCTGAATAATCAGACCGGGCTTCATATTTTAGAGAATCGGCTAATTACTTACCCAGTTTCTTTTTCAGGTTCTCGTCAATAGCTTCCAAAAACTCTTCGGTATACAGGTAATCCGTACCGTGCTCTACCTTTGGTTTAATGGTAATAGCTAAGTCTTTGGTCATTTTGCCGCTTTCAACAGTTTCAATACAAACCTGCTCTAAAGTGTGGCAAAAGTCTATCAGTTCCTGGTTATTGTCCAGTTTGCCGCGGAACTCTAAACCACGGGTCCATGCAAAAATAGAGGCGATCGGGTTGGTTGAAGTTGGGCGGCCAGCCTGGTGCTCGCGATAGTGGCGTGTAACCGTACCGTGTGCGGCTTCGGCTTCCATAACGGTACCATCTGGTGTTACCAAAGTAGAAGTCATCAAACCTAATGAACCAAAACCTTGTGCTACGGTGTCAGACTGTACGTCGCCATCGTAGTTTTTACAAGCCCAAACAAAGTTACCGTTCCATTTAAGGGCCGATGCCACCATGTCGTCAATTAGACGGTGCTCGTAAGTAATACCGGCAGCGTCAAATTTGGCTTTATAATCGTTTTGGTATATTTCTTCAAAGATGTCTTTAAAACGGCCATCGTATTTTTTAAGGATGGTGTTTTTGGTTGACAGGTATAAAGGCCAGCCTTTCATTAACGCCTGGTTGAAACAAGCATGCGCGAAGCCTTTGATAGATTCATCAGTATTATACATGGTTAAGGCAACACCGTCACCTTTAAAGTTAAACACTTCAAATGATTGCGGCTCGCCGCCATCTTCAGGAGTAAAAGTAACGGTAAGTTTGCCTTTGCCTTTGGTTAAAAAGTCGGTAGCGCGGTACTGGTCGCCAAAAGCGTGGCGGCCAATGCATATAGGCGCTGTCCAGTTAGGTACCAGGCGCGGTACATTGCTCATTACAATTGGCTCGCGGAACACCGTGCCGTCTAATATATTACGGATGGTACCATTTGGAGATTTCCACATTTGTTTCAAACCAAATTCCTGTACACGCTGCTCATCTGGTGTAATGGTTGCGCATTTAATACCTACGCCATATTGTTTAATAGCGTTAGCAGCATCAACAGTTACCTGGTCATCTGTCTGGTCGCGATACTCGATACCAAGGTCATAGTATTTAATATCAAGGTCAAGGTAAGGAATGATCAGTTTATCTTTTATAAACTTCCAGATGATGCGGGTCATTTCATCACCGTCCAGTTCAACAACTGGGTTTGCTACTTTAATTTTCGACATAGCTTTGTTATGATTTTTAATTTTAACGGTTTCAAACATACATAATTTTATATGTAAATACCCGAAACACTTAACTATTATAGTTCAAACACCGTATACATATTTGGTGCAGGCCAAATAACAATTTTAACAGGTAGTTGTTGCCTGTAAAAAGTTAAAAGCTTTAATTTGGTAAGTAGATATTGCTTTTTAAAAGTTTGATGCTACTTTTATAGCACCTGATCACCCGCGTATTTGTAGCAGCATAATTGCCGTTTATGAAAAAACCTTTCTTAAAAATATTTTTAACGTTTTTGTTTACAACAGCAGCGCTATTGGCGAAAGCCCAAATAGGCTATGATTACGCGCAGTATGACCTTGGCCTTGGCGGAGCTTACAACCAGGTGTATGGCGATGCCGAAAAAGTAATCGGTACCCCATCCGTAGCGGTAAGTTTAAATTATAACCAAACCCCCTATGCCAACTATCTTTTTGAGATACAAGGCGGAGAGCTTAAAGGCGGAGATAAGAACTCCGTATCCGGCAGGTATTTCCGCAACCGGTTTACGGCGCTTGTTTTCAGAGGGCAGCTACAGGCAGGAGAAATAATTGATTATAGCGGCAGCGGTTTCATGAACGGCTTAAAAAATCTGTATATATCATCAGGCGTAGGTTACGTTCTTAACGACATGAAGGAAATCAACCGGAAATCAAACACTACCCCGCAAATTACCTGGGGCGGGCTCGATAAAAGCAATGAGCTTTACATACCGGCGCGCATTGGCTACGAGCTTAAATTTTTTAACCAGTATAACCAGCCATCATTCAAGATCGATATCGGTTACCAGGTTAATTTTGATCTTACAGATAACCTTGACGGCTTTACAGCCGGCAAAAGTAAAGATGTATGGTCGCAGATAAGCATTAACCTAAAATTCGCGCTTGGTGGGGTGACATCGTATCGCAAAACCATATAACCTTTGTTTTTTGGCAGGATTTTAGTTAATATTTCATAAATATTTAAACCTATGAATACCATTGAACCAAACGACGATTTTGTAACAGACCCTGAAGACAGAAATACACCTATTGAGGGAGAAAATGACGATATTATAGATGATGAGAACCTGAACTATAATGAGGCGTCTAACAGTTACGAGTATGATGTTAAGGGAAATAACGAAGATTATGACCACCCTGACCCATACGATACCACTGCCGATAATGGTGATGACTTCGACTCTACTTATGACGAGGCTAACCCATACGACACCAAAGGTGAATACGATGCCGACCGCTCTTTAGAAACCGACGCGGAATCATTAGGGATGCATATTGATAGTGGCAAAATTGTACACCTCGACCCTCGTGATGAAGCCCTTTCACACACACCTGAAGACGACAGGGATGATCTGGATGAAGAAGGCTATCCTAAAAACGACAAACCAAGTATTTAAATAGTGCTTTAAAAACAAAAGCGATGCTCATGAGTATCGCTTTTGTTTTTATGATCGTTTTAATGCGGATTAATCAAAATCAAGATTAAAGCGAGCGCGTAATTCTAATAATTGAGGGTTTTTGGCCGCCAGATGCTGAAATTTTTCTATCGCGGTGTAGGGTTTGCGTACAACGGTAGTTTCCTCAACCCGGGCGTTCACTTCTATATCAAAATTGCGGAGCGTAGTACGCAGATAGTTGAGCAAATAAGGGCGCTCATCACGGAATGCGGCTTCCTGTACCTTATTTGATACTACAATTTCGTAGTTAAAATCACCAAGCGATTTCGGCGCGTTAGCCGTAAAAATGGTAAACAAACTCATGGGTTTACCTTCGGCTTTTATTTTAGCGGCGTAATTGCTCCAGGTTTGCAAAAACTGATCAAGATTAAAGGACTCTTTATCATTGCCCTTTAAATAAGGGTCTTCTTCTTCCTTAGCTTCTTCTTCTACAATTTTACCCAGCTCATTAAATTTAGGGATCTTAATGGATGATGCCGACGCGTGAAGATTTGGAATAAATGATTTGGGCTTTTCGGCAGGCTCCGGCCTGGGTTCAGCAGGCGTTTGTTTTAGCTGCGGGGTGGCAGCAGGTGTTGGCGCTTCGTTAACTACCGATGCTGCTTTACCTGTTTGGTAATTTACGGGCGCATCCCTCACAACAGCTACATCATCATTTGCCGTTGTAACGGCTGCAGAAGAGTTTACTGTTGTATCAGGTTTTTTTTTTACCTCTCCGTTTGGAGTGGGTGTGGTACCGGCCGGTATGGATGCCATACTGAACACCGCCTGCAAATTACTCATCTTCAGGAGTGCCAGTTCTACCTGCAAACGCTGATTCTTGCTCTGTTTATAATTAATATCGCATTGGTTAGCAATATTTAAAGCCGATAAAAGGAACGATACCGAAGCAGCCTGTGATTGCTGCAAATACCTCGACTTAATAGTTTCACTAACCTCTAACAATTTAATGGTAGAGGCATCTTTACCTACCAGCAAATTGCGCAGGTGCTCTGAGAGCCCTGTTATAAAATGCGCGCCATCAAACCCTTTGCTTAATATCTCATCAAAAAGCAAGAGTACATTGGCGCTGTTCCCCTGTAAAAGGTGATCGGTTATGTTAAAGTAATAATCGTAATCAAGGATATTAAGATTATCAATTACCGAGCGGTAAGTAACATTGCCTCCCGAGAAGCTAACAATCTGGTCAAACATCGACAGCGCGTCGCGCAAACCGCCATCCGCCTTTTGGGCAATGATATGTAACCCGTCGTCCTCATAAGTGATATGCTCCTTTGTGGCTATACCTGCCAGATGCCCGGCCATATCCTCAACCCTTATACGGTTAAAATCAAATATCTGGCACCGCGAAAGAATAGTTGGAAGTATTTTATGCTTCTCAGTAGTAGCTAATATAAATATAGCATAGTTAGGTGGTTCCTCAAGCGTTTTCAGGAAAGCGTTGAAGGCTGCCTGCGATAGCATGTGTACCTCATCTATAATATACACTTTGTAACGCGCAGCCTGTGGCGGTATACGCACCTGGTCTATCAGACTGCGGATATCATCAACCGAGTTATTTGAAGCGGCGTCAAGCTCGTGGATATTAAAAGAGTTGCCATTCTGAAAGGCGCGGCAGCTATCGCACGTTCCGCAAGCCTCACCGTTAGGCTGCAGGTTAGTGCAGTTAATAGTTTTGGCCAATATACGGGCACAGGTTGTTTTACCTACCCCACGCGGTCCGCAGAATAAAAACGCCTGTGCCAGCTGATTATTCCTGATAGCGTTTTTTAACGTATTGGTAATATGTTGCTGTCCTACAACGGTTTCAAACGTTGCCGGGCGATACTTACGTGCCGAAACAATAAAATTATCCACAGCCACTAAGGTAGCAAGAAAATGGCTTACCTGAAAGGCTTAAAATTCAATTCGGAAAGCAATATCCCTTAAGGTTATTGCAAGTCGTCATCAGGCAAATGGTCATCATCCTCAGGGTCAGGTTCGTTGAGGTCATCGCCCGCGCGTATCTCATTCATATCATCGCGCCACTCTACCTGGTCTTCAAAATCCTCATCCTCCTCGTCGCCCCAGCTGCCCTCTTCAGGAAGGTCTTCATCGGGCGGATTTAAATTCAGATCGTCTGCAAAGGAATCAGCTTCGTTCTGGTCCTCATCACCGGCGGGCAATTGCATCATTAATATAGCCGACTCAACAACATTAAAATCGTAAGGGTGGAAGATGTAATTCATGGCATGTTATTTACCTTTGCGAAGGCAAATAACATGCCATGCAGCTACTTACAAAGCTTATTTTAGTATTTCAATCCCGGTAATTTCTTTTACGTTATAATATCCCTTGGCTGCGGGGAGGTAAGCCTCTGTTTCTTGCCAGGTCAGTTGTATCTTTTTACCTACTAAACGGGCTGCCTGGCCGCTAAAGGCATCAGAACCTGCAAACTGCCTGAACCATAAAAACGTCCGTTCTTTACCATCCACATTCAGCACAACATAATTAAAACCTTTGGTATCAATACGCTTAAACGTGCCAGTAATAGTTTTTGACTCAGGAGCGTCTTTATCATCTTTCGCGGCCATTTTCATGGCAAGGGCCATAAAGCCGTCGCATTTCATCTTCATTAAATTTGCACCTATCTCGGTGCCAATTTTGTTCATGGCCTCATTATCGGTCATCTCCACCCCACGCTCTGTCGCAACATCAGGTAAAAGGTCGGCCTGCTGCGTAAAGCAATTCATAAATGCTTCATTAGCTTCTTTAGATGTTTTGATCTTCTCTTTATCAAGTTTGGTTATACAATCGCAAAGCTGGTTGTTGAGCTTAGTTTCAGCCGGGCCAATAGTTTTGGTTTGTGCTTTAACTAAACCAAAGGGCATTAAGGTGATAAGGGTAAGTAAAAGTTTTTTCATTTGTGTGATTGATGATGTTTTAATGGTTCGAAAATAAGCATAATTAGCTTTGAAAATAATTTTATTCTTTCTACATTTGCAGCCCCGATATACCGGGTAAATAATTAAAAATCAATTTATAATGCAACAGTACGAAACCGTGATCGTTCTAACCCCGTTGCTGTCAGAAGACGTTGCGAAAGAGGCAATTGCCAAATTCACAAAAGTTTTAACTGACGGCGGAGCCGAAATTGTCCAGGAGGATAATTGGGGTTTGAGAAAATTAGCGTACCCAATTCAAAAGAAAACTACAGGGTACTATCACTTAACTGAATACAAGGCTCCGGGTGATTTAATTAACAAATTGGAGGTTGAGTTCAGACGTGATGAGCGCGTTCTGCGTTTCTTAACTATTGCTTTGGACAAACATGCCATTGCTTACAACGACAAAAAACGCAGCGGTGCTTTCAACAAGAAACCTGCAGCTAAAGTGGAGGAAAACAACTAATGGCAAACGACCAAATTAAATACGTTACCGCCCCTAAAGTAGAGGACAACCGTAAAAAATACTGCCGTTTTAAAAAGAACGGTATTAAGTATATTGATTACAAAGACGCTAACTTCCTTTTAAAATTTGTTAACGACCAGGGTAAAGTATTACCTCGCCGTTTAACAGGTACTTCTTTGAAGTTCCAGCGCAAAGTGGCCCAGGCTGTTAAACGTGCCCGCCACATTGGTTTATTACCTTATGTTACAGACTCATTAAAATAATCAAGGAGGTAAACACATGGAAGTTATTTTAAAACAAGACGTAAAGAACCTCGGCGATAAAGACGATGTAGTGAATGTAAAGCCGGGTTACGGCCGCAACTTTCTTATCCCTAAAGGATATGCTATATTGGCTACTGAAAGCGCACGTAAGGTTTTAGCTGAGAACATTAAACAAGCTCAGTTCAAACAAGAGAAAATTCGCAAAGATGCTGATGCTATTGCTGCTAAATTAGAAGGCGTTAAGCTTACTATTGGCGCTAAAGCCGGCGAAAGCGGTAAAATATTCGGTGCAATTAATACCATCCAGATTGCTGATGCATTGAAAAAAGAAGGTTTTGATGTTGATCGTCGTCGCATCACTTTTGACCAGGAGCCTAAATTCCTGGGCGAGTACGTTGCTAACGTAAACCTGCACAAAGAAGTAAAAGTTCAGGTACCTTTTGAAGTAGTAGCTGAATAATTATACTATCCGGTTTTTAACTCTTTTTAGCGTTTAAAACTTAGGATTTAGAATTTAAAAAAAAGGAGTTTGGCATTTGCCCTGCTCCTTTTTTATTTACCTTACATTTGCACCTCCAATGGCAAAGAAAGCGCAACCCGTAAAAAAGGGAAATGGTAAAGGCATCTATCGTAACGGCATCATCAAGCTGGCGTTGCGTGTAGTAAAATTCGCACTTGTTATATTTATCGGTTCGAGCTTGTTTGGGGTAATCCTGTACCGGTTTATCAATCCACCGTTTACCTGGCTAATGGTACAGCGTGGCTTTGAACGCAAACAGCGCGGGCTGGACTGGAAGATAGACAAAAAGTGGGTTGACTTTGACCAGATTGCCGACCCGATGAAGCGCGCTGCCGTAGCTGCCGAAGATCAGACATTTCTGGAAAATCACGGCTTCGATTTCAGGGCGATAGAAAAAGCTATTGAAAAAAATTCAAAAAGTAAAAAACTTATAGGCGGCAGCACCATTACTCAGCAAACAGCTAAAAACGTGTTTTTATGGCCGGGCCGCTCATTTGTTCGTAAAGGGCTTGAGGCGTGGTTTACTGTACTGATAGAGGCTTTCTGGGGCAAGAAGCGTATAATGGAGGTATATCTTAATGTAATTGAAATGGGCGACGGTATTTATGGTATCGAAGCGGCATCGCAAGCATACTTCCATAAACCGGCGGCACAACTAACCAGGCAACAGGCAGCGGCTATAGCCGTGATATTCCCCAGCCCACTGCGCTGGAGCGCCACCAACCCTACCCGTTATTTAAAACATCGCCAGTATTTGATCTTAAAAAATATGCGCAGGCTTGGGCCGCTGGAGTTTTAGTGCATTTCAAATACAGTTTCCTGAGTGACGGCAATGATGTTTATGAGTGCTATATTATAAAATGTCCCCGCGTATCTTATGATCTCGCGAGGACACTATCTTTAAAGATACCTGGAAATCAGGTAAACTGTGTTAGTTTACAGAAACCACGCCATTGGAACAAATATTTACATTGCTAAATGTAGCATTTGGCCCGGTAATATTGCCAAACGTGGCACATACCTGGTAAGCGAACCTGTAGTTTGAACCTGGCCCACGCATGTAAATATTGTATATTCCACCTACCACAGAGATAGTTTGTGATGTAGTAAAGTTGAAAGAAGCACTTGTGCCGCCCGAAAATTGCGGAACAAGTTGAAATTGAAAGGTACCGCCGCCCGTGTTGTTTTGTACCGTTAAATTATACATAACTGGCTTAACAACACTTGCATCAGCTTTTGCCGGATTCGTAATGTTATTCGGCGTTACGGCATCCTTAGCTTGGAAATTAACTGAGATGTTTTGAGCCTTTACAACAACGCAGAACATTACCAACATACTGCATAGTAATACGAGTTTTTTCATAAATAATAAAGATTAAAGGTTAATAATTGATTAAAGATAATAGGTTGTACACTAATTATTTGCAACAAATATTACCTGATTATTAACTTTTGTTTGCCATTTATGAAAACAAAAAACCAAAGGTTAAATTAAGTCCCCGAAGATTTGCATATGCCAGCTTTCCTTAAAAGGAACTTCCCATTTTGTATTTAGATCTGTGATGTTTTGTACTACGTTATTAAATACAAGGGTGTCACCGTTGATTTTTCCCTCTTTTATCAAATCCTCAAATTGTTGCCTTGGAGCTGATCTAACAATCTCGCCATCGCGGTAAGCCAAATTAAACCGATCGAATAAATTGATGCCGAAATGATGCTCCAACTGCTTCATAAAATGAACAGATTTATCTATAGAACAGCCACTTGCGCCTGCCTGGCTTTCATCCACAAACAAAATCAGGAAACGGTTGTACCTAATTTCGGCCTTGGCTAACAACTGGTTGTTATGTGCGGTCCAGCTGCGGGTAAAGTTATCTAACAAAACCTGTGCTTCCTGTGCCTCTGACGCGGTTAGTTCCCTGTCCGATTGGTATATCCAAACTCTTGAATGTGAAGAAAATTCCATGCTACAAATTTACTCGATTTTTTAACTTAAGGCTATTGTAAGTTGTCATGCGAGCATCAATTGTAAAACCTGTTTTAAAAACACGCCTAGGCATCGCGTTACTAGCCATGTGCATGTTATTATGCAGCTTTAAAGGTTTTATGGATGGCCAGGAATGGACCAACTGGGCTAATCGATTCCTAAACGAGGCTTATGATCCTTCTGTCGACCCCAATATAAAAAAGTTTGAGGTCATCCTTACACCAGATCATTTTATCCGCCTCAGAAAAACTTATCAACAGGGTAAGCAGGAGTATTTTTCTTTCAAGATCAGTCGTTTGAACACACTTGATCTAAAGCCCGGCAACGCCAATACAGATACCATCGCCTTTAAAACCCTTGCTGACGATATTATTTATCAAACCTTTGAAGACCCCGCCGGTGATTTAGATTCGATGGTTACGGAATGGGACATACCCATCAAAAAAATTTCGCCAAAAAGACTGGACAGTTTAAAAGAAGCGTTGACATTTCTTAAAGGAAATAACCCATGAAATATTTTTTAAGTGCTGCTTTGATTTGCTTAGTTATCACTGTTAAGGCACAAAATATAACCAAACAACAAATTGATGGCTGGTTAATAAAATGCGATACAGCATATAAACCTGACAAGGTTTCGGGCTACGCTTTTAATAAAACAATGTATGAGCCTAAAGACTCTGTCAAATTAAACAGCGATCTGGCATTGATCAAAAGCGCAGACCTACTAACTGTTGATCCTTTTTGGAATGAAGAACTTATATCTACTACAAATAACGCCGGAAAATTTACGGTACTTATTTTGAAAAAAGGTGAGCAGAACGCCGCAATCAAGCAATCGACCCTGAAAATAGCATTAAGTAAGTACAAGAAAACCCAATCCGGTAAAATTGGAATTGCATCTGCCGAACCGGTACTTGTCATTAACGGGCAGCCGGTAACTCAGGCTGATTGCCTTGAAAAGTTATCGGCAGTTAAGGCAGAAACAATAACCGACATTTACTACAGTAAACATCCGGTACCGCAAGAATTGTATGGGCCAAATGCTAAAAACGGCATAGTAACCGTTTGGACGAAATAGCTTACAACCCGTTTGCTCTAACCGTAATTTCGGCAATATCCAGCACTTTTATTTCCTGCTCTTTTTCCATGTGTTTTACGCCATCTGTCAGCATGGTCATACAGAAGGGACAGCCCGATGCAATGACGTTGGCTTTCGCCTCCAGCACATCAAGCATACGTTCATCATTGATATCCTTTTTGCCCGGCTCCGGTTCTTTAAACATTTGAGCGCCTCCGGCTCCGCAGCACAGGCCATTGCTCTTGCAGCGTTTCATTTCAACCAGATCGGCATCTAAAATTTCTAACGCGCGGCGCGGGGCTTCGTAAACATCATTACCCCTGCCCAGGTAACAAGGATCGTGAAAAGTGATCTTACGGCCTTTAAAACTTTCGCTACCTTCGGCTTTTAGCTTGCCCTCATCAATCAGTTGCTGTATCAGCTGCGAATGGTGTATCACCTCATAATTACCACCAAGGGCAGGGTACTCATTTCGGATGGTATTAAAACAATGCGGGCAACCGGTTACTATTTTTTTAATATTGTAGCCATCCAGCACCTGTATATTGGTCATGGCCTGCATCTGGAACAAAAACTCGTTACCGGCTCGTTTTGCAGGGTCGCCGGTGCAGCTTTCTTCAGTACCTAACACCGCGAAGCTAATGCCTACATGCTGCAATATCTTGCAAATATCACGGGTAATGCGTTGTGCGCGTTCGTCAAAACTACCGGCACAGCCCACCCAGAAAAGTATCTCGGGTTGCTTGCCTTCGGCAGCCATTTCGGCCATTGTAGGTATCTTTTGTTCCATCAGTAAGCTATATTATTCTTCGGTAATGGCTTCTATAAATTGGCTAATGCTATCATACTGCGAAAATGTGATAGCAGAGTTAATCTCATTCAATCGGTGTAGAATATCCAGCGCCAGATCAAGTGCGTCAACCTCTACTCCCTGCATCTGCGCATTCCAGTTAATGCCTGCCTGCGTGTTATTATCAGCCATTTCCACGCACCAATTCTCCAGGAAATCTGCTAACAGTATCTCGGTCGGTAAAAATCCTTTCCAATCATCGCGGGCGCAAATCTTCGCCTGGGCGCGGTCGTTCCAAAAAGGAATAACAGCATCCGCTTCGCCACTCGCCTCTGCATTTGCCCAACCGCCTTTGCCTTTCAATCCCCAAACCGACCGGTTAGCCGCGGCTTTCTCTATAAACGTTTTATATCCGGCTTCAAAAGCCTCTGTATCTTGGTCCATTTTTTATTTAATTAGTCAATAGGTCATTGTCCATGGTAAGCTAATGTAAACTATGGACCATTAGCTATAGACTATGGTCTTAATCTTTCTCCGCCCAGTTAAGCCTATCAGACTGGCTATATTTCCACGGTGCGCCATTGTTTTCCATGTTACCAAACATGTTATTCAAACTTGCAGGCGCCTGTGACTCTTCCATCACTATGTACCGCCTCATCTCAGTAATAATTTCCAGCGGATTAATATTTACCGGGCAGGCCTCTACGCAGGCATTACATGTGGTACAAGCCCATAATTCTTCGCGGGTGATATAATTATCCAGCAAAGTATTTTCGTCGGCAAAATCCTTACCGTGCCTATCTATGTTGTTACCAACTTCCGTAACCCTGTCGCGAGTATCCATCATGATCTTACGGGGCGATAATTTTTTGCCGGTAATATTTGCCGGGCAAACAGATGTGCAACGCCCGCACTCGGTGCAGGTGTAGGCATCCATTAAATTTTTCCAGGTAAGGTCTGTTACGTCCTTTGCACCAAAACGGGTTATCTCTGCCGCTTCGGGAACAAATGAAGGATCAAGCATAGCTTTTACCTCGTTGGTCACCGAATCCATATTGGTGAACTGCCCTTTAGGTTGTAACCTGGAATAATAAGTATTGGGGAATGCCAGTAAAATATGAAAATGCTTTGAATACGGCAGGTAATTTAAAAACGCCAATATGCCTATAATGTGAAACCACCAGCAAACCCGCTCTACAATAACCAACGCGCTTGCTTGTGATGGCAGCAAAGGCGCTATAAACTCACTTACCGGGAAGCTACCTGCCTTTAAATAATGGCTGTAGTGCAGTGCCTGTAACTTGTAATCGGCGGCGTTCATGGTCAGGAAAGCAGCCATCAATAATACTTCGGTGATCAGGATATAGTTAGCGTCAGATTTAGGCCATGAGGTCATCTCCTGCCCTGTAAAGCGCTTTAGCTTCAATACATTTCGCCTTATCAGGAAAATTACGCATGCTAACAGCACCGATAAAGCCAATACCTCAAAACCACCTATGAGCAAACCATAAAAGCTCCCCAGCGGCTTGGAGAATACCCGGTGAGCGCCAAACAGGCCATCAATCAATATCTCCAGTACTTCTATATTAATGATCACGAAGCCTACGTAAACGAACAGGTGCAGGATGGCCGCTACAGGGCGCTTGGTCATTTTGCTTTGGCCAAGGGCTACACGGGCCATAGTTGCCCAACGCTCGGCCGGGCGATCGCTAAATTCTGCATCCCTGCCTAATAAAATATTACGACGGATCTTGGCTGCATTCTTCCAAAACAGGTAGACCGCAGCGGCCAGTATGATAAAGAAAATAGCTTGTCCGATCATAATTTATTATGCATGCATAGTATTTGAATAACGAAAATAGGTATTTGTTTTAATGTTACAAGGTATAAATTGTTTTGATTTAGATATGAGGGTGGTGCACAAAATACTTATTTAAAATTAATGCGCTGATAATCAATACCGGTTGGCAGCTAAAAGCACTATTTTGAAAAAAAAGTTTTTAAAACTGAAAAAAACGCTACATTTGCAGACCCCAAACGGGATGATGGTATCATAGCTCAGTTGGTAGAGCAAAGGACTGAAAATCCTTGTGTCGCTGGTTCGATTCCAGCTGATACCACAAAAAAGCCTTCAACGATTGTTGAAGGCTTTTTTTATTATGGGTTGGTAACTATCTATCCTGACTTCTTATAAAGAAATCAAGGTATTGAATGCTGTTCATTGAATCAGCTGCCTTGGAAATGAGCATACGAGCGCTAAGACCAGAGCTATGTTACCCTACTATACCACCGAGCTCTTCAATGTCTCTTTTGTGTTTCTTCAACTTTCCTTCCTTCTTTTTTAAATAATCTTTGGCGTGTGACTTAAGTTCATCAGCAGCCTCCTTCAGGTCACTTTTCTTTCTGATATATAGATAAGTAATAGCACCTGCGAACATTGCTCCAATCAGCAGACCTGATATTAATATACCGTGATTCTCTTCTTGTTTGAATGGGTTTTTCATGACAATTGTTTATAGAAACAACGGTATAATTAGCGTTTAGTTTCCATCAAAGCACTAAAGTTTTTGTACCATCTTGGCTCATAGATACATAAGTGAAGGCTTATCTTTTCGGCTTGACACCTAAAAACCCGCAGGCTTGCAAGGCAAGGCACTGCGGGCAAGCAACCGCTACGTTACAGTTCTTTATCTCCAATCAACTTGGCGTCGCGGGTATTCTTTTGTACAGCAATGGCCGAAAACATACTTAAGCAAAAGGCCATAGCATAAAAACCTTTTTCGCTTCTTGCGATATCAGCATTCCACAAGCCAATGGTCAATAGCACCATAGCTGCTATGGTGGCAAACCAGCTCAGGCCATAGTAAAGGTCGGTCACGGCAAGTCCTTCCGCCCTATCCCTTACACTTTTCTGCACGGAGATCACTGCGAACAGGCCAAACAATAATATCGTGAAATAGTAGCCTTTTTCGTTCAGCTGTATGCTGGCATTCCATAAGCCTATGCAATAGCCTATTGTTCCGGTTAATAAGGCAAACCATGATGCGCCAATAAATGCCGCAGTGGGTCTGAAAGGGTTTCTGCCATTTTCGCTGTTCTTTACGCTTGTTAAAAATTCGTCTGTTTTGTGTTGTAGCGGTTCCATTTTGTTTTTGTTTAAATGATTAATATGGAAGCAAATGTGCAACGTAAAACAGGCCTATAAAAAGTTAAATTTAGTAAAATACTGACGATATATTTTAGTATAATACTACCTTTATAATTATTTAATTGCCCTTATGGACTCACTTTTAGAGCTAACAAATCTTCTCGATAATAATGATTTAAAGCATTTTAAACAGTTTTTACAGCGAAAAAACAAGCGGGGTGATGTAAAGAATCTGCAGTTACTTGATTTATTAAAAACTGACGATATAAATAACTTAAGCAATCTTTATCAATCACCAAAAAATAAAGATGCTTACCACGCTTTACGTAAAAGGTTGCAGGATAGCTTGCTGCTGTTTTTATCACAAAAAGCCTTTGAAAATAATCAATCTGATACTTATGATGCGCTTAGATTAGTGGTAGTAGGGCGTTTCTTATTAGAGAACGATGTAGTGAAGACAGCGTTCAAATGTTTAGATAAGGCAGAAAGACTGGCCAAACATCTGGAGCAATTTAACTTACTAAATGAGCTTTTGCTGTTAAAGCTGCACTATGCTCATTTACCGGGGGCTGAAAATTTTGAAGGTTTAACAGCACGCTTCTTGCTTAACCAGGCCGACATGCAAAGAGAGGCCAAACTGAATATAGCCTATGCCTTTTTGAGGCAGGAATTGCAACAAATACATCAGCAAGGAAAAGTTGTTAACCTAAATACGCTGATAATAACTACCATCCGTAAGTACAAGATATCTGTGCAGGACCTGATGACGTACAAATCTGTTTACCAGATCCTTTTCATTGCGAACGAATATGCGGCTATACAACAAAATTATGGCCTGATTGAACGCTACATCAACCGTACTAACCAATTCATCCGGGGGCTAAAGGATCAAAAGAAGACCTATCTTTTCTACCATATCTCCATTTTGTACTTTTTGGCAAACTTCCACTTACGGCAAAAGGATTTCGGGAAGAGTAGATCATTGCTGAAAGAAATGATGGAACTGATGATGTCAGACAATCGCTATTACACCTTGTTTTATTTAAGGCACCAGCTACTCTCTGCACTTAACCTGTTTTTCACCAACCTCGCTGATGAGGCAACTAACCTATTAAAGGAGGCGCTTGTTTTTTCGAAATCGTCCTCAAAACCGGAAGACATTGAAGACATACGGATAAGCCTTGCAATGTGTTTAGCCCTTTGTGATAACCGCGAAAGTTTAAAGCAGTTAAAGTTGCTAACGCGTACCGACACCTGGTATGAGAAAAAAATGGGCATGCTTTGGACCATCCGCAAAAACCTGATGGAAATATTGGTACAGGCACAATTTTCCAACATCGAGGTCGCCATGTCCCGACTTGCCAGCTTCCGCCGCAGATACAGAAAGTATTTGCTTAAAACATCGGAAGAGCGCGTGCTCGTGTTCTTAAGCCTGATTGAAAAGTACTTATTAAAACCTGATGTGGTTTTTGAAGCGGCTTATCAAAAGAAAGTTTTAGCCTTGCAAAGCGGAACAGAGAATACTGACATCTTTATCTTATGCTTTGTAAGCTGGTTGATAGCGAAATGGAAGAAAAAAACGGCTTATGAAGTAGTGATGAAAATTATTCAGGGTGATAAATAATACCAGACCTTATTCAACCAAGTAAAAGCAATTAAAATTTATAGCTAAACAGCCTCTGCCACATCAAACATTGCGGCAAAATTGGAGAAGGTTTCGTTAGCTTTTTCAATTGCCTGGTGCTCCTGTTCTTCGGTTGGGGCTATTCTGTTCAACGCGTCCACAAATCCGGACCACATCCTACCGGTTTCCGCGCCATAACCGCTAAAAAAAGAAACACCTTCTGTTACGCCGCCTTTGGCCAGCATTTGTACAATGTATGGGCCTCCCATTACAGAACCCTCCATTACGTACAACGCCCCCATTGCCTGCACCGGGTTAGTTATTTTAGGGATATGAACCGTCGGCAAATCCTGGTCATCAGCACCAAGTTTTATAATATCCGTTTTTAAATGGTCAGCATGCCGCCTGTTGCTGTAATCTGCCAGCACCTCTGGTGTAATGTAAGGCGCTACAGCTGCTTCCAGCCCTTTAAAATAGGCGTAAAAATATTTTAAAAGATCGGCGTAATCTTTATTTCCACGTATGGCCTTCAACCGCCTTACCACTTTACCTTCAAGCGATTGATGTGCCTGCTCTGTAGAAGCCTTTATTTTTGTACTTAACATGTTATTAAAAAAGGCTATACCAAGCCAATAATTGTTGTGTCCGCAACTTGTAGTTTCAACAATGATATAATTAAGATATTGTTTGCGCGGTAAGCATCAAATATATGATAATTTAGGGCGGAGCAATGATAACATCCCGCCGGTGAACTTTAATGATAAATCAGGAAAAGAGCGATATAAATATAACCGCACCACGGCACCACTCTGCAATTATGAATAATTAGCTTTATTATTGTATTACTTTAGCACTACCGCATGAATAAAGTAACACTTGCCGAATTAAGGGCCATACCGGCGCTTGAAACCGTACCCGATGATCAGTTACAATGGCTGCTTAACAACGGCGAAACCCGCAAACTGGAAGCGGGAGAGCATTTGACCGAGGTTAATACCGCGCTTAGTTACACGTACATTATTATAGAGGGCCGCATACGCCTTTGCATGGTGCAAAATGGCAAGCTGCGCGAAATAGCTATTATTCAGGCGCATTCTATTAGTGGGTACCTGCCTTTTAGCAGGGCTACCAAAACACCCGGGTACACCGAGTGCACTAAAAAAACTCGCCTGTTGAGTATTCATAAAGATAAAATGAAGGAAGCCATAAAGCTGCATTATGAGCTTACCGAGGCCATGGTACACGCCATGACCAGCCGCGTGCGCGATTTTACCTCTTTACAGCAGCAGAACGAAAAGATGTTTGCCCTGGGTAAATTATCGGCAGGTTTAGCACATGAGCTTAACAACCCGGCATCGGCCATTACGCGGGGCGCAGCGGCGCTGCAATGCCAGGTAAAACATCTTCCTGAGCTTTTTAAAGATGTTGCAGCCATTGATATGAAGCCTGAAAAGATAGACAGCATTAACCAGTTGCTGATTAATAAAACCACACAAACCAACCGGCCCATACTTACCATGCTGCAACGCGCAGATAAGGAAGATGAAATTACCGACTGGCTACTGGACCATCATATTAAAGACCTGGACATGGCCGAGAACTTTGCTGACTTTGATTTCAGCCCGGCCGATCTGGACCATCTTAACAACTGCACACCTTCGCCCAAACTGGATGTGGTACTGGCCTGGATGAACAACTACCTGTTACAGGAAAAAATGGTGGCTGATATCCGTGATTCTTCCCAACGTATCTCTGAACTGGTAAGCTCAGTAAAAAACTTTACCCACATGGACCGCGATACCGATAAGCAGTTGCTGGATATACACGCCGGTTTGCGCAATACCATTACCATGCTCAATTACAAACTTCGTAAACATAATATTGAGGTACAGGAAAACTTTGATACCTCCCTGCCACAGGTAAAAGCGCTGGCGGGTGAGCTTAACCAGGTTTGGACCAACCTTATTGATAATGCTATTGATGCACTTGAAAACACACCCAACAGCCGTTTAACCATACGTACCCAAAAAGACGGGGATTTTGTATGTGTTTATATTGGCGATAACGGCCCCGGTATACCTGCAGAATTACAGTCGCAGATATTTGATCCATTTTTTACGACTAAGGAAATGGGTAAAGGGTCCGGCCTGGGGCTTGATGTGGTTACCCGCATCATCAGGCAGCACAACGGCTCGGTTAAGGTAACCTCGGAACCGGGTAATACTGTATTTACTGTTTGTTTCCCCATTAATGATAATTAGCCATTAAACCACATGAACCAACCTATCATATTTGTTGTTGATGACGACCAACAGGTATTACGCGCTATAACCCGCGACCTTAAAACGCACTACCGGGAGCACTACCGTATATTAAACACCGCTTCGGCAAAAGAAGCGCTGGCCAGCCTGCTCGACCTGAAAAATAAAGGAGAAACCGTAGCGCTTTTCCTCTCAGATCAGCGAATGCCAGAAATGGATGGCATCGACTTTCTGTGCCAAACCATGCAATACTTCCCTAACGCCAAACGGGCGCTGTTAACCGCCTACGCGGATACAGAAGCAGCTATAAAGGCGATAAACGAGGTAAAGCTGGATTATTACCTCACCAAACCCTGGGACCCGCCAGAAGAAAAGCTGTACCCTGTAATTACCGACTTGCTTGAAGACTGGAAAGGTATTTACAAGCCCGATTTTCATGGTATAAAGGTGGTAGGCTATCAGTATTCGCCAAAATCACATAACATAAAGGAATTCCTATCCGGGTACCTGGTCCCTTATCAGTGGTTGGATGCCAATACCGATGAGGCTAAGGCACTTATTAAGGTGAATAACCTGGAAGCAAAAGACCTGCCTGCACTTATCTGCGCTGATGGCGCGGTGATGAAAGCACCCGATGTAAAGGATATTGCTGCTAAGATCGGCCTCAACTCATCAGCCAAAAACGAGCTTTATGATGTGGTTATCATTGGCGCAGGACCGGCAGGGTTGGCGGCATCTGTATATGGCTCATCAGAAGGTCTAAAAACTTTACTTATCGAAAAAAAGGTACCCGGTGGCCAGGCAGGTACCAGTTCAAGAATAGAGAATTACCTCGGCTTTCCCTCAGGCTTAAGTGGTGCTGATCTTACTCGAAGGGCCATTACCCAATCTACCCGGTTCGGGACGGATTTCCTTTCGCCTAAAGCAGTGAAAGAGATAAAAACCAATGGCGCTTATAAAACCATTGTATTGGATGATGATACCGAGGTAATAACTAAAGCCATTGTGATAACTACCGGGGTTGATTACCGGCAGCTGACTACCAAGGGTATCGAAAAATTTACAGGGGCAGGCATTTACTATGGGGCCGCCATGACAGAGGCCGCCTCTTGCAAGGATAAGCATGTTTACGTAGTTGGCGGCGGCAACTCAGCCGGCCAGGCAGCCATGTATCTCTCAAAATTTGCTAAAGAGGTATTTATCCTGATCAGGAAACCATCGTTGCGGGAAACCATGTCGTCATACCTCATTGACCAGCTTAATGGGCAGGAAAACATTAAACTAATGCCTTGTACGGAAATAACCGAGGCCATAGGCGAAGAAAACCTGAAACAATTAAACATACAAGACCTTAACACCGGCGAAATAAAAACCGTTGATGCTGACGCGCTTTACATTTTTATTGGCGCTAAGCCATATACCGAATGGTTGTGTAACGATATACTGGTGAACAACAAAGGCTTTATTGAAACCGGGCGCGACCTTAACCTCTGCTCAGATTTCAAAAAGGTTTGGAAAACCAACCGCGACCCTTACCTGCTTGAAACCAGTTGCCCGGGTATATTCGCGGCGGGCGACGTACGTGCCGGCGCCATGAACCGTGTAGCATCCGCCGTAGGCGAAGGCTCCATGGCTATCAGCTTTGTGCATAAGTATCTGAACGAGGTGTAATTCTTTACTGATAGTTTTTTTAGAAAGCGACAGGAAGAGTTACCTGTATTTCAGTACCTTCCTGCTCCTTTGAACGGATGCCAATGGTACCATTGTGCAGTCGTATAATATTTTGTGTAAGCGGCAAACCTATACCATAGCCATGAAAATCGGTTGTATTTGATGCACGGAAGAACGGGACAAACACATATGCCTGCTCCTGCTGTGGTATACCTATGCCTCTATCCGTTACACTGATAACAATGCGGCCGGTGTATGACGAGAGATGAACACTTACCGGGCTATTATTAGAGTACTTGCACGCATTGGAAACAATATTACTGAGTGCGAGGCGTAATAAGTTGATGTTGCCTTGCGTATAAATCATGCTCTCATCCTCCGGCAGGTTGGCAAAATCAAGATCGATGATACTGCCTGGATTGGTTTTCTTGACAGATTCTGCCACCTGTAAAACCAACTCATCAATACGTATGCGTTGCCAATGCTGCTTCTTGCCATCAAACCCGGTTTGCGCAAGGCCAAGCAGACCTTCTAAAATGCCCGTGAGTTTTTCGGCCTCTTCCATAATGGTTTGGACAGATTGCCTACCCTCCTCGTTAACTTTATTCCCACTAAGCAGCAATTGCGTTTCGGCGGATATGATGGTAAGCGGCGTACGCAGCTCATGCGAAGCGTTACTTACAAAATTGTTCTGTGTTTCAAAGGATGTTTCCAGCCGGGTTAGCATGTTGTTAAAGGTTTGTACCAGTTCGGCTATTTCATCCTTGCCCGAAACATCGGCCAGTCGCATATGCAGGTTGTTAGCCGTTATGTTTTGTACACCTTTAATAATATTACGCACGGGCTGCACCGTGATGTACGAAAAAGCCTTACCCGCAACATAGGCCAGCACAATAAACGTAAGAAAGACGAAGATAAGTACCCGTTTAAGCTGCTGTAACTCTTTAAAGCCATATGGGTCATCAGCAGTAACCACCACCATATATTTACCGGTTTTGCCGGTGACCATACGGCCTGCATAAAAATGATTATGTATGGTATACCTGGCATTTTTACCGGCAAGTATGGCTTGGTAAAATTCCTCGGGCAGGCCCTTTATACGGTTAAAAGCCGGTTGTTTGGACGGGTCTACAGGGCTAATGTAGTCGGTTTCGTTAGCCAGCTTTTCCAGGTATTGCTGGCGTACCTTTCGGTAAGCGACAGAACCCGCATCCGGATCAATGTTTATTTCGGCAGCGAGATTTACACGCGACTCCAGCCGCTTAAAAAAATCTTCAAAATTAAACTCTGATACAAAATAAAATATAGAGATGTTAAGTAAAATAAGCCCTGTGGTTGATATGGCTACAAACAGCAGGGTAATTTTAGTTTGCAGTTTCATTACCCTTGCCTTCTTTAAACATATAGCCCATTCCGTAAACGGTGTGTATCAATTTTGTATCGTAACCGGTGTCTATCTTCTTGCGCAGGTAATTAATGTAAACATCTACCACGTTGGTGCCCATATTAAAATCAATATCCCACACATTTTCCAATATCTGTAAGCGCGATAACACTTTGTTATGGTTTTTCATGAAATACTCCAGCAGGCTGTATTCTGTGGCGGTTAAAGTAATGGAGCGTCCGTTTCGTTGCACTGTTTTTGAAAGTGTATCTACTTCCAGCCCGCCTATACTCAAAACGCTTTTGGGCGAACTGCCTGCCTTACTGCGGCGCACCAGGGTGCGTATTCGTGCCTCCAGTTCGGGAAACTTAAAGGGTTTCGCCAGGTAATCGTCGGCACCGCTATTAAGACCCATTACCACATTTTCCGTGCTGGATAGCGCCGTGAGCATCAGTATAGCTATTGTTTCGTTTTCCTCACGTATCGCTTTACAAACTTGTATACCGTTTATACCGGGTAACATCACATCAAGCAGTACAATATCAAAACTGTGGGCCCTGAACATTTCCAACCCTGTATTACCATCGGCAGCTACACTTACCTCCATACCCACGCTGGTAAGGCCGCGTACAATTACTGATACCAGGCCGGGTTCATCTTCAACAAGCAATACTTTCATCAATTAATGGGTTTGGGGTATAACCATACCCCAAAATAAATATTTTAAACCGAGAAATGGTGTATAGGGAGGTAATAAAAGAGTTGGTTAAAAAAGCAGCCGGGGTCCCCCGATCCCGGCTGCAATAACTTTTAAGTTTAGTACAGATAAAGTTTAGGCTTTAAACTTGCACTAAATTAATACGGCTAAAATATACCTTACAGGTGCCGGTTAGCTTTTAAAAAAGCTGTTTTTACCCTTTAAGTTTTAACCAGGTACCACAATAAGTACATGAGTGCCCTGCCCGGGCGCTGTGTGGTAATTGATGGTCCCTTTAAGATAAGCTATGCGTGCAAATATATTTTTTAGCCCAATGCCATCGCCCTCCCTGTTCATATCAAAGCCTACACCGTTATCCCTGATTTCGGCATTAATGCCTTCATTATCGCGTTTCAGTTTAATATCAAGCCGGGTAGCGTGGGCATGTTTAATTACGTTATTAATCGTTTCCTGTAGTATGCGGTAAAGCATGGTTTCCGTATTGATTTCCATGCTGTCTTTAAACCCCCTTGTTTCCAGGCTGATCTTTAATTTATCCGAATCGATCTTTTCAATAAAACTCCTCAGATCCGATACCAGGCCCGAGCGCAGCAGGGCGTTTGGCATCATCTGGTGAGATATAGCGCGGACCTCTTTACAGCTTTCATCAACCAGCGCCAGCGTGTTTTCTGCCACAAAAACATCCTCCTTACGCCTAAAATCAATCCGGTCAAACAAGCCGCTCAAATTCATTTTTACAGCAGAGAACAACTGACCTACGCCATCATGCAGATCAGCAGCTATGCGTTCGCGTTCATGATCCTCAGCCGCCAGCACCGCTTTCGTAAGCAGCTCCTGATGTTTCATTAACTGGGCCTGTAATTGGCCGCGTTGCTTTAATTTATTGCGGTTATACAGCAAGCCGCCCATCACCAAAGCCACTACCAATAAACCCATGATAAAGCCAATAGTAGTTTGTTGCGTATTGATAGATAACTTTTGCAGTTGGTTTTCGGCATTGAGCAGCTTAATGGTTTGCTCTTTTTTTTCTGTATGGTAGCGAGCCTCCATTTGTGCTATTTGGCTAATGCTATGCTCATTTACCAGGGCCAGGCTTATTTCTTCATACTTATGGTGAGCATTGATAGCGCTCTTGTAATCGCTATTAGCCTCATATATGGTGCCTAAAAGTTGCCAGCCTGCTTTTTGTCCCTGCTTAAATTTGCTTTCTTCGGCGTAAGCAATACCCTGTTTCGCTAATTTTAATGCTTTACGGAAAGCCTTCTTTTTTACATAAATCTGCGCTATGTTTAGGTAGGTATCGCTTACCTGCTTTTTGTCGTTAAAAAAAAGGTCTACAGCAAGTACCATCTGCTGGTACTGCAATGCTTTATCATACAACTGCATTTCAGTGTAACAATTAGCAATATTAGAGTATGCCTGTGACAGCCCCCGCTTATTATTTTCACGTATACATATGCTAATGGTTTCATCATCGGCATTAAGCGCTTTCTGATATTGGCCGGTTGAGCCGTATATATTAGCCAATACCTGTAAAGCGTTTACGATGATAGTAGGTTTATTAATGGCTTTTGCCATATTTAAAGCTTCGAGCGCATACTTTTCGGCACCTGTTATTTCCTGGTTATCAAAGCATACCCAGGCCAGGTTAGCTTTTGAAGATGATATACCGGCCGAATCATTTTGTTGCTCGCGTATACGCAAAGCAGCAAGATGGTTTTTGATAGCTTCTTTATAATCGCCGGTTTGCCAGTGGTAGATACCAATGCCATTGTGGGCTTTGGCGATAGCTAACGGCAGCTGATACTTTTTAGCAACAGCCATACAACGCTGGCTATATATCAATAACGAGTCGAACTTGCCCTGTAACGAGCAACGTACCGCGTTAAAAGCATAAACATTGGCTTTACCCATGGGGTAATTAAGCCTTTTTGCTATGGCTGCTACACTATCAATATATATTTTAGAAGCGGGCGG
The DNA here is from genome assembly GCA_001898335.1 of Mucilaginibacter sp. 44-25. Classification (GTDB taxonomy): domain Bacteria; phylum Bacteroidota; class Bacteroidia; order Sphingobacteriales; family Sphingobacteriaceae; genus Mucilaginibacter. The sequence continues at coordinate 7,131 of MKTS01000014.1, read as the reverse complement.
GTCAATACGCTGGAGGCTAATGGCAATATCATAGTACAGATCGGCACGCAACGTACCCGACGTGGTGATGGTCAACAGCGTTTTAAGGCTATCGATATGCCTGTTTTGCGCGTATAGCGCAAATGGCAGCAAGAAGCTGAGCATCAATAGTAACTTTCTCATCGGGGAACAAGATCAGTCATTAAATATAGCAAACAACATCTAATTGTAAAATACTGTATTAAAACTTTTAGCTATGCTTAATGGTTTGCCTGCGTAGCAGGGTTATTACCACATATGCGCCAACCATGGCCGGGAAAAACAATAAAAACGAGCGTTGCAACAACGTAAATATGGATATAAGCGAAGCGGGCACTATTTTGCCAAACAGGGTGGATATAAAACCTTCTGCAAAACCGCTACCTCCGGGTGTTGGTGCGAAGTAGATCATGAACTGGATCAATATCTGTATGGATATCACCTGCACAAGATCGGCATGTACGCCGAGGCCCATCAGAATTACCCATTGCATACAGTATTTGTTCATGTACAGCGCGGTGGTGATCACCAGGCTTAAAGGAAACAAAAAAGGATGCTGCCTGATGATAACACTGCAGGTTTGCTGGTATTTACTGATGCTTTGGAAAGAATTATCGGCCCATTTGGCCAGCTTTTCTTTACGCTTAGGGAATATCTTTGAAAGACCTGCGGCCATCTTTTTAATCGCCATGCCTACCCATAGCGGTTTCCAGAAAGCCAGCAGAAAAGCCAATAAAAACAACAGGAAAAAGCTGAAACCATACCTGAGCATGGCAGGCACCATGCTGCCCACTTCGGTGGTATCCATCAGCATAATGGCTACAAAACCGGCAAGCGGCATAAATATGAGCGTGGCGCCCATATTGATCAGGCTGATAGCAAAGGCATCAACAAACTTTACACCGTTGCTGGTATAAACAAATATTTGGGCCGGGCCGGCACCGCCATGCGCGGGAGTTACCGCACCCATAAACATATTGGCAACATTTGCCCTGAAACTTACCCAGTGTGATACACCGGGCGCCAGTTTTTGCACGTAGATATGGTTGCGCCAGCTGCCCAGCATCAGATCTATAAACAGCATCACAAAACAAATGGCGATGTATTTATAAGAAATATGCTGTAAAGCCTTAACCGTATCGCCGGTGTTGTTGTAAAAGAAAACAGCTGCTATAGTGGCAACGGTGATTAAGGCAAACCATAGGCTGCCTTTGATAATTACCTTTTTATTGAATACATTTTTAGCTTCCTGCTTTTCGGGCTGCACGTTGTTCTCTGTCATTTGCGATGGCAAAATAGCAAATTAAAATAATGGTTCGCCCTCTGAACTTGTTGGCGTGATGCCTTTCCACTTCAGAATACTATCGAACAGGTCGGCGGTACGGGCCGGGAAGTCTTTCCAGCCTTTTTGGTTATAGATCAACGGCACGTGGATATGGTGGCGGTGCAATGACCCATGTGAGCCTTTATGCTCGGGGTATTCCCAAAAATCGCGCAGGTCATAACCTACAGTCGCGCTTATCACAATATCCCCTGCCCTTCGGCTGCGAAATAGTTGATAGATCTGGAATACGGCATCCGGGTAATCAGTTTCAAAAGTTTTAGCCAATATCTCACGATGACCAGTGGCTTCTATCTTACCGCCATATTTCAGCACATCAGCGGTTAAAGGCTCGTAGGTGAATACATCATCCTTAACAGCTATCCTGGCTTTACCATTACGGTTATGAACTATAAAGGTATCTTCCTCATTGCCGCGGTAAATGGCAAAATCAACGGCTTCTTCTTTCACCAGCAGTTCCAGCTTATCGGCACCCATGGCCTGCATTATTTCACTTTCGCGCAGTACATGGTCGCCTTTGTGATTAAGGAGATGTATAGCACCGAAGGAATTTCCCGAAATAAAAACCGCGCTCCTTGGATTGGTTTTCCATATCACCGGGTAATAAACAGCTTTTAAGCCCTGCGCGGTCATCCAATCGCCCAGGTCAAGGTGTTTGGTTGTCGGGGTTAGACCATGGTCTGATGTCATTACAAACAACGTATCATCCCATCTTCCCTGCTCTTCCAGTTTAGCACGCACTTCGCCCAAACTGCGGTCTACAATTTTGTAAGCCTCAACCGTACGCTCATCGCGGATGTGGTGGTAGTGCGAATCCCAGTCGACGCTCGGGAATACGGCAAACAGGAAATCAAAATCTTTACCGCTGTTCAGCATCTCCATTACACGGCCGTGGCCTTGTATATCCACCGGGTGATGGCGAAGTTTAAAGTGAGCTTTCATATAAAGCGGACCTTTCCCCTTTTTACCCAGGTCATACTCATCAGGCACGCTGCGGGTGATCATGTTATAGAGGTTGTAAGATTCGCCCATTAGTTCAAACAAGGTTGGCTTATCGGCAGGCATATCGGTATTAAACCATGCCGCTTCCGGGCCGCAATAGCTGCGCATAGCCATTTTGTTAAAACGCGTACGTTTAAATTCTTTTTTATCAAACCAACGTATACCCGTAATATCCATAGTGCCGGGGAAATGCCCGGTTAAAAATGGCAGGTACGCCGGCCCCGTTGTTGATGGGAAACAGGTGGTAGCCTTACGGTAAGTGCCCTCGTTGATGATGCGCTGAATATTAGGTAGATGGCCCTGTTCCAGTAATTCGGGAAGCACCTCTGCATGGGCACCATCCACCAAATAGAACAGCACCCGCTTTTTGCTTTGCATTGATACTGATATTAACACCAGGTTGTAACCCAACCCCTAAATTAAAATGCGAAAATAATTAAATATTATGAATGTATGTGGTAAGTTATTATCTGCATAGCAGGCAATAGAAGATAACCGCATTTTTATTTATTATTGCCTTACTAATTGAACCAAATACGTGAAGAGGCTTTTTGCATTAGCTTTCCTGGTGATATATCTCTTTAATTGGGGTGGATATTTGCTTTTGCAAAATTACCTGGTTGCACGCGCAGACAGGCATATGAATGACCTGATAAGCCAAAACCTTTACGACCCTAACTCACTCATAGAGGTTAAGGTAAAACAGAATCTTCCAGGCATTTTCGAATGGCCGGATTATAAAAATGTTACCGGCCAGTTGCAGTTAAAAAATGCTTGCTATAATTATGTAAAGCTCAAGTTTACCAAGGATACACTTTATGTGCTGTGTGTACCTAATTACGAGAAAACCAAATTGGTAAAGAGTAACATCATCTACGCAAAAGAGGTAAACGATATCCCTTCTGATAAAAAAGCTAATGACTCTTCGGCTAAAAAAAGCGGGCAGGATAGCAAATACGACCATCCTATTTTGAGTATGAATTTTAGCCTTTTTAACAATGAGATTGTTGCCTTAGCTAAGTACCGCAACAAACTCATTAAAACTCCCTTTATTTCACTCGCCGGGCAGCCTCCTGAGATTTTAAGTTAAACTGCTTACTCATTATTTACTCGTTGCATTGATCGGCACATGATACCCGATCAACAACGCTATTTTTTAACTTTAAACCTTAGTTAAATGAAATCCCATTTCAAATATATTTTAATGGCGGTTGCAATTGCATTTACTTATGCAGCAAACGCCCAAAGCATTGCCAGGGACACGCTAAAATTAGACAGTGTTTTAATAAAAGAAACCCGCAGCAAATACCTGCCCGAAGTGTTTGGCCAGTACATTTTCTCCGGTAAAAAAACCAATATCATCTATCCTGATGCTGGCAAGGCCAATTTGGCTGGCAACAATGCCCGCACCTTATTTTCGCAGGTGCCCGGCATTAATGTTTGGGAGATGGACGGCGCAGGCTTACAGCTCAACATTGGTACACGCGGTACAGATATACATCGCTCTATTGAAACCAATATCAGGCAGAACGGATACAACACCAACTCGGATGTGGTGGGCTACCCCGAAAATCATTACAATTTACCCTTCCAGGCTATTGGCGAGGTGCAGTATGTTCGTGGCGCATCGTCCTTACAATTTGGCAGTCAGTTTGGCGGGATGGTAAACTTCAAGATCAAAGAACCGGATACTACAAAAGCTTTCGGCATAGAGAGTGAGCAAACTGCGGGAAGCAATCGCTTCTTTAATTCTTACAATGCCATTGGTGGCAAGGTGGATAAGGTAAGTTATTATGCCTATTTTGACGCACGCAGCGGCAATGGGTGGCGGCCAAATGCAGCTTTTAATTACCATGCTTACTATGCTAATATTAAATATCAGTTTAATGATAAAGGAAGTCTATCGTTCCAGTTCTCAAGGTCTGATTATTTACAGCAAATAGCCGGTGGTTTGACTGATGCCATGTTTGCCGCTAACAGCAGGCAAAGCACGAGGTTCCGTAACTTTTTTATGCCGGCTATCAACATCCCGGCAATTGTATTTAACTATAATTTCAGCCCCAATACTAAACTGGAGATCATTAGTCATGCATTGTTTGGCGAGCGTAGCAGCGTGCAGTACATAGCCGGACCGAACGTGGCAGACACGGTGAATAAAGCGCTTAATACCTACAACCCGCGCCAGGTTGACCGCGACCATTACAAAAGCTTTACTACCGAAGCGCGTTTACTAACCAATTATAATATTGGCACCGTTAGTAGCACGCTTAGTACTGGTTTTAGATATGCAGATGGTTCAACCCATCGCCAGCAAAAGGGCGTGGGTACCACCGGCACCAACTATGACCTAAGCATTGTTAAAGATTACGGCATCGACCTGGACCTGAACGCTATCAATTATGCTGCCTTCGCAGAAAATATCTTCCGTTTAACGGATAAGTTTTCGGTAACACCCGGCGTACGGTTTGAAGGGATCAAAACCACTATCAATGGTGTGGTAAATAAACGCAGTACCAATGTAGATTATAAACGCGACCGCACTTTCCCATTGTTCGGTACAGGTATGCAATATCAGGTAAATAATGCCACGCAGCTCTATGGCAACTTTTCACAAGCTTACCGCCCTTATATCTACGCGGCAGTTACCCCAGCAGATCAGCTAACTTTGGTTGACCCGAATATGAAGGACAGCAAAGGTTACAACGCCGACCTGGGCTACCGTGGTAAAATTGGACAGGTTTTTACCTTTGATGTGAACGGCTTTTTTGTGCGATATAATGATCGTGCGGGTACTTTGACAGTGCAGGATGCTGGCGGAACAAATCATCTTTATTTAACCACTGTTGGCAATGCCGAAGCAAAAGGCGTTGAGGCCTACACCGAGCTTTCATTAATACGTGGATTTGATAGCCAGGCATCAAGCGATCTGCGCTTATTTAACACGCTTGCCTACACACATGGCAGATATATAAGCGGCAGCATAAATAACAACGGCACTAACGCCAGCCTTGTTGGGCAAAAATTGGAAGGCACACCAGACTGGACCAACCGTACCGGGCTTACCTACATCAACGGGCACATTACATCAACCGTATTATTTAGCTATGTAGGCAAGCAGTTCAGCGATGCGAATAATACAGTGTTTAACCCAACAGGCGCATCAGGCATTGTGCCCGCGTACAAACTGGTTGACCTCGCTTTTAATTACCGCTTCCTGAAAAATTATCATGTAAATTTTAATGTAAACAACCTTACTGATCAGAAATACTTTACCAGGCGAATTAATATGTACCCTGGTCCGGGAATTTTGCCGGGGGATGGCATATCATTTAACATTGGGTTTGGTGTGAAAATCTGATTCAAAATAAAGTGTGATGAATAACAACTTCACACTTTATTTTAAAGTAAGTTATCAGTTCATTTAAACTTTTGAATCTATCTTAGCGGCATGAAAGTATTGGTCACAGGATCGGCCGGCAAACTTGGCAGGGCGGTTATGGATAGGCTAAAAATTGCCGGCTTAAATACCATTGGCGCCGATCTGTTACCCGCCGCTACCACAGATTTTATACTCGATATAAAAAATAAGGCGGAAGTAAATGCCGCCTGCAGGGGCGTGGATGCTATTATACACACCGCCGCGGTGCATGGCAAACATTATGATCTTCAATATCCACGCGAGGAATTTATTGATACCAACATACATGGCACGCTTAATTTGCTGAACGCGGCGGTACAGCACGGCGTTAAAAAGTTTTTATATATCAGCACCACCTCTATTTACGGCAACGCGATGGTTGATACTGATAAAGCCGTTTGGGTAAACGAAGAACTACGTGAACAACCACGCGATATTTATGACATTACCAAACAAGCGGCAGAACAGTTATGTAAAGACTTTTTTTACAAAGAGCATTTACAAACATCTGTTTACAGGGTGGGCCGCTTTTTACCGGAAAGCCCTAACCTTGAAGCCAACCACCGCTTGTACCGCGGCCTGGACGAGCGCGACGGTGCAGAAGCGCTTTATCTTGCACTGCAGCATGAATTTAACAGCTTTGAAATTTTTAATATAGCCAGCACAAGTCCGTTTAAGCCGGTTGATCTGCAACAGCTAAAGCAAAATCCTAAAGAAGTAATTTTAAGATTATACCCACAGGCCGCTGATATATACCAGGAAAAGAACTGGGTGTTCCCTGAAAGTATTGACAGGGTTTATGTAACAGATAAAGCAAGAAGAATATTAGGTTACGCCCCTAAATACACCTTTGACTATCTGATCGGCAAATAACTAATTCGGGTGGTTTTATTATTTATTATCCGTATGTTTTTTTATCAATGCCAATAACTCCTCCACATCAAACGGCTTTTTGATATAGGCATCGGCCATGCCGTCTTCGGCTATCTGGGCAACATTGTTTACCGCCGAAATAATGATCACCGGGATATGGCTTGTTTTGGGGTTTGATTTAAGCTCTTTACTCAACTGCTGCCCGTTAGCGTCGCTCTTCCATTCAGTAAGCCAGTTATCAAGCAGTATAAGGTCGGGGTTATGCTGGTCAAGCGATTTCAGTATCCTCGAATTTTCAGATGATACAACTTCAAAGCCATCACTTTCCAGGATGTAAGTAACCGTATCCCTTATATCTTTATCATCCTCAATAACTAAAATCTTTTTGGCCATAGCATTCTTCAATATATCAGCATCACGTTTGATAGTAAAACGCTGCAACACGTATATTGTTTAAGTACTTTAATTATTAATGCGA
>MKTS01000013.1 GCA_001898335.1 Mucilaginibacter sp. 44-25 | reverse complement strand
TAAAAATGCAGCATCATTGCCGTTGGCTTCAGCCAACGGATCATCAGAAAAGCAAATGGCTTTAGCCGAAACCAATTAAGATTCAAGCTGAAGCCATCTTTATGTTTATTATTCCGTCGGCTTAAGCCGACGGCAATGAAATAGTAATTATTAAAGGCTTTTATATCATTCAGTATTTGATACCAATTACAGAATAATCACGCTTTTTGTTATTTAAAATACAGCATCATTGCCGTTGGCTTTAGCCAACGGACACCAGAAAGGCAATGAGTTAAGAAACTGCTGCAAATGCTTTCTTAAAGTCATTAAGCAGATCTTCGCGATCTTCAATACCAACAGATAAACGTATCATGCCTTCCGGTATGCCCATTTCGGCGCGGCGTTCCGGCCCCAACTCAAAGAATATGGTTTGGGCAACCGGGATAGACAGCGTGCGCGTATCACCCAGGTTACTGCTTTTTATCACCACTTCTAAATTATTCAGGAAGGCAAAAACATCTACACCATCTTTCAAAGCAAAGCTCATCAAACCACCATGCAGGCGGAATAATTTCTTCGATAACTCATGCTGCGGGTGACTCTCTAAACCCGGGTAGTATACCTTGTCAACCAATGGATGCTGATCCAGATATTGAGCCAAGGCCAGGGCATTACCACATGAACGCTCTAAACGTAGTGCAAGGGTTTCAGCACCTACAGACAGGTTGTGTGCAGCCTCGGGTGCAAGTGTGCCGCCGCCGTCGCGCAGGCCGCGTTTTCGTATCTGGGTTATGCCTAAAAGTTCTGGTTTTATTTGCTGGCGCAGCACTTCGGCAATGCCGGGATAGTTGGCCCAGTTGTACAGGCCGGTATCGGTCACCGCCCCGCCAAGCGCGTTACCATGGCCACCAATATATTTAGTTAAAGAGTTTACCACTAATGATGCTTTTACATCATAAGGCGTAAAAATATATGGCGAGGTCATGGTGTTATCCACTACGTAGATCAGCCCTTTTTCCTCGCAAAGATCACCTATAGCTTGCAGATCGGCAATTTGGGTGGCCGGGTTGGCAATGGTTTCAACAAACACCATGCAGGTATTAGGCTTGCAAGCGGCCTTTACGTTTTCAACATCGGTAGCATCAACAAAGCTGATATCTAATCCCATTTCGGTAAAAGTGGTAAGTACACTGCGGCTGTTACCAAACAAAAAAGAGCTGGCAATAATATGGCTTCCCTCTTTCACCAGCGCGAAAACCGTTGCCATAATGGCGGCCATACCGGTAGAAAAGCTTACTGTAGCTATACCTTTCTCCATCGTGGTAATTTTGCTTTCCAGCGCGGCGGTAGTTGGGTTTCCCTGGCGCGAATAAGCAAAACCTTTGGCCTTGTTCTGGAAAACATTAACCAGGTCCTGCACATCATCAAAACCCCAGGTTACAGCGGTATGTATAGGTTGATGAAGCGCGCCAAATTCAGGCTTCCGTAAGCGGTCGGCATGAAGCAGGGTGGTGGTAAATCCTTTATTTTGAGTCATGACTATTAGAACAGTAGATAATATTTCGCAATGATAGGGTATCTGAGGCTTAAATGCAATCTTAATACATAAACCTGATATTCAGATGAGGCGGCAAACCATTTGCTCCTGCCTTTTAAAAGGATTTGCGTACCTTGCGGCCTCATTTACAAAGCTGCCGTATGAAGAAATTGTTGTTACTGTTGCCTGTGTTATTTGTGCTATCGTGCAAGCAAAGAGCATCAGACAGTGTAGAAGGTAAAAAGCTGAATAAGTTAGCTCAGCAATATGTAACCCTTGGCTTAACTATAGGCCAGTACGACAAAGATTTTGTAGATGCTTACTACGGCCCCGATTCGCTTAAACCCAAAGAACTTACTGAGAAAATTAATAAAGACGACTTTCCGCGCGATAGTATCCTGGCATCCATTAATGAGTTAATGAATAATGTTAAGATTACCGGCGATGATGCCAAGATAGACTCCAACCGCATACGTGCCCGCTGGATATACAACCAGTTGCTGGCTTTTAACCGAAGGGTAAGAATATTTGCGGGCGAAGGCCGCTCGTTTGATGAGGAATCGCGCGAGCTTTTTGGTGTTGCAGCCCCGGCATACGGCGAAGAGAACTTTAAAGCTGAACTGGATAAGTTGGACAGTATGCTACCTGGTAAAGGAAATATCAACGACCGGTTCCAGAAACTGGCCAACAAATTCATCATTCCAAAAGATAAAATAGAAATGGTGATGAAAGCCGCTATTGCCGAAGCGCGTAAACGCACGGTAACCCACTTTAAACTGCCTGCCGGAGAAAGCTTAACGCTCGAATTGGTAAACAACAAACCATGGAACGGTTATAACTGGTACAAAGGTAATTACAAAAGCGATGTGCAGATCAATACCGATATTAAGATATTTATTGACAGGGCCATTGATGTAGGCAGCCATGAAAGTTACCCGGGCCACCACGTATATAACATGTTGCTGGAGAAAAACCTGTATCATGATAGGGGATGGGTGGAGATTTCGTTATACCCACTGTTCAGTCCGCAATCGCTTATAGCGGAAGGCAGCGCGAATTTTGGTATTGAAATGGCTTTCCCGGGTGACGAGAAGGTGAAATTTGCCAAGAATATATTGTTGCCTATGGCCGGATTGGACACTGCCGGTGCAGATACTTACTTTAAGGCACTGGTTATAAAAGGCCGCCTGAACTATGCCCGTAACGAGGCTGCGAGGGGCTTGATCAATGATACCATGAGCGAAAGTAAGGCACGTAGCTACCTGCGTAAATACTGTTTAATGAACGATGAAACCGCCGATAAGTCGATAGATTTCATTAAAAAATACCGCAGTTATGTGATCAATTATAACTATGGCCAGGACTTGGTTAGAGATTACATTGAACGTAATGGCGGTAAAGTGAGCAATCCTCAAAAACGTTGGGAGTTGTTTGGGCAACTGTTAAGCAACCCGGTTAACCCTGCTGATCTGGTGAAGAAATAAAAGCGTTTAAAAACTATCACTCGACCCGCCGCCACCGCCTGTACCGCCACCAAAAGGCGATTGGCTTTTAGCGGGAGTTTGACGCGAATGTCCCATGGTTTGGCCTATAATAAAACCCTCTACATTAAGCTTATCCCAGTTAGCCTTACTTGTTTCGGCATAAGTGATGCCTTTCTTAGGCCGCTTTAGATACTGGATAATGGTGTAAGCCAGTAAAAGCAAAACTACCCCGCCTATAGTGAGCATAACCTCAACGGGCAAAAGATGGTAATAATATCTGAATGTAAAAACGGCTGCAACTGATAAGGCCATACCCATCCTCAGCAGTAAACGGTCTTTGATTTTTATGGCTGTGGCTAATAAAGCTAAAGGAAATATCATGGTCCACAACCAAAACAGCCAGCCCAGCTGCACCTGCGTGTGGCTATCGTCCAGATTTTTTAACAGATTGTTTAGTTTGTTCACCACAAAATAGTTACCTGCGAGGTAGAGTGTTGTTATTGCTACCAAACGCCCCGCGGCAATGCAGTTGAGATAGTTTATCGCAATACTTTTCTTGTTTAATAAGTTTAGTAAATAGCATACAACGGCTACAGCGAGCATCATGATAAACGGCATGGTAGCCATGCCAAATTCACCCAATTTTGCCCATGTAAAATATACTGCGCAAAAGAAGCAAACGCAGGTACCTGCGGCCATCAGCAGGTCGGCAAAACGTAGGGTAAGGTATAAGTAAATTAATGTTAAAATAGTAAATGCCGGTAAAAGTCCCGATAGCTCGTTCTCAAAAAAGCCAGCTATCCAAAAGGCAGTTGTGTTAGCAAGGCCGGCAGTGTAGTAAAGCAATGCATTATCAATACCCGAATGGAAATAATGGTTGGCTTTGGTCATGCCCTCAAGGCAGGCATAGCAGCCTATACACAAAAACAACGTCCAATAGGGCGTATCGGCAAAATTTCCTCCTGCTGCTATTAAACTCAGTAAAGCGATAGATAATGTAAGGGCAAATAGTGTAAGTATAAAAAAACCTATAACACCCACTATTTTGGGCAGGTAAAAACCTACCGGATAGTGTTGTTTTACAGCTAAAAACTCATCTTTACTAATGTAGCCATCCTCATAATCATCTCTTAACTTTTTTACTATACGCAGGTTATCTAACCATTGTTGATTATAAATGATCATCAGATTTAAGGTTTTTGTAAGTATTAATTAAGAAAAATATAAGCCCGATAGTAGAGGAAATAATCAGTAATAATAAGAGGTAAAACCCGCCTATATTTTTTATTTCGAATAGATCTAACATGCGTATGCCTAAGCCACAAAGGGTAATATAGCCATACAAGACGCTGGTAAGAATAAAGTAGAATGAGTGGTTTTTATAGGCATCCCTATACAAGTAACCGGCAAGTGATAAAATTACTGCGCACCACATGAGCGCGTAAGCATGTTCAAAGAAATGAAAGAAGCCGGCTAAAAGTGCTATGAAGGTTACATGAGTTCCGTAATTCTGATAACTGAATTTGAAGTGCTTTTTAAACCGGAACTTTTCGGTAAGCCACGCTGCCGCAAGTAGTATAAAACCCAGTAACAGGTAGGTATAAATAAGTGTAAGACTACTAAAATCGCCTATTAATAAGAGCGTTTTAGGCGTAACAGATATCCCCATCCAAACGGCAAGGCTGGTAATGGCCATACTCAATATACCCAGGTGATCGAAGCGATAGGCAATAAAAAATAATATGACCATAGGTATAAAAGCGGCCAGGTTGTAATTATTGCCAAATAAATTGTATTGGTATTGTATGTACCCTAAAAAGGTAACCATTAGAATGCTACCCAGCAGCAAAATATAATCAAACCCGGTATTAGGTGATGCCACATTTTGGCTGGAAAATGGTGCCTTATGCTTAAAACAATAATAGAAGCAACCTATGCAAAGCAGCGCTATAAATGCCAATATGGCCTGGTGACCAATGGTGTCAATATTTTTGTATATCAGTGTACCCAGGCCCGCGGTTAATAACAGAACACCCGTATATAACAGCAGGTTGAGTTCCCAATGGACGGAAAAAAGGTTTAAGCTTTCTCTCTTTTGCAGCCTTTCATAGCTTTCATCGTTAAGTAAGCTTTGTTCATGCAATTGCTTGTAAATGTTACTTGCCAAGGTTTAAGTGGAGTTTAATTAGTAAATATAACAAAGGATGTGTAAAAACAAAAAGGGCCTTGCGATAAAGCAAGGCCCTTTCCAAATGTTTATGGGCGGTTACAATTTATGTATTTCTACACGGCGATTAAGAGCGCGCTCCTCTTCGGTTTTATTGTTATTAAGAGGCTTAGTTACACCAAAGCCCTTAACTACTAAATTATCAGCATCAACACCGCTGTTTACCAGATAGGTTTTAACGGCGTTGGCACGCTCTATTGAAAGTTCCATGTTATGTTGTTCGGTACCCTCGGCAGATGAGTTGCCATCCAGTTCAAACTTAACTGATGGATCTTTTTTCATCTCCGCTACAGCTTTATCCAGTATAGGATAAGCCTGAGTTTTTAATATGCCTGAATTAAATTCAAACTGTATGTTCTTAAAATTATAATCTGGTGGCGCAGGAGCAGGCGGCGGAGGTGGCGGCGGAGTTTGTGTAGCAACCGGAACTGGTTTAGGGGCAGGTGCAGTAGCCGGCGGTGGAGTGGGCGCTGGCTTAACCATCGGTTTTTTTGATTTACAGGCTGGCAGCACAGCTACCGCCGCGGCAATAAACAAGGGCAGGTAAACGGTTTTTAAAAACTTCATGTGTTTTGTTGTTAGTTTAAAAATAAACGGTGGCGCTGGTTTGATATTGTTATTTACAGCGGCGCAAATTAAACTAATTGGCCGTATTACACTACAACGATTTACTAAAAATGCCTGGATTGATAATCAATGTTCCTTGTGTTGCTTAACGATAAATTAACATTGGATTAATTATTTTGTGGCTTAGCTGTCAGTAAAAAACAAATGCCCAGGCTCATCTATATTTTTGTACTAATTATTGGTTTAAGCTTACGCGCCTACGGTCAGGATATTGACTTGCAAAAGGCAGGCTTATTAAGCCAAACCCGGCCCGATAGTGCTTTGCTATTGTTGCGTAAGCTGTACATAAAAGCGCAGGAAAAAGCGAATAAGCCGCTTGAAGGGCAATGCCTGCAGCAAATGGGTACCATTTGTTATAACCAGGGGCATTACAGCCAGGCACTTGATTTTTACCTCCACGCCGATAAGGTTTTTACACAAGCCGGCAAGCCCTTATTCGTAGCTGCCAATATGGGCAATATCGGCATACTATATTATTACAATAAGCAGTTAGACCGTGCCCGCAGTTTTTATAATAAGGCATTAAGCATTTACAGGCAGTATCATGATGTAAAAGGCGAAGCGAAGATATCAGGTAATATTGGCCATCTTTACGAAAAACAGCACCGGTACGATAGCGCTTTTTATTATCAGCGCAAAGCATTGGAAGGGTATCAGCGCGCGAACTATAAGCAAGGAGCGGCAAAAATATACGAGAACCTGGGCAGCATTTATGAGGATCTGGCCCGGTACGATTCTGCCTACGTTAATTTCAATCGTTCTTTACAGTTGTATCGGGAGCAGAACGACCAAACCGGCAGTATAGAGGTGATCAATAACCTTGGCGATATTTTACGCAAAACAGGTAAGTATAAAGAAAGTATCGTGCAAAGCCGCCGCGCGCTGCAGCTGGCCACCAGCTTAGGGAACGTATACCAGCAGGCATCAAGCGCTAAGGATTTGGGTAAGGCCTTCGAGCTGATGGGGCAAATGGACAGCGCATACCATTATGCCGAGTTGAGCCGTAAGTATTCGCTTGATGTTTACTCAAAGGACGGTGTTAAGCAAACCGCTTTTTTGCAGGTTTTGTATGATTTTAATAAAAAGAGCGATGAGATTGACCGACTCAATAACATCCGTAAAGTAAACCGTATTACAGCCATAGCAGTTGCCATAGTGGCTGTTTTAGTAGTGATATTATTAATGGTTTTATTTAGCAGGCAGCGCCTCAAACTGCGCGACCAGCAGGCCATAGCACGCCAAAACGCAGCCGAGCATGAAGTGATGCGGCTTGAGCTGAAGAACCAGCATTTGGAAGAGGCCGCGTTAAAACAGCAGCTGGAATTAAGGAGCAAAGAACTATCAAACCATACACTCAGTTTGATAAAGAATAACCAGTTTCTTGAACAGCTTAGGGCAAGCCTGCAGGCAATGGTTAAGGATGAACGCCGCGACCAGAAAAAACAAATGCAGCAATTGATTACCCAAATCAATGAAAATTTTAGTCACGAACAACACTGGCATGAGTTTACACTGGCCTTTGAGCAGGTACACCAGCAGTTTTTTGAAAGTCTGCGAAACCGGGGGCTCGAATTAACCCCTGCTGATATGCGCCTGATAGCGCTCATAAAAATGAACCTGGAGTCAGCGGATATTGCTACATTGTTGGGTATCTCTACAGATAGCCTGCGGGTATCGCGCTACAGATTGCGGAAAAAACTCAATATTTCGCAGGGCGATAACCTGTCTTTGTTTGTACAAACTCTTTAATTTATTCTTTTAAGCCGTTACAAAACTCTTTACAAAAGGCAGCTTTAAACGCCATTAATAGCGGTTAACATTTTGTTAATGTAACGATAATAAAACCATAATGGCGTTTATTAAACAAGGTAAATATTTGATTTTAAATAACTTGTAAATTTTTGTTGCTGTTTGGTATACGGCACTTGTAACGCTGTTGCTGTTTGGTAACGGCCAAAATTTCATTTGTAAACGAGTGTATACACACCTTTGCGCCGTTGTTTTTAAACTATTGAATCAACCACAGCAATGAACAAACTTTTACAAATTTTTTTACCGCTGCTCTTTTGCGTTACTATAGCTAACGCAGCTAAAATTAAGGGGCATGTTTATGATAAGCAATCGGGCGAAGCCCTGGTAGGAGCCACCGTTTTGTTAGAAAATACCGGTAAAGCTACCACTACTGGCTTGGATGGATCTTTCGAAATAAAAGGAGTTAACACAGGCCCCGCAACCATCCGTATCAGTTACCTTACCTACAAAAACATCCGCAAGGACATTAATATTTTGAAGGAAGATAACCCTCACCTGAAATTTTACATGGAGAGCGCTTCAACAGACCTGAACGAAGTGGTGGTACGCGCTACAGCCGGGGGCTCAAATGACCGCGATGCGCGACGCATTGAGCAAAAAGCCACACAGGTAATGAACATCGTATCTGGCAAGGCTATTGAAGTATCGCCAGACCTTACCGTGGCCAACGTAATGCAGCGTGTATCAGGCGTGTCCATCGAGCGTAACAGCAACGGCGACGGGCAATACGCTATTTTACGTGGTATGGATAAGCGTTACAATTACACGCTGGTTAATGGCGTAAAGATCCCCAGCCCGGATAATAAATACCGCTATGTACCACTTGACCTTTTCCCCTCTGATCTTTTGGACCGACTGGAGGTTTACAAAACCCTCACACCAAACCTGGAGGGCGATGCCATTGGTGGCGCGGTAAACATGGTGATGAAAAACGCGCCGGAGCGTTTCCAGGTAAATGCTAATTTGGCTACAGGATACAGCCAGTTGTTCTTTGATCGTAATTTTACCAGTTTCAACGCGTCATCCATCAACAGTAAATCTCCCTACGAGATACACGGCCGTGACTATAATGCTACCCAAGCCGATTTCCCAAAAGGACCGCTTGATTATACCTCAAAAAAGCCGGCACCTAACCTTGTAGGTAGCCTATCGTTAGGTCAGCGCTTCTTTGATAATAAACTGGGTATTATCCTGGCAGGTAGCTATCAAAACACCTATAGAGGAAGCAACAGTACCTTTTACAATACCGCTGTGGCCGGTACTGATAAATATGCCGTAATTACCAGTAAAAGCTACCGCGAGTATTCCGAACAGCAAAAACGCCTGGGTTTACATGGTAAGGTAGACTACGTTTTTGATAAAAATAACAAGCTGAGTTTATACAACGTTTATGTTAACCTGCAAAACCAGCAACTGCGCGATGCTTTGGGTACTACCTACAATGGTGTTTATGACCCTGCCAATGGTAATGCCGAGCTTACCTACACTACTCGTAGCAGGTTAACCAAGCAGGAAATATATAACAGTACGCTGCATGGCGACCATAATTTGTTTAATGATAAATTTAAAGTACAATGGTCGGCGGTTTATTCATCTGCGCGCAACGAGGTGCCTGATAACACCACTATCAGTTTAAATGGCATTGAACAAAATTTTGTAGATAAGCGCACCACTTTAGTAAACAGCGCTCCTATACAACGCCGCTGGGAACGTAATACCGATGAGGATAAAGCCGGGTATCTCGACCTTACTTACAATATTTTCAAAAATACCAACACTGCCAATAAACTTGACCTGATGTTTGGTGGTTTATATCGCGATAAGCAGCGCAGCAGTTTCTTTAATAATTACACGCTTGCACCAGTACCCAGCGACATCAGCAAGCAATATGGAGTTGACTTTCAAAACTATACCGACCTTAACCTGGTAGTAACCAACCCGACCGGTGCCGTAGCCAACCCACTTACTTACGATGCTTCTGAAAAAACGTCTGCGGGCTATGGTATGTTAAAATACAATGCCGACAAACTGGAGTTGGTTGGAGGAGCCCGTGTGGAGCACACTAATCAAGGGTATAGCTTACTGTTCCCCGCAGGAGAAACAAGGCCTAATGGCAGCCAGGTATATACGGATGTGTTACCCAGTATTAACGCTAAATATCATCTAACGGATAAAGCTCAATTACACGCTTCATACTATAAAGCGGTTAACCGCCCCGGTTTTTATGAGATTGTGCCAAGTAAGGTAGTGAACGAAGAATACCAGGAACGTGGTAACCCCGATCTGAAACGCGCTCTCGCGGATAATTATGACCTGCGCTACGAGTTGTTCCCCGGCGCTTCTGAGCAGTTACTGGTAGGCGCGTTCTACAAACGTATTAAAGATCCTATTGAGTATACTTTCCAGCCCGACCCCGTACGCGGTCAGGATATTTACTACACGCCAGGCAATTTTGGTACTGCCAAAAACTACGGTGCTGAGATAGACTACATTAAATTCTTTAACAAAATAGGCATCAAGGCCAATTATACCTACACGCATTCGCGCATTACAACCCCTAAAAGCGCAAGGCGGGTTAATGCCACAACCGGCGATTTAGAAACCTATCTGGTAGACCAGACAAGACCGCTATACGGGCAATCGGCACATATTGCCAACCTGTCTTTATTGTATAAAGACACCAAGAAGGGCTGGGACGTACAAATAGCCGGAGCTTATACCGGTGAGCGTATCAATACGGTGTCGCAATTCCTGGATAACGACCTTTGGCAAAAAGGCTTTATCCAGATGGATGCTTCCGCCGAAAAGCGATTTGCAAAAAATTTCAGCGTATTTGTTAAAGCCAACAACATCCTGAATACGCCAACCAAACTATTCATTAAAGGCACCAACCCGGCGAATGATAAAATAGCCGAAAATATAGTGCATAACGGCCAGACACTTATCCGCGCGGATTATTACGGGCAGAGCTACCTGCTGGGTCTGCGCTACAAATTCAATTAATTACTGCTATACCATATATGCATACAATCATGAAATTTAAACAATTATTAACAGCAGCAGCACTTGCTTCAATGGCATTAGCCGGCTGCCAGAAAGCAAATATCGACGTAGATACCAGGCCGATCAATGGCTCGTCCTCGGGTGAAGTGTCAGGGGTGTGGGCAAAGGGAAGCGTGCATGAAATTAAAGGTGATATTATTATCCCCGAAGGTAAAACCCTTACCATAGAGGAAGGTGTTACCGTGTTAATGGACGCCACCGCCAAACCGGAAGTGATTGTAAAGGGAAACCTATACTCATTGGGTACTGATGTAAACCCGGTTAAATTTACGGTAAGCGATGCCTACCGCACAGATGCCAATAAGTTTGGTAAGCTTTGGGGAGGTATACTGGCAGCGCCTTCATGTTCCGAACTGGTGCTTGATCACACGATACTGGAGTACGGCGGTAACACTACATCTGATGCTTCAACCTCTGTAAAAATGGGTTTGTATAAAAATAAAGCCGGTGAAAACCTTCCGGCGTTGTGGTTTTCAAACATCAATGGTAAACTGGTGGTTCAAAACAGCATCATCCGTAATTTTCAGGAAGATTGTACTTACATCCAGGGCGGCAAGATCATCTTTGCCAACAATATTTTTTACACCACAGGTATAACCGGTGGCGAGGCCATGAACTTCAAATCGGGCTGTTTGGCCGATGTGGCATATAACTTTGTTTATAGCTGTAACACCAACGCGCTGAAGCTTTCAAATGCCGGTGACCTTAAACCTCAGGCATACATTATAGCTTATAACAATACCATGGTAAACACAGGCTGGCGCAGGCCTACTGCCAAAGGTGGTTCGGTATGGCTGGAAACCAGCGTGCATGCCGACCTGTTTAATAATCTATTTGCTAATACCCGTTTCGGTATTAAACGTGATCCTAAAAATCTGGAGGATAGTCGCTCTAAAAACGATTATAACTGGTACTATGGTTATGATCAAACTACCGTTAACCAATTCCAGGTAGGTAAGAACGATGTGGTTGCTGGTGGCACGCATGATGTGCGCGGTACAACAGCCGGCCAGAATGATCCTAAATTTGTTAACTATCCGCTGGATAACCCTGTGACCAGTCCTGACTTTAACACCACCTGGGATTTTCACCTGCAGGGTAATTCACCTGCTTTAGGTAAAGGTACAACCGGCTTCACCCGCTTTTATAAAACAGGTATAGCCATGAGCAACGGCATTACTTACGTATCGCCTGAGCCGGCTACTTACATAGGCGCTTACGGAACAAAATTATAAGCATGAACGTGAGAAGCTGGATACAAATGGTGCCCTGCTGCCTGGTACTATCAATGGGAGCATGCAAAGCGCAGGTAAATGAAAATGATGTAAAGCCCGTAGTAATTACCGAGCCGGTAAAATATGATACGGATGACCCCGCAATATGGGTAAATAAAGCCGACCCTGCTAAGAGCCTGGTAATAGGAACAGATAAGGACGCGGATGGTGCCTTATATGTTTTTGACCTGCAGGGAAAAATTATAGCCGATAAGGTGGTGCATGGTTTAAAGCGCCCTAACAACGTGGACCTGGCTTATGGCCTTATGCTTAATGGTAAACCTACAGATATAGCTATTACTACCGAGCGAATGACGCATAAGCTGCGCATTTATTCGGTGCCTGATATGAAGCCTGTTGATAATGGCGGCATCGACGTTTTTGTGGGCGAGAACGGCTACGAGTACCGCGACCTGATGGGGATTGCTATTTACACCGCGAAAGATGGAAAAATGTACGCGGTTATAGGTCGTAAAAACGGCCCTAAAACAGGTGGTTATCTTTGGCAGTATCTTTTGCAGGACGATGGTACAGGCAATGTGAAAGCCACATTGGTGCGCAAGTTTGGCGAATACAGCGGTAAAAAGGAGATAGAGGCCATAGCCGTTGATAATGAGTTGGGGTATATTTATTATTCTGATGAGCAGGTAGGTGTACGCCAGTATTATGCCGATCCGGAAAAAGGCGATAAGCAACTATCCATATTTGGCACAAGCGGTTTTAAGGCGGACCATGAAGGGATATCAATTTACAAAACCGGCGACAGTACGGGTTATATACTGGTATCAGACCAAGGGGCTAACCGTTTCCAGGTGTTTAGCAGGGAGGGTACACCGCAAGATTCGTTTCAGCATAAACTGTTGAAGGTGGTCCCGGTAGCCGCACGCCAGAGCGACGGCTCTGATGTAGTGAATGTCCCGCTGAACAGTACCTTTAAACATGGGCTGTTTGTGGTAATGAGTGATGATAAAACTTTTCACTATTACCGTTGGGAAGATATAGCCGGTAAACAGTTGACAGTTAAATAAATAAACAAAAGATTAAAATGTCCGCGGCTTGGTGATAACGAGGCAGCGGGCATTTTAAAAATACATATCAACAGCTATTTTATTTAATGTTTATGTACCTTTGCGGTAGTAAACTACTTATGATAAAATTGTTTGTTGTGGGTTTCCCACGCGAAATGGACGAAATGGGCCTGGCCCAGATGTTTGGTCCGCACGGCGATATTGATATTCTCACTATCGTGCGCGATAAAATGACCAGGCAAAGCAAGGGTTTTGGCTTTATTCATATGAAAACGGCCGAAGGCGCCCAGGCCGCTATTGAGGCGTTGGATGGCCTTACCATAGGCGACCGCCAGTTAGAGGTACGCATTGCAGAAGATAAGCCGGCATCAGCACCCAAATTTAAGCCTCAAAAGCGTTTCTCGCCTCAACCTAATCGTTATTCGGCTTCATCAGGTCAAAATAATACAAACGATTTTAAAAAGAAACGCCCTCGTTTAAGTAAATAACATCCGTAGCTTTTAATAACATTATCAAATTATTAGGGCAACAACAAAAGCATTTATTTGGTACGGGGCATTACTCGCACCATTTATGAATGATTTGTTATTTCTACTGTAAATGAATTACCACAAGCCTGTACTTAAGCTCAACCAGCCCGACGACAACTACAAGATAAGGCCCTTGCCACAGCCTACCGGTAAATATCCCTATCATTTAAATATTACAGACGTTATACGCCCCGCACATACCGATAGCATGAGTTTTTATATGCTGGGGGATACGGGCGGCCTTGGGCGCCCAGAGGCAAGAGGCAACCTGGTTGCCATGATGGCAGCGCAACAGCCTGCGGGAGAATTTATTTACCACCTGGGTGATCTGGTTTATCATTACGGCGAAGCGACTCAATACCCGGAGCAGTTTTTTAAACCTTTTGATGCTTTTAAAGGGCCGGTTTTTGCTATAGCCGGAAACCATGACAGCGATGTTAACCCCGACGCGCAGCCATACCAAAGCCTTGACGCTTTTGTAAAGGTCTTTTGTACCCGGCAACCGGAAACAGTAAGTTTTAGCGGTAATGCCATGCGCAAAAGTATGGTACAACCCAATGTATACTGGACACTGGAAACGCCGCTGGCCACATTTATTGGCTTACATACCAATGTGCCCAAGTTTGGAGCGGTAATGCCAGATCAGCAGGCTTGGTTTCAACAGGAACTTATTAACGCGCCAAAAGATAAACTGCTCATTTTGTGCATGCACCACGCGCCTTACTCGGCCGATACCAATCATGGTTCAAGCCTACCCATGATCAATATGCTTAATGAGGTATTTACGCATACAGGGGTTAAGCCTGATATTGTTTTTAGCGGCCATGTACACAATTACCAGCGCTTTACGCGCCGTTATGCTTCTGATGGTAAGCAGGTGCCTTTTATTGTTGCCGGCGCTGGTGGTTTTGAAGAGTTGCATAGCATTGCCCAAACTACCGATCCTCGCTTTATAGGTTTGGATACCGATGAGGTTACCCTTGATGCCAGTAACGAAACACAGCATGGCTTTTTACGGATAGACATCAGCAAAAAAGATGGAATACTTACCTTAAACGGGGAATATTTTGTAGTTGGTGCGCCGGATAAACCCTTAGACGCTTTTAAAATATCAAAGGCATTATAGAGAGCATTACATAAAAAAAAGACCGTGACAAATGCTGCCACGGTCTTTTTTATGAGATGAAGTTTCCTTACTTTTTAATATCAAACCTGTCAAGGTTGGTTATTTTGGTCCAGGCGGCAACAAAATCCTTTATAAACTTCTGTTCAGCATCAGCCGCGGCGTAAACTTCAGCTATTGCGCGGAGTTCGGAGTTTGAACCAAATACCAGGTCGGCACGTGTGCCGGTCCACTTGGTTTGGCCTGTAGCACGGTCATTGCCGGCGTAGGTTTCTTTATCCTGCGAAGCGGCTTTCCACTCGGTACCCATATCCAGTAAGTTCACAAACCAATCATTGGTAAGCTGGCCGGGGCGCGAGGTAAATACGCCATGGTTTGAATCGTCGTAATTAATATTCAGCACTTTTAAACCACCCATCAATACCGTAAGCTCGGGAGCGGTAAGGGTAAGCAACTGCGCTTTATCAATCAGCATTTCTTCGGTTGATGCTTTTGAACGGCCTTTACGGTAGTTGCGGAAACCATCAGCCTGAGGTTCAAGGTAGCCGAATGATTCTACATCGGTTTGCTCCTGTGTAGCATCGCCGCGGCCAGGTGTAAACGGCACGGTTACATTATGGCCGGCATCTTTGGCGGCTTTCTCAATGGCGGCATTACCAGCCAGTATGATCAGGTCGGCAAGAGATATTTTTTTGCTACCACTTTGCGCGCCGTTAAAATCATGCTGAATACCTTCTAAAACATTCAGCACTTTTTGTAACTGCGCCGGGTTATTTACCTGCCAGTAGCGCTGAGGGGCCAGGCGTATACGTGCACCGTTAGCACCTCCGCGTTTATCAGACCCGCGGAAGGTAGAAGCAGATGCCCAAGCCGTACCAACCAGTTCTGATATACTTAAACCGGAAGCCAGTATTTTACTTTTCAAAGCCGCAATATCTGCATCATTCACCAGCGGATGATTAACGGCAGGTATCACATCTTGCCAAAGCAGTTCTTCCTGTGGTACATCCGCGCCAAGGTATAAGGCACGCGGCCCCATATCGCGGTGGGTTAATTTAAACCATGCGCGTGCAAAGGCGTCAGCAAAAGCATCAGGGTTCTCCAGAAAATGCCTTGAGATTTTTTCGTATGCAGGGTCGAACCGTAAAGAAAGGTCGGTGGTAAGCATAGTAGGGCGATGCTTTTTGTTTGGATCATAAGCATCAGGAATAATATGCTGATCTGTTTTGGCTACCCATTGGTGCGCACCACCAGGGCTTTTGGTTAACTCCCACTCAAAACCGAAAAGATTTTCAAAATAATTATTGCTCCATTGTGTCGGTGTGGTGGTCCAGGTCACCTCTAAACCACTGGTAATCGTGTCGGCACCCTTGCCTGAACCAAAGCTGTTAGTCCAGCCAAAGCCCTGGCTTTCAATTCCTGCTGCTTCTGGTTCTTTGCCAACATGGTCTGATGATGCCGCGCCGTGGGTTTTACCAAAGCTGTGACCGCCGGCAATCAGAGCAACGGTTTCTTCATCATTCATAGCCATGCGGCCAAAGGTTTCGCGAATATCTCTCGCGGCCATAATAGGGTCAGGGTTACCATCCGGTCCTTCAGGGTTAACATATATCAAGCCCATATGCGCTGCCGCGAGTGGTTGCTCCAACTTACGGTCATGCATGTTGCCATCGGCATTTTCATCAGATGAAACCACGCCGTGCGCTGCAACGCCCGGTTGGCCATCTGCATAACGCTCATCATTACCCAGCCAGGTAGTTTCGGCACCCCAGTAAACCGATTCATCAGCCTCCCAAACATCGGCCCGGCCGCCACCGAAACCAAAAGTTTTAAAACCCATGGATTCGAGCGCCACGTTGCCGGTAAGTATCATCAGATCGGCCCAGGAAATTTTACGGCCATACTTTTGTTTAATTGGCCATAATAACCTGCGGGCTTTATCCAGGCTTACGTTATCAGGCCAGCTGTTTAGCGGGGCAAAGCGCTGCATTCCCGCGCCTGCGCCACCGCGGCCATCGGTTACCCGGTAAGTACCCGCGCTATGCCATGCCATGCGGATAAACAAGCCGCCATAATGCCCAAAATCAGCAGGCCACCAGTCTTGTGAGTCGGTCATCAGCTCATGCAGATCTTTTTTTATCGCTTCCAGGTCAAGGCTTTTAAATTCTTCGGCATAATTAAAATCCTCGCCCATTGGGTTGCTTAGCTCGGAGTACTGGCGCAAAACATTCAGTTTAAGCTGGTTTGGCCACCAGTCGCGGTTGCGTGTACCGCCGCCTGCGGTGTTATGTTTTAACGTGCCGTTGTGAAACGGGCATTTGCTGATGTCATTTGAATTGTTTTCCATGTTAAAATTGGTTTTTAGTATCTGTGCATTAACAATGTGAAGTTAGGAGTTAAATGAACATAATGCCAATCGAATTTTTCGATAAAGGATAGTTAAAAACTATAACTATGATGTGTGAAAGAGATATTGTGCCCTTTATGAAGAAAAATTAATTTCCAATTCATACCCTCTTCAGTTGACAACCGGAATTTTGAGTCATAAAACAAAAAGAAACAGATATGAAAAATGGAATTAAAATGTTAACGCTTACAGCAGCGGTTTTACTGTCAGCGTCTTATGGATATGCACAACAACAAATTGCAGCACCCGTTCCGCCACCGCCGCCTGCCCTGGTAGCAGGTGTACCACCAGCTAACATGCCTGCTTTGCCGGCACCGGTGCCCGGCCAGCCCGGCCCGCGCATTCCGGCTGGCCCTCCTGTTCCACAAGCACTGAGAGCGCTTACCACTATTAGCGGAAGGGTTGTTGAGTACACCGCAAATGACCGTTACGAATATGACGGGTTTAGTTTAAAAACAGCTGATAAAACCATATCGGTAAAGTTTCCGGCTCATTTAGGCGCGCAGTTAATGAAAGCAGCACCTAAAGGCAACGCAATTAGCGTTAATGGTACCTACGATGTTACACCAGAAGGCACTGCATTTAGATTGTTTAGTTTAAAAGCTGGTAGCAATACTATAACAGACAACGCGCCACCTGTAGATCAAAACCCGCAGGGAGAGCAGGTCAGGAATTTTTCGGGAACCATCTCTGAACTTAACCATGACCCGCGCGGAACCATTAATGGAGTTGTACTGGGCTCAAAGACGTTGGTTTCATTGCCGCCCGCCGCAGTGGAACAACTGGCAGGTTATTTAAAGATAGGTGCACAAATATCCGGTACTGGTATAAAAAGGCCTGTTCCGTCGGGTGTGGTAACCAGTAAAAACGTAGATGTTACCGACGCGCGAACATTGTCGGTGTCAGGACAAACTTACCTGGTAAACTAATTTTAAACGCCTCATTAACTTTATTATTTGTAGCCTCAATAGCCGCTCCTATTAGGGAGCGGCTATTTAAGAATATTCCTGCTGCGAATAAGCGATTGTTGGTACGGTAATTATTGTTGCATTTAAACTATTTACAAGAGAACATTAAGCAAATATGATGTTATAAGTAATAATAAAAATAGCTGATACCATGTTTACCGAAAAACAAAAACCACTTTTGCTCGCCCATATTGGAGATCTGCATCTTACCGATGCCAAACAACAAAACTACAAGGACTTTTTAAGCATCACCGCCCAGATTGCAGTGGAGATTGGCAGCCAACTCGATTTTGTATTACTGCCGGGCGATAATGCCGATAATGGCCTTGCCGAGCAGTACCGTTTAATTACACCTGCTCTGAAAATGCTGGATGTACCGGTTTATATTTTAACAGGCGACCATGATATGGAACAAGGCAGCCTGGATAATTTTTATAATACCCTTAAGCCGGAGCGTTTGCCATTTAAAAAAACTATAAAAGGGGTGCATTGCATTTTCCTGGATGTTTGCGGCCCCGGCACTGGCGGCCCCGATTTCCGTTTTGGAGCGGAACAGTTGCAAACGCTTGAAAACTATCTGCGGGAATGCGGAGATGATACATGCGCGGTATTTATGCATACCTATCCGGATGATCTGAAGGATGCTAACGAAAGGCAAAAGTTATTGGATTTATTGCGAAAATACCAGGTTGCTTTAGTAACTATGGGCCATACCCATTATAACGAGGTTGCCAATAACCATCATACGGTATATACCGCGACACGCTCAACCGGGCAAATAGAAGAAGGGCCGGTGGGTTATTCTATTATCAGTATAGATGATGGTGTAGTGTCATGGCGTTTCAGGGCGCTGGAAGATCCGTTTCCGTTTGTAATGATCACCAGCCCTGTCGATTACAGGTTGTACAGGCTCAATAATGCATTGCAAGGGGACCGAACAGAGATAAGAGCAACCGTGCTTGGCGCGGATGCCGTAAAACAAGTAGCATGTTTTACCGGCGATGGACAAACATATACTATGAGTTTTGATCCTGAACGTAATGATTGGTACACAACTATCCCTTTTAAAAATGAGGCTACTATGCTGGTATCTGTTGAAGCGGTAAATGTTAAAGGCAGGCCGGGCAGGCATAGTATTGAGATAGCCACTCCGCTTTTTAAACCACTTACCAACGGAAAGGATGGAAGCGATGAACTTTCTATAGGTGCCTGGGTAGAGAATGGTATTTTGGGTACACAGTTAGGGCCTAACCGAAATGCAAAACCGCCCCAAAAAAAGAAGGATTAAACGGCGTAAAACAATGCCTGCAATAAGGTAAGTTTATATGCATTAATATCAATTTTTTAGTAATGACCGGTAAGCCAGAAAAATCTTATTCAGCATTAAATGTCATACTGTTGGTATGCATTGTAGCGCTGTTATTGGTAATAGGCATCCTGTTATATAAGATCAACCTGTCCGGCCCGCCGGGGCCTCCGCCATTACCCGGGCCACCGCCTGCGGGTGTGCCCCCGGTATCAGAAGAACTAAAGGTTGCTAAGGGTAAGGTAGTTGGTTATGTAAACAACGTACACCTGGATATTAACGGAATAAAGTTGCAAACAAGCGGACAAGGCGAATTGACCTTTGAGTTTAGGCCACATACTGCGCGGGCTGTTTTATCGGTCGCGCAACCTGGTGATGAAGTAGAAATTCAGTATAACTCACAACCAGATGATGAAGCCGTCACCTATCAATTGCATCATATCAAAAACCTTCGCACAAGCAAAGAAACAGGTGTTGATGAGTTGCCAACGCCACCACGCATTCCACAGGGCGGCCCCTCTACACTTTTCCAAATCGATAAACCCGCCATTATAACAGATGGCTACGGCGGTGTAGCGGCCCTGCAAGCGCCCGGAAAGTTGTTTCATTTTAAGCCCGAGCAGGTAGAAGACATACAGGGCCTGATAAAAAACGGCCATAATTTTAAACTGCTTGCGGTAAAACGCGAGGATGAACAGGGTTTTGTAAACATTCATCATGATATGGTATACATCGTGATCAGTATTACTATTGACAATAAAACTTTTATGATAAGATGAAGATAATGGTGATTGAGGACGAACCCAAGCTGGGAAGTTTTATTTGCGCGGGCCTTACACAAAATGGTCATGTTTGCGATCATATTAAAGATGGTGCGGCGGGTTTGGAGGCGCTTATGGTAAATGCTTATGACCTGTTGTTGTTGGATTTGATGCTGCCCGGTATGAATGGGTTTGATGTGCTTAAAAACCTGCAAAGTTTGGGTAATACCGTACCGGTTATTATTCTTAGCGCGCTGGGCGATACCGAGAATGTGATTAAAGGATTGGACCTCGGCGCTATAGATTATCTCAGAAAGCCTTTTGAACTGGACGAGCTTTTGGCCAGGGTACGTGCCGTTCAAAGGCGGAACGCCGGGCAGCAAACGGCCAAACTCAAATTTGAGGATGTGGAGATGGACCTATACACCCGTGAAGTAACACGTGCCGGCAGAGAGATTACCCTAAGCAACCGGGAGTTTGCTTTGTTAGAATTTTTGGTGAACAATGCTAACCGTGTGGTAACCAAAACGCAAATATTGGAAAAGGTATGGGACATGAATTTTGACCCCGGCAGTAACGTAATTGAGGTACACCTGTACCAGTTGCGGAAAAAAATTGATAAAGATGCCGATCATCCGCTTATCCACACTGTTATTGGCAGAGGGTATACGATAAAAGGAAAAACGCGGTAGTATGAAAATCACCGGGCAACCTGGTATACGTTTAAAAATTACCTCTGCTTTTGCATTGGTCTTCACGCTGTTAAGTATAGGGCTCAACTTGTATAGCTACTATAAAATAAAGCGCCTGATCATAGCCGACAATAACCGTTACCTGCTATCGCGTGCCAAAGCACTTTTGGATAAAACCGAAGTTAATCCGGTAATTATTCCGTTGCCCGAAAAAAACACTTTCCTGAAAATCTTCGCACGTAATTACAATGGTAGTAAAACCCTGCTGTTCCAGTCGCCCGGCGCTATCAGCAAAGTAAATATCCCAGGGCATACAGGGGTTACAGATACATTAGGTTACCGGGTGGCATATGTAGTAAATACCAGTGATGATAACCCTGCCGAATTACTTTTTGCCGTAAATGCCGATTCGCTCGAAGCCACACTACGTTATTTACTGCTGCTTTTATTATTATCTACCGTGGTAAGCGTGCTTATCTCCGGGATGATATCATTTTGGCTGGCACGCATTTTTTTAAAGCCCCTTCAACAAATTATCAATAAAACTAAAAATATTACCGGGGGTGAACTTAAGGAGCGAGTGCCGGTAAAGCAAAGTAATGATGAATTACAGGAACTTGCCGAAACCATTAATGACATGCTCCAGCGTATTGATTTTGCCCTGCAACAACAACAAAATTTCTTTGCCTCCGCGTCTCATGAACTTAAAACCCCGCTTGCCATAATGCGCGCCGAACTTGAGGTTAACTTAAAGCGGCCAGCTATAACCGACCAGATGGCGGAAGTTTTAAATAGCCAGATGGATGAGATCAATCGCCTGCAAAATATTGTTGAAGAATTTTTACTGATCAGCCAGATCAAGGCCGGGCGTTTGGTACTTAAGTCTGATAAGTTTGATCTTTCAGACCTGTTCCTGAAAGTAAGTTACCAGTTAAGAGCGCTGGCAACGGAGAAGGATGTCCGGATGAATATCCATTTTAATAAGGAAACAGACAATTTTACGATTACCGCTGATAAGGAAAAAATACGCATAGTGATAGCTAATTTGCTGGTGAATGCCATTAAATACAGTGTGAATGGTAAAGACATAAAATGTACCGTTGGTTTTGACCATGAACTTCGGAAAATGGTTTTGAGGGTAGAAAACAGCATAGCGGCACCGGCCGTTGATACGGTTAATTTAACCACAGCATTTTATCGTAATAATATTATGGAAGTAGGTGCCGGTATGGGCTTATGGCTTTGCCGTGAGATAGTGGATGCTCATGGTGGCCAATTAGTACTTAATAGTTGCAATTTTTGCTTTACGAGCAGTGTTGTGTTGCCTGTGTAAATGTTGAGTTGCACAATTATATAAATAAGAGGTATAAAGGAATGGCCTTTTAGCCGAATTGGTTATAAGAGATGGTGTTTTTTGTTATTGAATATTTTTATCAGTTTTGTAACTGATTAATTTTATGCTAAAGTAATATTAATCTTCTCAGCTTAAATGGCCAATTATAATAGCTTGGATGATATCGAATTAATGGAACTGTTGCGTCAGGATTCACTTGGCGCTTTCAGGGAAATTTATGTGCGTTATTGGAAGGGCTTATATAAAGAGGCCTATAAACGCTTAAAGCAAACTGAGACTGCTGAGGAAATAGTGCAGGATATTTTTACGGCGCTATGGAACAGGCGCCATGCCATCAACCTATCTCACGGGCTCGAGGGATATCTCTACACAAGTGTTGGTTATCGTGTGATTGACCAATACCGCCGTAACGAAATACGATTGCGACACAGGGAAGCTATGCAGGTACAGTATAATGATGCCGATCACACTACAGAGCAGGCCATATGGGTGAAAGACCTTCAGTTACATATCGACCAGGTGATTGAGCAATTGCCTGAGCGTTGCCGGTCTGTATATGAATTAAGCAGGGTGGCGTATAAATCAAACAAACAAATAGCCGAGGAACTGGGCATATCAGAAAAAACGGTAGAGAACCAGCTTACTAAGGCGCTCAAAAAACTGCGGTTAAGTTTAAATCAATATCTCACGCTCGCGTTACTGTTTTTTTTAAAATAATTCACCCATAGTGTAGGGGTAAACCATCTTCCCTGCGACATATCTTTTATAAACCGATAATTTTTTCTGTTTCATGAAAAAAACTATACCCAATGATCTCTTGGAACGCTACCTTAATGGCCAATGTTCTGATGAAGAACTGGCACGCGTAAAAGCATGGTATCATTCCTTTCGTGCTGATGATGATCAGTTATCCGAAATGAGCAGGGCCGAAATAGATCAGTTGGAAAGCAGGATGTATCAACAGATCACTAATAATATCGGTTTAGAGGAACACACAGGCACATCCAGGAAAGTTAAGGTAATAAAGCTGGTAAAAATCATGGCAGCCGCAGCCGTAGCAGCAGTATTTATTGGGGGCTTTTATTTGCTTAACACAGCTAAAGTTTCATTTAAGACTGCCTTACCAGCTGTTCAGACTGTTAATGAACAGGTAGATATAACTAACAATTCCAACACTGTATATAAAGCACTATTACCCGATAGTAGTACCGTGTGGCTGCAGCCTGGTAGTAACATTCGTTACCCTAAAAAATTTGCAGCCAATGCACGTATTATTTCTATGTATGGCGAAGGGTTTTTTGAAGTTACCAAAAATCCATCACGGCCATTTATTATTAATGGCCGTAGTATAATTACTAAAGTTTGGGGTACAAGTTTCCTGATCAGGGATCGCTATCGCAGCGCAACGGCTGATGTTTCGGTAGTAACCGGCAAGGTTTCTGTAAGCATTAAGCAAAATGGGGCCGATAACAAATTTAGTACCGCATTAGAGAAACATGAGGTATTGCTTTATCCGCGCGACAAGGCAGTTTGCTATATCAACCAGCATATACTAAAAGCCGAACGACTTATTAAAGAGCCCGCACTTAAATTATGGAGCCAGGCCAGTCTTGCTTTTGATAATAAACCTTTAGGGGAAATTATACCGGTATTAAGCGCCACCTATGGCATTAAAATTAAAGTAAACAACGAAAAGATAAACCATTATATGCTTACCGCCGACTTTGAAGGCTTTAACCTTCCGGATGTACTGGCAGCATTAAAAAAATCGATCAACGTTAATTATGAGATAAAAGATAACACGATCGAACTTGAATAAGTAAAACCAATTATTAACCAAACCCACAGCCTATGCTATATAAGATCACTACTTAACTTATCCTCATTTCTGCGGATAAAAAATCCCTGTATATGAAAAAAGCTTAAAAGTGTTGCGACCACTTCTAAGCTTCAAACGCCCGATTTGCTATACCAAAAAATGGTGTAATGGGCGCTAATTGTCTCATTTTTAACAAAGAAACTTAACAAATATATGAAATTTCGATTACGAAAGCCAATACCCTGGTCTAAAATCATGAAGGTAACATTTACTCAAATTTTGTTGGCTGCACTGTTAAGCTCAATGGCTTGCGCAGGTACTATTAAAGCTCAAAGTGTACTTGAAAAAAGCGTTACGCTTTCAGTAAAGAATATTCCGTTACAGGATGCGCTTAAACAATTACAAAAGAACAGCGACATCAAGTTTATTTATAGCAAAAACTCAGTTAACCTGGGGCAGCGGGTAACCATTGATTACCAAAACCGGGACTTGAAAACCGTACTTGACGAAATGCTGAAAAGTAACGGCATTGATTACGAGGTTTTAAAGGGCCGCATAGTATTGGGCAAGGCCGAAGAAATAAAAGCGATACGCGAAGGGCGTGTTGTAGCTGCAGAAACAAACAATTCTGAGGCTGCCGTGGCTGCGGTACCGGTAACAGGTAAAATTGTTGATGAGCGCGGCGTACCGCTACCCGGTGCAACCATCACTGAAAAAGGTACAGGCAACGCTACAATGGCCGATGTGAATGGTAATTTTAAACTCAATGTTAGTGATAACAACGCGGTATTGGTAGTGGCATTTGTAAGTTTCCGTACGCAGGAAATTGCAGTAGGCGAACAGCGCAATTTTACCATAAAGTTGCTTGATGACATAAAAGGCCTTAATGAAGTAGTGGTGGTGGGTTATGGTACGCAAAAGAAAAGCGTAACCACCGGCGCTATATCTGGCGTAACCGCCAAAGAGTTTGAGGACCTGCCTGTAACACGTGTTGAGCAAATTTTACAGGGCCGTACTTCTGGTTTAACCATTGCGGCAAACAATGGCCAGCCCGGCGAAGGTGCCACGGTGCGGGTGCGTGGTATTACCTCGTTCGGTAATAACGACCCGCTATGGGTAGTAGATGGTGTGGTGGTTGATAACGGTGGTATTGGTTATCTTAACCAATCAGATATCGAGTCGATAGAAGTATTAAAGGATGCCGCATCGCAAGCCATTTATGGTACCCGCGCGGCAGCTGGTGTTATACTGGTAACCACAAAAAAAGGCCGCGAAGGCAAACCCCAGATCAATTTCGCGGGCTATTACGGCATATCCAAGCCTGCACGCAGGGTTGATCTGCTTAATGCTCAGCAATATGCAACTTTACGCAATGAAGCCAGTGTGGCAGGTGGTGGTAACATTGTATACGCAGACCCGGCATCACTTGGTGTAGGTACCGACTGGCAATCTGTTATATTTAACAACAGTGCCAAACGCCAGAACTATGAATTAAGCGTAAGCGGCGGCAATGATAAATCTACCTATTACACCTCTTTTGGTTACCTGGACCAGGAAGGTATCGTAGCTACAGATATATCCAAGTATAAGCGTGCTAACTTCAGGGTTAATCAAACTTATAAACCTGCTAAATGGATCAACTTCGGTGAAAACATCGGTTATACCTATAACCGTTCTATTGGCTTGGGCAATACCAACAGCGAGTTTGGCGGGCCAATCAGTTCGGCGCTTAACCTTGATCCGATCACGTTGCCGGTAGTTACCGATCAGGCGGCGGCATCTGCTCCGGTATATGCTAATAACCCGGTACGCCGCAACGCGCTGGGTTATCCTTACGGTATATCAAGCATTGTTGGGCAGGAAATTGTGAATCCGCTTGCTTATATATCAACCCGCCTGGGCAATTATGGCTGGGCGCATAACGTGGTAGGAAATGTTTACGGCGAAGTTGAACCTATCCACGGTTTAAAGTTACGCTCTACAGTAGGTACAAAACTGGCATTTTATGGCAGCGAATCGTTTAGCCCTGTAGCCTACCTTAACGCTTCTACTATTACTTCTCAAAACAGTTATAACCGCGAAAGTAACCGCTTATTTAACTGGAATCTGGAGAATACGGCATCATATAGTCGTACTTTTAACAAGCACAACGCAACTATATTGTTAGGTCAAGGTGCCTACTCAGACAATAACCGGTATACCGATGGTGTAACTTATTATAACCTGCCGGTAGATAATTTTAAAGACGCGTCTCTTAATTACAGTATCCCGGCGGTAAACCGTGTAGGATACGGCAGTGAAGGTCAAATACATACCATCAGCTCATTATTCGCACGTGTAAACTATAATTACGATGAACGTTACATCGTAGAAGGCATCATCCGCCGCGATGGTTCGTCAAGGTTTGGTTCTAACTTTAAATATGGTACTTTCCCGTCGTTCTCATTAGGATGGGTACCCACAAAAGAAAATTTCTGGCCTAAGAATGATGTAGTGAGCTTTCTTAAACTGCGCGGTGGTTACGGCGTGGTAGGTAGCGATGCCATTGCTGATAACGCATTCCTGTCAACCATTGGCGGTGGCCGTAATTATAGCTTTGGTACCGGTGATACGTACATAAGCGGTTACAGCCCCAACGCGCCATCAAACCCTAACCTGAGGTGGGAAGAAACATCGCAAACCAACGTAGGTTTTGATGCCGTACTGTTTAACGATCTCAATATTACTTTTGAGTGGTTTAAAAAGAAAACAAGCGGCATTTTGCAATATCCGCCAATTCCTTTGTACGTAGGGGCAATATCTAACCCGGCCGCGAATATAGGCGATATGCAAAACACCGGCGTGGAGTTAGAATTAGGCTACCGCAAGCGTGTGGGCGATTTTAATTTTGATATTAACGGTAACGTTTCGCATATCGTAAATAAAGTAACTTATTTAGGTAACGGTCAAAAGTTTCTGGACGGGGCAGGTTTCCAGGGTATTGAGGGTGGTATAACCCGTACAACTGTAGGCCAGGCTTACAACTCTTTTTATGGTTACCAAAACCTGGGCGTATTTCAAACTCAGGACGAGATCAATAGCTATCGCTCGGCCAGTGGGGCAGTTATACAGCCCAATGCAAAGCCCGGAGATTTTAAATGGGCCGATCTTGATGGAAATGGCGTTATTAACGACCAGGACCGTACCTACATAGGCAACCCCACACCATCATGGATATTTGGCTTAACATTTAATGCCCAATATAAAAACTTTGACCTGGTAGTATTTGGCCAGGGGCAGGCTGGTAATATGATATTCCAGGGCTTACACCGCCTTGATATCGGCAATGCCAATTTTACAACCAAAAGGCTCAACAGGTGGACCGGTCCCGGTACCAGCAATACCGAGCCGCGTGTAGTTGATGGCGATCCTAACCATAACACCACCTATAACTCTAAATATTACCTGGAGAAGGGCGATTATTTCCGTATCAAGAATTTGCAAATAGGGTATACCCTGCCAACTCAACTCATCAAGAAAGCTGGTATGAGAAGGGTACGTGTTTATGTCACCGGCGAAAACCTGTTCACGTTTACCAAGTACTCAGGCTATGACCCTGAAATAGGTGGCGGCAGTTACAGTATTGACCGTGGTTTTTACATGCAGGCTAAATCATATATGCTGGGTGTAAGTGTAGGATTCTAAATTATAACCAAGAACATGAAGAAGAAGAATATTAAATATTTATCATTTTTTCTGGCAGGATCATTAACACTGATGGCCTGCAAAAAAAGCTTTCTGGATGTTACCCCCAAGGGTACCAATCTGGAATCAAACTATTATCGTAATCAAACAGAAGCATTCAATGGGCTGGTAGCCATATATGATGTTGTAGGCTGGCAGGGCGGTGGCTTTGTAACTAAAGAAAACGCCATGGACGCCGGTTCTGATGACCATTATGCGGGTGGAGGTAACGCAACAGATATTAACGATCTGCAAGTGTTTTCCAACTACACGCTGTCTCCATCAGTAGGCCCTTCATACGAGTTATGGAGAGCAGGCTTTTCAGGTGTATTCCGGGCCAACGTATTGATACAGAAATTGCCAGGTGTCCCGATGGATGCCAACCTTAAAAGCAGGTATAAATCTGAGGCTACGGCTTTGCGCGCCTATTTTTATTTTGATTTGGTACGCCTGTTCAAATATGTACCACTGTTAACAGAATCTATTCCGGCTGATAAGATCTACGACATAGAGCAAGCCGCTCCTGCAGCGGTATACAAACAAATTGAAGATGACCTTAAAGCAGCTCTTGCCGATAATAATATACCGGATAAGGTTGATGTTACTGTTGATGGAGGCCGCCTAACTAAAGGTGCGTTGCATGCCCTTTTAGGTAAAGTATATCTTTATGAGCAAAAATGGGCTGAGGCCGCTACTGAGTTTAAAGAAGTGAACGGTGCTACACCCGGTCAGGAAAACAGTAAATACGGATACAAACTACTGTCTGATTTTGCATCGCTTTGGAAAACCTCTAATAAATTTAATAGTGAATCTATATTAGAAGTAGGCCACTCATCCAAATCTGCCGGCAGCTGGGATTGTATAGCCTGTACCGAAGGTAATGTAATGAACATTATAGTAGGGCCGCGCGATTATAAAGCGCTAAAACCAAATGCTCCGGATTATATATCAGGTTACAGCTTTTTACCTGTAACTAAAAACTTGTTTGATGCCATTCATTTTGACCCGCGTAACAAAGCAACAGTTGCCAACCTGGATAGTTTAAAAGCCAATGGCATAGCCGATTATACGCCCGCTTATATGAATACCGGGTACTTCCTTGGGAAATTTGCCGGGCGGTTATCTGATAAAACCACCGGCGGGGGCGCACCCGAACTTAACTACCCTCAAAATATGTATGAGATACGCCTTGCCGATACTTATCTGATGGAGGCCGAAGCGCTCATACGCGGCAACGGTGATCTGAGCAGGGCAACAGCCTTAATGACGGCTGTACATACCCGTGCCTACAACGATG
Source organism: Mucilaginibacter sp. 44-25 (assembly GCA_001898335.1). Lineage (GTDB taxonomy): Bacteria > Bacteroidota > Bacteroidia > Sphingobacteriales > Sphingobacteriaceae > Mucilaginibacter. The sequence continues at coordinate 488,331 of MKTS01000013.1, read as the reverse complement.
GTACTACACATAACCTTGCCGCCACATTTGAGAACCTTAAGCGTGAGCGCAGGCTTGAACTTGTTGGCGAAGGCCATCGCTGGTTTGATCTGGTACGCTGGGGCGATGCGCCTGCCGTGTTAGGCTCGCGTGGATTTAAAGCAAATAAAAATGAGATTTTGCCTATACCATTGAACGATCTGAACAACACGAAGCTTAAGCAGGCAAAGGAGTGGGGTGGAACTCTGTAAATCTATTAATTAACTGAGAAATGAAAAGAAGTATAATTAAAGTAATAGCCGGCGCCATTATAGTAACCGGTATATATGCGGGTTGCAAGCCCGAAAAGTTTGAAGGTAACGGGCTTACCTCAAACGATCTTCAAGCCGCGTTTAATGTAACACCAGTACCCGGCAAACCAAATTATTACATTTTAAAAGCAGATACAAAAGGTGTTTTGGCTGTAAAATGGGATACCGGCGATGGCGCCGCGATAAGTAAACCGGTAGACACGGTTTTTTTCCCTGATGCCGGAAATTATAGTATATCGCTAACTGCCATTGGTAAAGGGGGCGTGGCTAAAACCAGTACACAGCAATTAACAGTACCTACCTCTGATCCATCTGCCGGAAACCTGGTAAAAGGAGCCAACATGGGCACAGGTGACGATGCCTTTTGGAACCACATAACTATTTCAAGCGGCGTTACATTTGCCATTGAGGATGGGAAAATGGTGGCTAAGGGTGGTAATTACGGGCATGCTGCTGTTTGGCAGGCCATTGATGTTGTAGCCGGCCGTACTTATAAAGTGGACATGAATGTAAGTGGTAGCGGCGCTACCGATACCTGGTTTGAAGTATATGTAGGCACAAAGCAACCCGCAAGCGGCCAGGACTACAGTGATGGAGGGGCTCGTATTGCACTAAATACATGGGCCGGTTGTGGTAAAACGGCTTTTAACGGTAAGTTAACCAGCATATCATGCGCGGGGAGCGGTAACTCCTTAAAGTTTGATAAATCCGGCACGGTTTACTTGCTTATCAAAAGCGGAGGGGGCAACCTTGGCCTAACCGGTATTGGTTTTAACAAGGTTACCTTTAGAGGCGTTAATTAGAATGTGTGATACAGGGGCGGTGCAACCGCCCCTTTTAATTCTTTATTATGAAAAAATTCATATTGATTTCGGCAATCGGGTGTGTTTTGGCCATTACCTTAGCCTGCTCAAAAAAGAGCGGACCATCGCTGCCTCCCTTTCAACCCATTGAGCAGCCGGTTAAAACTTACGGATTTGAAAGTACTGTAAGCTGGGCCGATGAGTTTGACTATACAGGTGCCCCCGATGCGAATAAGTGGACTTATGATACCGGCGGAAGCGGCTGGGGGAATAATGAATTGCAAAATTATACCACTTCTACAGATAATGCGATGGTGAAAGATGGTGCATTAATTATAACGGCTAAAAAAGAAAGTTCCGGCGGCCGCGATTATTCATCAGCAAGGGTGGTATCGCGAAACAATAATGATATGCTTTATGGCCGTTATGAAATAAAAGCAAAATTACCTTCAGGTACCGGAACATGGCCCGCCATATGGATGCTACCAAACGATTATGCTTATGGCCCGTGGCCAAACTCCGGTGAGATAGATATTATGGAACATGTGGGCTATGATCCTAACAATGTTCATTTCAGCGTGCACAATCAGTTGTTTAATGCCGGCAACGCAAAAACCAGTACTAAGCGTATAGAAACAGCATTTACTGATTATCACGTTTATCGTTGCGACTGGACTCCTGAAACCATAAAAGGTTATTACGACGACGAATTAGTGTTTACCTACACTAATGATAAAAAGGGATCTGCGGGCTGGCCATATGATAAGCCATTTCATTTTTTGCTTAACATAGCAGTTGGTGGTAACTGGGGGGGTGTAAAAGGGGTAGATAATGCTATTTTCCCGGTGACTATGCAAGTTGATTATGTGCGTTTTTACAAACTGAAAAGCTGAGTATATGATGAAAAATATAATCAAATACATAGCCGCTTTATGCTTGTTTGGGGTGGTTATTGTTACCTATGCTTGCAGCAAAGGTGGCGTTAAAGCGGGTAACACACCTGTTCAGCCCTCTCCGCCAACAGATCCGGTTGTGCCGCCAAAAACTGATGTGGCCATGTGGCTTACTACGCCTGATCAGCTACAATTGTTTAAGCAGCAAAATATATCACTGGTATTTGCAGGCGCCAGTAATAATAATGCTACCATAACGGTTGATGACAGCCGTACTTATCAAACAATTGACGGGTTTGGGTTTGCACTTACCGGTGGGAGCGCTACACTAATTAATTCGCTTAATGAAACGGATAAAGCCGCTTTATTGAATGAGTTATTTAAAACGGATGGTAACAATATAGGGATTAGTTACCTGCGTATATCTCTCGGCGCGTCAGACTTAAGCGCCAACCCGTTTAGTTATGATGATGTTAGCGGCGACGTAGAACTAAAAAACTTTAGCCTCGATAAAGAAAAGGTTGATCTGATCCCAATATTGAAAAGAATATTGGCTATTAATCCGGGCATAAAAATCCTATCGTGCCCGTGGAGCGCGCCCGCATGGATGAAGGATAATAACAGCTTTTATGGCGGCAGCCTCAAGCCCGAATATTATGATGTTTACGCCAGGTATTTTGTTAAATATATACAAGCCATGAAAGCCGAAGGTATCACCATTGATGCTATTACGCCACAAAACGAACCGCTGAACGCTTACAATAATCCAAGTATGCTAATGGTGTCGGCAGACCAGGGCAAATTTGTAAAAAATAACCTCGGTCCCGCGTTTCGTGCAGCCAGCATTGCTACAAAGATCATTGTTTACGATCATAATGCCGATCATCCGGAATATGCAACCGATATATTTGCCGACGCGGCCGTTGCCGGGTTTGTAGATGGCGCAGCATTTCATTTATACGGCGGTAATATCAACGCGCTTGGAATGGTACACAGCCAGTATCCGGATAAAAATATATACTTTACCGAACAGGCTACCTTTGGGGGCGGGAATTTTGGTGGCGACCTGGCCTGGCACATCAGTAACCTCATCATAGGGGCGACGCGTAACTGGAGCCGCAATGTTTTGGAATGGAACCTTGCTTCAGATCCTAACTTGAAACCACATACAGATGGCGGTTGTACAACCTGCCTTGGGGCGGTAACCATAGGTAATTCTGTAACGCGCAATGTATCATATTACATTATTGCTCATGCTGCTAAATTTGTCAGGCCGGGTGCCGTCCGTATCGCATCTGATCTGCTAAATACACTGCAAACGGTAGCCTTTAAAAATACCGATGGATCTAAAGTAATGGTAGTACTTAACACAGCCACTACTTCACAAACGTTTAATATAAGTTATAATAATAAGGCAGTAAGCACTACTATACCTGCAGGTGCTGTTGCTACTTACGTTTGGTAAGACTTGTTTAAAGTTGATTAGTTAAAGGCGTTAGCATGTTGCGGCGCCTTTTTCATTTCCTGAGAGTGTACAGAATAGCCTGATCAATCGATGATCCCTTTTCTTACGGCATACATCACCAGGCCCGCGGTGTTTCGTACGCCTATTTTATCTATCAAACGCTGTCTTATACCTTCAACAGACCGTGGGCTAAGGTAAATTTTATCGCCTATTTCTGCGGCGGTATTTTCCTGGCATATCAATTTCAAAACCTGCAATTCACGGTCGGTGAGCTCGGCTTCATTATTAAAAGAAGGTTTAACCTTACCTTTAATAACCAATCGTTTAAGCAATGCTTTGTTGACTACGTCATTAAAATAATACCCATCCTGGTAAACCGCATGGATCGATTTCCTGATCTCTCCTGATTCCGCGTTTTTTAAAAGGTAGCCGCTGGCCCCCAGTTCCATCAGGTGAATGATGAACTTTTCATCATCATACAGCGTAATGGCGATGATCTTACAATCGGGATACTCAATGCGTATCTTTCTCGTAGCTTCCATGCCATCCATTACAGGCATTTTCAAATCCATCAGTATAACATCAGTAGGTGTATTAGCAAGATAATCCAGTGTTTCCTGGCCGTTTCCTGCTTCAAATACAACTTCCAGTTCCCCATCAGAAGCAAGACTTACTCTCAACCCATCTCTAAAAATGGTATAGTCGTCAACTATGCCAATCCTTATTTTGTTCATGGCGTTATGAAGATTTTGGTAAACGAATGCTGATATGATATAGTGGTTTCAGGTAAGAGAATTGCAAAACGCCATTGAGCATGCCCATGCGGTTTTGTATGTTCTTTAACCCTAAACCCTCTTTCTGAAATCTTAATTCTTCAAACTCCTCCTGCGTAAGGCCGCGGCCATCATGCTGAAGAAACATCTCCAGCTGGTTTCCCGAAAACTGGCTGGAGAGATAAATAACACTTGCCTGCGCGTGTTTAATAATGTTTTGCACCAATTCCTGCAAAATACGGTAAAGCAGAATGTCCTGCTGGCTGTTGCTGGTTACATATTCAGGATCGAGTTTTAGGTGTAACGTTAACTCTTGTAAACCCGTAATTTGCTGCATAAAATGCTCAATAGCCGCGTTTAGGCCAAAACCCTGCAATATAGCCGAATGCAGGTTATGTGATACGCCCCTTATTTTTTGCACGGCCTCATCAAGTAAATGATTACCCTTCTTATGCGCTTTTTGCTCTTCCTGGGGCCAGGCATGTGTATCAACAGAAGAAAAATAAAGTTTGGCGGCAGATAATACTACGCCAATATCATCATGGAGTATTTCGGCTATCCGCAGCCTTTCTGTTTCTTCACTTTGCACAGCAGCTTCAAGCAGTTGCGATTGCTGGTTTTGCTGAAGATCCTGCATGGCCCGCTGAAATTGTAACTTTTTTCGTTGTGTAAAAATAAATATCAAAAGCAGGCTGATAAACAGCAGTAGCATTGCCGCTACGCCGCTTATTAAAATTACAGTAAGGCTATCGTTTGTTTCCATAAAAACCTCTCACTAAAAACATATTAAAAAGTATGAACGACAGATTATGTAAATTCCATAAGCTGGCGGCAAACCGTTGCATTTGTATCGAAAGCCTGTTGTAGAGCAGGAAAACAAAAAAATTGATTGAAACATAAACGCCTAAACCGGTAACCACCCAAAATTGGTTGGTAAAAATGTTAATGGCTTCATCTCTCTTTAATTCGTATATATAATATTGCATTACAAAAAAGAGCAGGCAAAATGCCTCAACTGATAGTAACCTGCTGCTGAAATGACTAAAGTTGAAAAAGTTTTCACTTAAGGAAAAGTCAGCGATCAAAAAAAGTGTAAAGCAAATGATAATGAGCCATTTTACGCTAACGAGAAATGGCTGCTGTAATTTAATAAAGAAGAGACTAAAGAGGAAAAAGCGGACTATTGAAAGTAGATTATAAAGAAAGTTATTTGAATGATATTGCTGTGGCATCCAGTCTCCAAGCTTCCATATCAGGTCTATCGCGATGTTGATTAAAAGAGAAAGCCACACATAACAAACAACCGGCCTGAAAACCGGCGGTTGTTTGTTATATAATAATATGGCACAGGGCATCAGGCCTGCCCATACTTCAGACCAATCAAGTACCTGTTGAGCCCAGCATGACATCTAATTACCGGTTAAATAATAGTAGCGGGTGGGCAGGGGTTGGTTTTGTAGTCTGATTCAGAAGGGCTTCCTAAATCACCTGCCTGTACATTGTAATATAAATACTTATTATCCCGTACGGCAGGAACAAATGTAAGGGCGACGCTATTTGCCTCAATCAGTTTTTTTATGGTCGTTACCGGTAATACATTGTTCCCCATAATTACCGGTTGCGGTAATTCCACACGCCTGGCATTGTCCGGCGTAAGGATATCAAATGTTGAACTGTATACGGGTGATGGCGTACGCTGGTATGAAAACGCTACCAGCCCGACAGAACCATGATGCCCACCCAGATAAGGGGAGAATACAAAATATTCTGTTTCAGGAAAATTGATGAGCCGCTCTTTAATCAGCCGAACATCATAAGTTAACCACGGAAGTGAATGTAGTGATAGATTTTGCATGAACGTATTGTTTAGGTGAGTATTTATCCCAAATATACAAACAGATATGGCTAATAATAATCCGTATTAATACGGAAAGTTAAGCGTACGTATAAATACGTATAACACACCTTATTTTCCTGTTTCTATTATGCCTTTCTTAATTTAAAAACCTTTTTCTTGTAGCTTGTGTAGGTAGCATGCAGGCGTTGCTTTTACCGGCTATCAAATACCGATTTTTGGCTATCCATTTATAAACACCATCGCGCAGGCGTTTGGGAATAGCGTATGCCCAGTTAATTTTATTGGCTATCGGAATATCAAGACGCGAGAGTATAAATAACACCGCGTCTGACCTGTCATAAACTCGGCCGTTATCTATTACCAATACCGAGTTTAGTTCAAGTGTTTTAAACGCATACGCTTTTTCCATATGTTTTGCGGTTTCGCCGGTTGATGGCACAAAAAGAAACAGCCCGGTGCTATCATGCCTGATAACAAAATTGATCCAGCGGTTGCAAAAATTGCAAACACCATCAAAAATGATCATTGGCGGTTGCTGAGACAACTCATTATTCGGTTTCATCAGGCCAATTGTGTATGAATAAAATAAATTGCCGGATAAGTAGCCATAAACGCCCATAAAAATGAATTTAGCCCCATAATTACAGCTGTAAGGAAATGAAAAGTGAACCCCCAGATCCAGAAACAAACGGCCAACGGAAAGGGTAAAAACAAGCTAAGCGGAAATAAGGTTTCCATCAGGATCACATTCCAGCACAAGAATTTGTTTAACCAGGGCCGGTTGTTAAGTAAGCTTAATGCCCATGGAGAGCCGTAGGTACGCGTGTTAAAAACATCTTTAATTGCAGTGCCCCTGCGCCATTCATTTGAAAAAAGCTTGGCAAGCCCGGCAACCGCATAGGAAAGGCAGGATTGCAACCCCACAAACCAGATACCGATTTTCAATAAGGTAGGGTTGGCATGGCCTATGGGGCAAAAGACTAAAAATAGGGTAACGATGATTAAGAGGGTCATTTGATCGGAGCCATCGCTGCCATAAAAAGTAACCAGCGAACTTAACAATACCGTTATTAAAAGCCCTGTAAGGCAAAGCCATGCATTTAAAGAGCCTACAGGTGCAAATGCCAGCGCCAGCAGTAATATGCAACGTAACACAAAAATGGCTGATAAACCTCGCGGATTAATAAATTTAAAGGCAGTTTGCGCCAGCCAGTTTTTGCTGCTGTTTTCCCAGCGTATCTGCATCACGTTCCAGGATAGCAGCCCATCGGTGGCAAATATTTTAATTTTTACCAAGTACTCAGCAGTGGAGATGAATAAGCCTATGCTCATAAGCATTATGATCTCGTGATAGGTGTTGTTGAGGATATTCATGACTTTTAAATTTGATGAAATACAGAAAGCAGGATAAATGCAGGGTCGGTTTCTTTAATGTACCCGCAGCTTTCGGCGAGCATAAACTGGCGCGATTCGGTTTCGGGTACTCGCTTGCATAAACTTACGGCATGAAGCACAATCAGGTAGGGCATAGAAAACATTAATAAACGATAGTCGCCCTCGCCGCTACGGTAATGCGGCATGGTGGAAACTAAATTTTGTACTACGTCTGAAATTACCTTTTTATCCCTTTTTTGCGGGTTCCAGATGCATGACCATAACTTGCGCTCTTCGGTAATTTCCATTTGCTGCCATTCGCCAACACTTTGGTCAGTATATTTATCTCTAAACAGCAGGTGGTAATCCCGTTTTCCGGGGCTGGGTGCGAAAAATGTCCAAAGCGGTATCATCCCGAAGGTATCAAGATGATGACGAATAAAGTTGGAGGCTTTTGATTCCCGGAATTGGCAAATGACAGTGGCAATAAACCAAAGCGCCAGTAACAGCCCCACTACACCGGTATAAACCAGTTCTGTTGTAAATTCGGTTTTCATATCTCATAAATAATTAAAAAGAGGAGGGACAATACCCTCCTCTTGATAGGCTTACTTAAACTTTTTGCGCAGCTCGATCAGCTCATCCAGTGATAAGCCCTCTTTAGCTACCCCGTGTAATTCCTTGGCAACCTCGTCATTCGCGCCACGGCCTAAAATGGCGGTTAGTACTTCAGTTGCGTCAGTAACATACGGTGTTGCTTTGGTAGCTACTTTGGTCACCTGAATAGCGGTGCGAATAATTGCAGTGGTACCCAGCGCTGTTACGTCAGCTTCTACGGTTTCTTTATCGCCTTTTAATTCAGCGATGATGGCATCAAGTGCTGCCAGTTCTGCTTTGGTTAGTGTAACCTTTGCCATGATAAAAATTTTTTAAGTGATAAAAAGTGGTTAATTGTTGTGCCTAACGAAGCCTCTAAACACAACATAAAGTAAGGCGTATAGCAGATTCGGAAATAGAGTGCTTGTACCCGATGGTAGAATTACGTATTACTACGTTGTTGTGCGTATCACTACGTTATTTTACAGGGTTTTACCTCATAATTATATTAAGTACCGCTACTTATCTACAGGCTATTATGTAATGTCTTAAAATATTTGTGCCTGCTTAATAATATGTGTATTATTCAGGTGTCATGATGAAGAAACACCTATACTCGCTTTTAAGCTTTATGTTATTTGCTTTGGTGGCTTGGGGCCAGCAAAAAAGTATATCAGTTGAACCCGGTGTCTCGCTTGAGCTCGCCAATTACCGAAAAAGCATCATCAGTAACATACAGTATATTCTTCAATTCAATATACCTACGGTTAAAACTGAACCGATAGCGGCAACAGAAACTATTCAATTTGATGCAAAATCCAATAGCCAACCCTTACAGATCGATTTTAAGCAGGATGTTTCTTACATAAAACGGATTAAGGTTTCGGGTAAACAGGCGCCGGTAGTATTGCAGCAGGAGCACTTGTTAATTAAACCCGGCGCATACCGCAAAGGACACAATGAAATCGAGATATATTTTATTGCAGGCAGCCAATCGCTCAATCGCAATGACGATTTTATGTATGCCCTTTTTGTGCCTGATCATGCCCGTTCGGTTTTTCCTTCCTTTGACCAGCCTGATCTTAAAGCCCGCTTCAGGCTTACTTTAACCGTGCCGAAAGGCTGGCGGGCTATGAGCAACGGAGCTATTACTGATTCAATTGCCGATGCGGATAAAACTACTTTTCGCTTCGCTAATTCGGATATATTACCCACTTATTTGTTTTCTTTTACCGCAGGTAAATACACGGCTGTAAGCAAAAAGGCGGGTACACACCCTGCCGAATTCTTTTACAGGGAAACCGATCAGCAAAAAATTAAATTGAGCACCGACTCGGTATTTGACCAGCACGGATACGCCATAGATTTCCTTGAAAAGTGGACCGGCATCAAATACCCTTTCCAAAAGGTAGGTTTTGCTGCCATCCCCGATTTTCAGTTTGGTGGGATGGAACACCCGGGTGAGGTTCAATACAGGGCATCGAGCCTGTTTCTGGATGATGCCGCTACCAAGAATATGCGGATAGCACGTATCAGCTTAATTGCGCACGAAACGGCACACATGTGGTTCGGCGATATGGTAACCATGCGCTGGTTTAATGATGTGTGGATGAAAGAGGTATTTGCCAATTTTATGGCGGATAAGGTAACCCAAAAACTAATGGGCACAGAAACCTTCGACCTGAAATTTTTGCAGGAGCATTACCCGGCAGCATATAACGTTGACCGTACCCCAGGGGCAAACCCCATACGCCAGCGTTTGGATAACTTGATGGACGCGGGCTCTATGTACGGTGATATTATTTACCATAAAGCCCCCATCATGATGCGCCAGCTGGAGATGCTCATGGGAACTGAAAACTTCCGGGCCGGTGTACAAGAGTATCTGCGTGATTATGCCTACAAAAATGCTACCTGGCCCGATCTGATCAGTATTTTAAGCAAACACACTCAAGCCAATTTATATACATGGAATAAAGTGTGGGTAAACGATACAGGGCGGCCGGTGATTAACGCGGATGTAATATACAGAGGTAACCGCATAGAGAAATTTACGCTAAAGCAAAGGCCTGAAAAGGGGCAGGAGCGGGTTTGGCCGCAAACTTTTGAGGTGACTTTGGTTTATGCCGACCATGAGCGCAAATTACCTGTTAATTTAAATGACAAAGAAGTAAATGTACTGAACGCTAAAGGATTAGCCAAACCCTTGCATATCATATATAACTCAAACGGCATGGGTTATGGTGTTTTCCCTGTTGATAAGACGCTAACGTACACAGAACTGTTTAAACTGAAGAGTCCTTTACAACGAGCTTCGTTTTACATTAACGCCTATGAGAATATGCTGAACAAGGATGCATATACGCCAATAGAACTCATGGAAATGTTTGAAAGCGGGTTAAAAACGGAGAGTGAAGAAACTAATCTGCGGTTGCTAACCGGCTACATCAGCAGCATCTACTGGGAATTTATACCTGCTGATGTACGCAACCGGCACTCGGGCGATTTGGAACATAACCTCTGGGAAGCTATGCAACAACAAACCGCCGCAAATAATAAGAAGTTGTTATTTAATGCTTATCAGAATATTTATTTAAGCAAAGAGGCCGGGCAAAGGGTTTACAGTATTTGGCAAACTCAAAAAGCTCCGCAGGGCGTTAAGCTTACAGAAGACGACTATACAGGTATGGCACTCACTATCGCTCTAAAAAGTGACTCGGTAACCAGCGTTTTGCAGCAGCAACTGGTACGTATAAAAAATCCGGATCGCCAAAAGCGACTTGAGTTTCTAATGCCGGCACTTTCTGTAAATGTAACCGAACGCGATACATTTTTTAACAGCATTAAAAAGCGTGAAGGTCGCGCCAAGGAAGCCTGGGTATTAACCGCACTTTCGTACCTGCACCATCCTTTAAGGCAAAAAACCTCTGTGAAGTATGTACCTGAAAGCTTAGCTATGCTGGAAGAAATACAAGCCACTGGAGACATATTTTTCCCCCAGTCTTTTATTGCTGCAACCTTAGGTAGTTACCAAAGTAAAGAGGTGGCTGGTATGGTGAACGATTATATTAAAAAGCACCCGAGGCTCAATGATAAACTGCTTAATAAACTATTACAGGGCTCGGATAATTTATTCAGATCGGTAAGTTTAAATCAATAGCTAAGTTATATCGCTTATTATATAGTCTGATTATCCTATGCCTTGATGAAGTGATTGTCTTTGTAAACATCATCAAACCCTTTAAGTAGAACTTAATTCAGGCTTTATACGCAGGTAATCTATAACCTGCATTTTCGCAAGCCGTTTATTAAGTTTTATTTATGCTATTCTATATCAAAACGCTGTTGATCTTTACCGCTGCATGCTTTATTTCTTTTGATACAGTTGCCCAGCCAAATGCTGTTCCTAAGCCACGTCATTCGTTTGTGGTTATAGCTCATAGGGGTGCTCATGTGAGTTACCCGGAAAATACTTTAGAAGCCTACCAGCAAGCTATCAATATCGGTGCAGATTATGTGGAGATAGATCTCCGCACAACCAAAGACAGCGCATTAGTGAGTATGCATGACGGTTCGGTAAACCGCATGACAAGCGGACAGGGGCAAATAAAAGATATGCTACTGACTGATCTGAAGCAATTGGCAATAAAATATAACGAATCACAAGTTAAAGGAGTTTATCGGATTCCAACATTTGAGGAAATACTTAAACTGTGTAAAAACCGGATATATATTTACATTGATTTTAAGGACGCCTCAGTGATGCAAACCATGAAAGTACTTAAGCAGTATGAGATGGAAAACCAGGTGATCGTATACATTAACAGCTTAGCGCAGTTGCAGGAGTGGAAAAAGATTGCACCCAATATGCCGTTAATGTTGAGTCTGCCTAAATCTGCAAATAGCGCGGCGGGTTTTAAAGCTTTTGTACAGCAGTATGCCCCCTCATTGTTAGATGGCGATTGGTTGGAGTATAATGAAGAAATATTAAATGCGGCCAGTAAACAAGGGATACCGGTATGGCCTGATATACAAAGTAAAGACGAAGACCAGCAATGGTCTAAAGCGATCAGTAAGGGTTTTAAAGGCTTACAAACCGATCAGCCGGAGGCGCTTATAAAATTTCTGCAGGTTAAGGGGCTTAGATAGACTTAGGCCTACATGTTTTATTTCTTCAACAGGTTGGTAAACGTAGCCATAGACCGTGGCGTAATGCTCCAGTCTGGAGCTTTTATATGTCCCCATGCTTTGGGGTTGTCATATAAATTAAAGTAGCAAGCACCAAAAACATGCGGATTGTCATTAATGGTTTGCGCAGCCCTGGCAAGCCATTTATTTTGAAAGTCTTCAGGGCCTTTCACACCAAATTCCGTGATAAATAAAGGTTTGCTAAGAAACCTCATGCGGAAATATTTTCTGTTAAAAATAGTACTAAAGGCTTCCTGTTTTTCCGGGTCGGTAATATTCTTATCCGGTAAACCATAAATGGCTATACTTATAAAATCAACCACATCATCTCCCGGCCAAAAATCAACAGAGCCCCTGTCGCCGGCAGGTCCCCAAACTTTTTTAACGTTTTTTCCTGGCCCACCCCCAAACTGCATAAAATACCGGTAGGCGTTTATGTAGGTAACCGGGTCCTGGCTTTGCCACGCATACCGATGGATCGGGATTTCCATCTCATGCATCCATCTTAAATAAACAGTTGTTTGGGTGGAGGAAATGATGGTAAATAGCTTTTTGATCACCGGGTCATAACGGCCTTTCATTATGCTTTGCAACATAGCCTTATCCGGCGTTTTGCTGGTATCTTTCCATGGCTCCATAGTTACAATAACCTCATGGTGGCGGTTAATAACCTCAGAGAATTTTTTCTCAAAATCGCCTCGTTCCACCTCGCCCCAGTCTGTAAAAAGATGCTCTACAGTAATGCCTGGTTGGTTAATCAGTTTTTTGTTGGGATCAAAAACACCAATTTTTAGCATAGTTCTCACTGGTTTGATACGGGCGCTGTCTACATAATTATTTTTGCTGTAGATGATGTTACGGTATTGGCTGTAATAGCTTTTTTGGCGGTTTGGCAAACTATCCGGCAGGCGTGTTTTTGCAGCGTTACCGCTCATGATCAATACCGGCTTATCAATAAATCTTAAGCGATGAAGTTTATGTTTTAACATTTCCGCAACAGACGTATCCTGCGGATAAAAGTGAGCCGAAAACTCGGACGGGCTACCGAGAGTGATACTTGCATAGTCAACGGCTTTATTTCCGGGCCAATACTCAGTGTCGCCCGGATAGCCGGAAGGCCCCCATATGATCTGCGCCTTAGGAGCATAAGCCTTCAATTTTTTTGAAAAATAATGGAAAGCATTAATGTAATCCTCCGGCGATTTAAATTGCCAGGGGTAAACATCAGTCGGCACTTCCATATCCGCGTTCCAGCGAACAAGTACCTGGTGATGGCTTTTGCTAACCAAAAGCGCCAGTTCTTTTATCTGTTTATCAAAACGCCCATTGGTGACTTCTTTTAGAACGTTGGATGTGTAATCCGTTCCTTTAAGCCAGGTTTCTACAGTGATAAGTACATCATGGTTATTTAATGCCGTTTCCAGGTTGCCGTGGGTTGACCATAGTGCCGTGCTTTTAAATACTGCGCCATAGCAAATAATTGATTTAGCAGGTAAAATCCTGTTTAAATTATTAGGATCAAATATGCCCACAATTTGCTCATCGGTTTGGTAGTAGGTATTGGTAAAATAATTCTTAAACAATAGCCTTGAAGCAGATACTATTATTCAGGGCTTAATTAAAGTGGATTGGAATACGCCCGCCAATATTAATATACAAAAGAAAATGGTACACCTAATTGGCGATTATCTAATTGACGAGGTTAGAGATAAATATCATATTGCCATTAGCTTTAATGAAATAGATAATATCGCTGATCAGATTGTTGAAGTTGCTAAAATCAGGTATAAATAATGACCCATTCTATCCTATTTGGATCAAAAGAAATTCAATTTAATCTTAGTTATTCGGAAAGGAAATCATTAGGTATTACTGTTACCCCTGACATGGAGGTAATTGTAAAAGCCCCTATTGATTCAACGATTGACAAGATACTGGAGAAGGTAAAAAAGAAAGCCGCCTGGATAATTAAACAACAGGGTTTCTTTTTAAGCTTTCAGCCTAAAATGCCTGAACGCAGATATGTTAGCGGTGAAACCCACCTATATCTTGGCCGTCAATATCGCCTACAAATAACCATTGGTGATAATGAGGTGGTTATGCACAGGGGAAGTTTTATAGAAGTCATCACCAAAGAAAAATCAAAGGCCGGTGAATTATTAAAGCAATGGTATAGGCAAAAGGCAAATGAAAAGTTTGCCTACATCGCTAAACCTTTGGTTGAAGGCTTTAAAAAGCATCATAAACAACCGACTGGCTTATTTATTCAAGATATGCCCACCCGCTGGGGTAGTTGTACCACTAAAGGGAAGATAATACTAAACCCTGAATTAATTAAGGCACCGCGGCACTGTATTGAATATGTTATCATCCATGAACTTTGTCATTTAGTACATCACGATCATACCCAAAAGTTTATTGATTTGCAGACCCGGGAAATGCCCGACTGGGAAAAATGGAAAGATAAATTAGAGCGGCTATTAGCTTAATAGAATTTCTAACAAAGTAGTTAAAATTCGTTTCCAAAAACATTAGTAAGTTTTGTTAAAAGAGTCTGTTTTATTTTGGTAAAATCAGTACTTGACCAAAAAGGAACATCAATTACTTTAATTTTAATCTCTTCCTTACTATTGGCATTTTCTATAATAAATGTAAAATCATCTGCGAGTTGTTCCGATGTATTGGGATAAATTAGCAGTACCTTTTTAATACCTCGTCTGTAGGAGTAACTAATCATTTGATATAGGTCTATTTGGCTAACGC
The DNA here is from genome assembly GCA_001898335.1 of Mucilaginibacter sp. 44-25. Taxonomy (GTDB): domain Bacteria; phylum Bacteroidota; class Bacteroidia; order Sphingobacteriales; family Sphingobacteriaceae; genus Mucilaginibacter. The sequence continues at coordinate 473,327 of MKTS01000013.1, read as the reverse complement.
CTTTTTTATTGTCGCTTGAAAGCAATCCCCATCTTGGTTTATATTTCGTATCGATGATTATTTTGTCGTTAGTTACTTTATGGGTAAGTAATATATCATGTTGCAGGTTGAAGGTCTTAGGAGATTGATGTAAATATAAATCCGATTTTTGGGGTTCAATTAAATATTCCTTGCTGAAATTGGTTTGAATAAAACCAGAAATAAAATCTTCAAAAATAAATTCCATTGGAAAAAACAAACTCCAATTTTTCATTTCAAATTGTGAATAAGAATAAATCTGGTTCTCTAATATCATCCTGCAACTTTGTACTACCTCTTCATATCCCGTAAAAAGGGAAGATACATTAATTTGATTTAGTTGATTTACAGTTTGTACAGTGTCTTCAACCTCATCTAAGATAAATAAAACTTCATCTAATAATTGTTGATTTGTCTGTAGTTCTGTTATGGATTTGAGCAATCTTGCGCAGTACTTGATGGTCCGATTAAGTGAATTATCAAATAAAAAAGGTTGGTGATCACAATCAATTAAATGATTTTTTCCGTGTGCTAAACTATTTGTATATCTATTGAAATTAATCCTCCCTTTAGGAAACCATAATGATTCCTCTATTTCTTCATAAGCCATGAACGGCTGTGCACTTATTGTATCATAGATTTGCTTGGAGATTAAGTATATAATTAATTCAGGCAGTGACTCAATGTTGGAATTCTCTAAAAAGGACTGATTGAACGGAAACTTAACTTTCTTACAATAGCTAAACCAAAACAATAAATGATTATGCATCAACCCTTTGTCCAGGATGGGCATAAATTGAAAAACTTTCGGATATATTTCAATTGTCAGTCCCTCAAAGTTGACAAACCCTACATAGTTATTGGCTTTTGCATAGTTACCATCAAAGGATAAAAATGGTTGATATTCCTTATTAGCTACATCTACTTTTTCATCAGGAACCTTTGGCCATAAATCTTTGTAATTATGCCAAATCGAATATAAATAAATTTCAAGGTCCTTTCTATTAGGAACTGTGATTTGTTCGCCATATTCAAAAAGGATATGCATTATAATTTAAATTCTACGTTCCAATCGTATTTTTGAATATCATAGGTAATATTCCATCCAGTATCTTTCAAAATTTCTTCCACAACGTCGATTTTTCCAGAGAAATACTCTATTAACAGTGGTATTACTTTATTCTTTAAAACTTTGCTGGTTTCAATCCCAGCCATAAAATAAGCATGCCCGATTAAAAAATCCGCAGATTTTTTCCGAGCATAGATTTCCTGGTTTATTTTCTTTAATAATAGCCCTTCATTTTCTTCGAGTCTTGTATAATCAGGGAAATAGCCAATAAATTCAAAACGCCTTCTCAGGGCTATGTCGATAAGGGCGATTGATTTATCAGCGGTATTCATCGTACCTATAATGTACAGGTTAGGAGGGACTCCAAATTCTTTCTCTCCATTAGGCAACGTTAAACGCAATTCATTTTTTTTACCGATTCGCTTGTCTTCTTCTAAAAGTGTTATTAATTCACCAAATACCTTAGATATGTTTGCTCTATTGATCTCATCTATAATTAAAACATAATTTTTTTTGGGTTCAGTTCGATTACTTTTAATTTCCTTTTTCCTTTCCCTTATTAAATTAGCGAGAGGATTGTAATAAGGTCCTAAACCGCTGGCAAATTCTCTTAATCCGTCTACTATTTCTTCCAATGTTTGAATACTTAAAGTATGAAGTGATGTGCCATTAGGTTTACTGAAATGGATTGAATAGTCACCCACATCCGTTATTGTATATTCAATACCTGATGACATCTTTATTTTCACCGACTGCCCGGTTTCAGACAGGGGTTTTATGATCTCTGCAAATACCTCTTGAAAACTCCGCTCTTTAGGCTTTTCCAAAGATGAGGCGGCGTAATTATCCCGAGCGCGTTTCGCAATTTCGTAGAAAATTCCTTTATATGGCTTGAACTTTAATTGATCCGATTCAATATCTGGCCGAATCCCAACCATGAAATCTTCATAAGAATAATTCTGATGAAAAGTTATGAATTCAATTTGTCCCTCTTTTTTAAGATTGTCAAAAACAGATTTATTTTCTTCATGATTTAGACTAATTACCCCTTGAATTACCTTTACTGCCTCCTCAATACTCTTATAAGTTTTCCCCGTTCCCGGAGGGCCGAATAAAATTACATTGTTCGGTAACTTAACTACTTCCCCATTCGCTTTTAGTTCCGTCGCATCTTCCGATATAAAGTGTACGAAAAAAAAAGGTTCGAATATCCGCTCATTTGCTTCATCAATTTTGTCAACAGTAATTTCAGTCAATGTGCTGTTTCCACTGGGATATATAAACTCCTTAAAGGATTTTAAATCTGATATATCGGTTTTTATGGGCTTTTTAAAATATTCTACTTCTCTATAAATCCAACCTTCTTCACCAGTTATATCTTCTGGAATATACCCCCATGAACCTGCCTTAACTTTGGCTAATGACAATAGTTCGTTTCCACCTAAAGTAATATATACAAAATCACCGTCTGTTAATTCATTTTTAAAGGCGTCTGATTGTCCCTTACCTGTATTTTCATGAATAACTATCCATTGGTTTTCTATAAACGTGTTTAATGTGATTTCTTTAGACTTAGATTTGAACGACCCATGAGAGATCTTATAAAGTCGATGATTTTCAAGGGCAATATTTAAAATGGCATCTTTTTCAGGAACATCACTAACAATTAAATTTTTGTTTTCTGCGAACAGTTTTATCATGTCATCGTAAACAAAGTTGTTGGGTAGATTCTCAACCGGTCCTTTTACATATGTTTTATCTGAATGCCGATATATTCCATATTTTACCTTGCCTTTGTAAAAATCGAGGAAAAATTGTAATCCCGTAGATTGTGTTTCTTGTTTAATGTTGTATATCGCTAACCAAAGCCTGTCGCTGCCCTGTTGCCTTGCACCTTGGAAATCAAAATATATACTTTTGACCTCACCATCAATATTCAAATCAATGATAATTTCTTTAATGAAACTATCTATGAAGTCTCTGATTGAGTTATGTCCATAAAAAGTTATTATCGGAAAAAAGATAGAGTAATAATTTTTATATGCCCTATATTGATTTTCTTTACCAGTTTTATGTTTAAGCACAAAACCATCAAGTTTTGGAATGTCCAACTTATTGCCGCTATTTAAATAGTCGAGCACTTCTTTTCTTAAATCAACAATTACACCTGTACGAGGCGCATAGTAATTAATCGCTTTTTCAATATCCGATTTTGGAACTGAGTTCAACTTACTAACTAATGCGGAATTATCATGGTAAAAGGAATCTACTTCCAAAGAAATTTCACATATTTCATTGATTCCATTTTTAATTTCGGTCTGGGTCACGTATTTCTATTTAGGACGTTAAGGTAAAGATTATTATAATCTTTTTTAAAATTGTTAAATAATGATTGAATATCATTTAATTAAACAATTATCTGGGGCTTTAATATTAAAAATCTTTCAAAATTCAGTTTATATTTTGTGGGAATCAATAAATGATTGAATAGACCCTGGCTTTTTTAATCCACTTTAATTAGTGTTGCTTACATTTTCAAAGATTTCATGAAACCTCCGCTGCAGGGCTTTCTTTTCAGGTAGTATCGTTTGATATTCTGCAACCATTGCTGGCGATAAATTTCTGCTTAGTGCATACTCAACAACCTCAATATCTTTATTTTTACATAAAAGAATCCCAATAGAGGGATTTTCATGTTGCTTCTTCACATCCCTATCCAAAGCTTCTAAATAGAAGTTTAACTGACCGAGATGCTCCGGTTTGAATTTATCAGCTTTCAACTCGAATGCAATTAAACATTGCAGGCTTCGATGATAAAATACTAAATCAATGTAGAAATCACTGTTGCCTACTTGGATTCTATATTGTTCATCCATAAATAGGAAGTCCTTACCCAATTCTAAAATTACATTTTTCATTTGGGCTATCAGGGCATGTTGTAATTCGCCTTCACTATGAATCTCGGGAAGATTGAGAAACTCAAAAACATATGTGTCTTTAAAGCCGTGGGAAATATTTGGCTTTAATTCTCTCATCACTGATGAGAGTTTTTGATTGCCGATCATTACTCTTTCAAAAACACCACTATTCATTTGCCGTTCTAATTCTCTTGAACTGTACATTTCTTTGGCGCACAACCTTAAATAAAATTCTTTTTCTTCAATTGACTTGGAACGGCTGAAAATTGCCAGGTTGTTCGTCCATGTATTTTCTCTCAGCAGTGCTGAGAGTTTTGGATGATCCTTATAAGTTTCAAAAAATTGCTTCATCCGCCATAAATTTTTATCGGAAAATCCTTGGATATCGGGTTCAGCGCTTTGGATATACTGGGCCAATCGAATAACTATTGACTTGCCCCATTCCTCATTAATAATCCGAATACTAATATATTCACCAATCCTCCAATACAAATCAATAAGTTCCGTGTTTACTGCTTTATAAGCATTAAAACGAGAGTTTTGAATTAATTTCACAACCTCTATAAACTGACTTTCTATTTGCTTTTTCATAATTATAATAAACTGATAAAGTAATAACAACTTGATATCACAATCTGTGATATCAAGTTGGCTTTATGAAACTTTTAATAACCCCTGGTCACTAAAAATTTTACTTTCCAATACTTTCATATTATTACTGATTTTACGCTTAGTAATCTTAGCATAAATTTGAGTTGATCGTAAATCTTTGTGGCCTAATAATTTTCCTACTGTTTCTATTGGTACATCATTCTCAAGAAGAACGGTTGTTGCAAAAGTGTGTCTTGCAGTGTGGGTGGTAAGTTCTTTCTTAATACCGCAAATTGTTGCAACTTCTTTGATGTAGGCATTGTATCGAACGTTGCTGTTAACAGGGAGTAATTTATTTTCGTTTACGCAATAAGGATGATTTTTGTATTTTTCAATAATTGCCAGGGCGATAGGTAATAATGGCACTGTTTCTTCAACACCAGTCTTTTGTCGGTCTTTAGTAATCCAAAGTTTACCGTCCAAGCCTTTGAAAATATTTGCTGGTTCAAGATTATATACGGTTTCATAAGCGTAGCCGGTAAAGCAGCAAAACACATACACATCACGCACTTCCGCCAAACGTTCTACAGCAATTTCTTTTTCATACATCCCAACTAACTCGTGCATTTCAAGTGTTTCCCTGTCAGGGTCTTTGTAGGTACACTTAAATCCTGATATGGTGTTATGCTTTATCCAACCTTCATCTATTGCACGATCAATGATTTGCTTTAAGGTTTTAACATATTTCATCGCTGTATTGTCGCAAATGTTTTCCATTGTCATATAGTGAAAAAAATTAACGGCAAGTGCCATTTCAATATCTTCTAAGGCCATATCGGCCAGTTTGTATTTTTTCTTTAGAAAATCCTGCACCTTATCTTTTAGTCGCTCATATCGCGCCAAAGTGCCGCTGCTGCCTTTGTTCTTGCTCACTCTTTCTGCAAATTCATCATTATGCAGTTTGAAAGCTTGCATTAATGATTTTTGTAAAACCTGTTTTGGCATATAGGCTTCCTTAATCATATCAGGATGAACTCTCTTGTTTACAGCGGATACCTGATTGTAATGCATTTCTAACTCTGCCTTAGTTTTTACTATATAGCTATTAATGAGCTTATATTCAGGACAGCCACTTAATGCAGTTGCCGATTCTTCATCCCAATAATCCGGATGAACTTTTTTACCGGAAGAAAATTCAGTCCGTCCACCTTTTACGGTTATACGGACATAAATAGGCACTAAACCTTCTTTTGTGGCTTTTTGGCGTTTTAGCCAAAATAAAATAGAAAGATCTTCATTTACTTTCATGAGATTTTTGTTTAAAAAATTGAAACCATACGTTTTTAAACTGAAAATCAAACCGGTACAAGGCACCAGTATTAATTCGGTGACCTAATTTCGGAAGAAAGTATAGGTCACCGAATAGGTCACCGATTACTTTGAATTACATTGAACTAACTTGTATTGAAATTTTTGAGAAAAGCGGAGGGATGGATTTGAAAAAAGTTGGTTTTAAAGCTAAAAACCGCGTTTAAACAAAAAAGAGCCTCTTTTTCAAGAGGCTCTTACTTCAAAAACCGGCTACGAACTCTGGTATTCTGTTCGTCTCTGTGATCCCGCTGGGACTCGAACCCAGGACCCCAACATTAAAAGTGTTATGCTCTACCGGCTGAGCTACGGAATCATATTTTAACTTAGTGGATTATATTATCCTTTTCCGTTAAAGTGGTGCAAATATAGGCTTAATTGTAATTGCTTGCAAGTCTATTTTAAAATTATTGTAAAGTTTACAATAAGTGCCTATTACACAAAATATTAAAATTTAAATAAACCCACAGACCCTCTGTCACCCGCCAATAAAACCAATTTTCCGTTCTTCGCCTTACGGCAAACGTTGTAACTTTTGTCGTCAATTTTTTTCCAGGTGTTGCCGCCATCAGTACTTATGTTGGTACCGGAAGTGCCAGTAGATAAATATACATTAGCTTTAATATGCTCTACCGAGGATTGAAAACCATCGGGACCAATAGAGGGAAATAAAAGCTTATTTTTTTTATTTAATAATACTGCAACAGAATCTTTTATTTTGTCTTTAGCATAATTTCCTCCCACAACAACTTTCGGTTTATCATCAAGCGCTACAGAAAACGCACCCCGGCTTGGTGTACCATCTGTGAGCGGAAGTTCTGTATAATGCCAATTATTACCCCCATCGTTTGAACTAATCAATCTGCTTTTTGCACCACCACTAACTATTACAATATTGCTCTTAGTTGTACGTATGCAGGTTCCGCTGGCCGCAAAGGCCGCTTCATTTTTGTAAGCATCTGGTGAGTTTTGGGCTGGGGACCAGGTTTCTCCGCCATTATCGGTTTTTAGCAGCAAAAATTTCCCGTTAATGGGGTCGCCTAAAACAAAACCATGCGCAGGATCCTTAAAATCCATCGCATCTAAAAAGTAGGTAGTGTCGGCCTGTTCAAATTTTTTGGCCCAGGTTATGCCTCCATCGGTGGTTTTTAAGATATAAGCCGGACTACCCGAACTCATGATGATCGCTTCTTTATCAGAGAAGGCTTCTATATCCCTGAAATCAGATTTTTCATATCCCTTAATTTGCTGCCAACTCCAGGATTTTCCTCCATCTAATGTAAAGGCTACAGTGCCTTTGCTTCCGCTAAGCCAGGCAATATGGTCATCTACTACCGATAATCCGCGGATACTGGTTAACTTGCCAGATTGAAGGGGAATAACAGACTGGCTTTTAGCTGCGAATGACAGGAACAGGAGTAGGGCACTAATGATTTTTACTTTTTGCATGAGCTATCTTATTTATCGAAGATAAAAAATACCCCGTGAGTAAGGAAAGCAGAAATATTTAATTTTGATATCGGCTTAATATGATAAAAAAATTATATTTGCACCCTCTTAATGCCCGGATGGCGAAATTGGTAAACGTTGCGGTCTCAGAAGCCGTTGAGAATTGTCTCTTGAGAGTTCGAGTCTCTCTCCGGGCACATCCAGTAAACAAAATAAACCGCCTGGTTTATCTTAGTGGTCTTTTCTTAAAGCCCGGGTGGCGAAATTGGTAGACGCACCATCTTGAGGGGGTGGCATTCGTAAGGATGTACGAGTTCGAATCTCGTTCCGGGCACTGAATTAAGCATTTAAATTTACTTTACTTACATCATACACCAATTGTGGTGTACTTAATGTTGTTTGCATGCTTAAGTTAATCTCATCATTCAAGGCTTTCCAGTAAGCAGCCCCGGCAGATAAACTGTGCAAAATGATAGCTTTTGCTTTTGGGTCAGTGTTATCAAGTTTGCTATCAGCCCAGTTAAGTTCTGTAACCAGTTCGTTCATAAAAGTCCTGAAAGCGGCTAAAGCCGCATCATCCAAACCGGTAGGGGTGAGCTTTACAATAATATCCAATAATGGATTATCAGCTACCGATTTAATTTCGTTGGCGATGTCTTTCCCAAATGTCAAAGCATTTTTGATTTTTCCGGCCGCGCCGGTGATCCAGTCCCATAGTTTCTTCAGCATATTATTTCTCCTCCTCCGGTATCACTATTCCAAAAAGATTACTAAAGCCAAGCACCAGCATATCTAATGCTTTCAGAGCCAGTATTACTTCAACTTTGGCTTCATCGGTAATTAATTTTGTTCCGCCTATCCAAAAGGCTGCTACAGTGGTCAATATAGCTACAGACCGGAATAGCCATGTTGCCCACACCGGTTTTGGAGCGTTTACTGCTCCGAATTTCACAATTGCTTTTTCCATTTTAGATTGATTTAAAGTTTGTTGCTTGTTCGTAAGCAGAGGTGAGTCTGGTATCGTAGTTAAAAGATTTGTAGCACTCGCCATTATAATAATAGGCTACTTTAGGCCAGTCCTTAGCTTTAAGAGCACGATCCAGTGCCGGCGATTTTTTTATAAACCTTAAGGCGAGTTCCACCTGGTTCATCTCGCTTTGTTTTGCAAAATCCCACATCTCCCCAACGGTTTTAAAACCTATCGAAGCATAGTGAAAACCCATCACCTGCATTAAGCCTATTGAGGTGCTTTTCATGGCGGCGTTTGGGCTTGAGGCGAACGCGCTGTTAAAAGCCTCCCATTCCCGTATTTGGTCTGCAACTTTGTTAGCCTGCCATGTAGTATTTTTAGTATCTGCCAGCCAGTCTTTTTTGAATCTTTTAAACCAGGCGGGTTCAAATTGAATAATAAGTTTACCTGTGATTGGCGAAAACCCATGACGACCGCTTTCTACCTCAATAATCGCCTTCAGGGCTCTGTATTCATAATCGTAAGCCGCTGCCAGATCGTAAAGCTGCCGGTCGGTTAGTTTTTTATCCATAAAAAAAGTTAGTAGTAATCGTATTCTTATTTGGAGGCATTGTTAAGTTCGTCTACGCGGTGTTGCAGCATAGCTACCTGGCTTTCGAGGATTTTAAGACGTACGTCAGTAACCCGGTTTTGTGAGTCCTGCAAAGCGCGCATTCCCTGCAGATCTGTTTTTAACTGGAAATATGATCCCATCACAGTGGCCACAATACTCGCCGTGCTTATAATAGTAACAATGATATTTTTGATGGTGATGCCTTTTAGCTGGCGGTGTTCTATGGACGTCATGATGAGTCGGTTTTTTTTTAATAAAGTGGCTTTGAAAGAAGTAGAAAAGGCGCAAATTGGATATACTTGTAAATGTTCAGAAGGATAAAAAATAGCCTGGCTTTTCGCTTTCCTGTTTTGTTTTATAAAAAGTGGTTAACTTATTTTTCCACCTATCAGCCGCAAGACAAGCCTGCAGCTGCATTCAATTACGTTGTTCTTTGCGGGAAAGACCATTATCCATTCCTGAAGCAGGTTATTATTTCCATACAAAAAAAGTTTAGCCAATTACCGCATTTATATACGTTTGTTGATTTTGGTTTTCCGGAGTCGCAGATCAAGAATATTTTGGCTTTATATCCGTCATCAAAAATTAGTGTGCTGATGGCTGAAGAATGTGTGAGATACCACCTCGAAAGAAATAATACACTTATAAGTGAGTTTGCTTCAAAAAACCCCATGGGTTTAAAGCTGGCCGCTATCTTACAAATAGCAGATAATCGATCTCCCCTAATTTACACTGACACGGATGTTCTGTGGCTGAAAGATCCTATAGGCGATGCAAGCACTCTATTGAGGGATAATTTAAGTATGCACATGTCATACGATTACCAGCCAGGATATGATTTTGAGCTTATCACAAAATCCGGATTGGATATTTTACTTGAACCGCCTTTTTACTGCGCCGGATTAATGCTGATCAAGAAAATAGATGCTGCTGATATAGACACCATTAATAAACTATTACCGGTGTTGATTGAGCGGTCCGAGCATTTAAGCGAACAGACGATTTTTGCCTATTTGCAAAAGCAGAAAGGGAAATCGGCTTTATCTGCCGATAAATATATATTAAGTACAACCGGGCAGTTTGATCTTAAATATACGGTTAAAGGCGAATGGATTGCCAGACATTACATAGGCCCGGTTAGGCATCTTTTCTGGCGCGATGCATATTATAATTGAACAGGCTGAAATAGGATATATGATTAAGGTTAAACTGTTACACTCTCTTGAATTTTCTATCTTTGATGGATGGGCCTAATTAGATTCCTTTTAGCTTGTATAGTTGTTTTATGTCACACATCCCCTATAGGCAATTTCAAAACTATTCCCTCTGATATTGCGGTACAGAGTTTTTATGTAATATCTGGTTTTTACATGTCCCTTGTATTAAATGAAAAGTACTCAAAAAGTGATAATACGTCATTTTATGTAAATAGAATGTTAAAGATCTACCCTTTGTATTGGATTAATTTGGTATTTCTGATTTTATGGGGATTGGTGGTTTATAAATTAGGATACCCAGGAACTATACATACTTATACTGTATCAGGTACTTTGAGTATGGGCACTTGGGTATATTTAATACTGTCTAATATTTTTATTCTAGGACTCGATTTTTCTTTCTTATTAGGATTGAAAAACGGAGATATACATTTTACAAGCAATTTTCAAAAGTCTAATCCAAATGTTTACTTGTTGGGCTTTAATAGTATTGCTTGGACAATAAGTGTTGAATTGATTTTTTATTTAATTGCCCCGTATATAGTAAGAAGGAAAATATTGATTCCTATAGGATTATTGATTATTAGTTTCAGTATAAGAGTGATACTATGGTATTCAGGTTATAAAAATCATCCCTGGGATTATATGTTTTTTCCGACGCAAATAATGTTTTTTATGGCCGGAGTTATATCATATAAAATTTATAGCAAAGTTAGACACCGAGTGTTTAACGTTTATTTTTCGTCTACACAATATTTTCTACTGATATTTCTTTTGATATTTTACTCTTATCTATTTACAAATAGTTATTATCACCAAGTCATATTTTTTATTTTTTTAATAGTTTTAATTCCTATCTCATTTGTACATACAAGTAAGAGTAAAATAGATCGTTATTTAGGTAATATATCTTATCCAATCTACATTACTCAAGCGTTAATTATAGGAATTACAAAAGCTAAAGTATTTCCAAAACCATTTGGTTTTGGACTAACAACACTTATAATACTAATAATAACTGCAATATTTTTAGAATATTTTTTTGAAAAATATATAAGCATCTACAGAAGGAAAGTGACAAATAAAATTTAATTAAAATGCAGTTAACACAAAATCTGGAGATGTAGGATCTGTCACAAACATATAGCTTTCTGCGTGGTTGTAATTTCCCGAAATATCTTTAATGCCAATTCGCATATCGCTTCCATCTTGTAATTCGGAAAAATCTAATAATTCAAACCTTTCGAACTCAAACCAAGCAAAGATATTCTCTGTAACACATGGATTACCGCCTATTCCTCCATTGTAATTTATAGAAATTTCATTATCCATAAGAACTTTATTGTAAAATCTTATTTCATCGACAGGGCACAGCCATTTTTGTGTTTGCGTGGTTGAAGTCGTAGCTTTTGCAAATAGTGTGGCCCTTTCGACGTTAAAAGGATAAGCAATATCTAAATATCCAGTCGTTGATAATTTCCCATTAAGAAAAATCTGCGATTGGCCACTAGTCGGTTTACTGTCATATTTAAACGTAACTACTACATGTACTCTTGGATTTATTGGAACACTATTTCCTCCTGTGTATAAATTTGAACTAAATTGCACAGAACCACCATAATCATCAATGAAGAAGCTTTTATTTTTTGAAAACTCATTGATTGATAGTATACATTTTAGAGTACCATATAATGACGTAGCATCTACCCAATACTCAAACGACCATTCATTGGACATCGGCTTATTTACAAATCGGGGTATTTCCAACCAACCCTTTCCCTGCGCTTTTATCCCATTCCCCCATCCAAACGGCGCGGGTAAAGCCCTATTAAATCCACGTCCTTTTGAGCCTCTGAGTTTTGGGTTCAATCCGTTTCTGCTTGCCATAGTTTATGCCGCGTATGAGCCGCCGCTGGTGGTTACGGTAATGGTTTCCCCGGCACTTAAAGCGCTCAGTACTTTCATTTCCAGGTTCATGTTGTAGTTAATATCAATGAAGGGGTTGCCGTCACTGTCAATTTGCAGCCAGGGCAGGTTTCCCCTGTTTAAGCCTGATACTATAGGAACTGATCCGTTAGTGCCGGCGCCTGCAGGTACGGTAATTATACCCAATGAAGCCACTTCCCCGCTTACTACATTGTGCAGCTGCAACTGCAAATATTTTTGTGATGACGCGGTAGAGGAGATGGCTAAAAAATTTATTCTGCTTGCCGGATCGGCCGGGGCATAGGTTTGTTTGGCATTTACGCCATCATCACTCGTGAATGATACCGGCCGTACGCCTACGCCTTTTGTAAAGGCTACTATTTCGTTATAAGATGCCATTTTATCTGTAATTTGATTTTTTGAATATTTTCAGGATCACATTTTCCTGGTTAATGCCGCCAATTTTGGTGTTTACTTCATTAACGGCTTCCACAATATTGTTTTTCGCGTCGGTATTGAGCTGAGCTTTGTTACCGGTAATGTTTTCAACATCCTGTTTGGTGGCATAATTTGCCGGTAAAGCCGAGCCTGAACTGATACTGCCGGGCTGTACAAATGCAAAAGCTATCTCTACGGTATTGGCCGGTAAAGCGGGTTTAACTGGGTTTGCAGATGCGTTACCCGTTAGTAAGTGCAAACCATCAAGGTCGCCATAGATAACATCGTAACGGCTATTCACCGCATTGGCCGCAGCAAGCGTAAAGCTCTGCACTTCAGCGGTGTGATAAGTGCTGCCGTTTATGCGCCACACAGCAGGTTGGGTAGCTAATATATTACCCGATACGGATGTGATGCCACCACTAACCAAACCATCTGCCGCGGCACCAGAGCCTGCAGGAGCATCAGCCCAGCGCGTGTCGTAATCAGTGGAGCCATTCTTGGTCAAGATCTGGCCGGTAAGTCCACCAGTAGGAATACCTATCCCGGGTAAACCCTGTGGGCCTGTTTCTCCCTGCGGGCCGGTATCACCCTTTGGCCCCTGGTCGCCCGGTTCGCCGGCAATAGAAACTCCTGTTCCCCAGTCGCCGTTTGCCTTTGGGCCAAAAAGCATTTGTGTGGCCGTATTGAGGTAGAAATCGCCGTTGGTACCTGTGTTAAGATTTGATGGGTTGGTTGTGCCGCTTAGAATACTTTTCCCGTTAGTGCCCGGTTGCCCGGCGTCGCCTTTTTCACCACGAGGCCCCTGTGGCCCTGTTTGCATAGAGAATACCTGTGCCCAAAGGTCGGCACTTCGTTTGTAAAATATGCCTGTACCGGTATTAATATAGGTGTCATTATCTTGCCCAATGCTGCTTCCCGGTATTCCCTGCCCATATAAAATTGTACCATCCCGAGCGTCATCAATAGAAGGGAAAGCATACTTTATTACCCAGGTGCCGGCTGTTTTTTGCGCGATAGCATGATTACCGGTATGGATAAATATATCTCCGTTTTTGCCGGTAATATTTTGAGGTAATACGTCACCAAAACCAACATTAGCGCCAACGGATATGTTGGCTAAGCACAGTTGCAGCAGATTCTGAAAGGTGTACTGGTAATCAGTTCCATTGCGCACCAAGACGGATACATCTGTAGTGGTAACATCGCCGCTAACAGGTAGTTCGCTTATTTTTTTGTCAGTTGCCATTAATTAAAAAAGTCAGTTATAAAAAAGTCTGAGTCCAGGAGTTCTGATGGATAGTTAAAATCTGTTTTATCCACGCCACGTATCCGGGGGCCAGGCTGCCTGCTGCGTTTGTTTTCGAGATTGTAATGCCAGGCCGGGAAGTTTTCTTTATGATCTATCAAAAATCTTTCTGTTTCGTTAGCATAAGCATTAGCTGTGCTGCGTTGTTGCTGTACCAGCTTTACAATATCTTTAGCCGGTAAGGCATCGGCATTCTCATAACGTTTGGTTACAGGGCCGGTAGGTGTGTAGTGTACAGCATCAGCTTCTATGAAACGGGCAAATGCAAAGTAAGCCAATACAGGGTGCAAGCCTTGATAAAGCACCAGATAACCCAGCTCGTCCAGGTATTCGCAACCGTTTAAGAGATCTTTATAGTGCTGTGGTGCGTCATCTTTTATGTTGCCGTCATCTTCCAAATGCGTAATCAGATCATAGTATAAGGCATACCCAAGAAACGGTTTCAGATCCAGCTCCTGTGCTTTTAATATAAAGGCTTTAATCCTTTCAGGTTTAATGTTTGCCGCAATGTCTTCGTACTGTTGCAGTGCGGCAGGGGTAATTAGATTTTTCATGGACATGTTCCCTCCATCTCTGCCTGGCGGCAAAGTCAATCGTTTTAAAAGTTAAATAAAATGTGCTGGGATGATCAGGCGCACATGGCTTCTGCTTCTGCTTCCGTAAAGCCGTAGGCGTGAACCAACGTGGCAATCTTATTTTTAACGGGTATGGTTAATTGTAACAACTGGTTGAGATTTGAACCTGCCTTAACACCTATAGTTTCCTCGGCTACACTTGCCGGTACTGAAACAATGGCCCAGTTATCGTTATTATTCAGGTTGATATAAAAGTGACCGAATATATCCCTGAACGCATCGCTTATCTCCTGCCTGTCGGGGGTGGTATTATCATTAAATTCGCTGATAGCCTGTTTCTTTTCGCTGCCATTGCTCAGTCCGGATGTTTTTTCTGAATTGATGAGCTCTTTAGGCACCGAAAAGCCTTTTATAATGCGGGCTTCCACAGAACGCTCCGTGCTTTCGAACAGTTTATCATTGTTTTGAATAGCATAAGGCTGAAACTCCGGTTTCGCGCTCTCATCTTCGTACTCAATAACAATGATCTTTTGGGCGCTGCTGGCACCCTGGAAGGTGCCCAGGTCACGCTCCAACTGTGATGGGATATTTCCTGATCGCAAGTTGCCGCTAACATTATCAGCTTCCTCACGGCGCGACTGCATGAATAACATGGTGGATGGCAAAAAGCCTGTAGTTACCTCGCGGTTATTAAAGGTTTTAATGCCCGCTTCGGTTTCAAAATCTTCCCATACGGCATCTGCTTCAATCAGTGGATAATCATCAATTTCAGGGTTAAAATAATATAGCTGACCTTTATATTTATCCCATCCGCCTGCGGTATTTACCTGCCTGACAATGGTTTCTTCGTCAGGGTTGTAGGCGTCAATGAAGGTGATTTTACTACGGGTGATGTTTTTCCAGGTTTTTTTGCCCCAGTCATTATAGATAGCAAATTTGCCCTTAGTGTCGGGGTTGTCGCTATCTCCCATGCGGATATCTTCAAACTTTATGTAATTAACCGAGCATATTCTAAAGTTGGCGTTATAATTAACGTGAATGCCAAATCCCCTAAATAAGGCTTTGTCAGTAGCTACAGCTTTCAACAATTTCGCTATTGTTAGCCCATGTTTATTAATGATACACGCGTTAAGCTTCGTGTTTTCAAACCCGTTGCCGGCAATAAATTTCGCTCGTTTGTTCCAGCAATCTTTAGCCGTTGGCGATTGGCCTACCAGTTCCAGCATGCGCTGCGGATAGGCATTATCCATATCGTAGTTGAGTATGCCAAAAGTTTGGTTAGGCCTTACCAGTATGCGCCGCTCTATCTGCGGTAAATAAGTTTTCATTTGCCCTCCTTGCTTTCTGTTGAGGAATTGGGTGTACCCTGTTTAATTTTGCTTTTTTGATTTTGGGCGACTTCTTTTCCTGGTTCTATTTCACCTCCGGGTAGATCAGCGAATAGTGTTTTAATGTGCGGATATTTTTTCAGGTACCATTCGGCATCTTCGTCTGTAAGGTTTTCGTTAGTATGTACAGGGGGCGAGCTGGGGGCAAACTGATGTATACCAGGTTTCAATATGTATTTTTTCATGGTAGTTGGTTCATGGTTAAAGATTAGCTGTTTGTTTAAGCAGGTTCATGGTTAAGGCCTTAACCATGAACCATTTGCCATGAAACTAGCCTGCCAACGCTTCCAAAGCCGCAATAGTGCTTGCATAGGTTGCCGTACCGCTCTGCGGAGCAATGGATACCGCTCGTGGAGGATAAGGCTCTTTTAATTTATCGGGATTGGTCATTTTTATTTTGTAACCACCGTCTAATGTTTCATCGGCGGCATTACGCTCTGCTTCCGTAACAATAAGGCCATTAACAGCGCCAAAAAGCTCTATGGCCGAATCGCCATCTTTGTAATTATTAACCGCTATGGCACGCACCCGGCCATAGCCCATTGCCATTAATTGGGCTTTAATGTCTGTAGAAAGACCTGCAATATTAAAATCTATTTCTTCAGTGTAGCGTGGGCCAACCTGGGTTTTTGCCAGCTTGCTCATGGTATTGAAGCTGTTGTTGGTGCCTTCAAACTTGTATATCTTAGCGTTAGCCACAGCCGTTAAGCCGGTAACGATCAAGGGATTCGCGGCATCATAAGTAAGTGTAACATCGTCATGGTTAAAGATATAAATCACATCCTCAATACCGGAAGTAATTGGTTTGCCTGCACCCAGACTAAAGCCTGCATTTATTTTGTTGTAAATTGACATTTGTTGGTTGATTAGTTAAGTTGTTGATTAGTTGGTATCAAGTAGCAAGTATCAGGTATCAAGATTTTAGGATAAGAATGTCTTGCGACTTGATACTAAATACTTGCTACTATGCTGAAAGGTAAAACAATTCGTTAGCAAATTTGAAATTCACCGCCGCTTTCATGCGGGCTTTCATGCGTACAACGTTATCGTTGGTGTAAGGCTTCATGTAAACGGTTGATAGTTCAGAAGCATCACCTAACAGATCTACCCCGAGGAACAGGTTTGATGAACGCGCGCCAAGGATGGTGTTAGCCTGCCAGTGGTTCATTAATTGAAGCGGAAGGCCAAGGTAATCCATCTTCTTTTTATCAGTGAAGGCGTTAAGTACGTTAGTGGCTTTGTCTGCCTGCGCCTGTGCATAAGCATAGCCCACGTGCAAAGGGATCTGCAGGTTAAAATCATCCTGACTGCGGTCGGCGGGATCCAATTGTGCATAAATGCCGCTTAAAACACCTAAAACATTGCTGGCATTGATATAGCTTACCGTTGCTGATGAAGCTGTACCCGAAAAAGAAGCAGCTTTACGCGTATTAATTTCATTGTAGTTACGTACCAGTTTAAAGCTTGTTGCACTTGCCACCTGGATAAAGTACGACTGACCGGCCACATCAATACCGGCACCGCCATTGGTAGTATCTTTAATGCCACCGCCTACTGCTGTTAGGGTTACTACATCGCCATCTTTTAAAGACGCTGTACTGCTAACCGTTACAATGCCAGCAGCACTGATAGCACTTGCCGTCATTGATGTTTCCGCTCTGCTTAGGCCTACTTTATAAACGCCGCTTGCTGCTGATATGCTTGGTAATAAGCCCTGGAAAGGTGCCGTAAATGCCGCTTCTTTAGTAGCGCCCTTGCCTAACCAGTAAAGGCGCTCGTTAGCGATCTGTATTTTAGTTAAATACCGCTGCACCATAAAGTCTGACAGATCTACCACACCTTCGTAATCTAAGAATGCGCCGGGTTTAAGTTGCTGCGATTCCCATGATTGTACCAGTTTGTCCCATTGTTCCTGTTTCATGAACTCGTAAACCACAGGATCCAGGTAGCTTTCTGTTTGTTGGGCAGTAGTTCCCTGGTCGGCAAATATGCCTGAAGGATTTTGCAGAACCACATCGTCATCCACGTCAAGGATAACTTTGCGTGCCTTTACGTCGTTGATAACGGTAAGCAACCCGCGTTTAACGGAGTCGGCCTCAAGCAGTGTGCTGGCCATAAAACCCGCCAGCGCTTCGCCGGCGTAAGTGTTGTTTGTAAATGTAAATTGAGCCATTTTAAGATTTTGAATTTTTATAATTAGTTTGTAGTTGTTAGTGGGCAGTTTGCAGTGCTTGGTTGTTTTTGTTAACTGCAAACCGGCAACTGCCAACTATTTTGCAACCGCTCGTTTAACCGCGTTTTGGGCCAGCGGACTTTGCGGGGCGAAGAAGGGTTGTGTTTCGGTTTTAGCTTTGCTGCTTCTGCGTGATCCTTCGGGAGTAAAATCACTTTTAATTTCGTTTTTTATTTCTTCGCTATTTTTGCTTAAGCGGGCTTGCGCGTCTGCTAAGGCCGCTTTTGCCTCATTTAACAAAGCGTTTTGTGCATACAGGCGGGCTTTTACCTCTTGCAGGCGGTTTTCTACGGTTGATAGTTTCTTATCGGGTTTAATTTTAGATATAGGCGCATCCTCGTCTTCTTCTTGCCCGTCGTTTTCTGCATTAAGCACTTTTTGGATCTTGCCGTCTTTAACAGAAACCTGCTTACCATCGGCAGTGGTGTAGGTGTCTGTAATGGCAGGTTCGCTCATATCCTCATCCTGATAAACTTGCGTACCTTCGGCCATTTCATCTGTATGATGCAGGGTGCCTTTGTCTGTAATGGTTTGTTTGTTTACCACCCGCTTAAAAAAGTTCATGATCTTATCCAGAACGGAGGTGGTGCGTTCAATAAGGTCTCTGTTGTCCATGTTCATATTGCTGTTTTTTATTAAGATTTTGTTAATGCAACGCTGGTATACTACCGGCGCCTGGTCAGTATATTTTTTGATGAGGGCACTGTTGATGATGGTTTGGCTATAATCTTCAATGCAGTCTACAAAGCCCATGTGCAGGGCCTGGTCGGCGGTCATCCAGGTTACTGAATTGATTAAGCTGTTAATGGTTGCCTCGTCCAGCCCTGATTTATCCATATAGATCTGAGCCAGGCGAGATTGTACCACATTCAGCATCTGCACATCTTTCAGTAATTCATCGGCATTGCCACCGCTGCCAACCATGGGCTTGTGTATCATCAGTAACGCGTACTTGCTCATTACAATGCGGCTGCCTGCCATGGCTACTACTGACGCTGCCGACGCCGCAAGGGCATCTATATAGGTGGTAATGTTGCCGGTGTACTTTTTTAACAGATCGTAAATGGCGATGGCATCAAAGGCCGAACCGCCAACCGAACTGATGTGTACCTCAACATCGGCGCCGGCAGCTGCGTCTAATTGTGTTTTTACATAGGCGGACGAAAGGCTTCCTGAGCCGATACAATCCGTTTCGGTATCGTATAGGTATATCTTCATTTGTTTTGTGTGGTTACACTGATTTTGTGAGGATTTCAATGATTGGTGAGGTTGATCTCGCCGATTAATTCGTTGTGATTGCACTGATTTGGTAAAGATGATTTCACCGATGATATTTTGAACCTTGATTGAAGGATTTTTTGATTTCCCTGATTCTTATTGTGCTAATCTTTTAAATCTGAGTTCAGAAAAGATTGGTTTTAAATGCCGGTTGGCATATTTCAAAGGTCGGGATAATTGAGTTTTGTTTTGGTGACAGAAGTTTGTCAGTATGATCAGAATTCTTAGGATTTAAGAATTTGCAGGATAAAGTTGATCGACAATTCTGTTAATTTTCTAATTCTGAAAATTCTGATTCCGACCGTTTCGAACAATACAAATATCGGGACTTTTATTGGTGCGGATGGTGACAGTGCTTTGTCAGTAGGGTAAATTATTCCGAAAAACTGTTCAGCGCTCTCCAGATAGTGCGCTCATCTTTTTCAAATTTTACTTCGGCTTCAAGCACAGCCTGGTTCTTGCTGATGCTGCGGGTTTGCATTTGCGCGTTTACCCATAAGTATATCTCGCGATAGGTAAAAACTTTGGCCGTTATAAAGCCGGCTTTATAAAGCGCTGTAAGTGTTCCCTCATTATAGAGGAGGTTAGCTTGTTGGATATTCATGGAGTTGGTATCGAGTAGTTGGTATCAAGTATCTAAACTGAAGCAAACATTGTATTAGGATAAATCTCTGAATACTTACTATTATAGGTTTACCCTGTTAACCGTTTGTGCCAGGATACCTTGCTGGTTATTCACGTCTTTAACGTCAACGTAAATAGGAGGGAAGTTATTGATCATTTGATAGGCGAGCGTATTAGCCAGTTCTTTGGCATCATTAACCGGCTGATTATAGTAGCGATTGGCATTACCTCCATCAGTAAATATACCGCCAATGGCATAACCTCGGGTACTGTTTGGAACAGAGAAGTCTCGCCCGCCGTGGGCAACGTTAATAGCACTTACCAGGTTGCGTGCCCAGGGGTTGCGCATAGCTTCAGATACCACTACAGCTTCGCCGCTGCGCAGGTAGGCGTTGGTATCGTCGGTGCGGCTGTAACCGGATAACAAAGCACCCCGACCGTCCGATATGAAGCGCCCACCCCTGGCAAAGGCCGGAGCTTTTTGTGCAACAATGGTAGCTATCTGCATGGCAGTTGAGGCTATAATACCTGGGATAACAAGCGGCGAAAATACACCAGTTTGGGCTGTAGCTTTAGTAACAGCGAGGGCACCATTTATGATGGCCTGCGCTACCTGCATCTTTTGTTCGGCTTTAAAAGCTTTAACCTTTTCCTGGTTTTCCTTTTTTTGGTACTTATCTTCTATCGCTTTACGCTGGCTTTCTGTGAGGTTTTTATTATTTAGTTCGGCGGCTTTGTCTTTTTCCAGGCCTTTTATTTTAGCATCGCTACTGGCTTTTATATTGTTACCGATGATTGAAAATGCTTTATCGGCTACCTGTTGGGCTGTGTTTAAGGCAAATTCCTTTTTTTGCTGTTCGTAACGCTCATTAAGAGCGTTCATATCGAGCAATTTTTGGGTTTCCAGTTCTTTTATTTTATCTGCGTTACCCTTAGCTTGTAATATTTCATAAGCATACTTATCCTCAATGAGTTTTTTTTCGGCGTTGTGTTGCTCCCAGGGTAGTATCGACTTTGTGCCTTTCTCATCTTTTTCAATTTCTCTCCTTAACTCAGCGCTTTTGTCAATCAGTTGTTTTAGGGGTTCATCGTCAAACACAATTTTTTTAACATTGGTAGTTACTCCGTTTTGGTATTTTTCTTCAAGTTCCTCTCTTTTTTTATTGTACTCGTCCTCTGCTATAAGGTTATCATCAAATTGTTTTTTTAATAAGGCCAATTCTTTTTCATGAGCCTTCCTTTGCTTTTCAAAGGGATTAATAAATGCAGGGACGTCGTTAATCTGGGGTTGCGCGGTA
Organism: Mucilaginibacter sp. 44-25; assembly: GCA_001898335.1. Taxonomy (GTDB): domain Bacteria; phylum Bacteroidota; class Bacteroidia; order Sphingobacteriales; family Sphingobacteriaceae; genus Mucilaginibacter. The sequence continues at coordinate 452,045 of MKTS01000013.1, read as the reverse complement.
AAGGTTTTTTCAGGAGTTTTTTTTGGTTTTTGCTTAAATTCTTTTGGTTGATAAGAAATTGGTTCCCCGTTTGCATAAGACGGGTCCAAACTGTTAAGTTCAAATTTGAGCTTTTTAATTTGATTGTATATTTTCGAATTGACTATGTCTGCACCACTAAGTTTTTGCAGATCTTCAATTTGCTTTTTTAACTTATTTATGGGGTTGTTTCGTTCAAGTACTGCGGCTTTTTCTAAGAATTTTTTAGCTATTTCTTGCGCTTCATGGGCTTTTTGAGCAAAGGGCAAAGCTGCGGCTTCTCTATTTTTTCTGGCTCTTTCTTGATAAATCTTTTTTACTTCCGGATCATTAGAATTCTTTAGCCCACTGTCCCAGTAATCGGAACTTTCTTCATCGGATTTAGCTCTTTCTTTTTCAGCTAAAATTTGGTTATCTGCAGATTCTTTAATGGCGGCCATTGCCGAAGCTTTGTACAACATAACCCGGATATAATCGGCTGCATTGTTTTTTAAAGACATTTCTACTTGGTCCAACGTTCTAACTCGTCCAATCGTTTTACCTAAGGTTTCGTTGTATTCCTTAACAACTTCAGCTTTTGAAATAAAGCCTTTTTTTGCGAGATCTACCTTAACATTCAAATTGGTGAAATTTTCGATAGCTTTGGAATAATCACTTGACAATAAACCTTTGTTAAGAAGATCTAAACTTAATTTAGCTTTATCTATCGCATCTTTTCCTTTGAACAAGGCACTTACAAAATTTGCAATTTCAGGTAAAAATGCAATTAATACAGAAAGGCCGCCGGTTAAACTTCCCGTTAACAATTCTAACTTTGTCCCAAATGCACTTACGATACTTGCACCGGATGAAAATATACTGAGGGTCTTGTTAAATTTTTCATCAACTTGTTGTCCAGTATCATTAAGCTTTTTATTTTCAGTATTTAGTTGGCTTAAAGTTTCCGTATATTTTGAAAGATTTTTGTCTAACGAATTTAGATTGTTAGAAAAGGCATTCAAAGGATTTGATAATGAATTAATTGATTGACGAAGAGAGTCAAATGAACCTGTATATTCATTTAATTTTTTTAGCCCATCTCCTGTTATTGTGACGTCTACAGAAATTTTGTTGTGTGAGGCCATTGTATTACATTAATTTTTATTTAAAATATGAGAGTATTAAAATTTGAAAGATTCCAGTCACCATGGACAAATCAGGCAGAGCGCCTTGTAGCTTATGTTAACGATAACAAAATCAAACAAGAGGATATATTAAAAGTAATCCATTGTGCTTCCAACGACATTTACTTGTTTTACTTTGCCGAAGAATGATAAGAGCCTCCCGGTTACGGTTATGGATACACCGATAGAAGTTTTTTCGTTATTTGGCATACTAAATTGTATAATTAAAAAAGGAAATGAAAATTTTAAAAGTAAAGGGTTTCAGGTTCAGGGATGCTTTAGTTGAATTTGTTAATAGCAACAATATTCAACGAGAGGATATTTTGATCATCACAGAAGGAATGGGCGGCCCTACGCTGTACTATTATGGTTGATTATTTAACGCCTAAAAACTTCGAGTACAAGTTTATCAAAGCTGCCATTAAGGTCTTTTACATTTCTTGAGATGTCATTTAACGGTTTATTTAGCCCGTTGATGGCTTCTTTTAGCTTAACAAAAGCCACTATGTTGTCTGCTACCTGCTTTGTGTTATAAAAGGGTAATTGGTCTTGGTTGTTAGACATATTTTAGTAAATTGATTAATAAATAAAACAAGAGCATGCTATATTTTAAAAGTAAAGAGTTTTACAGTCACGATGATCTTACCGATTTTTTAAATACGAACAGGTTTAAAAGAGAATACATTATATCAATAACCGCAACCGAATATACATCGGCTATTACTCGTTATACATTGTTCTATTGCTTTAAAGCTAATGCTTAAAATATCAGAAAAAAGCAATAATGAAATAAATGCCATTTGACATATTTAATTGATAGAATTTAATAGAAGACTTTTACTCTGTACTACTTTCTAAAATTTATTAACTCCTTTGGAGAAACCTGGGATGGTGTTACGTAAATGTTGCTATCCGCTAAAGTATAGTTTTCGGGCACTCTTAAATAAATATCTGAAGCCGGGCTTGTAAACACCCGTTTATTAGGTTTAATTATATAAAGTACATCTGGTAGTAATAATTTTTGAGATTTATAGCTGTATTGTACATTGGCAATAAGTTTGCCATCATACGTGCCTATGTTGCCCGATTTATACCTCATAAAATCATCAAAATAAAATCCTCCGACGCCAAAACACATGTAGGGTTTTAAATTAGTATCAATCTTTGACCTTAACTCTTGTTTTTTATCAGCGCTAAGTTCCATCTTATCAAGATCTTTATAATTAAGCGGGCGAACCAATCTTAGCGCCCCCAAAGAATTTACGTCCTTATCAGCAAAGTAAGCCGGTGACACATAAACTTTATCGCCATTTTTGAAATTATTCCATTTAAAGTGATAAGCATATACAATGCGCAAATAATTAAAATTTAAATAACCTGCCACTAAAATTGCGCAAACTAAAAGTCCAGCTATCCAAATAAATTTTTTTGATTTAGGTTTTTCAGTGGTGTTGGTTGTTGTTGTAGAATGAGTCATAAATTTAGGAATTACTAATTTTATTGGTAAATATAGTAAAGGACTTTAGTAAATGAAAATAGCTTAAATATTTATCGCCAAAGAACGGCTTGCCTATATTTTTTAGCTTTTGCAATATCATGATTAGTGATTCCAGTGGGTTTTTGTTTCGTATTAATTTATGTTTTTAATGCTAATTGGCATAATTAATAGATAAAAAAAGCTTGCTAAGCTTTTTTACGATGGTGTTTTTTGGTTTTGAGTGGGGGTGATGGTTTTGCGACAACAGCGTTTTTTATACTTGTAGAATCCATCTTCTTAATATTCGGCGGATCAATATTTTTATTTGTAGTTGGCCTGAACTTTTTAATTGCAGAGGGTTCTTCTAACCTTACTTCCGATGGCTCAACAAAAAACAAATCATTTGCAATAACATAACCGTTAGGTATTCTAAGTACGTATTTATCATACATCAGTTTTCTGTTGGGCTTAACTGCATACCAATCATACCCAACACCGCTTTCATCGTTAGGCGTAATACTATCTTTAGCAATAAATTCACCAATGGCCGCAACTCCGTATTTAAACATGCTATCACGCGGGATAACCCAATTGGCCCGTTCAAGCATTATAGTTTGCTTTTTACTGGTATCTAACTGGGCTGCAAGTTTTCTTTTTTCTGCGAGTGATATATGCATAGTGTCAATATCGGAGATGGTCATGGGTCGTATCATCCTGCTGAACATTATCTCCTGGTCGGCAGTATCTGAAAAAAAATTATCCGGTGGATAAACAACATCCCCTGCTTTGATTTTATTCCAGAGAGGTTTTTGTCGTGATTTTTGCTTATACCAACAAATACTAAAATAGCCACAATAAGAATAAAACACGCTATTACAACCCCGGGGTAATTCTTAAGCCTAAAGTCCCACTTACCGTAGGTTTTTTCTACTTCAAGGTCAAAAACCTCATCGGCGAGTTTATTTCTACCAAACCATCCCATTTTTACTAAAAATCTGCTTTCTCTTTTTCTTGATCCTTTTCAGTTGCCAATTTTCCTAATTTCCCGTCCTTATAACCAAGTAATATAGTTCCATCAGGTTGCGGCATAATATTTATTTGGCTCTTATCGTCATTAATCCAATACGTTAGGAAGCTGGCATTGCCGGTTGTAATTGCTTGCACTTCATAACCATCACCTTCCTCATACGGCGGTTTAAAGTCTTTTACAGACCTGCCTTCTCCGTAAACGCTGCTAATATCTTTAACTAATGCATTGTAACTATCTACTAACTGAGGTTTTAACTCGGGTTTGAAGACGAATGCGGCTCCGTACATTTTGTTATCTATGAAAAGAAATATTACATATTCACTTTTTTTTGTACCAAGAGAAATGTTTTCAACAAAGAGTCGGTCGGGTTTAGAACCTGCTCTATTAATTACGCCCCCTTTAGTTTTAACCGCCTCAGTAACGGTTGCTAAATCACTTCCAAATTTGATACCTAATACCCCTTGTATAGGTTTAAGGGTTTGGACAGTTACACCCATGCTTATTAATAATAATGCAGCTAATAGAATTTATTTCATTGTTCAGGTTTTGCTAATTTTTTTGGTAAATATAAATCCCCGCTTTTACATAAGCAAATTATTATTAACCCAATTTAACCAGTTCAACTTTTACAGGCTGGCCTTTGCGCCAGCTATCAATTTTGTTAATATAATAGTATGCACCGTCCTGCTCCAAATAGATAGGTAAGAGCAGATCAAGCTCCAATATATCCCTGGGTGATAGCATGAAATAGCGCTCCACCTTTTTTGTTTGCTGTAATATTTTCTCCAGTTCGGGGTAGTATTTAAGCCGCAGATCTTCCCACAACAGGCTGTGTTCGGCATTTGGTTTATAAAAATAGGGCACAGATAGGGTATCATTCACTACCATGCTGTTGTGCCCATCGGTAAAAGTGATCCTCTTGGCAGTTGGCGAGTTTTGCAAAGCGTACTGCTCATTTATTAAAAGCCGCGGTTGTGTACTTATGCTAAATGCCGGCTGTTCGGCATCATCCTTTGGGTCAATTTTTAAGATCTGCGCTATATAGCCATTAAAGTAGGGGCGGTTAAGCGTAGGGGCAAACTGGCTTTCAAACAGATCGGCAGATTGCGTAAGCGTTTTATCGGCTATGCGTATGGCCGAGTTGCCAAATTTAGGTGGGAAAATACCGTCATCCTCCTTGTAAAGCAGATTATTTACCTGCGCGTAATTCCCCAACTGGAAGCTGATGGATTTACCCTGGTCCAGGCATTTATCCGTCCAGTTCAAAGCTTTGGGGATGTTATTTACAATATCCCTGAAAGACGAGAAAGTAATGGTACGGCTGGTGTTATCGGCCTGGCAAATAATACCGAAGCGCTGCAAGGTATCTTTAAGCAGGTCTTTTTGTGTAATATCCGGAAAGATACGCTCACACTGTACCTGCTGCCCGTAAAGCACTTCCTGGTTTTCGGCAACAATATTTAATTGGGTTGATGCCGGCATGGTAAAAAAACTGCCGCTATAACCTTCAAAAGAATAGATCACCCTTAGCTGATCACCTTGCTCTAAAAAAGCATCGGCCGTTAACTGTACTTCATCTTTAAAAGTTTTGTAACCAAAGCTGGTAAAGGCTGATATACGGATACCACCATCGAGCCCGTAACGGTAAGTGGCCAGGTCTAAAACCCCATGCCGCGGATCAACCGATTGAATCTTGATATCCACACATGAACTGTAATCATTCAACTTTTTCATATTACCGAACAGGTAAAAGCCGGGTATGGTAAGCTTGATGTTTACCTTAGAAATGCTTGATGCCGTGTAGATGCCGGTGGCAGCGTTGTAATAATTATCTACATTGTTGTCGACATTTATGAAGTTGATGAGCCCCTGGTTAGGTGTATTTACATTGGGGTGGTCTTTTCTGATGTCAGCCCCCAAAGTTGCCAGTAATCCCGAAGCATTCCGAGATTTTTGATAATCAGTACCATGCTGAAAGCTATCAGCCGCGAACTGTACGATCAGCTTTTCGTACATCGGCTGTTTCAGTAAGAATGATGAAGGGTTTATTTTATAGCCGGCCTGCTTCACAAATAATTCTATAGCTGTTTTCAGGAAAAAGCCAGGTCGCAGGTAGCGTACATCAATGGTAGGGTTATTGGCATCCATTGCCATCTTTCCGTAATCTACCACAGGCCATATCCACCCTTCGCTATGGGTTTGTGAGTACACTATGTTTTCCAGGTTCCAGGTGTGGTTATATTTTTCAAAGATCTTTTGTTTCCCGGCTGTAGTGTTGTTATCGCCCAGGTCATAGATCTTTACATCGAGGGCGTCAAAAAAATCTACGTTTCCGCTTAATACGGTAATAGCGGCCGTATCATTATCAACACTGTTTAAAAGCGCCATACCATAAGGCACAATCTCCAGCCCGTCCTGAATTATTTTGGCCGGGTAATAATCATACGGCTGTATGCCAACAAGGGTAATATCATCCGGGAAGCCCAATACTTGCCGGTTATGCTGTGTGAGCGGTAATTTAAACTGGTTGCTGGTGTTGCCCTGCTGGTTCTTTACCTCGGCCAGGTTATTGATCTGGAAAGTAAGCGCGATCGGACTGTCATCGGCCAGATCAACCAGCTGATCGTTTATGTATAATTGGAGTTGATTCATAGGGATTGGAAGTCCATAGCCCATGGTCGATAGCCCATAGCTTTGGAATTACTAAATGAATGGTTTTATATTACTATGGACTATGTGCTATCGTCCATGGACTAATACTTACTGTGCTTGTACGTTAATAGCCGGCAAACTAAAGGTAATACTAAATGGTGCCTGCTGGTTCCGGGTATCGTATTCGCTATAAGTAGCGGTGTTTACTACCACCGTTTGCCATTTCACCGGGTTGCGGCCTGTCAGCATCTGTACTTTGGGTGAATATTTAATGGATTGCAGGCCTTTGATATCGGCGACGGAAAGATCTTCTGCCACCACTTTCATTTTTTGCCCGGCAGCTTTGCTGATCACCTCATCAATTCCCTGCTGGTTCTGCCAGTCGGTAACATACCTTTTAATGATCACGGCGTTTTGTACATCTAAACTCACTTCCTGGTTATATATAAACCGGTAATAATTCCAACTTCCGCTAAGGCCTATCCAGCGCAGGTAAACGGATTGGTCGTCAACCGCGTCGTCAATACGTATGGTTTGTGTTTGGGTTACGGTATGCGTTACGCCCGCTTCGTCATATTTGAGCGTTACATTAATGTAGTATGCGCCATCCGGTAAAGGACCATTTACTAACAGTCGGTTAAGGCCAAGCTGCGCGGGCACATCTGCTTTGCTGATGCTTTGCCGTGCTATTACCATTTTGCTGCCATCGCTGTTGAGCAGCCATGAACCGTCATCATTTAAAAGATAGCTGGCACTGCTGCCCGGCAATGGGTCGCGGTTAATATCCAGGGGTGTAAACTCCGCGTATAATTGCCTGCCTACAAGGTCCTCACTGTATATAAAGCTCATATCAAACGGATAGCCTGCGCTGTATGCAGGCTCAGCGAAGTCGGTTATCCAGGCGGCTTTAGCCACGCCCGCGGGTGTGGTGGCAAAAGGTACATAAGCCGCCATGTTGCCACCGTAGGCTTCGCCCAGTTGTTTAGCAGCATATACTACGTAATAAGGTTTATCAATGGTGACAAAATCGGCAGTGTAACCTTGGTCGGTTCCATCATCCCAATGCTGGGCATAGGCTATCTGGTAACTGGCACTTAGGTTGTCGTCGCGGTAGCTTGTAGAGGTATAATCGTAAGTATCGGTAGTGCGCAGCAGGCTTTGCAGAAAGTTGGAAATATCGGCACGGGTTAGCCCGGTATTATTTGGCCGGTGATTGGCTGTTATAGCGCTGAACTTTCCTGTGATCTTATCAAAAAAGCTGATACGCGTGAGCATTTTATAATAGGGGCGCAGACGATTAATGTTGATAAAGCCCTGGCCCGTTTGGCTGAAAGGCTCATCAATAACCAGTGTGAAATTGTCATATATTGATAGTACTTTAAAGCTACCTGTGAGTGTGTCGGTTTGCAGATACACATAATCATCTTTCAGCACCGCTGATATATCGGTATTCACGCTTACCCTGGTTTTGCCGTCAAATGTGTTTAGCGACATGCCCGTAACCGAAAAATCTTTACGCTGATAAGTGAAAACAACGGGATTGAACGCCGCGTTCCAGCGTGAGATATGATTGCCGGGCAGTGTTACAGATGGGTCTGATACTAATGTACTGGTGACGGTAGGGATATATATAGTTTGGCTCAGGCTGTAGTCGGCCGCGTCAATAACCGTAACGGTATGGTTACCGCCACTTAAACCGCTGAAGGTGGGGGAGGCCGCGGTAATTAAACCATCCAACTGGTAAGCGATAGGCAGGTAGTTAGAAGTTGCCGTGATGGTGATTTGCCCGTTTGCAGCGTTAGGCGCGCTTTCGGGACTATCCACTTTAATTTGCAGTGTGAGGTTCCCGGGTATTTGTGGCAACGAAACGCTATCATCACCCGGCCCTACACTTAATACCTTAAAAGTTTTATTTGATGAGGATAGTATATTTTTTTTGCTGTTAAATACCGTCCTGCCTATCTCACCTGTGTAAATGAGCGATCGCATCCCGGGGATGTTGATGGTGTTGGTTGATGTGTTGTTGTTCTCATCTGTAACGGTATATATAACCAGGCAGTTGTTGCCATTTGCAGGTAGGGCAGTAATAGCATCGTATATGGCTATGTAAACCTGCGCGTTATTGATAAAACTTCCATTAATATCCGTAACGGTCGCGGGCTGATATACAATTTCAATATTGGCTGTTAAACTCATGGGTAAGGTTTTGGAAGATTAATAAACGTTAAAGTACATGGTGCTTAGGGTGATGGTAAGGCCCACACCGGTAGTGTTCACATCAAACTTGTTGTATACGGGTACACATTTGGCTTTTTCTCCGGCTTTTATCCTGAAAGCCCGACCATCGCCATCACGATAGGTTGATGCTTTTACCATAAACTCGTTGGCCATTTGTAATGCCTGCTCTAACAAAACTTCGTTTTGGGCCGTAAACTGTCCAAACTCCGTTTGATACAAAAACTCTATGTAGAGTGTAAACACGTTATTCACCGAGCCATTTACATGTGGCGATAAGGTAAATGGCTGCAAGGGGTACATAAATGCCGCCGGGAAGGCAACATCATCAGCGAGGGTGTTTAACTCTTTTTCGGTGCCGTAAATAAAAGTGGTTGGAGTGCTAAGGCTTTGTACAATAGCTTCTATGTGATTTCTCATTGGATAATTGAGCCCCCGATCTCCTGAAGGGAAAGCTGTATTTTATTAAGAAGGTATAATTAATGGATTATTTATGCCGAAGGATAGATGTTATTAAGAAAGAAGTTCTGTATATCGCTTCTGGTATTCGGCTTCGGTTTTGTTGAGCAGTAATTTGGTGAGTAGGCGCTCGTAAGGCATAGCCATAATGAGCGGCCATTTGGTTACATCGCCCGAGGCAAGGGCGTTTACCGTGTTAACATAGCCGAACTTTTCAAACGCCTGTACACCAGCGCGTTTTTCAATAACCGTAACAGGCGATGCCAGTAACCGGTTCTCTGTGTCCACAAGTTGGGATAAACAGTAAAAAAATGTTTGGCTATGGGCAGTGCCTCCGTTACCCTCAGTTCTTTAATGGTCTCAAAAAAATCGGCGGCTTTATATTCGTCATAGGGTTTACCGGTTGCCTTGCAATAAAAGTATTGCGCTAAAATTTTACCGCAAGCCAGTAACGATGGGTTAAAATATTGCTGCCAGTCTTCTTCACCATACTCTTTAATATGCGCGGTAATTTCATCAGCAATGATATCTCTGGACGCCATAAAGGCACCGGCCGGTTCTACAGCCAGGTTTCCGCTAACGCTTATTTTAACGGCCTTGCTGTTCACAATAAGGGTAATATCTTTTGGGATAGTGTCGCTATTGTAAAGGTTCTTTATCTGGTGCGATAGCGATAGGATGGTATCTGTAAACTGCATCAGTTCGTTACCGTTAGTGATTTGCATCAGCTCATTGGCCGGCACACCGGATAATATACTGATGGCTTGTATATCGCTCAATTCTTTCTCATTTTGCAAGGCGATCATTTGCCCAAGGCTGAGTTCGTTTAACTGCGACGGTATGCGCACACGAAGCATTCCGTTGCCGGTTGCCAGATTTCTTTCTATCATAAATGTTGTTGTTTAATCAAATATTACAGCATACCATGCATTTGGTCTGCAAAGGTGTTTTGTGCGTGTTGGTGTTGCAGCGGCAGCCTGCTACGAGGTACCTGCTGGTTTTTTATCATCAATTTATTCAGCGCCACGTAGCGCAGCGGGTCAATAAGGTGGTTGTAGGCATCAATTGGCTGGTTGAGCGGCTGGCTGCTTTTGTCTGTTTTCCAGGTATATTTACTAAGTTCTTTACGAAGGTTCACGCTGCTGCGGGTAACATTAATGGTATAGCGTTTTAAGATATCTATAGCATTTTTGATACTATCGGGCCCTTTTTTAGCCGGGCTGATATACCATCCAAGCCTTCTCAGTTCTTCTATAGACTTGGGTTCGGCGCTATCGGCGATGATTTCTGTAGAAGTGCTTATCCCCACACTTTTTAATTTATCAGAAAGATCGGTATTCGTAAGCCCGGTTTCATAGATCAATTCATTAATCCAAAGTTCACCGTTCTGTTTATATACCAGCAGGCAGCCTGTTTCGTCGTTACTGAAACCAAAATCGAGCCCGGCAGCAATAAGTTTAGCATCGGGAGGGATATGTTCACATAGGTGCCAGTTGGTAAATACCAGGCCGCTTACTTTACCGGTAAGGCCTCTGGCATAAACTTTCCAAAGTTCAATGTCCTCGATCTTTAAACTCTCAATTTTACTGCGTGTGGCGTCATCGGTAAATGGGTTGTGCCGATGGTCTGATATAAAAAGCTGTACACCAGGTTTGCCTATCAGCCGCTCGTGTACCCAAAAGCCTGTATTGGGGTTGTAATCGATAAAAATGCGCTTGCGGGTGCGCAGCGCCAGTTCGCTGTATACCTCCCAGGAAATGCCGTTAGCTTCGTTAATAAACAAAAAATCGCGCTTGCCCGATTTTGCGTCCTGCCCATTGGCATAGCTCTTAAATTCAATAATGCTGCCGTTGTTAAACTCAATGATCCGGTCGGTCTTGTTGTAATTTTTAATGAGTAGTTTCAACGTATCTGATGCCGCTTGTATGCTAAGCGCATCGCGCAGGGCACCTGCTTTAAGATTAGGGATATCCTGCCCAACAACCGTTATGATCTGTTTGGGCATCTCAACAGCCAGGCAGAACAAAACCTGTAATATGGCGTAGGTTTTGCCGCTGCTGGTACCCCCTTGATTAATAATTATCTGAGCATCGCATTCGTAATTATATTTAAAAAGGATAGATGTTTTTTCATGCATGTTTAATTGATAGTATTATAATTCTACCTCTTTTTCGCTGTTAGCTACGTTAGGGCCACTGGTAGTTATTTTTATGTGGATTGTTTTAGGTAAATCTTTGAGGGTATTCTGTTCAGAACTTTCTTTCCACCCTAAATTTTTGAGTGCGAATATCGCCCCGGTAGCCGACTGGTAATGAAGGCGTTTCTCGTATTCGGCTTCTATCATCAATCTGCCCATCCGTAATTGTTTTTTATGTTTTCCATTGCGCTCGTAGGCTTCAAATTCGTCAAGACTATTAAAGCCCAGGTACAATGCAAGGCCGGCAAGGGTAGGGGGCTCGGGCTCGCGGTCCCAAACCTTTTGTTCTGTAAAACTGGCTTTGTCTTTTTTATCAGGTAGCTGCTCGATGTGAAACTCGCCTTTTATAAAATCAAAATAACGGGCAATGCGTACACCATAAGGTTTATTAGTACTGGTAGGCATATGTAAAGGAGATGTGTTTCATATGCCGAATGGCATAAATTATATACAAAGATAAGTAAAATTTACTGTAATTGCTAATTTTTTTAGAATAAATTTTATGATGTTGTAATGATACTGTGAAAACGATAATACTAACATTAAGAGTACCTTTGAGCCGCAAACACCTGCCCCGGAATATTGCCTCAATGAAAAAAATTATCACAACAGTATTAACCTTGCTATTACCGGTTTTGCTGTTTGCTCAGGACAAAAGTACTATCGTGCTTACGCAATCCCGCAGAAACGATACGCTGGAGGTTTCCCGTCAGGATACATCGGCACAAAAAGACCTCTATGATGTTATTAAGCGACTATTTAACAAAAAGGGAAGTGTTAGTAATAAAGCCACTAATGTAATTGGCACCAAACCGGTTTTTTCGATACTGCCGGCTGTAGGTTACACTTTGCAAACCAAATTTGCGGTAACGCTTGCCGGTAACGTGGCTTTCAGGCTTGAGGGCAACAAGCGTATATCTACCATTACTTCCAACTCCGCTTATACCCAAAATAAACAGATCATTATCCCCCTCCAATCCAATATTTGGGTAAGCGGCGATAAGTTTAACTTTATTGGCGATATCAAGTACTACAAATATCCGCAAAGCACCTTTGGTTTAGGAAGTAATTCTAAGGCAACTAATGAAAACCCGATGGATTACACGCTTTTCAGGTTTTATGAAACCATCCTTACCCGCATAGCAGGGAACTTGTATGCCGGTGCAGGCTTTATTTTTGATCACCATTTTGGTGTTACAGAAACAGGTAACCCCGATGGATCTGTGTCTGACTATTCGTTATATGGGCCGCAAAGCAGTACCATATCATCAGGTGCTACGCTAAATGTTTTGTATGATATCCGTGATAACAGCATTAACCCAAGCAGCGGTTTTTACAGTTCGATACAATACCGCGATAACAAGAAATTTTTAGGCAGTACCACGCCATGGCAGTCGCTTATTGTAGATATACGCAAATATTTCAGATTGCCGGGCACGTCACATAATGTGCTGGCGCTTTGGAGTTATAACTGGCTCACGCTGGGAGGTAAGCCTCCTTATCTTGACCTGCCCGCTAATACATGGGACCAATACAACGGCACCGGACGTGGTTATATACAGGGGCGCTTCCGTGGTGCAAAAATGGTTTATTTTGAAAGCGAATATCGTTTCGGTTTAACACGTAACGGATTGCTGGGTGGTGTTGTGTTCACCAATGCCGAAACTTTTTCTGCAGGCCCAGGTACAGACCTGCAAAAAATACAACCCGGCTATGGCGCAGGCCTGCGTGTAAAGCTTAATAAAGTTTCTAAAACAAATATAGCTATTGATTATGGCCTGGGCAGCCAGGGTTCTAAAGGGATATTTGTTGCTGTTGGCGAAATATTTTAATTTAAAACCAAGCCATACGCATAAATGAAATTTTGATGAAATTTTATTTATATTCGTAAACATGCGGTAAGGGTTTTTCGTTATAGTTATAACGTTAAAATATGTTAAAATAACTTGCGGCAGCAGTTAAAGGATTTAGCGGCAATTGGTTTTTTTGTAGCTTTACCGTATCTATTTAAATATGTATTTTAAACAGTTTACAAAATGGTGTTTGTTGTGGATAGTAGCCGTAGCGCTTTTTGCCTCCGCCTGCCAGAAAGATACCAAAGACCAAGCTGTTGAAAACAAGAAAAACGCTGTACAGGCAGATAGTGCATTGGCCTTGAATCCCAACGATAATTTCCTTGCCTCATCAGGCGTGCTTACCCTTAAGATGCGCGACACCACTTATATTTTTGATGCCAGTAAAGATTCTGTGGCATTTGTAAACATGCATGTAGAAGATAACCGGTATTTTGGTATAACCGCCATTAATAAAGCGCACAATTTAAGTTTTGGAATTAGTTCAAAAGGTGTTGCGGCTGATAGTATTACCAAAGCTATAGCTGGAGGCCAGCTAATTGTTATTAACGATGGGCTGCACTCTAAGCAGTATACATTGGTGCCTTATGCCCAACCTGGCGATGTAGGCACATTGAAACTGGTTTCCTACATGCGTAATGATACACTTGCCAAAGGCAGTTTTTTTACTTTCCTTGCTGCCGATAATGATAGCCCGGCGCAATTATACCGGGTTGACGGAACATTTGAACTCAGGCTAAAATCTAAGAAATAACCATATGTGTTGTTTTGACACGATAGTGTAAAAAACCGTTTACAAGACGGTTGCAAAGCGTCGTCCACTTCAAAAAACGCCATTTTTTTCGTACATTTGCATAAAAGAAAAGGAGATTAATGAAAGTGTTTATTGGAGGCCTTCCAACTGAAGTAAGTGAGGCCGAACTAAATGCAGTTTTTGAAGATTTTGGGCCGGTTAAATCGCTCAGGATCATTAAAGACCGCGAAACAAAAGAAAGCCGTGGCTTTGGTTTTGTTGAGATGGTTAACGATGACGAAGCAAAAGAAGCCATCAGATGTATGAATGGACAAAGCTATTATGGCAAACGCATTACAGTTAACGTAGCAGAAGATAAGGGCCCGGGCTTTAGCCGTGGCGGCTTCAGCCGTAACTAATTATACGATATTTCAATAAAACTGGCCGGTTTAACCGGCTTTTTTTATGCTTCCACATTTTTCTTAGAATCATAATTATTGAGTAAGAAAGTGCTTAAAAGCACTTTCTTACTCAATAATTATTTGTACAATTGCAGCACCTAACTACGCTTAAATTGCGCCTTTTAAGAAATATAAATAAGCTTTGGGTAAAGCTTACCGGCCATACCTCCGAATTCACACTTGAGGTTAGAATTTATCACTCAATTTGCCTCATTGCCATATTTGCCCTTGCCTATAATGTTCCATTCAATTATCTGATCGGGCTGCCTTTTGTATCATTGGTTAGCCTTGTTACTCTCACCGTTTTTTCATTACTTTATTATCAGTCGCGTTACCGCGGCCGGATAAATACAACAGTAATTATATTTACTTTATTAGGTAATTTGTTGTTTGCCATAAACTTTGTGCTCAATTCGGGTACTTATGGCCCAACAGATCTGCTCATGGGCTTATGCATATTCCTTATACTATGTGTAGTGCCTAAAAAACAGCAGTTGTTTTGGATCTTATTTAATATATCCATAATTATAACAGGGCATTTGGTTGAGTACTATTATCCGCATTTAATACCGGATAGCTACCGCGACAGGCAAAGCCGTTATTGGGATATCTCATCGGCATATATCGTTGTTGTAGTGGTTATTTATTATACAGTTACGTATTTCAGGCGCAATTATGATTATGAAAAGCGCTCTGCATCTGAAAGGGCCAATGCCATAGGGCGCAAGAACGAACAGATCATGCGCCAGAACCTGGAGTTGGAGAAGATCAACTCGGAGAAAAATAAGCTCATGTCCATTATTGCGCATGACCTGCGTTCCCCCCTAAGTAACATACAGAATTACCTTGAACTGGTTACCGAGTATGAGCTTGACAGCCATGAACGCCATATGGTGGAAGAGGACCTGCTAAAAGTTACCCGTCGTACTATTGATATGCTTGGCAAACTACTCATGTGGTCTAAAGCGCAAATGGATGGCGTTAATGTTAAACTGGGTTATGTAAATCTTAAAGAAGCCTTATTTAATACCATAGAACTCGAGAAATCTATCGCCTCGAAAAAGGATATCAGTTTATCTACTACACTTGATTGGGACACACGCATTATAGCGGACGTAGATATGCTACAACTGGTTATACGCAACCTGCTCAGCAACGCTATAAAATTTACCAGGCACGGTGGCCAGGTAATATTTGAGGCTAAGCAAAACGGAAACGAATGCTGGCTCATTGTACGTGATAATGGTGTAGGCATGTCTGCAGCTAAGGTAACGGAATTATTTTCGCTCATGGCTACTTCAACTTTTGGTACCGATAACGAAAAGGGGGTTGGGTTGGGTTTGTTGCTTTGCAAAGAGTTTACTGAATTGCAGGGTGGCCGTATATGGGTAGAAAGCGAACCTGATAAGGGAACCACGTTTTTTGTCGCCATGCCGGTTTAAGTCAAAAGTCAAAAGTCAAAAGTCAAAAGTCAAAAGTCAAAGAACATTATGTTAAACTGACAGGTTTTTAATTTTGATTTTCTAATTTTGGCTTCTAATGAGGCCAGGTGATAAAGTAATTTGCATTAACGATAAGATCGATCCGGAAAAAAGCGAAGAAATACGCCGAGATTTCGAAATATGGATCACTAAAGATAAAGAATACACCATTCGTGAAATATTGGATAACAACGGTATAGTAACCGGTGTATTACTGGAAGAAATACACAATTTCCCTAAGTTTTTTAAGCTCATCAACCGTATGCAAGAACCCGCTTTTGCTATATGGCGTTTTCGTAAACTCAATTATGCCAGCGCACCGGCGGAAGCACTGAGTGAAGTTGAAGAACTGGTACAGGCCGATGAGTTAGTGAAAACAAACAAATAGTACCCAGAATATCAAATGTAATAAATGCCGATTGGCATAAATCTACCAGCCACGATCTGCGGCTGCTTCTGTTTCTACCAATTGTGTTAATACCGCTTTAAGCATGGCTTCGCGCGCCCATTGTTGCTCCATTAAAGAAGCATCTGTTTTGTACCAGGTAATGGGCTCGTTAATTTGTATGCGGGCGCGGTAGGCATATTGTTTGTTAGGGTGCAGCCTTTGCCCTTCGTAACTGTTAAGGTTTTCGGTTTTAATTAATTTGGCAAATGCCTTAATAGGAAGGTCCATTCGCAGGCATTCGTCAAGCGAATTTTTAAAGTCCTGCTTGTCTTCAAGCCATAGGGTGAGGGTTTCGTCTGTAAGGTCATGATCCGCGATGCAAATGCGGCTGTAATTGTAATCTACGGTAATGATAAGCCACCAAAGTTGGTCGCGGAATTTTTGTGAAAGTCGTATCATGGTTTTAATTGATTATTGTTGAATGTATTGTTGCAATTATTTTTTTGGTCATGTAAACTTAGGTGCCCATCCCGGCAAATATTTTTGAATGGCAGCGATCTCTTGGCGGTATTTGGCACAAGCCGATAGATAACCTTTATACCGTTGCTGCAATTCTTTATCGCTTAGCTGGTTGGTGTCTTTTACTTTTTTTGTGCGGAGCGCGGAGTAAACAATGTGCATATGCTTTATCAAACTTTTCTTTATTACCTGGGTTAATGTCTTTAAAGCTTTTCTTTAATATCTGTAGTCTTATGTTTTAATATTAAAATTATAAGTGCTATATTAGCTTTATTGACACAACAAATATAAAGAATAATCTTTATTTAAATCAAGAAAAATCTTTAAATATTTTTATTTGATATGGAAGACGCATCAAAACCTAATAAAATAAAAACGGTAAGACCTGAAACACTGGAGTTTATCATACTTTATAACCAATTGCGTGGCCGCGCATTTAATAATAACAGCGAACTTGCAGAGGCGCTCGGTTTTAATTCGGCCAGTTCTATAACTGAAATTATTAAGAGCAGGCAGAATATAGATCCTGATAAACTAAAGATTTTTAAAGAAAAATTTGGAGAGCAATTAGGTATACGTAAAAATTCAGAAAAACCTGTATTTCAGCGTTCAGAAGAGGGTATACCCATGTATGAAATAACCGCGACCGCATCAGGTGTAGAGGTATATAATGATATCAATGATTCGCTGCCTGTAGGGCGTATGAATTTTCCGGGTATTGAAGAATGCGATTTCGCGCTGCCGGTTTGGGGGCATTCTATGTATCCGTATCTGGAAAACGGTTGCTGGGTGGCGCTAAAGATCATCAACGATAAAAAGATATTGCCCGGCGAGGTATATTATATAGAGTGGGGCGACTACCGTATGTACAAACGCCTGCTGGCAAGCGATAACCCCGAAGAAGTAATTGCCCACTCTGATAATGTGACGGAAATGGTGGGCGGTAGGCTGAAATACGCGCCTTTCCCCATCCGTATTGATGAGATCAAAAAGCTTTGCCTGGTAAAGGATATCCACAAAAAGCATAACCACTGATTTTAGATTTCAGATGTGCAGATTTCAGATGTGCAAATGATAATCAGATTACAGCGAATTTGCCTGTGTAGGGATTGCTTCGTCCCCCGCAATGATGCTTGAAGAAGTAACCTTCTTTTTTTACTTTTTAATTTTGACTTTTTACTTTTTACTTTACCTCCATGGTGCGCTTAGCTACAAACTCAGATATTCCTCATATTATGCAACTGATTAAAGAGGTTGTACCCCTCATGCGCGCGAGCGGTAACCTGCAATGGGATGATGTTTATCCTAATCCTCAGGTTTTTGAACAGGATATTAAAGATGGACAACTTTGGGTAGCAGAGTTGGATAACCAAATAGCCGGTGTAACCGCCACTACTACCGAGCAATACCCCGAATATGCGCAAGCCGGAATGGATATTAATGAAGAAGCTATAGTTACGCATCGGCTCGCGGTTAGTCCGCGTTTTCAGGGCCGCGGAATAGCCAGGGCTTTAATGCAGCAGGCTGAGGAGGTGGCGCAGCAGCGCGGCATACCTTTGCTGCGTGTAGATACCAATAGCCAAAACCATGCTACCCAAAAGTTATTCCCAAAGATGGGTTACGAATATAAAGGAGAGATAACGCTGCAATTCAGGCCGGGCTTAAAATTTGTTTGCTTTGAAAAGCGCCTGCCTACTCAAAATATAAACTAAACATCAGGGTGCGTAAACCTAACCTGCTTAATGGGGCGGCATAAGGTGTGTTATCGTTTACCAGCATATTGGTAAAGGAGTTGGATAATTTTATTTCGGGCGATAATTTGAAGTATTCAAAATAAATATCGAACCCAAACCCTGCCTCATAGGATGCGTAACCCTTAACGTTTCTGAGTAGGCGCTCAGTAGGGGCAATGTTATCGCCCTGGTCTTTCTTTGAGCCTATAGCTCCTGAATATTTTAAGCCACCTATGAGATAAGCGCGCATATTACCTACCCTGTCTGATTTTAACTTTAATTGCACCGGGAAGTCAACCGCCGTTGTTTGTACCGATTTAGTAATACGGGTATCATCGGTATAATCATAATTTACATTACGGTCTGCAAAAACAAGTGAGGGGGTAACCCGGCCCTCCAAATGGTCGGTTAAGCGGTAGCGGGTTAAAAAGCCCACAGCAAATCCCGCAGATGGTGTTGAGCTTATGCCCCTTAAATAAGGTGTAGCAGGGGCGTTGGTCTGCGGGTCAATAAATGGTTGCGTCCAGTTGGCCTTTTTTGCAATGTCATAACTACTTTGCACGTATGAAAAAGAGAAGCCAAAACTCAGGTCGTTTTGGTCGGCGCCACCACCCCAGG
Organism: Mucilaginibacter sp. 44-25; assembly: GCA_001898335.1. Lineage (GTDB taxonomy): Bacteria > Bacteroidota > Bacteroidia > Sphingobacteriales > Sphingobacteriaceae > Mucilaginibacter. The sequence goes on along the minus strand of MKTS01000013.1, from coordinate 433,028 downwards.
CCTGTGCGAACAGCCTATTGGCGCTGCACATGAACATGATGATGGTAAGGAGCCTGAGTTTGATCATTTAACACCGGTGTAAATGGAACAGATACCGAACATTAAAGGCCGCACTTTGGTATCTCTAAAACCGGACTTGTTCATAATGGTCCTGAATGCTTCTCCATCTGGGAACGCCGCAACAGATTCAGGTAAGTAAGTATATGCCCGGGCGTCTTTTGAAAAAAGCTTACCAATACCAGGTGTTACATAGTTAAAATAAAAGTTATACAACTGTTTTACCGGGAAGCCCTTGGGTTTTGAAAATTCCAGTACCACTGCTTTACCACCTGGCTTCAAAACCCGTTGTATGTCGGTGAGGCCTTTTTCAAGGTTTTCAAAATTGCGCACACCATAAGCTACGGTAACCGCGTCAAACTGGTTATCTTCAAACGGTAGTTTTTCAGAATCGCCCAATTTTACTTCAAATTGAGCGCCCAGGGCCCGTTTCTTTATTTTCTGATCAGCAATGGATAGCATACCCGCAGAAATATCTACCCCGATTATCTTTTCAGGCTTTAACATTTTAAGTGCCTCGAAAGCAAAATCACCGGTACCGGTAGCTACGTCAAGTATCAGTTTGGGTTTATCATGCTTCAATTCGTTTATCGCCTTTTTTCTCCAGATGATATCGATCCCTAAAGACATGAAATGGTTAAGGAAATCATAGGTTTTGGAGATGTTGTTAAACATATCGGCCACCTGCTCTTTTTTAGTAGCCTGGTTCTGGTATGGGGTTACAGTTTTGCTCATAAGAATGTGGTAAAGATACGGATTTTTATAGCTCATGTAACCCTGTCATTGGCCATTGTAAACAGAAAATAGTTTACAATAATTAACTAAAACCTACCGGCTATTAACCAATTAAACTATTTTCTATGCGCTTTTAACATAAAATTCTATCTTCACCTCTGGGCCGCCCCTGCCCTGATAACCAACATCAAAAACTAAACTACACTGATAAACCATGAAAGAAAATTCTGAAGCGTCGCGCAGAGGCTTTTTAAAAAAATTGGCCACCACAACCGCTGCAGTTGCCGCCGGTAGCAGCCTTATCGCTGCCAACAAAAACACCCCTTCTTTTTTTTATCTAAAAAAGGAGTATAAGCCGTTTGGCCCTAATGATCAGGTAAACATAGCCCTGATAGGCGCCGGAGGTATGGGTACCCAGGATACCATTGTAGCCCTGCAAGTGCCCGGCGTAAAGCTGGTAGCGGTGTGCGACCTGTATGATGGCCGTTTGGCTGAAGCTAAAAAGCGTTGGGGTAATGATATTTTTACTACAAGGGTTTACAAAGAGATCCTTAATCGTAAAGATGTTGACGCTGTAATTATCGCCACGCCCGATCACTGGCACCAGCAAATTTCTGTTGACGCCATGCATGCCGGCAAACACGTGTATTGCGAAAAGCCGATGGTGCATTCTGTAGCCGAAGGGCCGGCAGTGATAAAGGCGCAAAAAGAAACCGGAAAAGTATTCCAGGTAGGCAGCCAGGGCGTATCCTCATTAGGTAATGAGAAAGCGCATGAATTATTAAAAAGCGGCGCCATAGGCGAGCTTAACTACGCCGAAGGCTTCTGGGCCCGCCGTGCGCCTATTGAGGTTTGGCAGTATCCTATACCAGATGACGCTTCACCACAAACTGTTGACTGGGAAACCTATATAAGTAATACCCAGAAACGCCCATATGATTCCAAAAGATTTTTCCGCTGGAGAAATTATACCGACTACGGTACCGGTATGGCAGGCGACTTGTTTGTTCACCTGTTTAGCAGCCTGCACTTTATTACCGACTCCATGGGGCCTAATAAAATTTATGCTTCCGGTGGTTTACGTTATTGGAATGATGGCCGCGAAGTGCCCGACGTATTATTAGGTACTTTTGATTATGGGAAAACTGCTGCTCACCCGGCATTTAACCTATCGCTGCGCTGCAACTTTGTTGATGGCACCAGCGGTACAACGTATCTGAAACTGGTAGGTAGCGAAGGCTCTATGGATATTACCTGGGATAGCGTTACGCTCAAGCGTAACAAAGTAATTGCTTCTGACGATCCATTTTACCTGGAGAAATTGCGCAAAGCAGGCCAAACCAACAGCGCCCGCAAGCAAATACTCCCTCCGGAAGAAATAACTTTCAATGCCGAAAAAGGTTATTTAGGTGGCCCTTATGATCACATGAATAACTGGATAACCGCTATACGTAACAACGGTAAAGTTACTGAGGATGCTGTATTTGGTTACCGTGCAGCGGCTCCGGCGCTTCTATGTAATGATAGCTACTACAAAAACAGCCCTATGTTCTGGGATCCTGAAAACATGAAGATGATTAAAAAAGCGTAATGAAAAAGCATTTCATAACCTTGAGCTTTGCTGCACTGGTGTGTGCTGCTGGCTCTTCGTCTTTCGCCCAGGCTAAAAAGTCTGGATGGGTAAACTTATTTGATGGAAAGGACTTAAAGGGATGGCACGGCTTTAACAAAACCGGCCCGGTAAAAAACTGGGAGGTAGAAAATGGCGCGCTGGTTTGCCTTGGCGCGGTACAGGGTACCGATACAGGCGGCGATATTGTTACCGATAAGGAATACAGCAACTTTGAGTTATCATGGGAGTGGAAGATTGATAAAGGAAGTAACAGCGGTGTACTTTACCACGTGGTTGAAGATCCTAAATATAGCGGCACTTACGTTACCGGCCCCGAATACCAGATAATTGATGATATAGGCTGGGTGCCTGATAAACTGGAAGACTGGCAAAAAACCGGTGCGGATTATGCCATGCATATTGCCAACGATAATAAAAAACTGAAGCCGGTAGGGGAGTGGAATACCAGCAAGATCATTTTTAACAATGGCCATGTAGAGCATTGGTTAAACGGTAAAAAAAATGTTGAGTTTACCGCCTGGGACGCCGACTGGGAAAAACGTAAAGCCGAAGGCAAATGGAAAGACCACCCGGAATATGGCCTTGCCAAAACCGGCCATATCGCCTTGCAGGACCATGGGCATAAGGCTTACTATAAAAATATTAAGATAAAGGAACTGTAAGTATTAAACGAATAATGTCATTGCGAGCGATAGCGCGGCAATCTCAAAGGACAAGCATCGCTGGCCTGAACTATGAGCTTGCCACGTCGTTGCGCTCCTCGCAATGACACGATAAATAAAATAATAATAAGAAGGCCCGCATTTGCGGGCCTTCTTATTTAATAAAACCTTGGCAAAGGGTTCAACTTTAAATTTTGCCTTTGGTGCCAGTATGGGTAAATAGGGTCGCGGTCGCTGGCGGCGTCAAGCTTTTTCACCTGGTCAACCGTTAGGTTCCATCCTACAGCGTCAAGGTTTTGTTTTAACTGTTCCTCATTGCGTGCGCCTATAATGATATTGGCTACCGTAGGGCGTTGCAGCAGCCAGTTAATGGCTACTTGCGCAACCGTTTTTCCGGTTTCTTCGGCAACCTCATCCAGGGCGTCAACAATTTTGTAAAGCCGTTCGTAGTCGGTTTCGGGGCCGTGGCTGCCGCCTTGTGAGCGGCGGTTATCCTGCGGTATAGGTTGCCCCCTGCGGTATTTGCCGCCTAATTGGCCCGATGCCAATGGGCTCCATACAATGGTGCTCACTTTTTGATCAATACCCAGCGGCATTAGTTCCCATTCAAACTCACGGTCCAGTAAAGAATAATATGCCTGGTGTGCCACATATTTTGCCCAGCCATAGCGTTCAGATGCGGAAAGCGATTTCATTAAATGCCAGCCTGAAAAGTTTGAACAGGCTATATAGCGTATTTTTCCGGCAGTTATTAAGTCGTCAAGCGTGCGCAGGGTTTCCTCCACCGGCGTGTTGGCATCAAAGCCGTGCAGGTGAAAAATATCAATATAATCGGTTTTCAATCTGCGCAGGCTTGCCTCAACAGAAGTGATAAGGTGAAACCTTGACGAGCCAAAATCGTTAGGGCCATCGCCCATGGTAAAGGTGGCCTTGGTAGAAATTAACACGCGGTTGCGCAGCCCTTCCAGTGCCAGGCCTAATATTTCCTCAGATACGCCGTGTGAGTAAACATTGGCAGTATCAAACAAATTTACACCGGCATCAAGGCATAAATTCACCAGTTTTTTGGCATCTGCCAATTGGGTGTTACCCCATGCTTTAAAAAAGTCGCCTTGTCCACCAAAGGTTGCCGTACCAAAACTCAGTACCGGTACATGTAATCCCGATGCACCCAATTGTCTATTTTCCATATGCGTTAAATGTAGTTTGTTATTTACTGACGCTGCGCACCAGCAATTATTCAAATTTCGCGGATTGATTTAAAGAAAGTATCATGCCAATACCATAAAACTAATCCTAAAAAGATCGCAGTATGTTTTAAGGCTGATTTATTCGGTATAAAAACATAATTTCGCTGCCGATAGTTACATCTATTATGGCAAAAATAGCTTTAATTACAGGTGCTACCGCCGGCATTGGCGAGGCCTGTGCACACACGTTCGCCCAGCAGGGGTATGATCTTATACTTACCGGCCGCCGATTAGACCGGCTGGAGAAACTGGCACATCATCTTAATGATAAATATAATGTAGAAATTGCGGTTTCGTCATTTGATGTGCGCAACCGCGAAGAGGTTTCGCGCAGCCTGGACGGCTTACCCAGCAGGTGGCGCGAGGTTGATGTATTAATTAATAACGCCGGGCTTAGCCAGGGCCTCGACCCATTAAACCAGGGTAGCTACGATGATTGGGATACCATGATAGATACCAATATTAAAGGTTTACTGTATGTAAGCAAGATAGTATCTAACTGGATGATCACTAACGGCCATGGGCATATTATAAACATTGGCTCCATTGCGGGTAAAGAAGTTTATCCTAACGGGAATGTTTATTGCGCTACCAAACACGCGGTAGATGCGCTGAACAAAGCTATGCGTGTTGACCTGTTGCAGCACGGCATTAAAGTTACCGCTATACACCCGGGTATGGTAGAGACGGAGTTTTCTGAAGTGCGTTTCAAAGGCGATAAAGACCGGGCTAAAAAAGTTTATGAAGGCTTTGAGCCACTAAAGGCAGAGGATATAGCCGACACTATCTGGTTTGTGGTTTCGCGCCCGGCACATGTTAATATTAACGATCTGTTAATAATGCCAACCGCGCAGGCCACGGCAACTAATGTGTTAAAGAAATAGATGTGCAGATTTTAAATGTGCAGATGTGCAAATAACAAGCATAAACAAATAACAATTTAACAATAGGGCAATCCTAAAAACTAAATACCATGTCACTCATATCACAAATAGACCAGGATATTAAACAGGCAATGTTAAGCAAACAGGCCGACAGGCTGCGCGGCTTACGTGCCATTAAGTCGGCCTTGTTGCTGGCTAAAACCGAAAAAGGTGCAGCCGAAGAGCTTACGCAGGAAGCCGAGATAAAGGTTTTGCAAAAGCTCATTAAACAGCGCAAAGAATCGGCTGATATTTACAAAGCCCAGGGCCGCGAAGATCTTTACGATATCGAAATGGCGGAGATGTACGTGATAGAGCCATACCTTCCACAGCAAATGACCCGTTTTGAGATAGAGGGATATGTACAAGAGCTGATAAGCAGGTTAGGTGTTACATCTGTAAAAGATATGGGCAGGGTAATGGGGGTAGCCAATAAGGAACTGGCCGGCCGTGCAGATGGTAAAACGGTATCTGAGGTGGTTAAACAACTCCTCGGCTAAGGCTGCCGTAATAAATCTGTACAAAAGCTGGTAAACTGTTTTTATAATTATATTTTTACAGCATCGGGCAAAACTGGTAATGCGCCCGGTATATTTTTTTCAACGAAACTCACACACAATTTATATGGACTTGGTGCTTAAGGAAGAACATGGATTTAGCTACATAGAAGAAGGCGAAGGCGAACCGCTTTTACTTTTGCATGGCTTAATGGGCGCTTTAAGCAATTGGCACGATGTGGTAGAGCAGTTCAGCAAAAATTACAAGGTATTAATACCTATGCTGCCTATTTATGATCTGCCTATCCTGACTACCGGTGTACGCGCGCTTTCTAAATTTGTGCATAAGTTTATCAAATTTAAAAAGCTGTCAAACGTGGTATTGCTGGGTAATTCTCTTGGCGGCCATGTGGGTTTAATATATGTGCTTGCGCATCCGGGCTACGTAAAGGCGCTGGTATTAACCGGTAGCTCCGGCCTATATGAAAATGCTTTCGGAGGGTCATTCCCACGCAGGGAAAGCAAGGATTTTGTGCGCGAAAAAGTACAATACACCTTTTATGACCCTGCTGTAGCCACAGATGAACTGGTTGATGAGGTGTATGTAACTATTAATGACAGGCCAAAGGTAATACGCATACTGGCCATGGCAAAATCGGCCATACGCCACAATATGAAAGATGACCTGCGTAAAATAACTATGCCGGTAGCACTCATATGGGGGCGTAACGATAAAATAACCCCGCCTGAGGTAGCTGTTGAGTTTAACGAGCTTTTGCCTAACTCGGAGCTACACTGGATTGATAAATGCGGGCATGCGCCAATGATGGAGCGCCCTGATGAATTTAATCACTACCTTAAATTGTTCCTGGATAAACTAAAAAAATAGCGATGATTGCAATTGAGCTGATAGAGGACGCGATACCCCCGGTACATACTTCTGATACCATACAGAAAGTTTTTGACCGCATGGCAGAGTTCCGTGTAAGCCATTTGCCAATTGTTAACGAAGAGCAGTTCCTGGGGCTGATAAGTGAGGACGACCTGATTGAGGAGCCCGACTATAACACGTCCATAGGGGCGCTGGCGATTTCGCTGGTTAATCCTTATGTTTTGGAAGATCAGCACATTTATGATGTGATCCGCCTGTTTTACGAGCAACAGCTTACCGTAGTGCCGGTACTTAACCAAAAGAAAGATTACCAGGGCCTCATCAGTATTAATTGCCTGGCTGAGTACTTTGCCAAGCTCACATCGGTTACCGATCCTGGTGGTATTATTGTGCTGGAGGTAGATATACGCAATAATTCGCTGGCGCATATGTCGCAGGTGGTGGAATCTGATAACGCGCAGGTATTAAGTTCATACACACGCACCTTCCCCGATTCTACACGTATGGAAGTAACGCTTAAAGTTAACAAACAGGATATCTCCAATATACTCGCCACTTTTCAGCGTTATAATTACGAGGTTAAAGCTACTTTTAATTTTACCGACCATAACAATAACTCTTTAGACAGGTATGATTCGTTTATGAACTACCTCAATATTTAGCACCCTACATGAGAATAGCAGTATACGGCAGGCAGTTTAATGATGCATCGGTATTCCCTTATATACGCCAGGTGTTTGATAGCCTGAGGCAGCATAACGCCGAGATCTGTATACATCCCCAACTTAAAGAGAACTTGCAGGGCAATGTAGATACATCGGCCTGTAAACTGCTCGACTGTGTTAACGCCAATAACGAAGTTGACGCTTTCCTTACCCTTGGCGGCGATGGTACGCTGCTGGATATGGTAACCGTTATCCGCGATTCGGGTATACCCGTTATCGGTATCAATTTTGGCCGGCTGGGCTTTTTAGCCAGTGTTAATAAAAGCGATATAGCCGCGGCCATACACGCGCTGATGGCCGGAGAGTATACGATAGACAGCCGTGAACTGCTGGTGATAGACTCAGACGAAAAAGTGTTTGGCGACAATAACTTTGCGCTTAACGATGTTACCATCCACAAGCGCGACGATTCGGCCATGATCACCGCTCACGTTGCGCTCGATGGCGAATTCCTGAATTCTTACTGGGGCGATGGCATCATTATTTCTACACCAACCGGTTCAACGGCTTATTCATTAAGTTGCAATGGTCCTATTATATTCCCGCAGTCAAATAGCATAGCGCTTACTCCCGTAGCGCCACATAATTTAAATGTGCGCCCTGTTGTGCTGCCTGATAGCAGCAGGTTGTCTGTTGATGTGGATTACCGGGGAAACAACTACATTGTATCTTGCGATAGTCGTACCGTTATAGTAGATAAGCCCATGCAATTCAGGGTTTACAAGGCCGATTTTAAACTTAATCTCATCCGCCTTAATAATGAAAGCTACCTGTCTACGTTAAGGAAAAAGTTATTATGGGGACTGGATGCCCGTAATTATTAACTTTACTTAATGCCAAAATACTTTACTTTACTATTGCTTTGTATGTTGTGGCTTGGCGCAAGTGCCCAAACCTGGGAAATTGGCGGCAGCGTAGGGGGTACGGGCTACATTGGTGACCTCAATACCAATAATTATCTTAAGCCCGGCGGCGGTTATGGCGGCGTGTTTATAAAACGAAATTTTAACCCTTACCTGGCTATCCGTTTAAATTATGTTTACGGGCAAATAAGCGGCGCAGATAGTACGTCAAGCGTACAACAGTTAAGGCAGCGTAACCTCAGTTTTATTGACCCGCTTAAGGAATTGAGCATGGTGCTGGAGTTTAACTTTATGAGTTACGTGGCCGATGCCGGTAAAAATAAGTATACACCTTATGTGTTTTTGGGCGGAGGTATAACCGGTTACGCGCCGCGTGCCTGGTATAATGGGCAGTTGTTTAGTTTGCGTTACCTGCAAACAGAAGGGGTGGCTTATGGTAGTAAGACACTGGTGATACCATTTGGCGCGGGTTTTAAATATAATATAGGTGGTAAATGGACGTTGGGTGCCGAACTGGGTTACCGCTACACCAATACCGATTACCTGGACGATGTAAGCGGTGTTTACAAAGGCGTATTTACCAATGATACCGCCAGGCGCCTGGCCGACCGATCGGGCGAAATAAACGGCGGTGTAAATATTGGCACACCCGGATCCCAGCGCGGCGACTTGAAACCCCGTGATTTTTATAGCTTCTTTGGCTTAACACTCAGCTATACTTTTGTAACCTCAAAGTGTTACTATTAAGAATTTAATTCTTAATAATTTTATAAAACAAAATTATATTTTGTTTTATAAAACATTTGTTTATATTTATTGGTAATGTAAGTAACCAATTTATTCACCCTTAAATATAAATATCATGGCCGAACTTAATTCACACCCACAAAACAGCGATAAAAAAGTGCGTGCCAAAAAAGCCGCCCTAAGAGTAGATCTAACCGCTATGGTTGATCTCGCTTTTTTGCTGATCACATTTTTTATGCTCACCACTACTTTAAGCAAACCCAGGGCAATGAAAATAACTATGCCTGTGGGCCAGAGTAGCCCCGTGCCGCAATCACGCACAATGACCATTTGCCTCGGCAAGGATAACCACGCGGTTTGGTATCTGGGCCAACTGACAAATCCTTCTGTAGCTGCCACCGTGACCAATTTTAGCCGCGACGGCTTACGCAGGGAAATAGCCAAAGCGCGAAATAAAGTGCGTAAAGAAACGGGTAAAGAACTCATTGTGGTTATAAAGACTTGATAGACAGCTGTTTATGATAATCTGGTAAACACTATCGACGAATTGAGCATTGGGAATATTGAACAGTATACCATAGCCCGTATTGACAAAGCCGACATTGATATGATGAAAGCGAAAAGCGTTTATTGAAAAGCATACTCCTAAACCTTGCTTATGCGCTGTTGCAATTATGCAACGGCGCTTTTTGTTGATACACAGCACAATGGGGCATAATGCTTATCAAACCGGTACTTATTTCTTTTTTAACGCATACTAAAATAATACAAACTAAGTTTTTACCTTTGTCAGCTGAAAATAACATAAGTTATTGAGTGCTTTACTATATGGTAACTACATTGCCCGTGTAAAGCGGTACACCAGCATTACGGAGCTGTAAAAAACCGTAAGGGAAATGAGTTATAAAGACCAGGTAGATCTTCAGAAATTACCCCGTCACATTGCAGTTATTATGGATGGCAACGGGCGATGGGCAAAAGGTAAAGGCAAATTAAGGGTTTTTGGCCATCACAACGGGGTGCTCTCTGTACGTGATGTGGTGGAAGGTGCAGGCGAGTTAGGCATCCAATACCTTACCTTATATACCTTTAGCGCCGAAAACTGGAACCGCCCCAAACTGGAGGTTACCGCCATTATGGAACTGCTCATCAGTACCCTCAATAAGGAGATTGCCAAGCTGATGAAAAATAACGTGCGCTTAAACGCCATAGGCGATCTGGATAAGCTTCCCGGCAAGTGCCACCGCGAACTGCTGGGCGCTATTGAAAAAACATCGGGCAATACGGGCTTGGTACTCACCCTGGCGTTAAGCTACGGCTCGCGCGATGAAATTGTACATGCGGCAAGGCAATTAGCGCAAAAGGTGCGTGACGGCGTTTTACAGCCGCAAGAAATTGATGAACAAATGTTTGAAGATAATTTATACACAGCGGGCATTCCTAACCCCGAACTGCTGATACGTACAAGCGGCGAATACCGCATCAGCAATTATCTGTTATGGCAAATAGCTTACGCCGAACTGTATTTTACAGATAAGCTTTGGCCCGATTTCAGGCGGGAAGACCTATTTGAGGCCATACTGGATTATCAGAAACGCGAACGCAGATTTGGCAAAACAAGCGAACAGGTAAATTAAATTTTACTTTTAACACTTTTTAACAACTGTATAAATTATTTTTAGCCCACTAAAACATTCGGATGAATAAAGTTTTTTTTGCCCTTCTCTTCACAATTATAAGTACAGCGGCATCGGCGCAAATAACGGGCGGCAGGCAGCAAAGCATGCTGTCGGGCGGGTCTAAAATTACCGATACGCTCAGCTATCTTAACCCTAAGGACTATATTATAGGAGGTATTACTGTTTCGGGTATCAAACACCTCGATAAGGATATCATTCTCACCATATCAAAACTTAACAAGGGCGATAAAATAACACTTCCTGGCGAGCAAAATGCCAACGTGATCAAAGACCTGTATAAGCAGGGTCTGTTTGATGATGTGCAGCTGAACGTTACCGGCATACACGCGGATACCGTTTTCCTGGAAATTGTGGTTGCCGAGCGGCCACGTTTGTCGCGACTGCACATCACCGGGCTACGCAAAGGCGAAATAGAGGATCTGAACAAGAAACTGAACGATAAAACCGGTAAAATTGTTAACGAAAACCTTTTAAGTACTACTACCGCTATTATTAAAAAGCACTTTAACGAGAAAGGCTATCTTAACACTACTGTTGATATTAAGCAAACCAAAGACCCCGGTGATGCCAACAGCGTGATACTGGATGTTGCGGTTAATAAAAGGAACAAGGTAAAGATCAACAGCGTTACTTTTGAAGGTAATAAGGCACTGTCTGACGCTACCTTACGTGGTTTCCTTAAAAACACCCGCCGTAAACGTTTCTACAATATATTCGGTTCAAAGAAATTTAAGCAGGATAAATACGACGAGGATAAGCAAACGCTTGTTGAAAAAATGCAGGACCGTGGTTATCGCGATGCTGAGATCATTAGCGATACGGTAACACGGCATGATGATAAAACGGTTGATGTAAAGATCAAAGTTTACGAAGGCCCTAAATATTACTTCGGTAACGTTAAGTTTTCTGGTAATGCAACGTATTCAGCCGAATTATTGACCAAGATACTTTCTATCGAAAAAGGGCAGGTATTTAGCGAGGAAGAACTAAACAAGCGTTTAACAGGCCCTACGCCAAATAATGATGATGTTTCATCGCTGTACCTGAACAATGGTTACCTTACCTTCCAGGCTGATCCGGTACAAACCAACATTCATAATGATACTGTTGACCTGGATATCCGTATTTACGAAGGTCCGCAATACACCATTAACCGTGTTATATTAAAAGGTAACGATGTTACCAACGATAAAGTGGTAAGGCGTGAGATACGTACCAAGCCAGGCCAGAAATTTAACAAGGAACTGTTGATACGCAGTGCCCGTGAAATTGGCCAGTTAGGTAACTTTGACGAGCAAAAAACTGAACCGCGCCCAACCAACATTAACCCTGTTGATGGTACGGTTGACCTGGTGTATAACGTGGTAGAAAAGCCATCAGACCAGATCGAGCTTTCGGGTGGTTTTGGTGGCGGCCAGTTGGTAGGTACTTTAGGTTTAACTTTCAACAACTTCTCGTTACGTAACATATTTAACCTTAAAGCTTACAAACCACTGCCAAAAGGCGATGGTCAAAAGCTGAGCTTGCGTGGCCAGTCAAGCGGGCGTACTTACCAAAACTTCTCGTTCACCTTTAGTGAGCCTTGGCTTGGTGGTAAAAAGCCAATCTATTTTGCACTTTCTGCCTATACGCAGGGTAGTTCAACCGGGCAGTATTATCCAAAAACAAGCCCTTACTATAACAAACTGCGTATCAACGGTATTGGGGTAACATTAGGTAAAAAGTTAAACTGGCCTGATAACTACTTCCAGTTAAACTACTCTTTAAACTTTGACCACTATAACCTGGATAACTACAGCGGGTATTTGTTCCAGAACGGTACATCATACAACATCAAGTTAACACAGGAGTTAAGCCGTAACTCGGTTGACGCGCCTATTTATCCAACATCAGGTTCAAACATCAAGTTAACCTTACAGGCGACACCTCCGTACTCGTTATTCAATAATGTTAACTACAGGATAGCCACTCCGGAAGAGCGTTACCATTTTGTGGAATACTATAAATGGAAATTTGATGCGCAATGGTTCAGTCGCATCACCGGTAAGCTGGTATTAATGTCGCAGGTACGTTTTGGTTACCTGGGGCAGTATAACAAACTGGTTGGTCCGTCTCCTTTCGAGCGTTTCAAATTGGGTGGTGATGGTATGCAAACTTACCAGTTCCTGCAGGGTACAGACATTATTGGTTTGCGCGGTTATGAGAACTTTTCTATCGTGCCGGTAGGTTCAAACCAAAACGCCAATACCAACCAGGGTAATGCTATATACAACAAATACACGTTTGAATTAAGGCATCCGGTTATAGCCAGCCAATCGGCAACTATCTTCCTGGAAGCATTTGCTGAGGGTGGTAACGTATGGGATAATTTTAGTCAGTTCAATCCGTTTAATGTTAGGCGTTCAGTAGGTGTGGGTGCAAGAATATTCTTACCTATATTTGGTTTGCTTGGTTTAGACTACGGTTATGGTTTCGATCAGATACCTGGCCAGCCTGATGCCAACAAAGGTCATTTCCATTTTACAATTTCACAGAGTTTGAATGGCGGATTTAATTAATTTTGCATAGCAAGTTATGAAGAAGATAATTTTAGTATTGTTTTTTACGTTCAGTGCATTTACAGCGGCGCTGGCACAGCGTTTCGCTTATGTTGATTCTGATTACATATTAAAGCACATGCCCGAGTATGCTTCGTCACAAAAGCAGTTGGCCGCTTTATCAGAATCATGGCAAAAGGATGTGGATGGCCGTTTCCAGGAAATTGAACGCCTTTACAAAGCTTACCAGGCCGATCAGGTTTTAATGACGCCTGAGCAGCGCAAACGCCGCGAGCAGGAAATAGTGGATAAGGAAAAAGCGGCTAAGGATTATCAGCGCCAGATTTTCGGTCCGGATGGCGACCTTGCTAAAAAAAGCAATGCCCTCATTAAACCAATACAAGACAAGGTGTCTAAAGCTGTACAGGCAATTGCCGAGAGCGAAAACCTTGATATGATATTTGATAAGAACAGCGAGGTAATTATGCTTTATGCTAACCCGCGCTACAATAAAAGCGATGCGGTAATTACACGCCTTGGCCTTAAACCCGGTGTACTTGCCAGATAAAGATTATATATTTAGAACTATTATTAAACACAGGAAAAACAACAAATGAAAAAACTATTTAGAGTTGCGTTAGTTGCAGCGGGGATGTTATTTGCAGGCAACTTTGCCCAGGCTCAGTCTAAAATTGGCCACATCAACTTTCAGCAGTTGATCGGCCTGATGCCTGAAGCTAAAACACTGAGCAGCCAGCTTGATATCTACAAAAAAACGTTTATTGACAGGCTTACTGCCATGAACACTGAACTGCAAACAAAAAGCAAAGAATACCAGGACAAAAGAGCGTCTATGAACGATGCTACCCGTATTGAGAAAGAAAATGAGCTGCAGGATTTAGGCAAACGTTTTCAGGATTACCAGAACACTGCACAGCAACAAGTAGAGGCTAAAGGTAACGAGCTTACCAAGCCTTTGATCGATAAAGCACGCGGTGCTGTTGAGCAGGTAGCTAAAGAAAAAGGTTATGGTTATGTTTTAGATACCACTAACGATTATTTAGTTGTATCACCAGCGGCTGATGACCTGATGCCTGCTGTAAAAGCAAAATTAGGTTTAAAATAATTTCAACGTTAAATAATTTAAAAGCGCCCTCTATAAAGGGCGCTTTTTTTATTTTTGATATATATGAAGCAGCAAGGTCCCATAGGCGTATTTGATTCGGGCATAGGTGGCTTAACCGTTTTGCGCGCTATTGTTGAGCAATTGCCGCAGTATGATTATTTATATCTGGGCGATAACGGCCGGGCTCCTTACGGTAACCGCTCTTTTAATACCATACATCAATATACCTGGGAATGTGTGCAATGGATGTTTGCTCAAGGCTGCCCATTAGTGATCTTAGCCTGTAATACCGCTTCCGCGAAGGCTTTACGAACCATTCAGCAACAGGATATGCCCAAAGAGCATCCAGATGAGCGTGTATTAGGTGTAATACGCCCAACGGCAGAAGTGATAGGCAATTACACCAAAACAAATCATATTGGCGTACTGGGCACAACCGGTACAGTACAATCAGGCTCTTACCTGTTGGAGATCGAACATTTTTTTCCTGAGCTGAAAGTTTATCAGCAAGCCTGCCCGCTGTGGGTACCCATTATTGAAAGCGGCGAGTACATAAAACCCGGTGCCGATTATTATGTGAAACAGTACCTGGACGAGTTGTTGAAACAATCTGCAGATATTGATACCATTTTGCTGGCCTGTACACATTACCCGCTGTTACAGCAAAAAATAAAGGTGCATTTACCGGAAAATATTACAGTGGTAGGGCAGGGCGATATTGTTGCCCATAGCCTGAAAGATTATTTAATTCGGCATCCCGAAATGGAGCAACGCCTTGCAAAGGCAGGCAGTCGCCGGTTCTTCACCACTATGGATGATACGCCTGAGTTTGATAAACACGCTTCGGCTTTTTTTGGCACTTCGATACAAAGCGCCTATACTGATGTACGCAAATGTTAAAACGTTGAAGTTGTAATGGTAGAAGCATTCTAAATAAGCGCTAAAAAAGCCCTACCAAAACAGTCAACTATCCTAAGCATTTAGTAAGTTTGCAGCCTAAGCAAAACCAATTTGAGTTTATACCTCACATATTTTATTGTCGCGGCAGGTTTATTTGCTTTTGTGGCGGTTTTTACCATGTTTGGCGTTTATGCCGAGCGTAAGGTAAGCGCCTTTATACAGCACCGCCTCGGGCCAACCGAAACCGGGAAATATGGTACCCTGCAGGTATTGGCAGATATGCTTAAAATGGCTCAAAAAGAGATCATTATCCCCGCTGCAGCCGATAAGATATTATTTTTAGCCGCCCCCGTGATCATTTTTATAGGCGTGTATCTCGGTTTTGTGGCATTACCCTGGGGGCCGGGTTTAGTACCGGCAAACATCAATATTGGTTTATACTATGTGTTCGCTATTATTTCGATAGAAACCCTCGGTATTTTAATGGCCGGTTGGGGCTCCAATAATAAATACTCCATACTGGGGGCCATGCGTTCGGCTGCGCAGATCATTTCGTATGAGATCCCGGCGGGGTTTGCTATTATCGCCGTAGTGATGATAGCCCAAACCCTTAATTTACAGGAGATAGCCATGCAGCAAGGCGTACTATCTGCAGAGAGGATAAAGTTTTTAGGCTTATGGGATGTTACACATACAGGCGGCTTGCTGTCTTGGAATGTATTTAAAGCGCCGCATTTGCTGATAGCTTTCGTTATTTATTTTATTGCCTCACTGGCCGAAAGTAACCGGGCGCCATTTGATATACCCGAGGCCGAATCGGAACTGGTTGCCGGTTTCCATACAGAATTTACCGGGCTGCAATTCGCGTTGGTTTTTCTGGCAGAGTATTCCATGATGTTTCTGGTATCTATGATAGGTGTGGTACTATTCCTGGGCGCTTGGAATACACCGCTGCCAAATTTGGGTGGCGTAAAGCTGGCCGACTGGACAACCGGGCCATTATGGGGCATATTATGGATATTGTTTAAATCGCTGGGTTTAGTAGGTGTGCAAATGTGGATACGGTGGACTTTGCCACGCCTCCGTGTTGACCAGCTCATGAACCTTTGCTGGAAAGTACTTACGCCACTGGCATTTTTATGTATGCTTATATCGGGCATATGGCGGTTGTGGGTAATGTAGTTTGGAAAGAGAATTAAGATACAAGAATCAGGAATCAAGAAGAGAAATCATGAAAAGCCTTCAATCAGGCAGATCATGATTCAAAACAAATTAAATTGATTAAACAGACAATAAAAGGATTAACCACTGCATGGATGGGGCTTACTCTTACCATGAGGGCTCTTTTTGCGTCTAATAAAAAGCGTAAGGTAGTTTCCATAACTGATAATAATTACTTTAAGCTACAGGAAAATACTAATACCATACAATATCCCAAACAGGCTTTGCCGGTACCTGAGGTAGGCCGGTACCAGTTAGATGTGGAAATTGACGATTGTATAGTTTGCGACCTTTGTGCCAAGATATGCCCGGTAAATTGTATCGATATCGAGTCGATAAAATCAACCCAGGGTGTGATAGGCGAAACATCTGATGGGTCAAAAAAAATGCTTTATGCGGCCAAGTTTGATATTGATATGGCCAAGTGTATGTACTGTGGCTTATGTACTATTGTGTGTCCTACAGAATGTATCACCATGACCAATCAGTATGACCGTACTGTGTTTGACCTGGCCCAACTAACTTATGAGTTTTCAGACATGGCGCCTGAAGAGGCAGCCGAAAAGCGCCGTTTGCTTGATGAGCAGCAAGCCGCCAAGGCCGCTGCGAAAGCAGCCGCGCTAAAGGCCAAAGAAGGGGGAGTATCCTGATGGTACAAGTTTTCTTTTATATCATGGCCTTTATTACCCTGGCATCGGCACTGGTGGTAGCCGCGGGCAAAAACCTGGTGCGTAGCCTTTTTATGTTTTTTGTTACCTTGTTTGGCCTGGCCGGTTTATATGTGCTGGCCCTTGCCGATTTTGTGGCCGTTACCCAAATAGTGGTTTATGTAGGCGGCATACTGGTACTGATATTATTCGCGTTTATGCTTTCGGGTAAGGAGGCCTTAAATAGGGTTAGTGCGCAGTCAGAGGGTTTTATGTCTTTAAAGAATGCGCCCGCTTTGTTACTTACCGGTTTGTTTCTGGTCATCATGTTTAATGTGGTATTTAAGGCACAGGCCGATAAGTTGCCTTGGGTACAGGTGGCTGCCAGCAATAAAAATATCATGCCGGTAAATGGTACGGGTATTAACCATATTGGGGTTAACCTCATGACCCGATATTTGCTACCTTTCGAGGTAATTTCTATATTGTTAATGCTGGCATTGGTTGGCGCCGCTCATCTTTCAAGGAAACCAAAGGAGGATGAGGTATGATCACGCTGAACGACTTTTTAATGGTAAGCGTGGTGCTTTTCTGCATAGGCCTGTATATTATCCTTGCGAAAAAGAATGCTATACAGGTTTTAATAGGGATAGAGCTGATGCTGAATGCCGCTATACTTAACCTGGTGGCTTTTGGCCGCTTTGACCGTGCCAATAACGCCGGGCAGGTTTTTGCCCTTTTCGCTATTGTGCTTGCCGCCGCTACTACTGCTGTGGCACTGGCTATAGTCCTAAACGTATATCGCCGATATAAAACAATTGATCCTGACCAAATAAACCAGTTGAAAGATTAATGAAACGGCTATTGATCATATTACTTGTACTGCTGTCTGTTACCAGCGCTGACGCGCAACGGAAAAAGAGCCGTACAAAGAAAAAAGCTAAACACACTTCTGTAAGGCGCTCAAGAGGAAGGCATCACAGAGCTACACTTTACAGTGAGCCTGAGCCGGAACCCGAGGAAACGCTGCAATACGTAACCATGGGGGCCGATAAACGGATGGTTTTTAATGACCCACCCGAAGGCGAGCCCAAACCTTACGTGTTAATTAACGATATACCCTATACAGGCAATCTACGCGATATTAATGTAAACGACGTAATAGAAGCCTCTGTAGTGAACCGTAAAAGTGCCAGGGCTATGTACGGCCCCAAAGCCTCTGCTGGTGCGGTACTGATAAAAGCCAGGCGCTTACCTGCCGGCTTAACAGGTACGCCGGTTACGCAGTTGCAGCCACAGGCCACGGTACAAAGTGTGCCACGCAAATCATTCATTTATAATGAAGAGGTTACTTACGGAAATGTAAGCGATATTGCGCCTGAAAAGATATTAAGTATTGACACCTTGATACAGCCTAAATTTATGGGCGCCAAGGAGATGGATACCACTATCAGTGTCACCTCAAAAGTGTATGGGCGTAAACTATATCAGTACAAATTTGGTACACTGTCTAAAGCCTATAAAAGATACATCCGTGGCAGGAGAGGTAATGATAAAGGTGTGGTTTACGAAGTAAGCGATGGCACTACACTCGAAGGTGGTAACGAGGACGACCTGCTTAAACTCTTTAAACTCTACAGCGCGGATATCCAATCAGTAGAGTTTACCGGCCCGCATGGCACGCGTAAAAACCGGGTACCGGCCAAACTAACCATAGTACTTAACCCAGGCACCACTCAGCAATGAAAAAATTAGTAATGATCATTTGCCTGTTTGCTTCGGTAAGCGCGTTTGCTCAGGATACTGTTAAGAAAGCGGTAAAATCTGTTACAATTGACGAAGATATGGCCAAGCGCCCTGAACCGCTTTATGTTATAGATGGATATAAAGTAAACAGCCGTATTGTTACTGAACTAAAGCCTGATCATATTGAAAGCATGAGCGTTTTAAAAGGTGCTTCCGCCACAGCTTTGTACGGATCAGAAGGGGCAAATGGAGTAATAATTATAGCAACCAAAGCAGGCACAAAAGGCACTTTGGCATTAATCAAGAAAGACTCATTAGCTAACAACACCTTTAAAGGAGCGCTTTATATAATTGATGGGGTAAAGGCTGATAAGGCAATGTTGAAAAAGCTGAACCCTGATGAAATTGAGAGCGTGAGCGTTTTAAAGGATGCTTCCGCTACGGCTATATACGGTTTAGAGGGAGCTAATGGTGTGATACTGATAACCACAAAAGGTGGTTTAAAAAAGCAAAAACTTAAAAACTGATTTTGATAAAAGCTTTGTCACATACCGACGCGCAAACCGTAAGCTTCGCCATTTGGGCGGTAGCTTTACCTTTTGTGGCGTTTGCTGTTAACCTGCTGCTGTTATTCAGGAGCCGCGTGGCCGCGCTGATATCAACTGCAGCTATATTGGCTTCGCTGGTACTGGCAGTGAAAGTGTTTTTCGCGGTATGGAACGCTCCGGTAATACATGCGCAAACTATTTGGTTTACCGTAGGTACTGTAAAGGTACCGCTTGGTATACTGCTCAATAATCTTTCCGTGTTGATGCTGTTGCTGGTGCCAATGATAGCGCTGCCGGTACATGTTTACTCTATAGCCTATATGAAAAATGATGAGGGCTACAGTCGTTACTTCCGTTACCTCAGCTTGTTTTGCTTTAGTATGCTGGGTTTGGTGGTGGTAGATAACCTGCTACTGCTCTATGCTTTTTGGGAACTGGTAGGCTTTTCATCATACTTGCTTATTGGCTTTTGGTTTACCCGCCAAAGCGCGGTGCTGGCCAACAAAAAAGCCTTTATCATGAACCGTATCGGCGATATAGGTTTACTAACGGCCATCATTATCCTGTTTGCACAATACGGTACGTTTGATATCACCGCGCTATTTGGTACGGATGGTTTGGTACCATTGTCAACCATGGCGGCGGGTATGTGGGCTGGTCCGCACAGCGCTATGCCCGAAGTGTGGCAATATGTAGCCTTTGGAGGAATATTTTTGGCGGTAGCAGCTAAGTCGGCACAGTTTCCGCTGCATACCTGGCTGCCCGACGCTATGGAGGGGCCAACTTCAGTTTCGGCCTTAATACACGCGGCTACTATGGTGGCGGCAGGGGTTTTTTTACTGGGCAGGGTTTATCCTTTATTTAACACTACCGAGTTAACCATATTGGCCCTTGTGGGTTGCTTTACCGCGTTTATGGCGGCCACCATCGCCCTTTCCCAAAATGATCTTAAACGTATATTGGCTTATTCTACCATTTCACAACTGGGCTTTATGGTGTTGGCCATGGGGGTAGGAGCATACGCCTCGTCGTTATTTCACCTGGTAACGCACGCGTTTTTTAAATGCCTGTTGTTTTTGGTGGCGGGTATAGTTATCCACCAGATGAAACATATCAAGGAGGATAACAACCTGGATATCGACCCGCAGAATATCCTGCATATGGGCGGATTGCGCAAAAAATTACCGTTTACTTTTATAGTTACCCTTATTGGCGCGCTGGCGCTTATAGGTTTGCCGTTAACCTCCGGCTATCTTTCAAAGGATGGCATATTGATACAAGCCTTTGTTTGGGCCGAAAGTAAAGGAGCAATGTTCAGCATTGTACCTTATGTGGCCCTGCTCACCAGTTGGCTAACCGCTTTTTATGTGGCAAGGCTGGTAGTAAAAGTGTTTTTCGGCGATTTTAGACTGCAAAAAGTTAACCCGCACATTCATATACACATGGGCGATGGCAACTGGCTCTACAAAGCGCCGTTGATGTTACTTGCGGCTTGCAGCTTATTTCCTTTGTTCTCCAACAGCCCGGTGTTTTATGAGGACGCATGGATCTACAAAAGCTTCCTGCCGTCAAACTTTCTGGCCCGCGAGAATATCTACCACACCATTGTCCCGGTATTAGTAAACATATTGGCAGTAGTGGTTATTTACGCTGCTTTTGCTATTTACGGCAAGCGTAATAGCTGGTCTTTCCCGCAAAGGGGACTACTGTATCGCATATCGCATAACGAATGGTATATCGACCGTTTTTATAACCGCTTGGTGGTTAAAGCCGTACTTTTGTTTAGTCGACTGTTGTACACGTTTGACAGAAAAGTGGTTGATGGCCTGGTGGATGGCTTAGCCGGCGCAGGCATCGCTTTGTCAAAAATAGCTGCCTGGTTTGACAGGTATATTGTCGACGGATTTTTGCATCTAATAGCCGGTATAGTACAAACGATAGGAAACTTTGCCCGCCGTTTTCAAAGCGGTAAGGTACAATACTATTTATACAGTATGCTGCTGGTGGTGGCTGTTGTTTTTATCTTTAAATTGATCTGGACCTGATGAACTTGTTATCGCTGCTTATATTTACCCCGGTACTTTTTGGCATCATCATACTCATATTGCCATCAAGCATGCGTGCCAGTTATAAATATCTTACATTGGCCGCCACTTTAGTGCAACTGGTTATCAGCATTGCTATTTACCTGCACTTTAAAACCGGGCCGGGCTTTGCCGGTATTAATCACGAAGAGCAGTTTCAGTTGGTGCAGAAACTCCCGTGGATCAATCTCGACCTCGGTAGCGCAGGTAAGTTACAGATAGATTATTTTGTGGGTATTGATGGTATTTCGGTAACCATCCTGGTAATGTCGGCACTGGTAATGGTGGTAGCTGCTATCTCAGCATGGGAGATCAGTAGTAACCTGAAAGGCTTTTTCGCTTTATTCCTGTTGTTGGATATGGCGGTAATGGGTGTTTTTTGCGCACTTGATTTTTTCCTTTTCTATACGTTTTACGAGTTGATGCTGTTGCCGCTTTATTTCCTGATAGGCATGTGGGGTGGCGCAAGGAGAGAATGCGCCGCTATCAAGTTTTTCCTGTACACGCTTTTTGGTTCGGTATTTATGCTGCTGGTAATGGTAGGTTTATACTTATCCGTAACAGACCCTGCCACGGGCAACCATACGTTTAATATCATCCAGATGATGAACCCTAAGAATTACGCGGCAGGTTCGGTATTTTCTACTTTAAGCCACGCCACAATTTTGGGCATGCCTGCCCGTATGGTGGGTTTTGTGGTATTATTTATCGCATTTGCCATTAAAGTGCCGGTAGTGCCGCTGCACACCTGGCTGCCCGACGCGCACGTAGAAGCGCCTACGCCAGTATCTATTATATTGGCCGGGGTGTTGCTGAAAATAGGCGGATATGGTATCATCCGTATTTGTATGGGGATATTTCCTGACGCGGCCCTGTCATCGGCTTTTTGGTTAGGTCTGTTAGGCGTTGTTTCCATCTTGTATGGCGCATTTAACGCCCTTGCCCAGCGCGATCTTAAACGCCTTATTGCTTATTCATCCGTATCGCACATGGGCTTTGTGCTGCTGGGCATCGCATCGGCTACGGCCGAAGGTATCAGCGGTGCCATGATGCAAATGGTAAGCCACGGTTTCCTGTCGGCAATGCTTTTCTTCCTGGTAGGGGTGGTTTATGGCCGCGTGCACGACAGGGATATCTATCATTTCCGTGGCCTGGCTTCGTTAATGCCACGCTACACGGTTTATGTAATGATAGCGTTTTTCGCATCGCTTGGCTTACCGGGTTTTTCCGCATTTGTGGCCGAAGCTTTTTCTTTAGCCGGCGCGTTTAAATCATCATCGGTAAATGGCCTGTTGCCGCAATGGATGGCTGTTTGCGGCGCGGTGGGTATATTGGTTGGGGCTGCCTATCTGTTATGGACATTACAACGCATGTTTTTTAGCACAACCAGCTTAAAGGGCGGCGAGATATGGAAAATAGCCCTCACTGATATTGGCTTACGCGAAACACTGGCATTACTGCCGCTTGCGCTAATGGCTCTTGCCCTTGGTTTAATGCCATCACTGGTATTTGGCAAAGTGAACGACGCGGTGCTTGCCCTCGTAAGTTTTCTGCAGGTGAAATAATTTTTTTGAGTGACTGTATGGAATCTGCTCCCCGGCTGCATCCTGTAGGTAATAAATCTGAATAATCATGATCAAGAAATTATTACTTATCGCTTGCCTTTTAATCGGCTCAAAAATTATTGTCCATGCCGATGATCCTCAGAAAGTAGTTTCACAGGTGCAAAAGGTCACACTGTTTTTAAATGGGGCGCAGGTAACCCGTACCAGTACAGTCAGTATACCGGCCGGTAACTCAATTTTGGTTTTTGAAAATATCTCCCCCAATATTGATGTGCAAAGTATACAAGTAAAGGGTGCCGGTAATTTTACCATACTGGCGGTAAAGCATGAGATGAATTACCTTAAGCAGCAGAACAAACAAAAACAGGTGGAAGCCTTGCAGGGGCAGCAAAAAATACTGAGTGATAAGCTGGCATTACTGAATGCCTCACTGGTAATTAACCAGGAAGAATACAATATGCTGGTGAAAAACCAAACCATTACCGGGCAAAACGCCAGCCTTGATGTGCAAAAGCTTAAGCAGGCGCTTGATTTCCAAACCGCCAGGCTAACTGAAAATAAAAAGAAAGAACAGGCAATTAATAATCAGGTAACGGAAGTAGGCAAACAATTGCGCCAATACGAGAAGCAAGTAGCCGATATCCTGAAAAGCAAAGGGAATACCGACGCCACCAGCGATATCCTGGTTACTGTGAGCGCGAAAGCCCCGGTGCTATCGGCTTTTACCTTAACTTACCTGGTGAATAATGCCAGTTGGTATCCCACCTATGATATAAGGGCTAAAGATGTGAACAGCCCCATCGCTATATCATACAAAGCCAATGTTACTCAACAAAGCGGGGAAGACTGGAAAAACATCAAATTAACGCTCTCTACCGGCAACCCGTCTGTAAGTGGTGGTAAACCGGAGTTAAAGCCTTATTTCCTTAACTATAATATGTACTATGCTGATAAGCAAGTAAGTATTACCAAAGTTACAGGCAAAGTTACTGGTGCGAATGACCGCCAGCCGCTACCCGGCGTTACCGTTAAAGTAAAAGGTACATCAATTGGTACGGTAACCAATACTACCGGCAATTACGCTCTGCAACTGCCGGCGGGCAATCCTGTTCTGGAGTTTTCTTATATAGGGTATGAAACGCAGGAAATGCCGGTTACCTCTCCCGTAATGTATGCTGCCTTACAGCCATCTGCTCATCAGTTAAATGAAGTGGCTGTTGGTTACAGTATGGCAACTGTAAATGCGGATAACGAATTGCAAGGTAGGGTTCCTGGTGTAGCTGCCAAAATAAAAATAAGAGGATATTCAAGTGTACCTGTAGAGGTTCAGCAAACCGAAAATCAAACCAATATCGAATTTAATATAGCTAACCCATACACTATACCGAGTGATGGTAAGCAATATTCGGTTGCCATAAATGAGGTAAGCACCAACGCCACTTACCAATACTATGTAGCGCCCAAGTTAAGTACCGATGTTTTCCTTACCGCGCAGCTTACCGACTGGAACAAGTACAACTTTCTTTCGGGCGAGGCTAACCTGTTTTTTGAAGATACTTTTATAGGCAAATCATTAATTGATACCCATGCTACCGGCGATACGCTCAATTTATCGTTGGGGGTTGATAAAAATATTGTGGTAACCCGTACCTTGCAAAAGGATATGATGGCCAAACAGGCGCTAAGCTCAAACCGTAAGGAAATACGTGATTGGTTGATCACGGTTAAGAACCGTAAGAGCCAGCCGGCAGCTTTACTGGTGGAGGATCAGATACCGGTGTCGCAAAATTCGGGTATTGATGTGGAAACCCAGGAAATAAGCGGGGCAAAGCTGGATAAAGAAACAGGAAAGCTATCATACAGCCTTGCCGTTAACCCGCAGGAAGAGAAAAAGCTGCATATAAAATACCAGGTGAAATACCCTAAGAACCAGGGAGTAATTGTAGACTAATAAATGAAGGATCTGTTACCAAATATTACCGCTCAGTTAAATGATATATTGCAAAGCCTGCACCTTTTTGTGCCCGAGCTTTACTTAACCGCGCTATTTGTTGTTGTTCTGGTAACAGATCTTTTATTTGGCAGGCGTTCTGCTAAAATGTGCCGCTTGGTAGCTACCGGAGGCATGGTACTGGTAATTGTACAGGTAATAAACCAGCAGGTAACCTTAGCTACCGGTAACGCGGTTACGGTTTTTGGCGGTATGCTGGTACTGCACCACACGGCTATCAGTTTCAAGCTGATCACTGATGTACTTGCGCTGATCTTGCTGATGTATTTTGCCTGGGACGATCAGCTCAGGCGGCACCCTAAGGGCCTTTCCGACCTTTATACCATAGTTATTGGCTCGGTGCTCGGGCTGCATATGATGGCTATGGCCATCAACCTGCTGGCTGTTTATCTTGGTGTGGAAATGGTATCCATCGCTTCTTACCTGCTGGCCGCCTACCGTACAGGCAATGCGCGTAGCAGTGAGGCCGGCCTAAAATATGTGCTGTTTGGCGCGGCGGCTTCGGCGGTAATGCTTTATGGTATATCCTTACTTTACGCCTTTAGTGGTACACTTGATCTGTTTTCGCCGCAAATGGGCAACGCTTTAATGCACATAAATCCATTGAGTATCACGTTCGCGCTGGCTTTGCTCATGCTGGGTATTGCGTTTAAAATATCAGCCGTACCTGCTCATTTTTATGTACCCGATGTTTATGAAGGCGCGGCTACACCGGTAACGGCTTACCTGTCTACCCTGCCAAAAATAGCAGGTTTCGCGCTGCTGATAAATGTTATTACCCCTGTTATTGTTTCGGGGCAAAATTTTGTCAACTGGTCTGGTGTTGATCTGCGGATAGTACTTTCTGTTCTCGGCATCATCACGATGATAGCGGGAAACTTTGCCGCGTTATGGCAATCCAATGTAAAGCGTATGCTGGCATATTCGGGTATAGGGCATACAGGTTTCGCGTTAATGGCTGTGGCAACTTTTAGCGCAACTGGTCTGTCGGCGTTAACTTATTACCTATTTGTTTATGGCTTAGCCAACATTGCCGCGCTCATGCTGGCCAATTATTTCGAGAACACCGAAAATATTGTCAACATTAATGATTATAAAGGCTTGGGTTTTAAATACCCGCTGGTGTCGGTAGCTTTTGTGGTAGTCATGATATCGTTGACGGGTATCCCCGTTAGTGCAGGTTTTACAGGTAAAGTGTTGGTTTTTTCGGCGGTGTACGATGTTTATCAGCAAACGCAAAGCGCTTGGCTCATGGCTTTAATGGCTACCGGGGCTGTTACCACCGTTGTAGGATTGTTCTATTACATTAAAATTCCGCTTAACCTGTTCCTGAAACGGGTGGATTTTATCCCTAATGAAAGTTTAAAATCCACTAACTTAGTAGTTTTTTCCACTGTAATTGCATTATTGCTAATAATTTTTGGTGTTTTGCCTAATCTATTAATTAAAGTGCTTTGATAATTTCCATAATTTCAATTTTTTTCAAATAGTATTGATAAAATGTATAAATTGAGGCCGTTTTAACTAAACGATACCAATTTAAACATGAAACGCTATTTTCCCTTTATTATCATTCTTGTCATTTTAGCCTTAACGTTTATTTTTCCGTCGGTTGAGTTCGACAAAACAGCTAATCCTAATTTCAATACCGGGGATATTGCCTGGATGCTGATGTCTACCGCGCTGGTTTTGATCATGACACCCGGCTTAGCCTTTTTTTATGGGGGGATGGTAAATAAAAAGAACGTGATCTCTACCATGCTGCAAAGCATTGTGTGTATGGTGATCATCACGGTGATGTGGGGGATATTTGGTTTTAGTTTGGCATTTGGCGACAGTATAGGCGGGGTAATTGGTAACCCCGGCACCTATTTTATGATGAAGGGAATGCTGGGTAATGCCAGCTGGAAATTAGCGCCTACCATACCGTTACTGCTATTTGCCATGTACCAATTGAAGTTTGCTATCATTACGCCCGCTTTGATCACCGGCGCTTTTGCGGAGCGTATTCGTTTTAATTCATACATCATCTTCCTGGTGCTGTTTTCTATATTTATTTTTTCGCCACTGGCGCATGCCACCTGGCACCCTGATGGCATCTTAGCTAAATTAGGTGTGCTGGATTTTGCGGGAGGTACGGTGGTGCACATGTCTGCCGGTTGGGCGGCCCTTGCTTCGGCCTTGTTCCTTAAACGCCGTAACGAAGCCAACCACTCGCCCGCGCGCATTACTTACGTGATGATCGGTACCGGTTTGTTATGGTTTGGCTGGTTCGGTTTTAACGCAGGCTCGGCATTTGGCGCCAATCACCTGGCTGTAACGGCCCTGGCTACCAGCACCACAGCTTCGGCCGCGGCAGGTATCACCTGGATATTTTTTGATATGCTGCGTGGCCGTAAGCCATCGGCAATGGGTACCTGTATTGGCGCGGTGGTAGGCTTGGTGGCTATTACCCCGGCGGCAGGTTTTGTAAGTGTACCGCACTCGCTGGCTATAGGCATTATTTCGGCAGTGGTGAGCAACTTGGTGGTAGAATGGCGTACCCGTACCTCTATTGATGATACGCTGGATGTTTTCCCTTGCCACGGTGTAGGCGGTATGGTAGGTATGTTGCTTACCGGCGTGTTTGCCAGCCAGAATGTAAACCCTAATAATACCACAGGGGAGGGCTTGTTTTTTGGCCACACCCATTTATTCCTGATACAGTTACTGGCATTGGTGGCTACCTCTGTATTCGCTTTTGTAGGTTCGGTAGTGTTACTTAAGATCACGGATATGATATCGCCACTGCGTGTTTCCAAAGAAGAAGAAGAACTGGGCCTGGATATCAGCCAGCACGGGGAAAAATTATAAGATTAATCTGGGTAAATCATATGGAAGAGACGCAAGATATTGCGTCTCTTTTTTTTATCCGATATTACTTATTCAATATCAATTGCTGAGGCCTCTTTACTATATTTGGGTAAACCCATTTCACAATGAAAAAGTTATTTGCTCTTTCTCTTTTGTCCTTGTTGTTTTGCCAGGCTCAGGCGCAGGAAATACCTGCTGATAGCGGTACCTTTTTGCTGCATAAGTTTCAGCAGCACATAGGCAAGGAAACCTATAAGGTTTACAATTATAAGGATCAAAAGAAATATGTAGTTGATTTTAAATTTGTGGACAGAGGCACGCCCGTGCCGTTAAAGGCCACTATCAAGATAAACCCGGTTGGCGACCCTGTGGAACTGGTGATCAAAGGGAATACCTCCCGTATGTCAACCGTAAACGATTCTATAGGAATAAAGGGCAACTCAGCCCTGGTGCGTGTTAACGGCGAAGCGAAAACCAAAGCTGTAGGGCCTAACACTTTCCCTATCGCGGGTTACTCTCCGGCTACTGTACAGCAGCTATTGCTACAATATTGGAATAAGCAAAAGCAGCCGGCTAACATCACCACGTTACCTTTTGGAGCTTTGCAAATAAAGAAGGGTGGTACCGATAACCTGTCTTTCAATGGTAAGCCGCTAACTTTTAACCGTTACCTCATCAGCGGACTGATATGGGGCAATGAACTGGTTTGGACGGATGCTAAAGGCAAACTGATCTGCATACTGACCATTGATGCCGAGGGCGACAAAACTGAAATGATGCGCCAGGAATACGAAAGCCTGTTGCCCGAGTTAATTAACCGAGCAGCCGGTTATGGTATGGCCGCGTTTGCAAAGGTGGCGCCATCTCAAAAAGCGGTTTCCGGAGTTATTGCTCTAAAGGGTGGAAACATCATTGATGTGGAAACAGGAAAAGCTGTGCCCAATGATGTTTTATTGGTGGAGAACGGTGTGATAGCCAAAATGGGAAAGGGCATCGCCATACCTAAGAACGCGATAGTGTTAGATGCGACCGGTAAAACCATTATGCCGGGTTTGTGGGATATGCACGCCCATTTTGAGCAAACAGAATGGGGCCCGGCTTATTTGGCCGCAGGTGTTACTACCGTACGCGACTGTGGTAACGAATTAGGTTTTATTGATGCCGTACGAAACGCCATAGACGCGGGAAAAGGTATCGGCCCTAAAATTTTGATGGCAGGAATTATTGACGGTAAGGGCCCTATGGCTTTAGGCATTATCCAGGCTGATACTAAAGAGGAAGCCATAAAAGCGGTTGACACTTATAAAGCCAAAGGTTTCGACCAGATAAAGATTTACAGTTCGGTTAAGCCTGCCATATTAAAGATCATTTGCGACGAAGCGCATAAGCAGGGCTTTACAGTAACCGGTCATATCCCTAATAATATGACGCTCAGGGCGGGGGTTGATTCTGGTATGAACATGGTAAACCACATCCAATATGTGTACAGCCTGATGAGGCGTAACAAGGACCGTTCAATCAATTTCGATGATTCGGTGAGCAGGGCTGCTATAAAGTTTATTAAAGATCATCAAACAGTAATAGACCCAACCATTGGCGTGTACGACCTTGCCCTGCGCGATGTGAAAAATGATATTATCAAAATGGAGCCAGCGTTTTACACGCTGCCCTTGCCGCTGCAAACCCAGTTCATCAACACCGGCGAAGATTCGGCCACACATGCTATGCTCATGCCCATGCTGAACAGTATGAAGTTACTGGTGAAAAAGCTGTATGACGAAGGCGTGCCTATTGTTGCCGGTACAGATATGGGTTTTCCCGGTTTTAGTGTAGCCCGTGAATTGGAGCTGTATGTTGAAGGCGGCCTAACACCGGCACAAGCCTTAAAAACGGCCACTATAATACCAGCACAGGTAATGGGTTTAGCACAAAAAACAGGATCCATCAGCACAGGTAAAAACGCGGATCTTATTATAATTGACGGTGATCCGCTCGCCAATATCAGCGCGGTAAGAAATGTAAAAACCATTATAAAAGGCGGCAAGGTTTACAACCCAATGGTACTGCATAAAATGGTTGGGTTTAGTAAGTGATATGTAATGAAATTGTTGGCGTTTTGTCATGCTGAACGTATGTGAAGCATCTATCAGACTACATGCAAAGTTTAATAATCATATTCTTCGCTATCGCTCAGAATGACAGGATTGAAGCATGGTGTTTACCCATACAACTCCGGCTTAAACCGCTTGCCTAAAAAGCCGGTTGCTTTTTCCATATCTATATCCGCTACAATGACACCTTCCTGACCGTATGGTTGGTAGGCGAGGCATTCGCCGTTGGGCGCGATAATGGCCGAGGTTGATTCCTGGTATTTCATGGCATAACCTACGCTGGCAAAGTAGATGGTATTCTCTAACGCCCGCATCATCATGGCTTTTTCATAATACGGGCTGGTAGGGCTGCACCATTCGGTTATTTGTTTGCCTTTAACATTACTGCCGCTCAGGTAGGGGTGGAACACCACATGCGCACCTTCGCGCGCTGCCCAACGCACTGACTCCGGGTAGCGGAAACCTTCATGACATATGGTGATACCGAATTTTAATCCGTCTACCTCAAATAAGCGGCGTTCTGTACCCGGCTGCCATTGCTGGTCCTCAGAGGGGTCTAACTGATTTTTGGTTTGGCAGCCCAATACCTCACCTTTAGCAGATATCACCTGGGCAATATTGTAAAACTGATCACCGTCGTACCAATCCATAGCCATAATGATAGCGATATTGTTGGCTTTTGCTATATCGCAAACCTTGTTAAGCGCCTCAGTGAGTTCCGCTTGGGATGCTTTTGGTACTTTAACTTCTATCAGCGGATAGCCGGGGATGAACGTTTCCGGGAAGCAAACGATAACAGCGCCATGCTTAGCAGCATCGGCAGCAAGGTGCTGTACTTTATCTAATCCGTCGGTAATTGATTTGGGGAAGTGAGGCGTGGCTAAGGCGATTTTCATGCAGGTAAATTTAATAAAAAGCTATGAAGTGTTCAGTTTACGGTATGAGCAGTTGTGATCATTGGCCTGTCCGAAACGTCATGCCGAATTTATTTCGGCATCCCACAAAGAATAGTTTACATTGGAAGCATACCCACTCACGCGATATGCTAATTAAGCAACCTTACGTCTACATCATGTCAAATTCATATCGGACAACTTTCTATATAGGGGTTACATCTGATCTTCGTGCCCGGATTTGGCAGCATCTAAATAACGAAGGTTCTTTGTTTGTGAAAAAGTATCGATTATTTGATTTAATGTATTACGAATCCTTTGATCGAATTACCGATGCTATTGACAGAGAGAAACAGTTAAAGAATTGGCATCGGGATTGGAAAATCAATCTTATCAAGTCAATAAATCCCGAGATGAAGGACTTAAAGCACGAATTAGACTAAGAATTGCTTAGCATGTGGGATGCCGAAATAAATTCGGCATGACGTGTTGATTGTTTGTTTAAGCAAGATTACTGCATTTATGATGTATGTGCATTAAAACATAAGTTCCCAAATTCTTAAAATTCGAGTTCAGACCAAATGCGTTAGCGATAGCAGCGGATACCGGCCTGCGCATAATGCCTGTGCGTGTATGAGCGGATAGCGCGGGCCGCAGGTAACGCCCGCTTTACTCACCCCGACTTTACTATGCTCATCTACCATCTCTTCGCTGTGTGAAAAGATGGTAGCTTTAAGTCCCTCTCCTTTATGAGGGGTTTGGGGTGAGGCTTGTCCGAGCATCAGAGAGGGGGCAGGGGGTGAGTAAAAAAAGTACCATTTAATGACATGCGTTTAAACACAATTTAAATTAAAATAGTAATTTTGCGTGCTCATCCCCAATCATGAGCGATCAGATTAAACATGAATGCGGTGTGGCGTTTATCCGCTTATTAAAGCCACTCTCTTATTATCAGAAAAAGTACGGCACTGCGCTGTACGGACTAAACAAGCTTTACCTTTTAATGGAAAAACAGCATAACCGCGGGCAAGACGGTGCGGGTGTTGCTACCATTAAACTGGATATTGAGCCCGGTAAACGCTATATAAGCCGGCACCGATCGATGGCGTCAAATGCTGTTGCAGACATCTTTGAATATATACAGAAGAAGTTTGCTGAGATACAGAAGGAGATGCCCGAGAAAATGGCTGATACCGAATGGCTCAAAGAGCACGTAAGCTTTACCGGCGAAGTGTTATTGGGCCATTTGCGTTATGGTACGCACGGTAAAAACAGTATAGAAAGCTGCCACCCTTTTCTGCGCCAGAACAACTGGATGACCCGTAACTTGGTTATTGCCGGTAACTTTAACATGACCAATGTTGATGAATTGCTGCAACAGTTATACGAACTTGGCCAGCACCCTAAGGAGCAGGCTGATACTGTTACCGTGCTGGAAAAGATAGGCCACTTTTTGGATACGGAGAACCAGGGCTTGTTTGACCAGTACAAACGCGAGGGCATGAATGATAACCGCGAGATCAGTAAGATGATAGCGAACGACCTTGACGTTGCCAAGATATTGACTAAGTCTGCCAAGAACTGGGACGGTGGTTACACCATTGTAGGTATTATGGGCCATGGTGATGCTTTTGTAATGCGCGACCCGGCTGGTATACGCCCGGCATATTATTTCCAGAATGACGAGATAGTGGTGGCTGCCTCAGAGCGCCCTGCATTGCAAACGGCTTTCAATATCCCGGTCGAGGAGATCAAGGAAATTAAACCCGGCCACGCACTAATTGTTAAAAAGAACGGTAAAATTACCGAAGACCAGTTCAGCGAGCCCAAAGAGAAAAAATCATGTTCTTTTGAGCGTATTTACTTCTCGCGCGGCAGCGATAGTTCTATCTATCGTGAGCGTAAGCAATTGGGCCGTTTATTATGCCCACAGATATTGGATGTAGTAAACAACGACATTAAAAACACTGTATTCTCTTACATCCCAAACACTGCCGAAGTGGCGTTTTATGGAATGGTTGAGGGCATACACAAATACATTAAACAATACCAGCGCGATCGCCTGCTTAACCGCGAGGATAAGATAAGCGAAGAAGAGCTTTCTGAAGTATTGGCGCTTGCTCCACGTGTGGAAAAGATTGCCATTAAGGACGTTAAGCTGCGTACCTTTATTACACAGGATGCAGACCGCAGCGAGATGGTGGCACACGTTTACGATAGTACTTACGGCTTAATAAAACGAGATGCTGACACACTGGTAGTACTGGACGACTCTATTGTACGTGGTACTACCTTAAAGCAAAGTATCCTGAAGATATTAGATCGCCTTGGTCCTAAAAGGGTAGTGGTGGTATCGTCTGCCCCGCAGATCCGTTACCCGGATTGCTACGGTATAGACATGTCGCGCATGGGCGAGTTTGTTGCCTTTGAAGCGGCTATCAGCCTGTTAAAGGAACAAGGTAAGGAAGATGTGATTATTGACGTGTACAACAAGTGTAAAGCCAGCGCAAGCCTGCCTAAAGAAGAGGTAGAGAACTATGTGAAGGCTATTTACGCACTGTTTACCGATCAGGAAATATCAGACCGTATTGCCAGGATCATCACCCCGGCTAACATTAAGGCAGAAGTTAAAGTGCTTTACCAAACATTGGATAACCTGCATAAAGCCTGCCCTGATCACCTGGGCGACTGGTATTTCAGCGGCGATTATCCAACTCCGGGTGGTAACAAGGTAGTAAACCGCGCCTTTGTTAACTGGATGGAAGGTAACAACCAAAGAGCTTATATGTAATCCTGAGGCGAAAGCTAAAAGTCCAAAGCTTTATAATATAATCCCTCTTCGCTTATGCAGAGAGGGATTTTTTTGTTTCGTTATGTCATGGTGAACTTGTGGAACCATTCTCGCTTTAAGAGGTCTTCGACAAGCTCAGACTGACACTACTCGTAGTCATGGTGAGCTTGTCTAACCATTTGCCAGGCGGGGCGCTTTACGCCGGATGCGCAGAAAAGAAGAAGTGTGTTACCAGGCGGTCTAACAATACCAGCGCGGCAATAATTAGCGCCACGCCCGCCACCTCATTTAAACGGTGCACTAACTTGGGGGATATTTTTTCGCGGAGTTTATTAGCGTAAAACGCTTTAACCGTATCTAACCCAAACTGTACTATGAGTACGGTAAGGAACATGATGGCTATTTTTAATGAGCGGTTAGGCACACCCTCATGGTAAGCGGTGCTGGCCACACCAATTACTACCGTCCAATGAAACAGGATGGTGGGGTTAAATATGCACATCAGGAACCCTTTAAAGAAGTAGCCTGCTTTATTTACCTTGGCCGGTACGGCGGTTTTGTAATTAACGTCCGTCTTTTTAAAAATATAATAAATCCCTATGGAAAAGAGGATAATACTGCCTATGATGCCGGCAAGGGTCTTATCATGGGCAGTTACATCAAAATATTGCGAGCCGAAGAGTATGGCACCAACAAAAACCATATCGCTGCATACCACCCCCAGGGCAAGGGCAACACCTGCATGAAAGCCTTTATCAATACTGGTTTTTATTAAAGCGAAAAAAACGGGGCCTGTAAGAAACGTAAGCACTAATCCAAAACCAATCCCCGAAATAATAGCGTCTATCATTATTTAGGTTTATGTTCCTAATTTGCCCTGACTGATAAAAATCAGGACGCTAATATGCAACTTTTAATCTGTTTAACAACAAAAGTTACTTTGTGATTTAGATTTTGAAAAATTTGGCCCCGAATTACAAAAAATAAATTTAAGTTTAAAGCTTTAAACAAAACCCTTATAATAACCTGATATTAAAAAATGGCACAAGGCAACTCAAAAAGTAATAGTTCGGCGTTATACACCATTATTACTGTGTTTTTCTTCTGGGGCTTTTTAGCGGCCTCAAACGGTATTTTTATTCCATTCTGTAAAGCGCATTTTAACTTAAGTCAATTTGAATCACAATTGATAGACTTTACATTCTATGGAGGTTATTTTATAGGCTCACTGCTGTTATATTTTGCTTCCGCGGCCTCTAAAGTTGATATCCTGAATAAAATAGGTTACAAAAATGGTATCATTTACGGCCTATTAATTTCTGCCGTTGGCGCCTTGATCATGATACCGGCTATTAATTCCGGTTCATTCGCTTTTATATTATTTACCTTCTTTGTTATAGCTTTAGGTTTCTCGTTACAACAAACCGCAGCAAACCCATTTGTAGTGGCGTTGGGGAGCCCTGAAACAGGTACCCACCGCTTAAACTTCGCGGGTGGTGTAAATAACTTTGGTAGTATCTGGGGGCCGGTAATTGTAGGATTTGTATTATTTGGCTCAGCCTCAGCAAAAATCCCGGCTTCAGAAGTTAAGATAGCCTCTGTGAATACGCTGTATATGATACTTGCCGGGCTTTTTATCGCTGTTGCGGCATTTTTCTGGATATCAAAACTACCGAGTGTAACCAGCGATGAAAAAATTGAACCGAGCAACAAAGCTAATAAACCTTTAGCCATTATATTCGTTGCATTCCTGCTTATCCTGGCGGCAACGCCTTTAGCACAGGCCACCGGTTTAGAAAAATCATGGTTTGTTTACGCGGCATTATTCATCATACTGGTTACCCTTATGGGTTCTGCATCAGCAGCCGGTAAAAGCAAGGAAAGTGGTTGGGGCGCTATGCAATACCCTCAGTTGGTATATGGTATGCTGGCAATATTCACTTATGTGGGTGTTGAAGTAACTATTCAAAGTAATATGGGGTCGTTATTGGAGTCGCCGGTGTTTGGTAGCTTTAAAACAGACCAGGTTGCGCCTTTCATCTCTCTTTATTGGGGCAGCTTAATGATTGGCCGTTGGACTGGTGCCATCGCTGCGTTCAATCTTTCAAAATCTACTAAATTTATCCTTACCGTTATTGTGCCTTTTGTAGCATTCGGTGTGGTATTATTGGTTAACCGCATCAGCGGAACCGATGTGAGCATACTTTACCCTTACGCGGCTTGTGTAGCTATCCTTGTGATCGGTTTCTTAATAGGCGATCAAAAACCGGTGCGTACGCT
This sequence comes from Mucilaginibacter sp. 44-25, assembly GCA_001898335.1. Lineage (GTDB taxonomy): Bacteria > Bacteroidota > Bacteroidia > Sphingobacteriales > Sphingobacteriaceae > Mucilaginibacter. The sequence continues at coordinate 397,031 of MKTS01000013.1, read as the reverse complement.
GGCTTTGTTTGGTATACTTGGTGCTATATTTATGGTGATAGGGTTATTATCATCAGGCATGGTGGCCATATTCGCTTTTACAGCGGGCGGTTTATGCTGCTCAATCATGTGGCCTTCTATCTTCTCCCTATCCGTTACCGGTTTGGGCAAATATACCAGCCAGGGTTCAGCATTTTTGATCATGATGATCCTGGGTGGCTCTATCATACCTCCGGTGCAAGGTATCCTTGCTGATGGTATCGGTATCCATAAATCATACATTATACCTGTTATAGGTTTTGCTTACCTGGCATTCTTTGCCTTTAAAGCAGGAGCTATACTTAAAAAACAAGGTATTGATGTGGATAACCTGGAAGCATCAGGAGGACACTAAGTGTTAGTGATTAGAGATGAGTTGACCAGAGATTAGGTTTTCTTGCTTCAACAACTGATCTCTAACCTCCAATCTTTAATTAACTTATGAACAAACCCAGTTTCGAACATATTTTTATGAACCTGGCAACCGACCTGGCCCAACGCTCACATTGCGTTAAGGCCCAGGTCGGTGCTGTTTTAGCTAAGGACACCCGTATTATTTCTATAGGATATAACGGCCCGCCCGCCGGTACCCACAACTGCGATGAAGAATGGCCCGAAACCGGCTGCGCCCGCGATTCCAAGGGCAGTTGTTCCCTTGCCCTGCATGCCGAGGAAAATGCTATACTTTACGCTGTAAAAAACGGAGCTAATCTTGAAGGAGCAACCCTGTACACCACCTTATCGCCATGCCTGCCATGCGCCAGGCTTATTTTCTCGGCCGGCATTAAGCAGGTGTTCTTTGATAAATCCTACGCACAATACAAAGGTCTACCAAGCGACGAAGGGGTCGACTTTCTAAATATGTTTGGTGTAAAGGCCGTGCAGTTTACCGCGGAATAATATATATTCCTCTCTGTCATTTCGAACGAGGTACGAGGAGAAATGACAGGCTTACAAAAAATCAATTATTTTTAGTCAGCGCTTCCAGCTTATCCAGGGCAAATTGCAACTGCTGTTCTTGCGTTAGCTCGGTATTATCCAGGATAATGGCATCATGCGCGCGTACCAGCGGGCTTTCTTCGCGGGTGGTATCCTGGTAATCGCGGTGTGCAAGGTTCTCATAGATATCCTCAAGCGTTATACCCGGGTTTTTAGCGTGTATCTCATCGTAGCGGCGTTTGGCGCGTACGGCCGGGTCGGCGGTCATGAATATTTTAAGTGTAGCATCCGGGAAAACAGCCGTGCCAATATCGCGGCCATCCATTACAATGTTTTTTGATTTGCCCATGCGCTGCTGTTGTTTCACCATTTCGCGGCGCACTTCCTTAACAGCCGATACCTCGCTTACTTTTTCAGATACGGGCATTTGGCGTATCTCTTCAGATACTTCTTCGTCGTTAAGGGTGATGTGGGTCTGATAATCACGTGAGTGAAAGTTGAGGTGGATATTCTTTAAAGCTTCCTCTATTTGTTCGTGGTTATGTATGTCAATGTTATTCCGCAGGAAATAAAGAGCAACTGCGCGGTACATCGCCCCGCTATCAACATAAATATAATGCAGTTTTTTTGCTAATGCTTTGGCCAGCGTACTTTTCCCGCATGACGAATAGCCATCAATGGCCACAACAATATTTTTGCTCATAACTACCGCGAAGATACGGTTTTCAGTTTGCAGTTTATAGTTTACAGTATCTGTTCGTTGTATGCATAAGTTGTGTCGACACGATACACCAATCACTAATCAACAAATTAATCAATTACTATCTTTGCCCCCATGAACCTTAATAAAGCTGACTTACAGCGCGAAGTACAATATAAAACCTCGAGGAGCGGGGGCAAGGGCGGGCAAAACGTAAACAAGGTATCTACCAAGGTAGAGCTGCTTTTCGCTGTAAATGAGTCTGGTTTATTTAACGATGAACAAAAGGTAACGCTTAACGAAAAGTTGCAATCGCGGTTTAACAAAGATGGCCTGGTGCAGGTGATCTGTGATGAGGAGCGCAGCCAGTTCCTCAATAAAGAAATAGCCCTGGAAAGATTAATTGCTTTACTTAAACAAGCGTTGCACAAACCAAAGGTTAGGAAGCCCACCAAAATAAGCAAGGCCGCTAATGCGGCCCGTTTGGATAGTAAAAAGAAGTTGTCGGCCAAGAAAGCCGGTCGCCAACGCGGTTTTGATGATTAATTAAACCGGTAAAGCAACCCTATAGAACCCCACTGGTGTGTTGATTTAACCATTTGTTTGGTATCACGTGTTTGTACGAACACGCCAAGATCGAGCACGATGCGGTTGCTGGCGTAGCTTACACCAAACTGGTTGCTGAATATAAAAGGCTTTTTATCCAGCGTTATTTCATGGGTGCCGGCAACAGGGTGATCCTTAAATAAACTGCCTTGTATGGTAGCATCATATGCAACCACATTGGCCATAGGCTTGTAATAGAAAAATAGCTCATGCTTGTGCAGCAAACGGGTATCGCCGTAATAGCTGGCGGTACTTTGCGTACTTACCGACTGAAATAACTGGTTAAAATTGCCCAAACGTAGCATCGGGCCGGCACCTGCTCCGGTAAAGCCATTGCCCAGATTAGCGTAGCCCGATAGGGTCACATCTATCCATGATGCCCTGGCCAGTAGTTTATTGGCTTCGGCACTCAGGTTAATTTCCACATCATTGCGTATCTGGTACTGCCAGGTGTTGAGTTCATAAAAGCCAAAGGTTTTATGAATGAACTTCTGGATAGGATATCCGCCTGCCGCCGGGCCAACCACACCCAGCCTGCCGGTAAGTTTTATGTTACTCTCATTCTTATACAGCATGTTGAGTGATGCGCCGAGATAAAGATACCCCGCTATTGGCCTGTCTACATAATCAACTGATGGTAAACGGCCCGATTGCGCGTTATAGATCTTTTGCCCCAGCTCTAAGCCAAAAATCTTGTTGGCGATATTTTTATTCTTGATACCTGCCGTATCCAACGCTTTGTTGTAATACAGAAAGAAACCATTGGTATAATAACGGTCGGATCCCTGTGCAAGGAACGAATCGTTCTCCGAGCGGAAGCCAGCCTCGGCAGTACGGGTTTGGGCTTGCAATGACGCTGTGGCAAACATGCCTGCAACAGCAAGAAAAATAAATTTCTTCATTTAAATTAACTGGAATAACAAGTGCTAATGTAATAAAAAAGCGGGGTTGTTATTCCCTGCTTTACATATTCATTTCCGGATAAATCTTTTCAAAAATAATCTTGGCTCTTGATAGTATATCCTGCGTGGATTTGTTTCTATTATTGATCATCAAATATGCGCTGTTTACCGTATCCATGCTATGATGAAAAAGGTTCTCGCCAATAAGGTTTTCCATGGCTTGTTTATAAACCCGGAATCTTTTTGTAAAGTTCTTCTGCTCGTTATAGTTTTTTAGAGAATCAATGGTGTTGGCACCGATAAATCCGAAACTTGCTAATGGTTTCTTATTAAGGATAGATAGCATGATATGTACACAAGTGGCAATAATCTTAGTCGAATTAAACTCATTCGTTAAAATATTAAACTTTAACTTGTTTTTTCTATCACTATTACGGTAGAATTTTATAATGAAAATATCATGATGGTAATGCTCTACTTCAACCGTATAACGTGTTACAGGGGTTTCAAAACGATACAATATCGTTTCGTACAGATAAGGCTTATTTAAAGCTTGATTTTTGCAAACCTTTACGAAATCGTAACTGGTTTCAAACATTAAGGAATTAAATATTTATAAGCAGAACATCGCGAAGAGTGAAGGTCTTTAGTTGAGCGGGTAGTTAAATAAGACTTAACTTTAGCGTTTTTAACTACAGTAACATCATTAGCATGCACTTTAGCACCTGCATAAGCTGCTTTAGTTTTGTCTTGATTAAAGATGTGAAGATTGTTACCCATGTTGGTTAATATCCTTTCGTTCAGTTAAACGTTTCTCATAGAGAATAGTTTAACTGAACAAAAGTAAAAAAGAAAAATAATAATAATCATGTTCTAAGTAAGAAAACAGAACAAAAGGTTTAAACAAAAATAAGTTTAAAAAGAGAATTTACTGGTGACCCAATTGAGTCACCAGTAGTAATATTTAATTTACTGCTTGCGTAGGCGTGGGTTTATCCCTTACCGTGAGGTCTATCGGGTTTTTCACTTTCTCGTTCAAAAGCGCCAGTTTGATCACGTCGCCCATGTCTGTTACGTAGTGGAATTGCAGGTCGCGGATGTAATCCTCCTTAATTTCCAATATATCCTTCTGGTTTGATTTGCAGAGGATGATCTCTTTAATGTTAGCACGCTTAGCAGCTAATATCTTTTCTTTGATACCACCTACAGGCAGTACACGACCACGCAGGGTGATCTCACCGGTCATGGCCAGGTGTGGTTTTACCTTACGTTGTGTAAAGGCCGATACCAGTGCGGTTAGCATAGTTACCCCTGCCGAAGGGCCATCCTTAGGCGTTGCGCCGGCAGGCACGTGTACGTGAACATCCCATTGCTCAAAAAGCTTATAATTGATACCAAAATCGGCGGCATGCGCACGCAGGTAACCCAGCGCAATACTTACCGACTCTTTCATCACATCGCCAAGGCTACCGGTAAGCGTTAATTTGCCATTCCCGGGGCTTAAGCTTGCCTCTATAAAAAGGATATCGCCGCCTACGGAAGTCCAGGCTAAACCTGTTACTACGCCTGCGGTATTGTTATTTTCGTACAGGTCTTTATCAAATACCGGCGCACCTAATATCTTTTCGACATCTTTTTTGCTTACCTGGGTATTGTAAGGTTCTTCCATAGCGATGCTTTTGGCAACACCGCGTACTACAGAACCGATCTTTTTCTCTAATGAGCGCACGCCAGATTCGCGCGTGTAATCTTCAATGATCTTTTCCAGTACATCATTTTTTATAGATACATCCTTATTGCTAAGGCCGTGTGCTTCGCGCTGTTTCGGCACCAGGTGACGTTTGGCTATCTCAGTTTTTTCCTCAATAGTGTAGCCGTTCACCTCGATGATCTCCATCCTGTCTAACAAGGCGGGTTGTATGCTGCTGAGCGAATTTGCTGTAGCTATGAACATTACGTTGGACAGGTCAAAGTCCATCTCCACATAATTATCATAAAACGAACTGTTCTGTTCGGGATCCAATACCTCCAGCAGGGCAGATGAAGGGTCGCCGCGAAAGTCGTTGCTTACTTTATCTATCTCATCCAGTATAAATACCGGGTTGGCCGCGCTGGCTTTCTTTATCGACTGTATCACCCTACCCGGCATAGCGCCGATATAGGTTTTGCGGTGCCCGCGTATTTCGGCCTCATCGCGTACGCCGCCTAAGGCCATGCGCACATACTTACGGCCCAGGGCCTTTGCAATGGATTTACCCAGCGATGTTTTACCCACGCCAGGAGGGCCAACCAGGCAAAGTATGGGCGCTTTCATGTTGCGTTTAAGCTTCAACACGGCCAGATATTCTACAATGCGCTGCTTTACCTTATCCAGCCCAAAATGGTCCTTATCCAGTACTTTTTGCGCACGCTTCAGGTCGAAGTTATCTTTGGTAAACTCGTTCCATGGGAGATCGAGCAATAGCTCAAGATAATTGATCTGCACAGAATAATCAGCCGCGGCTGGGTTAGTGCGGCCCAGTTTCTCCAGTTCCTTATCAAAATGTTTCTTTACGTCGGCGTTCCACTTCTTTTTGGCGGCACGCTGGCGCAGGTTATCCATTTCCAGGTCAGGCGATGAACCGCCCAATTCTTCCTGTATAGTTTTAAGTTGCTGATTAAGGAAATAATCGCGCTGTTGTTTGTCGAGGTCAACCCTTACTTTGGTTTGTATCTGGTTCTTCAGCTCAAGCATTTGCAGATCAAGCGTGAGGTGTTCCAGCACCATGTTCATACGATCGCGCAGGCTTAGGGTTTCCAATAGCTTTTGCTTGGCCGTAACATCAGCATTCATGTTCGAGGCAATAAAATTGATCAGGAACGAAGTGCTCTCAATGTTACGGATAGCTATACCGGCATCGCTGGGTATATTGGGCGACAATTGTATAATGCTCATGGCCATATCTTTAATAGAGGCGGCCATTGCTTTAAATTCCTTGTCTTCTTTGGGTTTGGTTTCCTTAAACGGTTCAATAGTGGCTTTAATATAAGGCTCACTTTGTATCTCTTCCTGTAGCTTAAAACGCTTTTTACCCTGCAAAATAACGGTAGTGTTGCCATCCGGCATTTGCAGCATTTTTATAATCAGCGCTACGGTGCCCACTTTGTGCAATTGATCAAAAGACGGGTCTTCGATATTCAAATCCTGCTGGGCTACAACACCAATAAGGCGGTTGCCTTTGTTGGCATCACGTATTAATTTTATTGATTTATCGCGGCCAACAGTAATAGGAATAACCACGCCCGGGAACAATACCGTGTTACGCAGGGGAAGTATAGAAACAATATCGGGTACCTGCTCATTATTCATTTCCTCTTCGTCCTCTGACGACATCAGCGGGAAAAATTCGGAATCTTCATTAATAGAAGGCATAGTATTTTTAAAATCAAACGGATCGTAACTCATTAATCACCTTTCGTGTGTATGTGCGGTAAGCGCCATTATGGCAGGGCTATATAGCTAATATAGTCATGCAACAATGCTTAACCGTACAGTTTAATTTGCAAATATACTGTTTCAAGAGCTATGCCATATCCACAGTAATTACAAATAGTTTGCGGTTTTAGTAATAAGATATTGAATTTCAGACATTTGAAATGAGGCTGTATAGGTTAAAATTATCGCACCGTTAATGAACTATGAAAAAAAGTCAGGAACCGGTACAAGCTCAGGCACCCAGCATAGGGCTGTTTTGCGGAATTGTTTCCTGCGGGCTGGTTTGGTGTTTGCTTAATTCCTCAAAGTATTTTTTACGCACAACGCTGGTCATTTTATGGTCGCCGGTGTGGCTCCATCCGGGAGGCATAAAAATATATAATACTTTGTTTTTGATGCCCGGAGCGCGGTAAACATCTTTAGCCAGGGCCACTATTTCGCCAAAATAAGCATCCAGGAAGCTGTTTTTAAGCATGGGCCTGCTAATGCCATATTCTATGGGGATGTTCCTGTCCTCGGGATAATAAGTGCCAAAGGCACGGTCCCAGATATTGAGCAGGTTGCAAAAATTAGTATCCATGTACACAATGTTACGGGCATGATGCACCCTGTGGTGTGATGGGGTTAGGATGATATTATTCAGGAAACCTAACCGCGCGTCCTTTATCACGTTTTCGCCTACATGGATGAGCGATCCCCAGAAACCATCAATAAACATGATCACGAAAATCATGGCCGGTGGCACGCCCAACAATATGCAAATGCTGGTGCGTATCAGATCGGCATAGGGGCCTTCTAAAAAGAAATGTGCGTAGGTAACAGAAAGGTTCATGGTTTCGGGCGCATGATGGGTAGAGTGCAGGCACCAAAGCAACCTTACCTTATGGGCCAGGTAGTGGTAAACAAAGTGAGCCAGCTCCCATACCACATAACCGTATATGAACCAGTACCATGTGAAAGTGGCCTTGAAAAGCGCCAGAGGTAAGAACCATTTAATGCACAGGCCAATCATGGCAATAGAGATCACACGGCCTACAAACGCGTTTAATACATAAGTGAAAAAGGGTATCTTATAATCAATAACTTTAAAACGTTTGTAGAATGCGGCCCTGATGATCTCGAACAGCAATAAGAAAGGAGTGATAGGTACCAGCAGAGATACAACACCCTCATAAGTGAGAAACTTACTGTAATTGCCTGACTTCAGGATATCGGTTAGTGCCCCAAGGCCCCAAAAACCCGTGAACTCATTGCCTATAGCTTTTAAAAAATCCATGGTTATAAAATTGGTTTATTAGAAAGGGGGTATAATTACAACGTAATTAACTCAAAAAAATTGAAAAGCCATAGTCGGGTCATAATTTATATCTATTAACAGTATTGAAAACAAATCGGAATTGATGATTGTAATGCGTGATGATATCGAAATTATAGTTTTTGATATCTACCGGGGTGTATTAGCTTATAATTAAAATATGTTGTTTGGCATTAATCGCATTTGGCAGCGCAAAAATTTTATCGCAAATAGTTGTAAGTATGACTAAATTATTAACAAATTGCCATTGCCGGATAATATTTTAGCAGGTAATTAGTTAATGTAGAGTTACCGGATAAAACCATCAAATTAAATGAGGCTATCGGCTATTGTATCGCTTATTTTACTTACCTCGGTTGAAACATCGATGGCTCAGAACGCTTATGTACGTCTGGGGCAACAGGCGTTTATGGATGGTAATTTTAAATCAGCAGTAAAGCAGTTGGAGAAAGCCTGTATGGTTGACTCAACCAATGCCAATGCCTACTGGATGCTGGGCTACTCTTATTATCATAGCCAAAACTACCGTAAGTCTATTTCCGCTTATGATAAGGTAATTTATATAAACCCTGCCGATGCTTCCGCTTATTATTACCGGGCAAGGGCTAAGGCTTATATGGGTAAGGATACCTATCTCTCTCCGGCAGAGAGAGAGAAATACTTGTTGGGCGCCATTTTTGACCTTACGAAATCCATAGCGGTTGACCCATCCGAACATGTGAAATGTTACCAGACACGCGGTATTACTTATCGTGAGTACGCCGAATTTAAGCTTCAGCCCAATACGCATAGCTATGATAAGGCAAGAGGCATCAGCTCCTTGAAAGCGTCCATCAATGACCTGGAAAAGGTACTTGCCGAAAACCCTAACCGGGCCGATATTGCCTCGCTGATAGAATTATCTAAAGAAAAGCTGGCTACCGCTACCGGCCATCATTAAAATTACCTTTGATCTGGTAATTATTGTCGCCTATAATTTTTACGTGCTGTTCTTTCTGTATGGAATAGCTTTTACCTGGCAGGTAAGTGAGCTGGTCTGTAGTGCTGTAGAGGAAATTATGTGTGCTGTTAAGTATGTACACGGCGCTGATGCTTTCACCATTCTTTACAATGGTTATTCGCCTCGTTTTTAAATCCGGTTCAGTGGCTGTGTAAACAATACTATCGGGCGTAATTGTAACCTTGTAGCTGTTGCGCCAGGCGGGTTTGTTAATGTCGCTTTCGGTAAACAGGTTAAGTTCCTGTTTCCAGGCTTTAATAGCTATGTTTTTGCTTTCTGATGCACCGTTGTGGGTAACGGTTTTATTTACAACAGGGTTAAGCATGATTAATTTTGCCGCTTCTTTGGCAAAGTATCCTTTCAGATCAAAATATTTGATTTTGGCGCCTGTTTCCTTTATTTCGGGCTTGTTACAGGCGGTGCTGCCGGCTATAAGCAGCAGCACGCCAAAGTAACAGGATATTTTTTGTGTTTTACACCAATACATCACCAGTCATTTCTGCCGGGATAGGTACCCCTAATATGCTTAGTACAGTAGGGGCTATATCGCCAAGCTTACCATCCTTAACCTGCTGAATATCTTTATCAATAATAATGCAGGGCACCAGGTTGGTAGTGTGCGCGGTATTTGGCGAACCATCCTCGTTGATCATGTAGTCGGCGTTGCCATGGTCGGCAATGATAATAAATGAGTAGCCATTACGCAGGCCGGTTTCAACTACAGCCTTAGTACACGTATCAGCAGTTTCGGCGGCTTTTACCACAGCGCCAAAAACACCGGTATGGCCAACCATATCGGTATTGGCAAAGTTAAGACATACAAAATCGGGCCATTGATGCTCCAGCTCCGGGATGATGGCGTCGCGTATACCTTCGGCGCTCATCTCGGGCTGCAGGTCATAAGTGGCCACTTTTGGCGAGGGGATCAGTAGGCGTTTTTCGCCTTCAAATTCTTTTTCGCGGCCGCCTGAAAAGAAGAATGTTACGTGCGGATATTTTTCTGTTTCGGCAATACGTATCTGTTTTTTACCGGCACTTTCCAGCACTTCACCAAGCGTTTTTGTTAGGTCGTCCTTTATAAAAACCACCTTTACGTTTTTAAACGTCTCGTCATACGAGGTCATAGTAACGTAATGGATATCCAGCGGTTTCATATCATACTCCGGGAACTCCTTTTGCGTAAGCGCCTGTGATATTTCACGTCCTCTATCGGTGCGGAAGTTGAAGCAGATCACCACGTCGCCGTCTTTTATAACAGCTACAGGCTGGCCGTCTTCATCAACTTTTACTATGGGTTTAATAAACTCGTCGGTAACACCTTCGGCGTAAGATTTTTCTATGGATGCCAAAATATCATTGGTTGGTGCGCCTTCGCCCTTAACCATCAGGTCGTAAGCCAGTTTAACACGCTCCCAACGGTTATCGCGGTCCATAGCGTAATAACGGCCCACTGCCGAAGCCAAACGCGCAGGTGAATCGGCAATATGATGTTCCAGTTCGGTTATAAACTTTAAACCTGAATTTGGATCGGTATCGCGGCCATCTAAAAAGGCGTGGATAAACACTTTTTCAAGGTTTAGCGCTTTAGTAGCATCAGTTAAACCCTTTAAGTGGTTAATATGCGCGTGTACGCCGCCATCGCTCACAAGGCCTATAAAGTGAAGGTCTTTGTTGTTTTGTTTGGCATAATTAAAGGCATCAACAAGCGTTTGGTTTTGCACAAACTCGTTATCCTGCACGGCTTTGTTGATACGGCCAAGTTCCTGATAAACCACACGGCCCGCGCCCAGGTTCATGTGCCCAACTTCAGAGTTACCCATTTGCCCATCAGGTAAACCTACTGCAAGGCCCGATGCTTCTAATTTTGAATTGGGATACTTTTGTATAGCCTCATCAAAAAAAGGCGTGTTAGCGGCTATTATCGCGTTTGAGCTATCATTACGGCCATAGCCCCAGCCATCAAGTATTATTAATACAACTTTTTTATTGCTTTCCACAATGCAAATATAAAGTCAACGTTTAAACATTATACCCCAAAACGTGTTTTTTATTTGTAATTGATGCAATTAATTGTAAATTTAATTGTCATCTATCTGATATGAAACTACGCCAACTCCCTATACTTAGCTTGCTTTTTCTGCTGCCCGCGGCGGTAAAGGCCGGCCCTATTGAAACCATAGCCGAGCTTATTAAACGCGGTAACGCGCATGAAGTGGCCTCCTATTTCTCTGCCAGTGTTGATTTTACAATGATGAAGGATGCCGGTATTTATTCAAAGGCGCAGGCGGAGTTGATATTGGATAAGTTTTTTAAAGAACACAAGCCTCATGAGGTAAAATTGCTGCATAAAGTAAGTTCAAATGCCAACTATAACTACGGCGTACTTATACTGAGTACCGATAAAGGTAAATATAGGGTTGCCTATACGTTACGTGAGGTAGGTAAAATGATGGAAATCATTGAGATGCGTATTGAAACTGAAAAAACCTAATTAATTGCCAATTGTTCTTACTTTTGAAACTCAAAAAATTAAAGTTTGGACAAAGAAATTTTACACCAATTTATACTTAATGCTTTAAGCGAAGATGTAGGCGATGGCGACCATACCTCGCTTGCTACCATTGAAGCCGGCACCCGCGGCAAAGCTAAATTGTTAGTTAAAGATGCCGGTATACTTGCCGGGGTTGAACTTGCCCGGCAAATATTTGATGAAGTAGACACACAACTAAAGCTTGATACCTTCCTGAACGATGGCGACGAAATAAAGCCCGGAGATATAGCCTTTGAGGTAGAAGGCGGCGCGCAGAGCATACTTAAAGCCGAACGTTTAGTACTTAACTGTATGCAGCGAATGAGCGGCATTGCCACCAAAACCCACGCTATTGTAAAGCTGCTGGAAGGAACAAATACTAAAGTATTAGATACCCGCAAAACTACACCGGGTATGCGCTACCTCGAAAAATGGGCAGTACGCATTGGCGGCGGTGTTAACCATCGTATTGGTTTGTATGATATGATCCTGATAAAGGATAACCATGTTGATTATTCCGGTGGTATACGGCAGGCTATTGAAAATGCTAACAATTATTTGCAGGATACCGGTAAAAAACTGGCTATTGAAATTGAGGTACGAAACCTTGACGAATTGGAGCAAGTGCTCCAAACCGGTAAGGTAAACCGCATAATGCTTGATAATTTTGATTTTGACACATTGCGCCAGGCGGTAAGCATGATACATGGCCGGTATATTACCGAAGCTTCGGGCGGCATTACCATTGATAACATCAGGGATTATGCCGATTGCGGTGTTGATTATATATCTGTTGGCGCGTTAACACACTCGGTTAAAAGCCTCGACTTAAGTTTAAAAGCTGTGTAGCTTAACCCAGCCCACCAAATGGGCCGGTTGGCAAACGCTTTAGGAAGTAACAAACTTTATAATAACTATATTGCAGTAGTTAAAGGCAAATTAATATTATTGCAGGCAGATGCTATCAATCTACTCGATTTCGGCGCTTATTCTTGCTTATCTTTTCGGTTCTATCCCAACAGCGGTTTGGATAGGGCAGGCCTTTTACAACATTGATGTAAGGGAATATGGTAGCGGCAATGCCGGTGCTACCAACACATTCAGGGTGCTGGGTAAAAAAGCAGGTATACCGGTAATGCTACTGGATATTTTAAAAGGCTGGACAGCCACTAACCTGGCTTACATGGTTGGCGTGAGTACAACAGGCGCTTATCATTCCGTTGGTTTTACCAACTTACAACTTGCTTTAGGTATAGCCGCGGTTATGGGCCACCTGTTCCCGGTATTTGCCGGCTTTAGGGGCGGTAAAGGTATAGCTACACTTTTTGGAATGATTTTGGCTATTAACTTGCCGGCTGCCTTACTTTGCGTATCAGTATTTATTGTAACGTTGCTAATAACCCGCTATGTATCATTATCATCTATACTGGCCGGATTTATATATCCTATCGGAATAACATTTGTTTTCCATGTGAATGTTAAATCAGTCATTATATATGGTATGTGTATATTTATACTGGTATTGGTAACGCATCAAAAAAATATTGAACGCTTATTGAAGGGTAAGGAGTCTAAAGTAAATTTATTTAAGAAGAATAACGCCTGACTTACCATGAAAAACTTAAAACTCACACTTGCAGCGGCTATCGCAGCCGTTGGCCTTTACGCATGTTCTACTGTGCCTTTAACAGGCCGCTCACAACTTAGCCTCGTAGGCGACGACCAGGTAAACCCTGCCGCGGCAGCCAGTTACAGGCAGTTATTATCAGATCCTAAAACAAAAGTGATTGCCAGCGGCGCCGATGCGCAACGTGTAAAACGCATTGGTAACCAATTGGCTACCGCTATTGAACAGTATTTGCAGCAAAATGGTTATGCGGGCAAATACCAGTTTGCCTGGGAATTTAATTTAATACAAAGCCCTGAAGTAAATGCGTGGTGTATGCCTGGCGGTAAAGTAGCTGTGTACAGCGGTATTTTACCGGTTACCCAAACCGATGCAGGTTTGGCTACAGTAATGGGCCACGAAATTGGCCATGCTATAGCCCGGCACTCTGCCGAGCGTATGTCACAGCAGTTGGCCTTGCAGGCTGGCGGCGCGGCAGTTGGTGTGGCCTCAAACGGGCAATCATCAGCAGCCCAAAATATTATTAGTTCGTTGTATGGTGTTGGCGGGCAATTGGCACTGTTAAAATATTCAAGAGCGCAGGAATCCGAAGCAGATAGGCTGGGGCTTACTTTTATGGCCATGGCCGGATATGATCCCCACCAGGCGGTTTACTTCTGGCAGCGCATGGCCGCCCAGAACAAAGGCGGTTCGCCACCTGAGTTTTTAAGCACCCACCCCTCTGATGCTACACGTATAGCCAACATACAGAGCCTGATACCTGAAGCCATGAAATACTATAAAGGTGGAAGGTAATTATTAATAAAATAAGCTAAGGCCATGCAGGACAATCTGTATGGCCTTTTGTTAATAAATATAGCCAAACATGCAAATACTAATAAGGGCTATACGCATGTATATGTCATAGTATTGAGAGATATGCCGAATTCTAAAACCCGTTTCCTTACTGCCGAGTGGCGCAACCTGGTAATGCTTAATTACGTGGTTGATCCTGACATACTGAAACCACATTTGCCTGCTTTTACCGAACTTGACCTCTGGCAGGGCAAGTGCCTGGTAAGTATGGTAGGCTTTATGTTTCGCGAAACGCGGGTATTAGGCATAAAGTGGCCCTGGCATGTCAATTTTGAGGAAGTTAACCTCAGGTTTTATGTACGGCATTTTGATGGTAAACATTGGAAACGCGGTGCGGTATTTATAAGCGAGATAGTGCCCAAACCCGTGATAGCGCTTATTGCCAATAATTTATACAATGAGCATTACCGGGTCTTACCTATGCGGCACAGCGTTATCAAAGCAGGTGCCGACCAAACACAGTTCCTATACGAGTGGAAAGTAAAAGACAGGTGGAACAAAATAGGGGCTACTGTGGCTAACAGCCTAAAGCCTATTGTGCCGGGCAGCGCCGAAGAGTTTATTTTTGAGCATTACTGGGGGTATAACCGTATTAATAACTATAAGACCGTGCAGTACGAGGTGGAGCATATATCCTGGCAGGTAGCCGAGGTAAGGGATTATATTTTTGAGGCCGATATAACGGAACTTTACGGCGAAGCTTTTGTGCCTTATTTAAGTGCCAAGCCTTACTCGGCTTTTTGGGCCAATGGTTCGGAAGTATCAGTACGTATAGCCAACAAGTTGTTGTTTGCACCGGTGGTGCCCGATGCTGCTAAAAATCATCTGTAAAATGCCGGCGCCCTTTTTCGTTATTAAATTTATTGGCATTATAGCTGGTAGAGCTATTTTTAGGAATAGATAATGATTGCCATGAGCTCCCCTGCTGTATTTTGGCTATGTACACTATCTGCCCTACATGGTAGGGGTAATGCGCTAACTGCCTGTTAATGGCCTCCATTACGGTATGCCCGTCGTTACGAATGTACACTATGCTTTCCAAATCTTCCTGTTTGAGCGTATCAAGCGAGTTAAAAAGGCATTCCCAGGCTTTATTCCAATTTTCAAAAATTGCCGCCCTGCTTTGTTCTGTAGCCTCAAATTCAGCATCACGGTTACGCCACGGTTTCTCTCCATCGGTTGTTAAAAAATCGGTAAACCGGCTCAGCATGTTACCGGCAATATGGTTCATGATAATGGCAATACTATTACTTTCGGCATCAGGTCGCCAAAACAATTGCTCGTCTGTAAGCTGTTTAGTCGCTTTTTCGGCGAGCATTTTGTAATATCTGAACTGTTTCTTGCTGCTTTCCAGGTAACTATCCATAGGGTTTGTATATTAAGAAAGTGCCTGTAATAAGGCCTTTGCTTTTAGTAAACATTCCTCGTATTCCTTTTCGGCATCGGCATGGTAGGTAATGGCGCTGCCTACATGAAAAGATAGGTAATTTTTTTCTGAGTTATACAACAGGGAACGGATGATCACATTGAAATCAAAATCGCCATCGGGGGAGAAATAGCCCAAAGCACCCGAGTATACACCACGTTTGCTGCGCTCGTATTTTTCCATAAGCTGCATAGCGCTCACCTTAGGCGCGCCGGTCATGCTGCCCATAGGAAAGGTGTTTTTGATGGCCGCAACATCGCTGATGTCGTTGCGTTTAGTGCACACCACCGTTGATACCATTTGGTGTACCTGGGCAAAGCTTTGTATGGCATACAGTTCTTCAGCATGAACGGTACCTTCAATGGCACAGCGGGTAAGATCGTTACGTACCAGGTCAACTATCATTACGTTTTCCTGTAGTTCTTTTGGGTGGTTGCGGAGCTGTTCTATAAGTATTTCGTCTTTAGCCTCGTCGCTGTCGCGGCGTGCCGTACCCTTTATGGGTTGCGATAGCAGCTTATTGCCACGTTTGGCCAGGAAGCGCTCGGGCGAGGCGCAAATAATATAATTCCCTTCCCACTTAAAAAATGCGGAAAAAGGAGTGGGGGATATGTCTTTTAATTTCCGGTAAGTAAATAATGGGTCAATGAATGCCTTTTCGGAATAAAATTCCTGGCAAAAATTGGTTACATAAATATCGCCCCGTGTGATATTCCTTTTAATTTGTTCAACGGTGGCAACATATTCCTGCTTATTAAAGCGGGACGTGAAATTAACCGGCATTTGTTGTTTCTCTACAACCAAAGGCAGCCTCTGGATAGTTTGTAGTATATGTTCATCAGCACCTTCAATATTTAATTCCTCACCCTTGATAGTGATCAATATTTCGGGGACAAAAAAATACAGGTCAGGAAACTCAAGGCCATCCGTGTTGGCGGATGAAAGGTTTTCTGTTTCGTTCTTCAGGTCGTAGCCAAAGAAACCCAATAACCAGCCAGTATGCATTTGCCGGAAGGCTTCTAATTGCTCATAAGCGCTGCCATTATTCACTTTTAAAGCGGCTTTGGCACCTACGGCTATCAGCAGGTCGTATTTGCTATATGGGTCTTTAAAGCTATGGCTATCCAAATAGCAGCAGGTATCATACGCTGCCGCCCATTGCAGGGCTTTTTGTTTGAAGCTTTCAATATCTGTAACCTGGATTTTCACGAGGTAAAAATAGGTATCAAAATATAAAGGCTCCGCAAAGCAGAGCCTTTATCTATAATTTTTGAAGTGAGTTTAGTGCAATACCAAAGTCTGTTTCCTGTCGGGGCCTACAGAAAGGTATTTAACTGGTACGCCCAATTCAGCTTCCAGGTAGTCAATGTAAGATTGCAATTTTGCAGGGATCTCGCTCAACTCGGTAATACCGGTAAGGTCTTCATTCCAGCCATCAATCTCTTTTAATACCGGCACGGCCTCAACCGAGCAAATATCATAAGGCATGTAGTCAATGGTTTCGCCTAAGTAATTGTAGTGTGTACAAGCGTAAATTTTATCAAAACCGCTTAATACGTCGGCTTTGGTCATTACCAGTTGGGTAACACCGTTAAGCATAATAGCATATTTAAGTGCCGGTAGGTCGATCCAGCCGGTACGGCGTGGTCTGCCGGTAGTTGCGCCAAATTCGTGGCCAATCTTACGCAGTTCTTCGCCGGTTTCGTCATGCAGCTCAGTAGGGAAGGGGCCGCCGCCAACGCGTGTACAGTAAGCTTTAAAGATGCCTATCACATCGCCTATCTTATTAGGGGCGATACCCAATCCTGTACAAGCACCTGCTGTAGTGGTGTTTGACGAGGTAACAAATGGGTATGAACCAAAGTCGATATCCAGCATGGTGCCCTGTGCACCTTCTGCTAATACTTTTTTGCCTTCTTTAAGGTAATTATTTACCAGTTGTTCAGAATCAACCAGCTCAAATTGTTTGATGAGTTCAATAGCTTCAAAAAAGGCAGCCTCACGCTCGCTAAAATCGGCTACTTCGCCGTATAGCGATTGCAGCATCGAGGTATGCTTATCAACCAGTTTCTGGTATTTTTCTTTAAAGTTAGGCAGGGTTATATCACCTATACGTAAACCATTACGACCGGTTTTATCCATGTAAGTTGGGCCAATACCTTTAAGGGTAGAGCCAATTTTACCATCGCCCATCTTTTTTTCAGAAGCCGCATCAAGCAATTGGTGAGTTGGCAGGATCAAATGCGCCTTTTTACCAATTACAAGGTTACCTTTAGCCAACAGGTCATGGCCGGCATCTTTTAACTTATCTAATTCTTTTTTAAGGGTGATAGGATCGATCACCACACCGTTGCCGATAAGGTTAAGAGTATTATCAAAGAAAATACCTGAAGGGATGGTGTTCAATACAAATTTTTTGCCTTCAAACTCAAGCGTATGGCCTGCGTTAGGCCCGCCCTGGAAACGGGCAATAAGGTCATAACCTTTACTTAGTACATCAACAATTTTGCCTTTACCTTCGTCGCCCCACTGGAGGCCCAATAATACGTCAACAGCCATTAAATTTTATCTTTATAGTAGTAGTCAAATGCTTCAATAATAATATCTTTAACCTTTTCCCAGGTCATTCCATCAAGTGATTGTGGTTCAATAGTATCTTCTGCGTCAGCAAAGTACACCACAGACCTAATTACTGCAAAGGTATCATCATATGGGTATCTATCATGATAAAATTGAAAAAGTTCCTTAAAGGAAAAGTATTGCAGTAATTTTGCCAGGTCCCAGAAATCTTTTTTAACGCCATGGCCTTTTACGGCATTCAGTTTAAGTGCTATCAGATCTTTAACATCAGCCAAAGGAACATCCTCAATAACCTTAACCGGATAAAGAAAAGGATCTTTTACACTTACAAAATCAACTTTTACATCATTGATAATGCATTGATAAATTGATTTAGACCTGTCATTAGTTGTTATGATTCTGCTAAATTCTTCATTAAGCGTTTCAATCAGCAAATTTTTATCAAATGGCACATCTGTAAAAAGGTCTAAATCAATTGATTTTCTATGACCATATAAAAGTGAAAGTGCAGTACCCCCTACCAGTCTGAATTGTTGAAGTTGAGATAAGGAAACAAGTTTATTTAGAAGTTCCAGTGTTGCTGGTTCAACTGTTTCTTTTCGTAACATTTAAAATCGGTAGGTTTAATCTTAAACAGCGTGCAGCAAAAATTAATGCTTATATCTGATAGCCAGTGCGCTTGTTTGGCTAATTCGCCAACACGTTTAAAACCGTAAAATTTAAGTAAGCTGTCAAAATCCTCTGCTTTGCCCCGTTCAATTACTTTTTCAACCACGTGTACGGCATTTTTTTCATAGTCGATAGTAGACATATCAACATCCCAAAATGCCTGTTTGCTTAAAAGTGGGGTATTCATTGTTATGATACTTTACGGTCGCAAACACCATCGCGCAATTTGGTGCAGTTGCCGTATAAATTAAGCGAGTGGTGTTTGATATCAAACTTGAGGATATCGCCCATCATGCTCTGTATCTGTTGGATACGCGGGTCGCAAAATTCCACCACCTTACCGCAGTCTATGCAGATGATATGATCGTGCTGCTTGTATCCGTATGATTTTTCGAACTGGGCCATGTTTTTACCAAACTGATGCTTGGTTACCAGGTCACATGATACCAGTAGTTCAAGTGTGTTATAAACAGTAGCACGGCTTACCCTGTACTTTTTGTTTTTCATGTGGATATACAACGATTCCACATCGAAATGATCATTTCTGGAGTAAATTTCTTCGAGTATGGCAAAGCGCTCGGGGGTTTTCCTGAGGCTCTTGTTTTCGAGATAGGCCTCGAAAATTTTTTTAACCATTGCTATGGTTTCCTGTGCAGGCATAATGTTATGTTAACAATACAAAGGTATTAATATTTTTGTTTTCAGAGTCAAGAATCAAGAGCCAAGAATCAAGATGCAAGGAATTTAATTCACATTTATCCGTCTTGATTCTTGACTCTTGATTCTAATATCTGCTTCAAGATGCTTTCTCTATCGCAGAGTCAAACCGGACAACTTGCGTGATGCCCTTTACCTGGTTGAGTTTTTTGATCAGGTTTTCGAGGTGGTCGGTGTCATTCACATAAACCATTATAGATCCCTCAAATATGCCGTTATCGCTATCAACGGTGATAGAGCGGATATTTACCTTAAAATCTTGCGATATAACTGTTGTGAGTTTGTTGATCAGGCCAACATCATCAATACCGGTAATGCGCAGGCCGGTAAGGAAAGCCAGTTCCTGCTGGTTGGTCCAGCGGGCTTTTACAATACGGTAGCCATAATTGGCCATTAACTTAGCGGCGTTAGGGCAGTTGGTGCGGTGTATCTTAATGCCATCGCCAACAGTAATAAAGCCAAACACATCATCGCCGGGGATAGGGTTACAGCAGGCAGCCAGCTTGTAATCTATCTTTTGCATATCCTCGCCTATCAGCAATATGTCGCTGTCTTTAGCTTTAATGCTTTTAACCAGGTTATGCAGCTGGTCGGCCTCGATTTTATCCTGCGGCTTATTTTCAATAATTTTTTCTGACGCCTGGTAGTCCTTCAGGTCCTTCATATCAATAAGCCCTTTGGCTACATTGTAAAAAAGATCCTGTGTGGATTGTAGCTTAAAGAAATAGCTGAGCTTCTGGAGGTTTTCGGAGTTGTAAGTAAGTTTTATCGACTTCATCTTACGCTCCAGTATTTCCTTGCCATCTTCGGCAATCTTGCGTTTTTCCTCTTTAAGTGCCGATTTTATCTTGGCTTTGGCCTTGGCCGTCACCACAAAGTTCAGCCAGTCTTCCTTAGGGGTTTGCTTGCCTGATGTAATGATCTCCACCTGGTCGCCGTTTTGCAATTTATAGCTCAGCGGTACCAGTTTATGGTTCACCTTGGCGCCAATACAACTGGCACCTACATCGGTATGTATCTCAAAGGCAAAATCAAGCGCGGTAGCATTGAGCGGAAGCTGTATAAGCGCCCCCTTAGGCGTAAAGATGAATATCTCATCACTAAAGAGGTTCATCTTAAAGTCGTCCAGGAAGTCCAGCGCGTTAGAGTCCGGGTTTTTAAGCATATCGCGTACCTTTTGCACCCATTGGTCCAGGCCGCTATCTGTTGATGACTCTTTATATTTCCAGTGCGCGGCGAAACCTTTTTCGGCAATCTCGTTCATGCGTTTGGTTCGTATCTGTACCTCTACCCACTGCCCGCGGGGGCCCATTACCGTGGTGTGTAATGATTCGTAACCGTTGGCCTTTGGCGATGATATCCAGTCGCGCAACCTATCCGGGTTAGGGCGGTAAAGGTCGGTAACGATGGAGTAGGCTTTCCAGCATTCGGCCTTTTCATTTTCGGGTGCGCTATCCAGAATGATACGGATGGCGAAAAGGTCATATACTTCCTCAAAAGGGATGGCCTTTTTCTTCATCTTGTTCCAGATGGAGTGGATGGATTTTGGCCTGCCGAAAACCTCGCCGTGCAGATCCTGGCCTTCGAGTATTTTTTGTACGGGCTTAATAAAGTCGGCGATGAATTTCTCCCGTTCGGCTTTCTTTTCGTTTAGCTTGTTTTTGATGAACTGATAAGTTTCACGCTCCATGTATTTCATGGAAAGGTCTTCCAGCTCGGATTTAATGGCATATAAACCCAGGCGGTGTGCCAGGGGGGCGTACAGGTATACCGTTTCAGATGAGAGTTTGAGCTGCTTATCGCGCGGCATAAACTCCATAGTTCGCATGTTGTGCAGGCGGTCGGCCAGTTTAATGAGTATTACCCTCACATCATCGGCAAGGGTAAGCAGCATCTTACGGAAGTTTTCGGCCTGTAAAGAACTGTTGGTATCAAAAACGCCTGATATTTTGGTGAGGCCATCAATTATCTTAGCCACTTTTTTACCAAATTCAAGCTCAATATCTTCCAGGGTAACATCGGTATCCTCTACCACGTCATGCAGCAGGGCACAAACAATAGAGGTAGTACCCAGGCCAATTTCTTCGGCGGCTATCTGCGCAACGGCTATAGGGTGGTATATGTATGGCTCGCCGCTTTTACGGCGCATATCTTTATGGCTTTCCAGTGCCATTTCAAAAGCCTTGCGTATCAGTCTTTTATCGCCCTTTTGCAGGGTTGATTTACTGGCGCGCAGCAATGCCCGGTAGCGTTTTAATATTTCTTTCTTTTCGGCTTCAAGGTCAATCACTAAATCTTTCATCTGTTGGCGTTTACCGGCTTATTTTCATAACCATGTAACAATATTTTTTATTGTTGGTTAATCATAAAATAACAAAATAAAATGCTTTAATTTTGTATGTTAGTAAAAATATGAAATTAATATTACCTCTGCTGTTATTTTGTTTGGCAATTGGTGTTGCTAAAGCGCAGGACGATAAACCCGCGCCTCCTGTACACCTGGGCAAAAACGATACCACTAAGGTATACATGACCAAGCTTGACGGCGAACTGGTGCCCTGGATAGTAGCACCGCAGGTAAATATTGTGGATACCCGCATATTTGCCAGCGAGGCCGACAGACTGGCATACCGCAGGCTCAAATATAATGTGATGAAGGTGCTACCTTACGCGCGTTTTGCCGCCCAGCGTTATATACAGCTACAGCGCGAACTTGCCCTTACTGCCGATAAAAAGAAGCAGAAAGAACTGATGAAGGCTTGTGAGCTTGATGTGAAGAACATATTTAACAAGGATATTAAGAACCTTACCATAAGCCAGGGCGAAGTGCTGATAAAGCTGGTGAGCCGCGAAACCGGTACCACAAGCTATGCGCTGGCGAAAGAACTTAAAGGCGGTTTTAACGCTTTTTTGTTTCAATCGGTGGCGCGCATATTTGGCCACAACCTGAAAGAGAACTATGATGCCTCGGAGGAGCGTGATATTGAAGCTATCCTGAACCAAATGGGATACGTTTCTAACTATAATTAAATGAATACCAGTAACATCTACCAGTTCACCGTTAACAAGATCAACGGTGAAGAAATCCCGTTATCCCAATACAGCAATAAAGTACTTTTAATTGTTAATACCGCCTCGCAGTGTGGTTTTACCCCTCAGTTGCAGGACCTGGCAGAACTGAAAACCATTTTTGCCGATACCGATTTTGAAGTACTTGCTTTCCCTTCAAATGATTTTGGGCAGCAGGAGCCGCTTGATGGCGCAGCAATTGAAGCATTTTGCCATAATTATGGCACTAACTTTAACATATTTGAAAAAATGCGGGTACGCGGGCCGCATGCCCACCCGTTATACAAGTTCCTGGCCGATAAAAAGGCCAACGGAAAGGTAAATGCCAAGCCCCGCTGGAACTTTCATAAGTACCTTATTGATAAAGAGGGCTGCGTGGTGGACTTTTTTTATCCTTTTACCAAGCCAACTTCTTCAAAAATTAAGAAGAAGATACAACGCCTGCTGGCAGCCGGGGCTGATAAAGTTACCAATAAATGAAATTAGACATATTAGTTTTACCAGTGCATCCCGATGATGCTGAACTGGGTTGCGCCGGTACTATTTTAAAGCACATTAAATTAGGGCATAAAGTAGGCATTGCCGACCTTACCCGGGGTGAACTTGGCACGCGCGGTTCTGCCGAGATACGCGACCGCGAAGCCGCCAAAGCAGCCGAAATACTGGGCTTAACCGTACGCGATAATCTGGCCCTGCCCGATGGTTTTTTCCAGAATACACAAGAGTACCAGTTAAAGGTTATTGCCGCCATTAGAAAATATCAGCCCGAAATTGTGATCACCAACGCGTATCATGACCGCCACCCGGATCATGGCCGGGCCAATGAATTGGTGGAGGCATCGGCTTTTTTAGCCGGACTACGCAGGATAGAAACTTTTGATACCGATGGGCAGCCGCAGGAAGCCTGGCGCCCAAACCAGGTGCTACATTTTATACAGGACAGGTATATTAAACCTGATATAATTGTTGATGTAACCGAGTTTTGGGATAAAAAGATAGAGAGCATTTATGCCTACGGTTCACAATTTCACAACCCCGACTGGAATGATGATGAGCCGCAGACCTACATATCCTCACCTGATTTTATTGAGCAGGTAAATGGCCGCGGCCGCGAATATGGTAAAAGCATTGGGGCCAAATACGGAGAGGGTTTTACCTCACGTAAAATTCTTGGTGTAGATAACCTGTTCGATCTTCGTTAAACTCAACTTTGCGTTTTGATGCCGTTTATGCGGTAAATAAATACAAACATTAATGATGTGGCTATTGCCCCGAAGGTGTGCCACAGGAAATGCGTGCCTATGCTTAGGGTAGTATATTTATCATACACTCTGAAACCTATGGCAATGCCAAATGCCAGCAGCGCGCCAAAAACAAGCCCACTGTTTTGCCAGTGCAGCCGCCATAACAGCAGCATAAGCGGCAAAACTATCATTAACACCATTACCGTATAATTAAGGCTGATGAGTAATTGAATATCATAACGAGGCATAAGTTTTCTGATACTAAATGTTAAAGCCAGGAAAACTATCAGCGCTATTGCTCCAACATACATGCGCCCGCTAAATTTGATCCAGAAATACACGCTTGCCAGCAGGCAAAGGATGGCTATGGGCAGCCAATCCATCATAATAAAAAAGCGCCATTTGCGCAGGCCGTGGTAAACGGTACTGCCCACACACCCTGTGAGCAGTAGCCAGGTAGCTATGCTCAGGAAAGTGTATTGCCGGTTAAAGCCTTTCAGCTTAATAAGCCAGTAAATTCCCGGTATCAGGAACAGGGCGGATGATACCATGTTCCAGGGCTCCGGGAAAAAATGATGGAGGTTGGTTTCGGTGTAAACAAGGCCACCATCGGGCGGTAATATGGCTGCAAACATCAACTGTTGGTTGTATAGTTATCAATCAAACGTCATAATATGCAAAGTGTTCGGGCAATATACCTGTAACCCTTATTTTTACATCATAATTGATATGATGAAGCCCGAACAGAATGAGCGCATTGCGCAATTGAAGCAGGAGATAGAGCCGCTACGCCAGCAATTGATCAACCACGCATTGTATGACCATGTGAACAGCCTTGATGAGTTGCACCTTTTTATGCAGCACCATGTTTTTGCCGTATGGGATTTTATGTCGTTACTTAAAGTGCTGCAGCAAAACCTTACTTGCACTACGCTGCCGTGGATGCCGGTAGGTAATGCCAACACCCGTTACCTCATTAATGAGATAGTAACCGGTGAGGAAAGCGATGTGGACGAACGCGGTAACCGCACCAGCCACTTTGAGCTCTATTTACAAGCCATGAACCAGGCCGGCTGCAGCGCGGCGGCCATTGTTGACTTGTTTGCCGAATTCAGCAAGCTGGGAAACATTCACCAGGCGTTACAAGCCGCGAATATCCCCGGCGCGGCACGTGAGTTTGTAAAGCATACTTTTGAAGTAATTGAAAGTGGTAAAACCCATGTGCAGGCCGCTGTATTTACCTTTGGCCGTGAGGACCTGATCCCCGGTATCTTCACCAGTATCGTAAAAAAGCTTAACGGCCAAACCGCCGGTAAACTGGATATATTTGTATACTACCTGGAACGCCACATAGAGGTAGACGGCGACCACCATTCTAACCTGGCCTACGAAATGACCGCCGAACTATGCGGCACCGATGATGCCAAATGGGCCGAAGCTACCGTCGCCGTAAAACAGGCGCTACAAGCCCGTATCAATTTATGGGATGGTATATTGGAGGGAATAAAGGCAATGTTTGCACATCCGGTGGGGTAGTTTGCATTATCGCTGTATACTTTGTATATTTATTGATATATGGAATTAGCTGAATTAAAATCTCAATTTCATCAATTGATAGATCAGATCAATGACCGCTCTATGATGGAGCAATTTTTTGATGCCATGAGCCAGTCACTACATGCTGATGGCGCTCTATGGTCGTCACTTAGTCAGGATCAGCAAGAAGGTATCATAAATGCATATGAAGAAAGTAAAGACGCCGGCGATCTCATATCACTCAACGAACTAAAAGCTAAGTATGCCAAGTGGTCTTGAGGTAGTTTTATCCAAAAAAGCTGAACAAGACTTTGAAGATATACTCAACTACATAAAAAAGGATTTTGGCAGTGTGGCGGCTGTTAATTTTAAAGATCTTATCATCAATTTTTTAGAGCTTATAGGTAATTATCCGGAAATAGGAAGTTTGGAACTGCCTGATAAAAATATACGGGCATTTGTAGTGCATAAACGTCTAAAGGTGTTTTACAACATACGCGATAAGCGTATAATTGTGTTACGCTTTTTTGATACCAGACAAAGTTCGCTTTAGGCAAGTTTACAATTTATTCAATTCATCCATCAGTGCTTTGCTCAGGCGGTTAAAGTAGCGTTTTACGCCATAGCCCATTACCCATTGTATGCCTTTGGTGGCATTGGTCAGGAAAACCTCATCGGCTTCATTTAATACTTCAGCGTTGATCTGCGCTTCTGTTACCGGGATGTTGTTCTCGCGGGCCAGTTGTATCACTACCCGGCGCATAACACCCTCTACGCAACCCTCGCTCAGGGCCGGTGTATACAAATGGTTCTGGTACCAAACAAAAATATTAGAGCTGCCGGCTTCGCAAAGGTTGCTGTTATCATTCAGTAAAAAAATATCATCCAGCCGGTTCTGCTGCTTAAACAGGCCAGCCATTACATAAATGAGCGAATTGCAGGTTTTTATGTTGGAAAGATAGTTGAACGGCTTTTTCAGTTCGCTGTACACATCCATGATCAGGCCCTTCTCATTAAGATAATATCTCGGCTCGTCCAGCGGGCTTATTTCTATACAGTATCCCATCTTGTTTTGTGATGGGGTGTAGAGGCCTTCGGCATCACGGTAAACCGTAAGCCGTACCCGGCCATGTTTCAACTTATTCCGGCGAGCCAGTTCTTCAACCTTATCTTTTAAAAACCAGCTGTCGGTCTGTGAGTAGCCATCAATTTTTAACGCTTTCATGCCTTTTTGCAGGCGTTCGGCATGTAGCTCGGGAAACTTTAGTTTTCCCTTCATCAGCCGCATGCTCTCAAAAAGCCCGTCGCCATACCTGAACGCCCTGTTGCCAATAGTAAGCAACTTATCGTCCTCAGGCAAAAGCTCTCCGTTAAAATTTATAAAAGCAGGCATTGGTGAACGGTGTATGGTATATAAACTATTGGACAAATTATCTTATATGAACACTTTTTAACAGAAAAAATTATTGATCGGGGTGTGCAATTATCTTTTTGAAACGGGTGGTACAACGTTTTTGTTTATGCCATTTAACTTTCGTTATCGGCCTGGGTGTACCTTCGCCATTTTTCCAGCACGGCTTCAAAGTCGGCGGGCAGCGGCGCTTCAAAGTAAATATTCTTTTTAAGCGAAGGGTGTAAAAAACCAAGTGATTGCGCGTGGAGGGCCTGCCGTGGCATCAGGGCAAAACAATTCTCCACAAACTGGCGGTATTTATTAAAAGTAGTACCCTTTAATATTTTATCGCCACCATAAGTAGCATCGCTAAACAGGGGGTGCCCAATATGTTTCATATGCGCCCTTATCTGGTGGGTACGGCCGGTTTCCAGTTTACACTCTATCAGGGTAACATAACCCATGCGTTCCAGTACCTTATAATGGGTTACCGCCCATTTGCCTTTTTCAGGATCGTCATAAATGCCCATTACACGCCTGTCGGCTACGCTACGGCCTATGTAGCCGGTTACGGTGCCATCTTGTTCAATATCGCCCCAAACCAATGCAAGGTAGCGCCTGTTTATGGTATGGTCAAAAAACTGTTTGGCCAGGTAATTCATGCTGCGCTCGTTTTTACTGATGAGTAGCAGTCCGCTGGTATCCTTATCAATACGGTGTACCAGGCCCGGCCGTCCGTCATTACCGGGCAGGGTAGGTAATTGCTGAAAATGGTATACCAGGGCGTTAACAAGTGTGCCGGTATAGTTGTTATATCCCGGGTGTACCACCATGCCTGCCGGTTTATTTACAATGAGCACATCATCATCTTCATAAACTATATCCAGCGGGATGTTTTCAGGATAAACCTCAGTATCACGGGGCGGATGCGGCAGTACCACTGATATAATGTCCTGCGGCTTTACCTTATAGCTGGCTTTGATGATCTTGTCATTCACCAGCACGTTGCCGGCATCAATGGCGTTTTGTATGCGGTTGCGCGACGCGTTCTCCACACGGTGCATCAAAAATTTATCAATACGCAGCAGCGACTGTCCCTTGTCAACCACTACTCGCAGGTGTTCGTACAGGTCCTGCTCGTCGCTTTCTATTAAATTAGCATCATCAGCCATCCGGCAAAATTAATGTTTATAGTGTGATGTGATAATGATATTTTTGAAACGGCATCTTATTATCATTTCTGCAAGGTAAGCCACTTCAATCATGGATCTGCATTTAGATATTTTTAGCCCCGTACAACCTATCCGTAGCAAGATATTTGATGATAAGGGCTTAACAGTATCTATTAAGCGCGACGACCTCATACACCCGGTGATCTCCGGCAATAAATGGCGTAAGTTAAAGTATGTGTTACAGCGGGCTGCAAACGATCGAAAAACGCACCTGGTAACCTTCGGTGGGGCATACTCCAACCACTTGATGGCTACAGCGGCAGCGGCGGCAAAATTTGGTTTTAAAGCTACCGGTTTGGTGCGTGGCGAGCCTGTTGATAACCAGATGCTTTTTATATGCAGGCTACACGGCATGCAATTGTTGTTTGTGGATAGGGAAAGCTATCGCGATAAGCCAGCGCTTTTTGCCGAAAATTTTGGTAATGATGAACAGGCGTTTTTTATTGATGAGGGTGGCGCATCTGCAGAAGGGATAAAGGGCGTTGCCGAACTGGTTGATGAACTGCCGGAAAGCTATGATCACATATTTTGTGCCTGTGGAACAGGGACTACAGCCGCCGGGATTATTAAAGGTGTTTCCTCGAAAGGATTGCAAACCGTTTTTAACGGCATACCCGTGCTAAAGAACGGCGATTTTTTACGTGCCGATATTGATGGGATGCTAAGCAGACCTTCGCCCTACCATTTACATACCGATTACCACTTTGGCGGATATGCCAAAACCACTCCGGGCCTTATTGCTTTTATCAAAGATTTTGTGAGCAATACCGGTGTACTGATTGACCCTGTATACACCGGGAAAATGCTTTACGCGTTGCATGACCTTGCGGCTAAAGATCACTTTGCGCCAGGCAGCAAGATACTGGCCATACACACCGGCGGCATGTGGGGTTTACTGGATATGCAGAATAAGTTTAAGTGACCCGGATGCTTCAATAACCAGCCGCATTTTTAAGTTTTTTTCAAAAAAAAATCTCATACTGTTTAAGCGTTCGGTACAAAAAATAGGTTTAGTTAATTTAAAGTGACTTTTTGGCCCTTTGGTTCAAAAACGGCAAAATTACCGTTTTTGAGGGCTTTTGGCTATATTTGCTTAAACCAGATATACCTTTATGTACCAATTAAATGTAACTCCGCAAACTGTTCATGATACACTGAGCAGGCATATTTTAGCCGATGGATTTGACCTAACCTTTGATATGGAAAAGAGCCGGGGGGTACACATTTACGATGCCAAGAACAACCGTACCCTGCTTGATTTTTTTACTTGTTTCGCATCGGTACCATTGGGTTATAACCACCCTAAAATGTTAAACGATGAGGGGTTTAAAAAAAACCTGATGCTTGCGGCTTTAACCAACCCATCCAACTCGGATATTTATACCGAGCAATACGCCCAGTTTGTAGATACCTTTAGCCGGGTAGGTATACCTGATTACCTGCCGCACGCGTTTTTTATCTCTGGCGGTTCGCTGGCCATAGAGAACGCGTTAAAGGCTGCTATGGACTGGAAGGTACAAAAGAACTTTGCCAAAGGTTACACTACCGAGAAAGGGCATAAAGTGCTGCATTTTGAGCATGCTTTTCATGGCCGCTCGGGTTACACGCTTAGTTTAACTAATACACAGCCTGTTAAAACCAAATGGTTTGCCAAGTTTGACTGGCCGCGCGTATCATTACCCGAAATACATTTCCCGCTTACGGATGATAAGCTGCAGGATCTTATCGAAATAGAAAACCGTTCTGTAGCGCAAATAAAACAGGCTTTTGCCGACAATAAGGATGATATATGCGCCATTATTATTGAGCCGGTACTTTCTGAAGGCGGCGATAAGCACGTGCGCCAGGAGTTTTTGGAGCAGTTACGCGTACTGGCCGATGAGAACGAGGCCATGCTGATTTACGATGAGGTGCAAACCGGTGTAGGCCTGAGCGGTAAATTCTGGCTGCACCAGCATTTTGGCGAAAAAGCCCGCCCGGACATGATCGCTTTTGGTAAAAAAATGCAGGTTTGCGGTGTGTTGGCTGGCAAACGTATTGACGAGATCGAGCATAACGTATTTAATGTTTCATCGCGCATTAACTCTACCTGGGGTGGCAGCCTGGTGGATATGGTACGGTCATCAAAGATCATGGAGATCATGGAAGAAGATAACCTTTGCCAACAGGCGGCCGAAACGGGCGAGCATCTGCAAAACCGTTTAAAAGCCATCGCAGCCAAAAACAATATCGTGAGCAATGTGCGGGGTAAGGGCTTGTTAACCGCCTTTGATTTCCCTGATACGCAAACCCGTAATACCTTTATGGATATGGGCCTGCAACATAACATTATGTTTTTGGGCTGCGGCGAACGTACTATCCGTTTCAGGCCTGCGCTGGTAATTGAAAAGGCCCATATTGATGAAGGGTTGGATGTAATGGAAGCGATATTGCCGCAATTATAATTTTCTGTAATAATATTGCTACAAGCGCCTTTTTTTAATCAAAAAGGCGCTTTTTTAGTTTATTAAGTACTATAATCGTGTAATATCGTTATAGTAATATATTTAATAATAACTGTTATTAATTAAGCTTTAGCAGCGTATATAGGTAAAGACTGAACAGAAGCACATTATACGAGATGAACAGGCATATTGAAAAATTAAAGAAGCAATTAACAGAGCTTGCGGAAGTAGTGAACGCTTTCCAGTCTGAGGCGGTACAGGTGAAGGTAGTGGAGCGGCTTCTTGATGAGATCATAGATTCGGAAAAATCGGAACCGGAAGCAAAAGAAAACGTGAATAAACGTGCCGGTAAGATCGAGGTCGACACCCAGGCCAGCGAAAGCCGGGATGCCGGACGTAAAAAACCGGGTGCTACCAAAGTGCTGAATCAATTACTTAGCAGCGACTTTTTCAAAACACCGCATACTATTTCGGCCATAGCCGACTATTGCAGGGAAAAATTCAATTCGGATTTTAAAACATCCGAACTTTCGGGCATACTGCTCAAATTATCTAAAGAGAACAAATTGCGCCGCGAGCGCAACCACGATAACAATCGCTTTGAGTATGTGATGGATTAAACTATAAAGGCTGCCCGTTAAAAGCAGCCTTTATAGTTTAATAGTTATTGTATTCCTGGCGTTGCACTAAAGCCTCACTCCACGCAAAAATTCCTCTATACCCATACGTTTTTTACCTTCCAGTTGCAGGTCGGTAATGCAGATAAAGCCGTCGCGTGCGGCAAATTTCAGGTGTGTTTTATGGTTGGTAACAAAGCCCCCTGCCGATATGCCGGTTTCTCCGGGTTCATAAGTGGCATTATATATCTTAAGCACCTTATCATTAAGCATGGTAAATGCCGCGGGTGAGGGGCTAAGTCCACGTATGAGGTTATATACCTGCTCAACCGGTTGGTTAAAATCTATCAGGCAATCCTCCTTAAATATCTTGGGAGCGTGTTTAAGTTCTACACCTTCGGCCAGTTGTTCCTGCGGATGCTCGTTGTATTTGCCACCCTCAACTCCTTTTACGGTTTTTACCAGTAAGCCGGCGCCCTTCTGCATGAGGCGGTCATGCAGCTCACCCGCTGTTTCGGTACCGGTAAGGGTAACCTTTTCAGTAAACAGGATATCCCCGGTATCAATTTCATGTTTCAGGAAAAAAGTGGTAACGCCTGTTTCTTTTTCGCCGTTGATAATGGCCCAGTTGATAGGTGCCGCACCGCGGTATTGCGGCAATAGCGAAGCATGTAAGTTAATTGTACCTTTAGGCGGCATATTCCAAACTACTTCGGGCAGCATGCGGAAAGCTACAACCACTTGCAGGTCGGCCTTTAAAGCTTTCAGGCTGGCAATAAATTCAGGGTCTTTCAATTTTACGGGCTGCAGCAATTTAAGGCCGTTGGCTACGGCATATTGCTTCACTGCCGATTCGCTCAACTTTTTTCCACGGCCAGCCGGTTTATCAGGCGCGGTTACCACGCCAACAATATCACACCCGGCAGTTATCAGTGCGTCTAATGAGGCTACGGCAAAGGCAGGCGTGCCCATAAAAACTATTCTCATTGTATAAAAAGCTTAATATTAAACACAGGTTAGTTGTACAATAAATATTTAGCGCGCATAGCCCTGAATTTTTCTAAACCCGGCTCCCAGCTCTTGTGTATCTCCGCCTCGCTTGTTCCGGCAATAATTTGTTTCTGCAATACATCAGTACCGGCCAGTTTGTTAAAATAACCTATAAAAAAATGCGCCTTATCAGGATATATCCTGTACATGTCTATTAACCATGCCAAGTTAAGTTTTCCGCTTTTGCGGATGGTTTGCATATTGTAATTTTTAAGGTCGATACCATAACAAACGGTATCTTTCAAGGGTGGATTTTCGCTCATTCCCGGCATACTTACCGGTTTAAACGAAAAAGTGTATTTTCCTTTCAGTAGCGGGCTGCCTACTATCTGGAAAGGAAACATAGTTCCTCGGCCCAGGCTAAGTTTTGTACCCTCAAAAAAGCAGATATGCGGGTAAAGCTCTATAGACTGCTGCGTATTAAGGTTAGGTGAAGGGTTAACCGGCAGCACATAATCCATATCGCGGTTATAGTTAGCCACTTTCACAATTTTTAGTTTACACTTCACCTTGTTTTTTAACCATCCTTCGCCGTTGATCATTTGAGCGTATTCGGCAATGGTCATGCCGTGCAAAACGGGTATAGGGTGCATGCCCACAAAAGAGCGGAAACGGGTGGTATCTAATATGGGCCCGTCAACATACATCCCGTTCGGGTTGGGGCGGTCAAGTACCATCAGTTCTATATCATTTTCGGCGCATGCCTCCATTAAATAATGCAGGGTTGAGATATAAGTGTAAAACCGAGTGCCCACATCCTGCACGTCGAAGATCATGAGATCGATGCCGCTCAGGTCTTCTTTAGTAGGTTTATAATGTTTGCCGTAAAGGGAAATAGCAGGCAGGCCGGTTAACGCGTCGCGGGAGTTACCAACTGTAGCGCCATTGCTGGCATTTCCCCTGAAACCATGTTCGGGGCCATAGATCTTTTTAACATCTACGCCCAGTTTGATCAAACTATCAATAAGCGGTTTTTTACTGTCGCCAATAATGGATGTCTGGTTAATAAGCATCCCCACTTTGCGGCCCTTAAGGTAGGGCAGGTATAGTTCGGTACGGTCAGCAGCGGGGGTAATCCGCGAAGCGGTTTTTTGCGTGGTTGCCGGGTTTTTACCGTTGGCAGTGTTTCTTTTATTGGCCTGTGCAAAATCGTCGCAACTGTATAACAGCAGGCTAATGGCTAACAATAGGGTGTATGGTTGTATACTTTTCATAGGTGGCGGTAATTTAGCAAATTTTGTGGCACTATGTTTAAGGGTAAAAACGCATCTTTGCGAAGGTAAAAAAACATTTCTGTATTGAATTTCGCCGGTTTTATATCAAGTCGTATCACGTTTAAAAGTAAGCGCACTTTTTCCAAACTTATTGTGCGCATTGCCATAGCGGGCATTATGCTGGGGCTCGGCGTAATGATACTTTCTGTAGCGGTGATAAGGGGATTTAAACAGGAGATACGTGAAAAGGTAAGAGGTTTCGCCGGCGATATACAGGTAGTTAAAACGGATAACAATGTTTCTTACGAGCGCTCGGCATTTATTGATAGTGCGCAATATGTAAAAGGTATTAAAGCTACCGGCGGCGTTACAGATGTACACCCTTATGCCACCAAACCGGGTATCATTAAAGCCAATAGCGAAATTGAGGGGGTAATATTAAAAGGGGTCGACAAGAATTACAACTGGAGCTTTTTACAGTCGGCGCTGGTGCAGGGTAAGGTCATTGATTTTCGCGATTCGGCAGAAGCGATGCGGCAGATCATGATATCGCAGGTTACGGCTAATCGCCTTAAGCTAAAAGCGGGCGACGACCTGTGGATGTATTTTGTACAGGAGCCCATCCGTAAGCGAAAATTAAAGATCACCGGGATTTTTGATGTTGGCGTAGAGGAAGTGGATAAAACGTTTGTTGTAGGCGACCTGAACCTGGTAAGGCGCCTTAACGATTGGAACGACGGGCAAATTGGTGGCTATGAAGTGCGCATTAAAAACTTTGATGACATGGCGCAAACAGCCGACGGGATAGACAGCCGTATACCAATTACTCTAAGATCATATACCTTACAAGATAATTATCCCACCATTTTTGAGTGGTTGAACATGCTCGATGTTAACATTGTGGTGATGCTGGTGCTGATGATCGCAGTAGCGGTCATAAACATGATATCGGCCTTGCTTATTATGATACTGGAGCGTACTTCTATGATCGGCATGTTAAAGGCCATGGGTGCGGGCAATTGGCTTATCCAGAAGGTGTTTTTGTATAATGCCGCGTATCTCATCGGCTTTGGGTTATTGCTGGGTAACGCGCTGGGTTTGGGCCTGGGCTTGTTTCAGCATTACACGCATTTTTTTAAGCTTAACCAGGCATCCTACTACATGAGCTTTGTACCTATTAAGCTGGAAGTAATGGATGTGATACTGCTCAATGCCGGTACGCTCATTGTTTGTTTGCTGGTACTTATCGTGCCATCAATGCTGGTAACCCGCATTACACCGGTTAAGGCTATCAGGTTTAAATAGATTTAACTTCGAGGCTCAATTAATAGGTCAGACCTTCGGTCCACCTTATTTTTTACTGCTTTTAAAACTAAATTTCAGGTTAACACCACCCGAGCCAAACCTGATATCCTGGGCACCGAGGCCACCCAGCGGATATTTTACAAATGGCTCTATTACTAACCTGTTTTTGCCAACCGGGTAGCCTACTCCAAAGGAGAAGTTAAGCATACGGGCAAAGTAAAAATTGCTGAAACTGTTATGTGCTGATTGTTTTTGATCTTCACCGGCGCCTTGACTATCTGCAAGGCTGCCATTACTGTAGGTATACCTGTACGTGTAGTTTTCGTCAATAAAGGTGCCTGAGCTTAATCCGGCTGATATGAAAGCGTCCGACTTATCAGGATTAAACTCATATTTTAAATTGATAGGCACATCAAGGCCTACCATACTTACATTATAATTCCTGAACACTGGCGCCGCGGCCGACATAGCGAACAGCGTTTGCTGCTTAAGCACCGGCGCGCTGGAAACGAACGACGCGGCCGATACCGTTTGCGGCAACGATGTAATGGCGTTGTAGTTTAACGAATTTTGCGCCAAGGCAACGCCAGTTGAAAGTTTTAACCGTTTACTCAGCCTGAAATCAGAACTTACGCCGGCACCGGCATTTACCTGGTTACTGCTACCTTCGGCATAATTGAAATAAGTGGCCGCGTAAATACTAAAGGTTACTTTTTTATCAGCCTGGCTGGTTTCGGTATTACTTTTCGCTTGTCTGGCCGCCTTATCCTGCTCCAGCATATCCATCATATGGGCAGACACCTTCGCGTTGGCGCCGTTATCTGTCGCTTTTTGTGTTGCCGCTGAGGTATTGCTTTGCACAGCAGAGCTGTTTTGCGCGATTTGCTGCTGCGCTGCCATGGCAGGTGTGGTTTTGGCACTATCGGGTCCGTTAGCAGGGTCTGTTTTAACAGCTTTGGCAGCTAAAGGGGTAGATGCAGGCTGTTGTGTGTAAGCCTCTCCTGTTGATACAGAAGTTGGAACAACCGGGCTTTTCCCGGGTTGAGTAGTTGGTGTGCCCATGCCGTTTAACCAGTTATGCTGATGGGCGATTGGCTGAGCAGGTGTTTGTTGTGCCAATACGGGCGCTTCAGATGCCTGCATTTGATTACCGGTATCAGTAGTTATGGCAGGGTTTTGTTTAACAGCAGGTTTTACAGCCATGTTATTTACCGCGGTTTCCTGATGATTGAGCCACATGCCCAGCCCCAGCGCAAGCAATATCACCGCGGCGGCGCTTGACCACCACAGCCATGCCATGCCACGCTTTTGCCTTTCGGCAGGTAGCCTTTTTTTGAGTTCGGCCCAGCCATGCTCTGCCGGGGGCGATTGATAATCTTCAAACACCTCCCTGATGCGGCTTGCTATTTTATCATCAAACTGCTCGTTCATGGTTTTAGTGTTTCTGTTGTTAACAGCAGCCTAAGCTTCTCTTTGGCCCTGCTCAAATAAACCCTTGATGAGCTTGCCGGCAGGTTAAGTATCCGGCCTATCTCATCGTGGTTGTACCCATCAATTTCGTACATATTAAAAATAGTAAGCTGTATGTGCGGCAATTGCTTCATCAGCTTTAAAATATCCTTGGCGTTAAGTGTTTCAATAGCCTGGGCGCTGCTGCCAACGTTATAGGCATCCTCAATATCGGTATTGCCCTGGTGTTTCAGTTCGCGGCGGCGCCTGTCAATAGCGGTATTTACTACAATAGTGCGCAGCCAGGCTTTAAAAGGTTTATCGGTTTTATAGTTGGCTATGTTGTTAAACACCTTTATAAATGCATCATTTACCACTTCGAGTGCGTCGTCCTCATTGAGGCTGTATCGCATGCTTATACCCATAGCATAGGCATAAAACTGTTTATATAACAGTTCCTGGTGCTTTATGCTGCCCGACATACATTTACTGATGATCTCTTCATCAGTAATACGTTTAAGTAAATGCATTTAGTAGTATACGGCTTAATCACCTACCACTTGAGTGTTACCCGGTGGTATTGGTTAAGCGCTTTCATCCGGCCTATTAGTTCGTTTTTTTCAAGTCGTACTCATACCTCACGGTATCGCCCACTACCTTTAACATCTGGAAAACATCACCACTATACAAGTAAATGTACTGCCCGTTCAGTCGCACTTTTTGCGGCGGTACGTTTGAAGGGGTAGGGGTGGTAGTGGTAGGTATGGTCCTGTCTGCAAAAATGATATTGCTCTGATTGATAGCGTAATCACCCTTGCTGCCGGCATGCAAGGTAGTAGTATCCCCGGTGACGGCGTAGCCGGTTTTAATATCAAGCAACAACTTAATGTTTGCTTTTACTGTATCCGGTTTAGTTTGCTTGTTGGTTTTGGTAATTCGCCTGAACTCGCCGCTGAAATTACCTGTTGGGTAAGTAAAAGGCGGCGCATCGCTGGTTTTTAAGCATCCCGCGGTAAAGATGGCGCCTGTTGCCAGCAGGATCATATATTTAATCGCTTTCATTTTATTATGTAATTACTTTGTTGTTACGTAATAAACGGGGCAAACGCTACAGGCGCGAAACAGGTATTTAAACTTTTTTCGCTTCCTCCCAAAAAACATCCATTTCTGCGAGGCTCATATCATGCAGTTGCTTGCCATTTTCGAGGGCCTTTTGCTCCAGGTACTGGAAACGCTTGATGAACTTGCGGTTGGTTTTTTCCAACGCGTCTTCGGGGTTAATGTTTATAAAGCGGGCATAATTGATGAGCGAGAACATCAGGTCCCCAAATTCCGCTTCGGCTTTTTCTGTATCAATGGTATGCTCGTCAGCGGTATTATACTCGTCTTTAAACTCCTGCAGTTCTTCCTCCACTTTGGCCCATACCTGCTCACGGTTATCCCAATCAAAACCTACCCCGCGTGCTTTTTCCTGTATACGCGAAGCTTTAACCAGCGCCGGCAACGAAGCCGGTACGCCACCTAACACAGACTTATTACCTTCTTTCAGTTTAATTTGCTCCCAGTTGCGTTTAACATCAGCCTCATCATTCACATGGGTATCGCTGTAAATATGCGGATGGCGGTTAATGAGTTTATCGCAAATGCCGTTCAATACGTCGGTAATCGAAAAGTCGTTGGTTTCTGAGGCGATGCGGGAATAAAACACCATGTGCAGCATAATATCGCCAAGCTCTTTCCTTATCTCGTCCATATCGCCACTCAAAATAGCGTCAGACAGCTCATAGGTTTCTTCAATGGTTAAATGGCGCAAACTTTCCAGCGTTTGTTTTTTATCCCAGGGGCAATTAGTACGCAGGTCGTCCATAATGGTGAGCAGGCGGTTAAACGCGTCGGCAGGGTTATGTGCGGTAATGGGAGGAGTTAAAGCCATGTTATTTATTTTTACAAAGGTAGCAGTTAGTTTGTAGTTGTAAGCGGGTAATGGCAGATTGACGGTCTTAAATATCGCCACCCCAGGCTTGTCTGCTTACTACACAGAAATCGCTCTCAGCATCTCGCGTTTACCGGGCGCGCCGGGCGCTTTTTCAACTTTCAGGCCAAGGGCTTTTATACAGCGTTTGAGGTTGCCGGTTATGGCGTAGGTCACAAAAACGCCCCCAGGTTTTAAAAATTGCAGGGTATATTTAATGGCCTCGTCGCTCCACATTTCCGGCTGGTGTATGGCCGCGAACGCGTCAAAATATATCACATCAAATTGGTCGTTAGTAGTAAAGTCCGCAAGAGTAGTTTGTGCCACTTGGAGTTTAGCGTTGTTAATATCCACCGGTTTTTGCAGGGCAGAACCATAGTTTTCCAGGAAACTTTGCCAGGTTGCAGGTGTAACATATTGTTCGTAACCGGTGGCCGCGATCAACTCCTGGGTAAGTGGGTAAGCCTCAATGCCTGTGTAATTTAGAGAGGCTTTATGCTGGTTACAGTAGTCGGCGCTAAGCAAGAAATTAAGCCCCGTACCCAAACCCACTTCTAAAACGTTTGCCGTACTTTGGCCGCTTTTTTCCAGGAAAAATTGTAAGCCCGAATGTACAAATACGTGCAGGCTCTCTTGCAATGCCCCGTGTTTGGAGTGGTAATTTTCGCCTACGAGCGCGTTGTAAATAGTTTTTGATCCGTCGGCGGTGGTAACAATACTTAAATGCTGGCTGGCTTGCGCGTTGTTCATAACTGCAAACAAACAAATAAAAGCACGGATAAAAAAGCGTAGGGCGGAAAGCCGAATCAGGCGCTCATGGCCAGCAGGCTATTCAGCTTGCTGCAATAATCGGGCAGGGGAATCAGCCCTTTATCATAATCAGCTACCAGTTGGTCCAGTTCTTTGGCAATGGCGGTGCGGTCGGGGCCGGCCTCGGCGCAAACGGCTTTAAGGTTCTGTACTTTGTACGCAGCGGCTTTTTGCATCAGCATGGGCGGTGTGTCGCTGGCTTGCTTAAGTACCTTATTGAGCTTTTGGCGGTTCTTTTTATCAAATAAAAGAATGAGATATACCAATACCGACCCTGCTATGAGGAAAAGAATGAATGTTTGTGTTGAAGATGATAACGCTGTTTCCATATAAATTATCCGCTACAATGCAATTTATAATATACCGTTTTGTACGAGGGCGTTTAATTATAGGTTACGGCTATTTCAGAAAAAAAATATTCGTTTAGCGTATATTTTATCAACATGCGGATTGTTTAAACATTAAGCTTAAAGGTTTTAAACAATCCGCCTACCTTTGCATGATGTTACACAAGCCTTTAACTATCGCTTCACTCGCCATATTTTTAATCATTACCGCATGCAGCCCAGGCCTTTTCGCGCAAAAAAAAGCCTACAGTTTTAAAAAGATCGTTATTGATGCCGGGCATGGCGGTAAGGACCCCGGTTCGCACGGGGCTTACTCCAACGAAAAAACGGTGGCGCTTGCCATTGCGAAAAAGTTAAGAACGATGCTTAAAGAAGAGATGCCCGCCGTTGAGGTATTGATGACGCGCAGCACGGATAAGTTTATAGAGCTGCATAAACGCGCGGATATCGCAAACGAAAACAAGGCTAACTTGTTCATATCTATACACTGTAATTCATCGCCGGAAAAAGTTGGCACAAGCAGGGGCGTTCTATTACTGGTTTACGGGTTTCACCGCAAACAGGAACAAATGGAAGCCCTACGCGAGAATGCCGCCATATTTATTGAGAAAGACTACAAAAAAAAATATAGTGGTTATGGAGAGGATGATGCCGTTAACGCCATTGTTTTAGGGGCGTTTCAGCAGCGTTTTCGTAAGCAGAGCATCCATTTTGGCAACTTGCTGAACCAGGAATTTAAGGAAAGGGACGGCAGGCACAGTTTAGGCGTTAAGGAGCAGGGCGTACTTATTTTGCAGCAAAGCGGGATGCCCGGCCTGCTGGTGGAAACGGGTTTTATCAATAACCCCTCCGATGAGAAATACCTCAACTCCGACGAAGGGCAAAATGCCATAGCGCGCTCCATTACCAATGCCGTTAAAAAGTACCGGCAGGGGTTTGATTAGTATAAACCATTAAAATAACAAACTATGAAACAGGCACCGAAAACATCAAGGAGAGATTTTATACGCAAAAGCTCCGTATTGGCAGGGGCGCTTGCTGTTAGTCCGGCCATATTATCGGCGGCCTATTTACAACCCGGTAAAAAACTGGGCATAGCTTTGGTTGGCTTGGGTGGTTACGCGGGCGGGCAGCTGGCGCCGGCGTTGCAGCAAACTAAAAACTGCTACCTGGCAGGCATAGTTACCGGCACACCTGCAAAAGCTACTGATTGGGCAGCTAAATATAACATCCCTAAAAAAAACATTTATAATTACCAAACTTTCGACAGCATTGCCGATAACCCTGATATAGATATTATTTACGTGGTGTTACCCGTATCCATGCACAAGGAATACACCATAAGGGCTGCCAGGGCGGGTAAGCACGTGATATGTGAAAAACCAATGGCCCTGAACGCTGCAGACTGCCGTGAGATGATAGCCGCCTGTAAAAAGGCCAACCGGCTTTTATCAATAGGCTACAGATTGCATTTTGAGCCCCATACTCAGGAAGTAATGCGCCTGGGGCAAAAGCAAATTTTGGGCAAAGTAACGGAAATAGCAACTGGTAATGGTTTCAAATATACCGGCGACCCTAACGCCTGGAGGTTAAAAAAAGCCCTGGCCGGTGGCGGTGGTTTAATGGACATGGGCATTTATGCCATACAGGGTGCCCGTTATACTTTAGGGCGGGAGCCTTTGGCGGTAAAAGCTACACAGGAGAAAACCCGGCCCGAGCTGTTCAGTGAAGTTGATGAAACCGTTTTTTGGGAACTCAAATTCCCGGGCGGGCAAAAAGTCACCGGGAAATCAAGCTATAATAACAACTGGGGCTTTTTACGGGCAAAGGTGGAAAAGGGCAGCTTTGAACTGGAGCCGGCATACGGGTATGATGGGCTCGACGGTAAAGTAAATGGCAAGCCCATGAATATCCCCAACATTAATCAGCAAGCCGCACAGATAGATGATTTCGCTACTTGTGTACGTTTGGGTAAGCAGAGCCGTGTACCGGGCGAAGAGGGGGAGAAAGATATGAAAGTGATCGATGCTATTTACCGTAGTTTGGACAGCGGTAAATGGGAAAATATCGGGTGATATTATTAATACTGCATCAGTAATTTCTGCAATACATGTGTAAAAAATATGTTGATGAAATAATTGCTCAAAAATGAGCAAAATATAATTATTATATATATTTTTGCATAAATAATTGTTCGAAAATGAGCGAATCTGAAAATAATGATGAGTTATTAGCTGAGATTTATCGTCAAATTAGTGATAATAAGCATCCTTCATTGAGTGACTTAATCAATAATAGAAAGGATGAATTAGGTATTACAACCGATAGTGCCTTAGCTAAAATTGTTGGTATAGAAAGAAATACGTTAAGGAGGATTTTGAGCGGTGAAAACGAAAAAGCTGACGTGCTTTCTTTGCTAAAAATTAGTTCTTTTATTGGAATTGACTTGCAAAAAGTGGTAAATATTTACCTTGAATCTTTAAAGCCGGATGCACAACAGGAATTGCGTAATGTGAAGAAATCTACATTTATATTGCAAAATTTTGATTTGGTAGGTTTAAGGAATCAGGGCTTCTTAAAGGTTGTTAATGATTTGGAGTATGTAGAAAACCGAATATTAAAATTTTTTGGTCTGAAAGATATTTATGCTTACAAATCTGATGTAGGATTAGCTTTGTTTAGTAGGGCAAACTTGAAATCTCATGATCAAATGAGAGAAATGTGGGTTAGATGTGCTTATTACCAGTTTAAGAAGCTGAATAATCCGTACGATTATGAACAAAAAGCTTTAGAAGAATTATTGCCTAGAATTCGTCCATATACACGACATGTCAAGCAAGGTTTTTACGCAGTACTTAAAGCGCTTTACAACTCTGGAATTACAGTAATTGTGCAAGATTACTTTTCAAAAACGCAAGTTTATGGCGCTACCTTTGTTGTGAATAACAAGCCTTGTATTGTTATAACTAATAGAAATAACAAGTATCCCACATTATGGCAAGCTCTACTGCATGAGTTATATCATGTGTTGCATGACTTTGATGAGTTGAAAACTAAAACCTATCATCTGTCTGGAGAGGCTGATATGTTTCTTTGGCGGGAAGATGATGCTAACTTCTTTGCTAGTGAATTATTGTTTCCTACTTCGAAGTTAGAAAAGGTAAGATATTATATAAAATCTAACGGTTATGTTGAGGAATTTGCGAAAGCAAATAATGTCCATCCATCTATCATTTACAACACCTACTGTCGATATATGAGCGAAAAAGGTGAAAATCATTATCCTTTTTATTCAAAATACATAATAGATTCAGAGGAAGCTATATCTCTTATTAAATCAAATCCATGGGATAAGGAAACGCTTATAGAGGAAATCGAAAATATCAAACAAAAGTTAGAAACATTAAACACTTAAACAATAGATGGACCCAAACGAGCTAGCTAACAAGGCCGAACAGGAAAGATTAGCCAGGTTAGAGAAACTGAAAGAATTAGTTGAAAAAGCAAATAATCAACCAAGTGTTGAAATTCCATTTACTCAACCTGATGAGGATTTGGGTTTAGAAGGAATTGATTTTTCTACCAATGCGGATCCTGATAAATCACATCAGATTTATTATCAGATTCAAAACATTTTAAAAAATAATTTGCCAAAAGGAAGTGATAGCGCGACTAAAGAATTAAGAGCTATCATACGTGAAGAGAAAAATATCTTTTTGAATAGGGGGAAATTTAAAAACGCGTATGGAATAAGAGGGTCTGATGGTAGAATGACATTCATCGAGCCATTTTTATCGGAGGCGCTACAAATAAGTTTAAATTGGGTAGCCAACGGAGCTCAGCCTTTTGATTTATATCAATCTTTCTTAGACAGAAACACGGAGCTGGGTTATTAT
Source organism: Mucilaginibacter sp. 44-25 (assembly GCA_001898335.1). Classification (GTDB taxonomy): domain Bacteria; phylum Bacteroidota; class Bacteroidia; order Sphingobacteriales; family Sphingobacteriaceae; genus Mucilaginibacter. The sequence continues at coordinate 354,094 of MKTS01000013.1, read as the reverse complement.
AATTAGTATATTGCCTTACCTTATGTAAGTGCAGTTTTGTAGTTATCTTTCACAAAAAGTTATGCGCTTAAAACCTTTGTTGATTGCCGCCATTATCCCTCAGTTCCTGTCCTTTTTCGGCTATGGCCAAAAAATACCCTATGGTAAAAATGAAGCGGTTGGTAAATACTACCAGGTTAATGGCATAAAGCTGTATGTTGAGGAGTATGGCAGCGGCCCGGCTTTATTAATGATACACGGTAACGGGGGCGACATGAGCGCCTTTAGCCATAATGTGCCTTATTTTGCCAAACATTACCATGTGATACTGGTTGACAGCCGCTCACAGGGTAAATCGGTTGACCCAAACCCAAAGATCACTTTTGAGCAAATGGCTGATGATTTCGCCAAACTGCTTGATGTGTTGCATGTGCCTAAAGCCTATGTGCTGGGTTGGAGCGATGGAGGTATCAATGCCATATTAATGGCGATAAGGCACCCGGACAAGGTGATCAGTTTCGCGTCGACAGGGGCTAACATTACTCCCGATGCTTCATCCTTTGCAGACCCTAACGGGTGGGCAAATTCCAAAAAATACTACGAGAAGAATAAGAACACGCACTGGAAAACGGCTGCTGAAAAAAATAATTGGAAAATGTTTATGCTCGATTGGGAGCAGCCAAATATCAGCCTGAGCCAGCTGCACAAGATAACATGCCCTGCTTTTATCATAGGCGGCGAGCATGATGTAATTGCCGATAAACACACAAGGTTGATAAAGGCCAACATCCCTCACTCAAAGCTTTGGATAGTAAAAGGATCAGGTCACGGCACGCTTATTGAAAAGGCCGACGAGTTTAATAAGCGGGTAGATGATTTCTTTAAGGGGGAATAATTTGTCATTACTTTTCAATAAAAGATGTTTAAACATCTTTTATTGAAAACCTTTTTTACATTTGCATCACTAAAATAATAAGAACATAACATGAAAAAGATCTTCACCTTACTAACTGTAGCTTTATTTGCTACCGCGGCTTCGGCGCAAAGCACCTGGACGGTTGACAAAGCACACTCACACGTAACATTTACCATCACCCACTTAGCCGTGTCTGATGTTGATGGTACTTTTAAAGATTTTGACGCTTCTATTGTAGCTGCAAAACCTGACTTTAGCGATGCTAAATATACTTTTACTGCTAAAACCGCTTCTGTAAATACAGATAACGAGCGTCGTGACGGTCACCTTAAATCTGCTGAATTCTTTGATTCAGAAAAATTCCCTACACTAAGCTTTACCAGCACTTCTGTTAAACCTAATGGCACTAACAAATACAAAGTAACCGGTAACTTAACCCTGCATGGTGTAACCAAACCAGTAACTTTAGATGTGGCTTACCGTGGTACTATCACCAACCCAATGACTAAAGCTCCTGATGCTGGTTTTAAAATTACCGGTACTATCAAACGTTCTGATTTTGGCTTTGGCAGCAAATACGGCGCGCCTATGCTGAGCGACGAAGTTGAACTTAACGCCAGCGGCGAGTTCATGAAACAGTAATTTTCAACAATATATATAAACAAAAGCGGCGATCATTATGAGCGCCGCTTTTGTTTTATATCCGTTTGAATGTCCTGGTTTTGCCCAGGAACTTTAAGTGCCAGTAACTTTTTACTTTTAATTCGCCTTTTTGGTTAATGTAAGCGCAGGAGTTCCATTGCCTTCCTTGTTGCGCATCATACATCACCCCGTTTTCCCAGGTGTTGCTTTCAGGCGCGTATTCCAATTTCTCTATCATGTTTATGCCAACCAGTTTACGGTTGCGTAGAGAAGGCTCGGGATTTAGGCCGTCAACATGCTCTTCCATTTTCTTGGTTTCATCACGGTCGTCAAACCAAACTATGGTAGCGGTATACTCGGTGTTTTGTTTGGAGATGTTAATCATCAGGTCCTTGTCTTCAGACATCCACCTGCCACATATTACTTCATCCATCCTTACCACAGTCGCAGCTTGCGACCATACGGTAAATAATAAAGCTATTACTGAGATCCTGATTACTTTAAACATAATTGGTTTGACATTGCTATGACATAAATATATGCAACAGTAATGTTATAATCCAAATAAATGTGAAAATTATTTTCTTAAGAGCCTGACTATACTCGTTTGAAAGTCAGTGTTTTGCCTATAAGTTTAATATGCCAGTAGCCTTTAACTTTAAGTAAGCCATCTTTGGTCAGGTAGGCTGATGAATTCCAATAGCGGCCATGTTTAGCATCGTAGATCATGCCGTCTTCCCAGCTGTTAGTTGATGGGTTATAGGTAAGTTTCTCAACCACATTCATCCCTAAAATTTTTCGGCTGCGTAGGGCGGGGTTAGGGTTGAGGTCGTCGGTCCAATAATCAAGTGGTTTGGTATTATCGTGGTCGTCAAAGTATACGATCTTAGCCCTGAATTCTCCCTCCTCACGGTATACTTGTACTATCAGCGAACCATCTACCATTTGCCACTTGCCGCAAACCATGTCTTCGGCTGCTGTAGTACGGGGTGTACTATAATTGATACCACTGTACAGCATTAATGCAAAAAAACTGAAAAGAAACTGTTTTGTCATACTATTGCCATTTGTATTGGTATACAGGCAATAGCGATGCCAATTAATCAAGCCCGTATTACAGCCGGTGGAAAGTCATGGTTTTACCTATCAATTTAACTTTCCAGTATCCTTTTACTTTGAGGGTGTTTTCATTTTCGAGATAGGCTGCAGCACTCCATGTTTTGCCACTTTGTATTTCATATATGCGCCCGTTCTCCCATGAATTGGATTTCGGGTTGTAAACCAAGTCTTCCACCACATCCATGCCTAATACCTTGCGGCTGCGCAACGCAGGGTCGGGATTTTTTTTGTCCGTGATGTTTTCCATCGGCTGGGCTTTGCTTACGCCGCCCGTGAACCTGATCATTTTAGCGCGTAATGTGTTCCTATACGGATACACCTCTACTACCAGGTTTTTTTCGCTTGATTCCCACTTGCCGCAGATGCGGTTGGCAGGTGTATCTGTATCGGGCCCATAAGCGGGCTTTAGTAAGCAGGTGAGCGATAAGATGAGAATGGATAGCAGGCGCATAGTTAACGTAATAAAAAAGGCAAGATAAGTACAATGCAATCAATAACGTTAAAAGATGATATTGTTTGCAGGTAACAGATAAATTATCGGTCATAAGTAGCTATGGTGTGAGTTCACTTTATATATTTGGCCTTAACTAATAAGCATCTCTCATCCGCATGAAAAAACTGCCATTGCTGTTGCCTTTATTGGGGCTGGCTATATCTGCATCCGCTCAACAAAAAAGTATTTACCATAAGGGCTGGATAGATTTTAACAAGAACGGCCGTATGGATGTGTTTGAAGACCCATCGCAAAACATCGAAAAACGTATTACCGACCTGCTGAGCCAGATGACCGTTGAAGAAAAAACCTGCCAGATGGCTACCTTATATGGTTATAAAAGGGTTCTAAAGGATGAGATGCCGGTACCCAATTGGAAAAGTGAAATATGGAAAGATGGCATCGCTAATATTGATGAGGAACTGAATAACCTTACCTCGCATACGGATGATGCGCCAACGCAATATTCTTACCCATTTAGTAAACATGCTGCGGCTATTAATACCATACAAAAATGGTTTGTTGAAGAAACACGCATGGGTATACCGGTTGATTTTACCAACGAGGGTATACATGGCTTAAACCACGACAGGGCTACGCCATTGCCGGCGCCCATAGGTATTGGCAGTACATGGGATAAGGCTTTGGTGCGGCAGGCCGGCCAAACGGTTGGCCGCGAAGCTAAGGCATTAGGTTATACCAATGTATATGCGCCTATTCTTGATCCCGCGCGCGACCAGCGCTGGGGCCGTGTGGTAGAATGTTATGGCGAAGACCCTTACCTCATAGCCGAACTGGGTAAACAGATGGTGCTGGGTATACAGGAGGAGGGCGTGGCATCAACACTTAAACATTACGCCGTTTATAGTGTGCCCAAAGGCGGGCGCGATGGCGCTGCCCGTACCGACCCGCATGTGGCACCGCGCGAAATGCACCAGTTATATCTTTACCCTTTCAGGCGGGTTGTGCAGGAGGCACACCCTATGGGCGTAATGAGCAGCTATAACGATTGGGATGGCGTACCCGTTACCGGTAGCTATTACTTCCTTACCGAACTGTTGAGGCAAAAATTCGGTTTCAATGGCTATGTGGTGTCCGACAGCGAGGCGGTAGAATACCTGTACAGCAAACACCATGTTGCGGCTGATTATAAGGAGGGCGTAAGGCAGGCCGTAGAGGCCGGGCTTAACGTACGCACTAACTTTACTATGCCGCAAACCTTTATACTCCCGCTGCGCGAACTGATCAGGGAGAACCGCATATCCATGAAGGTAATTGATACCCGTGTGGCCGAGGTATTGCGCGTAAAGTTCAGGCTGGGTTTATTTGATAGCCCTTATGTAAAAGATACCAAAGCGGCCGACAAAGTGGTGCATACCGCTGCTGATAAGCAGATGAGCCTCAAAATGAACCGCGAAAGCATGGTGCTGCTCAAAAATGACAATAACCTGCTCCCGCTGGATAAAGGCAAATACAAAAATATACTGGTTACCGGTCCGCTTGCGGCCGAAACCAATTATGCCATTAGCCGGTATGGCCCATCGCATAACCCGGTTACCAATGTGCTGGATGGTATTAAGAACCATGTGGGCGGTAGCACTAAAGTAAGTTATGTTAGAGGATGCAATATTATTGATGCCAGCTGGCCCGAAAGCGAGATCATAGAAACGCCATTGACAGCGGACGAGCAGGCCGGCATTGATTCGGCAGTAGCGCAGGCCAAACAATCGGACCTGGTGGTTGCCGTTGTAGGCGAAGATGTAGACAGGGTGGGTGAAAGCCTTTCACGCACCGGGCTTAACCTGCCGGGCAGGCAGTTAAAGCTGATACAGGCTTTGCAGGCAACAGGTAAACCGGTAGTAATGGTATTAATAAACGGGCAGCCGCTTACCATTAACTGGGAAAATAAATATGTACCGGCCATATTGGAAGCATGGTTCCCGAGTGTGCAGAGCGGACAGGTTATAGCCGAAACCCTGTTTGGCGATAATAATCCCGGCGGAAAGCTACCCATTACCTTCCCGAAAACGGTGGGGCAGATTGAGTTTAATTTCCCTTTTAAACCCGGCTCACAGGCAGGGCAGGGTGGTTCTAACAGCTGGGGAAAAACCAGTGTTAATGGCGCGCTATATCCTTTTGGCTATGGTTTAAGTTATACCACGTTCGCCTACAGTAACCTGCAGGTATCGCCTGATAAAGGCAACTCTCAGGGCATTGTTACCGTAACGGTTGATGTAACCAATACCGGCCAGCGCAAAGGCGACGACGTAGTACAGCTATATATTAAAGACGATGTAAGCAGTGTAACCACGTATGAGTATGACCTGCGTGGCTTTGAGCGCGTAACGCTTAACCCGGGCGAAACCAAAACGGTTACGTTTAAACTAAACCCTGATGACCTTGCCCTGCTGGATAAAAACATGAACTGGACAGTAGAGCCCGGCACTTTCCAGGCATGGATAGGCAGTTCATCTCAGGATATTAAATTGAAGAAGACTTATACTATTGAATAAGCAACACTATGATCCGTACAGAATGGATACCTTCGGCGTATGCCGGCAATGATGCTCCTGTTATCCGCAGGGCGACTGCTGAGGATATGCCCGTTTTACGCCAATTTGAGCAAGGGGTAGTAGAAGCGGAAAGGCCCTTTACGCCGCACATGAAAGCAGGTGAACAATCTTATTACGATTTTGACTGGTTGCTTACCTCACCCGATGCTTACCTGGCCGTGGCCGAACTTAACGGTGAACTCATCGCGAGCGGGTATGCCCGCATCAACACATCCAAACCGTATTTACACCACACTCATGAAGCCTACCTGGGTTTTATGTACGTGGTACCTGCTTACCGGGGTAAAGGTGTAAATGCTTTAATCATCAACTCGCTTAAGCAATGGGCGCTTGCCCGTAACATTACCGAATTGCGTTTGGAGGTATACATGCAAAATACCCCGGCTATTAAAGCATATGAAAAATTAGGCTTTAAGCCGTATCTTTTGCAAATGAGAATGGATAACGAGTAAACACTTTCCATTTACACGTATTTTAAAAAGTTTCCCAACTTATTGAGGTGTTATCCAAAAATACTATATTTATAGAGCAATTTTGGTAAAAACTAATTAAACACGCCTCATTTTTCCATGGAAATTAAGAGTACCGGCGTAAAAAGCAGCTGGCTTAAGAATATGATCATCAAGCGGTTGTATTTTGACAAGGCCATGTCATGCGCAGCGCTAAGCCAGCTTTTTGATAAAAGTATACCCTCAATAGCCAAAGCTATTAACGAACTTATAAGAGAAGGTTTTGTTGTTGAACAGGGGTATGCCCCCTCCAGCGGCGGGCGCAGGCCACTCATGTATGCCATCAACGCGCGGGCCATGTTTATCCTCGCCGTGGCGATGGATCAGCTATCAGCACGTATACAATTGCTTGATCTTAATAACAGCCCTGTAGCGGAAATGAGCACCGTTGAACTAAAGCTGCATAATAATAGCGATGCTTTGCGCCAATTGATCGAAAGCCTTAACGGTTATATTGCAGGTACCGGCATCCCCAAAGAAAAGATCGCTGGCATAGGTATTGGTATGCCGGGCTTTATTAACGTGGTAGAAGGTATTAACTATACCTACCTGGATGCAGGCGGCGAAAGCCTTACCCGTTATATTGAGCGTGCTACAGGTATTACCACTTATATTGATAACGACTCGAGCCTGATTGCGCTTGCCGAGCAAAAATTCGGGATAGCGCGCTCACAGCAGGAAGTAATGGTGATTAACCTGGGTTGGGGTATAGGCCTCGGGATGATCATTGACGGAAAGATATTCAGAGGCTATAATGGTTTTGCCGGCGAGCTAAGCCACATCCCATTGTCTGATGATGGTGCCTTGTGCCTCTGCGGCAAACGGGGTTGCCTCGAAGCTGAAGCCTCTATGCTGGTGGTGGCCGAAAAAGCGGAGGAAGGCATAAAAAATGGACGAGTTACCAGCTTGCAGCCTCATCACGGACAATCGAAATTAATGGGCGACGCGCTGATGGAGGCTGCCAACCAGGGCGACCAGTTCGCGCTGGAACTGCTTACAGACGCGGGCTACAAAATTGGTAAGGCGCTGGCCATACTTATCCATATTATGAACCCGGCTTATATTGTTTTGAGCGGGCGTGGGGCTAAAGTTGGGCATATACTCATGGCTACCATACAGCAATCGTTACATAAATATTGCATCCCCCGGCTTTCTTCCGGCACGGAATTGCTTATTTCATCACTTGGTTTTGATGCCGAGCTGATAGGCGCCGCGGTACTGGTAATGGAAAACTTTGATAAAGACAGGTAACCGTAACCGGGCTTAAAATTCTATATAATCGCCCGGTTTATACACCTGATGAAATTGTATGCCAGCTTTTTCAAAGTACCGGGCATAGTTGTCATACCTCGATCTCAGGAAAAACTCCTTCACGTAGCCATCATGCACAGGTAGTATCTGCTTGGGTTTTGAGCTATCGGCAAAGCCGGCAATGCGCAGTTCATTGGCGAAAGGGGCCATAGTTACCATCAGCAGTAATTCGATACCCGGTATCTTGGTTAGTTTAGCCTCCATGGAATCTATCGGGTGCAGTATTTTTCCGTTGATGATGTAGCCGGTCATTTGGGGTATGGGCGCGTTCAGCAAAGGTTCATGCTGCACGTCAAAAGCATCTATAGTAAAAGGCCCCGCGGTATATTTACCCTGTTCCATCAACTCAAAGGCGATGCCCTCTTTCCGCAAAGTTTCGCCAACCTGGCTATTGGCATATACCTTAGCATTGCTTAGCCCGGTAATGGTTTTTAGGTTGTCAGTATCTAAATGGTCGGGGTGGATATGGCTGATAATTATCGCGTTCACATCGGTAAAATCATCAGGTTTAACCTGGCCTTCAGCGAAAGTAAACTTACCGGGGTCAAACAGCAGTTTAAAACCGTTATCTTCAAAAACAAGGCACGAGTGTATGAACTTGTAAATTCTCATGTTTGCAGTTTTTATTTTAGAACGGTAAACGCTTTTAAAGGTTTTGAGCCGACTAATTACAGTAGTTGCTGCAGGTCAGTAAACTGGTTAATGGTGGCTATCTGCCCTTCCTCAACCCGGCCAAAACCATATGCCGCGAACATAAAAGGCACACCAGCCTTGGTAGCGGCGTCATGATCGCCGGTGGTATCGCCCACATAAACGGGGGCTTGCAGGTTGTGGTCGTTCACTATGTCGCGTATATTATCGGCTTTGGGGTTGCCTTTGGTGCCATAGCACTGGTGCCCTAAAAAGTAGGTATGCATTTGGTGCTGGTCCAGGAACAGCTCAATGTAACCGCTTTGGCAATTACTTACGATGTATAGTTGGTAATGCTGTGCCAGGTAAGCGAGGGTATCTGCAAGGCCCGGGTAAAGTTCGCCTCCATCACGGTGTAGTATATCCAGTTCGGCAATGGAGCATTGTTGCTGTACTTCGGCGCGTTGTTCGTCTGCAAGGTTCGGAAACAGCTTTTTAAAAATGGCGTCATAAGCCATACCGGTTATGGAACGCACACGTTCGCGGGTCATTACTTCACCGGCCATAAAAGGGACTTTGTTTAGCGCCGTTTGCCATGCATGGGCTACGGTGCCGGTGCTGTCCCAGAGGGTGCCATCAAGATCAAAAATTACGCTGTCGAATTTTCCTTTTAAATTTTCCATAGTGCTTTACGTGCCGCAAAAGTAAAATTTATTTACGAGCAGCGGCTATGGATAAGCTTAGAAAGGAAACCTGCCGATACCGAACAGAGCGATCATGGTAGGAAAAATGAGCAACGCAAACACCCTTGCCTGTTCTGTTTTGCTCGACTGGCCTTTAACAAACACATGGTTAAAGTCGGTAAGTATAGTGTTAATTGCTTTTTTCATGGTATACAGGTTGTAATTTCTATACCTGTGACCATGCCTTATTGCAAAGGTTTAAAAGCGGTATCGCCCAAAAAGATAATCTGTCACATTATCAGCGGGTTTATTTCGCGTCGTTCACCTCTATCCAATAACCATCAGGGTCCTGTATGTATACCTGCGATACACCGTCAACCCGGTGTTCTACCTGCCCCGGTACTTGTTTCCAGTTACAGTAGGTGATGTTACGGCTTTTCAATAATGTAATAAACTCAGTTATAGAGGGGACGCTGAAGCAGATATGGTCGCCAATAACTTTGGGCGCGGTGGAGCAATTGCCCTGTATCACGTGCATGGCGGTATTAGGCGCTATGCTATACCAGGTATGTACGGTATCCTTAAAAGGATTGGGGATAATTTTAAGCTTTAACACCGAGGTATAAAATTCATTGCTTTTCTTAAGGTCTTTTGAGCAAAGCGCTACGTGGTTAAACACTGCCTGTGCTTTGCTTGCTACGGGCAGGCAAAATAACGCCGCCAAAACCAGCGTAGGGTATAATATCTTTTTCATTCCTGTAAATAAATGGATAGTAATTGGTTATTAGCGCTAAAGTAAACTTTCCCGTAATAAAATCGCTTTCGCAGCAGTTCCTTTTTCACCTTAACCCGTGCCTGGTATTGTAACAAGTTAGTTATAGTAGTATGGGCGGATTAAACGCAGGCCTATAGTTGTAGTTTAATATTTAAACAATAACAATAAATAAGCACCCGAAAAGGAACCCAAAATATGAAAAAAGGAATGTTAAAGATAATGGCACTGGTACTGTTAGGAACCGCTGCATTATCAAGCTGCTCTGTAGAGAACAGGGGCTATTACAGCAGGTACGACAGGTATAACCGTTACGATAGGTACCACCACTGGCATCATGATCGCTACTATGATGGCTATTACCGCAACTACTAATGCATTTGAACAAATTGTTGAACAAGTAAAACCGAATGAGATATGAAATACTTAAAAATTTTCGCCATAGCAGTTGTTGCCCTACTGGGTTTTAATACCGCCGAAGCCCAGGTTTCTATAAATGCTCAAATAGGTACACCGGTGGCATTTAACAGGCCGGTTTATGTTAACCGCCCGGCATATTACCGCGAACCAAGGAGAGTTGTAGTGGTTAATAGGCATTATCATCGCAGGTATTACCACAGGCCGGTAGTAATTGCCAGGCCGGTTTATCACCACGGCCCGCGCCGGGTGGTAGTGGTAAGAAGGCATTATTAATTAATGTGTTGTTGATTTGATTTGGATCCGTTCCCTGCCATGCAGGGCGGATTTTTTGTTTAGCGGCCGCTGCAAACAATAGCCCGTTATACCCGGTTATTAAGCGGCGTAACATACGGCAGCAAAGTTTTACAAACTAATTACCCTATGCTGTTTATATTGCGGTTTAAGCTTTTTAATATTTATGCATAGAGGTGGTTTATTCAAAATATTTCTCATTATATCAGCCATAACCCTGCTGATGGACTGGTACGTTTTTAATGGCTTGCGTACGCTAACGGCCGACTGGCAATCGCGCATGGCAAGGCTGGCTTTACCCTGGGGCTTCCTGATCATATCAGTAGGGGTAACGGTAGTTTTCCTGCTGGGTATAAACAGCCTCAACTCCGCCCGGGGCATGACTCCCTTCCATGAGTGGATGCTGAGCCTTTTTCTTACCTTTTTTGTAACCAAGCTGGTATTTTGCATTGTGCTTTCCATGGGCGATCTCGGTCGTTTTATTTACGGCATATCGCACAATATCGGCAGCGAACGAAAGCCGGGTGAGCCCTACTTTCCGGCCAGGCGAAAGTTTATCAGTGAGATAGCTGTTTTGCTGGCAGCTATACCTTTCGCATCGTTTTTTTATGCCATGTTCAGGGGTAAGTATGATTATAAGGTCCACCGCCAAACCATCTATTACGATGAACTGCCTGAGGCGTTTGACGGCTTCACTATTACACAACTATCAGACATACATTCCGGCAGTTTTGATAACGTGGATGCCATGCAGCGGGGGATCGACCTGGCTAAGGCTCAAAAAAGCGACCTGTTTGTATTTACGGGCGACCTGGTAAACAACGCCGCCTGGGAAATTGAACAATACATAGATCGCTTTAGCCAGATAAAAGCGCCTTTTGGCCAGTTCTCCATCTTAGGTAACCATGATTATGGCGATTACATACAGTGGGATAGCGAACAAGCTAAGCGCGATAATCTGGAAAAATTAAAACGCCACCACGCCGAATTAGGTTACCGCTTACTGCTCGATGAAAACGTACAGCTGGAAAAGAACGGCCAGAAGATAGCGCTGATAGGCGTGCAAAACTGGGGGCGCGGTTTTATACAGATAGGTAACCTCGAAAAAGCCTTGCAGGGCGTTGATGATAAAGCGTTTAAAGTACTCCTTTCGCATGACCCTACCCACTGGGAAGACAAAGTGCGTTACCATAAAACGGATATACACTTAACACTTTCGGGCCATACGCACGGCGCGCAGTTTGGTGTGGAAACGGCCGGCTTGCGCTGGAGCCCTGTACAGTACCGTTATCTGGACTGGGCCGGTTTGGTAAAGCAAAATAACAGGCATTTATATGTTAACAGGGGCTTCGGGTTCCTGGCATTTTCGGGCAGGCTGGGTATATGGCCCGAGATAACGGTCATCACACTTAAAAAAGGAAAGGCTTAGGAGCTTAACTGCTTATTTTTTGTTTTGGCGGTATTTGATACATTTGCCTTATGCCTATTATACCTGCTAATTTAAATGACGTGCCCGAACTGGTGGCGCTTATAAATTCTGCCTATCGTGGCGAAAGCTCTAAAAAAGGATGGACAACCGAGGCCGACCTCATTGATGGCACACGCACCAATGAGCAGGGCTTAACGGATGATTTTAATACGCCCGGTGTAACCATATTAAAACATATGGACGACGAAGGTAAAATTACCGGTTGTGTTTACCTGCAAAAGCAAGGCGACAAGCTGTATCTGGGAATGCTTACCGTATCTCCCGATTTGCAGGCCAATGGTTTGGGCAGGCAGTTATTGCAGGCAGCAGAGGACTTTGCCCTACAGAACCATCTCAAAGCCATTACCATGTCGGTAATTTCTAACCGTACCGAATTAATTGCCTGGTATGAGCGACGCGGATTCAGTAAAACAGGCGAAGTAATTCCTTTTAACATCCCGGAACATAATGGCATTGTTAAACAACCGCTGGAGATGCTGAAGTTCGAGAAAGCTATTTAAACTCCGGGAATTTATAGCAGTATCACGCCTTTTTTGACGAAGCCACAATTACGATACCCCCGACCAGCAATATGCCACCAAGGTAAGGCGGCCAGTTTACGGTTTTCTCTCTGTCGGCAGAAACTTGTATCGGCCCGGCATCAATGATCTTTTCCTTTTTGGTATAAGTAAAGCCGGTCCATATCAGCATGGCCGCACCTAAAATAATCAGCACAATTCCTATGGTTCTGTTCATGGTTGTAATTAAATGGTTAAGTAAAATACTTTAATAGCATTTAGCAAGTAATTGTTTTGCCTCACGGGTACAACACTGTCTTACTTCCACTTTTTTTTGGCTGATAGCAATTTATAGGTTAGGTTTGGTGGTAAATACCGTACTCTAAGCAATGACAGAAGAGCTGATACTGGAAACTATTACCGTTACCAAAAATTTTTTTGGTGATAAATCATCAGGTGTAAACAACATCACCTTGTTTATACCCAAAGGGAAAATTACCGGTATTGTGGGCGAAAGCGGGAGCGGCAAAACCACGTTACTCAAACTGCTTTCGGGCCACATAAAGCCCGATGCGGGCGATGTTTTCTTTCACGGGAAACCTTTACCGGTAAGAGGGCATAATCTGCAGCCCGAACATGCCGCCATTGCTGTGGTAAGCCAGGATAATTCAGACATGGACATGCAGGCCACCGTGTGGGATAACCTCGGCCGGTCCTTACCGGCCGAGGATGTGAATTACAAGATCCAGAAAATTACACAGGCGCTCAACCTGCTCGGGATTGATGAACTGCGTGAATTACCATTTGGTAAATTAAGCGGTGGCGAAAAGCAGCGGGTAACTATAGCTCGTGCGCTTATTAACCGCCCCGAAGTACTCATGCTGGATGAACCCTTTAACCAGGTGGATGCCAATTACCGCGAAGGCTTGCAGCACGACATCAGGCAAATTGTTAAGGAATGGGGTGTAACCGTTATCCTGGTATCTCATGACCCTGCCGAACTGTTATCCATGGCCGATGAACTCATCGTGATAAAGGAAGGCGAAATTGTTGAGCATGGTGCACCGGAAAAATTGTATCAATCGCCAAAATTGCTTTATACGGCCAATATATTGGTGAGTTGCAGCGAGCTTACCGCCGCCGAGGCCAGGGTATGTGGCATTAAGTCAAAACGGGGCACGGTGGTGGTATATGCCGAGCATGTGCAGGTATCATCAAAGCCCATAGGCAATAAATGGCAGGTAAAACAGGTGCTTTATAAGGGCTTTTATGAAGAATTAATTGTTGAACGCGATGAGGTTACTTTGCGTGTCTTCAATTTCGCGCTAAATAAATTTCCGGTGGGCAGCAAGGTAAGCATCAGCATAAAGAAATACCACGAGTTTGGAAAGTGGCTGGGATAGCCCTTACTGCCTGTTCTCCCTGCAATGTCAGGTTGTTTTCAAATGATATCCAAACCGGATAAACCTGATGTGCATCACTCACACACATTTTTTAATTTTATAGGTTTAGTAGATACATATCACAACTATGGCATTTATTGATTACTATAAAGTACTTGGGGTAGATAAAAATGCTACCGAAAAGGACATTAAAAGCGCGTACCGTAAGCTGGCGCGCAAGTACCACCCGGATGTTAACCCTAACGACCCTGAGGCCGAAAAGCAATTTAAGCAGGTTAACGAAGCCAACGAAGTATTAAGCGATCCCGAAAAGCGTAAAAAGTACGATAAATACGGAGAGAACTGGCAGCACGGCGAAGCTTATGAGCAAGCCAGGCAGCAGCAACAGCAACAAAAGGGCTACAGTTATGAGGGTGGTTCGGCGCAGGATTTCGGAAGTTTTGATTTTGGCGGCGGCGGTGGAGATTTTTCCGACTTCTTTAACTCCATGTTTGGCGGCGGCGGTGGAGGTAAGAGTGGCCGGCAGTCGGCACGCTACCGCGGGCAGGATTTTAACGCAGAGTTGCAGCTGAACCTGCGCGACATTATGGAGTCAAAAAAGCAAACGCTCACCGTAAACGGAAAAAATATACGGCTCACCATCCCCGCCGGGATAGAGAACGGGCAAACCATAAAAATTGCAGGGCATGGCGGCCCCGGTGCCAATGGCGCGCCGGCCGGCGACCTGTACATTACCTTCAACATCCCGGAAGACCCTGAATTTAAACGCACAGGCAGCGATCTGCATAAAACGCTGAATATTGACCTGTACACCGCTGTGCTGGGCGGCGAAATTACCGCTGATACCCTCACCGGCAAGGTGAAACTTAAGGTATCGCCCGGCACACAAAACAATACAAGGGTGAAACTAAAGGGCAAAGGCGTACCCGTTTACAAGAAAGAGGGCCAGCACGGCGATCTTTATTTAACCTATAACATTACCCTGCCCACTAAGCTTACCGATAAGCAACGCGAACTATTTGAACAACTGGCTAAATTATAACCCTTATGAAAGCAGAACAAGTAATTAGTGTAGATGATTTTTGTGTATACCACAATGTTGAATACACCTTTGTTGACTACCTGGCCGAAGCCGGTTTAGTGAATATTACCCGGATAAATGAGGTACGATGTATCCCCATTGAGGAAATAAGCGGTTTGGAGCGTATGGTTAGGCTGCATACCCAGCTGGAAATAAACGAAGCGGGGGTGGCTACCATAAATAATTTATTGCAAAAGATTGAAGATATGCGGCAGGAAATGAGCTATTTAAAGAGCAGGCTGCGTATTTACGAAGCCTGATCGGCCAAAAAAGTAAAATTTATTTTTAAACCCTCATCGGTTTGCATGGTCATATACCCGTATGAACAATAAATGGTAATTAAATCTACTGTTATGAAACTGATGAAAATTTCAATTATAGCGCTCTTACTAACTGGTGCAGTACAATTGGCAAAGGCCCAGGTAAGTGTTGGCATAGGGGTACACATTGGCACTCCCATACACAGGGTTTATTACGAACCTGCACCTGTTTACTATGATCCGGCACCGGCTTATTGCCCTCCACCACCGCCTGCTCCGGTATATTACGAGCGCCCGGTTGTTGTGCGCAGGTATTATCGCCCTGCTTATTATGCCCCTCGTTTTTATCGCCGCCCGGTAGTAACCCAGGTAGTTTACAGAGAACGCTTCTATCATGACCGTGGCCACCATTACGGCCGCAGGTGGTAGTCAATATATATAGTTCACCAGAAACCTCCCGTGTAGCGGGAGGTTTTTTTGTTTATAGCCGATTGCTGTTTATTTGTTCAGGAACTGCTGCAGAGCCTGCTGCGTAAACTCAGATAGCACCAGCTTGCCGCTAATGGCCGCCCTTTCGGTAAGTAAAGAATCCCAATCCCCGGTGCCTTCCCACAGTATCTGTTTCAGGTTAACCAATGCACTGGGGTGGTATGCGGCCAGCTTGCGGCTAAGGGTTAGTACCGCTTCGTTTAAAGCCGGTATATCATCATAAACCTCATTAAACAAGCCTTTTTCGTATGCCCAGTGTGCGCTTTGGAAATCGGTGGCACGTATGGTAAGCTGTGAAAACGCCGGCAAACCTATCTTGCGCATTACAGCCGGTGATATTACAAACGGCCCAATGCCAATAGCCAGCTCGCTCAACTTTACAGAGGCATTTTCTGTTGCCAGGCAGTAGTCGGCTGCAGCGGCAAGGCCCACGCCGCCGCCTACCGCTTTCCCCTGCACCCGCGCAATAATGATCTTGCCGCATTTGCGGCAGGCATTAATAACGTTGGCAAAGCCCGAAAAAAATGCCGCGCCGGTTTGTTCATCTTTTATGGCCAGCAACTCGTCAAAGCTGGCACCCGCGCAAAAGGTACGGTCGCCGCCGCTTTGTAATATAATTACCCTTACCTCCGGGTTGGCGCCACAGCTGTAAATGGCATCGGCCAGTGTTTTTAATAATTGCGATGGCAGGGAGTTTTGCGCAGGATGATAGAAGCTGATAATGGCAATACCTTCTTCGCTTATAGTGAAATTTACGTTTCCGTCGTTTATTGTGCTCATATCCACAGGATTGTTACAAGTGCCAATATAGGGCAATTTGATGGCTAAGGCCAAGTTTACCATAACCCATTTCAAAAAATTAATTAAATATTAATAAATAATTCGCCTATTATGAAAATTGCGAATTGCAATAGTGGGCTATAAACTTTATACTTGTATTGTAGCTAATAGGTGTAAATATCTTATGCGTATTAATGTTATGCCTGCCTATTTCCATGTTTTATAATCACCCCGGGTCCATACAGGACGAAGATGTTTTTAAAAAGCTGATAGCCGAGTCCCCATCGCCGGTGGGTTTATACGTAGGGCCTAACCAGGTCATCACCCTGGTGAATAAATCTATATTAAAGGTGTGGGGTAAAGACGAATCTGTTTTGGGCAAAACCTTTTTAGAGGCCCTCCCCGAAATGGAAGATCAGCCCTTTGTAGATATTCTTAAAAATGTTTACGCGTCTGGTATACCTTATGAAGCTTATGGCGAAAAAGTTAAACTTTTTGTTGATGGGCGCCTGCAAACGTTCTATTTTAATTTTAATTACCAGCCACTTCGGGATGATAAAGGAAATGTATGGGGGATATTAAACACCGCATCAGATGTTACCGAACTGGTGATTACCCGGCAAAAGCTTGCCGAAGCCGAAGAACGGATACAGTTCGCCCTCAACGCGGCTGAACTGGGCACATGGGAGTTAAACCCGCAAAGCGGTGTAGTGCGCTGGGACGATCGCTGCAGGCAATTGTTTGGTTTTATAGAAACCGACGAAATAAACTACGATTGTACGTTAATACACATTCACCCGGCAGACAAACAGCGGGTTGATGAGGCGATAAAAAAGGCGCTTGATCCTGGAGGTGACGGCCTGTACCATACCGAATACAGGACCATTCGCGCGGCGGATAAAGAAGTGCGCTGGGTGCGTTCTAAGGGAAAGGCTTATTTTAATGCCGATGGCGTATGTACCCGTTTTGCCGGTACCGCGCAGGATATGAGCCATGAAGTAAACGAACGCGATGAGCAACGGCGCCTCATTACCCTTATTGATAATACATCTGATTTTATCAGCCTGTCCAACCCTGACGGTACTGTTACACATGTAAATGCTGCCGGCCGGGCCATGCTGGGCATAGGTGCAGATGTAAATTTACCCCACGTGTCGGCATTTGTGATGCGCTACGAAACCGACAGGCTGGTCCATGAAGCGAACGCCGCTCTTGTAACACAGGGTAGGTGGAGCGGGCAGGTCATGTTAAAACACTTTGTTACCGGCGAGGCCATACCTGCGCAGGTAACGTCAATCATGGTGTTCGATGCCGACGGGCAGCCACAAGGCAGGGCCACCATCGCGCGCGATCTGCGCCGTGAGATTGCCGACCGGCAGGCCCTCACGCAAAGTGAACAGTTGCTGCAAACTATTACCAGCGCTTCGCCGGCGGCTTTATGGATGACCGATGCCGAAGGCATGATCATTTACGCGAATAAGACCTGGACCGACTGGACAGGCCAGAGCAATGAAGAATTGCTGGGTACCGGTTGGCTGCAAGCCATATTACCCGAAGACCGCGATAGGGCAGCCCGTAAATTTATCCATGACCTGAACAAGCAACGCGCTTACGAAGTTGATTTCCGTGTACGCCGTTACGATGGTGAGGTGCGGCGATGCATTGCCACGGGCAACCCCCAATACAACGCCGATGGCGTTTTTACCGGTTATGTGGGGGCATGTACTGATGTTACCGAAAAAACTGTAGCCGATATAGCCCTTCAGCTTAAAAATCATGAGCTGAACAACCAAATAAGGCAGTTTGAATTTGTGACCGACTTTATGCCCGCCCAGTTGTGGACCTTTAGCACCGAAGGCGAACTTGACTATGTAAACCGGCAAACCGAGCATTTCTTTGGTTTGCCTATGGCTGCCATAGTAGGCAACCAATGGCTTAATTACCTGCATCCCGATGATAAGGAGGAATGCCTTACCGTATGGCAATACGCGCTTGAACATGGCAGTTTGTTTGAATGCGAGTTCAGGTTGAAAAACAGCGCTGACGAATACAAGTGGCACCTTTCGCGGGCCCTGCCGTTTACCTCAGAAGGAGAAATAATTAAATGGTTTGGCACCAATACGGATATTGACGAGCAGAAACAACTGCAACGCCAGAAGGACGATTTTTTGGGTATTGCCAGCCATGAGCTTAAAACCCCGGTAACCAGTGTTAAAGCCTATGCCCAGGTACTTGGCGCCATGCTTAGCCGCGAGGGAGAGGAGAAAAAGGCGGCGATGGTGATGAAAATGGATTCGCAGCTTAACAGGCTTACCAACCTTATTGGTGATCTGCTGGATGTTACCAAGATCAACTCGGGCAAGATCATGTTTAACAAAACATGGTTTGATTTAAATACTGCCGTGCAGGACGTGGTGCAGGATATACAGCATACCACCAATAAGCACCTGCTGGTAATGGATTTTGAGGAAACCGGCCATATCTATGCTGATAAGGAACGGTTTGGCCAGGTGTTAACTAACCTCATTACTAATGCCATAAAATACTCGCCTCATGCTAACCGGGTGGTGGTAAATACCCGGCTGGAGAACGGCGAAGCGGTAGTGAGCGTACAAGATTTTGGTATTGGTATACCCGAAGATAAAAAAGAAAGAGTATTTGAACAGTTTTACCGTGTAGGTGGCAGCAAGCAGCATACTTTCCCCGGTTTGGGGCTTGGTTTATACATCTCCAATGAGATCATTCGCCGCGAAGGCGGGAAAATGTGGGTAAACAGCGAACTGGGAAAAGGGTCTGTTTTTTGTTTCTCAATTCCTGTTGGTAAAAAAGATTGACCAACAAATTAAAATTTAATTAAACCTGCCTGTATTTTATTACTCAAAAATATGGGAGAGTGAAAATGAGCGAGCGATTAAAACGAATAATGGTAGCCGATGACGATCCGGGGATTGTTGATGCTATCGAAATGATGCTGGAGTTTGAGGGCTACGAGGTGAGTAGTACGGTTGATGGCGCCACCGTGCTGGACATGAAAGAAAACCTGCCCGACCTGTTGCTGCTGGATATTTGGATGAGCGGCGAGGACGGGCGCGACATTTGCCGGAAACTAAAATCATTACCCGAAACTAAAGGTATACCCATTATTATGATATCGGCCAGCCGTGACATTGAAACTTCCGCACGCGACTCCGGCGCCGATGATTTTCTGGCAAAACCATTTGAGATGGATACCTTACTGAAAAAAATCGAGCTGTTTGTAACCAAATAAAAGTGCCCGCTTATTCGGCAGGCTGCTTTTCCTAATTTGCATGGTCTTTGGCCCTTTTTGGGTCGTACCGCAGGCCGGGCGTTAACCAGTACAGCAATATTACCCTCGAATACCGGTAATTAAAAGGTGATAAAATAAATATTACTCCCAGTAACACACCTACATACAACCAGGGCGAATCAGAGCCGGTAAGCACATGCAGTGCCACGGCAAAGGTGACCATTTCGGCTACATTTAAGGCATAGCTCACAAACATGGCCACATACCAGTAACCCGGTTCGCGCTCATAATACAGGTTGCAGTGCGAGCAGCGTTCGTGCATTTTTTGCCCGGTAAAGCTATAGGTGCCCGAAGCAAATATGTCACCACGGCGGCAACGGGGGCATTTAGCATTAAGCAAGCCGGTAAGCACAGGCACGTAGCCATTAGGTTTGTTATCTGGAGTGTTCATTTCGGTATTGGGTTTTTCTAAAGTCCTCAGGTGTTTGGCCTGTATATTTTTTAAAGAATTTGGTAAAGTAGGAGTTGTCGGCAAAATTTAATTTACCGGCTATCTCATTAATGTTCATGTCGTGGTTGATCAGTAAGCGTTTGGCTTCCAGTACCACGCGGTCGCGTATCAATTCTCCGGCAGGTATGCCCAGCATATCGTTACACAAGGCATTCAAATGGTTTGGGGTAATGTACAGCAGCGCTGCATAATCTTTTGGTAAGCGCAGTGTGGCGAAATGCTTATCTACCAGCTTCCTGAAACTTTGCAACAGCGTATAATTGTACCCCGGTACACCTAAGGTTGAACCTTCCGTTTTTTCCCGTGCTACGGTGATAAATAATTGCAGCATCAGGGCGCGTATCATATCCATATTTAATCGGGATGGTTGCGCGCTTTCGCTGATAAGTTGTTCAAAAAGCCGGTTGATATCCTGCTGCACCGTCCCGTCTAATTCTATTACCTGCTCGTTTACATCGCCCGTAAAAAATACAAAACTGTCCAGGTACTCGGGCCTCAGTAAAAACGACTGAAAGAACTCCGCCGAGAAATTGATGATATACCCATCAACCGGGCCCTCAAAGCTCCAGCTATGTACCTGCCCGGGGGCCATAAAATATATCTGGTAGGGTTTTACATCAAATTGCTTAAAATCAATAGCGTGTTTGCCGCCGCCCCGGGTAAATAATACCACATGGTAAAAACTATGTTTGTGCGCTAAGGCCAGGTTGTGGTGTTTTTGTAAATATGGCGCAAAACGGCTGATAAGCAGATCATGGTGCTGGTTATCAGCCAATGAGCATATATCATATACCGGGAACGCCTTTTTCATAAGGCAAATATACCCTAAGTATTAAACACACAAGTGGTGTAAATCACCGAACTTGTGGTATAATTTACTGATAATTGAAAAATACCATTCAGATTTTATCCCGAAAGCAGCGATAAGTATTAAATGATTAACTTCACCACATGCAAAAACCGGATAGCTTAATTTTTGACATGGATGGCACCCTGTGGGATGCTGTGGATACCTACGCTTACTCATGGAACGAAGTATTCAGAGAGAAAGGAATAGATAAAACCATTACCCGTGATACCCTGGCCGGCATGGTAGGCTGGGAAGGAAAAAAAGTAATAGAGGTACTGATGCCCGAGTTTGAACACGATAAGCGGGTGGAGATATACAGCACGGTGAATGATAAACGCCACAACCTTATTCGCGAGAAGGGTGGGATACTATACCCGGGCGTAAAGGATGGGCTGAAGCAACTTGCCGAAAAATATCCGTTGTTCATCCTGAGCAATTGTGCTAAAGGTATTATCAGGCAGTTTATTGATTGGGCCGGCATTGATGATTTGATCAAGGACGAGCTGGCGCATGGCGTAAATTTTATGCCCAAGAACCATAATATTAAGTTATTGATGGATAAGCATGGCCTGCAGCAGTCTGTATACATTGGCGATACCGCCGGTGATGGCGAGCAGAGCCGTATGGCCGGCGTGCCCTTTATTTTTGTAAGCTACGGCTTTGGCACTACCCATGATTATGATGTGAAGTTTGATGACTTCCCTTCGTTGGTTAATTACTTTATGGCTTTATAAAACAACAAACCCTGCTACACTGGCAGGGTTTGTTGTTTTGTTGAGTGGTTGCTTTTTAAGCTTCCTGTTTAAGCGAATCGCGCAGGGCCTTAATGGCATCGTGCGATATTTTTAGGCCGTTGAGGTGGTTGTTTAGCAGCGCTACCACCTTCGCATCTTCCCATATCAATTCCTTATCATCGAGTGCCTTGCGATAAGCGCTTTTGGCTACATCTTCACCATATTCACAATCAGATAGTACGGAGTGGTTGTCTTTTTTAGTGAAGGCCGCTTTCACATCCATCCATGCATGGTAAAACTTACCTGATAAGGTGGTGCCATCCGCAGGTGAGCCACCCAGGTGATGTATGTAGTCGTTCAGTTCATTTACATAGCCATTGCTTTGGTCAATATAGCCTTCAAAAACGGTTTTAAGGCCGGTATCGTCAGTACCTTCAATCGCTTTCTGGTAGCCGGCTATACGGTCGTTATTAATTTTTATAAGATCGTTGAGCGCTGATATCTGGTGTTGTATGTGTTGTAATGTTCCCATGGTATTTATTTGTATAGATGTACCTATGTGAACAGTGCCGTTTAGCCAAATGTTTTTATATAGCCACTATTAACCATATTATAGCCAATGGGTGTACGGCTTGTTATTCAAATAGTTCCTGCTCACTGGTATAGTAAGTTTTGCGTGTACCGTTATCTATTTGAATAGGCGCGCCGCCCGGGCTGCTTTGTTTTTTAGGGTGATGGATGAGCATAAAATCCCTTACCTCACCGGCAATAATATCGGGGTTATGCTTTATAATTTGCTGTTGCGCTTCCGTTAAAACTTTGTGTATGGCCTTTACCAGGTCTTTGAGTTTATGCTCTGGTATTTTGTTGGCCACCGAGAACGGAGATATGCGCGCGTGCCACAATATCTCATCGGCGTAGGCATTTCCTATCCCTCTTACAATTTTTTGGTCCAGCAATATGGTTTTTATCGTGGTTTTCTTTTTAGCCAGTATGGTTTTGTAATAATCGGCATCGGCTTTATCAGATAGCGCGTCCGGCGCGGTTTTAGGTTCGGGGTTAAGGGTAGGGGTAGCCGCCTTTTGGAAATCGGTGAGCACCAGCCCGCTGCCATCGGTAAACATTAGCTCAATTACCGGGAATTTCTGGTCGTTTTTATCCTTAAAGTAAAAGAGCTTACCATGCAGCATCAGGTGCAGCGCCAGTATGTCGCCATTGCTCCATTTAAAATAAAGTTCTTTCCCCTCACGGTATACGGCGGCTATTTTTTGGCCGTGCAGGGTATCCTGCAATTCTTTCTCCGTTACATTCAGTTTTGTAGTATGCGAGGTTAGCCGCGCAATGGTTTTTCCTTTAAGGCGTTTCTCCAGGTTGTGGCTAAAAACCTCCAGATCGGGTAGTTCGGGCATGATGTTGCTGTCTTATTTTTCACTAATGTACAAAGCGGTTAAAAATAAAACACCGATTATGATGAATAGTTGACAACCAAAGCCTGTTCTATACGTATGTGTATATACTAACCCAGTTAATATGCCAAATATAGCAGCCGCCAGCGGCCTTAGTTTACCCTATAAAGTACCCCAGCCCGAAGTAAAAGAACAGGTGCGAACCCTATTTTCCGGCAAAGTAGAACACGCCGAACGCTTGCTGCAGGCTTTTGACAATACCGGCATTGTTACGCGTAACTTTGCCAAGCCGCTAAACTGGTATGCAGGTAACACCTCCTTTAAGGAGCGTAACGACGAATACATCAAACTGGCACTGCAATACGCCACCGATGCAGCCGAAAAGGCTTTAAGTGAGGCAGGTATTTCTAAGGAAGCGGTTACTGATGTGGTATTTGTTTCTACCTCGGGCCTGTCAACCCCCAGTATCGATGCTTTGCTGATTAACGAGATGCGCCTGCCGCAGCATGTGAGCCGCACACCTGTATGGGGCCTGGGCTGCGCCGGGGGAGTGGCCGGTTTAGCAAAAGCCGCTACCATTGCAAAAGCCAACCCGGAGGCAGTAGTGCTGCTCGTAGCCGTGGAGCTTTGTTCGCTCACGCTCGTTAAAAGCGATTACAGCAAAAGTAATTTTATTGGCTCAAGCCTTTTTTCTGATGGCGCGGCTGCCTGCCTGGTAACCGGCGACCAATATCCGTTAACCGGTAAAAAAGTGAACATAAAGGCCGGCAGCAGTAAATTATATTACGATGCGCTTGATGTGATGGGTTGGGATTTTGGTGATGATGGCTTTAAGGTTATTTTTTCCAAGGATATTCCAACTATCATTAACACCCATATTAAGCAGGATGTGGATGCTTTTCTGCAAAAGCAGAGCTTAACTTTACCCGGCATCGCCAACTTTATTTTTCATCCAGGCGGGCGCAAAGTAATAGAAGCCTACCATACAGCGCTGGAGCTTAAGGCCGATGAATTGAAGTACACCCGCCAGGTGATGAGTGAAAACGGCAATATGAGCAGCGTAACCGTGCTTTACGTGCTGGAGCAGTTCTTAAAGCAGGGTTACACCCCCGGTTACGGGTTGATGCTGGCCATGGGCCCGGGTTTTAGCAGCGAAATGTTATTATTGGATATGCAAAACTAACCACCATGACCTTTACCATCTTTATCGCTTTCCTGATCACGCAAAGGCTGTCCGAACTGTATGTGGCGTCACGTAACCGTAAATGGGTGTTGCAGCACGGCGCTGTTGAATACGGCCGGGAGCATTATCCTTACATGGTTGCCCTGCATACGGCTTTCATTATCTCTTTAATAGCCGAATATATTTTGCGGACACATGTCATTGTCAACTATTACCTTATAGCCCTGTTTGTATTGCTTGCCTGCCTTAAAGCGCTGGTAATAGCCAATTTGGGGCCTTACTGGAATACCCGTATTTACCGCGTACCCGGCACACCACCCGTTGCTACCGGCATCTATAAATACGTTAAACACCCCAACTACATTATTGTAATTGCCGAAATAGCGGTAATACCACTGGCATTTGGCCTGTATTACACCTTTGTGGTATTTAGCCTTTTAAACGCGGCCATGTTGTACGTACGCATAAAAAAAGAGAACGAAGCGCTGGCCGCCTGATGGCTATTTGATTAAAAGCTATAAACAAAAACGGCCCATATTTAACGGGCCGTTTTTGTTTGCTCAGGGTTGCCCTATCACCGGGGCAAACTTGGCGCTGTATTCTTTTAACTCGGCGCTTAGCTTTTGGTTAAGCGCCTTTTGGTGGGCCTTATCTGTGTATTTAACCAGGCCGGTAAGTACTTCCATGCCTATTTGTACATCGCGGGCGGGCATGCGCCTGCTATCCGTTTGCAGCAAGTGGTAAAAATACCCGAACTGGTCCATCAGGTACTGGTTAATGTCTTCGGTGAATTTATTGCCCAGCTGGCTATCGTTAAGTTCATAGGCCATTTGTGCCATAAACATTTTACGGGCGGCAATATCAATAAAAGGGTATAAGCCACCGGGCATTTCATTATCGTATTTATGCAATACTTTTAAGGCCATATCCGGGTGACCGTCTTGGTTGAGGCTGGTAGCCAGGTCAAGAAAAGTGGTCATCATCACCGGGAAAAACATACCTGTCGATTCCGGGTCGAGGTATCTGGCGGTTTTGTAGCGGCCGAACTTAAACTTGTTCATCACATTATCGTACATCACGCTGTCGTTCACCTTGCTTAGCTGGTCGTGGCGGGAGGTATCCTGTTTAAGTGGTAACAGGCGGTAGGTAAAACCTTCTTTGTATAAATAAGGCTGCAAGCCCACCAGGTTGCTGGTACCTATAGTGGTGGTAAAGCAAATGGGCCTTTTCCAGTCGTTATGGGCCAGTATGTCTATCAGCGCCAGGTCGTCCTTGGTTACATAGTTGGAGTTATATTTCCATTCCATTACAGGCGTTAGCTGTTTCATCTGCTCTACAGATACCACATGGTTTTTAACTACATCGGCGGGATTTACCGTGATTTTAAAATTCTTGGTCGGCAGATAGTTCACATATTCGCCGCCCTGGTTTTGGCCCTGCATGCTGCGGTCATCAGAGGTAATAAAGTTGAAAATATCCTTTAGTTCAACCGGGTCTTTAATACCGCCATCATTGTAATAGATCACATCTCTTACGCCATCTTTGTATTTATCATAAGGCATAGTAATAGGCAGCGGTGCCGAGGCGTTCATAGGCCGTTGCATTTGCCTTATGTACCAACTGCCGCTAAATAAACTCAGGTTTACTATGCGTACATCCGGGCGTATACCTTCTACTTCCTGATCATACCAAAGCGAGTAGGTGTCGTTATCGCCATAGGTAAACAAAATAGCGTTTGGCGGGCAGGAGATGAGATAATTATAAGCCATATCATGCGCTACCATTTTGGTAGAGCGGTCGTGCCCGCGCCATTCCTGTTTAGCCATCAGTACCGGCGCTATCAGCAGGCAAACAGCGGTAACCACGTAAGCCGCGGTGCGGGCATTTACCTTCCGGCGCAAAACATCAGTCAAGGCCACTACGGATAAGCCTATCCAAATAGCGAACGCGTAAAAAGAGCCAACGTACGAGTAATCGCGCTCCCTTGGTTGTACCGAAGGCTGGTTTACATAAAACACTACCGCTAAACCGGTAAAAAACCACAATAGGCCAATAATAAGGGCGTCGCGCTTGCGGCGTTCGGCCTGGTAAATAAGGCCTATAACCCCTAAAATAAACGGTATGGCATAAAGCGGGGTGTATGATGGATTGTTCACCACATTTTTGGGCAAATGACGGCCGCCGTCCAATATTCCGCTGGTCCAGTTGCCATCAATACTTTCGGTGCTTTGCTGCCCGTCGGCATCATTATACCGCCCTACAAAATTCCATAAAAAGTACCTGAAATACATTTGGTAAACCTGCCAGCTGGCCATCCACTTGATGTTATCAGCAAAGTTCGGCGCTTGCCCTTCAGGTATCTGTCCCCAGCCGCGATAAAATTGCACATCACTGGCATCGGTGCTGTACATGCGGGGGAATATGGTAGTATGGTCGTATTTATAACTAAGGCTTTTGCCTGCGAGTTCATATTTTTTGTCGCCCTTGCGGTAAATATTGCTGCCCTCAACCTGGTCGGTTATCTGGGCGTCAAAGTAGGGGCCAACAAGCAGCGGATTTTCGCCGTATTGTATACGGTTAAGGTAACCGTACATGGTAAACGCGTTATCCGGGTGCGAGTTATTAAGGTCGGGGTTGGCGGTAGCCCGGATGGGGATATAAGCGAATGATCCGTATCCGAAATAAATAAACGCCACACACAGCAAAGCCAGGTTAAGCACGGGTTTGTTTTTGCGTTTGCTGTAAACCAGCCCGCCCACAATAGCCGCGATCAGCAGCAGGAAGAAAACAATAGCGCCGCTGCCAAAACCCAGCCCCAGTGAATTAACAAAGAACAGATCGAAATAAGCCGCGAACTTAATGGTATACCCGCGTATGCCGTACTGCACCAGCCCGAGTATCACAATGCTGATGAGAAAGGCGATCAGTCCGCTTTTCCAGGTGATGTTTTTACACCTGCGGAAATAATATACCAGCGCCAATGCCGGTATGGTAAGTAAATTAAGCAGGTGTATACCTATGGAAAGGCCTATAACGTATGCGATAAATACGATCCACTTATCAGCCCCGGGTTCGTCTGCGTGGGCATCCCATTTCAAAATGGCCCAGAAAACAATGGCTATGCACAAAGAGGAAAGCGCGAACACGATGGTTTCAACAGCCGAGAACCAAAAGGTATCGGTATAAGTAAAAGCAAGGGCACCTACCAATCCGGAGCCCATGATAACGATGGTTTGGGCGTTACCAAATTCCTTTTCACGGCCGGCCACCAGTTTTTTAGCCAGGGCGGTAATGGTCCAGAACAGGAACATGACGGTAGCGGCGCTGGCCAGCGCTGCCATGGAGTTGGTAAAGTACGGTACTTTAGTATTATCGCCCATGGACAGCAGCGAGAAAACCTTCCCCAGCATGGCAAATAAAGGGTAACCCGGCTGGTGCGACACCTGTAAACGGTACGCGCACGAAATAAATTCGCCGCAGTCCCAAAAACTTACAGAGGGTTCTAACGTTAACATGTACGTTGCTGCCGCTATAAAAAAGCAAAGCCAGCCAAGCAGGTTGTTTATTTTGTTGTATTGCATGCCTCTAAGAGTAAAGTTTAGCAGGGCAAATATGAATATTTAAAAGCTTGTTTTTTAATGATGCCGTTTATAGTTTAATACTTTTAACACATTTTAACGCTGTACGCGGGCAATAAACGCCATGGCATAATATAATGTATGTTACAGTTGGTAAACGGACATTGCCGCCGGAGCTGTAAGCTAAGCGGATAAATTTTTATGTTACAATAATTAACGTTTATTTTGTTGCGTATGCAAAAAAACTACAACAGGCTTGCCGGTAAGCTTATCTTATTTTCGGTATTTGTTTTAACGGCCACTATTGGTAAGGCGCAATCTGTTTATCTGCCGCAATCGTATCAGTTCTACCAAAAATTTAACGCTGATATCTACTCCAAAAGCAGCAGTATGCATACTTCTTTAAGGCCTTTTCTGATAGATAGTACCATCAGCAACAGGTATAACCAGTTAATGCAAATGGGGGTTGACAGTAACCGCCATAACTGGTTCCTGCGCAAGATATTTAACGAACACCTCATAGAGGTAAATAAAAAAGATTATACCTTTTACGCCGACTATTTACAGGATAACACCATAGGGCACGATTTCTCTGACCATAGCAATACCGAAGTACACTTTAAGCCATTAGGCTTTGGCTTTACTACCCGTATAGGTACCAACACACGCGGTTTCCAGTTTGGAGGTACGGTAGGCAGCAAATTCTCGTTCTACACCAGCGGTTACGAGAACCAGGCCGCTTTCCCGCAATACTATACCGACTATGTAAAGCAGATAGGTTTTGTGCCCGGCCAGGCTTATGACCGTGGTAGTACCAAAACCTACCGCGATTACTCATATGCTACGGCCATATTATCCTATACGCCTATCAAACAGATCAACATCACCCTCGGGCAGGATAAAACCTTTATAGGCGATGGTTACCGCTCTATCCTTTTATCAGATTACGCGGCTAACTACCCATTATTGCGTGTAACGGCTAATGTAGGTAAGGTACAATACATGATGATGTGGACTTACCTGCAAGACCAAAACCTGGTGAAGTTTGACAGCTTCGGCAACAACCGCCGTAAATGGGGCCTGTTCCATTACCTCGACTGGAATGTGAACAACAGCCTGTCGTTTGGTTTCTTTAACGCCTACATTGCTCCCGAAGCCGATGACCAGGGCAACCGCAGAGGTTTCGACGTGAATTTTGTTAACCCGGTAATATTTGCCAGCGGCCTTGGCCCGTCATCCCAGCCGGGTAACGCGCTGGTAGGTTTTACAGGTAAGTATAAAGTATTTGATAAATCGGCTATTTACGGGCAGTTATTGTTTGACCGCTTTAACGGCAAAAACTATTTCCAGACAGATAACGTGGATAACAGCGGCGGTGTGCAACTGGGTATCCGCGGAGCGGATATTTTCGGGGTTCAAAACCTTAACTACCTGTTAGAGTATGATGCCGTTAAGCCTTATACTTATTCAAACAGACAGGTGATCAGTGCCTACAGCTATTATAGCCAGCCTTTGGGCGACCCGCTTGGCGCCAACTTCAGGGAGTTGGTGGGTATCATGAACTATACCTACAAAAGGTTTGATTTTCAGGGTCAGCTAATGTATGCCAAATACGGGCTTGATCTTAACGCTGCCGATAACGCCGGCCGTGATGTTACCAAGCCGCTTATACCTACCTATGCAAGCAATAAAGTAGGCCAGGGCTTAAACACCAATCTGTATTATGCCGAAGGTACGGTAGCTTTTCTGCTGAACCCTAAATATAACTTACGTTTTGAGCTGGGCGCGCTGTACCGCCACGAAACCAATTCATTGGGCACTAAAAATGCCAGCGTGCTTACATTCGGTATCAAGAGCAGCTTCAGGAATTTGTACCACGATTTTTAACCGGCTTTTTTTGACTCACCCGGGCATCGCTTTGCTGGCCGACCCTCTTTGCGCAGCAGAGAGGGTGGAAAGTTAGTTGACTGTTGAATAAATTGCGTTTTGTAAAAGCGGTTTGTCTGAGGCAAAATTCATTACCTTTGGTATTCACTACAAATTATGGCTACAGAAGTTAAGTGTCCGAGCTGTGGGCATGGCTTCCCTATTGAGGAAGTTATGGCCGAAGAGTATAAGCAGCAGCTGCGGCTGAAGATGCAGGATTATACCCGCCAGAAAGAGGAGGAGTTTAAGCGTAAAGAGGAGGAGTTCAGCGCTAAGGCCAGGCAGCAGCAGGCCGAGTTTGAGCAGCGCCTCGCGGGTGAGAAAAAGCAGTTGCAGCTCACGCTGGAAGAAAACCTCCGGAAATCCATCACCGCCGATTTTGAAACGCAGTTGACCATGCTGCAAAATTCTGTGAATGCCAGTGCGGAGAAACTAAAAGAATCGCGCCAGAAGGAACTGGAATATTTGCAGCGCGAACAGGCGCTAAAGCAAAAAGAAGAGGAAATGGAGATAGCCCTGCAACGCAAGTTACAGGAGCAGCGCGCGGATATTGCCGAGCAGGTACGCAAGCAGGAGGCCGAAAAGCATAACCTGAAGGATACCGAATACCAGCTAAAGGTAAAGGAACTGGAAAAGCAGTTGGAAGACCAGAAACGCCTGGCCGATGAAATGAAGCGCCGGGCCGAGCAGGGCTCTATGCAGCTGCAGGGCGAGGTGCAGGAATTGATCCTGGAAGAGCAGCTGCGTAATTATTTTCCGTTTGATGTGATAGCCGAAGTTGGCAAAGGTGTGCGCGGTGCCGATTGTGTGCAAACCGTACGTAACCAGTTTGGGCAGGAGTGCGGCCGTATTATCTACGAGAGTAAACGTACCACCGCTTTCTCTAACGAGTGGATAGAAAAACTCAAAAAAGATATGCGCGCCATGGGCGTTGATGTGGCCGTTATTGTTACCCAGTGCTACCCCAAAGGGATGGATTGCTTTGGCGAGCGCGACGGTGTATGGATATGCAGTTTTGATGAGGTAAAGGCCGTATCATACATCCTGCGCGATGGGGTGATCAAACTGGCTAACATGGCCAAGGCGCAGGAAAACAAAGGCGATAAAATGCACCTGTTGTATGATTATTTAACCAGCAGCGAGTTCTCCGAACAATGGAAGGCCATACGCGAGGGCTACATGAGCATGCGTATTTCCATACAGAAAGAACGCGACGCGATGGAAAAATTATGGAAAGCGCGCGAAAAGCAGTTGGAGAAAGTTTTACTGAACGCCGCGCATATCAAAGGCTCTATTGAAGGTATTGCTGGTAATGATATGATACAGCTAAGCCTGGGCGACGATGACGATGCCCTGCTGATCGAATAAACAATAAGCAGCTAATGTTTATCGTTTGTACTTGCGGCAAAAAGCTTAATTTTGCCGCAGGTATTACTGGGTTAAAACCCGTTTATTATGGCAGATATCACTACATTGTCGCAGCAGGCGCTGGCTTTGCTGCAGCAATTAATTTCAATACAATCGTTCAGTAAAGAAGAAGACCGCACGGCCGACCTTATTGAGCAAACCCTTCAAACGCATGGGGTAAAAACCCATCGCAAACTCAATAATATCTGGGCCTGGAACGCGCATTTCGACCCGGCCAAGCCAACCATTCTACTTAACTCGCACCATGATACGGTTAAGCCCAACAGCGGCTATACCCGCGACCCGTACGATGCCAAGATTGAGGATGGCAAGCTCTATGGCCTGGGAAGTAATGACGCGGGAGGCTGTTTAGTATCGCTCATACATGTGTTCCTGCACTACTATCATCAAACCAATCTTAAATATAACTTTTGCCTGGCTACTACGGCAGAGGAGGAGATATCAGGCGTTAACGGTTTGGAACTCATCATCCCCGAATTAGGAAAACTCGATTTTGGTATAGTGGGAGAGCCTACGCTGATGGACCTCGCCATTGCCGAGCGCGGCCTTATGGTGCTGGATTGTACCGCCTTTGGCATAGCCGGCCATGCCGCCCGTGAAGAAGGCGAAAATGCTATTTACAAGGCTTTAAAAGATATAGAGTGGTTCCGTAACTACAGGTTCCCAAAAGAGTCGGAAGTATTTGGTCCTATCAAAATGTCGGTAACCATTATTAATGCCGGTTCGCAGCACAATGTAGTGCCAGCTACCTGTACTTTTACGGTTGACGTACGCGTTACAGATGCTTACCGTAACGAGGAAGTACTGGACATTATCCGCGAGCATGTCAGCTGCGATGTAAGGCCGCGCAGCATTCGTTTAAAGCCATCATCAATAGATAAAAATCATCCGTTTGTACAGGCAGGTGTGGCGCTGGGCCGTAAAACCTATGGTTCGCCTACCACGTCAGACCAATCTCTGCTGGATATTCCGTCCATCAAAGTTGGTCCCGGCGATTCGGCACGCTCGCACATGGCTGATGAATATATTTATGTAGACGAAATAGGCGAAGGCATTGAACTGTACATCAAGATGCTCGACGCAATAGTTAATTGATTTTAGATATTTTTCCGTAGAAAAATCTAAAATCGTAAATCACAAAATCTAAAATCATAATGAGTAAACTGTGGCAAAAAACCACCAACGTTGATAAACTGGTAGAGAACTTTACAGTGGGCCGCGACCGTGAGCTGGATAACCAGATGGCTGCCTTTGATGTACTGGGCTCACTTGCCCACACGCGCATGCTGGAGTCGATAGGCTTGATGAGCGGGGAAGACCTCGCCCTGGTGCAGCGCGAACTCAAACAGATCTATAACGACATTGATGCAGGCGATTTTGCAATAGAGGATGATGTGGAAGACGTACACTCACAGGTGGAGATGCTGCTGACCCGCCGCATTGGCGATGCCGGTAAAAAAATACACAGCGGCCGTTCCCGTAACGACCAGGTATTGCTTGATCTGAAACTATTTTTTCGCGACAAGATACAGGAAGTAGTAACCGAAACCGATAACCTTTTCCGTTTGCTTGTTCAGTTGAGCGAGGAACATAAGGACGTGCTGCTACCGGGCTACACGCATTTGCAGGTGGCCATGCCATCATCGTTCGGGTTGTGGTTTGGCGCATACGCCGAAAGTTTGGTTGATGACCTGGAAATGCTGCTGGCCGCCTGGAAGATCACCAATAAAAATCCGCTGGGTTCAGCCGCAGGCTATGGGTCGTCTTTCCCGCTTAACCGCACCATGACCACCGAATTGCTTGGGTTTGACAGCCTTGCCCATAACGTAGTATACGCGCAAATGGGCCGTGGTAAAACCGAGCGCGTGATTGCGCAGGCTTTATCATCAATTGCCGCCACACTGGCAAAAATGGCTATGGACCAATGCCTATACCTTAGTCAGAACTTCGCGTTCGTAAGTTATCCGGAGAACCTAACCACCGGCAGCAGCATAATGCCGCATAAGAAGAACCCGGACGTGTGGGAAATTATGCGTGGTAAATGTAACCGCCTGCAAGCCCTGCCCAATGATGTAGCCATGATGACCACCAACCTGCCATCGGGCTATCACCGCGAGTTGCAGTTGTTAAAGGAACTGCTGTTCCCGGCCTTTACCGAATTGCTCGACTGCCTGCATATGGCCAACTTTATGCTACAGCATATTACCGTGAATAAGCATATACTGGATGATCCTAAATATGCCTACCTGTTCAGCGTAGAGGAAGTGAACAAGGCTGTATTAAACGGAACACCTTTCCGCGATGCCTACAAGCAAATAGGTTTAGATATTGAGCAAGGTAATTTTAACCCCGAAAAAACAGTTAACCATACGCACGAGGGCAGCATAGGCAATTTGCAGAACGAGCAGATCAGCGCGGCTATGGATAAGGTGATCGGCAGTTTTAATTTCAGAAAAGTAGAAGAAGCAATAAGCTGGCTGGTAAAATAGCCGAAAGTCGGCAAGTCATTAAAGTCCGAAAGACGGGATCTTCTTACTTTCGGACTAAAAAAATATCTCCCGGACTTTTCGACTTATCGGACTGCCGGACTAAATAATATCCACATGCACGGACGTAACAGAGCAGATATATATCCCGGACTGGAAGTAGATATCATCCTTAAAAAAGATCAGCGCAGCGGTAAACTTACCCGCGGTGTGGTTAAAGACCTCCTTACCAGCGCAACTTACCATTCGCGTGGTATTAAAGTCCGTTTGGAGGATGGGCAGATTGGCCGTGTAGCTAATATTGTAGAGGAAGATTAACGATACCACGTTTAAGATGACTATCTTACATGCTTACAAACAAATTAGTGCTCCTGCTGTAACTACTGCATAAATGCCTGCTAAACAAACAAACAAAAATTTTTTGCTGCGTATTGATGCGCCCTATCGCCTGCTTATCTCTCTTGGTATGGGTGTTGTCGCATTTTTTTTATCCAGGCAGATAGATTCTATCCCCGAGATCGTGCTCATTACCTGGATAGCCATAGCGTCTACCATTATCCTGCTCGACTGGTTAATTATATTAAAAGCTCACCCCCGTGAAATACGCAAAATTGCCAGCCTGGAAGATTCCAGCCGGGTCATCATTTTTCTGTTTGTACTCGGGGCTTCACTGGTAAGCCTGGTGGCTATTTACCTGCTGTTAAAATCATCAAAAGGCGTATCTGAAGATACTGCCGCAGGTTATGTTATACTGGCTATGGTCGCGGTTATCATATCGTGGTGGTTGGTGCATACGGTTTTTACGTTACGTTACGCCCATCTTTATTACACCCGCACCGATGAACGCGAGATGATAGGAGGACTTGAATTCCCGGGCGATACCAAGGACCCTGATTACCTGGACTTTGTTTATTTCTCCTTTGTTATCGGCATGACGTTCCAGGTGTCTGATGTGGAAATATCATCGCGCCACATACGCCGCCTCGCCTGGATGCATGGCCTCATTTCATTCGCTTTTAATACCGCCATTGTAGCGTTGAGTATCAACGTGATATCGGGCCTGGTATCTAAATAAACAGGGTTTATGCGCGTTAGATATATAGTAGCTGTGGCGATATTGGTGTTGTTTAGCTTTACCGTACGGGCGCAGGACAACCTGCTGGTAAAAAAACTGGCAGGCAGGTTTGCAAAGGCTACTTTTACTGCCGATACCAAAACAGTACTGAGTATGAGTTACCCCGGGCTTATCAAACTGTCTGGTGGTGCCGAGGCGATGGCAAAACTCATCAATGACCGTATAGAGGCACTGAGGGCGCGCGGCGTTATCGCTTTTGATGGCTGGGTAAACGCGCCTGGTCCTTTTTATAAGGCAGGTACACAACTGCTTTGCCTGCTGCCCGAAACCGTGAAGATGAAGGTGCTTAACGGAGTGTATATCAGCAACTCTTACTTGTTGGCCATTAGCAACGACAAAGGCAAAACCTGGACCTTTATGGATGTAGGTAATATGCCCAAAAACGTGCTGCTGCGCCTGCTGCCCGATTTTAATGCCGCGCTGGAAATACCGGCGCCAACACCACCTACGTTTTTTCCCGATCAGGATTAAGTGCTTAGCAGGGTTAATTGGCAAAGCCATTTTTAATGATTTAATTTGCCTGAAACGGTTAAAACATTATGCCAGCACCCGTACCCAAAAAGATATTCGCCCGCAGGCACGAAATATTTGCCGACTACCTTAAAGAACTGGATAAGCATCTTGATGATGTGCTGAACGAGCGCACTAATGAAATGTTAGAGATACGCGATATAGCCGGCATTTTAAACATCCACCCCAAGCATTTAACCAATACCATAAAAGAGCTTACCGGGAAATCGCCCTGCTGGTTCTTCGAGGATAAGATCATGGCCATTGCTAAAGATATGCTTCAGAAGAATTCTCCCGTAAAAGAGATCGCCTTTCGGCTCACGTTTGACGCGTCCAACTTCACCAAGTTTTTTAAGCGTTTTGAGGGGATAACACCCAAGGAATACCGCGACAGGGTTTTGGGCGCCGTAACGCAACCGGTATAGTTCTGTGATAAAAACTGTGCTGCTCACCATTTTATCTGTAACCATCACCATTTTTTAACAACGATAACGGCTCACATTTGTATCAAATTAAAACACTACAAAAATGAGCACAAATAAGATCGCGTTAATAACCGGCGGAAGCCGCGGACTCGGCAAAAACGCCGCGCTTAAGATAGCCTCGAAAGGCATAGATGTAATTATTACTTACCGCAGCAAACAAGAGGAGGCTGAAGAGGTAGTTAAACAAATAGAGGCGCTTGGCCAAAATGCAGCCGCGCTGCAGCTGGATACCGGTAAGGTAGCTTCTTTCGGGGAGTTTCAGGAGCAGTTGAGCCAACTGCTGCAAAGTAAATGGGGCCGCCCAAGCTTTGATTTCCTGGTGAACAATGCCGGTATTGACGCCGCCTCGCCATTCGCCCAAACCACCGAGGAAGATTTCGACAATTTATTCAACGTACATTTCAAGGGCGTATACTTCCTTACACAAAAACTGC
The DNA here is from genome assembly GCA_001898335.1 of Mucilaginibacter sp. 44-25. Taxonomy (GTDB): domain Bacteria; phylum Bacteroidota; class Bacteroidia; order Sphingobacteriales; family Sphingobacteriaceae; genus Mucilaginibacter. The sequence goes on along the minus strand of MKTS01000013.1, from coordinate 317,823 downwards.
TGGGAACTATTGCCGATGGTGGCCGTATCATTAACCTCTCAACCGGGCTTACCCGTTTTGCCACGCCGGGTTATGCCGCTTACGCGTCTATGAAAGGCGCCATAGAAGTGTTTACCAAATACCTGGCAAAAGAACTGGGCAGCCGTGGCATAGCGGCCAATTTGGTGGCTCCCGGTATCATTGAAACCGATTTTACCAAAAAAGCGTTCGACAGCCACCCCGATATGCACCAGTTTATTTCATCCATCACATCATTGGGTCGCCCGGGCGTACCTGATGATATTGGCGGAATTATCGCTTTCCTGTGTACCGACGATGGCCGCTGGATAAACGCGCAGCGCATCGAAGCATCGGGCGGTATGTTCCTGTAATAAAAACAATCCATCAAGATAAACGATACTAATAAGGCGGTTACCATTGGTAACCGCCTCTTTTTGTTGAGCTAATTACTATCTTTCCAAATAAATTTTATTGCTATGGAATTTGGCCGCGTACCCGAACATGAACTGCCCACCGTTGATTTTACCCTGCCGCCCGATACGGATTTTACCCTGCAAACCCTTTCGGAAGCCGGTAAAGTCCGGCCATTTGAGGTGCATGTAGGCTGCGCCAAGTGGGGCCGTAAGGAGTGGGTAGGGCAGATATATCCGCCAAAAACAAAAGATGCCAACTTTTTAGACGAGTATGTAAAGCACTTTAACTGTATTGAGCTGAACGCTACCTTTTACCAGGTTTACGGGCCCGATACCATTGGTAAGTGGAAAGAGAAAGCGACCGCCAATCCCGACTTTAAATTTTGTCCCAAGTTTTCGCAGAGTATTAGCCATATCCGCCGTTTAAAGAACGCGGAGGATATTACCACAAGTTTTTACGAGGGTATAACAGCCTTTGGCGAAAAGCTGGGGCCGCTGTTTTTGCAATTAAGCGATAACTTTACACCCAAAAGCCTGCCCGAACTTACTGCTTACCTCGAACACCTGCCAACAGATATTCCTGTTTATGTAGAACTAAGGCACAAGAACTGGTTTGCCGAGCCCGATACGCGCGATGCGGTATTTAACTTGTTTAAGCGCCTGCATATCGGGGCGGTGATCACCGATGCTACCGGCCGGCGCGATTGTGTACACATGATGTTGCCTACGCCCAAGGCCTTTATACGCTTTGTGGGCAACGGCCTGCACCCAACAGATTATGCCCGCTGCGATGAATGGATCGACCGCATTGCCGAATGGCGCGATAAGGGGCTGCAAACCGTATGGTTCTTTATGCACCAGCACGATGAAAGATACTCGCCCCAGTTGAGTGATTACGTGATAGAAAAGCTTAACGCCCGTCTGGGCCTGAGCATAAAAAGACCGCAATTTATTGAAACAAAAAAGGGCTTGTTTGATTAAGCCCTTTTCTGTTTGATGTATCTTGTTGTTTATACCCTGATGTAGATCTTATTCTTGTCGAGTATTTTACCTACGCACCAGCACAATAGCATAAAGCTCACCGCAAACAGTAGTGAACCTACCGGCCCCGGCGCTACCTTTTGGAACAATACGGTATTGATCCATCCGTAAAAGTTTTGGTCGCCAATTTTGATCATCCAGAAGATGATCACCAGTACTTCTGATAATACATAGATGATGAGCGGGTTTTTACCTACAGTGGTGAAGAAGGATGTCCAGCTACCCCGGCTGGCCTTAACCTCTACGAGGTAAATGAGCGCCGAAATGATCACCATATCAATCCCCACGGTGAGCAGCGTAAAAGGGCTCGACCATAATTTTTTACCTATCGGGAATACCATACCCCAGCATAATGCCATAAATATAAACAGCGCGCCCATAAGGGTAAGGCGTGCAATGGTCTCGTAACCTTTGCCTTTCTCCTGTATAAATTTACCGGCGTAGTACCCGCAAATTACGTTCACAATGGCGGGTAGGGTGCTTAATATGCCTTCCGGGTCAAATGGTACGCCCTCTCCTTTGTACAGGTGCGGGTCGCCGAGTATATATTTATCCAGGTAGGTGCCAGCGTTGGTAAGCATACCGTAAGGCTCGGCTTTGTCGCCAAAAATTAGTAATAATACCCAGTAACCAACTAACAGCAGCGCGCTGATAATGAATACCGAGGTACGGTTTTTTACAAAATAGATAATTAGTGAAGCGAATATGTAGCAAAGCCCAATCCGTTGCAATACACCCATAATACGGGTGCCGCTTATCGGGCGCATTACCCAACCGGTAGGTGTATGGTCAAAGAACGGAAACCACGACATGAGGTAGCCGATAAGGCAAATGATCAAGCCGCGTTTAAGTACCCGGTAGATCACATCGCCGGTGCCCAGGCTGTCAAACTTTTTCATGGTAAAGCTCATGGCGTTACCCACGGCAAATAAAAACGACGGAAACACCAGGTCGGTTGGGGTAAAGCCGAACCATTTAGCGTGTTCAAGCGGCGCAAAAGCGGTGGCTCCGCTTCCGGGCGTGTTCACAATGATCATAAAACAAATGGTCATCCCGCGGAAAACATCCAGCGATAAAAACCTTTCAGGTTTTTGGGTCATATCAATACATAATTATGGTGAGAGAAAATGGTATCACAATATATGCAATTAATTAGCTTACTTGCAAAGCCTTCGGTAATCTTTATAAACTATTTTAAAAAGTATTTAAACCGGAGTTATAAGCAATTGTTATTATTTTTGAACGATGCTCACCATGACCGCCCATACCCTCGAAAAGCTGGAAATGCTGCTTAAAACAAGCGGCTACAAGGTGAGGTATGAGAAAGGCAACTTTAAAACCGGCGCCTGTTTGCTGCAAAACAGCAAAGTGGTGGTGGTAAACAAATTTGCCAACCTGGAAAGCAAGATAGCCGCCGTAGCCGAACTGGCCCGCACCCTCGAGATGGATTATAACCTGCTTGATGATAAGCAAGCTGCATTTTTACACCAGTTAAAACAAACCCAATTGCAGCTGTGATCATTACTTTCTTAGGCACCGGAACATCACAGGGAGTACCCGTTATTGCCTGCACCTGCGAGGTTTGTACCTCTGCAGACAAGCACGATAAGCGCCTGCGTACCTCCATCATGATAGAGGCGGAGGATAAGATCATTGTGATAGACTCCGGCCCTGATTTCAGGTACCAAATGCTGCGCGAGCAGGTAATGCACCTGGATGCCATTGTGTTTACCCATGAGCATAAAGACCATGTGGCCGGTATGGATGACATCCGCGCGTTTAATTACAAGCAGGACGCGGCAATGGATATTTATGCCACCAGCCGTGTACAGGAAGGATTAAGGCGCGAGTTCTCCTATATTTTCGATGAATTTAAATATCCCGGCATACCACAGGTAAATATGCACACCATAGGCACAGAGCCATTTCATATTGGTAGCGTGCAGTTGATACCTATTGAAGTGATGCATTATAAATTGCCGGTATTAGGATACCGTATTAATGATTTCACTTATATTACTGATGCCAAAACGGTATCTGATACGGAGAAGGAAAAGATAAGAGGCAGCAAGGTGTTGGTGATCAACGCGTTGCAAAAACAGCCACATATATCGCACTTTACGCTGGATGAGGCCATAGCTTTCGCGCAGGAAATTGGCGCCGAGAAAACCTATTTTACCCACATTAGCCACCGGCTGGGTAAATATGCCGACGTAAACCCGCTGTTGCCACAGGGCATAGAGCTGGCTTACGACGGTCTTAAGATCGAGATCTAATCAACGTTGTTTTCTTCGAGTCCGCGGCCGGTTTTGTGCTGCAATTCTTCAATTCTTTTTGATGCATCGGCTTTTGATAAGGTTTCATCAAACTCTTCACCTGCTTCGTCAGATAGCGTTTTGAGATAGGAGTGCTGCGCGCCGGTCATAGGTTCGTTGCCGGTAGTCCACTCATCAGGGTCTTTAACCGTGTTTGACCCTTTTATTCCGTTATTATTTTCCTGGTCCATAGTGTTATTATTTATTTTAATAACCGCTACGTAATGCTAAATGTTTTAGTATTATTTAAGTTCAACGTAACAAACATTATTTAAAGTTGGCCTGTACACACCACGGGCTTTTGTTTTTTGCAGTTCCAGGCGGCCGCCAATGGCCATGCGCGTTTTATCAAAGTTAAGGTACTCGCCATCTGTAGACTGGAAAAGGCCAACATGGGTATGCTTCTCAAACAAAGGGCAGTCGGGCACAAAATTTACCCATAATGATCGCCCGGTATCGCTGCTAAAGCTGCTGCTATCGCTCACCAAAGCCGATAGCTCTTTGCCCTGCCTGTACTCACCGCTCACCTGTACATAACGGTTCTGGTAAAACTGAAGGCTATCCATCAGGTTGCGGTAGCTTATCTTTTTTAACTGTATGTTGTTGGCGCAGTCGCTGGTATAAATACGGCTCGTGTGTTTTTTACAACACGTAAAAAGCGGTATAAGTAACACAAATAAATAAAGCCTTTGGCGAAGCATAAATAAATATACCCTTTTTTGCGTTTAAGGTTTGCAACAATAACGATAGATTATCAAAACCTTAATCCGCGATTGATAATTTCGCGTACTTATTTGATAAATGAAAAAATACAGCTTATTCCTGTTGGTTTTGGTTTTATATGCCATCAACAGTTCTGCGCAAAAAGTGGCAGATACTACACAGAAAGTGATCCCCGGGCGCATAAACAGTGCCAAACAGCAACAAAAGCCCTACGTGATCCTCATTTCTGCCGATGGTTTCCGGTATGATTTTGCTAAACGCTACCATGCCGATAATTTACTTCGTTTGGCAGGAGAGGGAGTGAGCGCGTCGTCCATGATCCCATCTTACCCTTCGGTAACTTTTCCTAATCATTACGCTATAGTAAGCGGTTTATACCCATCGCACTCCGGCCTGGTGAATAACGCTTTTTATGACCCCACCCGTAAAGACTTTTATTCCATGAACGATAAGGATAAAGTGGCCGATGGTAGTTGGTACGGTGGTACACCGCTATGGGTGCTTGCCGAGCAGCAAAAAATGCTTTCGGCCAGTTTTTACTGGGTAGCTTCAGAGGCTTCCATAAAAGATACCAAGCCTACCTATTACTATGTATATAACGATAAAATAGACATCCATAACCGTATACAAGCGGTGGTTGACTGGTTGAAACTGCCGCCTGCCAAACGCCCGCATTTTATCACCTTTTATTTTCCGCAGGTTGATCACGCGGCCCACCTGTTTGGCCCGGAATCGCCGGAGGCCGAAAAGGAGGTGCATTTTATTGATTCGGCTGTTAATGAATTGCAAAAAGCCGTTAAAACCACCGGCCTTAAAAACGTTAATTACGTATTTGTATCAGACCACGGCATGACCAAGGTAGATTACGAGCATCCTTTAAGTATACCTGCTGCTATTGACACTTCTAAGTATGTAATATCCGGCGATGGCATACTGGTTGAATTATATGCTAAAAATAAGGCCGATGTGCCCGCTACTTACAGCGCTTTGCAGCAGGAGGCTAAAGATTACGATGTATACCTCAAAACCAACATGCCCGCAAGGCTGCATTATGGCGAAGCCGATGACTGGCATAACCATATAGGCGATATCGTGCTTATTCCGCGCTACCCCAAAGTGTTTAATCTGTGGCACACTAAAAGAAAGCTTCACCCCGGCTGGCACGGGTACGACCCTTATGCCGTTAAAGATATGCACGCCACCTTTTATGCCTGGGGCCCTGCTTTTAAAAAGCATTTAAATATTGTACCTTTCCAAAATGTGTCGGTATTTAACCTGGTAAGCAATATACTGGGTATACAACATACCGGTAAAATTGACGGGACGGACGCACTCTCCCGTGAGGTATTAATTAACAAACCCCAAAATTAAATGAAGTACTTGCTTAGAGTGGTTATCCTGCTCATATTGCCTTTGGCTGCTGCAGCGCAAAGCCCCGCGGTTGTAAAAAAACAGGCGCAAACAGTTGCCAACGCCCTGCTAATGGGCGATTACAAAACCGTATTAGACCATACTTACCCTAAGGCGGTAGAAATGGGTGGCGGTAAAACCAAAATGTTGCAGATGATGACCACCGGGCTTAACCAGATGCGCTCGGAGGGTTTTAAGTTCGAGAAGATCACAGTTGGCACACCCGGTAAGTTTTATAAGGCAGGTACAGAACTGCACTGTTTATTGCCGCAAACTATTGTGATGAAAACTAAACAGGGCCGTTTTTCGGGCAGTAGTAACCTGCTGGCGGTTAGCGGCGATAATGGTAAAAGCTGGTCGTTCCTTGACCTTAACGGCGGCTCAATAAAAGCTATCGACCAGATATTCCCCAAATTTAACCATAGCCTGGTAATACCACAGCCACAGCAGCCCGTTAAGCTGTAACAGCTTAATTTTATATAACAACAAAGCGATCATGGTAATTACCCATGATCGCTTTGTTGTTTGTGGGCATTTGATAGGTTTATTCCTTCATAAACAGAAATTCCTTGCCGCCTTGTTTAAGGGTGAACTCACCCTTTTCAGGGCGAAACTCCATCACAATCCCCGCGTTTTCAAATTCAAATCTATCAGCGGTAGTGGTCGCGTCCAGCGGGAACGCCGATTGGCCGGTAGCCTGGGCGGTTAAGATATTGCCTTCATTTTTGATGGTGACTTTGATAGGCAGTTGTTTGCTGGCGTAAACGCCTGCATACTTATCCAGCCCCTTAGCTTCTACAAAGTTTGGAATGGTGTATGGGGCATTTAAGCAAATTTTAAGTACCCCTTGCATAATGTTTGAGGGGTCAAAACTGCCGCCATTCCCGGTGTAGCTTACCGCCAGCTTTTGCTGAGGTAAATAAGCCAGTTCGGCACGATAGGCGTCAATAGCGCCGCCGTGGCCATAATAAGTTTGGCCTTCTATCACGGTTGAAAACATGGCCAGGCCAAAACTGTCTTTTATAGTTTGCATCAACGCCAGGCTTTCCGGTTTAACCAATTTGCCATTGAACAGTGCGGTGATGAATCTATCCAGATCGGCCGGAGTAGATACCATTGCCCCCGCGCCCGATGGTATGCTCATATCGGTTTCCGAAAACTTTTTCCATTTGCCGCTATACGTGTAAGAATAAGCCTCGTTTTTAGCCGGGTTGGTTTTGCCGCCATAATAGGTATCCTTTAAACCGGCTTTGTTGATAACACGCTGTTTCACCAGGTCGGTATAAGGTTTATTACTGATCTTTTCTATAATATAGCTCAGCAGCACAAAGTTAGTATTGCTGTATTTACCCCGGGTACCCGGTTCAAAATCTGATGGCATAGCCGCTATACGGGTCAGCATTTGTTCATGCGTTTGCGGATTGGTCATGTAACTCAAATAGGCAGGGTCATTGGTGAAATTATGCAGGCCGCTGTGGTGGCTTAGCATCATGCCGATGGTAATTTTTGCAGCGTTTGGTATTTGCGGATAAAATTTAGCAAGTGGTGTTTCCAGCGAAAGTTTGCCTTCCTCTATCAGCTGCATCACCATTACCCCGGTAAACATTTTGCTTATGGAGCCAATACGGTATTTGGTTTTAGCCGATGCCGGGATGGTGGATGGGCTGTCAACAGCGGCGTAACCTATACTTTTTTGATATACCAGTTGTCCGTTTTGCATAATGGCCAGGCTGCCCATGCTTTTGTTATGTGCCGAAAGCGTGTTCAGCAAACTGTCCAGGCGGTCCTTGTTAATATTTTGTGCTTTAGCTACCATAACAGCGGCGGATAAGCTAAGTAAAACGAGCGTTTTTTTGAGCATGATAAGTTTATATTTTAATATTAGAGTACCATAACAGGATCCTGTTACGGCAATAAGGGAAATTATTACAGGGTTAACCAACCGATGTTTGCACTTGGGTGTAGCATCCGCTTAACTCAATATCTCGGCTATCTCATTAAAACCTTTATCGCGGGCCAGGTCGGCGGGGAGTTTGCCACCCTCCATACGGATATCCACCTGTGCGCCGTTTTCCAGCAGCAGGATCAGCAGTTCGAGATTGCCATTCTGCGCCGCTGAATGTAGTGGCGTAGTGCCCGATACCTGCTTTACGTTCACATTAGCGCCGCTCTCTATCAGCATGCGTGCGGTACTGGTGTAATTACCGGCCGCCGCCGAGTGTAGTGGGTAAACATTAAAGCCATTGTTTGATGGTTTATTTACATCGGCACCCTTGAGTACCAGGTAACGGGCAATATCATAATGGCCAAAGTAGCAGGCCAGGCCAAGGGTGGTAAAGCCATCGTCGTTGTGATCATCAGCCTCATTGGGGTGGGTGTTTACGAGGTAGGCGACCGCGTCAAACAAGCCGGCCGCTGCCGCTTCAAACAAATTGGGCGAAGTGATGTACCTGAGCAGCAGCCGGGTTACCCCCGGCTTTTTATAATAACAGGATAGCATGAGCGGCGAAACATTAAGGGCGGTTTTGGCAACAGCCAGTTCGGGCTGCTGTTCAAGCAGGGCCTCAAGGGCAGCAATATCTGCATTGGCAATATAGGCTTCAAGCGCTTCGATGCTCATTTAATCTCAATAATATTAAAAAATATCTGTTTTATCTAATAACTTTATATTTGCGAAAAACCACGAGTGAAGGATGCCGGTTAAAGGAAATCAATTTAGATCAAACAGCTTCAAGGACGAAAATCAGCCACGTAAACCCGGCGAAAAAGCACCGCGTGAGCGCCAGGTAAGGCAGCAGCAAGCCGAGCGTTTGCCTCTTTTTGACCTGCGCGACGGCCGTGCCGTAAAAATATTGGGGCTTTTCTTCCTGGTGTTGTCGGTTTTCTTTCTTATCGCTTTTACTTCGTATTTGTTTACCTGGCAGCAGGACCAAAGCTATGTATCAAAGGCCAATGGTGGCTGGGGCAACCTGTTTAAAACCACCAAAGAGCTCATGGAGAACGGAGTAGCTAACCCCATGGTGGATAACTGGCTGGGTAAATTTGGCGCGCTGCTATCCAACCAGTTCATTTTTGAGTGGTTTGGGGTAGCGTCATTCCTGTTTGTGTTTATATTCTTTATTATCGGCTATCGCCTGCTGTTCAAGATCAGGCTATTCTCGGTGAGTAAAATGCTGGCGTATACGCTGTTCAGCATTGTGTTCATTTCAGTAGCTATAGGGTTTGTACACGCCTTTATTATTGATTATCCGCATTTCCTGGAAGGGAACTTCGGTTTTTGGACCAACCGTTTACTGGCCGCGCAGATAGGGCAGTCGGGCACGGGTTTCCTGCTCATTTTCCTGGCGCTCACCGTGCTGGTAATTGCCTATAACATCGATTTTAAACTGCCCGCCCGTAAAGAAAAGCTTAACCCTGATGTAGCACCTGTGATAGCGCCCGAGCCGGTTGAACTGGTTGATGAGGAAATATCCATCCCGGTAGAGTGGCCGCGCAATGGCGCCAATAACCGCATTAAGGACATGCTGGCCGCGGAAGCCGCCGCAGAAGCAATGGTGGAGCCGGTACGGCAGCAGCACATAGTGCCCGTAACGGCTAATGTACTGCATGAGCCCGTAGTGCTTACACCGGGAGTAACCGCTATGCAGGAGGTAGAAGAGGAAACAGAAATACCGCTTACTATTGACGTGGAACGCCCAACGCCGGTAATGAACATCGAAAAGAGCGACGACGATAAAGCTAAGAGCCTGGTAGAACAGTTTGGCATGTATGACCATAAACTGGAGCTATCGCAATACCAGCTGCCAACGCTTGACCTGCTGGAGAACCACGGTTCGGCCAAGATCTCGGTTAATGCCGACGAACTGGAAGCCAATAAGAACAAGATCGTTGAAACGCTCAATCATTATAATATTGAGATAGATAAGATAAAGGCCACCATTGGCCCAACAGTTACGCTATATGAAATTATCCCCGCGCCTGGGGTGCGTATCTCCAAGATCAAGAACCTGGAGGATGATATCGCGCTGAGCCTTGCCGCTTTGGGTATACGTATTATTGCGCCTATGCCGGGTAAGGGTACTATTGGTATTGAGGTGCCTAACCAAAACCCCGAAATGGTTTCCATGCGCTCGGTACTGGCTACCGAGAAATGGCAGAGCAACACGATGGACCTGCCTATAGCCCTGGGTAAAACCATATCCAACGAGGTGTTTATTGCCGACCTCGCCAAAATGCCCCACTTACTGGTTGCGGGTGCTACGGGCCAGGGTAAATCGGTGGGTATTAATGCTATATTGGTATCGTTACTGTACAAACGCCACCCCGCGGAGTTAAAATTTGTATTGGTTGACCCTAAAAAGGTAGAGCTGACGCTTTTCCGTAAGATAGAACGCCACTTCCTGGCTAAATTGCCCGATGAAAGCGATGCTATCATCACCGATACCAAGAAAGTGGTGAACACCCTTAACTCGCTTTGTATTGAGATGGACCAACGGTACGACCTGCTGAAAGACGCGCAGGTACGTAACCTGAAAGAGTATAACGCCAAATATGTTAACCGCAAAATAAGCGATCCGGAGAAACACCGTTACCTGCCATTCATTGTGCTGGTAATTGATGAGTTTGCCGACCTGATGATGACCGCCGGTAAAGAGGTAGAGCAGCCTATAGCCCGTTTGGCACAGTTGGCCCGTGCGGTGGGGATACACCTGGTTATTGCTACGCAAAGGCCGTCGGTTAACGTAATTACGGGTACTATTAAAGCTAACTTCCCTGCAAGGCTGGCATTCAGGGTGTTGTCAAAGATCGACTCGCGTACTATTTTGGATGCAGGTGGAGCCGACCAGTTAATTGGCCGTGGGGATATGCTGCTTTCAACCGGCAGTGACCTGATACGTTTGCAGTGCGCCTTTGTAGATACGCCCGAAGTAGAAAAAATATCCGACTTTATTGGCAACCAGCGTGGTTATCCTACCGCGTTGATGCTGCCCGAATATGTGGGCGACGGCGAAGCCGGAAGCAGCCCTAAAGAATATGACCCTGATGACCGTGACCCGATGTTTGAGGATGCGGCGAGGCTGATCGTATTGCACCAGCAGGGCTCTACATCTTTAATTCAGCGTAAAATGAAGCTGGGCTATAATCGAGCCGGCCGTATCATCGACCAGTTGGAAGCCGCTGGCATAGTTGGCCCGTTTGAGGGGAGCAAAGCACGCGATGTACTGTTCCCTGATGAGTACAGCCTGGAGCGCCACCTGGAAGAATTGCAAAAACCGCGCGATTAAACCAATTTATCTGCCGCCACTCTAAACTATTGTAAAGCATAGCGGTTATCAGTATGCTTTTTAATTTACCAAACATGAAAAAGTTTTTCTTCTGCCTGTTTATATCGGTTCTATCTCTCACCACCGCGTTCGCACAAAAGGATGCCGACGCGAAAGTGATCCTCAATAAATTAAGTAAACAATATCGTGCCTATGATGCCGTAAAAACTGATTTTTCGCTAACCGTGGATAACCAACAGGCAAATATTAAGCAAACGCAGAACGGTACGCTGGTGTCCCGCTCAAAAACCAACCAGTATAAGGTGACTATTTATGAGCCCGGCACAAAAAGCATCAGCCAGGAGATCATCAGCGATGGTAAAAGCCAGTGGACCTACCTTAAAGATGCCAATGAAGTACAGCTAAGCAATGCCGATAACAGCGATGAAGGCTTTAATCCCGGTAAGCTGTTCACTATTTACGAGAATGGCTATAAATATATTTATACTGGTATGCAGAAAGCAGGCGGCAAAACCTATCAGGTAGTTGATCTTACACCTACCAGCGAAAAATCAAGCTACTTTAAGGTAAGGCTGATGATTGACAAAGTGAAGAACCAGTTATACAGCGCCCAGATATTTGATAAGAACGGCAGTAATTACACTTACACCTTGCGTGGTTTTACGCCGAATGTTAAGGTAGGGGATAACGCTTTCACCTTTAACAAAAAGGCATACCCTAAAGCCGAACTGGTTGACCTGAGATAAGTGCTGATAGGCTAATTACCGGAATTCCGTGATTACATATCCAGCACGCGGGTGCGTTTACGTTTTACGTAATTACGGATATCCAGCACAATGCCGGCAAAAAAATAAAATACCAGCGGGAAACCCACGGCTAAAAAGGATGAGTAAATAAAAAACAGCCTTATTTTAGCTATAGATACGTTAAAGCGCTCACCGAGGTAAGTACATACCCCAAAAGAGTAACGCTCAAAAAAGGTAATGATCTGCTGTAACATATTATGCCGGTTTTAATATTTTAATACCAACGCCGCACTGCAGGCATTTCTTATGATTGCAATAGTTGTTTTTTAGTTCGAGCAGTGCCTGTGATTCAAACGCCGAACCTATTTTCAATCCTAAGTTAACAAAATCATCCGTAATATTGTTTTGTTCGGCAGGTAAACTTTCCAGCAATTTTAAGGCCCGGCTTACGTAGTGCTGCAAGGATAAATGCTTTCCGTAACAAAACAGGAACAAAGCTACTGTATTGAGCAGTAGGGTGTCAATGGATGATGCGCCCAGTGTTTTGGCAGACGGCTTACTTTCTTTATTAAACCGGTAATGCGTTTCCCAATAGGGGTTAACGGGTATATTGGCAAACAGGCCTCTTAATTCGCTTATCTCTTTGGCTTCTAATATCCCCGAGAATAAATGGTTTGATTTTGCCACCAGCGCCGCGAACTGCGCCAGCCTGATGGTGGGGAAATTTTGCGGGCGCATCCGCAGGAATTTCCATAGGTGATTATCAACCGGGGTAAGCTGGTATTTCTTCCGCAGGAACTGGTACTCGGCTTGCAGGCTGCGCGGATAATCATCCTCCTGTTCCATTTCCAGAAAACCCGCCTGCCCAAATATGAGCGCTTCTATCTGTAAGGGGCTGTTCTTGTGCTTAGCCAGCAACTGTTGTGGCAGCGATTTGGCCAAAAGCTCAAAAGGCAGGGCGTTTACCTTAAAGCCAAAATTGGCCGCCAAGTACTGGTAAAAAGTTTCCTCCCAATCGCCCCGATTATGTTGCAGGGCGGCTATCACCGCCTGTGAGCGTTTTTCCAGTCGCTCAACCAATATCCGGGTGAGCCAGTTTTGCATAGTAAGCCCGTCAACATGTTTGATGGATCCCTCACAGGGTATAATGCTTTGGTTGCCAAATACCAGGCCGTGGTAGCGGTTATACAACTCTGCCGATATGCGGTCTTTTAATTCCAGTGTGGGTACCCGTTTGCCATCAGCACGCAGTAGGGGCATGTCATCGTTATACACTACATGCAATATCACGTTATCGTATGCGCCATCTGCGCTATGGCCGTGTTTTTCCCATTCCGATGAGGAGATATGCAGTTCGGCATTGCCCGCCCATACGGTATCGCCAACACGCACCCGTGCGTTCTGAAAATCGGGCCCTGCATGGGTATTATGCAGGCCAACGGATAAGATCTCGAGTTCTTCGCCTTCGGTGGTGCGCAGGTTAATGCGGTTAAACAGCCTGAACTGCCATACGTAATGCAAAAAGTCCTCTGTAAAAAGCATGAGGTAATATAAGCAAAATGTGTTAACCGGCATGGTCAAAATTGACGGAATGATTTCTATCTTGCGGCTTAAAACCACCAATTATATGCCTGTTCCTACGCCAAGTACTCAAAGCCGTTTATGGTCAATCATCGGCGGTTCGCTGGGCAACCTGGTAGAGTGGTATGATTGGTATGTATATTCGGCCTTTTCCCTGTACTTTGCCGGCGCGTTCTTTCCTAAAGGCAGCCAGACGGCGCAATTGCTGAACACCGCAGGTATTTTTGCCCTTGGTTTCCTGATGCGCCCCATTGGCGGATGGCTCATGGGTACCTTTGCCGATAAGTACGGCCGAAAAAAAGCGCTTACCTTTTCAGTATTATTAATGAGTGTTGGCTCTTTGGTAATTGCTATTACTCCGGGCTATAAACAAATCAGCATTGCCGCGCCCATTATACTGGTGCTGGCACGCATGTTACAAGGTATAAGCGTTGGCGGCGAATATGGTACCAGCGCAACTTACCTGAGCGAGATGGCCGATAAAAAGAACCGTGGCTTTTATTCCAGTTTTCAATACGTTACGCTTATAATGGGGCAGCTGCTGGCATTAGGTGTACTGGTATTATTGCAAAGGGTTTTCTTAACCGAAGAGCAATTGCATAGCTGGGGCTGGCGCATCCCTTTTGCCATAGGCGCTGTTTTAGCCATTGTGGTGATGTACCTGCGCCGTACCTTGCAGGAATCGGCCACGTTTAGCGATGATGCAAAACGCCCCGAACTCCGCGGTACCCTAAAAGCGCTTGCCGGACACCCGCGCGAGGTGTTGACCGTAATAGGGCTTACGCTGGGCGGCACCATAGCCTTTTATACTTTTACCACTTACATGCAAAAATTTCTGGTAAACACCAGCGGTTTTAATAAAACAGATGCTACGCTGATATCTACGTTAACGCTTGTAGTATTTATGCTGCTGCAGCCGCTGTATGGCTACGTGTCAGACCGTATCGGGCGTAAACCCATGCTCAAAGCGTTTGGTATTTTAGGAGTGCTAACCACTATCCCTATCCTTACCTTTTTAAGTAACACGCTGAATTTCTGGCTGGCTTTTACATTAATTATGCTGGCGCTTATGGTAGTAAGTAATTATACCGCCATTAACGCTGTGGTAAAGGCGGAACTTTTTCCCGCACATATCCGGGCTTTGGGCGTAGGTTTTCCTTATGCCATAGCGGTATCTGTTTTTGGTGGTTCTGCCGAATATATCGCCCTGTTATTTAAAGCGCAGCACCACGAGGAATGGTTTTACTGGTATGTAACGCTGTGTATCGGTATCTCGCTAAGCGTATACTGGTTGATGAAGGATACACAAAAGCACTCCAAAATTGAGGCGGAATAGCCAGCCGGTTTTTAATTAAATATAAAAAGGGGCTTGTATGCCCCTTGGTTGTTTATGTTTCTTTGAGTGCTGTACTATTCAAATTGCAGTTCCCATTTATCCTCGCCGCCATCAACAATGCGGAAGATAGCCTTTTCTACAGTTGCGTTATGGTCTGTTGATACGATACGCACTACCTCATGATCGTGAAATTCGGGTTCTGTTTTAGGGATCATTATGGCGGTAAGTGTTTCGGGGTTGCCGGTTACATGAATGGTTCTCATAGCTTTTAAGTTTTACTTTTAGCATAACAACGGGTAGGGGAAATGGTTTAGGCCAACTCACCCCGGCGTCGCTCCGCTCGCCGACCCTCTCTTCGCTGCGCGAAAAGAGGATGAGGAATTATATTAACCTGTAAAGCTACAACACCCTCTTTGCGCAGCAGAGAGGGGGCAGGGGCAAGTCAATATCGCTTCTGGCAAACTTCGCAGTAAAAGCTGGTTCGTTTGGATGTTCCGGTGTCACGCCTTATAAACGGAACATGGTTCCGCGGGCACTCCTTTTTATGGTAGGCCTGCCAGTTGCGTTTGAGCGTGCCGGCTTTGCGCTGTTCTAAAAATTCAAAACTGTATTTGATAGCCTCATGTATCAGTTCGGTAAGTTTAGCAGTTGGGATGTTTGCCACCAAACTTTCGGGGTGTATGCGTGCACGGAAAAGGGCTTCGTTTTTAATGATGTTGCCCACGCCCGAGAATATGTGCTGGTCCATCAGCGCGTCGCAGGCCAGCAGTTGGGGATGGGCTTTCATTTTCTTTTTGGCCTTACGGGTGTTCCATTTGTCGCTCATGATGTCGGCCTCCCAGTCGAAAACCCCATCAAGTGGTTCGGTAATTAATTTCAGCTGGCAGGCGTAGAAGTTGAGTTCGGTATCGTCGGTAAAGGTGAGGCCCAGCCTTGGCGTTTTGGCGGTATGCTCATTAATGCGATAAGTGCCAAACATCATGAGGTGTATACGAACGGTAAAATCCTTAAAGCAGATCAGGAAGTGTTTGCCCCAGGTTTTAAAATCAATAATGCGTTTATTATTGAGCAGCGCAGCGTCAATAGCACCGTTGTTGCAGCTTGCCTCTGCAATGGTTTTACCTTTAAACTGCTGTGTTTTTTCTTTTAGGATGAGGATGCTTGGCCCTTCAGGCATATCAATTGGTTTATGCCAACCCAAACAAATATTAAGCCGAACAGCTTAATGGCTCTTTTTTCGCTTGAGCAGGCCACCTGTTGTATCGTCAACACTGGTTTGTACGATAAATGCCGATGGGTCTATCTTTAAGATCTCCCGCTTAATTAAGGGGACTTCCAGGCGGGTAGCTACGGTGAAAATAATTTCGCGGGGCGAGTTGATGTGCCCGTCCTTGCCGTAACCGCTTCGGCCTTCGTATACAGTAACACCACGACCAAGGCTCTGGGTAATAGCTATCCGTATTTGCTCTCCTTTTGTTGATACCACCGTCATGCCGGTATATTGCTCCAGACCGTTCAGGATAAAATCGATCATCTTAGAGGCCGACAGATAGGTGAGGATGGAGTACAGGCCCGATTCTACACCCAACTGGAAAACCGCTGCAGCGAAAATTACTACGTTCAGTATCAGGATAACGTCGCTCACGCGTACGATCTGCGCTTTTTTACTCACTAAAAGGGCCGCTATTTCGGTGCCATCAAGCACGGCGCCGCCACGTATGGCCATGCCAATACCCGCGCCAATAAATACCCCTCCAAAAACCGCTGTTAACAATTTATCATGCGTTACATCCGGGAAGTGTACAAAGGCAAGGCAAAGCGAAAGGCCGGCTATAGCCGCCGCGCTCTTAATGGAAAACTTTAAGCCCAGTTTGCGATAACCTAAATATAAAAACGGGATGTTGATAATAAAAATAAGGATAGCCAGTGGCGTATGCGTAATATCAGCCACAAGCATGGATATACCTGTTACGCCGCCATCAATAAAATGGCTCGATAATAAAAATCCCTTTAACCCAAAACCAGCCGACAGGATGCCGCAAAACAGTAAAGCGGTGTCAACCAATACGTTTTTAATCTTCATAGTAGAAAGTGCTTAGCAGATGGGCTTAAGATAGTAAAAAATGCCTTAACGGCCTAATTTACCAGCCACCCTGCAAGCCCTCTTTGAGCGCGGCGCGGTAGTTTTCGAGGTTAAACTCATACAGGTAAGGGGCTTTATGGGCGCCGCCCTTACGTGTTTGCTCCAACTTATTGAGGATGCCAAACGCCAGTATGCGCCGCTGGAAGTTACGGCGGTCGAGCTTTTTGTCTAATATGGTTTCATACAGTTTCTGCAGCTCGGGCATGGTAAACTCTTTAGGCATTAAATTATAACCAATGGGTTGGTAATTCAATTGCAGCCTCAGCGTATCCAGCGCAGTGCGGAAAATAAGTTCATGGTCCAGTTGAAACTGTGGCAGGTCGTCCAGGTCGCGCCAGGTACACATTTCAGAGAACGCGTCTGGCGTTGGGGTAACATTTACAAAATCAACCAGCGCGTAATAACCTATAGAAATAAAACGCTGGTTAAAGAAGTTCTGTTCCTTAGGCAGCATATCCCGGTAAATGTCATTGTGGAACTTGGAGCGGTCCGGGTCGCCAAACACATGGAACTGGCGTAAAAATATCTCGTCAATACCGGTGCGCTCTTTCAGGATGCGGTTGGCGGCAGTTTCAATAGGTTCTTCATTCAAAACAAAACCGCCGGGCAGGTACCAGGCCTCCTCATTGTTGCTTTTCAGCATCAATACCTTCATCTGCCCCTCATGGAAACCAAAAACCACACAATCTATGGATATATGGTTCAAATATATCTTGCTCGCCTCGGCCCAGTATTTTTCCAGCTCCTGTTTTGTTAACATGATGCTATTGTATAAAATAAATCCTTTGAATGTTTAAATTTAATATTTACAATTGTGTATCAATTACACCATGTTAATGGGGGTAATTAATGCCAATTATACTAATAAGTTTCACAGAATTTAATAAAAGCTAATTAACATTTTATTCATGTTGAGGCTTATGATCATTAAACAGCTTTTTGTATGAAAAATATTTTCTCTCGTAAAAGAGTGCTTTATGTAAGCGCGGCGCTGCTGTTTTGCCTGCCGCTTGGCCGTGCCATGGCGCAAACACCGGCCGAAACAGCCCGGATGAATGCCTATGTGAACGCGCTGATGAAAAAGATGACCATTGATGAAAAGATTGGTCAGTTAAACCTCGTAACCGGTGGTATGGCCATCACGGGTTCGGTTACCAATAACGGTATCGGCGAGGGCGTTAAGAGCGGCTCAATTGGCGGGATTTTTGGCTTATACGGTACCGCCGGTGTACGTAAGATGCAGGAAGCCGCCGTTAAGGGTACACGTCTGCATATCCCGCTGATATTTGGTTTGGATGTGATACACGGGCATCGCACCATATTCCCTATACCGCTGGGCATGTCGGCCACGTGGGACCTCGGCTTAATTGAGCAGTCGGCACGTATCGCTGCTAAAGAAGCTACAGCCGAGGGCCTTAACTGGGTTTTTTCGCCGATGGTGGATATCGCGCGCGACGCCCGCTGGGGCCGTATATCTGAAGGCAGTGGCGAAGACCCTTACCTGGGTGGTAAAATAGCCGCCGCTATGGTACGTGGCTATCAGCACAATAACCTTAAAGCGCCCGACGCTGTGATGGCCTGTGTTAAACACTTTGCCCTGTACGGTGGCGCCGAAGCCGGCCGCGAATATAATACGGTTGATATGAGCCGTTTGGCTATGTACAACTACTACCTGCCACCATACAAGGCTGCTGTTGAAGCGGGCGCGGGTAGCATCATGAGTTCATTTAACGTGGTTGATGGCGTGCCTTCAACCGTGAATAAATGGCTGCTTACCGACCTGCTGCGTAAACAATGGGGCTTTAAAGGCTTTGTGGTATCAGATTATACCTCGCTGAACGAGGTGACAGAGCACGGCCTGGGCGACCTGCAAACCGTATCCGCGCGTGCTATAAACGCCGGTTTGGATATGGATATGGTGGGCGAGGGCTACCTAAAAACGCTCAAGCAATCGTTACAGGAAAAGAAGATATCTATTAATGATATTGATCGTGCCTGCCGCCTTATCCTTGAAGCTAAATATAAACTGGGCTTATTTGCCGATCCTTATAAGTCTATTGACCCACGCCGCGAGAAAACCGACATTATGACCGCGGAGAACCTTGCGGCGGCACGCATCACCGCCGAGCACTCATTTGTATTGCTTAAAAACGATAACCAGATATTACCGCTTAAAAAATCAGGTGGCAGTATAGCCCTGGTTGGCCCGCTGGCCGATAACAAGCGCGATATGCTGGGTACCTGGGTTATAGGCGGCGAGTGGGAAAAGTCTGTAAGCGTAATGGAGGGTATTAAAAAGGTAGTTGGTGATAATGTAAAGATCAACTACGCCAGGGGTAGCAACATTACCGATGATACCACCTTTATGAAACGCCTTAACTTTGGCCCTGGTATGGTATGGTTAGATAAACAATCGCCTGATGAGATGATAGAGGACGCGGTTAAGGCGGCCAAAAAATCAGATATTATTGTGGCGGTGGTAGGTGAATCGCAAAGCATGAGCGGCGAATCATCAAGCCGTTCGGATATCAGCATACCCGAAAGTCAGCAGAAAATGCTTAAAGAACTGGCCAAATTAGGCAAGCCAATGGTGCTGGTATTATTTAACGGGCGGCCGCTTACCCTGCAATGGGAAAACGATAACGCCGCTGCCATACTGGATGTTTGGGCGCCAGGTACCGAAGCCGGTAATGCCATTGCCAATGTGCTGTTCGGTAATTATAATCCATCGGGTAAGTTAACTACTACTTTCCCGAGAAGCGTAGGGCAGATACCTTTATATTATAATCACCTTAATACCGGCAGGCCATACACTTCAGGGCCAACCAAATTCCGGTCTGATTACCTGGACATCAACAATGATCCGTTATATCCTTTCGGTTATGGCTTAAGCTATACCAAATTCAGCTATAGCGATATTAAACTCAACAAGTCTGTATTGGTAGGCAACGAAACGCTTACCGCTTCAGTAACGGTAAGCAACACCGGTAAATACGCCGGCGAAGAAGTAGTACAGTTATATATAAAGGACCCGGTAGCCAGCATCAGCCGCCCTGTTAAGGAACTGAAGGATTTTAAAAAGATAGCCCTTCAACCCGGCGAACAGAAAACAGTTACCTTTAATATTACTACCGATAAGCTCAAATTTTACAACAGCGACCTGCGGTACGATTGGGAGCCGGGTGAGTTTGTAATTGAGATAGGTACCAACTCTGCAAATACTGGCAGCACCAAGGTAATCTGGAACAAATAGTTTAAATATTTTTTAAATAAATTACTACTTAAACGGCCTTTGCATAACGCAAAGGCCGTTTGCTTTTATATAACTTATGAATGTAACGGGTGCGTGTACTTGGTGTAAAACAACGCCGATAAGTGGTGTAATAATATCCGCTAAAAACGCAGATTAATGTTATTTTAACAGTTATTTAATATAAAATGGGCGCTTTTTAAACTATTGGCGGCGTATTTTTTATTTTTTTTACGGGGTAGGGAAATATAAGTGGTTGGCAGGCATCCGGTACTCCGTTTTTTTGTTGAAATGTCTTCTTTTTGAGATTTTCGAATTGTTAAAATATTATTAGAATATTTTCTTTTTTAAAAGGCTTGCAAATATTGTTGATGATTTTGCAAGAATTGTTAAATGAATATTCTTTTTGTGAAAAATATTATAAATCGTAATTAACTCCTTGTGTATCAAATACACACTATTTATATTAGGTCAATACCATTATAAAACCAGCTCTTTTTTAACAGGAGCGCATATTTAAGAACATATTAAAATAATTGAGGCTGCAAAATCACGAAGATGGCGCGGCACAATGGCAATTTAAAAACCGGGGATAGTGTACCATATGGTTAAATTTTTACAATTTCTTATTTCATATCTCACCAATAAAAAGCAAATGCTTTTTACCGAAAGAGGAAATTGTGCAGCCATGCACCTAACGGCGTACCCGCGTGGCCAAACGCGAACGCCTTTACCGGTCCTGTTTCCCATATCTCACTAAGAACAAGATCTTAAATCAAATATATTAATCAACTAAATCTCAAATCTCATGTTTAAAAGTTTACTCCTTAAAGGAAGAACGCTATGCCTGCTCTTATGCTGCATGGTTTCTTCGTTGGTAGTTACAGCTCAAACTAAACACTCAGGTAAGGTTACAGGCAGCGATGACAAGTTGCCCGTAGTTGGCGCCTCTGTTTTGTTAAAGGGTACTACCATTGGTACACAAACAGACGTAAACGGTAATTACAGTATTGCTGTAAAACCGGGCGATGTGCTTGTGTTCACTTATTTGGGTTACACTACCAAGGAGGTTACAGTTGGCCAGAGCGAAACAATTAACGTTGTTTTACAATCAGCCAATAACAGCCTTAGCGAAGTAGTAGTAACCGGTTATACCGCCCAGCGCAAAAAAGACATTGCCGGTTCGGTAACCACGGTTAACGTAAACGACGCTAAATCAGTACCAACGGTTAGTACCGAAAGCTTGCTGCAAGGCCAGGCTGCCGGTGTTAGCGTTGTTACACAGGGTGCTCCCGGCGCTGGCGCGCAGGTAAACATCCGCGGTATTGGTAACTTTGGTAACTCATCGCCATTATATGTGGTTGACGGATTACAGACCAGTAGCATTTCTAACATCAACCCTAATGATATTGAGTCTATCTCGGTATTGAAAGATGCCGGCGCCGCTGCCATCTACGGTGTGAGCGGTGGTAACGGTGTGGTAGTAGTAACTACTAAAAAAGGTAAATCAGGTAAAGCCACTATTACTTACGATGCATTTTATGGCACAACACAGCCATTGAGCGGCAACGTATTTAACCTGCTGAATGCCGATCAGTTCCAGCAACTGGTTGCCAAGGTTGACCCTGATAACGATTTAATGAAGGGTAACCCTAACGGCAAAGTGTTCTATGATTATGGTTACCAGTCTGGTGCTGGTGCTAAAGGTGTATTTAACCAGGATCAGGCATCTAATTTCCTACCTAACTATCACCTGGATAACGACCCGGCAAAAGACTACCTGATACAAAAATTTGTAAAAGGCGCGGGTACAGATTGGTTCCACGAAATTTTTAAAGCTGCCCCTATACAGCAGCACTCATTAAGCGCCAGCGGCGCGAGCGATAAAAGCGCTTATTACCTGTCATTAGGTTACACTAACCAACAGGGTACATTAATTAACACCTACTTTAAAAGGTACCAGGCGCGTGTTAATACCACATTTAATGTTAAAGACCATGTACGTTTAGGCGAGAACATCAGCTTTTACTACATTAATTCGCCAAACGGTGGCGGTGGTTTAGCTAACGGTGGTAACCAGAACGAGGGTAACCCTATTTCTGAAACCTACCGTACACTGCCAATTATCCCTGTATATGATATCGCTGGTAATTTAGGTGGTACTTATGCAGGCCCTGCCGCTTTAGGTAACGCGCTTAACCCGGTGGGTATACAACAACGCCAAAGCACTACCCATACCAACAATTATGGTATACAAGGTACCGTTTTTGCTGAGGTTGACCTGCTGAAACACTTTACAGCACGTACAGCATTCAGTGCCGATATCAATAATAACTATTACTACAACATTGGCTACCGCCAGTATGATAGCGGTGAGGCCCATGGTGGTAACAACAGCTACAACGAAGGTTCATCATACAACAGTAACTTTAACTGGAGTAATACCTTAAACTACAAACAAATATTTGGCAAACACAACATTAACGTGTTGGCAGGTTTTGAGCAAAGAGGTTACACCGGCCGTTACATTAACGCCACTGCTAAAAACCTTTTCTCGCTTGATCCATTCTATGCCAATATCACAAACGGTCAGCCAGGCCAGACTACAGCTAACAGCTCATTCAATGGCCTTAACCGTATCCTTTCATTCTTTGGCCGTGTAGATTATACCTTTAATGACAGGTATATCCTGGGTGCCACTATCCGTCGTGATGGTAGCTCACTGTTCGCCCCTGGCCAGAAATGGGGTACCTTCCCTGCCGTATCTGCGGCATGGCGCGCATCGCAGGAAGATTTCCTGAAAGATGTTAAATGGTTAAACGACCTTAAGATCCGTGGTAGTTATGGTACTGCCGGTTACAACGCCAACGTAGCGGTTAACAGCGCTTACGCGGCTTACGGCAGCAGCGCGGGTGGTTCATCATACCCTATTGATGGTTCTTCAAGCTCGGTAATTCCGGGTTACTATAGCAACTCTCTTGGTAACCCATACACTACCTGGGAAAACGATAAGATCTTCAACGTAGGTTTTGATGCATCGTTATTTAACCATTTGGATCTGACAGTTGAGTACTACAAAAAAACCATCACCAAACTATTGGTAAACGTACCACTGCCTGCTACCGTGGGTGGTTTAGATGCAGCATTCCCTTTTGTGAACAATGGTACAGTAGTTAACAAGGGTTTTGATATTACCGCTAACTATCACGCATCAGCAGGTGATTTCAAATACTCAATTGGTGCCAACATCACCACCATCAATAACAAGATCACCCAATTGGGTGCCCCGTTCTTTACTACCGGTATTCGTAACGGTAGTGTAGGCTACAACCAAGTAGGTGGTGGTATAGGTGATTTCTACGGTTACAAAGTAATTGGTTACTGGAACAGCCAGGCTGAGATCGACGCGCTTAACGCGCAGCAAAAACCGGATATTTTTGGTTCAACCCCGGTTTATCAGACTGATGCTGCCCCAGGCCGTTTCCGTTATGCCGATGTTAATGGCGATGGCCGCATCACTGATGCCGACCGTACCAAAATTGGTAAACCACTGCCAGACTTTACTTACGGTGTAAACCTTAACCTGTCATACAAAAACTTTGACATGAACGCCGTATTCTACGGTTCATATGGTAACCAGGTTTACAACTCAATTAAATACTGGACTAACTTTTACGGTTCACAAACCGGTAACAAAAGCTTAGACCTGTTAAACAATGCATGGGATCCGGCCAAAACGCCGGCTCAGAACGCCAATGCTAAAACACCGATCGCCGAAAAAACCACCAACTTCAGTACTGCGGATGCGATCAGCTCTTACTACGTAGAGAATGCTTCGTTCCTGAAATTAAGATCAGTACAGATCGGTTATACCTTTAACCCAAGCATGCTGAAAAAAGTAGGTATTGATAAGCTGCGCGCTTATGTACAGGGTACAAACCTGTTCACCGCTACAAAATACAGCGGTCTGGATCCGGAGTTGCAATCTGTTGACCGTAACAGCTACGGTGTTGACCTGGGTAACTACCCTAACAACGAGCGCAGGTTCATATTCGGCGTTAACGTAACATTCTAAGAATAACTAACAGAAGATATAAAGATAATAGTTATGAAAAAAAGCTTTAAATTGAAGGTCATTATCCCGGCAACGCTTGTTTTGCTTGGAGCGACTTACTCTTGTAAGAAATACCTGGACCAGGCGCCTATCGGGGCTCTGATCCCGGAAGTGCTTGCAACCCGTGCGGGTGTTGATGGTGTGTTGATAGGTGCTTACTCCGTAGTTGACGGGGTGTTTGACGGGCAGGCGGGTAGCCCATGGGAAACTGGTACTGATAACTGGATATATGGTAGCGTTGTGGCCGGTGATGCATTCAAGGGTTCTAACCCGGGCGACCAGCCGGCAGCGGCAAACCTGGAAGCATTTTCTGCTACAGGCGCCAATGACTACCTTAATGATAAATGGCGTGTTTGCTATGCTGGTGTGCAGCGTGCAAATGACGTGTTAAGGTTATTGCCACAGGTAAAAGATGGTTCGGTAACCGCCGATCAGCAAAAGCAATACATTGCTGAGGCACGTTTCCTGCGTGGTTTCTTCCACCTGGAGGCAGCTAAGTTGTGGAAAAATGTACCTTATATTGATGAAACCATCACCTACGGTGCCAATAACTACAACGTACCTAACAGCGGCCCGATATGGGATAAAATAGCGGCCGATTTTGCAGCAGCAGCCGCAGACCTGCCTAATACACAGCCACAGGTTGGCCGTGCTAACAAATGGGCGGCGCTGGCTTTTGAAGCAAAAACGCTGATGTTTGCTCACAAATATCCTGACGCGTATACCATCCTTAAAAACGTAATTGCTAATGGCGTAACCGCATCGGGCGCTAAATACGCTTTAGGTAAATATGCCGATAACTTTAACCCATCAACCAAAAACGGCCCTGAGGGTGTATTTGTGGTACAAACATCAGTACATGATGGTGCCAACGGCTTAAACGGTAACGCTGGTAGCGTATTGAACTTCCCATCAGGTGGCCCTGCAGGCTGCTGCGGGTTCTTCCAGCCTACATTTGATTTTGTTAACTCGTTTAAAGTAGATGCCAATGGTTTACCATTGATCGATAGCTACCAGACCGGTTATATTACTAATGACCAGGGTGTACCTGCCGGTACTGTGTTTACTCCGGGTAACGAACTGCTTGATGCCAGGTTAGACTGGTCAGTAGGTCGCCGTGGTATCCCATACTTAGACTGGGGTATTTGCCCGGGTGCTGCATGGGCACGCGACCAGCCAAACGGTGGTCCGTACCTGCCAATTAAAAACGTTTATTACAAAGCGGCACAATCAACTACTTCTGATAGCTACGGTGGTTGGGCTGCAAACCAGGCTACTTCAAACAGCTACAATGCCATCCGTTATGCTGACGTATTGCTTTGGGCTGCAGAGTGCGCGGTTGAAACCAGTGACCTGCCGGCTGCCGAAGGTTATGTGAACCAGGTAAGGGCACGCGCTGCCGACCAGAGCGGTTGGGTTAAAGGTAAACTTACCGGCTATGGTGTTGATGATAAAGGTAACCCTGACGCTACCAAACCAATTGTAGATAACTCTCAATTCGCGGCAAACTACAAAGTAGGCTTGTATACCGGCCAGTTCCTGGCAAATGGCCAGGCATGGGCACGCAAAGCGGTATACTTTGAGCGTAAGCTGGAATTGGGTATGGAAGGCCATCGTTTCTTTGACCTTTCTCGTTGGGATGCGGTTAACGGCGGACCTGCCGGAAACATCATGACCACAGAGATTGAGAAGTTCCTGAAAAATACTCGTGATTTTGGCGACAAATTTACCTCTGCGGTAATGAAAGTAGCGAAATTCGGTTCAAATAAAAATGAGCTGTTCCCTATTCCTCAAACCCAGATCGACTTATCGAAAGGTACTTTGAAACAAAATCCGGGCTATTAATTAAAAGCTTGCATTTTTTAAAAAGAGGGAAAGATGTATGTCTTTCCCTCTTTTATTTTTAAAATATTGTTTAATATAGTGTTCATGAAACCCCTTAAATTCCTGTTCATCGCGGCTGCTCCGTTGCTATTTTTCTCATGCAGGAAAGCTACTTTGTTTGAGCGCGTATCTTCTTCACAGTCAGGCATTAAGTTTAATAATGAGGTTACCGAAAATGATAGCATTAACCCGCTTGATAAGCTCAATATTTATAACGGCGGCGGCGTAGGCATCGGCGATTTTAATAATGATGGCTTGCAGGATATTTACTTTGTAGGAAACCAGGTTGCCAACAAGCTGTACATTAACAAAGGGGATTTTAAGTTTGACGATGTTACACAAGCCGCCGGTGTGGGCGGCAGTGGCGGCTGGGGCCGTGGCGTAGCCGTTGTGGATATTAACAACGATGGGCTAAAGGATATTTATGTTTGCTATACTTTATTAAACGACCCTAAGAAACGCACCAACCTGCTGTACATTAATACCGGCCCTGATAAAAATGGGGTACCCCATTTTAAAGAGTCGGCTGCGGAGTATGGATTGCAGATCAACGCGCACTCTACCATGGCGTCGTTTTTTGATTGTGATAACGATGGCGACCTGGATATGTACCTCACCATTAACGAGGTGCAGGCAAATGATAATACCAGCGCTTTCAGGCCTATTATTAAGGATGGTTCGGCACGTAGCACCGGTCGGCTTTATCGTAATGATTATGACCCCATCCTGAAGCATCCTGTTTTTAAAGATGTTTCTAAAGAGGCAGGAATACTCATTGAGGGCTATGGCCATGCAACCAGCATAGCCGACTTTAACCGCGATGGCTGGAAAGATATTTACGTAACTAACGACTTTTTACCTAACAACATCCTGTACATTAATAACCACGACGGTACTTTTACCGATAGGTCGCAGGAGTATTTTAAGCATACTGCCACCAGTGCCATGGGGCAGGACGTGCAGGACATTAATAATGATGGCCTCGCGGATGTTTTTGAGCTGGATATGGATCCGGAAGATAACTATCGTAAAAAGATGTTTATGCCGGGTATTTCCTATCAGCTTTATCAGAATTTTGATAATTACGGTTACCAGTACCAATATAACCACAATGCTTTACAGCTTAACCAGGGGCCGAGGTTAGGGCAAAACGATTCTATCGGCGCGCCGGTATTCAGCGAGATAGCCTTTATGAGTGGTGTGGCCCAAACCGACTGGAGCTGGGGACCTATGATAACCGACTTTGATAACGACGGTTTCAGGGATATTGTAGTGACCAATGGTTACCCGCGCGATGTTACCGACCATGATTTTATCGCCTTCAGGAACGAGTCGTTCGCGGTGGCGTCCAAAAAACAGGTATTGAGCCAGATACCTATTGTGAAGATCCCCAATTACGCGTTCCGTAACAATGGCAAATTGCAATTTGAAGACGTTACCAAAAGCTGGGGTATGGATATCCCTTCTTTCTCCAACGGTTGCGCCTATGCCGATCTGGACAACGACGGCGACATGGATGTGGTGATCAATAACATTGATGACGAGGCGTTTGTGTACCGCAATACCGCCCGCGATAAGGATAAGGCGGACAATAATTATCTGCACATACAGTTTAAAGGCGGCGCCGGAAATAAGGACGGGATAGGCGCCTGGGCAGATATATATTACGGAAAAGGAAAACACCAGGTATACGAGAATACACCTTTTAGGGGGTATTTGTCTACCATACAAAATATAGCCCACTTCGGCCTGGGGAATGTTACTACGGTTGATTCGGTGGTCATTAAATGGCAAAATGGTAAAGAGCAGGTGCTGCGGAATGTAAAAACTAACCAACTGCTTACCGTAAGCGAAAAAGATGCGCAAAAGCCATATACGCTCAACAATGGCGGTATTGCTAAGCAGGCGCTTTTCAGCGAGGTTACCCATGATGTGGGCATCCGCTATACTAACCAGGACGATGATTATATCGACTTTAATGTACAAAAACTGCTGCCGCATAAGTTTTCGGAATACACCCCGGCCATTGCCGTTGGTGATGTGGATGGCAACGGGTTTGACGATATGGTAGTAGGGGGTACCTCCAAATATCCCGCGCAGGTATTTTTGCAGCAGGCAAACGGCAAGTTTACCCAGCGTGCTTTATATGAGCCTAATACCTCGCTGGCATTTAAGGACGAAGGCTTGCTGCTGTTTGATGCCGATGGCGACGGCGACCTTGACCTGTACGCGGCCAGTGGTGGTTACGAGCAGGAGCCGGGCTCAAAAAGCTACCAGGACAGGGTATACGCTAATGATGGTAAAGGAAACTTTACTCTGCAAGCCAACGCTTTGCCGGCCAACTTTACCAGCAAGCTATGTGTAAAGGCGGTTGATTATGATAAGAACGGCAAGCTCGATCTGTTTGTATCCGGCAGGGTAAACCCCTGGAACTACCCTAAACCGGTATCGAGTTTCATATTAAGGAACGATAGCCGCAACGGACAGATAAAATTCACCGATGTTACGCCAACAGTAGCCAAAAGCCTGGTTAACCTGGGGTTGGTATGCGACGCCTCTTTTACCGATTACAACAACGACGGCTGGCCCGATCTGGTGATCACCGGCGAGTGGATGCCTGTTACTTTCCTGAAAAACGACCACGGCACATTTAAGGATGCAACCGCCGATACCCAAATAGCAGGTGACCTGGGCTGGTGGAACACCATTGCCGGCGGCGATTTTGACCACGACGGGGATATTGACTATATAGTTGGTAACACTGGCCTTAACACTTTTTACCAGGCCAGCGAAAAATACCCCATGTACATAACCGCAAAGGATTTTGATAACAACGAAAGTTATGACGCCTTCCCTTCGCTGTTTTTAAAGGACCGAAATGGCGATATGAAAGAGTTTCCGGCGCACACGCGTGATGATATTGTGAAACAGATGATCAGCATGCGTATCAAGTTCCAGAATTATAAGTCGTTCGCGGTAGCTACCATGGATAGCGTAATTACGCCGGAGATGCGTAAGGGGGCTATCAGGCTAAAAGCCACCAACCTCAAATCGTGCTACATGCGTAACGATGGTAACGGCAAATTTACCCTCATCCCTTTACCCATTGAGGCGCAGCTATCACAGCTTTCAGGTATTATCATTGATGATGTTGACGGCGATGGTAATCTCGACGCGGTACTGAACGGTAATGATTACGGTACCGATGTAAGCACGGGCCGATACGATGCCTTTAACGGGCTGGTATTAAAAGGCGATGGCAAGGGTAACTTTAAACCGCTTAGTATTTTGCAAAGTGGCATTTACATCCCCGGCGATGGCAAGGGGCTGGTGAAACTGCGTGGTGCGGGCGATAAATATCTGTTAGCCGCCAGCCAGCATAAAGGCCCGCTAAAAGTGTTTGAGCTGAAAAGGAAAGTTGGCATGGTGCCGCTATCGCCTATGGATATGTATGCCAGCATCCGGTACAAAAATGGCAAAACAACCCGGCTTGAATTTTATAATGGCGGTTCGTTCTTGTCACAGTCGGGCAGATTTTTTAATATTGACCAAACAATGGCTTCGGTAACAGTAACCAATAGTACGGGCCAAACCAGAAATATTCCCTTAAATTAATTTTTACTGCTGATCATGAGATACCTTAGGTTTATAACAGCCGCTTTTGTTGTTGCTGGTATGCTGGCTGCCGGCTGCCATAACAAGCCCCAAACCAAGCTCCTTAAAGACACCGATGTTTTACACGAGAATGTTGACAGGCTTACCCAGGTAATCATTTACGACGCGTTTAGCCCTCCGGTGGCCAGCCGTATATACGGCTATACTACGCTGGCGGCATATGAAGCTATGCGCTTTCAAAACCCGCGCTATAATTCTATCGCTAACCAGTTAAAAGGTTTTAAACCCATGCCGCTACCGCAAAAAGGGCAAAACTACAGTTATGCCCTTGCCGCTACAAAAGCGTTTTTTACCGTTGCACACAAGGTTACTTTTTCTATTGATACGCTTAAAAAATACGAGGATAAGGTATTTGCCATGTACAAGGATAACCTGGACGAAGCTACTTATACCCGTTCCATGGCCTTTGGCGATACCATAGGCAAGGCCATACTCTCGCGTGCCAAGTTTGATAATTATGCCAAAACACGTGGCAAGCCGCGTTTTCTGGGTAGCCATGATAATGGTAAATGGCGCCCAACCGCGCCCGACTACCTGGACGGCGTTGAGTTTTGCTGGGGTACTATGGAAACCTTTGTTGTAAAATCATCATCAGATTTTCCGCTGCCGCCGCCTGCGCCTTATAGCGAGGATAAGAACAGTACCTACTTCAAGCAAAACGTAGAAGTATATGAGCAGAGCAAAAAGAATACACCCGAGCAGATAGAGATAGCCAAGTTTTGGGACGATAACCCGTTTGTGATACAGCATAACGGGCACATGATGTTTGTAAACAAGAAAATTACACCCGGCGGCCATTGGATAGGTATTACGGCCATCGCCTGTAAAAAAGCCAAAGCCGATGCTGTTAAAACCGCGCAGGCCTACGCGATGACGGCCATTGCCCTGTATGATGCCTTTATTTGCGGCTGGCAGGTAAAGTATGTAACCGAGTACATCAGGCCTATTACGGTGATCAATGAAAAGATAGACCCTAAATGGCAGCCTATGCTGCAAACGCCGCCATTCCCCGAATACCCCAGCGGGCATAGCGACATCAGCGCTGCCTCCGCTGTGGTGCTTACCCATATGTTTGGCGATAACTTTGATTTTCAGGACACCAGCGACCTGCGTTACATAGGCATGCAGCGGCATTTTAAATCGTTTTTGCAGGCATCTGATGAAACCTCCATCAGCCGGTTTTATGGTGGTATACATTACCGGGTAAGTGTTGATGCAGCCGCTAAACAGGGACGCGAGATAGGCGAGTACATCTGGAACAATCTAAAGCTTGAGAATTAAAATTGGGACTTATCAGCATGAAAGTAAACCGTAAATTTTATGGCATTTTTTGCCTGTTATCATCAGCAGTGCTGGTATTGGTTACCGCTTCGCTGGATGGTTGCCGGCACAAAGGAGCGGATGATTACCACCTCACCGGCGATACCATTGCCGATGGCAAACACCTGGTAAAACAATACTGCACCGGCTGCCATGCCGAAACCGCGCCCGATATGCTCACCCGTGATGTGTGGCGCATGCACACGCTGCCCTCTATGGCGCATTATTTAAAGATATCCACTTACGGCAGCGATTTTTATAAAAAGCCCGGGGATACCGGCGGTATATCTATTGTTAACTGGCAGGCCATTGTCAATTATTACAACAAAGTAGCGCCTGTTGAACTGAAGCCAGCTAAAGCGCCTGTTGCCCTGCAAAAGGATTGGGCGGTGTTTGGTTTAAAGAAACCGCAGCCGGTAACCAATGTAAGTTTTACTACCATGGTGGCTGCTGATACCGATAACGGTAAAATATATACCAGCGACCTGGTGACTACAGAACTAACCGCCTGGGATAAAGATTTAAACGGTAAACAAGTAGCCATATTACCATCTGCCGCTGTTGACGCGCAGTTTGATAAACAGAAAGGCACCGGAAACATATTGCTATCATGCATAGGGCGTATCGACGCGGTTGACTACCCAAGCGGCAGGATAGTAGCGGTTAACCCCGGTACCGGCAATGTAAAGGACTTGGCCGGCGACCTGCCAAGGCCGATACAGATACTCAAGGCTGATTTTGATAAAGACGGCCGCGACGAAATGGTGGTTTGCGGGCAGGGATATACCAAAGGAGGGGTATACCTGTATAAAATAGGCGATAAACAGTCGGTATTAAAAAAGGATGTGATCACCGACAGGCCTGGAGCCGTGCAGGCACTGGCGCAGGACTTTAATAAGGATGGTTGGACCGACTTGATGGTACTCTTCGGTACCGGGAATGAAGGCCTGGCCATGTATATCAATGATAAAAAAGGCGGTTTTGTTACGAAGGAACTGCTGCAATTTCCGCCGGTATATGGTTCAACCAGTTTCCAGCTGAGTGATATGGACCACGATGGTAACCCTGAACTGATCTATACCTGCGGCTATAATTATCACGACTCGAGAATATTAAAGCCATACCACGGGTTGTATATCTACAAAAATACCGGCAATTTCAATTTCAAACAGCAATGGTTTTACCCGATCAATGGCGCGACAAAAGCCATATCGGCTGATTTTGATGCCGATGGCGATCTGGACATTGCCACTACAGCCTTTTTTGCCGACATGAAAAATAACCCCGCCGAAGAATGTATTTACTTTGAGCAGGTGAAGCCCATGCAGTTTGTACCCCACGCTATCCCGGTAAGCCAGTACGGCAGGTGGATGAACATGCAGGTGGCCGACTGGAACAGCGATGGCAAGCCGGATATTTTGTTAGGCAACTATGCCAGCGGCTTCCTTTTCCAGCCCGATTTTCGCCCTAACTGGGATGAACATTTGCCGTTTATCATCTTACAGAATAACCGGGGCGGTAAATAGTTATAGTTTTTTCAAATAGGCGAGTATCTGCTTTGCTTTATCAGGGTAAACGGCAATATGGTGAGTGCGTATCAATACCGGGTGCTGTTCATTAATAATGGCTTTTGATGGTAGCTGTGGCATATGGCAGTCAACGCATTTTGCTTTAATTACTGCCTCGCTTACCTGGCCGGTTAGCTTGCAAAGGTTATGGTTGGTTGCTTTGTGGCAGGTGCCGCATCGCGCCGCGAATATTTCAGTCTGTTTATGCTGATTAGTATGCGGTGCATGGCAGCTTGAACAGCTCATTTTACTGGCAGTAAAGCATCGGCTGGTCTTGAGCATCTCCAGCTGATTGCCGTGTACGTCAATATGGTCCAGATCCGGCGGGCCGGCATCGGCAGCGCGGGTTTTGTAATCGGTTAATTTGTCGCCCGGCTTAAAATTAAATATCGATTGTTTGTTATCCGTTTGTGTACCCGAGTGGCAGGTGCCGCACAGATCGGTTTGCTGTGTGCGGGTAAGTTTGCTGATGTCGGTGATGTAACGGCTGATCTTTTCCTGCGGGTGCGATAACTGGTATTCGGCGTGTTCCCTTCCGGGGCCGTGGCAGCGTTCGCAATCGATCCGCAAGATCATTGATGATTGATTAAACCCGATTACCTCACCTCCAAAACTGGGTAATTTTCCTGGTTCCGTTACCGCGTAAGTAGTGTGGCACTCCAAACAGCGCACATTAACGGCGCGGTCATAACTGGCCATAACGGTATCATAACCCGGGCTTACTATCCATTTATTTTGCGCGTAATCAAATGATACAGGTAATTGAAACAACTCATTTTCTTTCCAGTAGAGATAGGTTTCGCCTTTTACACCGCCCATTACCAGGTCCATACGGGCTTTTTGAGTTTCCTGCCCGTTAATATAGTTCACCTGGTACATTCCACTATCGGTCTTTAGCATTTTTACCTTCGAGTGGCTGTTGTAACTCATCTCGCTTTTATCGCCGGAAAATATGCCATGCACCGTACTTGCTGTAGCGAATGCAGATGATTGGTAATGCGCGGTATGTATGTAGTCTTTCTCTATTTTCTTATGGCAGCTGATGCATGTTTTGGCGCCAGTGTAAGTGGCCCCCCGTGGGTCGGTTTTGATATTGTTAGTGGTGCATTGCGATGCCGCAAGCAGTACAGGCAGCAAAAAGGCGGCGCACATAACCAAATACCTGGGTTTCATTAGGTAGCGAAATTTTATTAACTAATGATAGCCATATTCATTGGTTATGCCTCATTTTGAGTTGTAAGTATTTCGTTACAATCAAGTGGAAATAAATGTAGAGAAATTTTTTAAAATAAATAGTACTATGTATTGCATAATACTATGCTATGTGTATATTTGTTTAAATTTTAAGATCATGAACAAACAAATACGCATTTTAATTATAGCCATAGGCGCAATGGCCTCAATGGCAGGTTGTAACAGGGGCCGCAGTACCCGCATCGTTAGCGCTACTGATGGTCACAGGCAGGAGATAAAGTACTCGGGAAGTGTGGTTTTTACGCCCGACTCAACAGGCATTGCTCATATCTCCAGGAAGGGTTTTTTATTTTTTGATGAAGACGGCAAAAAGCTAAGGGCAGAGAGTAGCGATAAAAACCAGGTGGTTTACAGCTTTGATGGGGATGGTTTTGTAAACCAGCTTTCGGCAGAGCAAAAAGAATTTTTGGCGCACGCGGTAAAAGCCGTTATACGCGAACGCGCCAGGCTGAGGCGCTAACGCTAAAGCTTTAAAATTTAGTTTCAATTTGAGTGTGTAAATGCCGGTGCCGCGAGGGTTACCGGCATTTTTTTAGATATGCTGAAGTTGATCTACACTGATCTGGTCCAATCCGCTGATCACTTTGGCGGCTTTGGTTAATACTTCAGGCTGCCCAATGCCAACAGCTTTCATACCACCGTTGCGGGCGGCCTCAATACCGGCAACAGCATCCTCAAATACAATACAATTGGCAGGTGGCACGCCAAGCATAGCGGCGCCTTTCACAAAAACTTCAGGGTCGGGTTTGGGGGCGCTTACGCTGTTACCGTCCACTATCACGTCAAATAGTGGGGTAAGTTCGAGCTTTTGCAATATCACGGGTGTATTTTTGCTGGCAGATCCGATAGCGGTTTTAATACCGGCCTGGCGGCAGGCGCTCACAAATTCTTTCGCTCCGGGCAGTATTTCGGCAGGGGTCATATGGGTGATCATGTCCACATACCAGTCGTTCTTCTTATCGGCCAGTTTATTCATTTCCTCATCGCTCAGCTGCCCCATGTTACCCCAGCCAAGTATCAGTTTCAGCGAAGCCATGCGGCTAACGCCTTTTAACTGCTCGTTCTGTTCTTCAGTAAAATCAAATCCAAGTTCGTTGGCCAAACGTTTCCATGCGCGGTAGTGGTACACGGCCGTATCAACAATAACCCCGTCGAGGTCAAAAATGCAAGCTTTAACATCCATGCGATAAAGGTAAGAGCCTTGTTAATAATCATTATAAATAATTGTTAACATTATTTGGATTAATTATAAATAAATGAGATTTTTGTTTTAACAATGGTTACAACGCTTACACCAACATCAACCCACACCTGGGAAAATGTATTTAGCACGGCATCCGGCGCGGTTTATCAGTGCGATGCAGAAAACTGCTGGTATATTGATTTTGTCGGTAAGGTAGCCGGGTTTAATTACCGCTGTTTACAAAAGCTAAAGAAGGCCATATACCATATTGATATTGAAGCAAAACTGCTGGATACCTCCAAAGACCCGGATGTGGAGATCATTTTTATCTGCGCTTGCGACCATACCTACATCCTTACGCTGCTGCAGGTGATCGCCTTAAAAGAGTTGCTGCAGGGTACATTTGTGATGCTGGAGCTTAACTCCATCCTGCACGATAAGCTCTATCGTACTGCCTGCTAATAATTTAGACTGAATTCATATTGCTTTTATTTTTAACACCTCATGCAGGTGAAGCGTATATTGTATAATTATTTAATCGGCACGTTTGTTGCCCGTTGTTAATTAAACAAATACCACAATGAAAGATCTTATCCGCATAAAAAGCTTACTATCAACCGAGGTGGAAGAGCTGTTGAACCAGCAGGTTAAAAAGGAGGCGATATCGTCATCCATCTACCTGTCTATGGCTTCATGGTGTAACCGCAATGGTTTCGATTACTCGTCTGAATATTTCTTTAAGCAGGCCGAAGAAGAAAGGCAGCATCAGCTTAAATTTTATAAATACATCCTGGATATGGGGGGCAACGCCATCTCTCCGGAAGTTACCGGCATTAAGCAGGAGTATAATTCTTTCCGCGAGGTGTTTGAGGACGCGCTCGACCAGGAGATCAGCGTTACCCAATCTATCAAAAAGATATACGCGCGCTGCCTTAATGAGCAGGATTACATCACCAACGAGTTTTTGAACTGGTTTTTAAAAGAGCAGCGTGAAGAAGAATACAAAGCACGCCGCGCGCTGGAATTGTTTGAAGTAATTGGCGAAGAAGGTACAGGCCATTGGGAGATCGACCGACATGTAGGTAAGATCAAATACGAAAGCGACGCCAACTAATCTTCTATTAGTAATTTAAGTACATCTTTCTCGGCGTATTCTTTTAACCAGATATTGCCGGGCGATAACGTACAGACCGGTGCCCAATCGCACCGGTCTGTGCATTCTATACGTATCACTTCAATATCCTGGCCGCTGTATTTGGCAAAACGCTTTGCCGCTTTATACATATCCTTACCGCCACGCTTGGCGCATTTACTGCCTGTGCATATAAACAACGTTTTATCCGGTACAGGAAATTTACCCATGTTATTCGTTTTTAGCTTTAACTGATAAAGCAAAGCTTTAGTTTTCCACTGGCTTCATTTTAACGGCTTATGGCGGTTAAATGATATTTTAACCATCGGCCCAGATCACTATTGCGTATCTTCGTTCCCATGCTAAAAAAGCTATTACTGTTTTGTGTTCTCGTTTTTTGCTTTGCCCTGAGTTGTAACCGTAAAACCGACCTGTATAAAGTGGTTGGCGTAAAAGATGGCGATACCATGGTGCTGCTCTCGCCGCAAAACCAGCAGGTAACAGTAAGGTTGGCCGAGGTAGACTGCCCGGAGAAAAGCCAGGCTTTTGGGCAGGCCGCCAAGCAATTTACATCAGATCTGTGCTTTGGCAAAATGGTCCGGCTCATCGTTAATAATACCGACCGCTATGGCCGTACCGTAGGCTGGGTTGAACTGGAGGATGGCACCAGCGTAAACAAGCAGCTGGTAAAAAATGGTTATGCCTGGCAATACCGCGCCTACTCTAAAAGTATGGAGCTGGCCATGCTGGAGCAGCAGGCCCGCCAAAGCCGCCTCGGCTTATGGCAGGATGCCAACCCAACACCACCCTGGAACTTCCGTAAAGGCGAGCGGGAACAGCGGCTTGGCGAAAAGCAGGAACAGCCTAAAAAGAAACGTACTTACCGCAAGCGCCGCCGTAAACACATAGATACGCTGGCTTTTTAAAACGCTGTACAATACTTATCTTTCCTGCACATACTCCACACTCAAAAAATGAAAGTATTCAGAGCCGTATTGTGCCTCGTTTTTACCGGGGTACTTATCTGGGCGTTGCAAACCAAGTTTGGCGATATACCGCCCCTGGGCAATTTCCTGAACCCTTCAACCGGGTTTTGGCAAAACGCCGAGAGCAAAAATATCATCCCCCAGGAGAAACTTAAATTAAGTGACTTACAGGATGAGGTAACCGTGCAGTTTGATGATAACCGCATACCGCACATCTTCGCTAAAAACGACCACGACCTATACTACGTGCAGGGCTACCTTACCGCTAAAGCACGCCTTTGGCAAATGGATATCCAAACCCGCAGCGCGGCAGGCAGGCTATCAGAAGTGGTGGGCCCCAAGGCGCTGGAGCTCGATCGCTATCACCGCCGCATGGGCATAACCTACGGCGCGGAGCATACTTTACAGGGCATCATGAAAGACCCGGTGATGGGTAAAGTGATACAAGCCTACAGCGATGGGGTAAACGCCTACATTAAACATCTTAAACCCGGTGGCTACCCCCTGGAATTTAAACTGCTCGGTTACGCGCCCGAAGAATGGAAACCCATAAATTCGGCTTACTTACTAAAGCTGATGTCCGAAACGCTGGCCGGCGGCTCAAACGAGTTAGGGCTTACCAACGTGCTCAATAAATTTGGCGCGAAGGTCACCAATGATCTTTTTCCTGATTACCCGATGCATGAGGATCCTATTATCCCGGCAGGCACCAAATGGGATTTTAAACCGCTGCCCATACCGCAGCCGCCCGCGGCTTTTAAAGCGCAGCTGATGGCGGCTATGCAAAACAAGGAAAAGGTAGAAGGCATAGGCAGTAATAACTGGGCGGTAAGCGGCTCCAAAACGGCTACAGGCTACCCCATGCTGGCTAATGACCCGCACTTAAACCTTACTTTCCCATCCATATGGTACCAGGTGCAAATGGTTGGGCCGGGAGTAAATGTTTACGGCGTAACGCTGCCCGGCGCCCCTTGTGTGGTAATAGGTTACAACCAGAAAATAAGCTGGGGCGTAACCAATGTAGATGCCGACGTGCTTGACTGGTACCAGGTGAAATTTAAAGATGCCGGCCGCAACGAGTACTGGTATAACAATAAATGGAATAAAGTTACCCGCAAGGTGGAAGTGATAAAGGTGCGTGGGCAGGCCGATGTGATAGATACGGTACTGTATACCCATCATGGCCCGGTAGTGTATGATAACGAGGAGATGCGTAAAAAGGGCCGCTCTAATGTACCTTCCGGAAACGCCCTGCGCTGGATAGCGCACGACGAAAGCGACGAGTTTAAAACCTTCTACCTGCTCAACCGCGCGGCTAATTATGCCGATTACCGTAAGGCTTTAACCTATTACACCGCTCCGGCGCAAAATTTTGTGTTTGCCTCGGCAGATAATGATATCGCCATAACGCCTAATGGTAAACTGCCGCTGAAATATAAAGACCAGGGCAAGTTTATTTTAGACGGGAGCAACCCCGCCAACGACTGGCAGGGCTGGATCCCTTATGACCAGAACCCAACGGTGAAAAATCCGCCGCGCGGTTTTGTAAGTTCGGCCAACCAATCATCTACAGACCCAACTTACCCGTATTATATTAACTGGAAGTTTGAGGGCTACGAACGCGGCAAGCGCATAAACGACCGGCTTGGCGCTATGCAAAAAGCTACCGTGGATAGTCTGCGCATACTACAGATGGACGATTACAGCATACGTGCGCAGGATATTTTGCCCACCATGCTCAAATACCTGGATGCTACCAAGTTGGATGATAGCCAGCTTGCAGCCTTAAATGCGGTGAAAAAATGGGACAGGTTTTATAAAGTGAACTCGGTAGGGGCAACCATTTTTGAGAACTGGTGGCACAGGTTATATGATTTTACCTGGCGCGATAATTTTAACAGTAAGGATACGGTTTATTACTACCCCACTATGGACCGCACGGAGCAATTGCTGATGAAGCAGCCCAACTCGGTTTGGTTTGATAATAAACGCACACCGGTAGTAGAAACCGCTACGGATGTGGTAATGGCATCTTTCACTGCCACGGTTG
Source organism: Mucilaginibacter sp. 44-25 (assembly GCA_001898335.1). Taxonomy (GTDB): domain Bacteria; phylum Bacteroidota; class Bacteroidia; order Sphingobacteriales; family Sphingobacteriaceae; genus Mucilaginibacter. The sequence goes on along the minus strand of MKTS01000013.1, from coordinate 278,414 downwards.
ACGAGCTGACTCGCCAATACGGCAAAGTTGGCGCCTCATGGCAATGGGGTAAGGTAAAAGCTTTTGAAGTAGCCCATTTGGGGCATGTGCCTGGTTTGGGTTCAGGAAATTTTGAATCGGGTGGCGCGGGTTCTACGGTAAACGCCCTGATAGACGGGCATGGCCCATCGTGGCGTATGGTGGTACAGTTAGGGCCACAGCCGCAGGGCTACGGCATATTACCCGGCGGGCAATCAGGCAACCCCGGCAGTTTTTATTATGATGATATGTTAAAAACCTGGCAGCAGGGGAAGCTGAACCATTTGCTCTACCTGCACAACTCAGCGGAGAAATCGCCGCGCATTAAAACAACGCTAACCCTAAACAAATAGAAACCTATGTTATTCGGAATGATACTCTTACTGGCCTTTGTTTGCGGCTATCTGATCCCCTGGTGGGCGGCCTGCGCGCTGGCTTTTATCGCTGCCATTATCCTCGGCAGAACATCCCGGCAGGCGTTTTGGTCGGGCTTTGGCGGCTTAGCTATTGCCTGGGCGGCGTTGGCCTTGTTAAAAAGCATCCCTAACGATCATTTACTGGCCACGCGGGTAGCACAGGTATTCCATTTAAAATACTGGTGGGCCATGCTGGCGGTTACGGTTTTAATTGGTGGCATAGTGGGTGGTTTTTCGGCCTTATCGGGCTTGTTGGTTAAGAAGGTGTTGGAGAAGGGTTGAAGAAAATTACTAATCCGAGCTTGTAGTTTCTAATCGGCATGAAATGAAATTTTAGTCGATACAAGTGTTTCTACAGTTAATCAATTATTATTAATAATAAGTTTGCTGAAAATATATTGTCTGAAAAACAATATATTAAATAATATGGTTTAGTTTTATTATAACTTAAAACCATATTTAATCATGAAGAAACTTTCCCTTATTTTCAGCGCTTTAGTTCTTTTTTCTTTTGCTTCATGCAAAAAAGACCGTCCGTCTAATACTGCCAAGCCGGTAGACGTTTCTAACGAGCTTAAAACTAAAATTAATCAATATGGCGGCTTGGTTAATCTGGAAATTGACAATTCAGACCCGCAAAGGCCATTTTATTATGTGGGCGTGGCAGGTGGAATATTAAAGGTTGGGCAACCTATTTGGGACCAAACCAAATACCCTGTACAGCAGACAGGATTACCTTTAATTGTTGAGGGGTTGGGTGTAGTGTGTGATGGTTGTTCCGTTGATGTTCAAAGTGTTGAGTTAAAGGGTGGCTATACAGCTTTCAGTTTAATTACCTATTTACAGGGCTATCCGAACATTATTCAGCAGGTGCAAATGGATTGGAGTAGTTATGATGCAGCTTACACTCAGTGGTACAATGATGGCGTGAATAACGGGTACCTTGATAATAGTAAAGCACCTAAATTACCTAATTATGTAAAAGACATATATTATCCTCAAAACGGAGGTCCATCACAGAGGGTAGATAAATACAAGATCGTGTTTAAAACAGACTCGCCTACAAAGTTCGCTTTAGCGGTAGCAGATTATCCTTCACCTACTCCAAAAGTGTCATCTACTCTACCTGTTGAATAGTTATATATTCTTATTCATAACTGGTCAAAGTTTCCAACTTCGACCTATAAATACATTAAGCTTTTAGCTTAATCAAAAATGCCCGAACTATCAAGTTCGGGCATTTTATTTAACAAGCCATTACGCTTATTTAAAACTTTCCAAAGTAGCCTTCAACTTAGCTATAGCCGCGTTAGTACTGGTAGCGCGGTTGAATATCTCGCCGGAGTCGGCGTCAGCACCATAAAAATCAGCATTGGCCGATTTGTTGATGGCCAGGTTAGAACCGTTTATGCTGATGCCCGCGAATAAACCTTTGCTGCGCGAGTAGCTGTAAACTTCAGCTTCCAGTTTGTAATCTGTACTGGCAGTAGAGCTGCGGCCAACCGGACCGGCTGCCGCGGAGATATCGCCACCAATGGTAAAGTCGCCATCCTTCACTTCGGTAAGTACGCCTTTGTGGTGGAAAACCAAAACCATATCAACAGACTGTACGCCTATCTGGAAACCAATGCTGCCACCTGTAAGGGTAATAAATACAGGGTCGCTCCATTTGCCATCGGGCAGTTTCACCATGGCAAGTCCCTGGCCGCGTTTGCCGCCAATACCAAAACCTGCGTTGATCAGTTTCGGGATGATCACGATGCCCTCGTACTCCTCTAATAGTTGATGAGGGATGGTTTCTTTCATTTTGCTAAAATCTTTTAGCACAACCGTAGCCTCATTTATTTTTTTAATTCCTTTTTCTTGTGCCCAGGCGGCCGATGTAAGCATCATAAACATGCTTAACAGTAGGGGTAAGCCTAAAAATCTTAAATTTTTCATAACGATGTTTTCTTGTGCAATTATAACTCCCTTACGGAATATTTGTTGCGGATGGAAGATAAAATGATTTTAGATTTACGATTTAGGATGTACGATATACGATTTTAGATTTACGATTTAACATTCGCAGAAATATGAGTATAAATTTGCGCATGTGCAGATATGAGAACATCGCTTATAAATAAACCGACGTTTTTAGTTTGCCTGTTTTTAGATTCGTAAATCTAACGTCAATTAATCTAAAATCCACTAATCTTAAATCGTAAACGCAAATTTGCACATCTGCACATTTGAAATCTGCACATCTGAAATCATTATCTTTGCCCGTACATGATACAGCCCGGTAAGCAACAGGTATTTTCTATAAGTAACGAGGAACAATTCTTAGCAGCGGCGCTGCAGGTGTTCAGGTACCAGGCGGAAAATAATATTGTTTACAAGCAGTTTGTAGATGGTTTAGGGGTGGATGTAGCAGCGGTTACGTCCATAGAGCAAATACCCTTTTTGCCTGTGGAGTTTTTTAAGGCGCACAGTGTTGTTTCGGGTAGTGAGCCGCCGCAGATCACTTTTACCAGTTCGGGAACTACGGGTATGGTCACCAGTAGTCATTACGTAAATGATGTAAGCTGGTATGAAGAGAGCTTTCGCCGGGCATTTGAGTTGTTTTATGGCGACATAAAAAGCTATACCGTTCTGGCTTTGTTGCCGGCATACCTGGAACGCGAGGGCTCGTCATTGATCTACATGGCGCAGGACATGATCAACCAATCGGGCAACCCCGATAGCGGCTTTTATCTGTACAATCATCAGGATCTTTACCAAACCCTCCTTAAACAACAGGCCGAAGCTAAACCGACTTTACTAATAGGGGTAACCTTTGCTTTGCTGGATTTTATCGACACCTATCAGCTCAACTACCCGGAATTGATTGTAATGGAAACAGGCGGAATGAAGGGCCGCCGTAAAGAAATGATACGCGAGGAACTGCATGCCGCGCTTTGCACGGGCTTTGGCGTACAGCACATCCATTCCGAGTATGGGATGACGGAGCTTTTATCGCAAGCCTATTCAAAAGGAGAAGGTATATTTAACTGCCCGCCCTGGATGCGCATTATTACACGTGACACTAATGATCCGCTCAGCCTTGTAGAAACCGGGAAAACCGGTGGCGTAAATATTATTGACCTGGCCAACATCTATTCCTGCTCGTTTATTGCCACGCAGGACCTCGGCAAGGTACATGCTGATGGCTCTTTTGAAATACTGGGCCGGTTTGATAACTCAGATATTCGCGGCTGTAATTTGCTGGTATCATGATATTGGGTATATTTATCCCGATATATCGTGACTAAACCCTATAACAATTTAAACCCAGGAGCGCTAATCGTTTTTGGGATCATGCTTCTCTTATCGTGCCTGCATACTGCCGGCTATGCGCAGCAAACCTTTTATGTATGCACCAGCTCTTTAAGCCTGCAAAAAGTAACCATTACGCCAAACGGCTTACAAACCCAATATGTTGATGGCTGCGGTAACGGATCTTTTTTTTCCATCGCGGTAGATAAAACCAAGCTTTATTATAATGATAGCAACGCGGGTTTATACAGCGCAGACCTGGTCACTATTGGTAACACGCCTACTACGGTTTCCAACTGTAAGTACATCACTTCGGCCCCGGGTAACGCGTTAACTGTTGGCAAGGATGGCGTTTATTATGTTTATGGTACGGAGTTAATGGTGGTTAACCCTGCAACCGGCGCGGCTAAATCATTGGGTGTAATGCCTTATGGCCCATCAGGCGATCTGGTGTTTTACAACAACGAATTATACATGGCCAACTACGCAGGTATTGTAAAGATACCCTTGAACGATCCCACAAAGGCTTTTATGTGGCTGCCTATACCCGATGCTTCTATTTATGGGCTGGCAACTGTTAAAGTAGGTAATTTGATAAAGGCCTACGCGTTTACCGGTGTTTCCGGCGGTACCAACGTGCTTGAGCTCGATCTCAATAAAAGACAGGTAGTAGGAAGTATTGGCACATTACCCTATGTTGTTTATGACGCGGGCAGCCCGGTTGAAACAGCCGTTGAGCCGCCACTGCAAATTAAAGAAGTTAAAGTGACAAAGGACTGCGACAAACTTAACAGGGGCTCTGCCGAAGTAGTGACCGATGTACATGCAAGCGAATACACCTACACCCTGAATAACGGGGTAAGTAACACTACGGGTTTATTTACCAACCTTGCGCCGGGCAATTATACGGTAACGGTTAAAGTAGAAGGGCAACCCGAAAAAGCCCAGGGCTTTACTATACCAGATTACAGCCTTACCGCTCCAACGATAGTGCCGGTTTTGGTAAACCCGGTTTGTGATATTAAGGGGAGTATACAATTAAAGATCAGCACCAGCGGTTATCGTATTAAGTATAATAATGCGCTTTACGATAGCGGCTACCTATTTGCCGACTTGTTGCCGGGTGCCTACCATTTTACTATAGTTAACGAGCAGGGTTGTGTGATTGACGAAAAGGACTATAACCTGGTGCAGGACGTTTGCCCGCCCATCACCATAACCGCTATAAATATTGATGCCGAATGTAAAAAGTATGGTTTAGCGGTAGTTAACGTATTAACGCTACCGCATCCGGATAAATACAGCTACACTTTAGCCGGTACAACTAATATTGATGGTACATTTACCGATTTGTTGCCCGGTACTTATACCCTCGTTATCGTGTCATCGGCCGACAGGAAGGAGGCGACAGTAGTAATACCCGATTTTAAAATTGTAAACAAGCCCAATCTGCTCCCGGTAGTTAAAAACGCTATTTGCACCGCCAACGGAAATATAAAATTTATGCCCAACGGCGATATAAAAGGCGCCGCCAGGGTAAGGTATAATAATACCACGTATAAAATAGGGCAGGTGATACCAAACCTGCCAGTAGGTTTGTATCACTTTACCATATTAAGTGAGCAGGATTGCATTTTGGATGAGGTGGACCTGCAGGTAAACGAAGACAAATGCGACCCTGTTGATTTCCCCAACGCGTTTACGCCCAATAACGATGGCGCCAATGACTTTTTCAGGCCCAACCAGGATAGCAACCCTATTAAGTACAGCATGATGGTTTTCGCCCGTAACGGGCAGCAATTGTTTCAAACCAATAATACCCTCCTTGGTTGGGATGGTACATTTAAAGGCGCTGCTGTACCTGCCGGGGTTTATTATTGGGTATGTACCTACACCATGGGCGATTTGGTTACCGTAAGTAAAAAAGGATGGGTTACGCTGGTAAGATAATGGCTTTACATTTGCTTTAGTGTTTTCACATATAATAATATTATTTTTGCCGCCATCAATACATCAACATCATGATTGACAAATTTTTAAACGAAGAGCAAGACCCGAAAGCGGTTGAAAAAGTATATAGCCGCCTGGTTGACCTGTTAACCACCAGCGAGGAGATCATTTACATAGCAGTGCAAAAAAAGCCCCTTGTAAACCTTTTTCCTGATTGTATTGCCATAACCAATAAGCGTATTTTATTCTTTACACCGGCCAACCTGGGCCTTTCTATTAAATTCGTTGACTTTGTATGGAAAGATGTGGTTGATGTTTTCACCAAGGAAGAGATTATCGGGGCGGTATTCAGCATTAAAACCACTGGTGGTGCCGAAATGGGGGTTGATTACCTGCCAAAGGTACAGGCCCGTAAGCTATACCAGTACGCCCAGGAACGTAAGGAAGCCGAGCGTGAGCTGCGCCGCCAGCGTGAGCTGGAAGAAAAACGTGCCGAATCAGGCTCCATACAGGTAGATCACCCTGCACAGGCAGTGTTTCAGCCGTTGGCACCGGTAGTACAGCAACCGCCGGTACAGGCCCCCGCGCCAGCCCCGGAAGAACCTAAAAAAGACGAACTCACCGAAAAATTAAAACGCCTCAAAACATTATTTGAAAGCGGTTTAATCTCTCAGGAAGAATATAACAACAAGAAGTTAGAGCTGCTGAGTGATTTTTAGGTTAGAGATTGGAGATTAGTTAATCAGAGGTTAGGAAGCTACCTAATTAACTAATCTCTAATTAACTAATCTCTAATCACTAAGCTCAAATTAAACGATCATCAAAGCTAAAAGGGTGAGTATTGATAATGCTCACCTTTTTTATGTCGGGATGCCAGGGGTTAATGAGGTAATTGTATTCTTGCGGTACAATGGCTGAGGGTACCTTCATCATCAGGTATTTGGTTTCCTGGATAAACTGGTTGCCTATTTGCTTTAGTTCTGCCGGTGACGACGCGTCTTGCCAGTTTGGGGGAAGAGTAGTGGCGTCCAGCGTAAGAATACCATGTTCGGGGACCTTCACCTCCGCTATGCAAAAGTTAGATGGCGTAACCAGCGGCTGTATGTGTACCAGTACCTCCAGCACGGCAAGTGCCCTGCTCGATGCCAGGTAAACCATTGATCGGCCCTCGCTGTTCCAGCGGCCGCCGTACAAACGGGCGCCGGTACCGGTAAGGTCATTGATGTAGCGGCAGTTGCTGATGCGGTAGAGTATCATTAAGCGAAAATACCGTACTCAATGCGGCCAAGCTCTTTAAAAACCATATCGAAACCCGCGGAAGTATCTAATATGGTAACCGGTGCCTCGCCGTTAAATACCAGGCTTGGGGTTTTTATCCAGAGTTTGAATTTATCCATGGAGCCGAATACTTCCTCGCCGCGGGCATATAGGCGGGCCAGTTCAACGGCCTTTTCGGCATACTCGGTTTTAATGATGGCATCATCCTCGTAACGCTGTAGCGTACGCTCTGATATGTGCAGGATGTTAGCTAACTCCTGTATGGTTAATGATATTTTTTTAGCCAGCGCCAGCAACGTTTTTTTAGGAAAACCCTGCCTTGCCAGTTTAATAATATCAAACTCTGAGGATGATTTTGCCGGCTTGGTGCTTAGCAAATCATAAAACGGGGTTACCGAACCTTGGGTGATATACATAGCCATTGGTTCATTAACCTCGTTTTTTGATGTATGTTTTATTTTGTACGACATTTATCCAAAAATATGTACAAAATGTCGTATTTGCAAATTATTCAGCAACAATTAAAAAATAATTCTTCTTCCCTTTTTGTACTACCAGGAATTTACCGTTGATCAATTGGCCGCTGGTATACACATCTTCAGGGGTATTTACCTTTACACGGTTAACGGATACGCCGCCGCCCAGTATCATTTTCTTGGCCGCACCTTTTGAAGGGAACACGGCCGATTTACCGGCCAGCAACTCAGTAGCGTTTATGCCGGCTTCAAATTCGCTTTTAGCAACCGTAAAGTTGGGTACGCCGTTGAACAGGTCGAGCACTTCGCCATCGTTCAGTTCATTTAAAAACTCGATGCCCGCGTTGCCAAACAAAAACTCAGACGATTTTATCGCTTTCAGGAACTCGGCCTCGCCGTGTACGCGTATGGTAATGTCTTTAGCCAGGGCTTTTTGCAGCACACGCAGGTGCGGGGCAGCATCATGCTCTGCTTCCATGGCCTCAATGGTATCGCGGTCAAACAGGGTGAATATCCTGATGTATGATTTCGCGTCAGCATCGGTAGTGTTTAACCAGAATTGATAGAACTGGTAAGGCGAGGTACGCGCAGGATCAAGCCAAACTGCGCCGCTCTCGGTTTTGCCGAACTTGGTGCCATCCGCTTTTTTGATCAACTGAGTAGTTAAGGCAAACGCTTCGCCGCCATCTTTACGGCGTATCATCTCAGTACCGGTAACAATATTGCCCCATTGGTCGCTGCCACCCATCTGCAGTACGCAGTTTTTATGTTTCCAGAGGTAGTAAAAATCGTAGCCCTGCACTAACTGGTAGGTAAATTCGGTGAAAGACATGCCCGTATCGCCCTCCAGGCGTTTCTTAACGGAATCCTTCGCCATCATATAATTCACGGTAATGTGTTTACCTACATCACGGATAAAATCAAGGAAAGTGAAATTCTTGAACCAGTCATAGTTATTCACCATTTCGGCGCTGTTGGCGCCGCTGTTAAAATCAAGAAAGTTTTTAAGCTGTTCTCTTACGCAGTTTAAGTTATGCTGCAGAACATCTTCTGAAAGCAGGTTACGCTCTGCAGATTTACCAGACGGATCGCCCACCATGCCGGTTGCGCCGCCAACCAACGCGTAAGGCTTATGGCCCGCGCGCTGAAAATGTATCAGCGTCATGATCTGGGTAAGGTGGCCTACATGCAGCGAATCAGCCGTAGGGTCGAAACCGATATAGCCCGATGCCATACCTTTATTTAGTAATTCTTCGGTTCCGGGCATAATATCATGCAGCATGCCTCTCCAGCGTAGTTCTTCAACAAAATTCATAACAATAATATAATGAGCAAATATGCGAGGTGCAAAGCTAAAAATATTCTATAGATGTACGATTTACGATTTTAGATGTACGATATAGGATTTTAGATTTAAGATTTACGATTTTGGATTCTAATATGATGTATTTACATTATGACCCATGTTATATTAGCGGGGTATATCTGTTAATATAAAATCGTACATAGGGAAATCGTAAATCTAAAAAGCCTTTGAAATCCTCACATTTTTGCGTATTTTACGTTCTATCTGTATGAATTTTCTATCGCATTACTATTTCGACCGTGATACCGATAACTGTTACTTTGTATTAGGTACCGTATTGCCCGATCTGTTAAAGAATGCGGATAAGAACGTGATACTGCACCCCGAAAAGCTAAAGCACACGGATAAAAACGTTAATCATATTATTGCGGGCTGGAACAAGCACCTGGAGGTTGACAGACATTTTCATAGCGACGATTTTTTTCTTACCCATTCGCATCAGCTTAAAAAAGAACTTACGCCCGCCATTGTAGGTTCGCCGGTTAAGCCCTTCTTTTTAGGGCATATCGCTATTGAGCTGATATTGGATAATTTGCTTATTACCACCGGTGAAATAGGCATTAACGAATTTTACGACCACCTGGATAGCTGCCAGGAAGAAACCATAACCGAATTTCTGAAGTTCGCGGAGATGAAAGACCCCGAAAAATTCCTGCGCTTTTACCGCGAGTTCAGGAAAAGCCGTTACCTGCACACCTATATTAATATCGACCAGATCACCTATGCGCTCAAACGCATCTGTATGCGGGTTTGGCCAAATCCTTTTACCGCCGGGCAGGAGGCCAGTATGACCACCATTTTACTTAACTACCGGCTGGGGCTAATGGATGTCTTTATGGGGGTATTCAATAGCATATCAGCTAAACTGACTTTGCCGGGCAAAAATTGAAAAACTGCCGGTGCAGGAGCCGCATATACGCCGCCGATATTCGCTTTTGTGCATAACTTTCTCATCCAAAGTGCTTAAAAGCCAATATTTAACCTGAATTTTTCTTTTATATACCAAAAATATATCTGTACCTTTGCAGTCCCAATTGTATTGGGAAAAAGGAGAATAAATTTTTAATGGCAAAAAAACAAGAAGCAGAAAAAGAATTAAAAGCGAAGCAGGCAGAGCTGGAGACAGTATCTGGTGCTCAAAAAGAAACTGTTGAATCAGAAGCAGATTCAATCTCGATCGAAGACATCAAGTCGCAGATCGCAGCAACACCAGATCAGGATTTTGACTGGGATGCTGATGAAAAGAAATTTGGTAACTACAGCGATAGCGACCGTGAGAAATTCGAAAAACTTTATGATGGCACTTTCAGCTCTATCACTAAAGGAGAAATTATCAGCGGTACCGTTGTAAGCATCAACAATAAAGACGTGGTATTAAACATCGGCTTTAAATCTGACGGTTTGGTATCAGTTTCTGAATTCCGTGATATGCCTGAACTTAAAGTAGGCGACACTGTTGAAGTATTTGTTGAGTCGCAGGAAGATGCTAACGGCCAGTTGGTACTTTCACGCAAACGTGCTAAAACACAAAAATCATGGGAGCGCATTAATTCAGCTTTAGATAACGATGAGATCATCACCGGTTTTGTAAAAAGCCGTACCAAAGGTGGTTTAATTGTTGATATCATGGGCGTTGAAGCCTTCTTACCAGGTTCACAGATCGATATCAAACCTATCCGTGATTACGATGTGTACGTTGGTAAAACAATGGAATTCAAAGTTGTTAAGATCAACCACGAGTTTAAAAACGTAGTGGTATCGCACAAAGTGCTGATCGAAGACGATTTGGAAAACCAAAAAACTGAAATTGTTGCCAAACTTGAAAAAGGCCAGGTACTGGAAGGTACCGTTAAGAACATTACTGATTTCGGTGTATTCATTGACCTTGGTGGTGTTGACGGCTTGTTGCACATTACAGATATTTCATGGGGCCGTATCGAGCATCCACGCGAAGTATTGTCATTGGATCAAAAGATCAACGTGGTTGTTCTTGACTTTGATGACGAGAAAAAACGTATCGCCCTTGGTTTAAAACAACTTACTCCACACCCTTGGCAGTCGCTTGACGAGAACATCCAGGTAGGTTCAAAAGTAAAAGGTAAAATTGTTACCGTTGCAGATTACGGCGCGTTCTTAGAGATCATCCCTGGTGTTGAAGGTTTGATCCACGTATCAGAAATGTCATGGTCACAAAACCTGCGCAACCCACAAGAGTTCCTGAAAGTAGGTGACGAAGTTGAAGCGCAAGTTTTAACTTTAGACCGCGACGAGCGCAAAATGAGCTTAGGTATTAAACAATTAACGCCTGATCCATGGCAGCATGCCGCTGAGAAATATGCTACAGGCACTCAGCACGTTGCTACCGTTAAAAACATGACCAACTTTGGTGTGTTTGTTGAACTGGAAGATGGCATTGATGGTTTAATTCACATCTCTGACCTTTCATGGTCTAAAAAAGTTAACCACCCTAACGAGTTTACTAAAGTAGGCGAGAAGTTAGATGTAGTGGTATTAGAACTTGATGTTGAGAACCGCAAACTGAGCTTAGGCCACAAACAACTGGAAGAAAACCCTTGGGATACTTTTGAAACCATCTTCACTATTGACTCAATACATGAAGGCACCGTATTAAAAGTAACTGATAAAGGCGCTATCGTAGCTTTACCTTACGGTGTTGAAGGCTTCTGCCCAACCAAACACCTGGTTAAAGAGGATGGTAAATCAATCAAAGCTGATGAAACTGCCGAGTTCAAGATCATCGAGTTCAACAAAGAGAACAAACGTATCGTAATTTCACACTCACGTATATGGGAAGAAGCTCGCGCTGATGCTCGTGTACAGGATTTCGAAAACCGTAAAAAAGAGGCAAAAACTGCCAGCAACGCGGTGAAGAAAGTGAAAGAATCAGTAGAGAAATCAACTTTAGGCGATCTTAGCGTTCTTGCTCAATTAAAAGAGCAAATGGAAGGCGCGGAAAGCAAAGCGGCTAAAAAACCTGCTGCTAAAAAAGCTGAAACCGAAGCTACAGAATCTGAAGACGAAGCATAAGCTAAGTTAACAGTTCATCATATTAAGCCCTTCCGTTAACCGGAAGGGCTTTTTTTATGGCCTTGCATAAAGGCTGAAAGCAATCTAAAATCCATTGCGGTGTTCTTATAATCGCCAAAAAAATTTACCTTTGCCCAAATCCAACCAAACGATGCAAAATCTGACGCTGCTCGACGGACAAAAATTTCAGATCACTATTCAGCGTTTATGTCGTCAGTTAATTGAAAATCATAACGATTTCTCAAACTCTGTTTTAATTGGCGTACAACCACGTGGTATTTACCTGGCTAAACGCGTGGCCGAAGAACTAAGAAAGATACTACCCGAAAGCAATATACAACAAGGCGACCTGGATATTACCTTTTACCGCGATGACTTTCGACGGCAGGGCTCACCACTGGTGCCTAACCAAACCCGTATTGATTTTATCATAGAAGGTAAAAAAGTGATCATGATGGACGATGTACTGTGGACAGGCCGTACCGTGCGCGCCGCCATGGATGCCATGCAGGCTTTTGGCAGGCCCGAAAAGGTAGAGCTGCTTGCACTGGTAGACCGCCGCTACTCGCGCCATATACCGGTATCGGCCGATTATGTGGGTATCGAAGTTGATTCCATCGCCTCACAAAAGGTAGTGGTAAGCTGGAAAGAAACCGATGGCGAAGACAAGATAGTGCTGGTATCCGAAACGGGTAATTAGAATTACGAACATCGAATTTCGATTTAAGAATGTCGAAATTTTAGAAAGATAGAAATGGCAACAACTAAGTATGATCTCGAAGAACGTTTAATTGACTTCGCGATTATCATATCTGAAGTTGTTGAAGGGCTGCCGGCTACAAGGCTCGGTAATTACCTTGCCGGCCAGTTGGTTCGCTCAGGATGCTCTCCGGCATTAAATTATGGAGAGGCTCAGTCGGCAGAGTCAAGAAATGATTTTGTTCATAAAATGAAAGTCATCTTGAAAGAACTAAGAGAATCGCTCATCTCTTTGAAAATAATAGAGCGAAAGAATTTATACGATTTTACGAAAGTATCTGCCGCGAAGAATGAATGCAATCAACTTGTGGCGATTTTTGTAAAAAAGCATTGAAACAGCTAAAGCGAACAATTTGAAAGATAAAGGGTGAGTAATTTAATACCTCATCATTCAATATTCATAGTTCGATATGATAACTAAAGTAATGTTGAATAGGATAACTTCATCATTCAAAAATCAGTTTTCGATATTATGATAAAAGTGGTATTGAAGAAGGAAATTCATCATTCAAAATTCAACATTCAGTGTTCGATATTATAAAAATAACATGGCAGGACTAAGCACACGTCACCTTTTAGGAATTAAGGATCTGAACCGTAACGATATTGAATTGATATTTGAAACGGCCGATAATTTTAAAACCGTGCTAAACCGACCTATTAAAAAGGTGCCTTCGCTGCGCGATGTAACCATCGCCAATATCTTTTTCGAGAATTCAACCCGTACACGCCTTTCATTTGAGCTGGCCGAAAGAAGGCTATCTGCCGATGTTGTAAACTTCGCGGCTTCTTCTTCATCGGTAAGCAAAGGCGAAACCCTGATAGATACGGTTAACAATATCCTGGCCATGAAGGTAGATATGGTGGTGATGCGCCACCCTTACGCGGGTGCCGGTATCTTCCTGTCTAAACATGTTAATGCCCAGATCGTGAATGCCGGCGACGGCGCGCATGAGCACCCTACACAGGCCCTGCTGGATGCCTTTTCTATCCGCGAACGTTACGGCGACGTAGAAGGTAAAAAGGTGGTAATAGTAGGGGATATCCTGCACTCACGTGTGGCATTATCAAACATATTATGCCTGAAACAATTAGGTGCCGAGGTAATGGTATGCGGCCCTACTACGCTTATCCCTAAATACATTGGCTCATTGGGTGTAAAGGTGGAGCACGACCTGCGCAAAGCCCTTAACTGGTGCGATGTAGCCAACATGCTACGCATACAACTGGAACGCCAGGACATTAAATACTTTCCATCCCTGCGCGAGTACACCATGATGTTTGGTTTGAACAAGCAGATACTGGACAGCCTGGATAAAGAGATAACCGTAATGCACCCGGGCCCCATCAACCGTGGTGTGGAAATTACCAGCGATGTAGCCGATAGCAAACAATCCATTATACTTGACCAGGTAGAAAACGGCGTAGCCATACGTATGGCGGTACTTTATCTGCTGGCCGGGCAGGCTGTGTAAGCATTATGAGAAGGTTGAATGAATGGTTAATTAGTCACGGCAAAACAAAAAGCAGCATATTGTATGTGCTGTTTTGGGTATTATTCATAATAACCATCATAGTGGTTCATGGTGTAATTAACCACCACAACATCATCGATAATATACGCTCTAATAAAGTATTTTTGTTATTCGCAACCTTATTGCTCATAGCCCACTCGGGTAAGTATTATGATGATAAAGTGGCTCTTAAGAAAGAGGAGGAGCAATTAAGCAAAAAAGGACTTACAAGAACTGATATTGATAACATCAATTTTGTAAAGCGTTGGACCGAAAGGCGCGGTGCCGGTTTTATAAAGTATGTTCTTTTTAACGGAGGTTTGCTACTCGGTTCTATATTTTTCCTGGCAATATCTATTGCATTTTTTCCCGCGACTTCAACCGGGGGCAGGCAATTTCCCGAGTTTTCTGATATGATTAACTGGATGGTAAAGTGTTGGGGTATCGGCTTCACGGTGGGTGCTTTGCTTTGCATCATCATATGGAACTTATCCGAACGCAAATTTAAGCGCCTTACGGCCGCTAATATTTTTACGAACTAATCCTAATTATAAATATATTTTTATCAGGGAGCCCGGAGATCTGCTGGTTAATATAAAGCACCCGATGTCGGTACTTTACCAAAACTGGCAAGCCCGGCCGTGTAAACAAAATAACTGTATGCAGATAGTTGAAATAACAGGTGCCTTTAGTATGGATACAGGTGCGCCTGAACCTTTTTTAGTTTCAAATGAAAGCAAGGTTGGGTTACTCTTCTATGCAACTGAGGAAGATGAGTATTTGCATACTGCCACGGCATGCTCGCCCTTACTTGTTATGCTGGAATTTACCAGCTGTTTAAAATTTTCGCTTGGTAGCCCTAATGACGAAACCCTGAGTGGGCATCCTTTTTATGAGCATGGTTTAAATTCATACGGGTTTTTCGAAGTGAAAGACTCGCCGCTTATAGATGATCTCAAAGAAATTAACAGCGTACACCCGTATTATAACAAAGGGCTTTACGAAGCTGAAAGGCATTTCATCATCACATTTCATGATAGTACATTTGAGTGTGTAGCCGAAAGCTATCGGGTAACTGTTAAACGAGCGCCTGTTGCTGTAGCGCGAATGGAATTAATGGATGCTCTTCATCATCAATGATCCTGTTTTTCTGAGGCTTTAAATATCCGTTCCAAAAGCGTTCTGTTATAGTTCCCAAAAGCGTTCCGTTCGGAACACCTGCTTAATAACGATGTTTCACTGGCTAACAGGTGTTTATGGCTTTACAGTAAAGTGTTGGTTGTTGAATAGTGGATTTTTAAGATGCTGATTAACAAAATGTTCCGTTTGTTCCGCATCCCTGTATATTTATAATGGAACGCTATTAAAGAGCGGCTTTTAGCACCTTTTCGGCAGCCTCTTTGCCACTGCTTAACGCGGCCTCAACGGTGCCCATTGCCGTGCCATTATACAGGTATTCTCCGGCAAAAAATAGGGTGTTTTCAATTGGCGTGGTTAGCACCTCACGTCCTTGGGGAGTTTCCACCTTATCATAAGCGTAGGAGCCTCTTGTAAAAGGGTCGGCTATCCAGTTCACGATCCTGCAGGCGGTAAGTTTGCCTTTAAGTTCATCCACATCCCGCTTAAAAATTACGGCTAATGATCGTAAACCTTCGTCGCGCAGTTCATTGTCAGATTTATCGGCTTTTTCCTGAGCGCCTGGTCCGCCTATCCAACCGGTCAATACTTTAGACTGGTCGGGCGCTTGTGTCCACCAGGTAGGTATTTCCTCATCGCTAAACAGGTAACCCATCTGGTCAACCTTATTGCCGGTCATGCTGCGGGTTTTATCATCCAGCCAAAAGGCATCGTCAAAGGCAAACAGCAGTTTTATCACGGCGCCGAACCCCATCTGCCCTATAGCGGTTTGGTGTTGGGTTAACGGTGGCTCAAACTTGATGGCACCGGTTTGCCCGGCATCGGCTTTAAGTACGCCAAGCGGTACAGCTATTACTAATTGTTCAGCCTTATATTGCGTGCCGTCAGCAAGGGTAGCGGTAACATGGCCCGGTTGCCAGCTAATGTTTTGTACAACCGCGTTCAGGAAAACATCGCCGCCACGGTTACGGCAATTGTTAGCCAGGTAGCTGATCATGCTGCAATACCCGCCATCTACCCGGCCCTGGGCTTCCTGGTCCTCATTTTCCCATTCCTTGCGCAGGGCAAAAGTGCTGGCATCGCGCGGGTCGGCCGTATCATAACCGGAAACGAACGACCATACAGCAGCGCGTAGTTCCGCATGCTTATCCTCCGCGAAATGTTGTTGCATAAAATCCCAAACCGGCACATCCTGCTCCAGTTCGTCCATGCGCCTGGTAAGCAGGTCCCAGTCATCGATCACCATTTGGTTTTCCTCAAAACGGCCATTCTGGTAACGCCACATTTCGGCATCGGCGCTCCGATAGTTGATGCTGGCCTCCTTTAGCAAACTAAGGGTAACCGGGAGGTTGCCGTGAATAAACTCGGCGCCCAGTTCGGTTTCTTTAAAAAACGATTCGTTATTTACGGTGTAGATGCGGCCGCCTGTGCGCTTACGGGCTTCCAAAACAGTCACTTTTTTGCCTGCTTTGCATAGCGTATGTGCAGCCATGAGCCCGGCAGCGCCGGCCCCAATAATGAGAACAGTATTTTTCATAGATAGGATTTTGCAAGGTAAACCTAATAGTTGTAAGATGCAAGTAGCAGGTAATCAACGTGAAGTTTAAAAAAAGCTTTAATCCTGTCGTATATATCTTTTTGTATTAATTTAGCGCCAAATCATTAGTATAATGAAACAGTATTTCAAGGTTGATGAGTGGAGAATAATTGAGGAGGGCTTTAACTCTCATTATAATAAAATAGCCGAAAGCGTTTTTAGTTTGGGCAATGGCCGCATGGGTGGCCGTGCCAATTTCGAAGAAGCTTACAGTGGCGAAACGTTGCAGGGTAACTACGTTGCCGGGGTTTACTATCCGGATAAAACACGCGTAGGCTGGTGGAAAAACGGCTATCCAGAATATTTCGCTAAAGTATTAAATGCCGCCAACTGGGTGGGCATTGATGTATCGCTCAACGGCGAACAGCTTGATCTGGCCAAGTGCAAGGTATTAAGCTTCAGACGGGAGCTAAACATGAAAGAGGGCTATCTGAAAAGAAATTTCAGGGCGGTGACGGCTTCGGGCCGGGAGGTAGAGGTAGAGGCCATTCGCTTCACCAGCCTGGCTGATGATGAGGCGGCCGCCATAAGTTATACCATAAAGCCCGTAAACTTTGGTGGTTATATAAAACTAACACCGTTTATTGATGGCGACGTAGTAAATAAAGATGCCAATTACGATGAAAAGTTTTGGGACGAGGTAGCTAAACATACCTGGAATGATGGCGGCGTGTTGCAAATGCGCACCAAAAAAACCGGCTTTGAAGTAGCTACCGGCATGAAATACCATTTAACGGTTGACGGCGAACCGGAGCACATTGAGGCTGAGCCGGTAACACGCGAAAAATATATTGGCACCGAGATCAGGATGGAAGTAAAGCAAGGGCAGCGGGTAACTTTGTGTAAATACGCCGCCAATTTGTCGTCGCAAAACCACCCGGCGTCTGATATGCTCGAGCTAACCCAGCAACTACTTGAAAAGGTATGCCATAAGGGTTTTGATGCTATGCTGGCCGAGCAAGCCGCCGCATGGGCAGCCAAATGGCAATTGAATGATATTATCATAGAAGGTGATGCGGCCGCTCAGCAGGGCATCCGCTTTAACATATTCCAGCTTAACCAAACGTACACCGGGCAGGACGACCGCCTGAACATTGGCCCTAAAGGCTTCACCGGTGAAAAATACGGTGGCTCTACCTATTGGGATACCGAAGCCTACTGTGTGCCGTTTTACCTGGCCACTGCCGATCAAAGCGTATCGCGTAATTTATTACTTTATCGGTACAAGCAGTTGGGCAAGGCCATTGAAAATGCCAAGCTGCTGGGCTTTAAGGACGGCGCGGCGCTATACCCCATGGTTACCATGGATGGTACCGAGTGCCATAACGAGTGGGAGATCACCTTTGAAGAGATACACCGTAACGGCGCCATCGCCTATGCCATTTTCAACTATGTAAACTACACCGGCGACGAGCAATACCTAACTGATTATGGTCTGGAAGTACTTATCGGTATCGCCCGGTTCTGGGCGCAGCGGGTTAACTGGTCGGCAGATAAGCAACAGTATGTGATGCTGGGCGTAACCGGCCCCAACGAGTACGAGAACAACGTAAACAATAATTGGTATACAAATACCATAGCGGTATGGTGCATGCGCTATACGCTGGAAGTAATTGAAAAGGTAAAAGCGGTATCGCCGGATAAATATAAAGAGCTGACAGGCCGTATCCATTTCAACGAGGAAGCTGAAACAGGCCGTTTTAAGGATATCATCAGCAAGATGCATTTTCCTTATGATGATAATCTCCAAATATTTTTGCAGCAGGATGGTTACCTCGATAAGGAGCAAATATTGGTGAAAGACCTGCCAGCAACCGATCGCCCGCTGGTACAAAAATGGAGTTGGGACAGGATATTGCGCTCGCCATTTATCAAACAGGCGGATGTATTGCAGGGGCTTTACTTTTTTGAGGATGAGTATGATACAGATACCATTCGCCGCAATTACGATTTTTATGAACCAAGAACGGTGCACGAGTCGTCGCTATCGCCATGCGTACACTCTATTATAGCTGCTAAGCTGGGTGATATCGAGCGGGCTTACCAGTTCTATCTGCGCACATCCAGGCTGGATATTGACGATTACAATAACGATACTGAAGATGGTTGCCATACTACCTCTATGGCTGGTACCTGGATGAGTGTGGTACAGGGTTTTGGCGGTATGAGGGTAAAAGATGGAAAGGTATCCTTTGATCCGCTGTTGCCTGCTCAATGGAATGCCTTCGCTTTCAGAATAGGTTTCAGGGGTATACCGCTAAGCGTAAGGGTGTCAAAAAGCCAGGTGGAAATTAAGAACGAAGCTGCTGATGAAGATGTTGAGGTAAGCGTATACGGCCAAAGCTACACAGTAGCGGCAGGCGGCAGTACCGCAATTCCTACCCAGAACAACTATTGATGAGCAACAAATTGATCATATACCAGCTGCTGCCGCGTTTATTCGGTAACTGTAATACAACCAATAAATATTATGGTTCGGTTGAGGAAAATGGCGTTGGCAAGCTAAAGGATATTAATGGTAAAGCCCTGGCCGCAATAAAGGCTATGGGCTTTACCCATATTTGGTATACCGGCGTTATTGAACATGCCACCATGACGGATCATTCTGCAATAGGCATAAAGCCGGACGACCCCGATGTGGTGAAAGGGCGTGCCGGATCGCCATATGCCATTAAGGACTATTATGATATAGCTACTGACCTGGCGGTAGATCCGGAGTTCCGCATATCCGAATTTAAGGAACTGGTGGGGCGTACACATAAGGCCGGCATGAAGGTGATCATTGATTTTGTGCCCAACCACGTGGCTCGTACCTACGGTTCTGATGTAAAGCCTGATGGCGTGCGAGATATTGGAGCGGATGATGATACATCTGTTGCTTATAGTCCTGTAAACGATTTTTACTATATCCCGGGCCAGCATTTTCAGGTACCTCAGGGTTATGATCCCGGGGGCGATGGGTTTACATCGCCACTAAAAGATGGCAAGTTTGATGAGTATCCCGCCAAAGCTACCGGGAATGATGTGTTCAGCGCTACACCATCCATAAATGATTGGTTCGAAACCATCAAGCTTAACTACGGCGTTTACCGCCCGGATGGGCAAAAGAATGAGCTAAGCGAACCACCGCCCTTATGGTACAAAATGAAGCATATCTTAAGCTACTGGGCTGATATGGGTGTGGATGGTTTCCGCTGTGATATGATAGAGATGGTGCCGGTTGAATTTTGGGCCTGGCTTACGCCGCAAATGAAACAGGCTTATCCGGGCCTTATCTTTATCGGCGAAGCTTATGATAAAAATCAATATTCGAACTACGTCCACAATGGGGGCTTCGATTATTTATATGATAAGGTTGGCCTGTATGATGCCATCCGCCGGTTAACCTGTAATGATTACGGTGCCAATACCTGGGAGATCAACGCGGTGTGGAACCATCATACCCGGGGTATTGATGAGCATATGCTTCGCTTTATGGAAAACCACGACGAACAACGTATCGCCAGTCGCTTTTTCGCAGGAGATGCCATGCTGGCTATTCCGGGGATGATCATCAGCGCTACACTCAACAAAGGGCCGGTAATGATCTATGCAGGGCAGGAGGTAGGCGAACCTGCACTTGGCGCGCAGGGTTTCAGCGGCGATGACGGCCGCACCACTATATTTGATTACTGTAACTTGCCTGAACTGCAAAAGTGGGTGAATAATGGCACTTATGATGGTGCCAGGCTATCAGCCGATCAACAGCAATTACGGGAGTTTTATATCAAGCTGCTAAACGTAACCGCCCAAAGTGATGCTTTGAGTAATGGTGATTTTTATGAACTGATGATCGCTAATGAGTGCCAGCCGGGTTTTGATACCAAGTTATATATCTACGCACGCTACACTGCCCACGAAAAAGTGGTGGTTGCAGTAAACTTTAACAACGAGGAACGCCATGTTACCATACAACTCCCTGCAGATCTGTTGCAAAAATGGGAAATGAATGGCGCGGTAACTTTTACAGATATGTTAACGGATAGTGTGTTTTATACACATGATATTAATGCGGGTATTTCGGTTACTCTCAACGCTATGCACGGGCTGTTATTAAAATCGTAAATCTTTAAACATTGCTGTCGTTTGGCGCAATTATAGCATGAAGTTTCAATTATTTATCGTTTATTAGCTGTTACCAATTAATTAGCTGATCGTGGTATCAAGTTTCGCCGGTGTAGAGCGTAGCGAAATTTGTTGATTATTTTGAAAGAATATGGCAGAAAATGTACCTGACCCAAATCCTGAACTGATAACGGCCAAGTTACTGCAGGTGGAAGAAATTGCGATTGATGAGGAAGAGTTTCATCACCTCAACAATCCGGCAGAGAGTATAAAACCCATTGTAAAAAAATATCTCGGCACACCCAATAAAGCCGAAACAATGGGTAACAGAATATTTTTTAGCGATGGCGACGCTAAAGTAGAGATTGTGGTGGTTACCAACGAGATCATTCGTGTGCGCCTGGCCCCGCATAGTGTTTTCCTGGAAGAGTTTTCATACGCAGTGCCTAAGCTACCCCAGAAAGCGGTGGAGTTTAAACTGTTGGAAAACGAAAAAGAATACAGGGTTTCAACCCCGGAGGTCAATTGCCACATCCGTAAGGCCGACTTCTTTATCTCTTTTTCAGATAAAAACCATCATGTAACAGATGCCGACGCGGTATCTATGCACTGGGAAGAGAACACCCAGTTTGGTGGTTATTATGTTTATTGTACTAAAACCTGCCAGGAGCAGGAAAGCTTTTTTGGCCTGGGCGATAAAGCGACCGAATTTAATCTACGCGGGAAACGTTTAAAGAACTGGAATACCGACGCTTATTCTTTCGGTTTTAACCAGGATCCCCTTTATCGTGCTATCCCTTTCTACATCAGTTTAAATGATGGTATAGCCCATGGTATTTTCTTTGACAATACCTTTAAAGCCCATTTTGATTTTGGTGCCGAAGATCGTACCAAAACCAGTTTCTGGGCGGATGGCGGCGAATTGCAATACTACTACATCCACGGCCCGCATATGATGGATGTGGTGAAAAACTATCACCTGCTTACCGGTACGCATCCCATGCCGCCGCTTTGGGCACTGGGCTACCACCAATGCCGTTGGAGCTATTATCCCGAAAATAAAGTAAGAGTAATAGCCAATGGTTTCAGGAAAAATCGTATTCCGTGCGATGGTATTTACCTGGACATTGACTATATGGATGGTTACCGTTGTTTTACATGGAGCCCTAAATATTTCCCTAACCCCAAGAAAATGATTGCCGACCTGGCAGAGAACGGCTTTAAAACCGTGGTAATTATTGACCCGGGTATTCGTGTGGATGATAATTATTGGGTATTTAAAGAGGGTAAAGAAAAGAAATACTTCTGCCGCCGCTGCGACGATTACTTTATGGAAGGCCACGTATGGCCTGGCCGCTGCCAGTTCCCTGATTTTACCAACCCGGAAGTTCGGGCGTGGTGGGGCGACCTATTTGAAGGCCTTGTAGAAACAGGTGTGGCCGGCGTTTGGAATGATATGAACGAGCCTGCTGTGTTTGGTTCAGGTACCTTCCCGGATGATGTTCGCCACCAGTACGATGGTTTCCGTGGTTCTCACCGTAAGGCACATAACGTTTATGGTATGCAAATGGTGCGTGCCACTTATGAGGGTTTGCGTAAGCAAATGAAAAATAAGCGCCCTTTCACTATAACCCGTGCGGGTTATGCGGGCGTACAGCGTTATTCATCCGTTTGGACGGGCGATAACGTGGCTTCTTGGGAGCACCTGAAACTGGGTAATATCCAGTTACAGCGCTTATCTGTTTCGGGTATCTCGTTCTGCGGTACAGACATTGGAGGTTTTAGCGGTGAGCCGGATGGCGAGCTGTTTACCCGTTGGATCCAAATGGGAACGTTCTCGCCGTTTATGCGCGCGCACTCTGCCGGTGATACCAAGGAGCGCGAACCCTGGAGCTTTGGTGAACCATTTACTTCTATCAACCGTAAATTTATAGAGCTGCGTTACAGGCTTATCCCGTATTTATACTCTACCTTTTGGGAGCATCACCGTTATGGGTTCCCTATATTAAGGCCGGTATTAATGCATGAGCAGGAGGTATTGTCTAACCATTTCAGGCAGGATGAATTTACCTTTGGCGATAAGATACTGGTTTGCCCGGTATTGGAGCCGGGGCAAAAGAGCCGTAAAGTATATTTGCCTAAAGGCACCTGGTATGATTTCTGGACACTGGAAGCGGTAGAAGGCGGCGGAGAGATATCGGTACCAACACCATTAGATCTGATACCGATTTTTGTAAAAGCAGGCTCTGTAATACCCGAATACCCGGTAATGCAGTACACCAGCGAAAAGGAAATTGAAGAGGTAAAACTGAACATCTACTATAGCGACTACGAGGTTAATTCTTTCCTGTTTGAAGACTATGGCGAAACGTTTGCCTATGAGCAGGATATTTATCTCGAGAAGAAGTTTGTAGTAAAAGGCGATGCCGACAAGCTGACTATCAAGCAAAGCATGGAAGGCCTGTATACCCCGAGATATGAGGGTTATCATTTTAAGATAAACGGACTACCGTTTGTACCCTCTAAAGTTATAGCCGATGGTAAGGAGATAGGCAGTATAAGCGCCAATGCCGATAAAACCTATGAGTTTAAATTCACCAAGAACTTTAAATTTATAGAGATATTTAAATAGGCCGTTAAATAGCCCATAATAAACAAAAGCAGCCCAGGTTATCGGGCTGCTTTTGTTTATTATGGCGTAAACTAAATTCTACCTTTAAGTATTATTTATATCCATATAGCTAAAGGGATAATGTATACTTAAATCTAATTTAACGCAGGCCCGTTTATTTTGGCATTTCTTTAATCGCCATCAGTTTATACCGTTATTAAAGGCATTTACTTTATAAGAGGTTAAATTCTTAATATGAATAAGATCATCACACGATTTACTTTAACTACATTAGGCTTACTCACAGCCATTAATAGTAACGCCCAAAGCAGGAACTACACGGTTGCTGATGCCCACTCGCATAACGATTACAAGAATAACATACCGTTTTTCCGTGCCTATGAAAAGGGGTTCGGTTCCATAGAGGCCGACTGCTTTGCTGTTGACGGGCAGCTAATGGTGGCGCATACCAAACAAGAAATAGATCCGAAACGGACATTGAAAGCCTTATACCTTGAGCCATTAGCCCAAAAGTTTCAGCAGGACACCAAACGCCGTTTAACACTGCTTTTAGAAATAAAGGAAAACGCCGGAGCTGCGTTACCACTGGTGATAAAGGAACTGGCTCCGCTTGAACAATACCTGAACTACGGGGGCCATCCGGGAAGGCTCTCCATCATCATGACAGGGGCTGTGCCTAAGCCTGCGGAGATGACCACTTACCCCGCCTGGATGTTGTTTGATGTTGACCATATGGATGGCTTTACGCCCGCTCTGTGGGCTAAAGTAGGGCAGGTAAGCTACCCGTTCAGCAAGTATGTGCGCTGGAATGGCAAAGGTGTACTAAACAGGGATGAAATTGCAAGGGTGAAAGCAGGTATAGACAGTGTGCACCAAGCAGGTAAAAAGATCCGTTTCTGGGAAACGCCGGATACCAAAAGCAGCTGGTTGGCATTGATACGCTTAGGTGTTGACGTTATTGGTACAGATAAGGTGGAAGAGCTGGGCGATTTCCTGAACAAAAAGCCGGCTGATGAATATATATCACCCGCCGCTTACCCGGTTTACCAACCCACTTACCGTACTGATGGCGCCGTTAAAAAAGTAAAGAACATTATTTTATGCATTGGTGATGGGATGGGTTTGGCACACCTATACGCTACGTATACTGCTAATAGCGGTCAGCTCAATATTTTTAAAATGCTGAATATCGGGTTCTCTGTAACCAATTCAGCCGATGCTTATATTACCGATTCGGCGGCGGGGGCTACTGCCTTTGCCTCGGGCCAAAAGACAGATGACAGGGCAGTAGGTGTTGACCCAGAGGGGCGGCCGTTAAAATCACTGGCCGACTACAGTGCCGCGGCAGGCAAGAAAACAGCTGATATTGTAGCCTGCGAACTTACCGATGCTACACCCGCGGCATTTTACGCGCATGATAAAGAACGCAGCCACTGGGGCGCTATCGCGGCGCAGATCATCACATCGCCGGTTGATATTTTCCTGGGTTCCGGCTACAAGGAGTTTAACCAACCGGTTGGCGGCGAAACCACTATCGATAAAATGAAAAAGCGTGGTTACACCGTTATTCGTAATTTTGATGATTTTTTAGCAACCTCAGCACCCAAAATACTGGCGCTGATGGATGATAGTGTAACCCGGCCAAAAATGCAGGGCAGGGGCGATTATTTGCCGCTGGCATTCAATAAAGTAACTAAAGCTTTTAAAGGCGCTCCCAAAGGTTTTTTTATGATGGTAGAAGGTTCGCAGATAGACCATGGCGGCCATGCCAATAACCTGCGGCAGGTGATCACTGAAAACGCCGATTTTGACCGTGTTGTAGGCAACGCCCTCAAATTTGCCGACGAAGATGGCGAAACACTGGTAATTGTTACTGCCGACCATGAAACAGGAGGTTTAACTTTGCTGGATGGCGATATCAGTAAAGGGTATGTGTGGGGCGATTTCAGCACCAATGACCACACGGGTACCCCGGTGCCGGTATTTGCTTATGGCCCGCACTCGCTTGATTTTCGCGGAGTATACAGTAATACCGAAATATTCAATAAAATAAAGGCTCTTTTTAAATAATACGGTTTATTATTTGTAGCTATACCTGGTATTAAAATATTGTAAACCTGTTGAAATTTTATATATTGCCCATGCGTAATTAAGCAGAGTGGTAATAAATTTAAATGAATGGCAGCTAATTAAATCCCTGAAGAATGGGAGCGAGGATGCTATTACCGAAATTTACGAGCGCTATTGGCAAAAAATGCTTGCTATTGCTTATAATCATTTAAAAGACAAAAACGCGGCCGAAGAAGTGGTACAGCAGGTATTTATTAACCTGTGGGATCGCCGTGAAAATTTATCCATAAATTCTCTGCCCAATTATCTTGCAACGGCGGTAAAATACAGCGTGTTCAGGGAGCTTTACAGACAAAAACGTAAAGCGGAAATGGTAAACGAAGTTTACCATTTACACGGAGATCGCGACTTTGATGACGAGCGAATATATGCCCGTTTTTTAGAAGACCACCTTAATGGCTTAGTGGAGCAATTGCCTGAAAAATGCCGCCTTGTATTCAGGTATAGCCGTTATGAGGGCATGAATATTCGTGAAATTGCCCGTGAACTTGATGTTGCCGAAAAAACTGTAGAAGCGCATCTTACCAAGGCACTTAAATTTATTAAATACTCTTTGCGGCAAGCTGGTTTACTACTCGCGCTTATACTCCCATATTGGCTTTTTTAAGTAAGCATTACTTACCACTTGTGTTTTATACGGCGCTTCCGTTTTTTCCTTTACAGATTTTTTTTATTTAGCACTAAGGGTAAACCCCTGTTTCATGTCACTGTTATTTAAAAGCACCAAGTTTTTAAGTGGACAAAGAAGAAATACAAGACCTGATCAGTAAAGTTTTTTCCGGAACGGCCAGCGAGGCCGAACAGGAGAAATTGAATACCTGGTACAGGCAGCAGAACGAACAGGACGTTTACTGGCCCGATAGTTTGCCCAACGAGCAGGCGGAGGTAAAAAAGCGGATGCTTAATAACTTACACCAGCACATACATCGTAACCATATGCCTGTGCAACGCAACAAGCCATACCGTAAAGTGGTTGCGGCTTTGGCTATGGGCCTGATATTATTTACCGGAGGTTATTATTTATTTAATAATAAAGCAGTGAACCGTAAGGTTGCCGCCGTACATTTTTCGGCTCCGCAAAACCTTAACGAGAACAGGTATGTGTATTTGCCGGATAGCAGCGTAGTGGTTTTGCGGCAAGGCAGCACCATAAGCTATATCTATAATGGCCACACTCGCGAATTACAGCTCAGCGGTGAAGCTTATTTTGATGTAAGGCACCAGCAAGACCATCCGTTTATAGTGCATACCGGTAATTTGATCACTACCGTGTTGGGTACTTCATTTAACATTAAGGCCTTACCCGGAAAAGCGGTTACGGTTTCTGTTACAAGAGGCAAGGTAAGTGTAATGGACAAAGCCTTACACAAGCTAAGCATTTTAACGCCTAACCAGCAAGTGGTATACTCGCCTGCCGTAAAATCCATGACGCCCCAGGTGGTGCAGGCTACCGGCCTTGTTGAATGGGCCAAAACAGATATGCAATTTTCTGATATGCCTTATGGGCAGCTCGCGGAGCGGCTGAGCAGGCGATATGGAGTTGAAATAGAATTTAAAAATCCGGCGGTTAAAAATTGCCTTATTACTGGTCGGTTTACCGGCACTGAACCGCTTGAGCAGGTTTTGCAGATTATTTCACAAACCATGGGAACTACTTACTTAACTAACGGCAACAAAATTACCATTGATGGTAATGGTTGTTCATAATAAACTCTTAATCCCTAATTAACTATGCTAAAAACTTACCCCAACTAAAATGTAATACCCAATATCTTACCGGCTGGAAGCCGGCAGATAATAAAAAAACTCCTCCGGCCCTGGTAAGCAATGAGGAGTTTGGTAAAAAAATATTCTCTAACATTTTTAAACTACACAAATAATGCAAAAAAACACTGCTTTTGCAAAGGGGATGTTCTGTACCCTTCCCAATCGATATTTAAAAAGTAAACTGCTCTTTATCATGAGATTAAGTTTTTTTTGTGCCACTGCTTTAATAATTAGTTTACAGGTGCTTGCCTCCGGTCGTACCTCTGGCCAGTCTGTTACCGATGCGAAAATAACCCTGTCTGTTCAAAATATCAGCCTTAAGGCTGCCTTGCAGAAACTACAGGATGCTTCAGGCGTAAGTATATTTTATCCCTCAAATAAGGTTGCGCCTTACCAGCAGGTTTCCCTGCCTGCGGGTAAACACACCGTGGCAGAGGCGCTTGATATTCTTCTTCAAAATACCGGTCTTCAATATCAGCAGGAAAACGGTAAGATCATTTTGTTTGAAAGGAAGGTTCAGCAACAAGCTTCCGCAGTAGCGCAGCAAACCCGCCGTGTAACCGGTATAGTAACCGACGATAACCGCCAACCATTGCCAGGTGTAACCGTGCGTGTAAAAAATAATAACAGCACAAGCACAGCTACTGACGCTAACGGGCATTTTCATATTGATCTTGCCGAAGGCGAAGATGTACTGATATTCAATTTTATAGGGTTTAAAACGCAGGAGATCTCAGTAAAAGGCAAAACTTCTATTGAGGTACAACTGTTGCCGGTAACCGGTTCGCTTGATGAGGTACAGGTTATTGCCTATGGTACCACAACCCGGCGTGATAATACCGGAGCTGTAAGTTCGATAACATCGCGTGAACTTAGTAAGCAAACGGTTGATAATCCCCTTACCGCTTTACAGGGCCGTTTACCCGGTGTGCAAATTACGCAGGACAATGGCCTGCCCGGTTCAGGCGTGCGTACAAGTATACGTGGCGCGGGTGTGGGTGGTGTATCAAGCGCGGGCTTTTTACCGCTATATGTAATTGATGGCGTTCCTTTTACATTGTTTAATGGTGGTGTGCCGGCTACAGATAATCTTAATGCTTATGGCACATCAGGCGCTAATGGCGGTGTTAGTCCGTTCAGCATGATCGCTCCTGAAGATATTGAGCGCATTGATGTATTAAAGGATGCCGATGCTACAGCCATTTACGGTTCGCGTGGTTCAAATGGCGTAATATTGATCACTACCAAAAAAGGCCGCGCAGGCCGTACTACGGTTAATATAAACGCTTACACAGGTACCTCAAAAATTAACCATTACATACCCATGATGGGGATTGATGATTACCTGAATATGCGTAAATCGGCTTTTGCATATGCCAATGCAACCCCTAATGCCCAAAACGCGCCCGACCTGGTAACCTGGAGCCAGACAGATAATACCGACTGGCAAAAATATTTTTTAGGGCATACAGCACATACCAGTAATATCAATTCATCGGTATCTGGCGGCGATGCATTAAATAACTTTTTGTTTACCTCTACATACAGAAAACAGGGAACGGTGTATGGCAGCAATTACGGCGCTACTACATTTTCGGGCCGCATGAATGCCGGTCATAAAAGTGCTAACGGCCGCTTTAGCATTGATGGGGCGGTTAATTATTCATACATGGGTACTACGTTACCTACAACCGATCTGGCATCGTTATACAACCTTCCGCCCAATTACCCAATTTATAACCCTAACGGGTCTGTAAACTGGACGTTAACCAGCCCGCTTTCCTATTACCAGTTAAATACTAAAGCCCAAACTACCAACCTCATCACTAATTTAAACTTAAGCTATAAGTTGGCAACAGGCCTTACCGCAAGGGCTAATCTGGGTTATACCCTTACCCGGTTAAAGCAGCAGCAGGCCAACCCGGCAAGCGCGCAAAACCCGAACAATTTTAGTAATAGCACGCTTAACTATACGGATAATGATAATAGTAACTACATTTTAGAACCACAACTGGAGTACCTTAAACAAATAGGTAAAGGCAGGTTGCAGGCCTTGCTGGGAGGCACCTTTCAGCAAACAAGGGCGACAGGCCTCTATTTAACGGGTAGCGGATATGCCAACGAATCCCTTATCTATTCGTTATTGGCAGCAGGTACAGTAACCACAAGTTATAATAATAACTCCACCTATAAATACACAGCTGCTTTTGGCCGCTTAAATTATAATTGGGAGGATAAGTATATTATTGATGGGACCTTCCGCCGTGATGGCTCGTCGCGGTTTGGCCAAAATAACCGGTTCGGTAATTTCGGCGCTCTGGGCGCTTCATGGATCTTTACACAAGAAAACTTCATGAAAGATCAGCATGTACTAAGCTTTGGTAAACTGCGCAGCAGTTATGGTATTACCGGTAACGATCAAATACCCGATTACCAGTATTACTCATTATACGCGGTGGCTGGTAACAACTATAGCTACGGCGGTTCACCGGTATTATACCCTACCAATGTTGCCAATCCTGACCTTAAATGGGAGACAACCAAAAAGCTGGATGTGGCACTCGAACTCGGGTTTATCCATGACCGCATATTGCTGAAGGCCGATTACTACCGTAACCGTACCTCTAACCCGCTTAATTATATACCGCTGCCATCGCAAACAGGTACAACATCGTATTTGGGTAACCTGGACGCGACCATACAAAATAAGGGATGGGAATTTGAACTAAATACGGTGAACATTACCAACAAATCTTTCCGGTGGAACACCTCTTTCAACCTTACCATACGCCGCAATAAGCTTATTGCTTTCAAAGGCCTGGCAACTTCTACCTATGCTAACAGCTATATTATCGGTCAGCCTACTGATATCTATCTCTTATATCATTATACCGGCCCGGATCCCAAAACCGGCCTGCCAACTTTTCAGGATAAAAACAACGATGGAGCAATTACCTTTCCTACCGACAGGTATGTTGCACCATATGGCAACCCATACTACGGAGGTATAACCAATAGCTTTAGTTACAAAGGTTTCCAGCTTGATTTTACTTTCCAGTACAACCATCGTAATGGTTATAAAAACGGTACGTTATCAACCAATTTCGCTCCTTACGGGTCTGGCCTTACCAACCAAAGCACGGCCATATTGGACAGGTGGACCCAACCGGGCAGTACCGGATTTTTCCCTACAGCCTCTGTATATAACAACGGCCTTTACGGTACCCTTTATAGTTCTGATTACAACTGGGGCGATGCTTCGTATATAAAACTGAAAACGGCCAGTTTGAGCTACGCTTTGCCCAAACAATGGCTAAATCGCATACATGTAGCGGCAGCATCTGTTTATGTGCAGGGCCAAAACCTATATACCTGGGCTAAACAGAAATATACATATGACCCCGAAACAACAGTACCCGGCACAGGGCAGGGGTTAGGTACCGGGCAGTTCCTGGCATTGCCTCAGTTACGCACCGTTGTTATAGGCCTCAATTGCTCATTATAAAAAGTAAAACATCATGAAATTAAGATACATATATCATTCTGCTACAGTATTTTCACTGGTTGTGCTACTGTCTTTATTCGGCTCGTCATGCAAAAAGTATGTTGATGTTGGGCTGTCGCCAAGTCTCGTATCTCCTGCGCAGGCATTCGGTTCAGATGCTTCAGCTACAAGCGCGGTAATTTCGTTGTATTCGTATTATCCTACGGTGTTAAGTGTAAGGTATGGTACGGTGCTTGGCGGTATATCTTCAGACGAGTTACTATATACCAACACTGATGCCAGCGTGCAGCAGTTTGCACAAAATGCTTTATTAAGCACCAATACCTATAACGAAAACTATTTGTATAACTACCCCTACCAGGTAATAAGGGCAACCAACCTGGCTATTAATGGAGTTAATAATTCTGCCGCCATTAGTGCCAATACCAAGAACCAGTTAATTGGCGAGGCCAAATTTATGCGGGCCTTCACCTATTTTTATCTGGTTAATTTCTATGGGGATGTACCGCTTTCGCTTGATCCGGTGGAAATTAATAACGCCACACTACCCCGTGCCAGTATCCAGGCAGTATACAATCAAATAATAGCCGACCTTAAAGACGCGGTTAATTTATTGCCTGCTGCTTATGCGGGTAATCCGGCGCTTAAAGCCAGGCCTAATAAGTGGGCTGCCGCTGCGTTACTGGCAAGGGTTTATTTGTATACAAAAGACTATGCAAATGCCGAAGCGCTTTCCACACAGGTAATAGGTTCTGGTACCTACAGTTTACCTGCCCCGGCAAGCGCGTTTATTAATACCAGTTCCGAAGTGATTTTTCAACTGGCTACTTTAAATGGTTTCTCGGTTTTTGGTTCTCCGTATGGCGCGGCCAATACCAGCACCAACGTGTTCTTACCTACCTATGCGCTGTACCCTAACTTTACCAAATTATTTGAGAAAGGCGATACCCGTAAAACCAACTGGGTTGATTCGCTTACTTTAAACGGCACAAAATACTACCGTGTAGCCAAGTACAAGCTGGCTACCGCTACCAGTGGTAACGAGTATAACGTGGTATTACGCATGGCCGAGCAGTACCTTATCCGTGCAGAGGCAAGGGCTCAGCAGGGAAATATCTCCGGTGCCCAGGCAGATATTAACGCCATACGTACCCGCGCGGGCTTGCCAAACACGCAGGCAGCCACTCAACCTGATCTGCTTGCAGCGGTAGCCGCCGAACGTAAATTGGAACTTTTTGGCGAGCTGGCTCATCGCTGGTTTGATCTTAAACGTACCGGGCAGGCCGATGCCGTGCTGGGGCCGCTTAAAAGCACCTGGAAATCTACATCGGCGTTATTTCCTATACCTAATAGCCAGCTGCTGCTTAATCAGGCACTTAAGCAAAATCCCGGATATAATAATTAGTATCAATTAAATAAGTGTTGTTATGAATAAGAAAAGAAACAGGGCTGCAGCTATAAAAGGTGTTGCGCTAATGGGTTTAACAATTGGGGCTGCCTTTGTGGCTAAGCCTGCTGTAGCGCAAAACACGAACGACCAGCAAATGCGTGAACGTTTATCTAAACTGGCTGCTTCAAAAGATTCGGCAGATAAACAGGTTTTATATAAAGAGCTTCATCAACTGGCGGCCAGCAATAAAGAACAGGATATGATGATGGCTTCCAACTTTTATTATCAGTTGGGCCGTACCAAAGTGAGCGATTCGTTATACCAGGCACAACTTACTAAGTTCCCGCAGGGTATTACCGCCCGCCGTGAAGCGCAGCAGCCGGTATTCAAAGAAACTACCGCCGCCGGTATGGAAAAAGCCTATTTAAAATGGAAAGCTGCTTTCCCGCCGGAAAAATTTCGTACAGGTGCTGTGGATGATGACCTGATCTATGATTACGCCATATCTGCGATAGCTAACCTTTACGCTAAAGAAAAAAATACGGCTAAAGCAATTGCTTACATCAATAGCTTGATGGTTGATTTTTGGAAGGGCAATGCTTACTTCGGCATATCGGAAGCGTTTTATAAAAATGGCGACCTGCCACATGCCGAAACCTACGCCCGCCTGGCCATGGAAAATGCCGAGTCGTACATGGATGGCAAGAAAGGTACAAGTAATGCAGCCAAGTTTGCCGCATCCGGCTATCCGGGCCTCGCCAGCCGGTATGGTAACATCCTTTTTGAGGAAAAGAAATATGCTGAGGCTTTAAAGTATGCCGAAAGAGCCTATCAGAATGCTAAAACCGTTAACCCTGATATCAGCTACCGGTACGCGCAAATACTTATGGCGCTGAACAGGCCTGCTGAGGCTTACCCTAAATTGGAGGAAGTGGTAAAATCAGGCAAGGCAACTCCCGAAATGATGAATGAGTTTAAGGCGCTATACATAAAAACGCATGGTAGCGATGCCGGGTATGAAAAATATGCCACAGAACTACGTAAATCCTACGTAAATAATTTGCAGGCACGCTTAAACAATGAAATGCTTAAAGAACAGGCACCCGGCTTTACTTTAACCGATCTTGATGGTAAAAAGGTTTCCTTGAGCGATTATAAGGGTAAAGTAGTTGTGCTCGATTTTTGGGCTACCTGGTGCGGGCCTTGTAAAGCATCGTTCCCGGCAATGCAAATGGCGCAGAACAAATACGCCAAAGACCCCAATGTACAGTTCCTGTTCATCCATACCTGGGAGCGCTCTGCCGACGCTACTACCGAGGCGCGCGACTATGTTACACAGCATAAATATAATTTTGAAGTGCTGATGGATCTTCGCGATAAGGATACTAAAAAGAATAATGTAGTAAGCAGCTACAATGTGAACGGTATCCCCGCCAAGTTCATTATTGATCCGAATGGTAACATTCGGTTTAAACTCACCGGTTTTGATGGCAGTAACGAGGCTGCCGTTGATGAGCTGTCCATGATGATAGACATGGCTAAAAAAGGCGCTTAAGCGTTATTGCGCACCCCTAATAGTTAATTTAAAAGCGTGATGTTGATCATCACGCTTTTTTTGTGCCCTGTTGCTTGTGATCTTATTAAGCAACAATAAGTGATAAACATTGGATAATATTAGTTTATATTAGCGTTTGTTTGACACTTATTTTTAAACCGATGGCAAAACGGAAAAATATAAGTGTATAAAATAGCCAGTTAAACCAGTAATATTATTTAGTTGATACTGTATAAGTGTTGCTAATACACTTATGGTTTGCGGTATATGCACTATTTTTATTGCTAATATCTATAACACATTACCTTAAAAAAGGCCATGATAAAAAAGCGTTATCAATTAGCATGCTTAATTACCTGTGCATTATTTAAACAAGCGGCTGTTGCTCAAACGGCTATGCAGGCTTTTCCGTTAAGTGACGTTAGGTTGCTGAAAAGTCCTTTCCTGGCTGCCGAGCAAACCGATATGAGTTACATGCTCAAGCTTGATCCGGATCGCTTGTTGGCACCTTTCCTGCGCGAAGCCGGATTAAAGCCTAAGGCTAAAAGTTACGGCAACTGGGAAAACGAAGGGCTGGACGGCCATACTGCCGGGCATTATTTAACCGCTTTAGCGCAAATGTATGCCGCCACAGGAAAACCAGTTTTCAAAAACAGGCTCGATTACATGGTGAGCGAACTCAAACGCTGCCAGGACAACAATAAAGACGGCTATGTAGGCGGCGTCCCCGGCAGCATGGAAATGTGGGCAAAATTGAAAAATGGTGATTTTAGCTTGTTCGACAAAAAGTGGGTGCCATGGTACAATTTGCATAAGTTATTTGCCGGCCTGCGCGATGCCTATTTGATAGGCGGTAATATACAAGCCAAAGAAGTATTGGTGAAATTTACCGACTGGGCCGCTGATGAAACTTCCGGGTTAACAGAACAGCAAATGCAAAGTATGCTGAATACCGAGCACGGAGGCATGAACGAAGTTTTTGCCGATGTAGCCATGATCACCGGAGAAAAAAAATACCTTGCTCTGGCTAAAAGATTTGATCACCAGGCTATACTTACGCCATTAGAAAAGCGCGAAGACAAATTAAACGGTTTACATGCCAATACACAGATCCCCAAAGTAATTGGCTTTGAGCGTATAGCCGAACTCAATAACGACAAACAGCTTGATAATGCCGCCCGTTTCTTTTGGGAAACGGTGGTAACCAACCGTTCAATAGCCATTGGCGGTAATAGTGTGAGGGAGCATTTTAATCCTTCAAATGATTTTACTTCAATGATCGAATCTGAACAGGGGCCCGAAACCTGTAACAGCTACAACATGCTCAAGCTTACCAGGATGCTGTTCCTTACCCGGCCCGATGCTAAATACACCGATTACTATGAGCGCACGTTATACAACCATATATTGTCGTCGCAACATCCGGGTAAGGGCGGTTTTGTATATTTTACACCTATACGGCCTCAGCATTACCGGGTATATTCTCAGCCCGATGAGGATTTCTGGTGCTGTGTTGGTACGGGTATGGAAAACCATGGTAAATACGGTGAGCTTATTTATTCGCACACAGGGAAGGACGTTTACGTAAACCTTTTTATACCTTCTGTACTCAATTGGAAGGCTGAAGGCCTGAAACTGACACAGGTTAATAATTTTCCTTTTAGCGAACGGTCTGAACTGCGTGTGGATGTGAGTAAGCCCAAACTATTTACGATGTGCATCCGGCAGCCCGCCTGGGTAAAAAGTAGTCGGTATGAGATACAGGTAAACGGACGTAAAGTACAGGATATAAAAATCTCAAACGGATACGCTTCAGTAAGCAGGCTTTGGAAACCGGGCGATAAGGTAACCATCATATTGCCAATGGCCGATAAACTGGAGTACCTGCCCGATCATTCTGAATGGGCGGCTGTTGTTCACGGGCCTGTTGTATTGGCCGCCGCTACTGATACAACAAAGCTTATCGGCCTTTGGGCTGATGGTAGCCGTTATGGTCATATAGCAGGTGGCCCGCTGTATAGCCTTGAGCAATCGCCTTTGCTGGTTAATAACAATGAACAGCTTTCAACACAATTAAAGCCGGTATCCGGTAAAACACTTACTTTTAGCATGGCAGGTATGATAGAGCAGCCGAGGTATAAAAAGCTGCAGTTGACACCATTTTTTGAACTGCACGATGCCCGTTATATGTTGTATTGGCCGGTAGCAAAGCCCGGTGAAGTAGCGAAAAGAGAGCGGCAATTGGCGGGCGGAGATGATATGCTGGAGCTGGCCGAAAAAACGGTAGACCAGGTTTCGC
The DNA here is from genome assembly GCA_001898335.1 of Mucilaginibacter sp. 44-25. GTDB lineage: Bacteria > Bacteroidota > Bacteroidia > Sphingobacteriales > Sphingobacteriaceae > Mucilaginibacter. The sequence continues at coordinate 242,176 of MKTS01000013.1, read as the reverse complement.
CGGGCGAGCAGCAGCCGGAGTCGGACCACTTTATGGAGTTTGCTGATTCGCAAACCGGTATATTTAACAACAGGCACTGGCGCGACGCGAAAGGGTATTTTAGCTATCAGATGCGGGTGAACCCATCTGTTAAAACTTTGCGGGTAACCTATTATGGTGGCGATAGTGGCCGGGCTTTTAATGTGTTTATTAATAACCGCTTATTAAAGCATGTGGTATTAGATGGCAGTAAAGGCGATACTTTTTTTTCGGAAGAATATGCTATCCCTCAGGATATCTTAAAGGCCAACAGTGCGCTAACAGTGAAGTTTGAGGCGGATAAAGGCTCGCTGGCGGGTGGTGTATTTGATGTGCGGTTACTCAAATAGATCCATGCGCCATAGCTATTTCATGACAAGAATAATTAAGAATAAAATCAGTTAGTTCGGCTATTCAATGAAACTTTATTTTAAGAACCAATTGGGCCTTATGGCCGCAGCGATCATGCTGGTGTGTTGTTTCACGCAAACTAATGCGCAGGTTGTATCATCGGGTGCTGTAAACGGGAAAAAACTTAACCCGTTATTGCCCGGCTATTTTGCCGACCCAACCATAAAAAAGTTTGGTGATACTTATTATATCTACGCTACAACAGACAATATCATGCTCGCTTCCGGCGCGCCAACGGTTTGGTATAGCAAGGATTTTGAAAACTGGTACAATTACAAAATGGATGTTCCGGCGTTTACAGCCGAATCTTTAGTTAACTTCTGGGCGCCTGATATCATCCAAAGGAATAATAAATATTACCTCTATTTTGGCAATTGCGAAATGGGCTGCAATATTTATGGATATGTTTCTGATACACCCGTTGGCCCCTGGAGAAAACTGAATGCTCATGATAAACCGGTTATCTCTCATAATTATCCCCGTGAAGGTTTCCCATCCCTGGACGCGCAATTTTTTACCGATACGGATAACAGGGTGTATGGCTATTGGGGTACATGGGTGCATTATAATGGCGGTTATGCGGTTGGCGAACTCATTACTCCCGGTATGGACAGCATGCAAAAGGCCAAAAACATCCCATTGGTACAAACCCCCAAGCCTTTTGAAGCGCCCTACATGATCAAAAAGGGGAATAAATATATCCTGATGTATTCGGGAGGTTCCTGCCACGATGAAACTTACAATGTGCGCTATAGCTATGCCTCCACACCTTACGGGCCGTTTAAAGAGGGAGCTAACAACCCTGTATTAAGTACCAATGCCGATAAAACGGTTCATGGGCCGGGCCACCACTCGGTATTGCAGGATGGTGATGATTATTATATCGTTTACCATAAACACGATTATCCTATGACCCGCGGCGGGCTTTCACGCCAGGTATGTATAGATAAACTGGTATTTGAAAACGATTCTACCATTAAGGCGGTAGTGCCGGCAAATACGGGCTACATCAACCCTTCTAAGGTAAAGCCGCCCCAAAATATTGCTTTAAACGCTACAGCCACCGCTTCATCAGCCTATCATTTAAAAATGCCCGGTACCGATTATGAGTATGCAGCAGCGCTGGCTACGGATGGTAATAATGCAACCTTGTGGAAAGCAGGCAACAACACGCTGCCTCAATCACTTACCATAGATTTGGGTAGCGTAAAGCGCATTAGGCGTGTGTTTACGCAGTTCGAGTTTCCGTCATTTTACTATCAGTATGTATTGCGATACTCTGCCGATGGAAAAACCTGGAAACTCTTTGCAGACAGGGCATCAAATCGAATGCCTGGTAGTCCCATGATTGATGACAACGATGTGAAAACCCGATATATCAAGCTAACGGTTACCGGTACAGAAAAGCAAGGACTATATGCGGCGGTATGGAACATGAAAGTTTATGACAAACTATTTGACATTCCCCTGCCCATAAAAAATAAAAATTCAGTATCTGCCCCTGCTTTACGTAGTGGCCACAATATATTACTGGATATTAATGCCGCGGATATGCCGGCAGGCAAACCTTTTGCCTCTGTTAAAAATAAAGGAACCTTTGGCGGCTTAATGTATAAAACGGGAAATGTTACCATTGAAAAGGATGAAACCGGTGTTACTGCCTTCAGGTTTACAAAGGGTGCCCTTAGCGCTCTTAAACCGGTGCCGCAAACACTGGCCTGGAATGGTGCCTACACAGTAGCGGCATGGGTAAAAGCACCTGTGGTGGCCAAGGAAGGCTCTTGTCTTATGTCATGGTGTAACAGGAATGTCATGAGGCTGGCCAATTCGTACAATGCCATGTATTTCAATAGCGGCGGGTATGGCGCGGCGGGGCATTTGGATTACCATTTTGATATGAAGTACAACCATGTACCCGCAGCTAACGAATGGCATTACCTGGTGCTCACTTTTGATGGTATGACCGAACGTATTTATGTTGATGGCGTAGAAGATAACGCGCAGATGATGACGCTTTCGTCGGCTATTAACGGTGCAAAGTTCATTATCGGTGCTTCTGATGAAGGCGAAAATTATAACGGTTACATGGCCTCATTAAAAATGTATGATTATGCTTTAAGTAGCAGCGATATAAAAAAGCAATTGCAGCTTACCAAACCAATGAAATAATGGCTTTTGCTTCAATCACTCAAAAACTATTTCTACCATATTTACACATCATGCGCTTAAGTTTTTATAAAAGATCATTGTTATTGGGCGTAGTGTTAATGGCAATCATTTGGGTGCAGCCTGCATTTGCTGTAACCACGGATGTGCCGCATTGGATATCTGTAAAAAGCAAGGATGCCAATAAGCCCAATACCTGGATAGCATTCCGGAGAAACCTAACCATAAAACGCAAGCCCGCACATGCCGTGGCTACCATAGCTGCTGATACTAAATACTGGCTATGGATAAATGGTAAAATGATGGTTTTTGAAGGCGGCCTTAAAAGAGGCCCTACACCCAAAGATACGTATGCTGATAAGGTTGATCTCGCGCCGTATTTGCGCAGGGGTAATAACCAGATCGCTGTTTTGCTTTGGCATTTTGGGAAAGACGGGTTCTCGCATGTGAATAGTGGCCGGTCCGGGCTGTTTTTTTCGATGGAGGGTATCCATGTAAAACTTTACAGCGATAGTAACTGGGTTTGCCGTATACACCCTGCTTACAGCACTGCCGATGGTGCGCCACCTAATTACCGCTTGCCAGAATCGAACATCCTTTTTGATGCACGCAAGGATATGCCCGGCTGGCAAACGGCGCCAAAAGCTAAACTATATGGTTTTGAAAATGCGGCGCAAATAGGTATGGGTGGCGGCGCACCCTGGAACGCCTTGCAGAACAGGCCTATTCCACAATGGAAAGACTACGGAATTAAGCATACTGAATTTAAACGCATTGCAGGCGCAGCTGTAGACACCATTATTGCCAGCCTGCCCTATAATATGCAGATGACTCCCGTTATTACGGTTAAAGATAACGAAGGAGGGCACCTGATAAATATCACTACCGACCATAGCGTGGCCGGCGGTACTGATAATGTGCGTGCGGCCTATATTACAACTAAAGGTTTACAGGAATATGAGTCTTACGGCTGGATGAACGGCGAAGAAATTATCCTTACCGTACCGCACGAGGTTAAGGTAACGGGTTTAAAATATCGTGAAACGGGTTACAATACCGAGCCAACCGGAAGTTTTATCTGCAGCGATGACTTTTACAACAGGTACTGGAAAAAGGCACAACGTACCTTGTACCTGAACATGCGCGATAACTTCTTTGATTGTCCCGACAGGGAGCGTGCCCAGTGGTGGGGAGATGTGGTGTTGCTAATGGGCGAATGTTTTTATACGTATTCGCCATCTACGCATGCGTTAATGCGTAAAGCTATACGTGAGCTAACATCATGGAGGCGTGCAAACAGGGTGCTATTTTCACCTGTACCCGGCAATTTTAACCAGGAACTGCCCGATCAAATGCTTACGAGTATTGGTTATTATGGTTTTTGGAATTACTATATGAACACAGGCGACCGAAAACTTATAGAAGAGGTTTACCCGGCCGTAAAGGATTACTTGGCGTTATGGCGAACAGATGAAACCGGACTTACGGAGCTTCGCAAAGGTGATTGGTTGTGGGGCGACTGGGGCGAAAATAAAGACATACGCCTGATTATTGCGGGCTGGCATTACTTAGCTTTAGACGGAGCCGCCAGGATGGCCGCTTTACTTGGTAAGAAAGAGGATGAAGCCGCTTATCGGAATATGATGCAGCGAGTGAAAGAAGGCTATAATAAATGTTGGAACGGCACCGCATACCGGCATGCCTCATATAATGGCGCAACCGATGACAGGGCCCAGGCTTTGGCTGTTCTGTCGGGCATAGCCGACTCATCAAAGTACAATGCCATCACATCTGCCTTACATACCCAGCAGTTTGCAAGCCCATACATGGAAAAGTATGTAATGGAAGCGTTATTTAAAATGGGGGAGGGAAAGTACGCGCTGGCAAGAGCCAAAAGCAGATTTAATGATATGGTTGCAGATACCGACCATACCACATTGTTTGAAGGCTGGGGCATAGGTGAAAAGGGGTATGGCGGCGGTACCACCAACCACGCATGGAGCGGCGGTGCCCAAATTGTTATTGCTTCTTACCTGTTTGGTGTAAAACCCCTCGAAGCAGGTTATAACACTTTTTTAGTTGAACCAAACCCTGCAACTTTTATATCAGGAACGTTGACAGTGCCAACAATTAATGGCAAAATAACGGTATCATTTAATAACACTGATAAGGGTTTCCGGATGAAGGTTGTTGTTCCTCAAAACTTAACAGCCATAGTCCGGTTACCTGAAAAGCCCGGAATTACCGTTAACGATAAACAAGCGGCCGGTTATATGGCTGTTAATAACGATTGGCAAAGTAAAGGCAAATACACCATTAAGCTTAAAGGTGGCACTTATATTATTAATAGCACAACAGTGTTTTAACTGCCGTGTGCAATCTGAAAAGGATACTGCATGTTGTTGAAAAATATACATCCTAAAACAATTAGGGCTGCACGGTATTACATATGTGTTAGTTATCTTTGGAAGCTCTGATCACAAGGCCCATGCGTAAACCCCCGGTATTAAAAAGAAAAATGGCTTCAAATTTACAACAGCTATTGATCGCTTTTCTTGTGCTTGTTCTGATATTGGTTACCGGTGGCTTTATTTTAAAAGGTAATCTTTCTAAAAAACTTTCAGCCCTTAACGGGCAGCTTAACCTTATTTCGGCACCTGTAGAAATAGATAGTGTGCTGCTGGCCTTAAACAGTGCCGAAAACGATTTTCAAAAGGCTTGTCTTAACGGTGATCCTGCATCTTTAGACGCCTACAAACAGGCTGTTGCCCAAAGCTTAACACAGGTTGACAGGATACTGAAACAAAGCAGCCAGGGAAAAAAAGCTGGAGGGGCGTTGGTAGTTTCACTCAATCAAAAGATCGCTTTTTCGCAACAATTATTCAGGCTTCGTCAGCGGTTTGACTCGTTGATGAAAGCCACCACCGCTGCATCATTAGGCATTATCAACACCAATACCCGTCAACCGCGAATATCCCGCTATAAAGCAGATACACTGGTGTCAACTAAAGACGTGAGCAGCAATGCCGGTTTTTTTACCCGCCTTAAAGATGCTATCCGTAATAAAACTACGGTGAAGGTGATGACTATTCGGGAGAAAGCAGCTGCAAATGCCGGTAGACTAAGCCCCAGCCAGCAGGCAAACTTACAGCAGGTGGTGAGATCGCTCAATAAGCAATATACTTTAATGGGCAGGTCATCACAGCAATTAATAGCTAATAATTTGCAAATGCTGTCTGAACTGCGCCAAATGACAGAACATGTACGTAAGGCGGAGTCGGAAGCCAGGCAAAAACTACAAGAAAATATCCTGCAGCAATATCACTACATTACTGCAAATATGGATAGGTTTACAAATGTGGGGATGGCGCTATTACTGCTTTTTACATTGTTACTCATCTTTTATGTACAAAGCTCCATGCGTGCCGAAAGGGAATACTTGCAGGAGAATGAGCGTGCTGTGCTACTGGCTGGCCAAAAATCAGAGATACTGGCCATTATGAGCCACGAGATAAGAAACAAGCTTACGGCTATCAATGGGGCTATTTTTATGCTGAAGCGGAGCGATCTGGAGCCCGAGCAACTCAAAAAGGTAGAATCGGTAGGTTACTCATCGTCGCTATTGCTTGAAACGGTGAATAATGTGCTGGATGTGAGTAAGATAGAACACGGCAGTATGGAGATATTGCGTAACCAGCCATTTCGCCCGCTTGTGGCGTTGAAAGAAGCCGTTGAGGCAATGCGTTTCTCGGCTGAGAAGAACGGCCTGGAAACCGTGCTCAACCTGGTGGGAGATGAGGAAATGGTTGTTAATGGCGACGCACTTCGCTTAAAGCAGGTGGTTATTAACATAATGGGGAACGCCATTAAGTTCACCAAGTCTGGCGGTATAACCATCAGCGGCCGGTTAAATAATGAATTACAGCATCCAACATTGTTGGTTACTATCACAGATACAGGCATCGGTATTGACGCCACTGAGCAAAGCAAACTTTTCACCAGATATTACCAGGGAGGTAAGGACGAGCATAAACCTGGAACAGGCTTAGGCTTATATCTTTGCAGGCGCTTGATAGAACTGCAGGGCGGAACTATTCAGTTAAAAAGCAAATTGGGCGAAGGGTCAACCGTGGAGTTTGTAATTCCTTATCAAAGTGTTTAATAACAAGGTAAACTGTTGTCTAAAAGAACATTTTTTAATATCACACGTTTCATTATCTGATGTGATTATATTTCATGGTGCATCTGCGAAATATAATATAAGCGTATGAGGTCACCTATAATTTGCTGTAAAGTTGATTTTTTTACCCGTAACTTTTTGATCTGAATGCCGGCAGCCCCTACTACCCCGAACGAAAGCAAACGCTTGGCGGCTCTTCGCTCATATAATATTTTAGATACCGCTACTGAAGAAGATTTTGATGAGCTTACCGAACTGGCTTCGGCTATATGCAGTACGCCTATAGCCTTAATTAGTTTTGTTGATAAAGATCGCCAATGGTTTAAATCTCGGCATGGCCTGGATGTTTCAGAAACAGACAGAGCCTTATCGTTTTGCGCGCATGCCATTAACTCCCCCACAGAAATACTGGAAGTAGAAAACGCTAAGGAAGATAAGCGTTTTATGGATAATGTGCTGGTTACCGGCCCTATGGACATTACTTTTTACGCCGGTGTTCCGTTGGTTGATGTTAGCGGTGCCGCATTGGGCTCACTATGTGTTATTGATTCTGTGCAGCATAAACTAAATACTATCCAGCGTAAGGCCCTCAAAACCCTTGCGCGCCAGGTAATAGACAAGCTTGAGCTGCGCAGGAAAGTAGTAGAGCTGGATAACACACGCACACGTATACAGCGGCTTAACGAATTACTGGTGGCTAAAGAGCGCGAAGCCACGCAGATCATAGAACATACACCTACCGCAATGGCCCTACATATTGGCGAAGATATGGAGATACGTTTTGCCAATAAAATGATGTTAGGCGCCTGGGGAAAAGATGAGCGGGTATTTGGTATGAATTTTAAAGACGCCTTACCCGAGCTTGATAAGCTTGATTTTCCGACAACTATGCGGCAGGTTTACCGGAAAGGTATTCATTACGAGCAAAAGGAAGCCCACATGCTATATATGCACTACGGTAAACTAAAGGAATTTTATTACAATTATGCTTTTACCCCCTTAAAACTTTCTGATGGATCGGTTTGGGGCGTGCTCAATACGGCAGTTGATGTAACAGATATTGTTAAAAGCCGCATTGCAGTTGAACGTGCTGAGGAACAATTGCGGCTGGCTGTGCAGTCGGCCCAGTTAGGTACCTGGAGCATTAATGCCGATACTTATGAATTTGATGCTTCTGAACGTACAAAGGAACTTTTCGGCTTTTTACCTGATGAGGTTATTACTTATGAGGCAGCTGTAAACCAGATAACCGAAGAATATCGTGACAAGGTGAAGAAAACGGTTGAAGCTGCTATTAAAGAAAATAGAGGCTTTGATATGGAATATGCCATTACCGGCCTTCATAATGGCAAGCTGCGCTGGGTTAGGGCTACCGGTAAACTTTATTCTTCGGGCGATGGTAAGGCTGCGCAATTTTCGGGTACACTCTCAGACATTACCGAGAGAAAGCAGGACGAACAGCGTAAAAACGATTTCATCGGCATGGTTAGCCATGAACTTAAAACACCTTTAACTTCTATGAAAGGTTATTTACAGATCATAGGGCAGCGTGCCAATAAATTAGGTGATGTGCCAATTGCTGATTTTACCAAAAAAACGCAACGCCAGGCGGATAAGATGCAAGCGTTGGTTACCGGTTTTCTGGATGTAGCACGGATAACAGAGGGTAAGATACACCTTAACAACGATGTGTTTGACATTAATGATGTAATGAGGGCTGCTGAAGACGAACTCAGGGTAAACTGTAAAGGAGCTCATATCACTTTCAGGTTATGCGATAGTTTGCTTATAAACGGCGATAAGGATAAAATGGAGCAGGTACTGATCAATTTTATCAATAATGCTATTAAATATTCAGCGGACGAACCGGAGGTAACCATCACTTGCAGCAAGGATGGGGATAATGCGCTTGTTATAGTAAGTGATAGAGGTATAGGCATCCCCGCGGCAGACATCCCTTACATATTTGATCGTTTTTATCGAGTAGAGAATACCCATGTGAAAATGATATCGGGTTTTGGTATTGGTTTATATATCTGTAAAGAGATCATTGAACATCATGGCGGCACCATAGGTGTAAAAAGCGAACCGGGTAAAGGATCTGATTTTTGGTTCAGCGTCCCACTTTCAAAATAACCAATCAAATAAAATTAACGCAATAAGTTATAGCGCAATTTGTATGCAAGGCAAATGTGAGTGAATAAAGTATGTGATAAGGTTAGGTTCAAATATGATTATGCTAAAGCTGATAGGTAGGCGATAGGCTTTCTTTTAGTTGATTAAGGTAGTTATCCAATTCGGCTAACAGCATTTGGTTATCCTGGAAAAGGTTTTGATAGTAGCTGATACCCGAAAGCAATTGTTCTTTAAATTTATGCAGCTGCACTTTTTTCTTGTCGGTAAGTTCTGCAATATTACGCTTCATGTCGTTTAGCCAGTATTGTGTATATAGCTGTAGCTCTTTCAAAAATAGGTGTGGGCGTTGGGTATGTTGTAAAAGGTTTATTTTACCATAGATATGGCCTGTCATCTGGTCAAGCGAGTATACCTTATCAAAGTAAGCCAGGTTAGGGCCTGGGCAAACCGCAACCGCCGTGCTCTCTTTGGGTTTAATGATGTCATATTTTAAATAGGCTGACGCACATAAACCTTCGCACAGGCATATTTTTTCAGTTATTTCGGCCAACTTGTGTTCATACGTTTCGCTGCTGGTAATAACCTGGCTGTCAAGCTCGGCTATTTTTAAGCGCTGGTACTCACGCGATGCCGTACATATAGGCTTTTCGGTAAACTCTGTATTGGTTAACAAGAATTTTTTAGTACATGGGCTGCCGGGCCTGCCTTTATCAATACGTTGTAAGCGTAAATCTTCAATAGTACTACCTCTAAAGTTATTAAATAGTACACCCAGCGGCGAGGCATTACTGGTGTAGTAATCATCTTCTGTTGAAGTAGCTAATTTTGCCAATGTATGCTTGTCAACGTTGGTAGCCTCGGGCACCAGTAAGAATGGGCTGCCCCAGCCGGTACCATCCAGTTGATAATAACTCATAAGGAAGTTGTTTTCTTCGGCGGTGCCAATGCCGCCCTGTACCGTAATACGCTGTTTAGGCGCAGCATCCATGTCAATGCTTTTTGCTGTTAAAGCGTTTCGCATCATATCAAACAGTTCTGTTTGCATAGATGCGCGGCGCAACTTAAACTCTTCGAGTATAGGGCCTAATAAATATCCTTCGGTAGCGAAAGCATGCCCACCACAGTTTAAGCCCGATTCGATCCTAAACTCAGATACCCATAAGCCCTTTTTAGCCAAAAACTTAGCTTGTATAAACGCCGAACGGAAATCACTTACTTTAAGGATGACTTTCTTTTTGATGTTGCCATCCTGGTCAGGAAAGAAATCTGCGCAATGCTCCAGATAACTGTAAAGTTTCGGATTCATGCCGGCAGACAGCACTACTGATGACGACAGATCGCTGTTGGCAAAGCCTCTTAAAGCGGCAATAGCATCGGTATACTCGTCGCCGTAATAATGGCCATCGGCGTCAAAGTTCATCTTATCAACCTTGGCCATAATGTTAACATCAATAGCACCCTGTATCATTTTTTTGCGCAGGATATTTTCAAATATGGTTTTGCCATCACCCTCGGGGAATTCCATCATCAGATCATAACCCTGCTTAAGCTGCGAGGTGTCCGGCAGCAACTCAAAATACCGGGTAATATCTGTACCTGCTTTAAATTCCTGTTTTTTTAAATCTTCAAACTGGGCGTCGGCCAGTTGTTTTACCAGGTTCAGGTAGGCGGTAATGCGTTTGGCTCGATGGTCCGCCTCGTGTTTATGGATAGGCTCATAAGGCAAGTTATTTTGCCTGCAATGGTATTCGCGCATACGCTCGGTTAATTCATCATCAACAATAGACATTACCGACGATATCCCATAGCGTGCTACTTTAAGCGGTGTATCAACAGAAAATCCTAAACCTAAAACGGGTATATGAAAAGTATGGCTCATGCCGCCAAAAGTAGGGCAGCCTACGCGTATAAAAACTGACGGTGGTCATATTTTATGCCGTTTATCGTCATTCCCGGCCCGTATAGCAACCCGCAATTTTGGATCATAGAAAATCCAAAAATGACCGAAAGCATTTTAAGCGAAAAAACAGTTTGCTACCACTGCGGCGAGGCGTGCCTGACCACACGCTACACCATAGCCGAAAAACAATTTTGCTGCCAGGGCTGCAAGGCCGTTTATACCATATTGGCTGATAATAACCTTTGCACCTATTATAATTTTAACGATCATCCGGGCGCTAACCGTAACCGCTTAGACAAGCGTTTTCAATACCTGGATGAACCGGGTATTATGAAAGAACTGGTTGATTACACCGATGAACAGCTCACTATAGTTACCTTATATATCCCACACATCCATTGCAGCTCCTGCATATGGTTGCTGGAAAAACTTAACAAGTTTAACCCGGCTATTTACTACAGCCGGATTGATTTTCTGAAAAAGCAACTGAATGTTAAGTTTAACCCGGCTGCTATTTCATTAAGGGAACTGGTAGAACTGCTTTATGATATTGGCTATGAGCCGCTGATCAGCCTGCAGGATGTAATAAAAAAGCAAAATGCCGAGCCGAAAGATAATCTGGTGCAACGTATTGCCGTAGCCGGTTTTTGCTTTGGTAACGTAATGCTGCTTAGTTTCCCTGAGTATCTGGGGTTATCGGCTTTTGAGCAATCTTTCAAACATTTTTTTGGCTGGCTGAATATTCTTTTCTGCATGCCCGCGGTTTTTTACAGCGGTTGGGAGTACTTTAGTTCGGCGTACAGCAATCTTAAAAATAGGGTACTCAATATTGATTTCCCGCTGGCCTTAGGTATTGCCGTATTGTTTTTACGAACGGTCACAGAAGTAATCGCCCATACCGGGGCGGGTTTTGCCGATACCCTGTGCGGACTGGTGTTTTTCCTGTTGGTAGGGAAGTTTGTACAGCGTAAAACCTATCATCACATCTCCTTTGAGCGCGATTACCGTTCTTTTTTTCCGGTTGCCGTGCAGGTAATTACGGATGAGGGAGAAAAGCCCGTACCCCTGGCGGAGCTTAAAGTGGGGCAACGTATCATTTTACGCCATAACGAAATTATCCCTGCTGATGCCATTCTTTTAAAAGGAGAGGCCCTTATCAATTTTAGCTTTGTAACCGGCGAATCGGTTCCAGTAAGTAAAACCCTGGGCGAAATTATTTATGCTGGGGGGCGCCAAACCAGCGAAGCTATTGAACTGGAAGTGGTAAAGCCGGTATCGCAAAGTTATCTTACCCAACTATGGAATAATGAGGTATTTGCCCGAGGCGGAAACAACCGCATGGAAACTTTTAACCAGCGGGTAAGTAAATACTTCACTATTGTGTTGCTCGTTATTGCCATAGCCTCTCTGCTGGTGTGGCTGCCTAACTGGCAGCGTGGTTTAGCGGCTTTTACAGCCGTACTTATTGTAGCCTGCCCTTGCGCGCTGGCCTTAAGTACGCCCTTTACCATGTCGGCGGCGTTGAGCATTTTTGATAAAAATCTGTTTTATCTTAAGAATACAGCGGTGGTAGAGCAGCTTGCAGGCATCAACACTATTGTATTTGATAAAACAGGCACCATCACCGCGCCTGCAGATAGCCATGTAGGCCTGAACGGTTACTTAACCGATCATCAAAAACAATTGATCTATAGCGTTTGCAGTAATTCTAACCACCCCTTATCGCGCATGATATGCCATTACTTGGGCAACCTGGAAAAATTGCCTGTAGTTAATTATCGTGAAGTGGCCGGCATGGGTATCACGGCAAGTGTAGGCAGCCATGAAGTTAAAATAGGTGGCGGCCGTTTATTATTTCATAAGCATAATGATGAAGCCGATGCCACAAAGGTACTGCTGATGGTAGATGGTGTTTATCTCGGCTATTTTACTTTCAGGCAGCATTACAGGAATGGTTTAAAACGGATTGCTCAACTGGGGACTGATTATAAGTTATTTCTGCTGTCGGGAGATAGCAATCACGAGAAAGACGAACTTTTGAGTGTGTTTAAACTACCCGAGCGAATGAATTTTAACCAGTCGCCGCAGGATAAGCTTGATTTTATACGCCTGCTACAGCAAATGAATGCCAGGGTAATGATGGTAGGCGATGGCCTGAATGATGCCGGGGCCTTAAAACAAAGCGACCTGGGCATAGCCGTGACTGACAATGTAAATAACTTTTCGCCCGGCTGCGATGCCATACTGGATGGCCGTGCATTTGACAAGTTGCCGCAGTTTTTGCGGTTTGCCAAAAATACGGTAAGTATTATCCACGTATCCTTCCTTATATCGCTCACTTATAATTTAATAGGCCTTAGCTACGCCATAACTGGTTTATTATCGCCCTTAACTGCGGCAGTACTTATGCCATTAAGCACGGCCACCATCATTTCATTTACCAGCATAGCTACACATATAGCCGCTAAAAAAAGAAACCTGTTATGAGCATTATTTACTTTCTCATTGGCTGTAGTGTGCTGTTGGCACTGGCCTTTCTGTCGGCATTTTTCTGGGCGCAGCGCTCGGGTCAAAATGATGACCTGTACACCCCTTCAGTGCGGATATTGCTTGATGATGAGCAGGACCCTGCTGAAGATAAGTGACGGTGGTCATGTTTTTAAACAACAGTCATCATTCCCCCGCCACTGTCGGCGGGATAGTTTTACACCATAATTTTTTTGATAATATATGCAGCCCGAAAAATTTTACTACGACAACAAGATCGTCCGCAACTTTGGCCTGGCAACCATTGTTTGGGGCATTATCGGTATGACGGTTGGCCTCATAGCCGCCATACAATTATTTAAACCCGGCATGAACATGGGTAACCAATATACCACGTTTGGCCGCATACGCCCACTGCATACCAACGCGGTGATTTTTGCTTTTGTGGGCAATGCCATATTTATGGGCGTTTACTATTCATTGCAACGCTTGCTTAAAGCCCGCATGTTTAGCGATGTGCTTAGCAAGATCCATTTCTGGGGATGGCAGCTCATTATTATATCCGCGGTGATTACCCTTCCGTTGGGTTTAACCACCTCGCATGAATATGCCGAGCTGGAGTGGCCTATTGATATTGCCATAACACTCATATGGGTGGTATTCGGTATCAATATGTTCGGTACCATATTTAAACGCCGCGAAAGGCATTTATATGTGGCCATTTGGTTTTACATCGCCACGTTTGTAACCATTGCCGTATTGCATATTGTTAATTCATTTGAATTGCCGGTATCAGCTTTCAAAAGCTACATGGTTTATGCCGGTGTGCAGGACGCGCTGGTGCAATGGTGGTATGGCCACAACGCGGTAGCGTTCTTCCTTACCACGCCATACCTGGGTATGATGTATTATTTCTTACCTAAAATGGCTAACAGGCCTATTTACTCATACAAGTTAAGTATCCTGCACTTTTGGGCGCTGATATTTATTTATATATGGGCAGGGCCTCACCATTTGCTATATACCACTTTACCGGGCTGGGCACAGTCATTAGGTGTGGTGTTCTCTATTATGCTGATAGCGCCAAGCTGGGGTGGTATGATCAACGGTTTACTTACCCTGCGCGGCGCCTGGGATAAGGTGCGCGACGATGTGGTGCTCAAGTTTATGGTAGTGGGCTTAACCGCTTATGGTATGGCCACTTTTGAAGGGCCTATGCTGTCGCTTAAACAAATTAACGGTATAGCGCACTTTAGCGACTGGATAGTGGCCCACGTACACGTAGGCGCTTTAGGCTGGAACGGTTTTTTAACTTTCGCCATCCTTTACTGGTTAGTACCAAGGATATACAAAACTCAGCTTTACTCAAAGAAAATGGCCGCTTTCCATTTTTGGATAGGCACATTGGGTATACTGTTTTATGCCATACCCATGTATTGGGCCGGTTTTACACAAGGGTTGATGCTGAAGGAATTTACTCCTGAAGGGATGCTCAAATACCCCAATTTTTTAGAAACTACCCTGCGCATTATCCCTATGCACGTTATGCGTTCAATAGGAGGTACCCTGTACCTGCTGGGTGTTATTGTAATGGCTTATAACCTGGCACGTACCATGTTGCAAGGTAAGCTGGTAGCTAACGAGGGTGCTGAATCATTACCACTTGCGCCATTAGACCCCGCAACAGAGCATGGCTGGCACCGCCGCTTAGAGCGCAGGCCTATCCGGTTAATGATAGCAGCGCTTATCGTGATCCTTATCGGCTCTATCATAGAACTGATGCCTACCTTAACCATTTCATCCAACGTACCTACCATTGCAAGCGTTAAACCTTATACACCGCTTGAGTTGCAGGGCAGGGATATTTACATAAGAGAAGGTTGTTCTAACTGCCATTCACAAACAGTAAGGCCGTTCCGCTCTGAAACAGAACGCTATGGAGAGTACAGCAAAGCAGGGGAGTTTGTTTATGACCACCCGTTCCTGTGGGGATCAAAACGCACAGGTCCCGATCTGGCGCGCGAAGGCCAGAAATATGGTAACGCATGGCACTATAACCACCTGATGGATCCGCGATTGATGTCGCCGGGTAGTATCATGCCTAATTATGATTGGTTGATAACGCAGAAACTGGATACCACCACTACAGCGGCCAAGATCAATGCCATGCGTAAACTTGGTGTTCCTTATCCCGCAGGTTACGAACGTATAGCCAACCGCGATTTAAATGACCAGGCTGCAAGCATTGCCGATAACCTGGCAAAAGATAAGATCAAGGTAAAAAACGATAAGGAGATCATTGCCATCATCGCCTACCTGCAACGCCTGGGTACTGATATAAAAGCCAACAAAACCGAAAACAAATAATAAGTATATGTTTAAGCAATTTACCGAAAATATAAATGGGCACCAGGTATATCTGTTGTGTTCATTGGGCATCTTCCTGGTATTTTTTATTGTGGTAGCTGTCATCCTTTTTAAACTCAATAAAAGCTATGTGGCACACATGAGCAAGCTCCCGCTGGATAGTGAACAGTTAAAAAACGCTAACAACCTGCTGCCATGAAAAAACTGATCACACTAATAGCTTTATTTATGTTGAGCGCTACTTCCTTTGCAGAAGACGGCGGTGCCTCATCAGCTGATATTAAGAACTACATCGGCCTTGGTGTTATATTGGCTATGGTTGCCTTGTTCCTGGTGGTAATGCTGGTTCTGTTAAGAACCTTTCGTACCCTGGCGCGGGTAATACTGCGCGACCAGGGGCTTACCGAAGCTGAGATCGCTGAAAAAATGCACCCTGCTAAAAAGGCGGCCAAACCTAAAGGCGAAGTATGGCAAAAGCTGCTTTCGTTAAAGCCAATGTCGGCAGAGAAGGACCTGCTGATACCGCACGACTATGATGGTATACAGGAACTGGATAACCCTACTCCAGCCTGGTTTATGTGGCTGTTTTACGTTACTATAGCCTTTGCCGTTGGGTATCTTTTGATCTATCATGTTTTTGGCGTAGGCCAACTGCAGTACGCGGAGTATAAAACCGAAATGGCGCAGGCCGAGATTGAAAAAAAGATATACCTGAGCAAGGCCGCTAACCTGGTTGACGAGAATACGGTAAAATTAACTACCGACCAGGCTGCATTGGCGCAAGGTAAAACGGTGTTTAAAGCCAGCTGCGCTCCGTGCCACGGAGAAAACGCGCAGGGCATGGTAGGCCCCAACTTAACTGATGAGTACTGGCTGCATGGCGGAAAGATAAACGAGGTATTTAAAACCATTAAATACGGTGTGCAGGCCAAAGGAATGCCTACCTGGGAAAAGCAGCTTTCGCCTAAACAGATAGCGGATGTAGCTAACTATGTGCTGTCTTTACAGGGCTCGCACCCGGCCGGCGCCAAAGAGCCACAGGGTGAGAAGGAAGCAGCATCGAAATTAGCATCAAACTAAAATAAACATGGACGCGAATGCCACATTGAAGAGCGGACCGGCGAAGAGGCAGTGGCTGTATCCGGCTATACGAAAGGGGATGTATTACCGCTGGAGATCAGCAATAAGTTACGTCTATCTGATCGTGTTTTTTGCCGGGCCTTTCATCCGGATAAAAGGGCAGCCAGCCCTTTTATTAAACTTCATGGAACGGAAATTTGTACTATTGGGGCAGGTTTTCTGGCCCCAGGATATTTTCCTTTTCGTTTTGGCTACGCTGGTGTTTGTAGTATTTGTTACACTTTTTACTATTGCGTTCGGGCGCGTTTTCTGTGGATGGATATGCCCGCAAACCATTTTTATGGAAATGGTTTTCCGCAAGATCGAGATCTGGATAGAAGGTGACGCCAACAAGCGCCGCAAGCTGGATGCCGGGCCATGGACAAATGAAAAGCTATTAAAGAAAGGATCAAAGCATTTGATATTCATTCTGCTCTCCTTCCTGATAGCCAATACTTTTTTGGCCTACATCATAGGCAGCGAAAACCTGCTGAAGATAATGACCGAACCTATTGCCGCGCATGTTATTGGTTTCGCGAGTATATGGGTATTTACCATGGTTTTTTACCTGGTTTACAGCCAGGTACGTGAACTGGTTTGCACGGTTATATGCCCTTATGGCAGGTTACAGGGTGTTTTAATTGATAAAGATACGGTAGTGGTTGCCTACAATGATACCAGGGGCGAACCGCGTGGGAAGTTGAGAAAGGATAAAGAGCAGTTGAACCAGGGAGACTGTGTAGACTGTAATTTATGTGTAGCGGTTTGCCCTACCGGTATCGATATCAGGAAAGGCACACAGTTGGAGTGTACTAATTGCACCGCCTGTATTGATGCCTGTAATGATGTGATGGAAAAGATCAATAAGCCGCTTAACCTTATTGGCTATTATTCTGAAAACATGATCAAACAGAATAGTAAGCCATCATTTACATGGCGCATGGCGGGTTATAGCGTGGTAATGGCGGTGCTGATAGGTGTTCTGTCGTGGTTCATCTTCAGCAGGAAGGACATGGATATTACCGTAATGCGTAGCGCGGGTATGTTGTACCAGCAACAGCCGGATGGTAGCATCAGCAATATTTATAACGCGGAGATCATTAACAAAACCAACCGGTCGCAACAGATCAGCTTGCAGGCGGCGGATGCTGATGTGAAAGTGAAATTTATACAGCCGCCAGCCGCCATAGCAGCAGGAGGATCAATTAAAGTGGTTTTTTTCGTGATGAAACCAGCCGCTTCCATTAACAAGCCAAAAACA
Organism: Mucilaginibacter sp. 44-25; assembly: GCA_001898335.1. GTDB lineage: Bacteria > Bacteroidota > Bacteroidia > Sphingobacteriales > Sphingobacteriaceae > Mucilaginibacter. Next base: position 224,131 of record MKTS01000013.1, on the reverse strand, counting down.
GATATTCAATTAAACCTGGTGTCGGGTAAAAACGTGGTTGAAACAGTCACCACTTCTTTTATCGGCCCTGTAAACAATTAAAGATATGAACTGGGGAAAAGGAATAGTGATAGGCATGGTAGCCTTTGTTACGTTTATTGTAACACTAAGCTGTTTAATGTTTAAAGTACCTGCCGACGAATATGATAAACAATATTACGAAAAGGGCCTTGCTTTTGACCACGAATACCGTTTAGAGCGCCAGGTAACTATTGATCATGCACAACCATTGATCACACAGGCAAAAGGACTTATCTATATACAATTTATTGCACCATCAGCTGGTAAAGTGAATTTCACAAGTAATGTGGGAAAAACTAACGACCGTGTTTTTGAGCTGCGCACCGATAGTAGTAATATGGCCACAATTGCTGCCGAAAAACTATTGACAGGCAGGTACAGCGTTGCAATTAACTGGGCGAGCGGAAATCACAATTACTTGTATAAGCAAGATCTGTATGTTAACCGGTAATTACCTGGTTGCGCTGTTAATAGGCCTGTCTGGCAGTGTACATTGTGTAGGCATGTGTGGCCCGCTTGTTTTTGGTATCCCATCAGCGGGCAAAAGCTGGCGGGTATTTGTTGCCGATAAATTATTATATAACCTGGGAAGGGTTATTACTTATACTTTTCTTGGTTTTTTATTGGGCCAGTTAGGCCTGTTAGCCTGGCTTGCAGGCATGCAACAGGCATTGAGTATAACCAGCGGTATAATCGTAATTATTGCAGGTGTGGTTAGGTTACTAAAACTAAAAGGCGCTAAATACCTTCCGGATGTTAGCCTGCCTTTTTATAGACTGATCAATATTGCAATTAAACGCCATGCGGGTCACCTGTTATTGGGCATGCTTAACGGCCTTTTACCTTGTGGCTTTGTGTACATAGCTTTATTTGGTGCTTTAAATACTACCGAGCCGTTGCATGCAGCATTGTTTATGCTGTTTTTTGGTTTAGGCACCATTCCGTTGATGTTAACAGCGGCGTTAAGCGCAAAAGCGCTTGGCCCGGCTGTACGCAGGCGCCTTAATTATACCATGCCTTTTCTTATTATTTTACTGGGCGCCTGGTTTATGTTACGCGGGGCGGGTTTAAATATCCCTTATCTAAGCCCGCAGGTAAAAACTGTTGGGGTAAGCGTTTGCCATTAACATAATAATGTGTCCACCGTCACACTTTGCGCGGCCCTAAATCATGGTTATCCGGTGTTACTTAAGCCAACTTTGTGTTATAAAATATTAACACTATGGCAACTATAGCAAATACCACAACCACCTGGTTAGCACCAACAAACACCAAAGCTAACGTATTTAAAAAAGTAATTAACTGGGCCGATAAGCAAGCGCCTAACCGTACCATGTGGTTCCTGGTGTCACTAATAGCACAGGGCATATTGTTCCTGCCGGTGCCTGCGGCATTATTGTATTACTTTGACGCGCCTATCGGTATACTGGCTATTACGCTGGGCCTGTTCTTCTCTAACATTATAGCCGGTATGGGCGGTGCAAGCATCCGTACATTACTGGGCCTGTTCGCCTTTAGCATTCTTGTCCATTTATTAATGATTATTGTATTTACATTATGAGTTATATGATACCAGAAACCATGAAAGCGGCGGTAGTACACGAGTTTGGACAACCGCTGGTTATTGAGGATGTAGCTGTACCTGTCCCCGGGCCGTACCAGTTATTAGTGAAGGTACTGGTTTGCGGCGTGTGCCATACCGACCTCCACGCCGCCGACGGCGATTGGCCTGTTAAACCGTCCTTACCTTTTATACCCGGCCACGAAGCCATTGGCTACGTAGTAGCAATGGGCGATAATGTTACAGGTATTAAGGAAGGCGATATTGTAGGCGCGCCCTGGCTGCATAGTGCTTGCGGCTGCTGCGAATACTGTATTACAGGATGGGAAACCTTGTGCGCCGACCAGAAAAATGGCGGCTATAGTGTGAATGGTGGCTTTGCCGAATATGTAATAGCAGATTCGCGCTATGTAGCGCATTTCCCCGAAGGGATTGATTTCGCTGCCATGGCACCCATTATTTGCGCCGGCGTAACCGTATACAAAGGGTTAAAAGAAACGGAAGTAAAACCCGGCGAATGGGTAGCTATATCGGGTGTTGGCGGTTTGGGGCATTTAGCTATACAATACGCCAAGGCAATGGGGATGCATGTAGCCGCTATTGATGTGGCCGATGATAAGCTCGAACTTGCTAAACAGCTTGGTGCCGATATTACCATTAATGCAAAAAAAGAAAACCCCGCGCAGGCTATTAAAAAAAGCACCGGAGGTATGCACGGCGTTTTGGTTACGGCTGTTTCGCCCATCGCTTTTGAGCAGGGAATAAGCATGCTTCGCCGTAAAGGTACCATCGCTCTGGTGGGCTTACCTAAGGGTAGTTTTGACCTCTCGATATTTGATACCGTACTTAACCGGTACACTGTAAGAGGATCAATAGTAGGTACACGTAAGGATATGCAGGAAGCCATAGCCTTTGCTTTAGAGGGCAAGGTAAAGGCCACTATACACACGTCATCCCTGGATGATATTAACCTGGTGCTGGATAAGTTAAGGAAAGGCGATATTAATGGCCGGGTGGTAATAGAAATAGCTAAATAACAATAAGCCGTGCTGAATAAGAAAGCCACCTAATTGGGTGGCTTTCTTATTATATGGCCATACTAAATAGTTGCGTGGCCGGTTGATCAGCCCATAGGCGGGCATCAAGCGCCATGCAGATATTGCGCAAAAAGCGCTGCCCGGTTTCGGTAACCTTTAAGCCCCAGGAGCAAAGTTCAATTAATCCATCGTTTGCTAATGGTTCCAATCGTTCTATGCCTGCAGCCAGCTCTTCATAAGGTTCAGTATGGCCGTTCCAGGTGGTTTTTCCTGTACACATGATCTCAAGGATGTGTTTTCTGATAGCCAGATCAGTAGCGGTAAGGAGGTGGCCTTTAAATACCGGAAGTATACCCAGGTCAATGGCTTTTAGATAGTCTTCCAGTTTTTTCTCATTTTGCGCGAATGCTCCCCATGAATCACTAATGGCTGATACTCCCAAACCAATAAGCAATTGTGTATGCTGATGGGTATAGCCCATAAAATTACGGTGCAGGGTGCCATTTTTCGCCGCCTTTATCAGGTGGTCGCCGGGGAGTGCAAAATGGTCCATTCCTATTTCCTTATATCCATAACTTTGGAGCAGGCTACGGCCTACTTCGTAAAGTTTAAATTTGGTATCAGCATCCGGAAGATCTTTCTCGGTAAACTTTCGCTGGCCGGGCTTCACCCATGGTACATGCGCGTAACTGTAAAATGCAATTCTATCAGGCATTAGCTCGCTTACCAGGTGCATGGTTTTTACGAGGCTGTTAAGCTTTTGCAGCGGTAGCCCGTATATGAGGTCGTAATTAACAGAAGTATAACCTATAGCACGCGCTGTGTGGGTAACATCGCGCACCTGTTCAAGCGTTTGATGACGGTTAATGATGAGCTGTACAGCCGGATCGAAATCCTGTATACCAAGGCTTAACCGCCTAAAACCTAAATTGTATAACGTTTGCAAATGTTCTGCTGTGGTATTGGCCGGATGAGCTTCGAAGCTAAACTCTGCTTCGGGGTGCAGATAGGCGCCTTTAAGGATGCCCCGTATCAGTAAAGCTAAATGCTCTGCTGAAAAAAAAGTGGGTGTGCCGCCTCCCAGGTGCAATTCGCGAATGATCGGGTCGCCTGCCATCAGGCTTTTATACATTTCCCATTCCTTTAACACGGCTTCAATGTAAGGGAGCTCTACCCGGTGATTTTTTGTAATACGGGTATTACATCCGCAATAGGTACAAAGATTCTCGCAAAAGGGCAGGTGTATGTATATACTTATGCCTTCTGTGGCATTGCTTGTCTGAAATGAGGTGCTTACAGCCTGTTCCCACTTACTCGTGCTAAAAGAAGCGGTATCCCAATAGGGCATGGTAGGGTAGCTGGTGTAACGCGGCGCAGCTACGTTATATTTTTGGAGAAGTTGCTGACTCATGGGGATGGGTGTTAGGTGATGGAACTGCCCTGCAGTTTTTAGCACATGCACAGGCATTTCCCACGCATTTGTTTAGCTGCCACAGATCAAGATTTTTAATGGTTTGGTCTGCAATGGCCTGCAACGCGATAGCCGGGCTGGCATATTCAGCATCCGGGACATTGGCCACTTTAATGCCATACCGGCCTGTAGCGGCCACATCGATATGGCTGGTGTCGGCAGAGCGTGTGGCAATATATTTAACACCCAGGTTGTTGAGTTTGCTGATTACCTTTTCAGACACATCATCACCGGTAAATACCAGCACGGCGTCTTTCCCTTCCGCAAAGATGGTAGTTTCCTCGCTCAGAGGGTTTGAGATCAATGTGATGTCGTGCTTTTTTTGATTGGCCTTTGAAAGATATTCCTTTTCAAACGGCTTGATGCTGTACGCTACTACTTTCATCCGCGATGTTTTTAATGTTCAAAATTATCGCGGATGCAGGTGTTCCCGGGTGCGCTTTATCAGCAGGAAATATGACTTTCGTCAGTTTTTCATCCGGGTAAGGCGTTTTTCGTCGAGTACGCTAATGTGGCTGCCTTTTTTGTCTATCAAGCCCTCTTCCTTAAAATCTGTTAAGGTGCGGCTTACTGTTTCTGTAGCCATACCTGCCAGTGCAGCAAGGTCTTCGCGGCTTATTTTAAAACCATCTGTATTACCTGCTTGCCTGCTTAGCTTTAACAAGGCGCCGGCCATGCGTTTTCTTACCGAATTATAGGCGAGGTGCAATAGTTGATCTTCCCTGTCGCGTACGTCATTGGCCAGCAGTTTTATAAACTCCCTCGCCACATCAGGATACTGGTTGATCAATTCATCCAGTTGGTCTTTGGGGATCAGGCACAAAGAGGTGTCTTCAAGAGCTGTCGCGGTATCCGCGTATGGTTCATTGGCCAGTAGGGCATTGGCACCAAGGTAATCATCCGTCTGGTAGATGCCGGTCATTAATTCGCGCCCGTCTTCGGCAAGTTTAACGGTTTTCACTTTACCGCTTAAAACTACATATAAGCCGTTTCCCTTATCACCATCGTAATAAATTACCTGGTTCTTTTTAAAAAGGCGGCTCTTACGTTCGGTAATAATATGTTTTAATTCGGCAAGGCCGTTGTTGCGCGAAACCAGTTGATCGAGCTGCTCAAGCGAACGGCTGTAATAACCTTCCTGCTGTGTTTTCTTTTTTAGCCTGGTTTCAATGGCGTTCAACAACTCCATATCATCAAATGGCTTGGTAAGGTAATCGTCGGCACCCATCTCCATACCTTTGCGCAGGTCTACGCGCTCGGCCTTAGCCGTCAGGAAAATAAATGGGATGGTAGCCGTATCCGGGTTTTTATTAAGCAGGTATAAAACGCCGTAGCCGTCCAGGTCGGGCATCATAATATCGCATAAAATAATATCGGGCTTATGTTTAAAAGCAAGTTCAACACCGGTTTTGCCATTATCGGCTTGCAGCACGCTAAAATCGGCCAGTTCCAGTATCTCCACTACATTTTCGCGGATGTCGCTATTGTCTTCAATAATTAATACCTGCTTGCTCATAAGTGCTTAAAAATTATGGTGAATGATGTGCCCTGGTTAACTATACTGCTGAATGAGATACTGCCGCCCATTAATTGCGTGTAACGCGCAACAATGTTAAGCCCAAGCCCTGTACCCGGTATATTGCCGGTATTATGCGCCCTGAAGAAGGGCTCAAAAAGGTTTTTTTGATCTTTTTCGGGTATGCCTATACCGTTGTCTTTTACCATTACGGTACAAATATCATCAGCTATCTCTGTATTAAATTCAATAAAAGTATTTTCGCCCGAGTATTTAATGGCATTGGCAATGAGGTTAAAAATACAGTTCTTTAATAAGTTCTGGTCCAAATTAACCAGGCTTTGCTTGCCGGTATGCTGGTAAATAATATGCTGGTTTTGCTTGGCAACCATTTGCATCTCTTCTGTTATTTCTTCTGCCAGCTTTACCAGGTCAAAAGAGGCGAAGCTGGGTTCTACCTTACCGGCTTCCAGTTTTTCCAGTGACAGGAAATCGTTAAGAATTGTCGTAAGGTTGCTTACGGCATTCTTAATTTTGCCTACATGTTTAGTGATATTTTCACTGTTATAAGGTTGGGCATACTTATCAATCAGCGAAGCGGAAAGTTGTATAGCGCTTAATGGCGTACGAAACTCATGCGAAGCCATAGACACAAATCGGCTTTTGAGCTGGCCAAGTTCTTTTTCTTTTTCTAATGACAGGCTCACCTCTTCTTTGGCATCCTGCAGGGCAAGTACTGTTTCTTTGAGTGATTGCGTGCGTTTCTCCACCAGCTCCTCCAAGTGTAGAGCGTGTTTTTTAAGCTGCTCCTCGGCGTCTTTCTGTCGGCTCAAGTCGTGTATAAACCCCGTATATATTCTACGGCCCGAGTACTCCACTTCGCTTACGGCCAACCGGAACGGAAACATGCTGCCATCCTTTCTTAACCCGGTAACCTCGCGTCCTATACCTATAATATGCGGTACCCGGGTATGCTGGTAACGGCTGATATATTCATCATGCCTGTCGCGATCTGGCGGTGGCATTAAAAAAGAAATGTTCTTGCCTATTACCTCATCAGGCTGGTAGCCAAAAAGGGTACACGCCGCCGGGTTAATGCTTTCAACCAATCCCTTATCATCAATGGTGATAATGCCATCAATGGCGTTTTGTATGATCGCTTTAAGCAGCGCTGTGTTTTCCATACTTCAAATTAAGCTCTAATAGCCGACATTCTCAAATGTGGTGAGATTGTATGGTCCAAACTGTGGCAAAAAGTCGCCCAAAAAAGTGATCTCCATCATTCTTTTATTGTTTTCATGCTTTATTAACCATTAAAGAGGCTTATAAGTGTGTAGTGTTTGGATGCCTGCGTCAGTTTAGTAAATGATAACGGTCATTCTATAGGGTAGTTAAGTTGCAGACCTTTACAGTACAAACAATAAGTTATGAAAAAGCAACCAACAACAGCTTATTACCGTGCACGTTATCATGCGCGTACGTTTTTCATAGGAGCAGCCTGTATCCTGATATTGCTGCTGGCCGTCTTTAGGGCCGGGGCCACAGCACTTTATGCAAAGCAGCCACAAAGCCTTAATCAGGAGATAGAGGAGCAATTGAAAAGTGGTAACCTGGCGCTTCACTTCCCTAAAACAGTGAACAATTATTATACCTCCAGGCAATATACACCGATATGGCTTGTTAAGGAGCCCCAGGTGCAAAATACCTGGGCGGCTATGCTCATGTTAGATTGCGTGTTGCAGTTTGGCCTTAATAAAGCTGATTATCATGCCAATGAATTACTATACACCACTCTGCATGATATACTGGAGCAACCTGGTCAAATATCCCCTGTTAAACAGGCCCGTTTTGAGATCATGCTGACCGACGCGCTCGTTACATTTATCAACTATATACATTATGGCAAATACAACCCATTGCTGCCTGCAGGGAAAATTGATAACGGAACAGCAGATTTTAACACTACGCGCTTGTTGGACAACGCCATAAAAAGTAACGATTTTATGGCGGTTATCATTACGGCGCAACCGCAAAATGCTTTATACCAGGCGCTGCAAGCCCGTTTGCATACGGTAGCCGGTGTGCAATTGGGCGATTGTTATGAATTTCCCGAAAAAGATGTCAGGAAAATGGCCCTTAATATGGAGCGGTTAAGATGGAGTGCTGCAGATACTTCAACTTTCATTACGGTAAATATCCCATCTTACACTTTAACTTTCCGGCATCACACTATCAGCGATACATTTAAAGTAATTACGGGTACTCCAAAGAACCCCACACCAACGCTTAACAGTGCAGTGAAGTTTTTTACCACAGCGCCCGCCTGGAAAGTGCCCAACCAAATATTTGCTAAAGAAATATTACCCAGGGCAATAAGTGACAGTGCCTATTTAAGCGAACATCATTATAGTATTTATACAAATAAAGGCCTGTTGGCAGACGTAAGCAGATCCGGCCTTTTAAAAATTGCCAAAACGCCTAAACTGTATTACGCCCAGCAATCTGCCGGGTGCGATAACGCTTTAGGGCAGATCGTTTTCAGGTTTGCCAATCCGTTTGATATTTACATGCATGATACGCCCGAGCAAAGCCTGTTCGCGAAAAGCAAACGCGCGTTAAGCCACGGTTGTATTAGGGTACAAAACGCTGCCCAACTGGCAAAACTGCTGTTAATTAACGACGGCCAGTCAACCAAAATATTCCAGAAAAATTTGCTGGCGGGTATCACTAAAAGCTTTTATCTGAAAAAGCCTGTTTCACTGGCTATTACCTACATCACATGTGAAGTGAGAAACGGAGCGCTGGTTTATTATGATGACATATACGGGCTGGATAATAGCCTTGACCAATTGATGTATCAAAAAAACGATGCCACACTAAAACTAAGTGAGAATTAACTTCTACAGAATTATAAACATTTCAATTAAAACTAACGATGTTATGAAAACGATTCTTGTACCAACCGACTTTTCGCCCTCTGCAAATAATGCCGCCGCTTATGCTTTTGAGATGGCAAAGGCTACTAAGGCGAACATCAAATTATGCCATGCATTAAAGGTGCCTGCCGAATCGATATACGCGGCGCAGGTAGCCTGGCCACTGGAGGATATTAGCCACCTCACCGAAGGTGCCGAGGCCGAAATGAAATTCCTGGCACTCCATATAGAGCAAAACAGTTCTTCACAAGCTGTTGGATTTAAGCCCGGCATTGATCATTCTATTGGTGTGGGCGACACCGTGGATTACATAAGGAACGTGGCGAGCGATGATCATATATCGTTGGTGGTTATGGGCATGTCTGGAGCTAACCTGTTTAGCCGGTTTTTATTGGGCAGTGTAAGCCGCGAACTGATCTCTAAAGCAGATTTCCCTTTATTGCTGATACCTAAAAACTACGTATATAAGCCGATCAAAAAAATAGCTTTTGCAACAGATCTTCATCATGAAGATATTAATACCATTAACGCCCTGGCCGGTTTAGCGCGTTATTTTAATGCCGAACTATTAATAAGCCATGTTGAAGGTACCCATGATGAGGAGAAAAAGCAGGTAAAAGAATTTCTTACGGAAGTAACCACCCGTACTCAATATAACAAAATTTACTTTAGGGCAGTAAAAATGGATAAAGTAACCGACGGTTTAGAATGGCTTAGCGCTCACGGGCAAATAGATATGCTTGTGATGACACACCGTAAAGACGCGTTCCTTACCCAAAGCCATTGCGAAAAGCTGGTGGCAGAAACCCATGTACCCTTAATGGTTTTGCCCAATAAAAATATCTGTTTAATTATTTAAAGGTACGATATCAAATCAGGTAAATCTGCTTTAATTGGCTGTGTTGATACTATCAACACAGCCAATTTTTTTTACACAATATGTTGGGGCTGCTAATAGACACTTTATAATCTTCCATTTATTTAGACTAATTATAAATAAAAGTATATTTTTGCCGCATATTTAACCCACACAATTAATGAAAACACTTTTATACTCGGCAATTAGTCTATTATTTCTGATTATTTCTGGTGCTGCGCATGCTCAGCAAAGTGGCAGTATCTATGGCCATGTGGAGAATCAGGATCATAAATCGGTAGAATTCATTAGCGTATCCCTACAGAATAGTCAGCGGGGCACCATGACCGATGCTAAGGGTAACTATGAGCTTAAGCAAGTTGCACCGGGCACCTATGTGATAGTTGTTTCCGGCGTTGGGTTTAATACCGCAACCAAAGAGGTGAGGGTTACGGCCGGGGAGGTAACGAAGGCTGATTTTACCCTCACCGAAAATCACCAGCAGTTGCAGTCTGTTGAGGTGACCGGCCGTAAGGAACGTACCTATAAAACGAAGTCGACTTTTATAGGGAATAAAACGCAAACGGATATTTTAGATCTTCCGCAATCTGTGTCCTACGCCAGCAAAGAGCTGATGGCCGACCAGGGCGACGTTCGTATTGGCGATGTAGTAAAGAACTTTAGTGGCGTTACCCAGTTTACGTTTTATGATGATCTGACAATCAGAGGTTTTCGTGTAAACGGGCAAAGCAATACACAATTGCTCAACGGATTGCGCACGAGCACAGGTTTTTGGAAACAGCCGCTCGCCAATTACCTGGAACGTGTGGAGGTATTGAAAGGGCCTGCTTCGGCATTGTATGGTAATGCCAGCCCTGGTGGAGTAGTAAACAGGGTTACCAAAAAGCCGCTCGATGAAACGCGTAAATCTATCAGCTTATCATTAGGAAGTTTTAACACCTTTAGAGGCCTTGCAGATTTTACCGGCCCAGCCACTAAAGACAGTACGTTATTATACCGTTTGAATTTAGGCTATGAGGACGCTAACTCTTTCCGTGATCTGCAGTTTGACAAGAATGTGGTGATAGCGCCTTCACTATCATTTATACCCGATGATAAAACGCGTATTAATTTTGATATGGTATATAACAGCTCGCGCAGCAGGTTAGACAGGGGGCAGTCTGTAATTGGTAACGATCTTAACTCGACCCCGATAACCTTAGCGTTGAGCACCCCGAATGACCGCCTCAATGAGAATACCTACACCGTTTCCTTCTCATTAAGCAGGCAGCTGACAGATAAACTGAACTTTAGCGCTTCCTATTTAAAAACGGGTTACAGTGAAGACCTGTACGAGCACCGCAGCGCAAATACCTACGCTGTTGATGGGGCAGGTAAAACCATAGGCAATTTGGTAGCCATGCAAATATTTACCCGCCAGCGCAAACGCTACATTGATAATTTTTCGGGATATCTTAATTATACCGGAAACACGGGCCCGGTAGAACATAAATTAGTGGCAGGCTATGATTTTGGCAGCGAGAAAACACCGGTAGGGGCTTCTCAACTTACGGCAAACGGTTACCGGAACGCGGCTAATAACGGTTTTATCGCGACATATAATCCGGCCAATAAAGCCAATTACCTGCTGGATAAAAACGGGAACCCGGTGCCTAATGTGCCCAGCTTCGATCTTAATAATATCCGCGCCTCACAACAATTGCAGGATGATAGCAAAGCCTTTTTTTCGGTAGCATCAATAGCGCCGGCATATTACTACCTCAACGCCGGTTATGTGCAGGACCAGTTACGTTGGAAAAGGCTGCAACTGTTACTTGGCGTACGGTATGAGTATTATACAGATTTTAGCAACTATGCTGCTACTAATGAAGCTAAAACACACTCACATGCCTGGTTGCCCCGTTTAGGAGTTGTTTACAGTGTTATAGATAACCTTAATGTGTACGGTTCATATGTGACAGGTTATAATCCGCAAAGCGCGGCAACATTGGCTAACCCCAATGCCGGCGGGCCATTTGACCCTTTAAAAAGCGATATGAAAGAGATAGGTATGAAAGGGGATTTCTTAAATGGGCGATTGGGTATCACTACATCCGTTTATCGCATTAAGCAAAGCAACGTACTTTATAATGCTAACGTTCCGGCGCAGCCAGATCTGTTACGCCAGGTTGGCGCCGTACTCTCTAAAGGGTTTGAATTTGATATAACCGGCCGTATTACGCCAACCTGGAGCCTCATCGCTTCTTACGCCTATAACCGCTCGTATATTTCCAGCAGCCCGGTGGCATCTGAAATAGGCCAGCAAAACCCCAACGCGCCACGCAGCCTTGCTAATATCTGGACCCGTTACAACATTGCACGCGGTACTTTTAAAGGTTTGGGAGTAGGGGCGGGTACCAACTACGTTGGTAAAAGGAACCTATCTATCAACACAGCCCAAAGCATTCCGGAATACATGCTGGTGAATGCGGCAGTGTATTACACTGTAGGGAAACTTCAACTCCAGTTTAACGCTAACAATATTACAGGTAAAAAATATTGGGTAGGCGGCTATGATTATATCAGGCTATTCCCCGGCGCGCCATCAAATTACCTGGCCACCTTAACCTATACCTTTAATTGATAAAAGCTATAATAACCGGATATTATTTTAGACCTATCATCATACAAAACCGGCTCAAAAGGCCGGTTTTATTATTTTAAAGTTATTCTCTTTTCAACAACTGCTTAGCTTCTTTCAGTTGCACTTCCTCCTTTTTGGGTAAAGCCGGGTAATCCAGCTTTAGTTCTTTTAGGGTATGTAGTATAATGGTTGATATGGCTATCCTTGTAAACCATTTCTTATCGGCAGGTATCACATACCAGGGGCAATGAGGGGTGCTGGTTTCCCTTATGGCCTTTTGGTAAGCTTTCATATAATCGGGCCAACGTTCGCGCTCTTTTATGTCATTACCCGCAAATTTCCAGTTTTTATCCGGTTCATTGATACGATCAAGAAAACGCTTTTTCTGTTCTTTCTTTGATAAATAAAGGAAAAATTTGATGATCACCGTTCCCTGGCGATAAAGATGCTTTTCAAAGTCGCGTATACTTTCGTACCGGTGTTCCCAAAAATGATGGCCTATGTCCTTAACATCGGTTATACCCGGCAAATTTTCTTTCAATATAAACTCAGGATGGACCTTGGTTACCAGTACATTCTCGTAATGAGAACGGTTGTGTATGCCTATACGCCCACGTTCAGGAAGCGCCTTGTAATGGCGCCACAGAAAATCATGTTCATAATCTTCCGCGCTGGGTTGCTTAAAGCTAAATACCTGGCAGCCCTGCGGATTAAGGCCTGACATGGTATGCGCGATGGCGCTGTCTTTACCCGCCGCGTCCATCGCCTGAAAGATGATCAACAAAGACTTACTCTTGGCCGCGTAAAGTTCTGTTTGCAGTGTGGCAGTTTCCGCTATCAGTTGCTGCAGTATATCTTCAGCTTTGTGTTTTTTATAGCCAAGTGTATCATCTGTACTAAAATCTTCCAGTGAGAAGTTTTCGGGATCAGTAACCTTAAAGTGTTTAACAATGTCTTTCATCGTCCTATAAAAGCAGGAGAAAGGGAAGAATGTTTTGGTGACTGTAAAAACAAAAGCGCCCCGCAATTGCGGGGCGCTTTCTTATAAAGTGGTTTAAAACTTACAGTTTACCAATTTCCTGAACAAGGTCGATCAGTTTGTTTGAGTAACCCCACTCGTTATCGTACCAAGAAACAACTTTAACAAAAGTGTCGCTAAGAGCGATACCTGCTTTAGCGTCAAAGATAGATGTGCGTGCATCACCTTTGAAATCTTCTGATACTACTTCGTCTTCGGTGTAACCCAGGATGCCTTTTAATTCGCCTTCTGAAGCTTCTTTCATAGCCGCTTTAATTTGCTCGTAAGTAGCAGGAGTTTTTAAGCGTGCAGTTAAGTCAACAACAGATACGTCGGCAACCGGAACGCGGAATGACATACCGGTTAATTTACCTTTTAACTGAGGTAATACCAAACCTACTGCTTTAGCAGCACCGGTTGATGAAGGGATGATGTTCTGGTAAGCACCACGGCCACCTCTCCAGTCTTTAGCCGATGGGCCGTCAACTGTTTTTTGAGTTGCGGTTACCGCGTGGATAGTGCTCATTAAACCTTCTTCGATACCGAATTTATCATCCAGTACTTTAGCGATAGGCGCTAAACAGTTGGTAGTACATGACGCGTTTGAAACGATGTTTTGGTTGGCCTTTAATTGTTTGTGGTTAACACCCATAACAAAGGTAGGGGTATCGTCTTTTGCAGGCGCGCTCATTACTACTTTTTTAGCACCGGCATCAATATGTTTTTGAGCGGTTTCCTGGGTAAGGAATAAACCGGTTGATTCGATGATCACTTCGGCACCTACTTCATTCCATTTAAGGTTAGCAGGGTCTTTTTCTGCAGTTACACGGATAGTTTTACCGTTTACTACCAGGTGGCCGCCTTCTACAGCGATGGTACCTTTAAACTGACCGTGGGTTGAGTCGTACTTTAACATGTACGCCATGTAATCAGGCTCAACAAGGTCATTGATACCTACTACTTCAACATCTGGTCTTTCAATAGCCGCTCTGAAAGCTAAGCGACCGATACGGCCGAAGCCGTTGATTCCTATTTTCATGATTTTTAATTTTTATTTGAATAATATGTCAACAAGTGATTGATAGGCTCTTTAATAATATCTGTTATCTGAATATGATTATCAGCCGCCGCCTCGTGCAGATATTCACGAAAGTTAGCTGCTACCGAACCGGTAAAATAAATTGCCGCTTCGGGGTGTTGCTCTTGTAAAGGCATAATGTAATTGGCCAGGAGCTTATTAAAACCCGCGGTTACGGTGTCCTTTACATAAGCCTCGTTTTTGTTCTCTAAAAAAAACTCACTGAACGAGCTTAGAAACAACGCCGGCTGCTTTTGACGGTAAACCTTCTCCAGGAGTGTTTTACGGTCGGCGTCATATCGCTTTACAAACTTTTTCTGTATCACGTCGGGTAAAGTTTCGTTCATGAAGCCCTTTATCAATTGCCTCCCCAGCCAGTTGCCAGATCCTTCATCAGCCAGTACATAACCTAAGCCATAATTATTAGGCCTTACCTTTTTGCCATCATACCATGCTGCGTTGCTTCCGCTTCCGCAAATACTTATAATGCCCGGCTGGTTACGGCAGCAGGCAATGGCCGCTCCCTCAATATCGTGCCCTACCGTTATTTTAGCAAATTTAAAAAAAGCGGCAAAAGCATCATGTACAATTTGCTGTAACTGTGGGGTTGATGCACCGGCACCGAAAAAATAAACACGTTTAATTTCTTCGGCATGGTGTATAAGGTTAATATTTTTATTAAACAGTTGTATAATGTGCTTTTCGTCGTTAAAGTAGGGGTTTATCGCATTGGTATTAAACGATGCCACTGTTCGGCCTTTGTAAGCCAACCGCCACCCGGCATTGTTTGATCCACTATATACAACTGCAATCATTTATATCGATAGTATGTCGGCCATCTGCATGAGGTCATCTTCCAACTTAAACTGGTGCTGTGTTAAAGCTTCCTCCAGGTCGGTTAGCTTGATGTGATTAGCTTCCAGGCCCACCATTTTCTGTGTTTCGCCCTTAATGAGGGCGTTTACCGCAGCAAAGCCAAGCCTGCTGCCCAAAATACGGTCAAACGCCGATGGGCTGCCGCCACGCTGCAGGTGGCCTAATATAGTAACTTTTATATCGTAAAACTTTATCTGCTTCCTTACCGCCTCGGCAAGGTCATAAGCGCCGCGCTTGTCGCCTTCGGCAACAATTACAATGCTCGATGACTTTTTATTGTACTGCCCGGCTTTCAGGTTTTCTATCAGTGTATCAATAGCGGTATCGCGTTCGGGCAATAAAATAGCTTCCGCTCCGCAGGAGATACCTGCACGCAAGGCAATAGCACCCGAGTCGCGGCCCATCACCTCGATAAAAAATAAGCGGTCATGCGCGTCGGCAGTATCGCGTATCTTGTCAATGGCCTCAATTACCGTATTGGTAGCAGTATCAAAACCAAGGGTGTAAGTTGAGCCGTAAAGGTCATTATCAATAGTGCCCGGTACGCCAATTACAGCAATATCCGGGTATTTTTTAGAAAAGCGTAAAGCGCCTGTAAACGTACCGTCGCCGCCTATTACTACCAAACCATCAATGCCGTTTGCTTTAAGGTTCTGGTATGCGGTTTCCATACCTTCTTCGGTACGGAAAGGCAGGCACCTGGCTGTTTTAAGAATAGTACCGCCCAGGTTAAGGATGTTACTTACCGAGCGGGGATCCATATCGTACATGTTATTGTCAATAAGCCCCTGGTAACCCTGGCGAACGCCTGCTACGCGCAGGCCATTGTAAATTGCGGTACGTACTACAGCTCTTATACAAGGATTCATGCCCGGGGCATCGCCACCTGATGTAAGAACTGCGATCTTTGAAATTTTCTGCATCTTTGCCCAAGTAAATTGTAGGTGCGAATATACTGTGTGAGATTTACACCATTAAATTTATTTTTTATTTTTACAATAAGATATAAGATTTATATTAGGCCAATAAACCTAAATATTCCGATCCATTGGAAACAAAGTTACCAACATTTAATTCGGTTTTTTCTGTCGACTGTGTCATTTTTGGCTTTGAAGCGGGAGAACTGAAGATATTACTTATTGAGCGTAACGAGGAGCCTTATAAAGACTGGCTCGCGTTGCCCGGCTATATTGTTGAGCAGGACGAAAGTATTGATAACGCTGCCGAACGTATCCTTTATGAGCTTACAGGCCTGCGGGATCTGCATATGCAACAGTTTCATACTTTTGGCGAGGTTAACCGCCACCCGCAAGGACGTGTGATCACGGTAGCTTATTATGCCCTCATCCGCATTAATGGACAAAAAGAACTAAAGCCTATTACCCAATATGCCAAAAGCGCTTTCTGGCACCCGGTTAATGAATTACCTAAACTGGCTTTTGACCATAGCGAGATATTCCAGACAGGCTTTAACAAATTACGCCGCCGTTTAAACTATCAGCCAATTGCGTTTGAGCTTTTACCGGAGAAATTTACACTTACGCAGCTACAATCGCTGTACGAGGCTGTTTTGAACAAAAAACTTGATAAGCGTAACTTCCGTAAGAAAATGCTGAGTTATGGGTTCCTTAAAGAGCTGGATGAAAAGCAAAAAGGTGTATCATACAGGGCTGCCAAACTTTATAAGTTCGACCGCCGCAAATACACCAAGATATTCCAGAATGAACTGAGCGTGGAAGGATAGTTTGAAGAGAATCAAGATTTAAGAATCAAGAATTAAGAGACAAGACAAAGAATTAAAAAGGGCCGCATGTTCATCACATGCGGCCCTTTGTTTATGATTAGAATCTTGATTCTTGACTCTTATTATCTTGTTTCCAAATTTACGCCTGGCTTGGTGCCAACTCCAGGTGATATTTTACCAGGTTATCTATAGGAGAGCGGATGATGTTACCTACTTTCATGCCATTCTCTACCGCTACTTCTTCCAGCACATTGCGGAAGTTGTAACCTACAGAACCGATACAGTTGAATGTGTATTTCTGATAATCGGGGTAGTGGGTAACCAGGTTTCTAAAGAAGTCTTCAAATGAAGTGCGTACCAGGTTACGCGAATATTCGATGTTTACGTTGTTATCATAAACAAACTTGCTGAAGCTTGCGCAAAAACGGTTAGCACGCGGCTGTGTGTAAACAATCTCGTTAATATCATCTGGAGTGAGTTTAAATTCTTCCCAGAATATTTTACGCACAGCTTCGGGCATATAACCACGCAGGTAATCGATCAATAATTTTTTGCCTATGTAGCAACCGCTACCCTCGTCGCCAAGGATATAAGCACCGGAATCAATGTTATGCGTGATCTCGCGGCCATTATAAAGGCAGGTATTGGTACCTGTACCTAATATTGCGGCAAAACCTTCAGTATTTCCCAGCAGGGCCCTTGCTGCTGCCAGCAGATCGTGACCTATGTTTACTTTTGATTTTGTGAAAACCGCTTGCATGGCATCTTCTACTACCTTGCGCATTTCCGGAGTTGAGCAGCCTGCGCCATAGTAGTTTACTTCAGTAATGTTATCCTTTTCAAGGTCAGTAGGCAGGCTCTCATTTAACGATTGAATAATGTATTCTGTATTAGAAAAGTACGGGTTGTAACCTTCAGTATTGAAATACACCTTTTTACCATCTTCGGTAACTAAGCACCAATTGGTTTTGGTTGAGCCACCGTCAGCAATTATGATCATAAAATAAGTTTTAAAAATTGGCTAAAAGTATGATTAACATATTGTAAATAAAACACTAATTTATTTAAAAAAGTAATAAACTGATACACAGTTTATAAACTTTTATTTTTAAACCTGTAATTATACGGTAATGTTAACTATTTGATTAAAATATTACTGTTTTTGTAATTGGCAGGATAAAATTATTTCATCCCGGTATTGCAGCGCTTTATAAATGTGGCTATTGTTTAGCTGCTGATAAATGTGCATATTTGCACCGCGAAAAAAAACGCGATGGTCCCGTAGCTCAGTTGGATAGAGCAACTGCCTTCTAAGCAGTAGGTCTTTGGTTCGAATCCAAACGGGATCACTGAGTGTACATGTTGTACCGGTAAACCTCCAAATAATTTATTTGGAGGTTTTTTTATTAATTATTCCCTTTCCAATCCTTTGTAAAATTACGTTTATGAGAACTTAATTGACCACCTGTTTTGAGTTTTCAAATTAGGTACTCGAAAGTGATGCAATGAATTGTTATTCAATGATTTGTCTGCTTTTAGTTTTTGCTAAAAAACGCCTTGTTTACGTTGATTTTTTTTTGAACATCCGTACTGTCACTATGTATCTATGACACTCGATGCGAGTGTAAGCGTCAATTTACAATTTGGGTTTTGCTCAAATTGGCTTTGTGGATAAGGTATTTGTCACCGACCTGTTCCAATAAAAAAAAAGCATATGCAGTTTTGTCCCTATAAACTATAGCATTTTTACATCTGATCAGGAGGTCTACTACATCTACTACGTTTAGTTTGTTGATTTCTTTGGAATCAAAATAATTTTTTTCATCTGTCAGTTTATAACTGAATACAGGCATACCATAATTATCTAAACAAGGGCACTGTAGTTTCGCATACATGACCGGTGCGTCATACTCAAATTTCCAAATACTTCCATTGAAATTACTTTTATTCTCTGGAAGAATATGGTAAACCGAATCTATCTTAAATTTATTTTGACCATAGCAACATAATTTTACGGAAAGAATCATTATTACTATTGTTAGTATTTTTTTCATGTTAATTACAGCCAGAGGTTGGTAATTTATCAGTAGTAGAGTTCAATTGTTTAACGTAGAAGTTGTTAAGTTCGGTTGATGTGATACTGTATTGTGCTAACACTGCAGAATACGTCTGAGCCAAATCAGAAGTCACGCAGTCAAAAATTTTCCTTTAACAGTTGAATAAATTACAACCCCACTAAAATTACCATCCCTTTTGTTGTAGCTGTTATTATTTAGCTTTTTAATGTCACCTTTTAAATAGGATGTATCAGCTATAACCGTCATTATGTAGGCGTTGTAACCGCCACTATTTTTAATAATTAAGAAAGAGCTTCTGCCATTTTTTATCGTATGATGCTCTGTATCGGTTACTACTTTGTAGGCCAATATCGATTTGGCTATTTTCATTAAGTGGCGCTTCTATGACATCTGCGTCAAATCTTTGATAAGTTTTAGCAGCGTTCCAATCAGGAGTAGAGCGTTGACTCCAATCAGTTCCAATACTATTGTTTTTTAAACCTTTACTACTAACTGTCCGATAATAATCCTCATAACATAATTTTGCATCTAATATGGTTGAATTTGAAATATGGTCAATGTTTTAGCATTGTCACCCTTTTTACAGCTTTGTATAACTGCTAACAAAATGAATAGGGCGAAAAAAACTTTTCCAAGTTGGGTAATTCTATGTAGATGTGGATTCATGAATAATGTTTAGATTATCAAATATAGATTATTAAGTTAAAAGACAAAGGAAAAAACTTTCAAGCAATGCTTTTAATAAAATAAATTATTAGGTAATAAAAATGGCTATAAACTAGGTCGAGAATTATATTTATTGAATTGTTTCTTATTAAGATTAACTACTGCTTTCATAAGATCATTTATTACAAATTTAACCGGGCTTTATTAAGGAAACAGCAGAGTACAGGGGTGCAAATTTAGCCGCCAACAGAGATACTCATTCAGGCGCAATTAAACGAGTTACACAATTCGCATCAGTGCCATTGAATAGGCAGAAGAATTGGTATATTATTCAATATAATAATCATGAAAACTGTGCTTTTAGTAATTTAGAAAAGTAAGCACATAACTGCACCTTACATGATTTTGATTTATAAAAATTGGTTCGAATCCAAACGGGATCACTTAGTGTACTTTCTGTAGATACGAAAAACCCTTAAATAGCTTATTTAAGGGTTTTTTTGTTAATTATCGTAAAGACTAAAATGACTCTGTTTTAATGGATCTAAGTAAAAGGGAACAATAGCTTAAAATGTTCCATTTCATAAATCCATTTTTTCGTTACTTCTACTCAGTCTTTCAGAACAGAAATACTATAGTATCACTATTAGGCCAGGCCATTATTTTTCTTTTTTGTATTGGCATCTACATACAAAAATATCGCTCCAAAAAGGAATACCACGCCACCCATAAACGCCGGGATTTTTACGGACCAATTGCCATTTAATGTGGTTATTGAAGCAGAGCCTCCGCTATCATCCGCGTTTTGATGTTGTTTGTAAAATACATTACCACAGATGATCAGTAGTAATCCTGCCGCGATCATAAAAATACTTAGCTTTTTCATAATGATTTTAATTAAATACAGGCCTGCAGGGAAAGCGATGGTTTGCCCATTTGTAAGCTATCGCTAAGAGAGAGGTTATTTATACTACGTTATTTACAGTAAAATATTATGAAATGTATGTTTAGTAATTGATAAAAAAACTTAGCGACATAACGCAAGGGCTTATCCGCACTTACATTTGACTACAAATTAAATAGCCCGTTAAAGACACCTTTAACGGGCTATTGTCCTATTCAATGACCTAAGCTGAAGGCTAAATAAAGCCAGATTATTTAATAACCAATAACCAACCCTTTCCTTTTTCAACCGGGATGGCATCCTTTAAAGTAAAAGTTCTGCCGGGCTGGAAATCTTTAATGGCCGGGGCAGTGATGGTAGCTTTTGCCGGGTTTATACCTAACTGTTTCCAGTCTATCTTTAGCTTAACGTCTGTGTTGTCATTTTCCCAGCTGGCTATTGATACCATGGCCGCTCCATCTTTCTTGTAAACCGTAGCTAAAACTTTGGCTTTATCTGTTTTAACAGGGTTACTATCTACCCAATAGCCGATCATTTTGGTGCCTTTCATACCAAAGTCGTCCCAGGCTTTCCATATAGGTCGTGGGTCGGCGCCGTCGCTCCAGGGCATACGGTTGGTCATGCCGTAAACCATTCCGCGCCATTTATTGCCGCCGCCCTGCAGCATTTCGCCCATTAGCCCAAACGGAATACCGCTAACTTCGGTAAGGAAAAAATCAGGATCATTCTTTTCATAATCGAAATACTCGCCAAACCAAAGCCTGTTGAGGTACGGGAAATGCTCCATATACAGGTTAGCGCTATTATTAAAGCCATCGCTTTTGTTATACTGGTTCGCCGAATGCAGGTCTATGATACCGGGGTGCCCGTTTTTAGTCAGTACCCGTTTTATACGTTTCATGGTAACACGGTCAAAGGCCACATCATCCAGGTAAATACCATCAATACCTACATTTTCGGTGAGCCAGTTCATGCCCTCTACATAGTAGTTATGCCAGCGGTTCATGCCGCTGTTGATGATGGCGGCATCCTTAATTTCGGGAACAAACCACGCGGCAATATAATCGTCACCCAAATGCTCCTGCAGCCAGCTAAAGCCGCCGCCTTTACCCGGCGAAAATATCTCATGCCCTAAACTGCGTAACGCGAAGGTTTCATAGGCATGGTTGGATAGCTCGCGTATGGTATTATAAATTTTCACTTTTAAGCCGGCGGCGTGCGCGGAGTCGTCATAGGCTTTCATCTCATGCCAGGCTATAAAAGGATAGTTGATGTTAGGGTTAATGGCTGTTGCGTGGTGGATATTGATCACTGTAGCGCCCGCTTGCTTTACGGTATCAATGGGTTTGTAAGCGTGGTAAAACCGGGTTTGCCACTGGAAATCGGTATTAATAGGGTGGAAGGGCGTAATGAGTAAATTAAAGTTGTAATACAGTTCGTCACCTTTTTTTAGGGTACGTGCTCCGCTGTAATTGTTCACCAATACACCTGTGTTTCCGGTGGTTACCGCTATGCCGCCTTTATCAGTATTGCCCCATGAAGTGGGCAATAGCAAAGGCTTTTGCAGGTAAAAGTTAGTGTTTAAAGGCCGTACATAGTGTTCATCTCTTAGTGAGTATTGTAAACCACCATTCACGTTTCCTATCCAGGCACCGTCCTGGTTTTTGTGTGCCACGTCCCATTTCCACTCAAACGTTTCGGGGCGATAGCCACCTTTAAGACCCAAGCCCATCATATATTTGGCAAACTCCTTTTTTAGCGGGATCTGCATGCCAATATCTTTCAGATCGATATTGCGAAGGGCTTTTATTTTTACGGTGTAGGCAACAAAGCCATCAAACTCTAACGAAGCGCTTACATCCATTTGCAGGTTTTCGTTGGCGCTTATTGATGACCAGGAAACAGTACCGGCTTCTTTTTTGGTAAATACTACTCCTTTGTCTTTTAGTACGATATTTTTACCATCCGCATCAACAATATTGAAATGCAGGGCTTGCGAAAGCAGGTTGTTGGGTGCCGTGGCATATCCGGTCATTTCGGGCGTAAAGTAGGTTTGAATTTGCGCCGGAAAACCATTGCTGCCTATCTCTACTTTGCGCCCAAGCAAGCTAATGGTTTTACCATTCACTACCAGCGGGGTGTAAGGCGCTATCACTGTATTTTGCTGTGCCATGGTAGAGTTTAACCAACCAAGGCGTGTCATTTTAACGGGTTCGCTTACGCCGCCATCCTTGAGTAGCTGGTTGCTTACCTCAATGGCCAGGTCTAATGTTTTAACCGGTTTGCCATTCTGGCTAATGGTGATCTTCCCTTTGTATAAGGCCGGGGTTGTTTCTGCGGGCACATCTACCTGGCACCATAGCGGCTGTATGTCATGCTGTTTTACATCAACGCTTTTTGTTAAACGGTGAGCATCATACGTAACCTGGTTGTTGTTGATACAAAAAGCTTTCGTGGCCGGTATGGATTTTCCGCCTGCTGATCTCAGGTCGCTGAAACTTACCTGTAAGCCGCCGATATCTTGTAAAGCGTAAACTCCTAACTGAAAGGCAAAATGTTCGCCACGCGCGGCTTTGCCCATATATTTTGCCTGGGGACCGTTGGCAATCCAGCGTTGGGGGAGGTCTTTGGTCATGCGGATCGAATACATCCTGTCTTCAGGAAAAACCAGGAATTTCTCGTTTGGATATTTCTTTATCAGGTCCTCCGTTTCGGCCTGCGTAGCAATTACCTCCATTGGGTAAAAGCTGTTAAACGCGTCTATCGACTGGAATTCTTTAACTGTAGCTAAAGGATAGTTTTTGTTATTGTTGAGTGAGCCCAGCCATTCACTATTTGCCTGGTTATCTGGTTTAAGATATACGCCTTTAGGATAGTTGGAACGGCCTTCATTTTTGTAGGGCAGGTAATAAACATTGTATTCCCCATTACCAGATACCGGCTCAAAAAGCAGATCGCCCGTTTCTCTGGTGATGGAAACCACTTTTACATTTTTTACCCTTTGATGGGTTTTAGCATCTTCAATAATGATGCGTTTATTTTGGGGGGCGTTATCCCTTCTGCGCCAGTTGATCACTGCTTTAGCTACTTTACCCGTGCCGTTAAAGGATAATACTACGCGGTGGTTGCCTAATGAGTCGGCCAGCCAGCAATTATCGCAGTTGGTGTATGGGATGTTTTGAGCGGTAGCTTTTATGCTAAACAAAAGGAACGCGAAAACTAATACTTGTTTCATGAATACTTTTTTTGAAGATACTTATTCTTTTACCGAAAAAGCAAGCCTGTTGCCTTTCCATAGGTTTTATATAGTTGGTGTTACACCCCGGCTTTTCCAATATTCTATAATGGGTTTATACGGCCCATATTTATGTTGATTTTCTGAGAAAGGGTCTTTAAAAGGCCCTTTATCATAATCTACAGCCTTTTCCTCGTAATTTGGATAATCAACTTCCTTTGATGTTTTTGGTAGCGGGCGTTTATGCTTCCTGTCGTCGTTAATAAAGGCGGCTATATCAAGGGCTTCCGCATCGCTAAGCACCGGGTTGCCTATCGTTGCCTTGTCATAAGGCATGTTGGCTTTAAGCCATTGCGCCAGTTTAATTACCCTATGCATGCTCGAACCCGGACGATAGGCCAATAGGCCCCAAACCGGCGGATATTCATAGGTGACATTGTCAAACCGCATTTTGCCTTCGCCGTTGGCGGCATGGCAGCGTTCGCAATAACTTTTGTATAACGCTTCGCCTCTGTCTGAAGATGCTGCCTCGTCGGGTAATGCTACCTCCATGTTTTTAAGCCCTTTAGTTACGCGGGAAACATTTGATGAATCGCTTAAAAATTTCAGGTAAGCCATTATGGAAACCATTTCTTTGCTATCTAAGGGAAGGGGTTTGCCCAGGTTAGGGCGCATTACACAGTTATTGATCCGCTCCGCTAATGATAATATTCTTCCTTCTCTTGCCCGATACTGCGGATAGTCCTCAAACGAGCGCATCAGGTTAAAAGCGTATGGCCTGGTACCCGCGTCACGGTGGCAGTTGGTACAATTCATTTTGTTGCCTGTGTATTGCCCGTTAATGCCATTTGGGCCTATGTAATACGCGGTGTGCAGCATTAACTGCCGGCCATAGCGTACCGAAGCGCCATATTTGCCCATAGGTATTTTGGTGGTGTCAATAGCTACTATGGTGTCGGCGTTAGTTGCTTCATCATCTCCGGAAGTTTCTTTTTCGCTGCCGCATGATGTAAGCTGCATAGCCGCTACAAAGGCGAAAAAAGGTAACAAGATGCAGATGTAACGCATTATTTTATTCATGATGGGTTAAAGGCTTTAAATAAGGGTCGATGTTGCTGTATTTAATAAATTCTGCCCGGTAAGTTGGTACCGATGTTTCCATGGTCCATTGCAGGCGCCCCTGCTCATCTGCTAAAACAATAATGTGCCTTTTGGAGCAGCAAACCAAGGTGCTGGTATCATTAATGAGATAAGCGCTGCCCATGCGTCCATTAAATATCTCCTTAGGCAGTATCAGGTGTGAAGTAACCGCCGCGGATTTGGCCTGCTCATTAATTTTAATGGCATAAACGCCCGACTGGTGTTTCTCTGTTCCGTTATCAAAAAACATCAGGTCGCCATGCTGATTGATGTGGGCCGCATGCGCCTGCGTAAAACTGCAATTGGCCGGCATGGCTATAGTACCGCCTTTGCCAAATTTGTAAATAACCTTACCTGTGCTTTGGTCTATTTTCCAGATCTGTCCGTTGTTGAAAAACGATAAGAGGTAATTGCCATCTTTATCATAACTCAGGCTGTTGGCATGCATCCAGTCCTTTTTAGTTTTCAAAATTTTCGGGTCTTTTTTCGGGTCCATTACATCAAACACGCTCCACCGTTTTATCTGCCTGCCCGTTTTATCCATTACCAGTATGCCATCGCCACTAACGGTATCGGTTTTTGATCCGCCTATGGCCGAAAGGTCCATCGGCCGTTTATCTACAAAAATGGTTACCAGTTGGCCCTTGCTGTTCTTTAATATTTCGTGGTGGATGGTTTGTTTAAAATCGTCCTGCCCTTTTTTGAGGTGCAATAAAGTATCGCCCAGTAAATTGATCTCTAATATCTCGCTTCCGTAACTCGTCGGCTCATCGTTTCGGCCCAAAATGGCTATCAGTGTTTTATCGCCGGTAAAGCGGATCACCTTAAAGCCCAGCCTGTCTATCATGTGGTACCAGCGTATGCGTCCGTTATCGTCTACCAGGTAAGCCACACCGGGAGCATAGCGTTTATTGATCAGCATTAAGCCATTACCAAACTCAGGAGGTAGCTGTGTATTTGCGGCTGTTTTGGCTTTAAACTGTTCCTGCAGGAACAAAGGCAACGCGTGCGACTTAAATGCATAGTTCTTACTGATAGCGGTATCTCCATTAGCAACCGATACGATATGATAATTGTAAGTAGTATCGGGCAGGATATTGGTGAGCACCAGTTGATGCCCTGTTGCTTTATGGCTACCTACTGAAAGGAATTTTGGGCCGTTGTTACCTTTGAGCCAGTATTCGGCGAAAACGTTGGCTTCCCGGCTGGTCACAATATCGAGTTTTATCTTTAGCTCGTTGTTATTGTACAGCCCCAGGCGAACTTCTTTTATCGCATTGCTATCAGTACAGCTATACAGGCCTGATAGCATTACGAGGGTAAAAACTGTAAACAGGTGTTTTTTTACTTTAACCATAATTTTGATAAATGGTAAAGAGTTGGCGCTGTAGCTATCCAACTCCTTACCATTGGTTAATTGTATTTATTGTTGTCTTCCGGAATTATTCAGGTTAGGGTTAATGGTAGTTTGGTTAAGCGGGTAGGGGAAATACTCATCACGCGGCATTTGTACGGTGTTGGTTTGCCCGGTTCTTTTCAAGTAGCCGTTTACTATCACATCATATTTACCAAAGCGTTTAAGGTCGGCACGCCTTTTACCTTCGTAATACAGTTCCCATCCGCGTTCCTGTAACAACAGATCACGGAAGGTTGCCTGCGTTAACTGCGACTGCACCAATTGTTTAGCATGCGACCGTGCCTTCACCTGGTTCACCAGGTTTACGGCTTCTGTAGTAGGGCCGTTAAGTTCATTAAGGGCCTCGGCACGACTTAGCAAAACATCAGCATAGCGCAATATGTCCACACTGTGGCCATCATAATAGGTGTTGGCACCGTTAGGGTCGGCATACTTCATGGTGGCTACATCGGGCATGTATAAGTATCCGTTAGGCGCGGTTGCTCCCTGAGTTGGCGCTTGTTTATGTATCAACCCGTCCACACCCTTATATTCGGTAAAGAACATTTTTTTACGGTCATCCTCATCGCCATAGCTGTTATAGAAATCCCAGGTAACGGCGTAATACTGCCACCTGTCGGTAAGTACAGGGTGGCTTAACGGGCCAAAGTGATTAAGCAATTCGGTGCCGTTAACGTTGGCATCGCTTAATACCGAAAAGATGTTTTCTGAACACCAGGTATTTGCTTCTTTAAATAAACCTTCGTACGAAGGGTACAGCTGGTAGATGCCCAGGTCCATTACCTGTTTGGTAAGGTCTGCCGCTTTTTGCCACTGGTGCTGGCGCAGGTAAATTTTTGCCAGCAGGAACATTGCCGCGCCTTTGGTAGCACGCCCAACATCGTTTGTTGAGTAAATACTGTTTTTGCTGTAGTCTACAGGTAAAACGCTCATGGCGTTTTCCAGGTCGGCTATCATCAGGGCGTCAACCTCGGCTACCGGGCTTGGTGTTGATTTTGCCTTATAATCCGGGTTGGCGATATCTTTTTCGGTATTCAGGATCACCGGCCCCCAGGCATCCGTGAGGTCTGAGTAGGCGATGGCCCGCAGAAATTTCATTTCGGCAAGAAATTGGTTCTTTTCCGTAGCTGAAATGCTGGTCATTGCCGAGATGTTGTAGATAGCGTTGTTAGCGTTGGCTATCAGCTTATAAATTTGCTTATAATCTTCGGCGATAAGGCCATTCGCCGAGTTCCACTGCACTTGTGATAATTGCCCCGGGTCGCCCGCGTAACTACAGTGCCCAACATCGGTAGTAAGGTCGGTGAGGGCGAAGTGCCTTACGGTCCAGTAATCGAAATTGTCGCCTACCGCCGGGCCTTTCAATCGCGCGTAAACCGCGTTAACGGCTGCCACAGCGTCAGATTTGGTAAGGAAAGCGTTTTGGCTGGTTAGGCTGCTGTATATTTTAGGCTCCAAACTGGTTTTGTTACAGGCAGTTTGCATAAAAGCTGCCATGATGAGCGCTGGTATGATATATCTTTTCATTTTGTGTTGTCTTTTTAATATTCCCGATACGATTAATGGATAGATGCCTTAATGCCGAATGTGATGGTTTTAAAGGCGGGGAATGAGTTAAAATCTAAACCGCCCCCAAGCGCACCGGTATGTACGTTCACCTCGGGGTCGGTGCCTTTGTAGCCGGTAATGGTGAGCAGGTTTTGTGCCTCGGCATAAACTTTTACGCCTTGCAATATTTTCATGTTCCGGAACCAGGTTTGCGGGAAGTTGTAGCCCAGCGTTAGTGATTTTAAACGTACGTAAGAGGCGTTTTCAACAAAGCGTGAGTTTACATAGCTACCATAAGTGCTCAGGTAATAGCCTTCGCGGGGTATGTTAGTATTTTCATTGGTGCCGGCTACAAACCTGTTTAATGCTGCCGCTCCTGTGGTTGATTCCAATACCATAGCATTCATGTTATACAGGTAGTAATCAAAAGCACCCTGGAAAAATATGCCCAGGTCAATGCCTTTGTAATGGAAATCGTTACCGAAACCGGCCATGTAATGCGGGTTGGAATTACCCAGGTAAGTACGATCGGCAGGAGTGATCACACCGTTCCCGTCAACATCTTTGTATTTAGGATCGCCCGGTTTTGAGTTGGGTTGCGGCGCATATTTCTCCCCGGTTTTTATTACCCCTTCGTAAACGTAGCCATATAGCTGACCCAGTTCAACGCCGGGAACCACCCTCGTAAATTCCTGGCCGGATACTGTACCACTTGGGTTAGCCGTATTGGTGCTGATCACGTTTACACCCGGCCCCAGGTCTAAGGCCTTTTGCTTGTTATAGGCAAAGGTGACGGTGGTATTCCATGAGAAATCGCTGGTTTTAATATTGGCGGTGTTCACCGATACCTCGATACCCCTGTTTTGTATTGAACCGCCGTTTACCCACTGGCTGCTAAAGCCCCATTCCTGGCCAATAGGTATCTGGATAAGCAGGTCTGTTGTTTTTTTGGCGTAGTAATCAATGCTGGCATTAACACGGCCATTGGCAAAGCCCATATCCAAACCCACATCAAACTGGCGTGTTGCTTCCCATTTCAGGTTGGGGTTGGCCAGTGTTTTAGGTTCGATACCGGTTTGCAGGTTACCGCTTTGGTTAAGCACGGTCCCGTAAGGGCCAAATGTTGAAAGGTATAAACTTGCCGGTATACGGTCGTTACCGGTAATACCGTAGCTCACACGGGCTTTTAAATTTGTGAAAGTGTTAAGGTTCTTTACGAAATCCTCATCCGTAAGTTTATAGGCGATAGCACCCGCAGGGAAAAAGCCCGAACGCTTGTTAGGCCCGAAATTGGACGAACGGTCATCACGGAAGGAGAACGATGCCAGTAACTTATCATTATAAGCATAGTTTAACCTGGTGAAGTACGACGTTAAAAAAGCTTCGGCTTTGTTGCTGCCATACCCGTTAGGCAAAGAACCCGCGCCAAGGTTGTAGTATAAAAAAGCATCGGTAGAGAAACCTTTTGAACCTGCGTTTAAGCCATCGGTAACGTCTTTTTGGTTAGAAGTACCCAGCAAAACGGTGAAATCATGCACCTTGGCCAGGTTAAATTTATAGGTCAGGTAGTTTTCAACCACCCATCTGAAGGCTGATTTAGCTTGCTCGCTGGCTACGCCACCCTGTTTTGCACCTGCAATAGTTGTGGTAGGCAGGTATTGCCCCGCTGTGGTCTGGCTGTATTCCGTACCTGCTGTAAGGTGGTAAGTAAGACTTTTTAGGATTTTATAATCCAGCCCTACATTAGCGTTTACTAACTTATTAGCGCTGTTGTTAGTGGGTTCCAGTAAACCGGCAAGGGCGTTGGTTTTGGTGCCCTGGGTAATGTAGTAATTATAAGTACCATCGGGGTTATATGGCGCAACGTTTGGCGGGGCGGTTAACAAGCTGAACAATGGCGCGGTAATATCACCAGTATAGGACTGTAATGTTGTAGCTGAACTTGCTCCATAGAAATTGGCACTGATCTTCAGGTTTTCATTAACCGTTTTTTCGGTACCTATACGTGCCGTGTAGCGCTCAAAGCCGGTGTGTTTTAATACGCCAACTTGTTTAATGTGGTTACCCGAAATGTACAGTTTAGAATTTTGGTCGCCAGAACTTAAGCTGATGCTTTGATTTTGCACATTGGCATTTTGCGTTGCCAGCTTAAGCCAATTGGTATTAGCCACCTGGAAACTTGAAGGGTAGGGCTGTGGTTTACCATCTTCAATGGCCGTAGCATTTTGTATATCGGTGTACTGCTGGCCTGTTAACAAACTGGGCTGATAGGTTAGGCGTTGCGTACCGCCTGATACATCAACATCAAGCGCTACTTTTCCATTCTTCCCTTTCTTCGTAGTAATTAAAACCACACCGTTACCACCTCTGGCACCATAGATAGCTGTAGCCGAAGCGTCTTTTAAAACTTGTATATCTTCAACATCATTTGGGTTTACCTGGTTACCATTGTCGCTGATAAAGCCGTCAACCACGTATAAAGGAGAGGTAGAAGTGTTAATGGAGTTACCACCCCTTACGGTAATATTAATGCCCCCGCCCGGTTCAAAGCTCGACTGCTGTACCTGTACACCCGCGGCCTTACCTTGTATAGCCTGGCCTATGTTGGTTGTGGTACCACCGAGAATAAGGTTATCACTTTTTACCGAACTTACCGAGCCGGTGAGGTCGCCCTTTTTTACGGTACCGTAACCTACCACCACTACTTCGTTGAGTTTGTTCACATCGTCCTGTAGGGTGATGGTTACGTTAGTGCGGTTGGTTACATCAACCTCTAATGTGCGGTAACCGATGTATGAAACGGTGAGGATGGCGGGACCTTCCTTTAAGGTGAATTGAAATTTGCCGTTAACATCGGTTGATGTGGTGTTTTTAACGCCTTTTTGTGTTACGGTGGCGCCGATAATAGGCCCGTCCTTATCTTTTACGATGCCTGTTATAATCGTTTGCGCGCGGGCCATAAATGGCAGCGCTAAAAAGATGATACAACAGGCAGATTTGAACAGACGGATCATCGCTCTGTTCAGATCAGTTAATGCCTGCCGACGGATAGTGGAGTAAATTTTCATCATACTGCGGGAGTTTGTATTAATTAATCATTAGTTTTTTGTTATCGTTAGTTGTGCGGATTGTTGTTGAAAGTTATGCACAGACCGGTACAGAAACCAAAGATTAAAGGCCTCAAACACAGCGCAAACGTTTGTTTTGCAGTAAAATGGAACAGGAAACGGCGGGATATATCTTGTAGTTGCTAAGCGTCCACCAGGGGAAGTAAGCGCCTAAAAGCATGCAGGTATGGAGTGAAAAAAGAAACCCATGCTATGTTGTTTGTGATTATACCAACACGGCATGGGTTGCAAAAAAGGAGATTGTTATTTATTCCCCCGGAAGGTTTTTAAGATCTACAGCAGGTTTAACATGAGTAGGTTTACGGCTTACCGGGATCTTCAATTTGGTAAAATCGTTAAAAAAGCCACCATTTTGCAGGTAGAACTTACTTCCATCGGCTCCACCGGCATAATCTTTACGGTAATTAGCATTGGCGGTAGCATCGCCGGTAAAAATTGCCTGGGTAAGTTCAGTCCAATCGCCATTAACATCACCTATCCATTCGTTTGTATAGTAGGCTTTGCGCGTAATGTTTCCGTTTTCAGGCTCAAAGTTTTCTAAAAACGAATGCAGGTGTGTTAAGTAAGTAGCCTTTTGCGGACGCGAAAAGCTGGCGACCAAAAGCCATTTGCCCGCCGCTACATCTTTAAAATATGCCGTGTAAGTGGTCGTCTTTTTAGCAAAGTCGGGTTCGGCACTTAGCAGGAAACCATACACCTTGCCCGCTTTCCAGGGATACCTCATGTAGCTTTGTCCGCCCGACCCCTCGTTTCCGAACTCACCGGTATGAACCCCTGCACCACGCTTTATCATTTTTATACGCAGGCTATCGGGTATGCTTTCAGGGTTATCGGTGCTATACGGGCTCCACACAGAAAATAAAACCCGGCGTTCCGAAGCGGAATTTACCTGCATACCAAAATAGCCTTCTCCAAAGCCGTCAGCCATAAAATAAGAACCGATGACATCCTCTCCGTTGGGTACCATGATCTCGTTATAGAAATATTTTACGGATGCGCGTTTATCTTCAGGCACCTGGAAGCTCAAATGCACAGAAGGGCCTCTTCTGCCAAAATGAAAAGAACTGCCTCGGGGAACGTAAGCAATGTCTGCATCCGGCTGTTGCAAGCCAACAATAAGGTCAGATACATCGGCAAATGTTGGTCCTTTTTTGTTTATCCCCTTTAAAGTGACTTTAATGTTGCCCGGCTTATCTGCATATATCTTACCCAGGTAAACCGTATCAAATTGCGGGTTACTTAACTTTTTGGTAAAGGTTGTATGACCAACATTCACCCGGATGGTGCTGGTCCCTTTGGGTACCCTTATCCTTAAGGAAAGTTTAATATTCTGTGGTTGGCCTATCCTGAAATAAATGTTCGCAGTTGTATTCCTGCCCGACCAGTTAAACAACCCGTCATCAGTTATGGAATCAGGGCGATTGATCCAGGCGTTGCCACCAAGCGGGATGATATGCTGTAATTGTTTTACGTCAATAGCCGGGTTTTGCGCAAATGCAGCGGATGTTATTATAAACAGAGAAAGCTGCAGAACAATGTTTGAAACGATTTTATTCATTTGCTAAATTTAAAAGGTTCAATTTAGGTTAAAAATACAAGCGCCCAATGTATTAGTAATAAAATGTCTGTTCTGCTCTTTGCGCAAACGTTTTAAATGCACAATAAATAATAGCTAACTGCAATGATAGGTGAATAAGGTGTTAACTCAGGGTGTATGTTTTATCGCTATGGTAAAATTTAAAAATTACGCAATCGTTTGCTGTATGTCTATGTAAGCGAAATAGGCTAACTTTAAGAATACATAAAGGGATCCTGATGCAATCAAAACCGGCAACAATAAAAGCCATAGCGCAAATTTTGGGTATTTCGGCTTCCACCGTGTCCAGAGCCCTGCATGACCACGCCAGTATAGGGCTAACCACAAAGGCTAAAGTTAAAAAGCTGGCCGAGGAACTGAATTATGAGCCTAATCAAACGGCCATATTCCTTCAAAAAGGGAAAACACACACCATAGGGGTAATATTGCCCGAATTGGCCGAAGATTTTTTCTCCACTGCGGTAAGCGCTATTGAAGATACCGCATACAAAAAAAACTATACGGTTCTTATAGCCCAGTCGCATGACGATGAAGCAAAAGAGAAGCTCCTGGTAGAAAAAATGAAAAGTCACCGGGTTGAGGGTTTATTAGTATCGGTAGGTAAAAATACATCCTCTTACCAGCATTTTGAAGACCTTAAAAAGTACAACATACCCGTGGTGTATTTCGACAGGATACCCGGCATCCCTAATATCCATTACGTAGCCTGCAATATGGAAACCGGTACCATAGAGGCTGTTAATTATCTGCTGAGGAAAGGCCATCGTGTAATTGGCATGATCAACGGGCCGCAGGCGATGGTAGCAACCGGCGAGCGAAGGGAGGGTTACATTAGCGCGATGACCAAAAATAGGTTAAAGTATGATCCATCACTCATCGTTTCCTGCGATTTAACGGAACAGGATACCCAAAGGGCGCTTGAGCAGTTACTCAATAACAAGCGCAAGCCTACGGCCATTGTAACCTTTAATGATTATGTGGCACTTTTTGCTATCAAACATGCGAAAAAGCTAAATGTGAAACTCAACGAGGAACTTGAGCTGGTAAGTTATGCCAATTTGCCCCTCATAAACTATATGGATAATATCCCGGTAGCCTCTGTTGAGCAATTTCCCTACCTTCAAGGCCAAAAAGCGACTGATATTTTGATGGATCTGCTTCATCATAAAACTACCGCGGCCAGTGAGCCGGGCGCGTTTTACAAAGTGATTATCGAGTCGCAACTGGTAGAGAACAAACGATAACGAGTGTTTAAAATTGCTCAAACGTTTGCGTTAAACTTTCATGCCGCATTTAGCTATGTTTGATCTTAGCAAACGCCAATTGTTTTTATGTTTAACAATATCCTTGATAGTTTCGGTATTAACGCTTCTGAATGCCAGGTTGTCCCATTTGGTTCGGGCCTTATTAATAAAACCTATAAAGTAACTAAGGGCTCACATGCGTTTATATTGCAGCAGATCAACACCGATGTATTTACGGATCCTTACGCTATTGACCGGAATTTGGCTTTAATTCAGGATTACCTGCATGAGCATCATCCCGGTTATCTTTTTGTGGCGCCGCTTAAAAATACTTCGGGCAAATCTATCATAGAAGCTTCAAATGGCAGCTTTTACCGGCTGTTTCCTTTTGTTGAAGGTTCGCGCACGGTAAATCATTTGCAACACCCGCATGAGGCTTACAACGCGGCCGCCCAATTTGGCAGGTTCACCCGTTTGCTTGATGGATTTGAGGTAGGCAAACTTGCCTATACGCTGACGGATTTTCATAACCTCGACCTACGTTACCAGCAGTTTAAACAGGCCTTGAAGGATAGCCCGGTAAATAAACAAAATGAGGCGCGGGATGCGATAGCCGACGCGGAAAGTAACGCGCATGTTGTAGATACGTATCACCATATTTTAAGTAATAAAAACTTTAGGCTGCGAGTGGTACACCACGATACTAAAATTAATAACGTATTATTTGATGAGGACGGTAGCGCGCTTTGCCTGGTTGACCTGGATACCGTTATGCCGGGGTATTACATGAGTGATGTAGGCGATATGATGCGCACATACATTGCCGCTGCCGATGAGGAGGAACAGGACTTTGATAAAATTAAAGTGCGCAGGGATTTTCTAAAAGAAATATACGCCGGCTATATGAGCGAAATGGGCGATATACTCCATGAAGAAGAAAAAAAGCAATTCATCTACTCGGGCGAAATGATGATATACATGCAGGCGCTACGCTTTTTAACAGACTTTTTAAATAACGACACCTACTACGGCGCGAGATACGAAGGGCACAATTTAACGCGTGCCAGAAACCAGTTCAGGTTGCTTAAAGAATATCAGGCTGCTACCCGTAACCTGGATTTTCTTGTTGAAGATTTAGCGGTATAGCCAGGACCTTTGCCTGGCTTTTACATTAATTCACCGTCTTTTTTTACATGGTAGGTTTTGTAAGCCATGTAGTATAAAGCCAGCGTGGGTATAATATAGAACAGCGCCCCGCCCTGGTTAATGTTGGGGTAAGCCGTTATTAAACTGTACAGCAGCAAAAGGAGTGCTACTGTACCGCCTATCAGATACAGGTAAAAGAATTTACCACGGCCGCTGCTCATATCTTGCCTCCTTTTGAGCTGCTTTTAATTGTTTTTTGAGCTTTATTTATAGTTAGATCGTTATCGCTGCTACGTTTAAATATTACTGCTGCCAGCGGTGGTATGGTAATGCTGATAGAGTCTTCGCGGCCGTGCCATTTATGCTTTTCGGTATTTAAAGGCTCAAAATTTCCTACGCCGCCACCCCAGTATTCTTTTTTGTCGGAATTAAAAACCTCTTGCCAGGTACCCTCGGCAGGCAAACCAACACGATATTGATGATGGGGGGCAGGGGTCATGTTAAGTACCACCACCAGGTCATTTGAAGGGTCAATACCCTTGCGTGCGAATATGAGGATCGAGTTTTCATAGTTACCGGCATCTATCCATTCAAAACCTGCCGGGTCAAAAGCTTTTTCGTATAAAGCAGGTTCTGTTTTGTAGAGCTGATTAAGTGCCTTAACGGTTTCTTTTATGCCGTTATGGCTTTCGTACTGCAGCAGATGCCAGTCCAGCGAATGCTGGAAGTTCCATTCCTCGCTTTGCGCGAATTCACTACCCATAAATAACAATTTGGTGCCTGGGTGGGTAAACATAAAGCTGTATAGTACCCGCAGGTTGGCAAATCGCTGCCAGTCGTCGCCGGGCATTTTCCCTATCATGGAACCTTTACCATACACTACCTCGTCATGAGAAAAAGGCAGCATAAAGTTTTCTGTAAAGGCATAAACCAGGCTAAAGGTGAGCTGGTCCTGGTGGTATTTACGGTAAATAGGGTCGCGGGCAAAATATTTAAGCGTATCATGCATCCAACCCATCATCCACTTCATGCCAAAACCGAGCCCGCCAGAATAAACAGGTCGGCTCACGCCTGTAAATGAGGTCGACTCCTCGGCAATGGTTTGTACGTCAGGGAAATTACTATAAACAGTGGCGTTAAATTCCTTTAAAAAATCAATGGCTTCCAGGTTCTCGTTCCCGCCGAAAACATTAGGTTCCCATTCGCCGTGGTTGCGCGAATAATCCAGATATAGCATAGACGCTACCGCATCCACACGCAGTCCGTCAATATGGTACCTGTCCAGCCAGAAAAGCGCGTTGCTGATCAGGAAAGCGCGTACCTCGTTACGGCCGTAATTAAAGATGTATGATTTCCAGTCGGGGTGGAAGCCTTTGCGCATATCGGCATGCTCATACAGGTGTGTGCCATCAAAGTTATACAACGCATGCGCATCACCAGGGAAATGCGAAGGTACCCAGTCAAGTATTACCCCTATACCGGCTTTGTGCAATTCTTCTACCAGGTACATCAAATCCTGCGGGCTGCCATATCTGGAAGACGCCGCAAAGAACCCTGTGATCTGGTAACCCCAGCTCGGGTAGTAAGGGTGTTCCATCAGCGGCATAAATTCCACATGCGTGAAACCCATTTCCAAAATATAAGGCACCAGTTTATCGGCTACCTGGCGGTAATTTAAAAAGTCGTCGGGGCTTTCCGGGCTCCGGGCCCATGAGCCAAGGTGCATTTCATAAACCGAATAGGGTTTGTCGAGCGCGTTGTGCTGGTGGCGGTTAGCCATCCACTCGCGGTCGTTCCATTCATAATAGGTATCCGCTACTATGGACGCGGTATGCGGCGGTATTTCCCATCGCAAAGCGAATGGGTCGCTTTTCTCCAGGTTTTCGCCGGTTGATGATTTAATGAAGTATTTATAGGTTTCGCCAACACCAATATGCGGAATAAACCCTTCCCATATTCCCGAAGCATCCCAACGATAATTCAGGGAATGTGAGCCACTGTTCCACCCGTTAAAATTACCAATAACCGATACATATTGCGCGTTAGGCGCCCATACGGCAAAGTATGTACCCACTACGCCATGATGCTCTACCACATGCGAACCCAGTTTTTCATACAGTTTGTAATGCTTACCGGCTTTAAACAGGTCAATGTCAAAATCGGTAAAGCGGCTATATGGCTCAACGGCTTTTAAACCCGAGGTGTTTTGTAGTACTTCCAGCTTTTTAGCCTTTGATTTAGCAGGCTTATCGGCTATGGTATCAGTTACAGGCTTAGGCTTTGCAGTACGTTTGGCTTTAGGCTTTTCAACTGTAATATCTTCGCTTTGCGGCCATGTGGTATTGGTTTCGGCCGGTGGCGAAGCCTTTTTCTTCACAGTTTTTACGGGTTTGCTTTCGTTAAGATTATCGGTTGGTTTTGAGTTTTGTTTTGCCATAGTAGATGAGCGCAAGCGCCTGAAGGGTTACTATAAATGTAACCAAATATATAGTATACAACAGACTTTACAGGCCGATGTTTAATTTAAAACATTTTTGAGTAATCGAAATGCGCTTTAAATGCATAGTAATAACATTATTACTGTAAGCCACAATTTTTTGTGGTTGCATCGTTTACATGAGGGTGCAGAAGTTAAGTTAATGAATACCTGATGTTAATATCTTACTCATATTGTAACAAGGCAGCCATATTTTAGCCCTGTTAGCCTCAGTAACCCGCCATGTATGGCTAATTTATTGCAACGGAAGCAATTAATTTAAGGTAAACTTGTTCTATTTTACCCTTAATTTAGGTATTAAAAAGTGTTTAATGTTAAAATACGGTAATTATAGGCTAAAATAGATAGCGATAGCTTTATGTTACATACTTATTTTTGAGGAAAAATTTTTATTACGGATATGATCAATTTTGAATGGACCGGCGTATTCCCGG
The DNA here is from genome assembly GCA_001898335.1 of Mucilaginibacter sp. 44-25. GTDB lineage: Bacteria > Bacteroidota > Bacteroidia > Sphingobacteriales > Sphingobacteriaceae > Mucilaginibacter. Next base: position 186,300 of record MKTS01000013.1, on the reverse strand, counting down.
CAGTTACCACAAAGTTTGGCCCGGATGATGAACTGGACCTTGTAGCATTTGATAAAAACATAGCAGCACAGCTTGAAGCAGGTGCTGAAGGTATCATCTTAGGAGGTTCTTTAGGTGAGGCCAGCGTATTAACAGAAGAAGAGAAATTTACGTTGCTTAAACATACACTGGCATTAGTAGAAGGTAAAGTGCCGGTGATCTTAAATATTGCCGAACAAACTACTAAAGCCGCTATCGCTTTCGCTAAGAAAGCATACGAGTACGGTGCTGATGGCTTAATGCTGTTGCCGCCTATGCGTTATAAAGCTGATGAGCTTGAAACCGTTACTTTCTTTAAAGAAGTAGCTAAAAGCACACCGCTGCCTATCATGATCTATAACAACCCGGTAGATTATAAAATTGAAGTTACTTTGGATATGTTTGAGCAGCTTGCAGAGGTGGAAAACATACAGGCTGTTAAAGAATCAACCCGCGATGTAATTAACGTAACCAGGATGTTTAACCGTTTTGGTAACCGTTTTAAAATATTTACCGGTGTTGACCCTATCGCCACAGAAAGCTTAATGATGGGCGCTGATGGCTGGGTTGCAGGTTTGGTTGATGCTTTCCCGCGCGAAACCGTTGCTATTTACCGCCTGGTTAAAGCCGGCCGTTATGATGAGGCACGTGCTATCCACCGTTGGTTTTTACCTTTGCTGGAGCTGGATATTCATCCAAAACTGGTACAATACATTAAATTAGCCGAAGTTGCCACAGGTATAGGTACCGAGCGTGTACGTGCGCCACGTTTACCATTGAGCGGCGAAGAGAGAGAACGTGTGCAAAAAGTAATTGCTGATGCATTGGCCGTACGCCCTGAATTGCCGGAAGGTAGCTGGGGTAAATTGGAAACAGCAGCATATTAATATAGATAAATGACTGGAAAAAACATTGTTGCCTGTGAACAGGTGCCTGTTAGCGGCGAGAGGTTTACTGCCTTAAGCGCGTCAACAGGTGCCGTTTTAACAGGTGAGTTTGAAGTTGCGGATAGCACTGCAGTGCAGGCTGCTTTAGAGGCTGCACAGCAGGCTTTTGCGCAATATAAAAATATAGGCGGCGCTAAAAGGGCCGACTTCTTAAGAGCTATTGCTACGGAGATCACAGAACTTGGCAGTACCCTTGTAGACCGTGCCGTTGCTGAAAGCGGTTTGCCGCAAGCCCGTATCATGGGAGAAATGGGGCGTACCACCGGCCAGTTACGCATGTTTGCAGACCTGGTTGAGGAAGGCTCATGGGTAAACGCGGTTATTGATACCGCCCAACCCGAGCGTACACCATTACCAAAGTCTGATATTCGTAAAATGTCGGTAGCTGTTGGCCCTGTGGTGGTGTTTGGCGCGAGCAATTTCCCGTTGGCGTTTTCTGTAGCCGGTGGCGATACCGCTTCCGCTTTGGCGGCGGGCTGCCCTGTTGTGGTTAAAGCCCATCAGGCACATCCGGGTACCAGCGCGTTGGTTGGTGAGGCTATTTGCAAGGCTGCCGAAAGTACCGGCATGCCAAAAGGCGTGTTTTCCCTGTTATTTGATAGCGGTTATGCCGTAGGCGAACAATTGGTAACCCACCCGGCTACCAAGGCAGTTGCCTTTACCGGTTCATATAAAGGTGGTATGGCTTTGGTTGACCTGGCCCGCCGCCGTAATGACGTAATACCGGTATTTACCGAAATGGGCAGCATCAACCCGGTGTTACTATTACCCGAGGCTATCCGCAGTAAACCCGAAGAACTGGCTGCTAAGTATGCTGCTTCCATTACATTGGGCGCAGGGCAGTTCTGTACCAACCCGGGCTTAATGCTGGCTGTACAGGGCGAAGGTTTAGACCGCTTTACCGGGGCGCTTGCTGCCGCGATAGAAAAGGCGCCGTCGGCCACTATGCTTACCGCCGGTATCTGGAAAAATTACCAAACCCTGTCTGAAGGTGTAATGGCCGAAGCCGGTGTTACGGTAATGGCACAATCAAAGGCCATAAACCAGGAGTGCATTAACCAGTCTGCCGCTGCTGTAATAAAAGTTAGCGGTGCCGATTTCCTGGCAAACCCTAAGTTCCAGGAAGAAATATTTGGCCCCATGTCAGTATTGGTGGTAGCTGAAAATGCAGAACAACTGGAGCTGATAGCCGATAAATTACACGGACAGCTTACCGTAACGGTAATGGCTGAAAAGGAAGAATTACCCGAATACAGCCAATTGCTGAGCAAGCTAAGTGATATAACCGGCAGGCTTATTTTAAATGGTGTACCTACGGGTGTAGAAGTTTGTGCTGCTATGCAGCATGGTGGGCCATTCCCGGCTACCAGCGATAGCCGCTTTACTTCGGTAGGTACCGGTGCCGTATACCGTTTTGTGAGGCCGCTGGCCTGGCAGGACTGGGACGACGCGCTATTACCAGCCGAACTGCAAAATGCCAATCCGCTAAACATCTGGAGAATTGTAGACAACCAGTGGACTAAAGAATAATATGGCAAACAAAACTTTTTTTTGTGTTGACGCCCATACCTGTGGTAATCCTGTAAGGCTGGTTGCCGGTGGAGGCCCTGTGTTAAAAGGAGATAACATGAGCGAGAAGCGCCAGCATTTCCTGAAGGAATATGACTGGATACGAACCGGACTGATGTTTGAACCCCGCGGGCATGATATGATGTCGGGCAGTATTTTGTATCCGCCTCATAACCCCGATAACGATGTAGCGGTGCTGTTCATAGAAACCAGCGGATGCCTGCCCATGTGCGGCCACGGCACCATTGGTACCATCACCATAGCTATCGAGGAAGGACTTATCACCCCTAAAACCCCCGGCATTGTACGTATGGAAGCACCGGCTGGCCTGGTGATGATAGAGTATAAACAGGAAGGTACAAAAGTAAAATCGGTTAAGTTAACTAACGTACCGGCCTACCTGGCGGCAGAAAACCTTACTGTAGAATGCCCTGATCTGGGTACGTTAACTATTGATGTAGCTTACGGTGGTAACTATTATGCCATAGTTGACCCGCAGCCAAACTTTGCCGGGCTCGAAAACTACAGCGCGGGCCAGCTTATTGCCTGGAGCCGCGTGTTGCGCCAGCGTATAAACGAGTTATATACTTTTGTACACCCGCAAAACCCTACCATCAATACTTGTACGCACATCCTTTGGGCAGGTAAAACCCTGTCTGAAGATGCTACCGCGCGTAACGCCGTTTTTTATGGCGATAAAGCTATTGACCGTTCTCCATGTGGTACCGGTACCTCGGCGCGTATGGCACAATGGTTTGCCAAAGGGAAGCTTAAAAAAGGCGATACTTTCGTACATGAAAGCATCATCGGCAGCAAGTTTACCGGCAAGGTAGAGGATGTGGTAAAGCTGAATGATTTTGATGCCATTATCCCCAGCATAGAAGGATGGGCCAAGGTATATGGTTATAATACCATTAAGATTGACGACGAAGATGATCCTTATGCACATGGTTTCCAGGTGCTTTAATTAAAATAAACATGCCTCACGTACTTATTATAGGCGGCGGAATCATTGGCTTAAGTTCCGCTTATTATTTACAAAAAGCCGGTCATAAGGTAACCTTATTAGATAAAGGCGATCTGGTGGATAATTGCTCATCGGGCAATGCCGGTATGATCGTTCCAAGTCATTTTATACCCCTTGCAGCCCCGGGAATGATTAAACAGGGCATAAGATGGATGTTTGACAGTAAAAGCCCTTTTTACGTAAAACCATCTTTAAACCCGCAATTGATCTCCTGGGGACTAAAGTTTATGAAATATGCTAATGACAAGCATGTTCAAAATTCAGCCGTTCCTTTGCGCGATCTGTCGCTGTTAAGTAAAAAGCTTTACAGCACGCTTGGCGCGGAAACCGGTATTGACTTTGGCCTAAGTGATAAAGGGATATTGATGTTCTATAAAACAGAACAGGCTGCCGAAGAAGAAGCACATTTGGCACATAAGGCAAAGGAGCTTGGCCTTGATATGGACGTGCTGACCCCTGAACAATGTAAAGCGCTGCAACCAGAACTTAACCTTGATGTTTTAGGCGCCGTACATTACCGTTGCGACGGACATATTTACCCCAACGCGCTCATACAGGGTTTAATTAAATATTTGCAGGAGCACGGGGTGGAAATACACTGGAACCAGATGGTTACCCGCATAGAGAAGTCCGGGAAAAAGATAACCAAGGTTTTTACCGGTGATAAAGAGTGGACAGCCGACCAATATGTGATAGCAGGTGGCTCATGGTCGCCGGCTGTGGCTAAAATGGTGGATATCAAAGCGCCGCTTATGCCGGGTAAAGGTTACTCTTTTATGGTTCCCGAGCCTCAAAACCGCATGACCATTCCGGCACTGCTTGCCGAGGCCAGGGTAGCTATTACGCCCATGAATGGTCATCTGCGTTATGGCGGTACCATGGAACTGGACAAGATCAACAACCGTATCAACATGAAACGTGTGGAAGGGATAGTGGAATCAGTTCCTAAATACTTCCCTGATCTGCACCCGCAAGTACCTGCAGTAAAGGATATCTGGTATGGTTTCCGCCCGGCTTCGCCTGATGGCTTACCTTACATAGGCCGTTCCGGTAAATATGATAACCTTATTGTTGCTACCGGGCACGGTATGATGGGGCTGAGTTTAGGCCCGGCAACCGGGTACCTGGTTAATGAAGTGGTATCAGAAAAAAATACCGCTATCAACATCTCCGCATTTTCCCCTGATCGTTTTTAATATAGTTAAAACGGGCAGCTTACCAGCTGCCCGTTCTTTTTATCCCGTTATCCCTCAAAGCGATAGCGCTACTTTCTTCCTGCTTACTATTGAAGCCTGCTTAACACAAGCTGATAAAATATAATCAATATCAGATAATATCTATTATTAGTTTCACATTTACAGCACGGATATTTATACCTGGCGAAAAACAGTTTTTTCTGTGTTTTGCCAGATATTTAAAATCAGTATTTAATTCTTTTCCATTTCCGGTATCATGGTAAGTCTCCGTGCAATAAGATCTCTGGTAAGGCCAGCAACAGCATCGTTCATGTACATGAGTGCTGTTTTATTGTTACCCGCAACTGTAATAGCCCAAAACGCGCCTAAAGCCATGTATGAGCAGGCCAGCGAAGTTTCGGGTTGGGTAATACAGTACCAGCAGGACATGGGCGCAATCCGCGACTTTTACGCCCCATACAACTTAAACGACAAAGGTGAAGACCAGGGCAAGTATTATGTACTGCAAACGCCCGAGGAAAGAAAAAGATTAAACGAGGTAGCTAATGATTACCTGCAAAAACTAAAGAGCGCCGATTTTAACGGCATGAGCATTTATGGTAAGGTTGATTATATCTTACTGAAAAAAGAGATCAATTCCGATCTGTTATCACTAAAGAACGAAGAGAATAAATATGCACAAATAACCTCCTATATACCTTTTGCCGAAACCATTTACAAGATGGAAAAGCAACGCAGAAGGGGCGTTTTCCTGAACGGGCAGGATGTGGCAGGGCAGTTAAATAATATCATCCGCGACCTCAGGGCCGCTTCTCTAAAAATAAAAAAAGCTGACTACATAGAAGGTTCGCTGGCACGTATGAGCAGTAACGCTGTGTTCGGCATACAAAGGAGGCTTAAAAATGTGGTTGACTTTTATAACGGTTACGACCCTATGTTTACCTGGTGGGTACCACAAACCTATACGCAACTGGATACCGCGCTGGCTAACTATGCCAGCTTGCTACGTAGTAAGGCAAAAGTAATAACCACCCAAAAGCCTGATAGCAGCGGCATAAAAGGCGTACCCATTGGTCGTGATGAACTGATGAGCCAGCTAAAAGCGGAGATGATCCCTTACACACCTGAGGAACTGATAGCGCTTGCCAATAAGGAATTTGCCTGGTGCGATAAGGAGATGCTGAAAGCATCGCAGGAAATGGGCTTTGGCAACAACTGGAAAGCGGCTTTGGAAAAGGTGAAGAACAGTTATGTACCGGCAGGGCACCAGCCTGAACTGATCATTAAATTATATGACGATGCCGTTAACTTCATCAAAGCGAACGACCTGATCACTATTCCGCCATTGGCCGAGGAAACCTGGGGAATGATCATGATGACGCCTGAAAGGCAACTGGTTAACCCGTTTTTTACAGGTGGTAAGGAGATCAGCGTATCATATCCTACCAATACCATGAGCGAGCAGGATAAACTGATGAGTATGCGCGGCAACAATCCGTACTTTTCAAGAGGAACCGTACAGCACGAACTGATCCCCGGCCATAATCTGCAATATTTTATGAACAGTCGCTACAAAGCTTATCGCGGAGATTTTGGTACACCGTTCGCGGTTGAAGGCTGGCCGCTTTACTGGGAACTATTGCTTTATAACAAAGGCTTCGCCAAAACACCCGAAGAACGTGTGGGTATGTTATTCTGGCGCATGCACCGTTGCGCACGCATTATCTTCTCCTTAAACTATCATTTAGGCAACTGGACGCCTCAGCAGTGTATTAATTTCCTTGTCGACCGTGTTGGCCACGAACGTGCCAATGCCGAAGGGGAGGTGAGAAGATCTTTTGCCGGCGGATACAGTCCACTTTACCAGGTAGCTTATTTAGTAGGCGGCCTGCAATTGTGGGGGCTTAAACAGGAACTGGTTGATAGCGGCAAGATGACCTTCAAACAGTTTCATGACGCGGTGATGAAAGAAAACCTTATCCCTATTGAAATGGTGCGTGCTACGCTCACTGATCAGCAACTTACCCCTGACTTTACCACCAGCTGGCGCTTTTATGACCTCAATAAAAACAGTGCTACAGGCAAAAACTAAACAAGCCCTAATTCTAAAATGATTTATACTTCTGTGAAAATTAAAAAACTTTTTCCGGCCTTATTTACCGCATTACTGCTTGGGCAGGTTATAGTACCGTCTATAGTTAACGCGCAATCGCCATGGGAAAAACTGGCCAAACGCCCGTCAACACTCGATCTGGCATCAGGTACATTAAGCTTTCATACCGGTAAACTTACCCTTAAACTGGTAAAGGCATCACAAACGGTAGCCGCCTTGGTGCCTGATGAAGACAAGGCTTTTGATTTTACCCCTGCCGACAGGCTTGCCTTGCGCAATAAAGATGGTATGTACCAATTAGGCGATATCAACCTGCGGTACAAGGCAGCCGGCGATACCACATGGGTACGTTGTTCAACCGCGGCTAAACGCGGTACGGTAACCGCTTTATCGGTAACAGAAAACACGTTGGCCGCTGCTGATCTTGCAGGAACGCTGCCAGCAGGTATTCCGTTGAAAATTGAGCGTTACTGGAAAAATATTGATGGCAGGCTCACTATGGAGTTCACCATAACTAATAAATCTAACACCGACATTGAAATTGGCGACCTGGGTATGCCTGTAATATTCAACAATATTATGGAGGGTAAAACGCTTGAAGAAGCCCATGCCACTAACGTTTTCTATGACCCCTATATTGGTGCTGATGCCGGTTATTTGCAGGTGGCACGTTTGAGCGGCCACGGGCCGGTACTGTTGGTGATCCCTTCCGGGCATACACCGTTTGAGGCTTACAACCCCTTGCTTGATGATCCAACACCCCGCGGAATTACCTTTGAGGGCTTTTACGAATGGATGGTACACAGCAAGGCTGCCGCTGCCAAAGAATGGAAAGCTGCCAAACCCTGGAACACACCAACCGCGCAGGTGCTAAAACCGGGTCAGACTTACACGGTAGGCCTTGGCTTTGTGCTTTCGCCATCGGTGAAAAATATTGAGCAAACCTTAGCCGGTAACAACCGTCCCGTAGCCGTAGGTATACCAGGTTATGTATTGCCGCAGGATGTAAATGGACGTTTGTTTTTGAACTATGCTAAACCGGTTGAAAATATAACTGTAGAACCTGCCGGTGCTTTGGAGTTAAGCAAAATAAATGCCCCCAAAGCAGGGATGTATGCTTATGCCATAAAAGGCAAAACATGGGGAAGGGCACGTTTAACCGTAACCTACACTGATGGGCTAAAGCAAACCATCAACTACAAGGTGATAAAGCCCGAAAGCGAAATGGTAAAAGATTTTGGGCATTTTTTAACTACCAAACAATGGTACCACAACCCTCAGGATCCTTTTGGGCGTAATAACTCCGTGATAAGTTATGATGATAAGAAAAAGCAACAGGTAACGCAGGAAAGCCGCGCATGGATTGCCGGTTTAAGCGACGAGGCTGGCGCGGGCAGTTGGTTGGGCGCCATGATGAAAGAATTTTTAGAACCTGATAAGGCCGAAATAGACAAGCTTCAACTGTTTGCTAACCACACTTTGTGGGGTGGCCTGCAGCATAGCAGCGGCAAGGAAATGTACGGGGTAAAGAAAAGCATGTTCTACTATCAGCCCGATTCATTACCCGCCGGTATTTACGACCCTAAGATCAATTACAAAACATGGGCGGCATGGGATCACAAATCAGCCAATGATATTGGCCGCTCTTATAATTACCCGCATGTGGCCGCGGCGCATTGGGTACTGTACCGCCTTGCCCGTAACCATGTAGGTCTGGTAACTGAGAAGCCCTGGCAGTGGCATTTAAATAATGCTTACAGTACGGCAATGGCTATGGTTAACCTGGCGCCTTATTATGTGCAGTTTGGGCAAATGGAAGGTTCTGTTTTCTACTTTATATTAAAGGACCTGAAGGCTGAGGGCTGGATTGTACCTGCCAGAACTTTAGAAGCCGCTATGAAAAAGCGTGCCGACCACTGGCGCACCCTGCAATATCCGTTCGGGAGCGAAATGCCCTGGGACTCAACCGGACAGGAAGAAGTGTATGTGTGGTCCAAATACTTTGGTTATGATGATAAGGCAAATGTGACCATTGATGCTATACTGGCCTATATGCCTACTATACCACACTGGGGTTATAACGGCTCGGCAAGGCGTTACTGGGATTTCCTTTATGGCGGTAAGTTATCGAGGATCGAGCGCCAGTTGCATCACTATGGGTCGGGTATAAATGCCATACCGGTGTTAAATGAATACCGCAACCACCCGGACGATCTGTATATGCTGCGTGTAGGCTATGGTGGTACTATGGGCGCTGTTTCAAACATCACGCAGGAAGGCTTTGGTTCTGCCGCTTTCCATTCCTTCCCCTCAACATTAGATATCGATGCGTACTCCGGCGATTATGGTCCTAACTTTTTTGGATATGCCATCAATACCGCCACTTATGTGATGCATAACGATACACTCGGCTGGCTGGCTTTTGGCGGTAACTTAACAACCGAAAAAAACTGGGTAAAAATTAAATTAACAACAGCCGCTAAATCAAGAGTATTTGTGGCACCGTTGCAGTTATGGTTAACACTTGATGCGGGTACGTTTAACACTATCGCTTACAACACCACGACAGGTCAATTGCAAATTACCCTTAACCCGCGCGATAAGTATACACCCAAAGCTTATCTGCATATTGAAGATCAGCATAATACAGCAGCTGATTATGCGGTTAAAGGCAAATATCAAAAGCAACGCGGCGCATTTGTACTGCCGCTTGGTACAGGCTTAAGTAATTTTGAGCTGATAAAAGCAGTAAAGTAATACATCAATGGCCGGTTTAACCGGCCATTTTTTTACAATTTAGTTTCTTCAGACAGACCTATATAATCAACTATTATCTTCATGATAGTGGAGTATTTAGACCATCTATCGGATTGTGGATAATTTTAATAACAATTATTAAGTGTGCTATTTACAATTATAAAATAAAATTTATATTTGTGATATGGTGTTAGCATTTGGCTAACCAACCAATTATAACCAATTACATATTACAGCCTGTTAAATAGAGGTAGCTGATGAGGCTGCGATAATTATTTATGCAACAAACAGAAATGGAAGCGCTTGAAAAGCTCAACAATATAAGTGAGGGGTATAAGGCGTTTTTATATGATTGCGATGGTACGCTGGCTGATAATATGGAGGCGCATCGCCTTACTTATATTAAGGTAGCTGCTGAGCATGGGCTCGATTTTGATGGAGATATTGTATACGAACTTGCCGGATGGCCTACTGTAAAGGTGGTTGAGGAAATTAACAGGCGCTACAATACCTCGCTTGATCCTGAAGAATTTAATCAGAAAAAGTACAAGCTGTTCCTGGATGATTATATAAATCTTACCCAGCCCATAGTGCCGGTGGTTGAACACCTTAAATTGCACGCGGGTAAGGTTAAGGTTGGCGTAGTATCCGGCGGGAGCAGGGAAGCGGTTGAAAAAACGCTTAACATCCTCAACATTGCCGACAAGGTAGAGGTAATGGTTTGCGCGGGAGAAACCTTTCACGGAAAGCCTTTCCCTGATCCGTTTTTAAAAGCAGCTGCTGAACTTGGGGTTGAGCCGGCCGAATGTATAGTGTTTGAAGATGCCGAACCCGGCGTTACCGCCGCTAAAGCCGCGGGTATGGCCTGGGTACGGATTGACCAATTATAAACATCAGGTAAGCAAAACGGCATATAGCCATTATCCTGATCAAATTTTTCTTGTAAAATAAGTGTTGTTACAACAATAATAAATTATGGGTTCAAATCAATATGTGATTGGGATCGATTACGGATCAGATTCTGTTCGTTCTGTAATTGTCGATGCCGCAAACGGGAAAGAGCTTGCCTCATCCGTACATGAATATACACGCTGGAAAAAAGGCCTTTTCTGCAAGCCTGCTGCCAACCAGTTCAGGCAGCATCCGCTCGATTATATTGAGGGGCTTGAAATAACGGTTAAGGAATGTATAAGGCTTGCCGGTGGCGATGAGATAGCCCGCCAGGTAAAAGGCATTTCTGTTGATACCACGGGCTCGTCGCCGGTGGCGGTAAACGAGGCGGGTGTGCCCCTGGCATTGTTACCCGGCTTTGAGGAAAACCCCAACGCCATGTTTGTTTTGTGGAAAGACCATACTTCGGTTAAAGAGGCCGCCGCTATTAATGAACATGCCGCCAAATTCGATATCAATTACCTGCAATATGTTGGTGGTATCTACTCGTCAGAATGGTTCTGGGCAAAACTGCTGCATATACTAAAGGTAGACGAAAAAGTACGCGAGGCTTGTTACTCATGGGTAGAGCATTGCGACTGGATCCCGTTCCTGCTTACCGGCGGCAACCGTTCCGCCGAAATGAAACGCAGTCGCTGCGCGGCTGGTCATAAGGCGTTATGGGCCGAGGCTTTTGACGGCTTACCGCCTGATGAATTCTTTTCTTCGCTTGATCCGCTCCTGAAAGGGTTTACCGACAGGTTATTCCGCGAAACCTACACTTCTGATGTAGCAGCGGGTACCCTGAGTAACGAGTGGGCGCAACGCCTGGGCTTGCCTGCTGATGTAAAAGTAGGCGTAGGCGCTTTTGATGCGCACATGGGCGCTGTTGGCGGGCAGATAGAACCTTACCATTTAAGTAAGGTAATGGGTACCTCCACCTGCGATATTTTGGTAGCGCCAACTCATGATATAGATAATAAACTGGTGAAAGGGATATGCGGACAGGTAAACGGTTCGGTAATACCGGGCATGGTAGGTTTGGAAGCAGGGCAGTCGGCTTTTGGTGATACTTACGCATGGTTTAAGAACATCCTGTCATGGCCTTTGAACAACCTATTGGCCAATTCCAAAGTGATCAGTCCTGAAGTTGCCGAGGCATTAAAGGCGGAATTAGCGGAAGAAATTATCCCTGAGTTAAGCCGCCAGGCCGCGTTGTTACCTATTGATGAGGTAAACGAGCTGGCGATAGATTGGTTTAACGGCCGCCGCACACCGGATGCCGACCAAACGCTTAAAGGCGCAATCACAGGGTTAAGCCTGGGTTCTGATGCCCCCCGCGTTTTCAGGGCATTGGTAGAAGCCACCTGCTTTGGTGCTAAAAGCATAGTCGACCGCTTTATACAGGAAGGCATCCCCGTAAAGGGTATTATAGGCATTGGAGGAGTGGCTAAAAAATCGGCTTTTGTAATGCAAACCATGGCCGATGTACTGGGCATGCCTATCCGCATCCATCAGTTTAAACATACCTGCGCTTTGGGCGCGGCCATGTTTGCGGCGGTGGTTGCCGGTATTTATCCAACCGTTGAGGAAGCTATGCACGCAATGGGTGGTGGTTTTGATGTATCCTACGAGCCTAACGAAGCCAACCACGAGATATACAATAAGCGCTATGCCCAATACAAAGGGTTAGGCGAGTTTGTGGCATGGCAGATCGCTTCGGCCAAAGAAGAACAAACTGAAAAAATCGCGTAAGCCATGAGTAAATACCAACACATCAGGCAAACGGCCTATGAAACCAATATGCAGTTGCCGCAACTGGGTTTAGTATTGTTCACTTTTGGTAACGTAAGCGCGGCCGACCGCGACCTGGGCGTTTTCGCCATTAAGCCAAGCGGTGTGCCTTACGCTCAACTTACTCCTGAGAAAATGGTGATCGTTGATTTTGACGGTAGCACTATCGAGGGTGACCTGCGGCCGTCGTCAGATACGTTAACCCATGCGGTGCTGTACAAGCATTGGGAAGGGATAAACGGCATAGTGCATACCCACTCCACTTACGCTACCGCATGGGCGCAATCGCAGCGGTGCATACCCATATTTGGTACCACCCATGCCGACCATTTAACTACCGACATTCCCTGCGCGCCGCCAATGAGCGACGAGTTGATAAAAGGTAACTATGAGTACCAGACCGGTTTCCAGATCATGGATCACTTTAAAGAAACGGGTTTAGATTATAAAGAGGTAGAAATGGTGCTGATGGGCAACCATGCCCCGTTCACCTGGGGTAAAACCGCCGAAAAGGCTGTTTATAACAGCGCGGTGCTGGAAACCGTGGCGCAAATGGCCTATTTAACCGAGCAGATCAACGCTTCGGCACCGAGGTTAAAAGACGCCCTTATCAATAAACATTACCAACGTAAACATGGTCCGGATTCCTACTATGGTCAATAAGATCAAATTAATCTTAAGCTTCCTGGCGTTCGTTGCTTTTATAGCCGGTTCGCAGGTAGCCTCGGCTCAACAGGTGGCTGTTACGCCGCCTATGGGTTGGAATAGTTACAATTGCTATGGCTCCGCGGTGCATGAAAGCGAAGTGAAGGCCAACGCGCAGTACATGGCTAAAAACTTAAAGCCCTATGGGTGGCAGTATATAGTGGTCGACTTTTTATGGTCTTACGATAATCCTCCCGGCAGCCACATCGGTAATCCCTTTCAAAGAAGGCTGGAGGATGGTTCGTACATCCCCTGGTTAACCATGGATAAATGGGGACGTTTGCTGCCGCAGCCAAATAAGTTTCCTTCGGCGCTTGATGGTAAGGGCTTTAAATCGCTTGGCGATTATGTACATGGCCTCGGCTTAAAGTTTGGGATACATGTTATGCGGGGCATACCCAGGCAGGCGGTTTGGGCAAAATCACCCGTGTTAGGGGCGAAAGGTATTACAGCCGATATGATAGCCGATACCAGTTCTAAATGTGAGTGGATGAACCACATGTATGGCCTTGATATGAGCAAGCCGGGCGCCCAGGAGTATTTGAACTCGATATTGGACCTTTACGCCTCATGGGGTGTTGACTTTATTAAGGTTGATGATATTTCCCGCCCTTATCATAAAGCCGAAATTGAAGGCTACCACAAAGCTATATTACATACTAAAAGACCTATAGTATTGAGCATATCACCCGGCGAAACCCCTGTTAAAGAAGCGGCCCATGTAGCACGTTATGCCAACCAATGGCGCATGGCAGATGATTTCTGGGATAGCTGGCAGGAACTGCTTAACATGTTTGCCTACGCGCGTAAATGGCAGGGAACAGGCGGCCCCGGCCACTGGCCCGATTGTGATATGCTGCAAATAGGCAAACTATCTAAACGTGGCCCGGTAGGGCCGGAGCGTTACAGCAAGTTTACCGATGATGAGCTGCGCACACACATGACGTTCTGGTGCATTTTCCGGTCGCCGTTAATGATGGGCGGCAACATGCCGGAGAACCGTCCTTTTGATCTTCAATTACTTAACAATCCCGAAGTGCTGGCGGTAAACCAGCATGGCATCAACCCCAAAGAACTTTACCATAATAATGAAAGCATGGTATGGTATTCGGCGGTGCCTGGTTCTAAAGATATGTACGTGGCGGTATTTAATTTAAAAGATACCAATGCAGATGTACCGCTTGACTTTACCGCTTTAGGCTTTAACGGGCGGGTAACGGTTAGCGACCTTTGGGCCAGGCAAAACAAGGGCGCTTATCAATCCACTTATCAGCAAAAAATTAACGCACATGGCGCGGCACTTTACAGGCTGTCGCCAATTAAACAATAACATTAAATCATTAACATACGCATGATCAATTTAAAGACTTTTGAAGTTTGGTTTATTACCGGCAGCCAGCATTTATACGGCGAAGAAACCTTAAAACTGGTAGCAGAACACTCACAGCATATTGCCGAAGGGCTGAACAGCGCGGGGCAAATACCCGTGACCGTAGTATACAAACCCGTTGTAAAAACACCTGAGGAGATCTACAGCACTTTACTGGCTGCCAACACGGCCGAAAATTGTATCGGTATCATTACCTGGATGCATACCTTTTCGCCGGCCAAAATGTGGGTGCGCGGCTTAAACATTTTGCAAAAGCCAATGCTGCACCTGCATACCCAATACAATCGCGATATTCCGTGGAGTTCTATTGACATGGATTTCATGAACCTTAACCAGAGCGCCCACGGCGATCGTGAGTTTGGTTTCATGGTATCGCGCCTGCGCAAGAACCGTAAGGTAGTAGTAGGCCACTGGCAGGATGAAGAAGTACTCGGCCAGATCAATGCCTGGAGCCGTGCGGCGGCAGGCTGGCACGATTGGCAGGGAGCTAAATTCGCCCGTTTTGGCGATAATATGCGTTACGTGGCTGTAACGGAAGGTGATAAGGTGGAGGCCGAAGTAAAATTTGGTTATTCTGTAAATACCTACGGTGTAGGCGACCTGGTAAAGGTGATCAACGAAATAAGCGAGGCCGAGATAGACCAACTGGTTACCGAATATGAAACGCTTTACACGATGGATGCGTCGTTGAAGAAAGGCGGAGATAAACATTCATCTGTTTACGAGGCGGCGCGTATTGAGCTGGGCTTGCGTAAATTTTTGGTTGACGGTGGCTTTAAAGGCTTTACCGATACGTTTGAAGACCTGCACGGCATGGTACAGTTGCCGGGTATTGCCGCGCAACGTTTAATGGCCGATGGATTTGGCTTTGCCGGCGAAGGCGACTGGAAAACTGCTGCGTTAGTGCGTGCCTGTAAAGTAATGGGTGCCGGTCTTGAAGGTGGTAACGCCTTTATGGAAGATTACACTTACCACTTTGACCCGAATAATTCATTGGTATTGGGCTCGCACATGCTGGAGATAGATGCTTCATTGAGTAACGGAAAAGCAAGTCTTGAAGTACACCCCTTGGGTATTGGCGGCAAGGCAGATCCCGCGCGTTTGGTATTTAACGTAGCGGCGGGCCCTGCATTTAACGCTTCTTTGGTAGATATGGGTAATCGCTTCCGATTGATTGTAAACGAAGTGGAAGCCGTAGAGCCGGTAGAAGATCTGCCTAAACTGCCCGTAGCTCGTGTTTTATGGAAACCCCTTCCGGATATGAAAACAGGTTGCGCCGCATGGATATACGCCGGTGGCGCGCACCATACCGTTTACAGCCAGAACCTTACTGCCGAACATATGCATGATTTCGCGGAAATGGCCGGGCTGGAATTTATACGCATTGGAAAAGATACCACTATACCGCATTTATTGAATGAACTGCGCTGGAACGATAACTATTACCGTACTGCATAAACCCAAAACCTAATTAACAACCAACTATTGCCTAATATAATTTAGAGAAGAAACACAATGAGTAAACTAACTTCAGCTGATTACACCGTTTTCCTGGTGTACTTTGTTATTGTTGCCTTGTACGGCTTGTGGGTATACCGCAGGAAACGTAATGCTGACGCGACATCAAAGGATTATTTCCTTGCCGAGGGCTCCCTTACCTGGTGGGCTATAGGCGCTTCCCTTATCGCTTCCAATATATCTGCCGAGCAGATGATAGGTATGAGCGGTTCGGGCTTTAAAATGGGCCTGGCCATATCCACCTATGAATTAATGGGAGGGCTAACGCTTATCATCGTGGGGATATTTTTTATCCCGGTGTACCTGCGTAATAAAATATTCACCATGCCTCAGTTCCTGCATGAGCGTTACAATGGCACCGTAGCCATGATCATGGCGGTTTTCTGGCTGTTGCTATATATTGTGGTTAATTTAATGTCTATCCTTTACCTTGGGGCGTTGGCCATCAGCGGTATATCGGGTATTGATATTAATATTTGTATCGGCTTCCTTGCCGTATTCGCCATTATTATTACGCTTGGCGGTATGAAGGTTATCGGCTATACCGATGTTATACAGGTGTTCTTCCTGGTTTTAGGCGGCCTGGTTGCCAGCTATATCGCCTTGAATTTGCTCAGTGAAAAATCCGGTACTACGGGTATTTTAAACGGCCTGGCGATCATGAAACGTGAAGCTGGTGACCATTTCCACATGATATTTAAGAAAGATAATCCAAATTATCTGGACCTTCCCGGCCTTTCGGTACTTATCGGTGGTATGTGGATCGTTAACCTTAATTATTGGGGTTGTAACCAGTACATCACGCAAAGGGCTTTGGGTGCTAATCTTAAAACCGCGCGCGGTGGTTTACTGTTCGGCGCGTTTTTAAAGATCCTGATGCCGGTTATTGTGGTTATCCCGGGTATAGCCGCATTCGTACTTTATCAAAAAGGAATGTTCCATCAGGAAATGTTAAGCTCAAAAGGCGTACTGGATGTTAACAAGGCATACCCGTCACTGCTTGACTTGCTTCCTTCGGGTTTAAAGGGACTATCTTTCGCGGCGCTTACCGCGGCTATAGTGGCTTCGCTTGCAGGTAAAGCCAATAGTATTGCTACCATATTTACGCTGGATATTTACAAAAAGGCTATCAACCCCCAGGCTAATGACCGCCAGTTGGTAAACCTGGGTAAAATATCAGTTGTGGTAGCTATGTTTTTAGGTGTGATCATGTCATTGCTTATAGGCGAGCAGCTGATGGGCGAGGGTAAACAGGGCTTCCAGTACATACAGGAATATACAGGTTTTGTATCGCCGGGTATCCTGGCCATGTTCCTGTTAGGTTTCTTCTGGAAAAAAGCCACCTCAAACGCGGCCTTGTTCTCAACGATAGGGGGCTTTGTTTTCTCGGTGTTCTTTAAGTTCCTGCCTCACTTTGCCAATTTAAAGTTCCTGGTGCCGTTTGGTTTTGCCAAGCTCAATGCCGATAAAGTTTACGAGATCCCGTTTTTAGATCGCATGGGTTTTGTTTTCCTGATTTGCGTCATCGGCATGTACATCATTTCAAAAATAGAAACCAGAAACGGTGTGAAGCCGAACGGACTGGAAGTGGATTCCAGCATGTTCAGGATGTCGCGCGCTTTCGCGGCCGGTTCATTAATTGTAGCCGGTATCTTAGTAGCTGTTTATACCATTTTCTGGTAAAGGCAGTTGTATAATAGAACAAAGAGGGATAGGCGTAAGCCCATCCCTCTTTTGTTTATAGTACTTTGTTAATATTTAACTGATGAGGTTGGTGGGATTAGGTATAAAGTTGAGGAAGGCCTGGAACTTGGCATAGTAATTTTGCATGTTAACATGGTAGTAAAAAGCTCCGCGCTTTGAGCCTGATTTATCTTTTTCGCCCTGTTTAATTAACAGGCCGGTTGCTAAAACCCGCTTGCTGAAATTGCGCTTGTCGATTTTGGTGTTATAAACACTTTCGTATAAAGTTTGTAATTGCGGAATGGTAAATCTTCCCGGCAGCAGCTCAAACAAAATAGGGTGTAGCGCCGCCTTATACCTGATACGTTTCAGCGCCATCTCTACCATTTCCTGCTGGTCAAAAATAAGTTTGGGCATCCGTTTAAGCGGAAACCACTCGGCATGGTAGTCGGCATTTAATTGCTGCTGGTATTTGTTAATATCAATCAGCGCGAAATACGCTGTAGATATGGTACGCTCAAGCGGGTCGCGGTTAGGGTCGCTAAAGGTATGCAATTGTTCCAAATACATACCATCAAGCCCGGTTAGCTGCTTTAATACCCGGTTTGAGGCCTGTTCAAGGCTTTCGTTAAGTTTGGCAAAGCCGCCCATTAGGCTCCACTTGCCCTGTTCAGGCTGGAACCCTCTTTTGATCAATAATATCTTTAGGGTTTCGCCATCAAAGCCAAAAACGAGGCAATCAATAGCCTGCACAATACGGGCTTCGTTAGTATAACCGGTCATCAAATAATTTAGATTGGTATTTATTGTAAAAATAACACTTTCTACCAAAAAACGTTTGTCGAAAAGAATATTGTAAAAGTAATGGCCTGCTTATAAAGTGTTTTAACCGCTGTGTAAAACTTTTTTTAAGTGTTATTAAAACAATTGTTTATTTCTTTTTACCTTAGAAACATATTGCTGTAGTTAACAGCACCCAATTAAACCAGCTTAACAGGGAAAACTTACAGAAACCGCCGGCCGCTTAAGAAATTTGATAGCCAAATGAATTGAAATTACAGGTATAACTGAGTTTCATTTTATATATCTCGACTAAAAATTAAGATCGCCGCTGTTATTGCACCCTGCATCTAAAAATAAACGTTTTAATGCATATAGGTAAACTATATATCGTATTTATACTCACACTAATAGCTCAGTTGTCTTTTGGTCAGGCTGCTACGCAAATGCCCATGAGATATAAAGCCGCGGCTGATCTTGCGCTTAAACAATATACTATAAATAATGGCCTGCCATCAAGGAATGCTACGGCAGTAATAAAAGGGCGTAATGGTTTTATGTGGATAGGTACTGAAAATGGCCTGTGCAAATTTGATGGTTATACCTTTAAAACGTTCAGTAATGTAAAGGGGGATAGCACCAGTATCTCCAATAATTTTATTAATACCCTCACAGAAGACCGGCAGGGCCGCATATGGGTAGGTTCCATGGATGGCCTCAACCTGTTTGATCCTGTTACGGAGAAATTTACCCGTTTTTATCACCGCGAAAATGATAACCATTCGTTAAGCAATAATAAAATATGGTGCCTGTATACCGACAGTGATGGTGTGGTTTGGATAGGTACCGATAATGGCTTTAACCAATATATTGCCGGCAAAGCGACTTTTAAAACTTATTTGCCTAATACGGCCAATCCATACGCCATTAAAGGTAAATCGGTAAATGCGATTGTACAGCAAGGCAATAACTTGTGGCTGGGTAACTGGGGAGAGGGGCTCAATAAGTTTGACAGGCAAACAGGGCGTTTCTATAACTACAAACAAGCTTATGCCGCTAATGAGAAAAACCCCAATGATATTTGGGCATTAAGTATGGATGCAGGCGGTGTGTTGTGGATCGGCACTTACTGGAAAGGCTTGTATAGTTTTGATACACATACACAAAAATTTAATTATTACCTCAATAAAAGCGCTCCGGGCAAAGCAGCATTTACCTTACTCGGCCTAAATAAAAACCAGCTATTGGTGGGCGATAATGAATGTTATTGGCAGGTAAATACGCTTAACAATGTATGGACAAAAGTAGATGGCCCCGAAAATAATCCGCATGGCAAAGCCTATCGTGATCAGGACGGTTTGTTATGGATAGCCGCCAAAAACGGTTTAAGTAAAATAGACCATGAGCAAAATAAGTTCAGTTATGATGTAATTGGCGATAAGCAAACTGAAGTAAACGCGCTGTTGGTTAAGGGCGGTTTTGCCTGGATAGGTACCAACAAAGGCCTGATCAAACAGGACATGCAAAGGGGTACTACTAAAGTTTTTAAACATAAACCGGCAATTTCGGGAAGCCTGGCAAACGACCAGGTGAGGAAAATATACCTGGATAATTCAGGCAAAATGTGGGTGCTTACCGAATTGGGTTTTGATGAATTTGACCCGCGAAATGATACCTTCAAACATCATTATCATCATTCGGCACTGGGTAAATTATTTAATGAAGATGTTTTCAGGGATATACTGGAAATAAAGCCCGGTATATACGCGCTGGCGACAGACGCCGGTTTAAAAATTTACAATAGTGCCAATAGCACCTTCGCACACTACTTTAACCATGATAAAAATGAATCGGGCCTGAGTAATAATCACCTGAGTTGCCTGTTACAGGATAAGGATAACAACCTTTGGATCGGTACGATGGGTGGCGGGTTAAACCGCTTTAACCCTGCCACGGGTAAGTTTAAAGTTTACCAAAGCAATAATAAAATAAATGGCAGCCTGAGCGATAATACCATTAAAGCCATGTACATGGATGTTAAAGGTAACGTTTGGATATGCACACCCAATGGCCTGGATAAATACGTTAAAGACACCGATTCTTTTATCAGCTACTCTACCAACAACGGTTTTGCCAGCAATGTATTCAATGATATTACTGCCGATAGGCAGGGTCGATTGTGGCTGGCCACTGAAAAGGGTGTTTCCTGTTTTGATCCTGTATCGGCCAGGGTTGATAATTTTGATGATAATGATGGCGTACTGGTAAATACGGTGATTAATCATGACGAGCGTGGGCGCATTTTTGTGGCAGGCGATAACGGCCTTGTTTTTTCAGATCCGGCTTTAATGCGGCATAATACCAAAGTGCCGCCTGTTTACCTTACCGATTTCCAAATTTTCAATAGTAGCATACAGCCCTCAACTGACGGCCCTTTTAGCGAAAACCTTAATGTGGCGGGCAGTATTAAATTAAAATATAACCAGAGTGTTTTTTCTATAGGCTTTGTAGCGCTTAATTATTCCTTATCTGAAAAGAACCAATACGCCTACATGCTGGATGGCTTTGATAAGAAATGGAATTATATTGGTAACCAGCATAAGGCAACATACACTAATCTTGATCCCGGTACTTATACTTTCAAGGTAAAGGCAGCTAATAATGATGGTGTATGGAACGAGGCAGGGAAAAGTATTACTATCATAATCACTCCGCCATGGTACCGTACGTGGTTGGCTTACACTTGCTACATTGCATTAGGTGTTTTGCTGGTATACCTCTACATTAAATACCGCGAACACCAGGCATCGCTCAAATATGAAATTAAACTGGCGCATGTTAAAGGAGAGCAGGAGCGAGAATTGAATGAAAAGAAGCTTTCTTTCTTTACCAGCATATCTCACGAGTTGATTACCTCTTTAACCCTCATTGTTAACCCGTTAAAAGAGATAATTTACAAAGAGAACGAGGTGGACATGACAGGCATCAACACTGTGTACCGTAATTCGCGCAGGTTACGGGGGATGGTTGATCAGTTAATGCATTTCCGTAAGGCCGATGCGGGCCCCGAAAAACTCAAAGCCGTAAAGCTTGATATTATCGAGCTCTGCAAAGAGGTATTTCTATGCTTTTCATACCAGGCAAAAATTAAAAATATAGCATTTGATTTTACCGCGCCCGAACATCCCGTAGGTATTTACGCCGACCGTGAAAAGGTGGAGATCGTGTTGTTTAACCTGGTGGCTAATGCCCTTAAATTTACCCCCGAGGGAGGCAGGGTAAGCATCGCTGTAATTGATGATGAAAAGCATGCGACCATTAAAGTTGCTGACAGCGGATTCGGTATCGCGGATGATGTAGGGGAGAAATTATATAATAGCTTTTACCAGCAAACAGGGCAATCAAAAGGTGGTTTTGGCATAGGTTTGTATCTGGCTAAAACTTTTGTAGCGTATCATAAAGGAAATATCAGTTATCAAAGCTCACCTGGGGAAGGTACTGTTTTTACAGTAGAACTGTTAAAGGGGCATGGCCACCTGCAGCCTGATGAAATTTTTGAAAATGAGGCTTATAGTTCGGTACTGTTGCAGGATTTGGCCGAAGAGGAACTATCGCTAAATTCCTTTATAGAAGAAGCCGACGAAATGATAGCGGCATGCGATGTTAACTCCGATTTTAAATCGATATTGATTATTGACGATAACAAGGACTTTCGCGATTATCTGAAGCAGATATTCAGGATAGACTATCGCATATACGAAGCTGCGGATGGTACCTCAGGGCTGGAGATGATAAGAGAGGTATTACCGGATATTGTGATAAGTGATGTAATGATGGGCGGAATGACGGGCATAGAGCTTTGCGCTACCGTAAAGGATGATATAGCGATAAGCCACATACCGTTTATCCTGCTCACCTCAAGTTCTTCATCAGAAGTAAAGCTAAAGGGACTTGAAGGCGGGGCCGACGATTATATCAGCAAGCCATTTGATAAGGATATCCTTAAAGCCCGCGTGACGGGGATATTAAAAAGTAAAAACAACCTGCAAAAGTATTTCTACAATGAAATTACGCTCAATAATAATCCCCATAAAATATCTATAGAGTATAAAAATTTCCTGGAGAATTGCATTACTGTTGTAGAAAGGTATATGGACGATCCCGACTTTAATATACAGGTACTGGCATCTGAACTTGGGGTTTCACACTCCGGGCTATATAAAAAAATAAAGTTCATATCGGGGCAGTCAGCATCGGGTTTTATACGTTTTATCAGGCTGCGCAAAGCCGCGTATCTGTTTATCAATACGGATTATAACATTCAGGAAACATCGTATCAGGTAGGTATTAACGATATTAAGTATTTCAGGGAGCAGTTTAAAAAGCTCTTTAAAATGAACCCATCAGAATACATCAAAAAATACCGGAAAACTTTCCAGAGTGATCTGGTCAATCACGATTAGTACCCGTAATGCTCAAATTTATTTCAATCATCTAAGCAATTATCTTCTTGGTTAAGTGCAATTACTGGTGTAAGGTATACTACTCCCTATTCAAAGTCGTGTGCATTTTTTGTCCCCTGTTCAGCCTTGTAACAACATTTAATATACTATTGCACGGAGGCGAAGTTGTAACATCACTCAAACTTTCCATTTTGAGACGTTTTATAGCTAAAATTACCTTTTTACCCCTCTTATTTTGCGATATATACCCTCATCAAATTCTGCATTTTCTTTGAGATTAGCTTTCAATATCTATTCAGCCGGCTTGCCAATTGCCGCTGATCGCGCAACCAATTTTTAAACAAAAATTAAAAACATGAGAAAAATTTTACTTGGGGAGTTTTCTCCGCCGGGAGAAAAACGTAGGCTTTTCAGTTTGTTAATAGCAGGAGCAATGGCCGTAAGTATAGCACCGGCTTATGCTGCTGCGCCGTTAAAAGTATCGGCAACGGCTATGAGCATTCAGCAGGACGTTACGGTAACCGGTACCGTTACCGATGAGCAGGGCCTGCCTTTACCGGGTGTATCAGTTACCATAAAAGGAACTACCAAAGGCACCACTACAGATGCTAAGGGCCATTACAGCATACGAGTAGCCACCGGCGAAAGTACGCTGGTATTTAACATGGTGGGTTACACCGTGCGGGAGATGCCGGTACCCGAAAACGGTGTGCTGAACGTACAGGTGGTACCCGAAACCAAATCATTAAACGAGATTGTGGTGGTAGGTTACGGTACGCAGAAAAAGGCTACGTTAACCGGCTCCATTTCGCAGGTAAAAGGTGCCGAGCTGGCTAAAAGCCCTCAGCCCAATTTATCCAACTCTTTAGCGGGAAGGTTCCCCGGTGTAATTGTAAATAACAGAAGCGGCGAGCCGGGTTACGATGGTTCTAACATTACCGTAAGGGGCCTGGCTACAACCGGCAGCAACGATGTACTGGTGGTGGTTGATGGTATACCCGGGCAGATCGGTGGTTTGGAAAGGATAGATCCAAATGATGTGGAAAGCGTATCTATACTTAAGGATGCCTCTGCTGCTATTTACGGTAACCGCGCTGCCAATGGTGTTATATTGGTAACCACTAAAAGAGGTAAAAGCGGCAAGCCAACCATTAACTATAGCTTTAACCAGGGCTTTAACTCGCCTACACGGTTGCCAAAAATGGCCGATGCTGCCACTTATGCGCAGCTCATGAACGAGATAAACCTGGACTCGAACCCTAATGGCGGCCCTAACCAGGCTTACTCGGCAGAGCAGATACAAAAATTTGCTAACGGGTCTGATCCATTGAATTATCCTAATACCAATTGGGAAAAAGCCACGCTAAAAAACTACAGCTTGCAAAACCAGCAGAGCCTATCGGTTAGCGGCGGTACGGATGATGTAAAATACTACGTATCATTAGGTACCTTATACCAGGACGGCTTGTACAAAAATGGCGCTACCAAGTACCATCAATATAATTTCCGTTCTAACGTAGATGCTAATGTTACCAAGCGCCTTAAAGTAAGCCTTTCATTATCTGGCCGTCAGGAAGATCGCTTGTTTCCTCAGATAGGTGCAGGCGACATCTTCAGATCAGTATATCGTGCTAAACCAATTGTTGCCGCTTATTATCCTAACGGATTACCTACATCAGGTATAGAGAATAATAACCCGGCTGTACAGGTTACCGATATTGGCGGTGTTAACAATAATCCTAAATACGTTTTTAACGGTATTTTTAAAGCCAGCTATTCTATACCGGGCATTACAGGTTTATCACTCGATGGCTTTTTCTCGGCCGATAAATCGTTCCTGTTCGACAAGAATTTCAGCAAGCCATATTTATTGTATAATTATGACCCATCTACCCAACTGTACAATTCAGTTATCGTAGGCGGTAATAACAATAAAGCTACGTTGTTTGAGGCGCAGGATAACCAGTCGCTCAACACATCCAACATCAAGTTGAACTACGAGCGCAGGTTTGGCGGGCACAGCATTTCAGCATTTGTAGGCTATGAGCAAAGTTTAAACCACCTTGAGCACTTTGATGCCACCAGGTTCAATTACTTGTCAAACCAGCTTCCTGAGTTATCACAGGGTGGTACCGCCGCTACTGATTTCCTTAACTCGGGTTACAGCTCTAACTATAACCGTAAAAGCGTTATCAGCCGTTTGGCATATAACTACAATGAGAAGTATTTATTTGAGGGCCAGTTAAGGGCTGATGGTAGCTCTATCTTCGCTCCGGGCAAACAATGGGGTTATTTCCCATCGGCATCCGCGGGCTGGGTAATTTCAAAAGAAGACTGGTTTGCCAACAGTGTTAAGTTTATTGATAATTTTAAACTAAGGGCATCATACGGTTCATTGGGTAACGATAACGTAAATGGTTTCCAATATTTTGATAACTACGTACTGGTTGGCAATGGCTTTGTAGCAACCGACCCAGGAAGCGGCAATAACGTGATACAACCGAATGTTAACCTGGTTAAACTGGCCAATCCTAATATTACCTGGGAGGTGGCACGTAAACTGGATATCGGTATCAATGTAAACTTTTTACACAACTTTACCTTGGAGGCTATTTACTTCCAGCAGAAACGGTCTGACATCCTTACTGCCCGTAACGCTTCTATTCCGGGTTCATCTGGTATTGTTAACCCTAATGGGTCTGATCCGCTGGTACCTTCAGAAAATATCGGTAAAGTAAACAGCAACGGTTTCGAAGGATCATTAGGTTACAACTACGCCGGCCGCGATTTTTACTGGGGTGTATCCGGAAATATTACTTATGCTAAAAGCAAGATCATATTTATTGACGAAGCCGCTGGTGCATTGTCTTACCAGCGCCAAACAGGCCATCCGCTAAATACTTCTTTGCTGTATAATGCTATTGGTATATTCCGTACCCAGGCAGAGCTTGACAACTATCCGCACGTACCGGGCGCTAAGGTAGGCGACCTGATTTACCAGGATTACAATGGCGATGGCAAAATTACCGCCGACGACCAAACACGTACCAAATACGGCAATATTCCTGAAATTACTTATGGCCTTAACCTTACTGCCGGTTACAAGAACTTTGATCTTACCGTTTTACTTGCAGGCCAGGCCCGTGTTAGTCAGTACGTATTACCCGAATCTGGTAGTGTAGGTAACTTCTACAGCAGCTGGGCCGATAACCGCTGGAGCGCTACCAACCCTAATGGTACTTACCCAAGGGTAACAGACCGTGCATCAAGCGCTATCAGTGGCGGCTTGTATAACAATACCTTTTGGTTAAACGATGCCTCTTTTCTGCGCGTGAAAAACGTACAGTTAGGCTATAACTTTAAAGGCGACTTTTTATCAAAACTTAAAATATCAGGTTTGAGATTATATGCCAGCGCGTTTAACCTGTTCACCTTTAGTAAGGTTAAGGATTATGACCCTGAAGGAACAAGCGGCAGCGGCCAGTTCTATCCGCAGCAAAAGATCATCAACATTGGTGCAAACGTGAAATTTTAATGAGTAAGACAATGAAAATCAAGAATAATAAATCAATATACGCGAAGTATTTACTGTTGATGGTGTCGGGCGCGTGTGCATTTTCAGCCTGTAAAAAAGATATGCTGAATGTAACCCCTACAGACCGTATCTCAACAACGGCAATTGAAAGTGATACCGCTGTTTTCGAGGCATTTGTAACCAACCGTTACATTGGCGCTAAGTTGCAGGATAAAGAGGGCGAAGGTACCAACCCAGGTTTCGGCCGCGCATTTGAGTACAGCATGTGGTCGTCAGTAACTGATGAATCTATATATAACAACGATGATAACACCTGGCTTATGCAACGTGGCCAGATGGCGCCTGAAAATACCGGTATAGCAGGTACTTTTTGGGGGCGCAGCTACCGTAGTATACGTGAGTGTAACTACGCGCTTAGCCTGTTACCAAACTTTACTACTATGAGTGCCGCTCATAAAACACGTTTAGAGGGCGAGCTTAAATTTATCCGTGCTTTCCGCTACCATGATCTTATCCGTAATTACGGCGGTGTGGTATTGGTAGGCGACAAGGTTTATCAGCTTAAAGACAATTTGCAGGACCCGGCATTGTATAAACGCGCCAGCCTTGCCGACTGCCTTAAATATGTATACGCGCAATTGGATGACGCGGCATCAAAGCTGCCAAGGGATAATGACGGTACCTGGCAATTAGGTCGTGCTACCAAAGGTGCGGCACTTGCGCTAAAGTCGCGTTTAACGCTTTACGCGGCAAGTCCGTTGTATGGTGTTGGTACCTGGCAGGATGCCGTTACAGCGGCTCAGGCGGTGATCAGCCTTAATAAATATGGTATTTACCAGGGAGGATACGCCAATTTGTTTACTACTAATGAAACCAATGAGGGTATTTTTGAGCGCTTGTACACCAAGAACGCGCCTCACGTGGCGTTAGAGATAGCCAATGGCCCTAACGGTTATGGTGGCTGGGCCGGTAACAGCCCGCTGCAAAACCTGGTTGATGATTATGAAATGAAAAATGGTAAGGCCATCACAGATCCAACTTCCGGCTATGACCCTAACAACCCATACCAGAACAGGGACCCACGTTTCGGCATGACCGTGCTATACAATGGAGCACAGTACCGCGATTCGTACATACAAAGCTTTATCCCGGGTGGTAAAGATAGTAAGGATGGCCCGAGTAACTGGAATACCACCAAAACCGGCTATTACCTTAAAAAATTCATGAATGATGGCTATCCATTGTTAAACCCATGGGGTAACTCCGGTTTCCAGCCATGGTTGTATTTCAGGTACGCCGAGATCCTGCTCAACTTTGCCGAAGCGGCTAACGAAGCTTACGGACCTGATGTTGTTCCACCGGGGTCGTCTTTCTCGGCAAGGCAGGCCGTTAACATGGTACGCTCACGCCAGGGTGTAAATATGCCTGATCTGGATGCCGGTTTATCCCAGGCACAGATGCGCGATGCCGTACGCTACGAACGCCGCGTAGAACTGGCTTTTGAAGAGCACCGGTACTATGATGTGCGTCGCTGGAAAATTGCTGACGTGACCGAGAACAAGCCCGCAGCAGGTGTAATTATCACCAAGAACAGTGATGGTACATTTACCTACACCCCAAAAGTTGCTTTGGACGGTCGTTCATTCCAGCAAAAACATTATTGGCTGCCCATACCTCGTACCGAGATACAGGCATCTAACGGGCAGTTGGAGCAAAATCCAGGTTATTAATCAACTCATCCTAACACCTGCATGGTTATACTATGCAGGTGTTTTTTGTTTACAATAAGGGGTAAAAACTGATAATTGGCGCCTTTACAGGTTTTATTGTGATGAAATAGCATTATATTAGCCTGTAATTGTCAATCAAACATTTATAGCGTGAAATTATACAAGTACTTGATCTCTGCAGCTTTTTTGTATATGCAGATGCCGGTAAAGCTGCATGCGCAGTCGATAGATGGCGGTAAACTATTTAATGATCATTGGCAGTTTCATTTAGGTGATACTACCGCGACAGCCAATAAATGGCGCACCTTGTCGCTCCCGCATGACTGGAGCATTGAGCAACCTTTTAGTGAAGAGTGGGCCAGCGCTACGGCTTACTTGCCGGGTGGTATAGGCTGGTATCAGAAAACATTTACGCCCGATGCGAAGTGGAGGGGGCAGAAGGTAAGTATTTACTTTGATGGGGTTTATAAGAACAGTGAGGTTTGGATAAACGGGCATTACCTGGGTAAGCGCCCAAATGGTTTTATAGCCTTTGAGTACGATATTACACCATACTTGTTATGGGGTAAAGCCAATACCATAAAAGTAAAGGCCGACCATACAGAGTTTGCCGATTCGCGCTGGTATACCGGCAGCGGCATATACCGTAATGTTTATCTCATCACACGCGATGCGGTAAATATTCATCCCTGGGATGTAGCTTTCTCTACACCTGAGGTAAATTCATCAAAGACAACTATCCTTGTAAAGGCGGATGTAACCAATACTTTGGCGACCAGCCAACCCGTAACGGTAAAACTAAACCTGATAAAAAAAGCGGGAGGCCTGGCATTTTCAAAAACAGTTACCTTGAACGCTAAGCCCGGGAAAAATCCGATAGTCTTTCAACAAGCACTTACGTCGCCCCAATTGTGGAGCGTGGAGCATCCTGAATTATACCATATGCAATTACAAGTAATGCGTAACGGTAAAATGGCGAACCAGGTAAACCAAATGGTGGGTATCCGCAGCATTCGTTTTGATAAGGATAACGGATTTTTCCTTAACGGAACTAACATGAAGCTCAAGGGCGTTTGCATCCATGATGACGCCGGCGCGCTTGGCGTAGCGGTACCACGCGAGGTATGGGTACGCAGGTTAACCATCCTGAAAGAAGCCGGTGTAAATTCACTAAGATTAAGCCATAACCCGCACGCAGGCTATTTGTATGACCTTTGCGATGAAATGGGTTTCCTGGTAATGGATGAGGCTTTTGATGAGTGGGAATTAGGAAAAAATAAGTGGGTTAAAGGCTGGAACGAAGGTACTCCGTCAAAAGATGGTTACCATGAGTACTTTAAAGAATGGGCGCATCACGACCTTGCTGATATGGTTAAACGCAGCAGGAACCACCCGTCCATCATCATGTGGAGCATAGGTAACGAGATAGATTACCCGAATGACCCTTATACCCATGAGGTATTAAACACCGGTCGTAACCCGCAAATATATGGTAGGGGTTACATGGCCAGTCATCCATCAGCAACGGCCTTAGGGCGCATTGCTGCCGATCTGGTAAAAGTAGTTAAGGAGATCGACCTTACCCGCCCCGTTACCGCGGCGCTGGCAGGTGTAGTAATGTCAAATGAGGTAGGTTATCCTGATGCTTTGGATGTGGTTGGTTACAATTACCAGGAATACCGCTATGCTGATGACCACAAAAAATATCCTAACCGTGTAATTTACGGAAGTGAGAATGGAATGGCGCTGAAAGCCTGGAACGCGGTCGATTCTAATAAATATATATCCGCCCAGTACCTATGGACGGGTATTGATTACCTGGGAGAAGCCGGCAAATGGCCGCAACGTAGCAACGGCGCGGGTTTAATGGACCTGGCAGGCTTTAAAAAACCTGAATATTTTTATCGCCAGAGCCTTTGGGCCGAAAAGCCGATGGTATACATAGCCGCGAGAGAATTAAAGCAAAACCAGGATAATGGTATATGGAGCCACCGCAGCGTACTGCCTACATGGAACTGGGAAACAGGTAGCCGTTTACGCTTGGAGTGCTTTACCAATTGCCCCGAAGCAGAATTGTTTATTAATGGTAAGTCGTTTGGTAAACAATTGCGCGATACGGCGGCCAATCATATCCCGGCATGGAATGTAAGCTACGAGCCGGGTGAGGTAGTGGTAAAAGGTTATAATAACGGCAAAGTTGCGGCTACTTATATACTAAAAACAGCCGGTGAAGCGGCTGCCTTAAAAGCCGTAGCAGACAATATTACCTTTCAAGGACCGGGAAAACACCTTTCACAGATAGAGGTAACGGTAACCGATAAAAACGGCGTACCGGTTTATGCCGCTGAAAACGAAATAGCCGTAGCTATTACCGGTAAAGCCCGCTTGTTGGGTATGGAGAACGGCAGCACTACCAGCCACGAAAACTATCAGGCACCTAAACACAAGGCGCTTCACGGAAAAATGCTGCTTTATATTGAAACCAACGGGCAGCCGGGGCCTGTAGTAGTGAAGTGCTCATCAGCGGGTTTAAAGCCGTGTGAGGTAAAAATCAACGTAAAATAATCAAGTGCTAACCATAAACTGATGTATAAATTTAAGTACCATCTTTTACTCTTATTACTATTGATGGCTGGGAATATTAGGGCCCAGCAAGCTAAACATACCTTCGCGCTGGCTGATTCTGTTTTCCTGCTTGATGGTAAGCCTTTTCAGATGATCAGCGGAGAAATGCATTATCCGCGCATTCCGCGCGAAGCGTGGCGTGCACGTATGAAAATGGCCAAAGCTATGGGGCTTAATACCATTGGTACTTACGTGTTTTGGAACCTGCACGAACCCCAAAAAGGAAAGTTTGACTTCACCGGAAATAATGATATAGCCGAGTTTGTAAAAATTGCCCAGCAGGAAGGTTTATGGGTGATATTGAGGCCAAGCCCTTATGTATGTGCCGAATGGGAATTTGGCGGCTACCCGTACTGGTTGCAAAATGAGAAAGGGTTGGTAGTACGTAGTAAAGAAACTCAGTACCTGAAAGAATACGAAACTTATATAAAAGAAGTAGGTAAAATATTGGCCCCGCTGCAAATAAACCATGGTGGTAACGTACTGATGGTACAGATAGAAAACGAGTACGGTTCATACGGAAGTGATAAGGATTACCTGGCCATCAATCAAAAAATGTTTAAAGAAGCAGGCTTTGACGGATTATTGTATACCTGTGACCCGGCGGCCGATCTGATGAAAGGTTATTTACCCGGACTTTTGCCTGCAGTAAACGGTTTGGATGATCCTAAAAAGGTAAAGCAACTGGTCCGTGAAAATCATAATGGCAAAGGTCCATTTTATATAGCCGAATGGTATCCGGCCTGGTTTGATTGGTGGGGAACGCCGCACCATACCGTACCGGCAGAAAAATATGCCGGTCGGCTTGATTCGGTGCTCGCGGCAGGCATATCCATTAACATGTATATGTTTCATGGCGGCACCACGCGCGATTTCATGAATGGTGCAAATTATAAAGACGGCACACCGTACGAGCCCCAGATCAGCAGCTATGATTATGACGCGCCGTTAGATGAGGCCGGAAACCCAACGCCCAAGTTTATCGCTTTCAGAAATGTTATTCAAAAGCACCTGGCACCCGGTGTAACCATGCCGGCTGTACCTGCAGCTAAACCTGCCATGGCTATACCGGCTGTAAAACTTACCGCGGCGGTGAATATTTTACAGCATTTGCCTAAGCCGGTGAATAATAGCTTGCCATTAACTTTTGAAGATCTTCAGCAGGATTACGGCTACGTACTGTACCGCACACAGGTAAAAGGTAACGGTAACGAAAAGTTAACCATAAAAGGCTTACGTGACTATGCTGTAATAATGGTTAATGGCAAAACCGCCGGTACTTTAGACAGGCGCCTAAACCAGGACAGCCTTAATTTAAACCTACCGAAGGGCAGCGTTACGCTGGATATATTGGTTGAAAATTTAGGCCGTATCAACTTCGGTAAATATTTACTCCAGAATAAAAAGGGCATTACCGGTTCGGTAATGTTAAATAACAGCGAGCTAAAAGGCTGGCAAATCTACAGTCTGCCCATGGCTAATATCAATCATCTTAAATTTGGCAGCACAGGTGTTAACTACACTTCTCCAACATTGCAGAAAGGCTCCTTTACTTTAAGTGAGGTAAAAGACACCTACTTTAACATGAGCGATTGGGGCAAGGGTGTTGTTTGGATAAACGGGCATAACCTTGGTCGTTACTGGCGTGTAGGCCCTCAGCAAACACTTTACGTTCCGGCAGAATGGCTAAAAAAAGGCAGGAATGAAGTGGTGGTGTTTGATATGATAAAACCCGGAAAGAACATTGTATCTGTAGATAAACCCATACTTGACCAGGTAAGACAATAGTATCCTTCTCAACCTAATCATAATGTAAATGGCCCGTTATAGTATGCGGGTCATTTTTTTATACGCTATCGCTGCTTTGCTGTTCTTTGCGGTTGTTAAGCCGGGCCTGTAAATATATTTTAACATAGTAAAACAGGTTAAATATCAATGCGCTCACTAAAAAGCCATCAAAAAACGGGGCATAAAATGCGGCGCTATGCGGAAATACTACTTTTACCAGCAACCTGGCAGCACACCCTAATAAAAGGATGATGGATATGACTGGTATTCCTGAAATTTTCATGGTACTAAGAGTTATGATCAAAGCTAACATAAAGAGTGGTAAATACTATAGGTTATAGCCTTTACACCAGAATATTACAATATGCCGTAATGGATAAATAAACACATTTGATTACTACATAATTTTTTAATTGTTATTATAACAATTAAAAAATCTTCATATCTTGTTCAGCAATTAGGATTTAATTATCCAAATAAACCAATTAATTCAATTCCTGGAAAAAAACCGATCAGTTTATAAACTGCATCAACACCTAAAATTATGATGAGAAGACCTGCGAAAACACTTTTGCCTGCTTTTATCGCGGCAATTGCATTAATGAGCCAAGCCTGCCAAAGCCCTTCCGGTAAAAAGGAAGCCACTGCCGACAGTGCATCAGTGAAAACAGCGGCTTTGCCCGATAGCTCAAAATTTGTTAAAACCGTTAATGGCAAGCAAACACGTTTGTATGTGTTAACCAATTCAAAAGGCGCTAAAGCGGCTATTACCAATTATGGCGGCAGGATAGTAAGCCTTTTAGTACCCGATAAGGACGGTGCTTTAAAAGATGTGGTTTTAGGTTACGACAGTGTGGGCACTTATCAAAAACCTAAGGAGCCGTTTTTTGGCGCTATCATCGGCCGTTACGGCAACAGGATAGCCAGGGGGAAATTTACACTTAACGGTAAAAAATACCAGCTGGATATTAATGATGGCGTTAATACTCTTCACGGCGGTTTTAAAGGTTTTTATGCACAGGTTTGGGATGCCAAACAACTTAATAACAACACCCTGGAACTGTCTTTTACCTCACCTGATGGTGAAGGTGGCTATCCCGGCAATCTGAAAGTTAAGGTAACCTATACCTTGCAGAATGATAACGCCCTTAAAATAGACTACACCGCAACTACCGATAAGCCAACCATTGTTAACCTTACCAACCACGCGTACTTTAACCTTAACGGTGCAGGTACCGAAACCATTTTAAATGATCTGTTACAGATAAAAGCCGACCAGTTTACCCCGGTTGATACTACGCTGATACCTACCGGTCAGTTAAAAGATGTTAAAGGCACTCCTTTTGATTTTACGTCGTTGAAACCAATAGGGCAGGATATTAACAAACAGGATGAGCAATTAAAAAATGGCAAAGGTTACGATCATAATTTTGTGCTGAACAAGCATGATCTTAACACATCTGTGGCTACTGTTAAAAGCCCGGTAACAGGCATTGTGATGGATATATATACCGAAGAGCCGGGATTGCAGTTCTACAGCGGAAATTTCCTTACCGGTAAAGAAAAAGACGGCAAAGGTGGCGCGGCGTATGGTTACCGTTCGGCAATGTGCCTGGAAACACAGCACTTCCCCGATTCGCCTAACCAGTTGTCTTTCCCCGGCACAACGCTTAACCCGGGCCAAACCTATCATACAACAACTATCTACAAATTTTCGGTAAGTAAATAATTCTGAAAGCCATCATGAGATCATCCCTTTTAAAAGTATTAGGAGCATTGCTGATTTGTTCAAACTTCGCGGTAGCGCAAACTACCATAACCGTTGATCTGAACAATGCATCGGCTAACCCAACCATCAGCAAATACATATACAGCCACTTTGCCGAACACCTTGGGCGGGGTATTTATGATGGATTTTACGTGGGCGATACTTCTAAAATACCTAATACAAATGGGGTGCGTAATGATGTGGTGGCCGCCTTGCGTAAAATGAAGATCCCTTCGTTACGCTGGCCCGGCGGCTGTTTTGCCGATACTTACCACTGGCGCGATGGCATAGGCCCCAAGGATAAAAGGCCTGCCATTGTAAATAAATGGTGGGGCGGTGTAGTGGAAGATAACAGCTTCGGCACGCATGATTTTTTGAATATGTGCGAACTGCTGGGCGCCGAACCATATGTATCAGGTAACGTAGGCAGCGGTACGGTACAGGAACTGGCCGACTGGATACAATATACAGGGTCGGACAATAAAAATCCCATGTCTGACCTACGCAAGGCCAACGGCCGCGATAAACCCTGGAGTGTAAAGTTCTGGGGCGTAGGTAATGAGGCCTGGGGCTGCGGCGGTAACATGACGCCCGAATATTATGCCAACGAGTTTCGCAAGTATGCTACCTTCATGGGCAGTTCAGAAGGGAAAACCAAACTGTTCAGGGTAGCCTCCGGCGCCAGCGACGATGACTACAACTGGACTGAAACCCTGATGAGAAACATACCGCATCACCTTATTGAGGGGGTTGCGGTACACCATTACGCGGTAATAGGCTGGGAGAAAAAAGGCCCTGCTACAGGCTTCACCGAAGAGCAGTATTTTACCACCATGCAGCGCGCCCTGCAAATGGATACGCTGGTAACCCGCCATGCCCGCATTATGGATAAGTATGACCCTAAAAAGCAGATAGCCCTTGTGGTTGATGAATGGGGTGGATGGTACGACGTAGAACCAGGTACCAATCCGGGCTTCCTTTACCAGCAAAACACCATGCGCGATGCCATGATAGCCGGTACCACCCTTAATATTTTTAACAACCATGCCGATCGTGTGCGGATGGCGAATCTGGCGCAATGTATCAATGTATTGCAGGCGGTAATACTCACCAATAAGCAAAAAATGATACTGACGCCTACTTATTACGTAATGGAAATGTACAACGTGCACCAGGATGCTACGCTGTTGCCTACAAAAGTAAGCGAAACAGATTATGCCTTTGGTAAAGATAAACTGCCTGCCGTTTCGGCGTCAGCATCAAAGGACAAGGCAGGCGTTGTGCATATTTCTTTAACTAATATTGATCCGTCTAAAAAGCAAAAAATAACGCTGAAGCTTAATGGTCAAAACTTTAAAAGTGTGAGCGGCCGCATCCTTACATCGGCTAAAACCGGTGATTGCAATACCTTTAACGCTCCTGATAAAATAAAAGCTGTGGCATTCAATGGCGCGGTGTTAAAGGGTAATACACTTGAGGTTACGCTTCCGGCCATATCTGTGGCGGTACTTACGCTTAATTAATACTTTTTAAATGAAATACTTTTTTTTTACCGGCCTGCTGTTATCCACGCTGGGTTTAGCCAATGCCCAAACCGCTAAACGGCTTAATTTTACCGTAAAAGCCGATAGCATAAAGGCGCATGTGCAGCCCACCATGTACGGGATATTTTTTGAAGATATTAACATGGCTGCTGATGGCGGCGTATATGCCGAACTGGTGAAAAACCGCTCTTTCGAATTCAATACAAACTTAATGGGCTGGGCCGAACAACGAAAGGACGGTGGCAACGGAACAGTATCGGTTGTTGACCGTAAAACAGAGCGCCCTGAAAACCCTCATTATTTAACCTTAAACGTGAGTACGCCTAAAGGTTATTACGGCTTATCTAACGAAGGTTTTGGCGGTATGGGCATACGTAAGGGAGAAATGTATAATTTTTCGGTATTTGCCCGCCAGCATGTGGGGAGTAAGATCAGCTTATTGCTCGAACTGCATGATTCAACAGGGGCTGTTATCGGTAAAACTACATTAACGCCACAGGGAACAGAATGGAAGCGTTACCACGCAACCATACAGGCCAATACCACTACTCCAAAGGCAAAGCTATATATTTGGGCCGCAAATAAGGGCAGTATCGACCTGGATATGATCTCCCTTTTCCCTACCCACACCTGGAAGAACCGCCCCGGTGGCTTGCGTGCCGATCTGGTACAGAAGCTATACGATCTTAAGCCCGGCTTTTTACGTTTCCCCGGCGGCTGTATTGTAGAGGGGCGTGATCTGGCTAACCGTTATCAATGGAAAAAAACTATTGGTGATATTGATAAACGGGAGAATATCATGAACCGGTGGAACGTGGAGTTTGAGAAACGCCGCACGCCCGACTACTACCAGACCTTTGGCCTCGGCTTTATGGAATACTTTATGCTGGCCGAAGATATTGGCGCCGAACCGCTGCCGATCCTCAATTGCGGTATGGCCTGCCAGTATAATACGGGGCAGTTAGTGCCGCTCAACCAGATAGACCCTTATATACAGGACGCGCTCGACCTGATAGAGTTCGCCAATGGCTCGGCAGATACCAAATGGGGTAAGCTGCGCATAGCGTTGGGCCACCCCAAGCCTTTTAATCTTAAAATGATGGGGGTAGGAAACGAGCAATGGGGAGAGCAGTACATAGAGCGCTGGAAAGTGTTTGAAAAGGCCCTCAAGGATAAATACCCACAGATACAGCTCATCTCGAGCGCCGGCCCCGACCCAAGCGGCGATAAGTTCGATTACCTGAACGCCACCTTACGCGGCTTTAAAGCGGATATTTTAGATGAGCATTATTACCGCAACCCCGACTGGTTCTTTAAAAGCGTGACCCGCTATGATAATTACGACCGTAAGGGAACCAAAATATTTGCAGGCGAGTATGCCGCACACAGTCCTAACAAAGCCGGTACCGAGAATGCCAATAACTGGCAAAGCGCCATAGCCGAGGCAGCTTTTATGACAGGCCTCGAACGCAACGCCGACGTGGTGCTCATGGCATCATACGCACCATTGTTAGCCAAGGTTGATGCCTGGCAGTGGAAGCCTGATCTGATATGGTTTGATAACCTTAACTCATACGCCACGCCAAACTATTATGTGCAGCAGCTCTATTCGCTTAATAAAGGTACTGACGTTGTGCCCTTAACCCTTAACGGGAAGGCGGTTACCGGTCAGGATGGGCAATTTGCATCAGCCGTGCTGGATAAAAAAAACAACGAACTTATCATTAAAATAATTAATACCGGGAAGGATACAATGGAAGCTGCTTTTGATATTTCCGGCGCAGGCAGTTTGAGAAAAGACGGCCTACTCACCGTTTTACAAAGCGACGACCTGCACACCGAAAATTCCATGAGCAACCCCTCGGCCGTAAAGCCTCATACGCAAACCTTAACTGTGAATGGTAAAAACCTGGTGTTGGATATGAAACCTTATTCTTTTAACGTGATCAGGTTAAAATTTGCCGCTAAATAAAACCTGTATGTATATCAGGGCTTAAAATATGGCTACAGAAACATCAGAAATGAAAACATTGGTTTGCGGGCAACCGGGCCAATTGACGTATAGCAATAGGGAAATGCCTGTACCTGCCGAAGGTATGGCCATTATTAAAATAAAACGCATAGGTATTTGCGGTACGGATCTGCATGCGTTTGAGGGTACGCAGCCTTATTTTAACTACCCGCGAATACTGGGGCATGAGCTTGCCGGCGAACTGATTGATGCAGGCGGGGCACCGGGTTTTGAGCCGGGTGAAATGGTAACGTTCATCCCATACTTCAGCTGTGGCAAATGTATCGCCTGCCGTAATGGCAAACCTAATTGCTGTACGGATATACGCGTATTTGGTGTACATATTGATGGCGGCATGGCCGAGTATGTGCAGGTGCCATCATCGGCATTACTGCATGGGCAGGGCCTTAGTGCCGATGAACTGGCATTGGTGGAGCCATTAGCTATCGGCGCGCATGGCGTGCGCAGGGCGGCGGTTGCACCGGGCGAGTTTGTGCTGGTAGTAGGGGCGGGGCCAATTGGTTTAGGCATTATGGAATTTGCCCGGATAGCGGGTGCCAGCGTCATAGCGATGGATATAAATGCGCAGCGGCTGGAGTTTTGTAAAACCAGGCTGGGCATGCCACACATCATCAATGCCGCCACTCAGGAAGTCAATGAGATATTAAAGCAGATCACCAATAATGATTTTCCAACCGTGGTGATTGATGCCACCGGCAGCCAGAAAGCTATTAATAATGGCTTTCAATACCTGGCACATGGTGGCCGTTATGTGCTGGTGGGTTTGCAAAAGAACGAGATCATGGTGAGTCACCCCGAATTTCATAAGCGCGAAGCCACGCTCATGAGCAGCCGCAACGCTACCAGTGAAGATTTTGAACAGGTTATCGCCGCGATAAAGGATGGAAAGGTCGATCCGGCTAATTACATTACCCATCGAGTGGATTTTGATGAAGTGGCATCGGCATTTCCCTCATGGCTCGATCCTAAGAATGGCGTAATAAAGGCAATGGTACAGCTCTAATCTTATTAATATTAGTAATAGAATAATAACGGCCAAGGCCGTAGCATTTATATATGAATATACCGGTATCTGAAATTTTAAAAAAAACAGCGTTGCTGCTGTTTGGGCTTTTATGCTGCACCAGTTTTGTTGTAAAAGCGCAAACTAAAACTCCTTACCAGGCCTACCTGTTTGTTTACTTTACAGGCAATGATAAAGCTGAGGAAGCCATACACTATGCTATAAGTGCCGATGGCTATCACTTCCGCGCGCTTAATCATGATGAACCGATAATTAATAGTGCCGATATCAGCGAAACCGGAGGCGTGCGCGATCCGCATATCCTGCGCGGGCATAATGGCAAAACCTTTTACATGGTAGCTACGGACATGGTTTCGGCCAAAGGCTGGAGCTCAAACAGGGGAATGGTACTCATGACCTCTACCGACCTGATCCATTGGAGATCGAGCCGGATAAATATCCAAAAGACATACCCCGGTCAGGATAGCCTGCTGCGGGTATGGGCCCCTCAAACCATTTATGACCCTGCCGCCGGTAAGTACATGGTCTATTTTTCCATGAAACACGGTAACCAACCGGATAAGATCTATTATGCTTATGCTAATAAGGATTTTACCGCACTGGAAACAACCCCCAAACAGTTGTTCTACAACCCGGATAACGCGGCCTGCATTGATGGCGATATTGTAGAAAAGGGCGGTAAATATTATCTTTTCTTTAAAACGGAAGATCGCCAGCCGGGCATAAAGATCGCCGTATCTGATCGCCTTACAGGTGGATATGTAATGCAAAGCCAGGATTATGTACAGCAAACCAAATTACCGGTAGAGGGCGCAGGGACTTTTAAATTGAATGATGGCAGCGGGTATATCCTCATGTATGATATGTACACCAGCGGTCGTTACCAATTCACCAAAACAACCGATTTAAAGAACTTTAGAGTTGTAGATGCCGATGTAAGCATGAATTTTCACCCCAGGCATGGTACTGTTATGCCTATTACAACAGCGGAGGCCCGGCGCCTGGTAAGCAAGTGGATGTCGCCTTCCGAAGTTATACAAACCATACAGGCCAAAGGCATCAAGGTGAATAATATTCGCCTGGATTCCGCCACTTCGGTTTTGTATCTGCCTGTTGTGCCTGGGGCCGATAAAAATGCCATCAAACCGGTATTTGCCAACATCCCGGGTACCAGTGTTACGCCACTCGCTGCTGTCAATTTTTCAAAAGGCACGGTTAAATACCGCGTAACTGTTGCCGGGCATCAACCGGTAGATTATAAATCGACCCTGATTGAAGAACACAACCCGGTTTTGAATGGCTATTATGCCGACCCCGAAGTGTTGTATGCCCAAAAAACAGGTAAGTTTTATATCTACCCCACCTCAGATGGTTTTACCGGCTGGTCGGGTACTTACTTTAAAGTGTTCTCCTCGCCCGATCTGGTCCACTGGGCGGATAACGGCGTTATGCTTGACCTGGCAAAAGATGTAAGCTGGGCCAAGCGCAACGCCTGGGCGCCATGTATTATCGAGAAAAAAATAAACGGCCGCTACAAATATTTCTATTATTTCTGTGCGGCCCAAAAAATAGGTGTGGCCGTAGCCGATGACCCGCTGGGGCCATTTAAGGATAGCGGCAAACCGCTGATAGACAAATTACCTAAAGGTGTAAATGGCGGCCAGCAAATTGACGCGGATGTGTTTACCGACCCTAAAACCGGCAAAAGTTATTTGTATTGGGGTAACGGGTACATGGCAGGCGCCGAATTGGCCGACGATATGGTATCTATAAAACCGGAAACCACAGTGGTGCTTACACCCGATGATACCTATCGCGAAGGTACCTACGTGTTTTACCGCAATGGTAAATATTACTTTATGTGGTCTGAGGATGATACCCGCAGCGAAAACTACAAGGTGCGTTATGGTATAGCTAACAGTCCGTTAGAAAAAATCACTATTCCTGCTAACAACATCGTGATAGCCAAAGATACCAGGGCAGGCATTTACGGTACAGGCCATAACTCGGTATTGCAAATACCCGGCAGGGACGAATGGTACCTGGTGTATCACCGTTTTAATTACCCTAACGGGATAAAAATGGGCGATGCAGCCGGCTGGAACCGCGAAGTATGTATAGATAGCCTTACGTTTGATGCAAAAGGCATGATCAACAGGGTTGTACCTACTTTAAAGGGGATAAAACCGGTAAAAATAACAGCCAAATAATTTTAAAGGGTTAACACAAACCATCATAATCAACGTTAATGTGTTGGCATTTTAGCGTGCATGTTATTTTATAATAAATAGCATCCACGCTGTTGTGAAACAAGCGTGCAATAGCCTATATTCGGTTTAACCAATAGTTATTGTAAGCCTTGCCGTTAAACAGCCCCTACATGTTATCTACCAGTATATTAACAGGACCTCATAACCCCGATCTGCTAAAGGAAGAATCTTTAGCATCCCTATACAGAGCTTCGGCGCTTAAATTTGGCGACAAAACCGCGCTTATATTCGGCCCAAAACAATTAAGCTACAAAGAATTAGACCTTTGGAGCGACCAGATAGCAGCATACATAGCCGGAAAAGGCGTAGGCCGGGGCCAGGCCATAGGCGTTTGGCACAGCAGAGGGCTGCAATTGCATGCCGCTATATTGGGTATATGCAAGGCCGGTGCAACTTATGTACCTGTAGACAGGGAAATACCTGAAGAAAGGTTACAGGTAATATTAGATGAAGCGCAGGCCGCGGCATGTTTTAGTGATAGTACGCCTGATATTAATGCCCCGGTTTGGCAAGTACCTTCGTACGATACGGATAATACATCATTAGTAACTCCAGATGGCCCTGAGCCTGATGATATCGCGTATATCTTATACACATCCGGTAGTACGGGTAAGCCCAAGGGCATTCCTATCTCTCACAGAAATATTTGTCACCTCATACGGTCAGAGCAGCAGGTGTTGGGCCTGCGGGAAACAGACAGGGTATACCAGGGCTTTTCGGTGTCGTTTGATATGTGGTGCGAGGAAACCTGGATAAGTTTACACGCGGGTGCTACCATCATCGTGGCTGATGCTACTACGGCAAAATCTATTGATGAACTGGCGGATGTGCTGCGGCGCAACCAGATAACCGTTTTGCACGCCGTGCCCAGCTTATTGGCTGTTATGGACGATGATATTCCGTTGCTGCGTATCATTAACGCAGGCGGCGAAGCCTGTACTGCCGCGGTATTAAAAAGATGGAGCAAACCCGGTAAAAATGTTTTTTATAATAGTTACGGCCCTACAGAAACTACGGTAACGGCTACCATGATAGCCCTTGGGCCCGATGATCCTATTACCATTAGCGGCCCGCTGCCCAACTATAACCTGGCGGTTATTGACGAGGCTTTTAACGTTGTGCCGGTAGGGCAGCAGGGCGAATTGGTAATTTCGGGCCCCGGCTTAAGCAAGGGATATGTAAACAGGCCCGAGCTTACCGCCGCTAAATTTCTGGTAAAGCCCGCATCATTAACAGACCTCCCGGGCGGCCATATTTATCTTACCGGCGACGCGGTAGCGATACAGCCCGACGGGACATTACGCTTCTTTGGCCGCCTGGACGACCAGGTAAAGGTACGCGGTTACAGGATTGAACTCGGGGAGATCGAAACGCGCTTAAACGCGCTTGAAAACGTAAGCACAGCCGCTGTGGCGTTAAAAAAAGACACAGCCGGGCAGGACCAATTGGTGGGGTATGTAACGCTTAAAAAGGATTCCCTTTTTGATGAGCAGGCCATGCGCCGCGAGTTGGGTACGTTTTTACCGGTTTACATGGTGCCGCTGGCTATTATGCAAATGGATACGCTGCCCAGGCTTACCAGCGGAAAAATAGACCGTAAAAGCCTGCCCGTACCAGAACAGTTGCTGGTGCCGGTTGCCACAGGCGAAATAGAGGTGAGTGCCAACGCATCCGTATCTGAAAAAGTGATGGCCGGCCTGCGGCATTTCTTCCCGGGGCAGGAGATACACCCCGAAACCGACTTTTTTACCGACCTGGGCGGGCACTCGCTTTTGGCTGCCAGTTTTTCATCATGGCTGCGTAATAATGCCGGGTTGAAACAGGCCTCGCTGCGCGATATTTATACCAACAGGCCGGTGAGCAAGCTGATCAATATATGGGAGCAGGCCGACAATACGAGCGGTGATGCTGTATCTGCGGAAGCTCAGGCATTTGAGAAAGTGCCTTTCTGGCGCCATGCTTTATGTGGTGTAGCGCAGTTCTTCTCGCTTATTATTATTTACGGGTTATTTGCGGTGCAGATATTTGTGCCCTACCTGGGGTATTATTACGTTGTAGCCCGCAGCGAAAGCGGTCATGGCGACCATGACATTGCTATTATCACGGCTTTGCTGCTCTACTGCCTTATCCCACCGCTGTTCTCCATATTAGGTATTGGCGCTAAGTGGCTTATTTTGGGCAAGGTAAAAGAGGGCGAATACCCGCTTTGGGGGAGTTATTATTTCAGATACTGGCTGGTAAACACCTTGTTAAAACTGGCGCCTGCGCAGTTTTTGAATGGTACCCCTATTTATCCCTTATACCTGCGCTTACTGGGCACCAGGATAGCTAAAGACGCCCAGGTAAGCTCGGTAACTATCGGCGCTCATGACCTGCTGGAAGTAGGCGCGGATGCCAGCCTGAGTTCGGGAGTGGTAATTGATAATGTGAGTATAGCTAATGGAAAGATCAGTTTCCGGAAAATAACAATTGGCGCGCATGCCTATATCGGTAGCGGGGCGGTGATCTCCGGCGGCAGTGTTATTGAAGAAGCCGGCGAGCTACAGGACCTTAGCCATTTGCAGGAAGGCAAAACCATTGCCGCCTATGAAGTATGGAAGGGCAGCCCTGCCGAAAAAGTAAGAACAGCATCGCCTGAGGAAATACCGGTGCCTGTGCCAACCAAATATATTAAGACCAAAACCTACGGGTTCCTTTTCAGCGTATTGCTGGTGGCTTTCCCTATTGTGGTATTATTGCCTTTGCTGCCCGTGCTGAT
The DNA here is from genome assembly GCA_001898335.1 of Mucilaginibacter sp. 44-25. Lineage (GTDB taxonomy): Bacteria > Bacteroidota > Bacteroidia > Sphingobacteriales > Sphingobacteriaceae > Mucilaginibacter. The sequence continues at coordinate 142,336 of MKTS01000013.1, read as the reverse complement.
CATCCTTAACAGATTGGACTTAGGTACCCCCGACTACGATTTTAGCTATTTTATCCATGTGCCGCTTTTAACACTCGGTTACATTATCCTTTACGCGTTCGAAACGGTGCTGTTGTCCAGGTTGCTGTTATATAATATTAAGCCCGGCACTTACTCGGTATATAGTTCAACCTATGTGCGCAAGTGGCTTTCGGACCAGCTCATTTCCATGGCGCTTATTGTACTGCACCCGGTTTATGCAACCGTATTCGTTTCCATGTTCTTCAGGCTGCTGGGGGCTAAGATAGGGCGCAACACCGAGATATCTACCGCCAGTAACGTTACTCATACCATGCTGGAAATAGGTGACGAATCATTCATTGCCGATGCCGTTACCCTGGGCGAAGAAGATATCCGCGCGCAGCGTTTGATACTCGATCGTACTACTGTGGGTAGCAGTACATTTGTGGGCAACAGCGCGCTTATTCCGCAAGGTACCCACTTGCCCGATCAAATGCTGGTAGGTGTACTGTCGGTACCGCCAACGCTTCAACAGCAGCAAGAGCATCCCAAAGTCGATTGGTTTGGTTCACCGGCCATCGCTTTACCTAAGCGCCAGTCCAGCGGTGATTACCCGGCATCATTAACCACTATGCCTTCGGCAGGCAGGCGGCTGGCACGTGGTGTAATTGAAGCCATCAGGATCATCTTGCCCGAAACGGTAATTATTTGCTGCAGCGTATTGTTTATTGCCTATTGCCACGATCTGATAAAAGAGCGTAGCTTTTGGCAGGTAGTGGTCGAGTTACCCAAAGTGCCGTTTTATTACCTGTTTTTTATGGGTTTCCCGGCGTTGCTTATTACGCTAATGCTCAAGTGGGTATTAGTAGGTAAATATCGCAGCGGGCAATGGCCTATGTGGACCAACTTTGTATGGCGCAGCGAGGCTATTACTACCACTTACGAGGCACTGGCCGTACCATTCCTGCTGGAGTTTTTGAAGGGTACGCCATTCCTGCCGGTTATCCTGCGGTTGTTCGGCGTTAAAACGGGTAAAAGGGTTTGGCTCAATACTACGGATATAACCGAATACGATATGGTAAGCATTGGCGACGATGCCGCGCTAAATGAAGATTGCGGCCCCCAAACCCACCTTTTTGAAGACAGGGTAATGAAGGTGGGAGCCATAAAGATCGGCGACCGCTGTTCTGTAGGCAGCAGAAGCATTATCCTTTATGATACCCAAATGGAAAGCGATGTTTCTCTTGAGCCACTTTCACTGGTAATGAAAGGCGAGCAACTGGCCGCCGGCACCAACTGGACGGGTAGCCCCATACAGGTGGTGCCGGTTAAACCGACAGCCGGTTGATGTATTGGGTTATTTTTTAAATTCGTCCAGTGTCCAGTTATCTTTCCAGCTGATCTTGATATCGTTACCATCAAAAACGATGGGGAGCCAAAGGTAACGCCCGTCAATGGCGTTTTTGGGTGTCCATTTATCTGCCATAAAAATAAAAGCGTCCTTTTTGCCGGCAACAGGGAGTATGTAAGTACTCTGGCCGCCGAAGGTAATATTTGCGCCGGGGCCCGTGCAAGGGTTACCGTGATAAGTCCACGGACCGAAGATGTTTTTAGCCGTGAACCAGCGGGCCGCGTTTGGCGCCCACCCGGTGCATCCGGAGCCTATCATGTAGTAGAGGCCATTGCGCTTAAATACGGCAGGCGCTTCGGTTTGATGCCCGATGTATACCCTTGAAAATTTACCGGTGTGGCCAGTATAATCTGCCGTTAGTTCGGCCACATCCAGGGTAAGGTTCTCTTCTGATGAAAAAATATGGTAGGCCTTGCCGTCGTCATCAACAAAAACGGTCATGTCGCGGGCCATTTGGCCTCCGGGTAGGTCGCGGCAAAAGATACTGTCGGCTTCGTTTTGTGGTTTGTTACAATTAACTTTCTCATTTTCAGGAGTGCCTGGCGGGTAAAACGGTAAATGGCCGGGGTTGGGGCGATAGCTCCTGATAAAAGTATACGGCCCGGTGATCTTATCGGCTGTGGCTACCCCGGCTCTTGCGGCAGCATAACCCTTATCCAGCAATTCCAGGTGGAACCACATCACATATTTTTTAGTCTTTTTGTTATAGATCACCTTTGGGCGCTCAAGAATGCAGCCTTTGGCGATATCGCTTGCCGGGTCGTTTGAAACGCTAAGGGCTATGCCTTCGTCTTTCCAGTTATAAAGGTCTGTTGATGAATAGCAATGCACACCTAACATGGCCCGGTTTCCCGCGCCACCTTCAACCTTATGCTCGCCAAACCAATAGTATTTACCTTTATTATACAGCATACCGCCGCCATGCGCGTTTATATGTACGCCATTATTATCGGGCCATAACTGCCCGGGGTAAAAGGCTTTTTGCTGTGCCTGGCAAACAGAGGTTATAGTTGTTAAAACAATGCAGGTGAGGAATAATTTGAGGATAGCAGGGAGTGTAAAGGGTTTCATCAATAGTTAATTACGGATAATATTCAAATACGCTTGTTGGATATCTCTTTTATAATATCATCCAGCTCGGCAGCGCTTTGCTGTAGCATGAGGATAATGCGTTTATAATGCGCTGGGTCTTCAGCTTCGTTTAGCAGATCTGCAAGGCCCATAATGTTAGCCAGTGGCTTTCTTACCCCATGCGATTGCATGTAACTGATATCATCAAGTTCAGAAGCGGCCTGGTCTAACTTTTCCTGTGTATCCATATAAGTGGTAATATTAAATCCTACACAGAATATACCCACCGGCTTGCCCTGATCATCAGGCAGGGCCTGAATCTCCCATTTGGTAATTACATAACCACCCTTGCCATCGAGTTTTCGTAAAGTAAACGGGAATGACTTTTCAGGATGTGTTAAACACAATGTGCCTATCTCTTCACATATAGCAATATCATCAGGGTGTAGCGTTACAGAAAAGTTTTGTCCATTTAATGAACCTTTGTTTGCGCCAAAATTCTGATCATAACTGGGGCTTACGTACATATAAGTACCATCTAAACCGATGATGATGGTATAAAAGAGCTGCGATTTCTCAAGAAAATTACTGATGGGTATTCTTTTCATATAGAATAAGACCTCCGGCTAAAATAACTAATAAAATATTAAGTGTGTAATGAACATTTAATTTTATCTTACAACTATTATATGAATTTCTTCTGCATTAATTTATCTCACGAATCAGCTGGTCCAGGCCTTCATCCTTGTCAAGCTTTAATTTTTGCTTTAACCGGTAACGTGCCATACGTATACTTTTAGGTTCTACACCAAGCCGCCCGGCTATTTCTTTATTATCAAAACCCATTAGTATATAGGCGCAATGCTTAAGGTCTAACCTGGTAAGTGTATTGCCGGCTCTCTCCTGTAAAGAATTAAAGAATGAGGGGTGGATATTGCTTAACGCCTGTTGCTCATCAAGGTTTTTATCCATACGCAGGTTTTGGTTAATAATACGCCCTATTTGCCGGGAATCATTTGATTTTTGCTTTAACAGTTCCAGTATAGTATTCTTTTCCTCTATTTTAAGGTGCCTGCCAAAAGTTCTTTTTCAAGCCATTCGGTTCGGTCTTGCAAAAGGGCCTGCTGTGCTTCGGCGCGTGAGCGTTCCTCTTCGCGCAGGTTAGCCTGTAGTTCCGCCTCTTGCTTTTCTAACCGTAACCTTTGCGCTTCCGCCTGCTGCAGCTCTGCTATCAGCCTCATTTCTTCGTTTTCCTGGTCGGCTATTTGTTTTTGCTGTTCAGATGCTTTTAGCTTGTAATGATAAGAACTCAACAAGAGCCCAAGTAACAATATGCTTATTGATCCTATGGCGATGTATAGCCAGTTAAGGCGTTTATTATAACTCTCGCGCTCACGTAGCCGGGCAATTTCATTATCCCGCTGGGCGGCATGGTACTCTTCTTCCAATTGCTGCACGGTGGCCAGTTTTTGAGCGTCAAACACTTTACTGTAATAGGCTATATACTGTTTGTAATAGTTAAGGGCTTTTTGTTTATCGCCCTGCTGCTCGGCCACATTAGCCAGGCCAAGCATTAATCTTGACCGGGTAATATCAACCGCGGGAGCAGCGTTTTCCAATTCGCTGATGCCTGTTAGCAGGTATTGCTCAGCCTCTTTGTAATTCTTTTGCCTTAAAGCATATTCGCTAAGCATACCGTAACAATTGGCTATTATCTCTTTCCCGTTAGTTTTACGGCCAATATTTAAGGCGATGTTGATATAATGCTGCGCACTGTCTTTATAACTTGGTGGATAGTATTTGAAATAAGCGTTAGCCGTATTTAAGGCACAGAGCGAAGCATTGCTTTGCAAAAATATCTTATCGTGGTTACGCAGATAAAAGTTCATGGAAAGGCGGTAATAAAGCATGCTGGAGTCGAGTAGTGCATGGTGTTGCTTATTATGCTCGAAGGCCGAAAAAAAGCTATGTGCGATGGTGTTATAGCCTATCTGGATATCATCCGGTGCGCCGCTTTTTTTAGCCATTAAAAGGCACGTTACCGCATAGCGGTGTTGTTTAAGCGTATCGCTGCCGTAGGCATACATACTGGATATGTAATGATTGGCAAGGGTACGATAACTGTAAGCTCTTTTTTCATTAACATTCTCTAACATACTGTCGGCCTTTAACAAGCCGGCTATCGCTTTTTCGTTGTCGTTTTTCACTAATTCCAGCCAGCCCTTTCTTAACCAGGCAAAAGCGGCGAGAGTTTTATCAGTACTTTTATGTGCGCATTTTATGGCGCTATCTATATATAAGGCCGCGCGTTTTTCCTGGCCCTTTTGCATCAATATATGGCCCATAGTGGCGTAGCAAAAAGCCTTCGCGCCTGCGTTGCCGTTGGTTTTGGCGAGCGCGACAGCACGTAAACCGCTTTTTACGGCATCATCCGCATTCTTTTCAAGTGTTGCACGGGCAAGTTCAGCTATTGCTATGGGCTTTTCAATAGCTGAGGCGCTATTTATTACCCGGTTAAGGGAATCTATAACGGTTGATTGCGCGCAAACATTAGCTGCATGACAAATGCTAAACAAGCAGAGAAGATGAAATACGTTTTTTTTTAAAAGCATAATGTTCAGGTAGTTGCTATTATCAGTAGGGTTATATGAGCCATATATTAACTAATAATTATACCTGTAACATAGAAAGTTAACGAATTGTTGTAGATGATTTGTAGACGTTTGGCGTAACGTGTGTAGACAGCTTGTAGTTGCTGCTTTTTTGGGTTACAGAAACGACCCTGCTACTTTTGGGTTAACATCTTATCGTTTAACCTTAAAAGTAAAAACTATGTCAAACAAAGGAATGGCCGTAGTGGCCTACATCACCATCATCGGATGGGTAGTATCGTATCTGGAGTTTAAAAAACGCGCTGAAAAGAGCGCTTTAGTCAATTATCACTTAGGGCAATCACTCGGCCTTATCCTGTTGTCTTTCGCGCTGGGTATTGTGCTATCCATACTGGTAGCTATTGTACCCTCCCTTTATTTTTTAGGCTATGTGCTAAGTTCCGCTACGCTGATATTATTACTATTAGGCATTGTAACTGCCAATAGTGGGATAATGAAACCGCTGCCGTTGGTAGGGAAATTTTTCGAAGGCCGTTTCAACTTCGCTAACGGTGTTGATATACGGTCGTAAAGAACTTATCGGCACTCTTTAATTATTGAACCTAACCTTTTCCAAGCCCGGGTACCGCTGCCCGAAAGAGGTAGCGGTTACCTTGTGGTAAACCCGAAAAGTAACTCTCAAACAATTGTTATGTTGTTAGGCTCAAACCAGGCGGCACAAAACCGTTCAAACACCGCCGAAAATGATCTTATTGCCAGGCTAATAGGCCAGGAGTTATATGCCGAGGCATATGCTCTGTTAATTCAGGAGCGGGCCGATCAAACGGTTACGCAGTATAACCTGGCACTTTGCTTTTACGCAGCAGGTTGTTACAATGAAGCCCTGGTATGCCTGGATAAAGCACAGTTGTATATGCCTTTAAACCAGGCCAACAGAAATACGGTAACAGATGGGTTTTATAGGGCCTTGCTTGATAAGCAAAAGCAACTGAATGATCATTTATTTGCCGTAACGTCCAAACACCTGCAATTACTGCCACAACAAGTAACCGATGGTATTATCCGGCTAAAAACAGACTGCTGGATGCAATTGGGAAACTATGCTAAAATATTAGAAACCGCTACCCCTATAGCCTACAAACAATATGGTAATATAACAGAGGCTTTGGCTGTAGCTAAAAAACACTTGAACCAATGAATACGGAATATAACCAGATAAGGGATGCTTACCTGCGTAACCTTTTTGCCGATGACAAAGCTAAAACTGATGTGTTGGCGCTATATAGCGAATTAACAAACCTGGATGTTAAAGGAGATTATGATGAAACGCTCTATCATTTAGCCGCCAGATATGCCGATGCTGAAGCGATACGGTTTTTGAAAGAAAAAGGCTTGCGCCCTGTTGCGGATAAGTATGGAAATACGGCTTTTCATGCGCTGGCCTCGGCTAAGTTCGACTTAAACCATACAGATGTACATGCTAAGCGGATACACGATACCACTAAGGCATTGCTGGACGCGGGTATCAACCCGAAAAAGAAAAACGACGCCGGCAAAATAGCTTATGTTGATGCCGGGCTATTGTATATGTATCCCATGCTTGATGCGCTGGGCGATGCCGGCATTAAAATGGATGCCACCGATAGTGAAGGTAAAAATCTGCTCCATGTCATCTGCGAAAAAATGGCACACCGCAAAGATATACCCGGTGCTGTAGAGGCCGCGTCCAAAACAGTGAAAATACTGGTTGAAAAGGGCGGTATTGATGTAGAGGATAAAGATGTTTTTGGTACCACCCCTATAACTTACGCGCAGCGTAGCGGTGTTAAGGAACTTGCCGCCATACTATCCGGCGAAGAGGGCGATACCATTACCGGTGGGATGACTTTACATGAAGCTGTTTTAAACCGTGACGCGGAGGCGCTGAAGAAAATTATTGAAAACGGGGCGGATCTGGACGAATTATCAGACCAGTACCGCCGCACGCCATTGATGCTGGCCTGTGAATATCCCTCAAAGCCGCTTGTTGATCTGCTCATTGAGGCAGGGGCAAACGTTAATTACCGCACGGGCACAGGCGAAACAGCTATCTATATTTTGCTAACCAAAGCCATCAGCAATTTTGGCAGGGGCATGAGTACCGACCTTAAAGATGTGGTTAAAATGCTCAGGAAACTGATTGATCATGACCTGGAAGTTGATGCAGGTATCACTAATGAAGGTGATACGGCCATTAACGTGATATGCCAGGCCGGTTACCTTGCCGATCTGAATACTTTACTTGCCGAAGAACTGATCGAAGCCGGTTGCGATATCAATAAGCCCAACCAATACGGTAAAACCCCGCTGATGTCATTCGCCCAGCGCGGAAACGAACAGAAGTATGGAATAGCCGAGTTACTATTGGATAATAACGCTGATGCCACCTATGTAGATAATGCAGGCAATACGGCATTGATATATGCTGCCGGTAACCCCGATCAGATGTCGGCAAAGAAACTGGTATCGCTCATACTGGATAAGGATACATCAACTATGGAAAAAGTAAATAATGCCGGCCAAACCGCTATGGACGTTGCCATACAGCATGGTAACGAGGCGGTATTGAAACAAATGCTGGCTTAAATAAATAACTATGGATAACATGTTTTTAAACGCGTGTAAGAACGCGCAGAAAAGTATAGTACAGGTGTTTCTTAAGAAAGGGGGCATCAATGTAAACAAACGCGATGAGTTGGGTAATACGCCTTTGTATTATGTTTGCTTAAAAAGTGCCAAAGACATTGCCAAACTGCTGATTGATAATGGGGCTGATGTAAATTTAGCCAATAACTTAAGCGAAGTGCCATTACATTGCGCCTCCCGTACAGGCAGCAAGGAATTAATAAAACTGCTGACTGAAGCCGGCGCTGATGTAAATAGTGCAAGCAATGCCGGCCAAACCCCCATATTTTACGCGGTACTTGCAGGGAAAACTGAAACCGCTTTATACTTATTGGAGCTTGGGGCCGATGCTACCATAAAAGATAACGCGGGCTACACTCTGTTAGACCATGCTACCGCAAACGGTATGCGCGACCTGGTCACCGCCTTGGCTGACGGGAGCGAGACCGGCAGAAAAGACGATCATGGCAATACAACCTTACACCAGGCGGTTTATAACAACCAGGTAGAAACGGTAATGGCCTTATTGCGAAACGGCAGTGTTAACATCAATGAGGTGAATAACCAGGGCGTGAGCGCGCTGATACTGGCAATAAACAATTCTAACATTCACCTGACTGAACAATTGATAAAAAATGGCGCCGATGTAAATCTGCATGTGCTTAACGGTAATTCGGCTTTGCATTATGCAGCCGGTATGGGCAGCCTGCATTTAGGTAAAATACTCATTGACGCCGGAGCCGATGTTAATTCGCGCAACAGCTTTAGCGAAACGCCTTTGATCGTAGCTGCCCAATGCGGATTTAATGACTTTACGGCCATGTTGATAGAGCAGGATGCGGACACCACCGCTGTAGATAACAACGGTAAAAGCGCCATGGACTTTGCCGGTGAGCGTGGCTATACAGAAATTTTAGAGCAATTATTAATGGCCGGCTCAGATAAATAGTTACTTATGGTTTAACCTGTTAAAAATGACCAAATGAAAAAGATATTTTTTTTGATATTATTCACTGCTGTGTTTGCAGTATTGCAAACCAGGGCACAAACCGAGGAGAAACGAAATAAGGTAATATTAACCGTTGTTGATGCAGGTAAAACTATTATTACCGAGCTTAATTCGGTAAACCTTGCCTTTAACCGGTACGAAAACGAATTGGAGGAACCTGCTGTAATTAACGATTCCGCGGGAGAAAAGGTGGCCGATAAAACTGCCCGGCCAGGCGGTGTTTGTTACCTCACGCTTGAGGCTAAGGCGCTCAGTGCTGAAATGCTTAGGGTAGTGGTTAAAGCTAAAAATAAATTTGAAGGAACCATTACGTTTACCGACCCGTCCACACAAAAAACGTTGAAGACATTGCGGTTTAAACAGGGTATGTTATCGTCCTATTCCGATCAGTTTTCCGCTGTTAATTATGGCGATACTTATGCTTCATCAATCCTTTCTATCAGTTGCCGCGACTTAAATATAGACGGGATCAAACTCCAATAGACGGCTAAGTGGTCTTTACAAATGTTCCGGATCCGTTCCGTTTATAGTTTCCAAAAGCGTTCCACACGGAACGCTTTTTTAATTATGTAAAGTGTTGCAAATAAGTTATATATGATTCTGAATAGGGATTACTGCCAAAATATTGTCAGTGATAAATATCTGGAGATCAGCATGTTCCGTTTGTCCCGCTTTTGTATTATCCTGAGCGGAACGGGTGGGAAAATAAGCACAAGCTACCGTATGGCTGGCGATGCTGACCAGATAGGTACGGCATTGTTTCTACAGGCCAACTTTAAAAAATTTCTAATCAAAGATATTTTGACCGGTAATGCCAAATATGCCAGCGCTTGTTCACGGTTATTGTACAGGATAATATTAAGGTGGGTATTATTTAATTTTATATAAATTATTGATTATTAATTATTTGTAATTTTTTTTTACGCATTGATCTTTGTTTTAGCTGTGATAAATGTACGTTATCGATGCAAAATTTTGTCTGAAAAGCACAAGCCGCTAAAAACCACGAGATTAAAGTTCAATTAAAATTACGTTAAGCAGCACGGTATGAAAAAACTGTGCTCTAATTTTGTCCTCATAATTGCCGTTCATATGAATATCTTATTAGTTGAGGACGAGGCTAAAGTATCAGCCTTTATCAAACGCGGGCTGGAAGAGCAGTCGTACAATGTCATTTCAGCCTATGATGGCAAAATGGGTGTCAGGCTGGCTCTGGAAAACGATTTCCAGTTAGTGATACTGGATGGTATACTCCCCGAGGTAAATGGTTTTGATGTTTGCAAGCAGATAAGGCAATTTAAAAGAGAACTGCCCATATTAATGCTCAGCGCATTGGGTACGGTTAAAGATAAAGTACTGGGACTCGAAAATGGCGCTGATGATTACCTTACCAAACCCTTCCACTTTGAGGAATTGCTGGCCCGGGTACGTGCGCTGGATCGCCGGAGGCAAAACATACTTCCGGGTACCGTTTATCGTGTAGCCGACCTCGAAATAGACAGCTTTAAGAAAACGGTAACACGTGGCGATAAACTCATTATGCTTACGGTAAAGGAGTATACCTTGCTGGAAACACTGGTGTACAACAAAAACAGGGTACTATCACGCACTTACATAGCCGAATCTGTGTGGGGTATAAATTTCGACCGCGGTACCAATCTTATTGATGTGTATATCAATTACCTGCGTGCTAAAATTGATAAAGGCCATGGCCAGCAACTTATCCAAACCGTTGTAGGTATGGGTTATATGATATCAGACCAAACCTGAAGTGAAGTTTAAAGAAAAGTTATCCTTACAACTAACGCTTACCCTTGCCGTACTGCTGCTTGTAGTAATGGTGGCCATTTATTTATTTACGGCCAGGTACCGCACACGGTCTTTCTACGAAAAACTCGACGAAAGGGCTATTACTACCGCGCAGTTTTATCTGGCGGAGGATAACTTGTCAAAGGATAACTTCCAGAGTGTCGTAAAAAAATACCCGCAATCGTTAAACCGGGAGGTGATCCGGATCTACACCGACCAGTTTGTTCCCCAATTTATTTCTGAAGGCAGCGTTAAATGGCCAAAATCTGTATTACAGGCAGTAATTGCTAAAAAGAAGGTCCATTTAAAAGATGGTAACCGCTACACTACGGGTATTTATTATGTGGATAATTCGGGCAACTTCATTATCATGATCACTGCCGCTGATGAGGCGGGGTACCGTTACCTGGGCGATCTGCGCCTGATGATGGTAGCCTCATTTCTGATACTGCTGCTCATTAACTACTTACTGGGCAGGGTGTTCTCAAAAATGGCATTGGAACCTATTGTGGATATTACCAATAACCTCAAAAGGGTAAGAGCCTCCAACCTTGACCAGCGCTTGTTTGTATCGCCGCCGAAATACGACGAGATAGATAACCTTTCATTAACCATTAATCAGTTACTGGAACACCTGCAGCAGTCGTTTGAAGGGCAGCAGAGGTTTATCGCCAATGCCTCGCATGAGTTGCGTACACCTATCACCACTATTATGGGGGAGGCAGAGGTAGCGCTCATTAGCCGTCGTACAGAGGAACAATATCGAGATGTGCTTACTGTAGTAGTTAAAGAAGCCGACAGGCTGAGTATGATCATCCAAAGCCTGATGGAACTGATACAAACTACCGCCATGCCATCGGGCTTTCAGGATGTGGACCTGTATAAACTTGTGCTTGATATAGTTGGCGACTACGAGCGCGACAAAGTAAAGATTGAACATCTCTCAACAGATGAAAACCATACCAGTATGGTCATCAATGGTAACGTACAGCTATTATATATGGCTATAAACAATGTCATTAAGAATGGCCTAAAGTTCTCTGCCGGGCAGCCGGTTACATGTTTGCTTTATCATGATGTAGACGGCATTCACCTGCAAATAAGCGATAAAGGCATAGGCATAGCAGACAAAGATATAGCCAATCTTTTTCAGCCGTTTTACAGGGCCAACAACGCGCTCGGATATGATGGCTTTGGTATAGGGCTCTCTCTAACCGATAAGATCATCAAACTGCATAATGGTACCATCAGCATCCATTCCATACTGGCGCGGGGTACTACCTTCCACATCACTTTCGCTGTTTAAAGTAAGTTTCTTCTTACTTTTTAAGGTCTGTTCAGCAATCTAAATTCAATTTAAACGGATTAGCTTTTTTTTAATCAACTTCTAATTCTCCTCTAATGCCAATTTAAGGGCCGCCTAATAAGGCCGGGGTACCTTTGTACCAAATACACTATACTATATATGCTTCGTAAGTTAATGTTAGCGACAAGGGTATCCGGCATCATGGCTTTGATCATTTGGAGTACCGAAAATACGTTCGCTCAAACAGCTGCAACAGATACTTTAAAGATAAACATGCAGCAGGCCGAGGAGCGCTTCCTCAAAAATAACCTCGATCTTATTGTTCAGCGTTACAATATTGATGAGGCGCAGGCGGGCATCATTACCGCAAAACTGTTTGATAACCCAGAATTCAGTTTTGGCAACGTATTATATAACCCTAATACAAAGAAGTTTTTTGATGTGAGCAGAAACGGGGGAGAGTATACCGCGCAACTATCACAACTATTTCTTACTGCCGGCAAGCGAAATAAAAACATTCAGCTGGCAAAAATTACAGCCCAACAGGCCCAGTATCAGTTTTACGACTTGATGCGCACGTTGAAGTTTACACTGCATAGTGATTTTTATAAGATATACTTTCAGGAGCAATCAGCACAGGTTTACCGACTGGAAATTAACTCATTAAGCAACACGCTTAAAGTATTTAAGCAGCAGTATACGAAAGGCAATATCGCGCTTAAAGAGGTGCTACGCATACAGTCTGAACTATACTCTCTCTTATCAGAGCAAAATGATCTGCTTGAGCAGATTGATGATACACAAAGTGAGTTTAAACTGCTTATACGCGCCCCGGCTGGTGCTTATGTTGTAGCCGATGGCGTAGCTGTTGCAAAAGACAGCGATATCGTTCGCAATACCCCTTACCAGCATCTGCTGGACTCTGCATACACGAACCGGAGCGATCTTAAGATCGCCCGGTCGGTTGTAGACTATAATAACGTTAATCTTAAGTTGCAAAAAGCCATGGCTGTGCCTGATGTAACCGTACAACTTGCTTATGATAAGCAAGGGGGATATGTACGCGATTACACCAGTGCCGGCCTGGCTTTTTCATTGCCCTTCTTTAACCGTAACCAGGGGGCTATTAAGCAGGCGCGTATAGCTATTGATGAGAGCAAGGCCCAGTTGCAAAGTCAGCAGGACGGTATTGAAAGCGATGTGGCCAACAACTACCGCAGCGCATTGCGCTATGAGACGCTTTATGCGAATTACGACCCTAAGTTCAAAGATGATTTTACGCGATTGATAGGTGAAGTGTACAAGAATTACGAGAAACACAACATCAGCCTGCTGGAGTTCCTGGATTTTTATGACTCGTTTAAAACCAACACACTGCAGTACAATAACCTGCAATTGGGCAGGGTAACTTCATTAGAGCAGCTCAATTTTGTTACAGGCACCACTTTCTTTAAATAATATAACTCTCTCCAATAACCATGATAAAGTTAAAATTTCCGCTGTTGCTTATTACAGGTATTGCCGGGCTTGCCATGCTTCAAGCCTGCAGTTCCGGCGAAAAGGATACCGATGAGCGCCTGCCCTATACCGTTTCAGACTCGCTTTTTCGTACGCTCAGTGTTGATACAGTAAAGCAAAAAGTAGTAACCAATGCCATAAAATTAAACGGTATGGTTGATTATAATGCCGAAAAAACGGTAACTGTTTTCCCGCTGGTAACCGGTAACGTGCAGGGGGTAAACATCGCCGTTGGCGATTTTGTAAAGGCGGGGCAGGTACTGGCTGTAGTAAAAAGTGCGGAGGTTGCCAATTTTAATGCCGCACTGGTGGCCGCGCAGGCTACCGTACGCCAAACGGCAAGGCAGCTGGCCCAGCAAAAAGATCTATATAAAAGCGGCTTAGCCTCCGAGGTAGATATCACCAATGCAGAAACCGCTTATGATCAGGCAGTGGCCGCGCAGGTAGCCGCGCAAAAGGTGTTAAGTATAAATGGTAATAACCGACAGGGCGAGTATATGATCAAAGCGCCGGTAAGTGGTTTCATTGTGCAAATGAACCTTGCAAGCGGTATGGCCATCCGCAGCGATAATAATACCGGCCTTCTTACCATTGCCGACCTTAATAACGTATGGGTACAAGCCAACGTTTATGAGCAAAATATCAGTAAGGTACACCAGGGTGATTCTGTTACCGTAACCACAGCCTCATACCCGGATAAAATATTTAATGGCCGTGTGGATAAGCTGATGGATGTATTGGATGCCAATACAAAGGCCATGAAGATGCGCATAGTGCTATCTAACCCCGATTATCTGCTTAAACCACAGATGTTTGCCACCGTTACTCTTAGTGACAAGGAAAAGCGCCAGGCGCCTGCCATATCATCAAAAGCGCTGGTGTTTGATAACAGCCAGTACTATGTGCTGGTGTTAAAGGATAAAAAAGATATACAGATACGCCCTGTTACTTTACTAAGTAATAACGGGCAAACGGCCTATATCGCATCGGGTTTGCAAACCGGCGAACGCGTGATCGCGTCAAACGTGTTGCTTATTTACGGATCTCTGAATAATTAGCGGAAATCGCTTAAAACAAACGGACATGATTAAATTTTTGAAGGGGATCATTGGATTTTCGCTGAAAAATAAATACCTGATTATCACCCTGGGTGCGGTGCTGATACTTACCGGGATATATACTTTTACCCAAATGCCCATTGAGGCGTTTCCGGACGTAACCAATACCGAGATAGTGGTAATTACCCAATGGCCGGGCCAGAGCGCCGAGGAGGTAGAAAAACTGGTTACCATACCTATTGAGATAGCGCTTAACCCGGTTCAGAAAAAAATAAGCTTGCGCTCTTCAACAATATTTGGCCTTAGCTATGTAAAAGTAATTTTTGATGATAATGTAAAAGATGCCGAAGCAAGGCAGCAGGTAATGTTCCTGCTTAACAATGCTAACCTGCCTAACGGCGTTAGCCCATCAGTACAGCCGCCTACGGGCCCAACCGGCGAAATATTCCGGTACACGCTTAAAAGCACTTTTAGAGATGTGCGCGAACTTAAGACCATACAGGATTGGGTAATAGACCGCCGTTTGCGCGCCATACCCGGCATTGCAGACGTGAACAGCTTTGGCGGTAAAACCAAAACCTTTGAGATAACGGTTGATCCGGGCCGCATAGCTACGTTTGGCCTTACGCCGCTGGATGTTTTTACAGCTATACAAAAAACCAACATTAACGTTGGCGGCGATATGATTGTGCAGAACAACCAGGCTTTTGCAGTGCGTGGCATTGGTTTACTGCGCGATATTAACCAGATACGCAATATTGTAATAAGCAATAATAACGGCGTGCCGCTGCTGGTGAGTGATGTGGCTACCGTTTCTATATCAAACTTACCCCGTTTGGGTTGGGTAGGCCGTAGCACAGCCGTTAAGGATCAATATGGAAAGAGAAAGGTGCATGATGAGGATGATGTGGTAGAGGCCATTATTGTGATGCGCAAAGGGGAGAACCCCTCTGATGTGGTAAAAGCGCTTAAAGAGGAAGTAAAAAAACTTAATGACGATGTTTTGCCGCCCGATACCAAGATTGTGCCTTACTACGATCGGTCGGACCTGATAGGTTATGCTACCCATACCGTACTGCATAACCTGATAGAGGGTATTTTGCTGGTTACACTGCTGGTGTCTGTTTTTATGTTTAACTGGCGCACCACGCTCATTGTATCCATCATTATACCGATGGCCTTATTGTTCGCCTTTATTTGCCTGCATATGATGGGCATGTCTGCCAACCTGCTGTCATTAGGGGCGGTAGATTTTGGTATCATCATAGATGGCGCGGTGGTAATGGTAGAGGGTATGTTTGTTATACTCGACCATAAAGCCATTGAACTGGGCATGGACCGCTTTAACAAAATTGCAAAAGGCGGCCTTATCAAAAACCAGGGAGCGCAGTTGGGTAAAGCTATATTTTTTGCAAAGCTCATTATTATTACCGGTTTGCTGCCCATTTTTGCCTTCCAGAAGGTTGAGGGTAAACTCTTTTCGCCTTTGGCATATACACTTGGTTTCGCTCTGCTTGGCGCGCTGATCACCACGCTCACGCTCGTGCCCGTTTTGATCAGTATGCTGCTTAAAAAGAACGTGCATGAAAAGCATAACCCATTTGTTCATAAGCTTACCAGTGTAATGCTGTTTGGTTTTATTAAGGCTTTCCGCTACAAAAAAACCGTAGTTACTGTGGCTTTAATAGCTATGGTTTTAGGGTTATTATCCTTTAAGTTCCTGGGTAGCGAGTTTTTGCCCGAATTAGACGAAGGCTCCATATGGTTACGTGTGCAATTGCCTTATAGTATCTCGCTTGATAAATCTGTAGCTACGGCCAGACAGGTACGCAAGATATTAATGAAATACCCGCAGGTAAAATGCGTTGCTTCACAAACCGGGCGACCTGATAACGGTACCGACGTAGCCGGTTTTTATAATAATGAGTTTGACGTGTTGATGTACCCTGAGGAAGACTGGCATCCCAAAGTATCAAAAGAAGAATTGATAGCGCAAATGAATAAAAGCCTTTCCGTTTTACCGGGTGCGGAACTTAACTTTTCGCAGCCCATTAGCGATAACGTGGAAGAGGCTGTATCGGGCGTTAAAGGCTCTATTGTGGTAAAAGTTTATGGCGATTCGCTCAACTACATGGAGGGTAAAACCCACGAGGTGTATAACGTATTGAAAAAAGTGAAGGGGATAACCGACCTTGGTGTGTTAAAAAGCATTGGCTTGCCTGAATTGGATATCACCCTCGATCAGCAAAAAATGGCACAATATGGCGTTTCTACGTCAGATGCTAACTCGGTTATCGCTATGGCGATAGGTGGCGAAGCGGCATCAACCTTGTACGAGGGTATTAAAACGTTTGATATCAGGGTGCGTTTTCCTGAATCTTTCCGGCAAACACCCGACCAGATCGGTAACCTGATGGTGCCTACGCAAAGCGGCAGTAAAGTACCGATAAGGGAGGTGGCCAACATCACACAGAAAACTGGTCCGTGCCTTATTTTTAGGGATGGTAACGAGCGCTTTGCTACCCTGAAGTTTTCCGTTCGCGGGCGCGACATGGGCAGCACCATAAAAGAGGCTCAGGAAAAAGTTAAGGCTGCTGTAACTGTTAAACATGGCTACCGGCTGGCATGGCAAGGTGATTTTGAGAACCAGCAACGTGCCGAAAAGCGTTTAGCGCAAGTAGTCCCCATTAGTTTGGCGCTTATTTTCCTGCTACTGTTTATCATGTTCGGCGATTTTAAGGATGCCGCGCTGATATTCCTCAATGTACCTTTCGCTATTGTAGGGGGTATTATGGCACTATTCATAACAGGTACCAATTTTAGTATATCTGCGGGTATAGGTTTTATAGCACTGTTTGGTATCTGTATACAGGATGGTGTATTGCTAATTACCATTTTCAAGCATAATCTCGAAAAATTTGAGGGTCAGCAGCAATCGCTTTACAACGCCATGAAACTGGGCGTTAACTCGCGTATTCGCCCCGTGATGATGACCGCCTTGATGGCAGCTATAGGCTTGTTCCCGGCGGCTATCTCCCATGGTATCGGTTCTGAAAGTTCCAGACCGCTGGCACGCGTGGTAATAGGGGGGATACTTTGCGCAATGCTATTTAGCCTTTGGGTGTTCCCGCTCATATTTGGATGGGCCTACCGTAAAAAAGATCCAACTACGAGGTAGTGTTAATATAAAGATTGTTTTTTGGGGTTTCTATTGGTTATAATGCGACAAGGCACACTTTAACAGTGTGCTTTTGTCGTTTTTACGATCGTTAAGGAATTGCCGTAAAAAACAAAGCCTCATACCATTACAGTATGAGGCTTAAAGGTGTTAGTTTATTGTTTTTAATTTGTTTGTGTTTGCCTGGTCCCCGCTTTATAGTATAGCTCTGCGAGGCTTTTCTGATAGCCTGCTATAATGCTTTCCCGCTTTATCTTCATATCAATTAACTTGCTTTCGCGGCTATTAATAAGGAACAGCGTGCTTTCGCCAAGCTCAAATTTTTGCAGTTCGCCTTTTAATAAAGCCTGCTGGTTGGTAATGCTTTGCACCTGAATATTCAGTTGCGATTTGTAAGCGTTAAGGCTGTTATAAGCCGTGCGTACATTATTATTGATCTCACGGCCTGATTGCTGCAGGTCATAATTTAATTGCTGCTGTTTTATTTTAACATCTTTAAGTTTACCTCTTTCGGCACGCAAGAATAACGGGAAGGCAAACTCAATACCCACCTTGTAGTTGCGCCAGTTAAAATCATAATAATCGGGTACATAAGAGTTAAAATCCCTCCGCGATGATATCAACGCGCCGCTGATGTTGATCTTCGGTTTTAACTGTTCCTGCCGGTAGCGCCTTTCAATATCCAGTTGTGTGCCTTTGGCCCTCAGTTTAACTAATTCGGGATGGCTGCTGGCTTGCCCTAAAAGTGTATCAAGCGCAAGCGTACTGGGTAAGTTAATTTTATCACTCACTGTTTGGGGTACGGCATTGCGGGGTAACTCCAGCGGTGAACCCTGCTCGTTCCATAAGTGGTTAGAAAGTACCAGTAAGGTGTTTTGCACCTCAATGGCGCTTTTGGCCAATTGTATTTCCCTGTCCTGCACGGTTATACTGGCCTCAACCGAATCAATTGGCGGCTTATCGCCTACGAGTGTTTGGTTCCTTACGGCTGTAAAACGGGTGCGTGCAAGGTCAAGCCCTTCTTTAACCAGCATATATTCGCGGTACGCATAATACCAGTTCCAGTAGTCCTTAACGGCTGTATACCAAACTGTGTTAATTTGCTTTACTTTATCCGCCTCAGCATAGCTTACCATAGCTTTAGCCTGCCATAAAGTGCTCCTGCGGGCATCAATCAGTAAGCCCTGGCCCAAAGGTATACTAAGGCCAACAGCCGTTAGCCCGTCTGTACCTGTACGTGTTTCGGGGTTGGTATAAGTGCCCACAAAGCGGTCATAGCCAATTTTAAGATCGGCACCGGCTACGTAAAGCGGTATCTTAAGTTCGTTGCTCCAATTGTTGTAATATTCGGTGTTGCCAAACAACTTACGCCCGAACGAAGCCTTGAGTGCAGGATCAAAATAACCTAACGACTGTAATACGTTGGCTTTTGCCGCCTCGCTCAACAAGGCTGCCTGTTTAACAATGGGGTGGTTCTTAAATACGATACCTTCAAGGTCATCAAGAGAAAACACCTTTCCGGTATCAACCACCGCCGGTCTGTTTTGGGCAAGCGTGGCTGTTACAGGCCATAAAAGCACGATAAGTATAGCGGTTAAAAATCTTTTCAATTTCATACTTCCCTTATCCTTTTTTACCATCCGTGATCTTTTCAGCAGGCTCTTTTTCCAGGCTTGGTGGGAAACCGTTCAACTGTCGCCATATTTCGTACCATAGTGGAACGGAGCGAAGTATGATACGGCCATATACGCCTGATCCCTGGCGTAATTGCACCGGCCATGGTTCATCTTTTTTAGGAAGCGGGTCTGCCGGCCTGATCAAAACGCGGTACTTACCACCGCTGCTGCTTACGCGGTCAATTGCCCAAACTTTTCCGGCAAACGTACCTATCGCTACTGATGGCCAGCCGGAGAACTGTACCGAAGGCCAACCTTCAAATTGCAGGCGTACATCACTGGTATCAAGTATCAATGGTACATCCATGGCGTTCACATATAGTTCGGCCGCTATTTTTGGATGCAGCGGTTGTAGTGTTACAATAGATTCGCCTTCTTTGATATTTTCGCCAATACCTGCTTTCAGGGTTTTTACTACAAACCCATCCTGTGGCGCACGCACCACATACAGGTTGCGGCGTACGGCGATATTGGAGATATCGTTACGTAGTTTGGCAATTTCGCCCTGGGTACTTGCCCTGCCCGAAATAGCCGAGCCTAAGTCTGACTGTGCCTTGGCTACTGATTCCTGATATTTGGCCCTGATGTTATCCAGCTCTATACGGGCATTTATAAGCGCCTGCCTTGAGTTGCTGAGCTTATTTTGCTGTACTATAACCTTGGCATTGTCTTCCTGCAATTTTAACCTGCGGCTTTCGATATCTGTAAGGGAGAACAACCCATTGCGATACCCGGCTTCATATCGCGCTAAACGTGCTTTAGAAGTTTCATAGAAATTTTTAATAGCTACCAGGTCGGCACTATCTATCTTAACATAGTTTACAGCCTGGTCCACTTTGTTTTCAGCCGCGGCTAACTGATAGCGTAACCCGTTACTAAGCGCCTTAATTTGTTCATTAGTGGCAATTATCTTTTGTAAAGAGGCCTGTTCGCTGTTCCTTTTAGCCTCCAGCTGCTCATTAAGCCGCTGTGGCAACTCGGGGTCAAAGTACGATTGGCTGGTTTCTGAAAGTACCAGTATAGTATCGCCTTTTTTAACTTCCTGCCCATCGCGCACTGCCCAGCGTTCAATACGGCCGCCTATCTGGTTTTGTATGGTTTGTGGCCTGTCCTCCGGCCTAAGCGCCGTTACCGTACCCCGGCCCGAAATAGTTTGCCGCCAGGGCAGAAAAAGGATAATAATAAACAGAATGAGGCAAATGGTCATGATACGACCGAGAATACGTGCGCGTTTGGAATCGAGCAGTTCTCCTTTTGATTGTACTGCCAGGTCTTCCATGAGTTGGTTATGCAGCCCGTTTTTTGAAAGTTTAGCCATGTTGCACTTCCTCCTCTAATTCAAGGTCGGTAACTACTGCCAGCTTTTCGCTGCCGGTTACCATATCAAAAACAGTGTTCATGTTGGTTAATAGTTTTTCTACAGCGTAGCTGATCTGTACAATAATCACCTCTGCCGCCACAAATTGGCCAAAGGTCATTTCGCGCTCTACAACAAAGAATGAACCCATGAGCAATAAAGCGCCCATCAATATAGTGCGAAGGGTTACCGAACTCATGAAAAATTTTCTCAGTACGCTAAAGTGATCATTACGGGCTGATAGGTATTTGGCCGTGATGTGATCTGTAGTATTTACAATCTCTTTCATTTTATCCGGCTGCCCACGGTATTTGTCAAGGTCGCCGGCAACGTCTTCAAGATGCGCCACCAGTTCATATTTATGTCCTGATTCTGCCAGGCTGGTTTCAACCCCTTGCTTATAATACAGTATAATAACCAGTACGATAGCCATGATCGCGAATAAGCCCACAGCCATAAACACCGGGTGATAAAAGGAAAGCAGTATGGCGCTAAAGAAGATCTGCACAGCTGCAGCCACAATATCAACCAGCAACTTTGTAAGGCCTTTTTGTATAGTAAGTACATCAAAAAAGCGGTTCACCAGTTCAGGCGGGTGCTCCCCCTCAAGCTCTTTCTTTTTTATGCGGGGTAACCGGTAGGCAAACTCCATCGCCAACTTGGCGAAAATTTTCTGCTCCAGAAACTCCACCAGGGTAAACTGAGCTATTAATAATGTGCCGCCTATAACCACACCAATAAGTACCACTGCTATTAATATATAGGTAGAACTGTACATGGCACCGTTTGAAAGCAGGTTAAAAACCGCTGTAGTACCTAATGGTAAGGTAAGGCCTATAAGACCAATGAATATGGCGTAAACAAAAATATAATTTATGGTATCGCGTTCGTAATGCAGTATTCGCACCAGCCTCTGCCAGGGGGTAATAGCATCAACATGTTTTGTTTTTTTCATAAAAACAGGTAAAAGTTATAAGTAGTTGATCATTAAATTTTTAGCCGCCCATACAACCGCTGTTATAGCGAAAGTATACACCATACAGCGCTTGCTTTAACTATAAAACAGTGTAAATGTTTTATGCTATTTTACAGAGTTTTTATAGAGTTTTTTAGAACGGTTTAATAAGATATTATGCCAGATTGGGCGGAGGAGTAAGTACCACGCGGAGCGGCTCGGTAAAAATGCTGAAGCTATATACGTCCCAGTGTACAGATAACGCGGTTACCCAGGTAAAAGACGGAAACAGATCGGTACTTCCAAAACATGAATATAGCTTTTTAGTACTCTTTTCAAAAGAGTCTTCGCCGGTGCAATGGTGGTTGTCATCAGTACTGTTTTCTACAGAAACCGCCTTGCTAAAAGCAAAATAATGATCAATAAAAAGATCGCAGGATTTTACCGCGAGTACTGTTATCAGCAGTAGTCCCAATATCCCTTTAACAGGCGTTCTTCTTAAAAAATTAATTATTCGCATCGGGGCAAATATAACCATTAATGATGCCAATGAGTGGGGAAAAGTCTTATAAAAGGTTGGAATTGATAAAAAATTGACTGTTTTTATACAAAAATTTAAAATAAGCAGTTACTTTATTAGAAAGTTATTAGAAACTATTAAGAACATACTAATTTTCTATTATTGAGTGATGAAATTCATCAAAATGATTATTCTGTTGGCGCGCTATTGTGCATTTTTCGGTACCAGGTATATAAGTAAAAAAAATATCCAGGTGTAAAGGAAACTTAACCGGAATTTTTGGAGCAATAGACCTCATAAAATAAGCGCAGGAGCTACTGATCATAGAAGTGTTAAAATCTGTTAAAAATACCATTATAAGGGGAATTTCATATTTAATACAGAATTGACGTTTAAACTTGTATTGCTGGTGCGGCACTTACAAGTAGTTGTATTTGCAATAATTAAACAGTCGTGGTTTTGATATGGAAGTAAAAAAAACAATGGACAGAAAGGAGTTCTTCTCCGCCATAGGCGCAGGTGCGGTAGCTTTATCGGTACTCAGTTGTATTGGCTGTAGTAAGGGTTCTGGTAACGGCCCTTCATCCTCGGCGCCTGCCAATGTCGATTTTACACTTGATCTTAGCGCGTCGGCTAATGCTGCATTGGGCACTAATGGCGGTTACCTGGTTTCAAATGGTGTTTTAGTTGCACGTACCACAACCGGCGCTTATATAGCAGTGCAGCAATCCTGCACACACGAAAGTTATCCTTTAGTTTACCAGGCCGGTAACCATCAGTTTTACTGCAACAACCATGGCGCCACGTTTACCGAAAACGGTACAGTAACCGGCGGCCCAACCAACAGATCTTTAACTGTGTATAATACTACCGTTACCGGTACATCGTTAAGGGTTTATTCATAACTATAAATCATTTCATTAAATGAAAAATCTACTTGTTATTGCTCTTTTTTGGTTGTCTGCGCCCGTTGTAAACTGGTCGGGCGATTTTAATGAAACACAAAAGGAGGCGCAGCGCACACATAAATACATTCTCATTAATTTTTCGGGCAGCGACTGGTGCGGGCCTTGTATACGTACCCGCAAGGAAATTTTAGAAACTAAAACATTTGAAGACTATGCCGCTGAGCACCTTTTACTGGTAAGGGCCGATTTCCCGAGGCAAAAGAAAAACCAGCTACCTAAAGACCAGGTAAAACGTAATGAGGCGCTGGCCGATAAATACAACCCTAACGGAGAATTCCCGCTTACTTTACTGGTTGATGAAAATGGGAAAGTGGTAAAAACATGGGAAGGCTTCCCTAACGTTAGCCCGGAAAAGTTTGTATCACAGATCACCGAAACCACGCATGCAGGTAACTGACGGCACCATAGCCGAAACCGTGCACAAGCGTGTGCTTAAATTGATGGGTAATCGGTTTGAGGTCACCGTTGTTGATAGTGATACGGTTAACGCCGAAGCGCATATTGATGCCGCCGTTGAAGAGATAAAACGGATAGAGCGTTTGCTTACCACCTATGATGATAGTAGCCAAACCAACAGGATAAACGCTATGGCTGGCATAGCACCTGTTGAGGTTGACAGGGAAGTTTTTGAACTGATAGAAAGAGCGCTGAGGATAAGTGAGCTTACACAAGGCGCTTTTGATATTACCTATGGTTCAATCGATAAGAGCCTCTGGAATTTTGACCTTAATATGAAAGCCTTACCCGATGCAGAAACGGCAAAAAACGCGGTTAGGCTTATTAATTATAAAAATGTATGGCTTGATGCGGGGAGTTGTACCGTTTTCCTGAAAGAAAAGGGTATGCGTGTTGGCTTTGGCGGTATTGGCAAAGGTTACGCGGCAGACAAGGCTAAAGCATTGTTAACGGCCCGGGGTGTTAAAAGTGGTATCGTTAATGCCGCCGGCGATCTCGTTACCTGGGGGACACAACCAGGCGGCAAACCGTGGACAATCGCAATTGCCGACCCCGACCAGGCTAACCTGCCTTTTTCTACACTTAATATTAGCAACATGGCTATTGCTACATCGGGTAGCTATGCTAAGTATGTGGTTATCGATGGAAAGCGGTACTCCCATACTATTGACCCTAAAACAGGCCTGCCCGTGAGTGGCATCAAAAGCGTAAGTATTATAAGCCCGAGCGCCGAATTTGCCGATGCTATGGCCACACCTGTAACCGTTATGGGGGCTTATGTTGGCCTCGATCTTATTAACCAACTCCAGCATATTGCCTGCGTAATAATTACGGATGATAACAAGCTGTACACTTCTAAAAATATTAATATAAAATAAGCATGATAAAAAAGCCCCTGCGTATAACTGCTGCCATTTGCCTTTTAGCAGCATGCAGCCTTACAGCCTGCGTATCAGTAAAGCCTTACCAGAAAAACCGGCTTAACGATGCCGAGATGGATCTTACGGCACGTAAATCACAAAAGTTTGAGCAAAGTTTCCAGCTCTACCGCGAAGGTGGGTCTGGTGCTAATGGTGGTAAAAGCGGCGGTGGCTGCGGTTGTAATTAATTAACCGGATAAAGCAGGATGAAAAAACTATATTTAGGTGTTATAGCCATGTATTTGGGTATACTGGCATCGCACGCGCAAACCAACCCGCCCCAACCGGTTAAGGAAGACTCAAGCAGCTACGAACGTAGAAAGCTGAAGATCGATGAGATCAATTTTGTATCGGCATACTATCATCAAAACGGCAACAACTCTGCGGTAACCGGCGGTATAGGAACAGAAAAGCTGACGGACTTTGCCAACACGTTTGATTTGCAAATGTCAAAATACAGCCAGTCTGGTAAAAAACATACCTTTAACTTTGAGTTAGGGGTTGACCATTATACCTCGGCATCGTCAGATAAGATCGATCCTAACAGTGTGTCATCGGCTTCAATGCAGGATACACGTATTTATCCGTCATTAAACTGGACCGTTTCAAACGATAAAACAGGTAATGCTTTTGGTTTAACCGCGTCGTATTCGCATGAATTTGATTACCAGTCATTCGGTGGTGGTATCAACTTTACGCGCCTATCAAAAGATAAGAATACACAGTTTGATTTTAAAGCACAGGTTTTCCTGGATACCTGGAAAGTTATCCTGCCTGTTGAGCTGCGGCCTGAGGGTTATGGTTCAGGCTCCGAGCATGATAAACGCCCCGTGGATTATAAACCGCGTGATTCTTATAGCACCTCGTTCTCTCTATCGCAGGTGTTGAGTACGCGCCTGCAGGCCGCTTTGATTGTTGAGCCATCATACCAGCACGGTTTGCTGGCTACCAGGTACCAGCGCGATTATTTCACTGATGGTACTGAGAGGGTGGAGAACTTACCCGACAGCCGATACAAGCTGCCTATTGGCTTGCGCATGAACTATTTTCTCGACGATCACTTTATTATCCGTGCTTTTTACCGCTATTACATGGATAACTGGGGTATACGAGCTAATACCGCTGAAATAGAGATACCGGTTAAATTTTCGTCGTTTGTGTCGGTTAGTCCGTTTTATCGGTATAATACACAGGTGGGTACAAGGTATTTTGCTCCATATGGGCAGCATGATCCATCAGCCGAATTTTATACCAGCGATTACGACCTGTCTACCCTGCACAGTAATTTTGTTGGTGCTAATTTGCGTTTGTCGCCGCCTAACGGTGTATTTGGCAACGCTCACTTTACCTCGTTAGAACTGCGTGCGGGACATTATATGCGATCAACCGGGTTAAATTCAAATATTGTAACGCTGGCCTTAAAGTTTAAATAGGTTAAGCTTTTGAGCTGTCGCCACCGTTGATCATGTCTGATACAATACCGCGGCCGTCTTTTTGCTCGGCCATGATAACACCTAACAGGTGCACAAATATAAAAGCCAGAATGAGGTACATGCAAAAGCCATGTACCTCTTTAACGGAATGGCGAATAGAACGGTAAGCCACCAATGCATCCTCAAAAGCCAGGAACAAACCGGTAATTACCATAATAAACAGCAATACATAGAATGTCGCGTAAAGGCTTTTAACCGTTAACTCATGCCTTGCTAACATGCGGTTTTGCTTAATTACGTGATATTGATGGTAGGCTGCCTTTATCTTTCTGATAAGTTTTTGGTCGGCAAGTTCAAAAAATTCCAGTATGATCCTGAATAAGAACAAAGCCGCTAACACATAGCCAAAATAAATATGTACAGCCCAAACGCTATCGCTAAGGGCATGCGCGGCGCTTTTGCCCTGTTGGGCTGTTAAGCTTACGCCGTTTTTTTGAAGTTCGGCACTGATGATACCGCTTACGTTTCGGTTATCGGTGATAGTAGCATTGATTAATACAGTAGCCAGAGAGCCGCTGATAACAATAAAATTTAGCCAGTGCCAAAGCCGGATGGATACAGAGTAACGCTTATTTTTAGGGATTTCCTGCGCTTCTTTATTATTAGGCTCAATAAATGTCATAATATATAAATATAAGTATAGCTAAAATAATGGCTGATACTGTAGAAATACTGTATCAGTGATAAATGTTTACTTAAGCAAAGCTTATTTTTTACTGTATTTTTAAGCCTTGGCAAATACACATAAGTTAACGTGAAAATATTAGTTGTTGAAGACGAGCAGGGCCTTAGGGAAAATATGCTCAGCTATCTGAATGAGGATAATAATATTTGCGAGAGTAGTAGTGATCTTGGTGGCGCACTTGCCAAGCTGGCTTGTTACCAGTATGATTTTATTTTGCTGGACATAGGCCTGCCGGATGGTGAGGGGTTTGAGCTGCTTAACTACCTCAGAACAGAGCGCCGTAATGAAGCGGTGATCATTATTTCGGCCCGAAATTCGCTCGACGACCGTTTAAAAGGGTTAAATATAGGCGCTGATGATTATTTGGTAAAACCATTCCACCTTGCTGAGCTAAAAGCAAGGATGGTGGCCATTTACCGGCGTAAGTTAGCCAAAGGTAATAACAACCTGGTGTTTAACGAAATTGTGCTCAACTTAATGGAACGTACCGTAACCGTAAATGGCAGCCATGTAATACTTACCCGTAAAGAGTTTGATATGCTTTTATACTTTATGGCCAATAAAGGGAAGGTAGTATCGAAAACGGCACTTGCCGAACATTTGTGGGGTGATGAAATAGACGTGCATGATAATTTTGACTTCTTGTACTCGCATATTAAAAATCTGCGCAAAAAACTCCTGGAACTCACTACTAACGATTACCTGCACTCGGTCTATGGAATAGGTTACAAATTTACTGACGCATGAAGTTAGCTACCCGATACAACAGAGTTACCATTATAGTTACCTTATTGGTGCTTATTATTGGTGCTATTGTTTACTTTTTTGCCATTAACCGTATAGCATCTGCTTTGCTTGACGACCACCTGTCAGAAGAAGTGGCCGAGGTAACGGAATATGTACACCTTCATAGTCAATTCCCTACGCCAACCGATATGGACGATGACCGCACATCATTTGAGCGGCTTAAAGGCAAACCCATACCCACACGCTTTTTTGATACCGTGTACGTAGCACCAAAGCTTAAAACCGAACATGAAGGCAGGGGAGTAGAGGGTACCTTAACCTTTAAAGGCGCGCATTATCGGTTCGTGATCATCATCTCAAAAGAAAGTACTCAATATCTTTTGCAGACCATCGCTACCATAACTATCGTGCTAATGCTTGGTTTGTTCATTGTTTTATTTATCGTTAACCGCTATTTGTTAAGCGATCTGTGGAAGCCTTTTTATGTGGTGCTTGATCATCTAAAGGCATTTAACGTTTCAGAACAAAATACATTCACACCGGTAAAAACCAAGGTTGACGAATTTAACGAGTTAGACAAGGCTGTTGAACTCATGACCCAAAGGGTGAGTGGTGAATACCAGAACCTTAAACTTTTTACGGAGAATGCTTCACATGAAATGCTTACCCCACTATCGGTGATCACTTCAAAACTCGATACCTTAATACAGGACGAAAGGCTGGTAAGTGAGCAGTATGAACAGATACAGGATATATACAGTGCAGCCAATAAACTATCGCGCCTTAACCAAACTTTGCTTTTACTGGTAAAGATTGAGAATGACCTGGTCCCGGAAGCGGAATTAGTGAATTTTAATTACCTCGTGAATGAAAAATACAGGCAATTTCAGGACATGTTTTCGGAGCGTGAGCTTACTGTTGATACCGAAATTAGTAATAAGCAATTAAAAGCCAGCACATATCTGTTGGATATATTGCTCAATAACCTGTTCAGTAATACTATAAGGCATAATATTAAAGGTGGCCATATTCAAATTAAACTAAACAAAGATGAATTGGTGTTTTGTAATACTGGCGCCGCAAACCCATTGGATGGAGATGCCATATTTAACAGGTTTGAAAAGTCTAAAAATTCTGATGGTACAGGGCTTGGGTTAACTCTTGTTAAAAACATATGTAACCTGTACGGTTGGCGGCTTATCTATGAGTTTAATAATGGCCTTCATTATTTTATCATCAGTTTTTGAAGCAGTAAATGTAATTCGTTATATTAACTTTTACGCCAAAATGAATACTGTTATATTAGTAAGATGAAAAGAAGCCCCCTTATCATTACGTTATTAATATCCGTATCACTATTTCTGAATAGTAATGGGGCGCTTGCTCAAAGAAAGGATATAACATTCTTGCGTTCTCAACTGGCTTCGGCAAAAGATTCTCTTAAATATATAGATGCCTATAATAATCTGGGTTTCCAGGTACATCTGAATAGTGCCGATAGTACGCTATCATATGGTATAAAAGGCTTACAGATAGCAGCACGCCTCCATTATAAAAAGGGGATGGCGTTTGCATACTCTAACCTGGGCGCGGGTTTGCTTTTAAAAGGATTGTATAGTCAGGCTTTGAGTAATTACGCCAAATCCTACCAGTTGTTCGCTTCTATGCCTGATACCGCTAACATGATGGAGTCATTAATGAACCAGGCCATAGTTTATGATTTTTTAGGTGATAGTATAAAACGTACCGCATTTACGCGTAAATCGCTTAAGCTATCACAGCGAGTGGCTACAGATTCGGTTACCTCCATGACCTATATAAACTACGCGGCGCTTAACCCCGGTTTGTCTGATGATTCTGTTAATTATTACCTCCAAAAAGCAACTGCTGTGGCCATGCGTTTTAAAGACGAAAGAGCTTTGTTGGCTATACAACAACAAAAGGCAGATCGCTTGCTAAGCCAAAATAAACTTAAGGAAGCCCGGCGTTTTATAGACAGCGTGCAGCAAACAGCGTTAAGCAAGGGTTGGGGTTATCATTACCTGGAAGCACTTGGGCTAAGATCACGTTATTACAAGGCGCTTAACCTTACGGATAGCGCGTTAAACGTTTACCGCCGGATATATGAAGTGGCCAGGCGTAACGAGTATTCCTTTTGGGAGAAGGAAGTACTCGGCGATCTGATCAATGCCTATGAAGTAAAGCACAATAACGACAGTTCGTTGTATTATCACAAACTATTGGTTAAAGAACTGGAAAAGGAAAATGCCGGTTATGACCGTTTTATAGGAGATTACCTGAATTACACCGCCGCCCAATCCGGTTTACGTTTGCTCGAGGCTAAAAATGCCATCAAATCCAGGTGGATCGCCTCGCTTGTCGGGCTTGCGGTAATTATGTGTGTGTTACTGGCGGTAACCGTTATACAATACAGAAAAGCTAAAATTACAGGTCTTAAACTGGCAGATAATGATCGGTTTAAAAACCGTTTAATATCCGTACTTGCACATGATTTCCGTTCGCCGTTAAGCGCAACCTTGGGCATGATCGAACTACTTCGTGATGACAGCTTAGATAAAGAGGAGGCTGCTGAACTGTTTGCAGGTTTGGAAAATGATCTGCGGCATGTGCTGCTCACTTTTGATAATTTACTCGTTTGGATAAAAGAACATTCAGATGGATACCATTTTAGCAGCGATGATATCCCCTTATTAAAGGCATGGAAAGAAACCCGATCTTTTTTTACTTCGATGCTGTCAGCTTCTCGTTTAAGTATTGAATATGATATTGACCCATCACTGTATTTGAACACGGATAAGGAGATACTCCAGTTTGTTAATCGTAACCTGCTGCATAATGCTGTTAAGTATTCTCCGGCAGGTGGTGTTATATATATAAAGGCAACAGTAAAGCACAATAACGTAACAGTATCGGTAATTGATAACGGGCCGGGCATGTCGCCCGCTCAGCTATCGCAAATATTCTTTTTTCGCAAAACAGCAACAAGTGGCAGTGTAGGTGGGGCAGGTATGGCCATGACTATTGCCCGCGAATTACTGGAAAAACTTAAAGGCACCATTAATGTATCAAGCGAACAGGGAAAGGGAACTATATTTTATTATACACTTCCATTAAACAATAAATAATAGCCTGTCAGTCATATTGTATCCTGTGTGTTCTATGTTATTTTGGCTCTTTGTGCGGTTTTTAAATCCTCTTTTCTTAGAAAATGATTTTTTTCTTGTTTTTTTAATGTTTTGACTTATTGGGAAATATTTTTCCTATATTATGTCGACTTATTAGCATATCCCCGCGCCCGAACATGAAGAAATGGCTTTTTAAGTATGAGCAGTTTGTCCGTAACTTACAAGTTCATCCTGATCCCGGTCAAGAGTCGACTTTAGCCTACTGGAAAGCGCAGTTATTTATTACATTAATCATGTACGGCCTTCCGGTGAGCTTTCTGGCTGCATTTCCGGGCTTATTATATTCTTTTTTTAGTAATGATGTAACCCTGGGAATTTTAGAAGGCGTAACATTTATTGGTTTCGCTCTTATTTCCGTTACCACGGGTTTAAGGCTTTTGGCACGTAAGTTTTTATTTCTGGCTGTGTTTTATCCGCTTGCCATATATCTTATTATATCAATGGGGTATACAGGCCCAGGAGTGTTTTATTTATTTGGCCTTACGGTTATTAGCGCGCTTATTTTACCCAATTATGCGGCATGGTATTCCATTGTGCTTAACATACTTATTCTATTTGCTATAGCAATTATATTTCCTGTACATGCTGGCATGGTAAATAATCAGCTGCATATCAGCCTCGGAAGCCGTATTATACTAACAGCCAACTTTTTATTCATCAGTATTATTACCGTTGTGCTAATACACCGGATAATGGACAGGCTTGAAAAAGTGCTTAAAAATGAGATGCAACTAAAGCGTAGATATCGCTTGCTTTTTGAAAAAAGCCCTTTGCCAATGTGGTTGTTTGATACCGAAACACTCTATTTTATTGACGTTAATGAGGCAGCGATACGGCATTATGGGTATACCCGTGATGAGTTTATGCGTTTAAAGATAACAGATATACGCCCGGTAACAGAACAGTCAAAGATAGAAGAGATTGTTAAGTTAAACCGGCAAACGGGGCTGTATCATAATCAACATACTTTTCACTATAAGCGAAATGGCGAACTAATTAATGTAAGCATTGAAAGTAACCTGATAGAAATTGATGGAAAGGTTTTACGTTTAGTTTTAGCTAATGATATTACCGAGCTTAAGAAAAATGAATTAGAGTTACAACAAGCCCATCAGCAATTACGCAGGTCTGAGGCCGACCTAAGAGCTATATTTGAAAGTAGTGTTGATGGGTTGGTACTTATTGATAGTAATTATGCTATTAAACAATTCAATCAAAAAGCTACCGGCTATTTGCGGATAAATCCCCGGTCGGGAGGATTTACAATAGGCCGGAATATTCTTACTTATATTCCAGCGGTTCAGCACGCGGATTTTTTAAGTATGCTTGATCGTGTTAAAGCCGGTGAAACCATTGCTTATGACCGCCATTACAGAACCGGTAAAAGTTCTTTGTGGGTAGATTATACGCTAAACCCCGTTTATACGGATGACAGTATTTCTGGTATATGTATAACAGGCAGGGATATCACTTTCAGCAAGAAATTACATACAGAAAATTGAAGATCAGAATAAAGTTTTTCGTGAGATAGCGTGGATACAGTCGCATATTGTACGTGCACCGGTTGCCCGCTTATTGGGCTTGCTTCAAATAATACAACAACCAACAACAGATGAGGATTTTGATATGGCAGTGCGATATATGAATGAATCTGTTACAGAACTGGATAATATCGTGGCAGATATTACTACTAAGTCATACTCTATAAGTATGATAGAAAAACCACAAAACACCTATGAAAAACAGCGCGAACAAAAGAGTTAACTGGACTCTGAATCAGCGCTATTTAAAATCCCACCACACATATGTTTTGGGCGTTTCGCTTAAATAATATGGCTCACCTATACGAGGCACACTCACCGGAATGCCTAACTTGGCAGCAGCAGGCAGCAATTTATTAACAGGCTCATTCCAGGGATGATTTGCAGCTACAAACTTTGCCCAATGAACGGGTTGTAATAAACGGGCATTTAAATCAGCAGCAGCTTGCGCTGCCTGGCCTATCCATAAATGAGCCCAGGGCCAGTTGGGGCTATATTGGCCGCATTCTAAAAAGGCAATATCAAAGGGGCCATATTTTTGGCCTATTTGTTTAAAATGAGGCCCATAGCCACTGTCGCCACTGTAATACATACGGTAATTTCCGGTATTTATGACAAATGATGCCCAAAGGGTTTTATTTTCCTGACTGTAAGTGCGGTTACTTTTATGTTGGGCTGGTGTAGCCGTGATCTGTAAACCTGTAGGCAGCTTTACAGACTGGTCCCAGTTAAGTTCAATGATCTTTTTCCGGTCAAAACCCCAGTAAACCAGATCGGATCCAACGCCCATCGGTACAATAGCTAATTTTATTTTATCTTTTAGCTTTTTAAAGGTTTGATAGTCAAGGTGGTCGTAATGGTCATGTGATATCAGTAATACGTCAATAGGCGGCATATCCTCTGCATG
The DNA here is from genome assembly GCA_001898335.1 of Mucilaginibacter sp. 44-25. Classification (GTDB taxonomy): domain Bacteria; phylum Bacteroidota; class Bacteroidia; order Sphingobacteriales; family Sphingobacteriaceae; genus Mucilaginibacter. The sequence continues at coordinate 109,269 of MKTS01000013.1, read as the reverse complement.
GTAATGGTTGGTACCCGGGAAAGCACGTATCAACCCTGCTATCGGCCCCGCGTAGTTACTAAAGATAGGGTCTATCAATATATTTTCCTTACCGGTTTTAATAAGCATGGACGAATGCCCGAACCATACCACAGCAGGAGTAGGGGTAGGTAAGGTATTCAGATCGGTTTTAACCCAGGGTAATGGTTGTGATGGCCTTACCGTTTTGGGGCGGCTGCGCAAAAATAACCATTTTCGCTTTTTGGTTGAATCGGCCTCTTCGGCGGCATTCTCAAAAGCGCCATTTTTATAATTAGGTAATTTCTCGAGCTCGGCTAACGATGCGCCCTTCGGGTTTTGCCCCACCGATTTTACGAATCTACAACCTATAGAAAAAACAAGTATGATTGCAGTAGTTATCGCAAACAACAATCCGTATCTCTTCATGTATGCCAGAAATAACGCTTAATAGTAAAATTTATTTCATTTAAGTTTATTTACATAGCCGTAATAAGCATGTGTTTAGTCGGCAAAATATTGAAAAATAAAATTCCCTCAATTAATGTCATTTTAACACCTGTTAAATGCTTGTTAATTATTTATCTTTCGCCGCCCAACAGGCCATTAGTTCTTAAACTATGTTTCAAGGCAAACTGTGGCTTTTAGATAACGCGCTTAAATAATATCTCCTAACATACATGAATAAACTATTTACTATTGGTATCCTTGCTCTGATAACCAGTGCAAGGCTTGCGGTAGCGCAGCTATCGCCTGTACGTACGCATCAGCATTTTGATGAAGGCTGGAAATTTCACCCGGGCCATGCTACCGATTTTACCCGTGATTTTAATTATGGTTTCGGTAATATTTTTTCTAAATCGGGCGAAACTGCCGGTACCTGTATTGCCATAGATTATAATGACAAGAACTGGGATAATGTAAAGCTGCCGCATGATTGGGTGGTGGCATTGCCTTTTGCCTATGTGAACAATGATGATATTGATTCGCATGGGTATAAGCCAGTTGGTGCGCTTTTTCCTGAGAACAGTATAGGCTGGTATCGGAAAGCTTTTGAAATTGCCAGGGCTGATTCCGGTAAACGTTTTGAGATCCAGTTTGACGGCATTTACCGTGATAGTAAAATATGGATCAACGGCTATTATGTAGGTGGTAATTTTAGTGGTTACAATAGTGCCGCTTATGACATCACCGACTTTATACGCTTTGGTAAAAAGAATGTGATTGTAGTAAGGGCTGATGCCACTCAATTTGAAGGTTGGTTTTATGAAGGGGCCGGTATTTACCGCCATGCATGGCTCAATACCTACAACAATGTACATGTTAAATCTGATGGCGGTTTGTTTGTACACGCGGCTGTTAATGGTAGCAATGCCGATGTAACGGTTGAAACTGCTTTAGAGAATAGGGGCATTAATGCCGCTTCTGCTACCGTTTATAGTTACGTTACCGATAGAAATGGAAAAGTGCTTACCAAAAGCAAAGAAGTGCCTTTTGATTTGGCTATACGCCAGGAAAATAAAATAAGCACTAACCTTACTATTAATAATGCCCACTTATGGGACGTTACAGACCCTTATTTATACAAGGCATTTTCTATTGTGAAACAAAATGGCCGCATTATAGACAGTGTACAGGCCCGCTTTGGTGTGCGCACCTTTAAATTTGATAGTAATAAAGGCTTTTTCCTCAATGGGCGCAATATAAAAGTACAGGGCGTAAGTTGCCACCAGGATCATGCCGGCGTGGGGGCGGCCCTGCCTGATGAATTGCAGTATTACCGTATCCGCTTGCTAAAAGAGATGGGGGTAAACGCTTACCGCACCACGCATAATCCGCCAACTCCTGAGTTGCTTGATGCCTGCGACAGCCTGGGTATGCTTGTGATGGATGAAACACGTTTGCTTACCAGTGGTAAAGAATATGAGCAGCAATACCGTAATCTGATACTGCGCGATCGCAACCATGCCAGTATTTTCATGTGGTCTATCGGCAATGAAGAATACGCTACACACCATACAGACATTGGCAAACGAATAGCTCAAAACCAGATATTGCTTCAACAACAGCTTGACCCTACACGTACAAGCACTTATGCAGCCAACCAGGGTAATTACTACCGGGGGGTGAACGAGGTGATACCGGTAAGGGGTTTCAACTACAACTTAAATGGTGCGGATGCCTATCATGCCGCTCACCCGGAGCAACCGGTTATCGGAACAGAAGTAGCCAGCACAGTTACTACACGTGGTATCTTTACCAAAGACACAGTGCATGCCTATGTGCCTGATTATGATCTTACTTATCCGAGCTGGGCGAGCACTGCGGAAACCTGGTGGAAGATAACGCAGGACAGGCCATGGTTTATGGGGGGCTTCGCATGGACTGGATTTGATTACCGCGGAGAACCAACACCATACCGCTGGCCTAATATTAACTCGCATTTTGGTATTATGGATATGTGCGGGTTTCCTAAAACGGTTTATTACTATTATCAATCCTGGTGGACCGATAAAGACGTTTTACATATAGCCCCTCATTGGAACTGGCCAGGTAAAGAAGGTAAACCTATTGATGTATGGGTAAATACCAATGCTGATGATGTTGAGCTGTTCCTGAATGGAAAAAGCCTTGGTAAAAAAGATATGCCCCGCAACGGGCACCTGGTTTGGACGGTAAATTATCAGCCGGGGACTCTTGCTGCAGTAGCGCATAAAAAAGGCCGTATAATAAAAGCTAAAGTAGAAACTACTACCGCGGCTGACCGGATAGTGCTGTCTCCTTCAAAAAAGGTGTTACTGGCTAATGGGCAGGATGCCGTTGTGGTAAATGTAACAGTGATGGATAAAAAAGGAAGAGAGGTGCCTGATGCTGCTAACCTGATCCGCTTTGACTTGCACGGGCCTGCAGATATAATAGGCGTAGGTAATGGAGATCCCAGTAGCCATGAAGCTGATAAATGTCCTCAGGGACAATGGCAACGTAGTTTGTTTAGCGGTAAAGCCCAGTTGATAATTGCAGCTGGTATAAAGGCAGGGCAGCTTAAGCTTACGGCCTCAGGCTTGAGCTTGCGACCGGCAGAAATTGAATTTTTGCAGAAAAAGTAACTTATGAATACTTATAAATTAAAGCAGCCCACGATCATTATTTGGGGGCTGCTTTTTTATGTTAAAAGCATATTTAAAAACTGCAAATCCGCACACGTTTTAAATGATAATTTATTGTATGTTAAATAATCATTTTTACAACTTTTGATGATAATTTATAAGATATTACCATTAAATAGCTTGCAAGTCGTTAATATACAACCGATATAGGTTAAAATCTGCAACGAATTAGTTTAGCAGAAATCATAAAATTGTTACAAACAAATGTAAATTTTTTATGAAGCTAAACTTTACTAAATGTTACTCCCTATTGATCATAATTATCCTCTCCCGGATGATTATGCCAACTACTGCCTTAGCGCAGACCAAGATCACGGGTACGGTATTGGACAAAACCAACCTCCCATTACCCGGTGTATCAATTGTTGAAAAAGGTACCCAAAACGGTACATTAACCAATGCCCAGGGTAAATTTACCTTAACGGTAAAATCAGACCAATCTGTAGTGGTAGCCACTATGGTAGGCTTTGTAGCCCAGGAATTACAGGTTAAGGGCCGTTCTGTACTCAATTTTTCTTTAGCCGATGATGTACAGGGCTTAAAAGAAGTTGTACTTATTGGTTACCAGAAAATTACCCGTAAAAAAACTACCGCGGCTATCTCCAGTCTTTCCGCAAAAGAATTGGCTGATATCCCTGCTGCCAGTTTTGACCAGCTTTTGCAAGGTAGGGTATCAGGTGTGAACGTACAAAACTTTAGCGGCCAGCCTGGTGTTGCGCCTACGGTATCTGTACGTGGTAATTCGCTGGTTAGCCGTGGTTATGATGTGTATAACGTTGTTAACTCTCCGTTATATGTAGTTGACGGTGTGCCTCAGCCTAACGAAGATTATATTGGCCCGGGTGTAGGTACAGGTACTAACTACCTGGCAGGTATTAACCCGACTGATATTGAAACCATCGACGTACTGAAAGATGCCTCAGCAGCAGCTATTTATGGCTCACGTGCAGCTAATGGTGTAATCCTGATCACTACCAAAAAAGGATTAAGTGGCGAACCTCGTATCATTTTTAACAGCTACGCAGGTATTACCCAACGCCCTAAACTACGCGATGTTACTTTGGGCGCGGCAGAACGCAGGCAAAAAATGGATGTGTTAAACCGCCAGTTAAGCTATGGTGATAAAACACAATTGCCTTACATATTAACAGACAGCCTTAACCCTGCTTTTAATGGCAATACCGATTGGCAGGACCTGTTTTACCAAACCGGAAGGATTGCCAACGGCGACCTAAGCATTAGTGGTGGTAATAGCGATGGTACCATTTACCGTTTTAGCGGTGGGTACTATGATGAGGATGGTATTATTAAGGCTACAGGTTTTAAACGCCTTTCTACTCGTTTAAACTTAACCAGTTGGGCTTTAAATAAAAAGCTGATGATTAACCCGATGTTTGCGTTCTCGAGGTCAGACCGCGCTCGTGGTAACGGAGACAACAGCAGTCCAATTAGTTTAGGTGCAGGTAACATGCCTTCATCACTGTTAACATTAGATGATGATAAGAAAGCGTACTATCTGGGTAGTTACGATCAAAATCTGGACCGTAACGTAAGCAACCAGCTTACCATGAACTTGAACTTATCTTACAATGTGAACAAGCATTTGGTATTAAATTCACAAAGTTCTTATTTATTAAATACCGCCCGCCGTGATTTGAGTAGAGGTACGCTGTTAAACAATGGCCAGGGTAACTCGGCTTATAGTTTTGCAGATAATGGCGTAAATATTTCTATATCTAACTTTATTAACTACACCAACCAGTTTGGTAAGCACAACCTTAGCGTTGTAGCAGGTCAGGATATATTGTACAACCAGTATCAATATACTTCGGCATACGGTTATAATGGCGCTACAGACAATGTGCAGGTAGTGCAGGGCTTCCAGCAAGGTAAAGTATCAGGTACATCAGATTACCAGGCTTACGGATTGCTTTCTTACTATGGCCGTCTGGCTTATGACTATCAAGGCCGTTACCTGGTTTCGGTTAGCGCACGTACCGATGGTTCATCCCGTTTCGGTGCAAATAACAAATGGGGTTTCTTCCCCTCAGCATCAGCCGGTTGGTTAGTTTCTGAAGAGAAATTCATGAAGGATATTGATAACAATCCATTCACCTTGTTAAAATTACGTGCCAGTATAGGTACATCTGGTAGCTTGCCGAATAATAACTATTTACAGTACAATCTCTATAATGTTAACTCCGTGCCTTTTAACGGTAACTATCAGGTTAGAGATGGTAACGGTAACATTATCAGCCCCGGTGCAACCACTTATAATGGCGTAAGCGCTATTACACCTAACTTTGTTAACGGTGCAGCGCAGAAAGGCCTAAGCTGGGAGCGTTCAACCCAATGGAACATCGGTACCGATATAGAAATTAAAAACGGTAAATACGCATTACAGTTTGACGTTTACAACAAGCAGTCTTCACTGCAACTTTTCAGCGTGAACCTGCCGGTTACTACTGGTTACGACTACGCGCTTACCAACTCTATTGGTGTACGTAATGCGGGTGTTGAGCTTTCGATATCGGCTAACCCGTTAGAGGGCCAATTCCGTTGGTTTACACGATTGAACGTTTCATATAACAAAAACCAGATCACCAGCTTACCTAATGGCGGCCGCGACCTGGTAATGAGCGGCGACCGTTTTGATAAATCGCACATCCTGTCAATTGGTAGCCCTATTAACGCGTTTTACTTATACCAAACTAAAGGCGTTTTCTCAAAAACAAGCGATATACCGGTTAACCCATACACAGGTGAACTGTATAAAAACAGTAATGGAACCTATCAGGCTGGTGATTTTTACCTGGCCGATCTTGATGGTGATGGTTTCATAGATATCTTCAATGATGGTATCAATCCGGATAAAAAACCTTCTGGTGACCCTAACCCTAAGTACACTGGTGGTTGGACAAACAACTTTACGTACAAAAACTGGACTTTAGGTGTTTTCTGTACCTTCACTTTTGACAGGGACGTGTTAAACTTGTTCGAGTCTGATCGTTTTTCAAACTCAACAGATGGTAACGCCGTGTATAATTTTGCCAGCACATCAACTCCCGACCTGAGCAAAATTAATATCTGGAAGAACCCTGGTGATAACGCTCAGTACGCTAAATATGATTTAGGTACATACCGTTACTATTATACTGGCGCTCAAACCTTCTTCCTCGAAAAAGGGGGGTATTTCCGTGTGAAAAGCGTTAACTTAGGTTATACTTTCTCACCTCAGGTATTAAGAAAGCTTAAAGTTAATAAACTGAAGGTATTTGCTATTGCCGACAACTTGTTCATGTTCCAGCAATCAAAAAGGTTGCCTGATGCTGAAGCGGTAAATCCATACGGTGAATATAACGGTGCAGGTTATCCAATCCCTAAAAAATACACTATAGGTCTTGAATTGCAATTGTAATTGATTAGTTGTAACATTTAGAGAAATAAATTTCCCTGACAAAAAAAATTATATGAAAAAGATCAATCAATATATCTTATCAGGCTTAATGCTTTTAGCGGCTACAAGCTTGTTCTCCTGTAAAAAATTACTTGAGCAGGAGCCTAAGAACTCTACCTACCAGGAAGCTTTCTGGAAAACCGCGGCTGACGCCCGTAGTGCCATAGCCGGTAACTATGGTTTGTTAAGAACGGCTATGCTGGACAAGAATAACCGCTACTACATGTACGGTGATGCCATTGCCAAAAACTATTTCACTATACAATACACCGGTGATGGTTTAGAAGGTATACAAAATGGCGACTTCACTTTCCAGTATAACCTTAACTCGCTGGCTAATTACACGCTGTATTACAAAACTATAGCAATGTCAAACATTGTTATAGCCAACGTATCTAAAATGACAGACGCGCAATTAAAAGATGTGGATAACCCTGGTAAATTCCGAAATAATATACTTGGGCAGGCACTGTTTATACGCGCGTTAAGCTATTTCATGATGACCCGTGTTTGGGGCGATGTACCTTTGGTAACTGTTGCATATGATGATCCTATCAATGCTCCCCAATTGCCAAGAAGCCCTAAGGCTGATATTATGAAGCAAATTGAGACTGATTGCCACAATGCTATAAATATGCTTAGCTGGGGTTATACCGATCAGGGCGATGCTCACGTAATGGCTAATAAAGGTTCAGTATATGCTTTGTTGGCGCACCTATACCTTTGGAGAGCAACCATGTCTAACGTAGCTACTGATGCTCCTAACATGACGGATGTAAACAGCGCTGATACAACCATTACTACACTGGTTGCAAAAGGGGGCTACACTTTAACAGATACGGCTAACTACAAGAGTATCTTTATTGGCCGCTCATCCGAAAGTATCTTTGAGGTTAACATGAGTGAAAATACGCTTGAAGGTTCGTATGACCATATTGGTACTTACTTTTTAAATGGCAGCTACATAAACCAATACGGCAATAATCCAAGGTTTTATACTGTGCCGCGTTTCCTTTCACAAAACTTTGCAGATAATGACAGCTTAGACGTACGTTATAAGAAAAACTTTGATGTGAGTAACCCTGAGAAACCGGTATGCTTTAAATACGATAATGTAATTTATCGTAACCCGGCACAAAAACTGAATGCTTATTTGAGTAATAACATGGTTGTTTTCCGACTGAGCGATATGATATTGCTTAAAGCTGAAATAGCTTTATACAAAGGTGACGTTACTACTGCCCGTAATATTATTAACGCTTCAAGAACCAGGCATAATGTTAATCCTACACTGGTTGATGCAAGCGAAAGTGCGAGTGATGTAATGGATGAGTACATTATTGAACGCGGTCGTGAGATGTATCTGGAAGGGCATTTATATTATGATTTACTGCGTACACGCCGCTATGGTAATGTAATAGACTGGTTAACTACAAGCCGTTTCAGACAGGAAGGTTTCTACTGGCCGGTTGACCCAGCATTATTCAGGCAGAATCCCTTACTTAAGCAAACTACTTATTGGTTGGGTAAAGTTTAAACAGGTATTTGGTTTTAATGAACCAATCAACACTAAATAAGACAAAATATGAAGAATAATATCATAATAGTACTGGCAGCATTCTTAGTATCAGCCATGGCGATCAGCGGGTGCAAGAAGAACGATTATAAGAACGATGGAGGTAAAAGTAACCCGTATGTGAACATGACCACGTATGATTACTTAAAATCAAACCCGCAGTTTGATTCGCTTGTAAAGGTTATAGACCGTGCCGGCTTAAAAGATGTAGTTAACAGCAACATTACTTTTTTTGCAACTACAAATTACAGCATAGTGCCTTATGTAGCGGCTAAGAAGAACCAGGTAGCTATACAAACCGGTAACGAGAACTTTAACTTTGGCATCAAAGATATTCCTGCCCAAGAGTTAAGCGACTCACTTAAAACCTATATGTTCCAGGGAGTAATCAACCGTGACCAAATAACGCTTGACGGCAAATTATACACCAGCTTGCTTGGTCCTATACCAAATGTGCAATACCTGATCAAATTTAGGCGCTCGTTTGATTACAATAGCTATCTCGATCATGTTGACTATGTAACTTACACTAAAGTGAGAGGAACACGTGACGACCAGGAACCAGATCTGAATGCTATCCCCAATAATCTAAAGGATTTATCGGCTGACGTCCAAACTTCAGGCATTGTTACCAAAACAGGGGTAGTGCATGTGCTTACCGGGTTCCATAGACTATTCTTTAACGCGCAGCCATTAGGCAATTAATGGATATTTTAAAAGCTTTAAGAAAATGAAAAGAAGATATATCATACTATTAGCCGCAGTGGTTAGCCTTGCAGCTTGTAAAAAAATACAGAACGGTTTTCAGAGCGATTTTATCCGTTATAAGGATAATAACCTCTATGCCAAGCGCGGCCTGATCTTATATCAGTCAGACCGTATTAACGCCGATGGTTCAACGCCGCCATACACTTACAAAATGCTTAATTTACGTAAGGCTGATGGCTCGCCTGCTCCGGTAGAGTTTAAAACGTCATATGACATCACGGTTTTCAAAGCCGGTCAATCTTTTGATGCTACAACAGATACTACAGTAGAACTATTAAACAAAAAGCGTGAAAAGATAAGCGCGTTGCCGATGTACTTTAACGAAACCAGCGGCCAGCTTACTTTTAACAAGGCATCAGCCAATTTACCCCTTGGCCAGTATGTATTTGATGTGCAGATGACTAACCCAACGGGTACTAAGCTGTTCAAAAGCCTGGCAACCATAAATGTGGTAGACCCTACTACAGACGATTTATTTGTTATTACCGATGACGTAGCAAACGGGTTTAATGATGTAACAGGCTCTGTTACACCAATGCGTAACCCAATTATTACCTGTACTAAAGTAAACAATAATGGTGCACGTGTAATATTAAAAATGGTTGACAAGAATGGTCGTACATTTAACCCTAAAAATGGTGAGATCATTAAACGTGGCGACCGCCCTACATTTGAGAATTACGCCAAATTTAACCCTGTTATAAAAACAGATACAGCTATGATCTGCGATTTTGAAATAGCGCCATTCCCGCTTACCAAATATGTTACACCAACAACAGACTGGGGCTTCCTGATGTACTACCGCATACCAAGTACATATGCTAAGATTGATAACTTCCCTACCAATGTTGGTTTCTCTGTAAACCCAAGATGGTCATGGCAGTTAAAACTGGAGGGTACTTATGTAATACAGGTCCAGTTTCCTGACGTAACCAAAAAATAAGTAAGTTAATATAGTGAATTACTAACCGCTCGCCTACAAAGGCGGGCGGTTTTTTGTTTGTAAAGCAACGGTCATATTTTATCATTTTATAGTCCTATATTATCTTCTTTATAATTTTAGTTGGGCTTTTAAGATAAAAAATGATAAATTCAGGGGAGTTTAATTCCAAGCAAAATGAAGGTTTTACAGTTCACTATTCCCGTGCCACACGATAAAAGTGTTATGGTGTCAAAGGTTTCGCAACCTTATCATTATCCTTATTTGCATCGCCATAACGAGATACAGCTAACCTGGATACAACAAGGCGAAGGAACTCTTATAGCCGGAAATAATATGCACGATTACTCTGCCGGCGATATGTTTCTTATTGGTGCTAACCTGCCGCATGTATTTAAGAGTAATCCTGAATATTTTGTAGCTAATAGCAACAAAAAAGTTGAGGCCATATCCGTTTTTTTCAATATCGATGGTTCTCTTGCTTCATTGTTTAATTTACCTGAATTAAAATCAAGCCTTACCTTTTTGCAGCAGCATCAAAAGGGATTTCAGATTCCGAATAGCGTGGTTGATCAAATAGGTGATATTGTATTGGCACTCCAGGCCGCTTCCGGGGCCGATCAACTGATCCAGTTCTTTCAGATGCTTCAGGTGCTTACCGGTATTAAAACCAAATTGGCGCCATTATCTACTTACGGAAATTTACCGGGTATTACCGAAAGTGAAGGTATAAGAATAGGTAATATATATAATTATATTATGCAGCACTACAGTGAGCCTATCACGCTTGAAGATGTTGCCAAGGTAGCTTTTATGACACCGGAATCTTTTTGTCGTTATTTTAAAAAGCATACAGGCCATACTTTTGTATCGTTTCTTAATGATGTACGTATTAATGAGGCTTGCAAAAAACTCATATCGCATAAATTTGAAAGCATTAATACCGTGGCATATAAATGTGGTTTTAAAAGTATAACCAACTTTAACAGAGTCTTTAAAACGGTTATTGGTAATTCGCCCCGTGGTTATCTTGATTCATACAATAACAATATGGTTAGCCTGAGCAGGGCCGCGGGTTAACTTATCTATTTTGAAAACTGTATATAATGCGAATTAGTTAAATGCGTGCTATGATGTGTTAATATATGTAAAAATTAACGCGTGCGTGTTAGGTAAATTTACCTAACACAATTATGGCAAAGTACAATCAATTCGCGCTTATCCCTTTTTTGCTCCTGGCAGTTAACGTCGTTCATGCACAGGAAATAAAAGCATATCCATATTATCCCACCCATGCCGAAATACTGCAAAATTATAAGAATGCCGACGCGTTAGATTCCGCATTAAAAAAGGTTACTTACGTAACCGGTATACGCCCAAACTGGCAGGCAGGGAATAATTTTTTTTGGTATAGCAAGAGAAGCGAGGATAACCAGGTAGACTATATAGCGGTAGATCCTGAAAAAGCCAGTCGCAAAGTAATATTTAATCGTGCCGAACTGAACGGTAAAGTGAATAGCGTTACCGGTAAAAACACAAAGGATAACGATTTTAAAATTGACCAGCTATTTTTTACGGATGATAAGAAACAAGCGATTTTTAAAACAGACCGCGAGTGGTATAATTACAACCTTGAAACACATGTTTGTTTAAAAACAACTGACACGGTTTACAAAAAAGTTGATAATGATAAGCCATTACAAAAACGCCATTACCGTTGGGAAGGTGCGAACAATGACCCTGTATCGCCTGATAAACAATGGGAGGCTACGGTTAAGGGCGGAAACATTGTTGTAAAATCCTTAAAAAGCAAAACTGAGGTTACGCTAACTACCGATGGCAGTTTGGACAAGCCTTATGGCGAGCTCACCTGGTCGCCGGATAGTAAGCATTTGATAGGGTACCGTATTGACCCTAAAAAAGAAAAAGATGTTTACTACCTGCTTAGCTCCGTAGCAGGAACTACACGAGCCGTACTTAAATCACATGAGTATGCGCAGCCCGGTGATGAGTTTACCAGCTATGAGCAATACATATTTAACATTGCTGATAAAAGCAGTATAAAAACCGATGCAGAGAAAATAGATTTTTTTGGTGCCCCGCGCTTGCAATGGAGATATAATAACAGCCGGTATTTTACCTACGAAAAGGCCGACCGCGGTCATCAGCGCTTTAGGGTGATTGAGGTAGATGTTACCAATGGTAAAACACGTAATATTATAGATGAAAAAACAAATACTTTCATTTACGAGCAACGCATATATACCTTTTACATGCCTCAAACCCACGAAATAGTTTGGGTGACTGAAAAAGATGGATGGCGCCATATATATTTGGTTGATGCCATAAGTGGTAAAGAAAAGTTGGTAACTAAAGGCAACTGGGTAGTGCGCGATGTGGATAGCGTAGATGTTAAAAGGCGTGAAATATGGTTTAAAGGTAGCGGGAAAAACGTAGGAGAAGACCCCTGCAATATCCATTACTATCGTATAGGTATGGATGGTAAGAATATGGTTGATCTCACACCCGAGAAAGGAAACCACAGCGTAAGTTTCTCGCCGGACAGGAAGTATTTTATTGATACTTATTCTGAGGTGAATATTGCTCCGAAAATCGTGCTTAAAAACACTATAAACGGTAAAAAGTTAATGGATATTGAGCAGGCTGACCTGACCGGGTTGCTGGCCACAGGGATTAAACTCCCTGAAGTATTTGTAGCAAAAGCAAGGGATGGGAAAACCGATATCTGGGGTGTAGTTTACCGCCCGGCAAACATGGATCCTAACAAAAGCTACCCGGTAATTGAAAATATCTACGCTGGTCCGCAGGATTCATTTGTGCCAAAAAGCTTTTCAGCGGTAAATGAGATGGAAGGCATAGCTCAATTGGGTTTTATAGTGGTGCAAATTGATGGTATGGGAACAGCCAACCGGTCAAAAGCTTTTCATGATGTCTGCTGGCACAATCTTGCCGATGCTGGCTTCCCCGACCGGATATTATGGATGAAGGCGCTTGCTGCCAAATATCCGCAGGTAGATATTAGCAGGGTGGGTGTGTACGGCACTTCAGCAGGTGGGCAAAATTCATCAGGCGCACTGCTATTTCACCCCGAATTTTATAAAGCAGCGGTTTCAGCATGCGGTTGCCATGATAACCGTATTGATAAACAGTGGTGGAACGAGCAATGGATGGGCTACCCCGTAGGGCCGCACTATGGTGAGCAATCAAACATTACCAATGCCGGCAAGCTGCAGGGCGATCTGCTGCTGATAGTTGGCGAGGCAGATACAAATGTGCCGCCCGAGTCTACCTATCGTTTCGCGGACGCGTTGATAAAAAGCAATAAGATGTTTGATTTTTTGGTAGTACCCGGCATGGGGCATAGCGATGGCGGCCCTTATGGACGTAAAAAGAAACGCGATTTCTTTGTAAAGCATTTGCTTAAGGCCGAGCCACCCGCCAGGAATACCGACGAGTTAGCCAATGTTGCCAATTAAAATTTACTCTTAAGATTTTTTTGTACGCCTGTTAATAAGTTAGTTTAGTTGATGAAAGCACCACTGCCATGCAGGGTGCTTTTTTATTACTTTTACAATTTATAAGTGTAGATCTTCGCTCAATAAAATATCGCGCCTCAAACAAAATACAGGGAAAGGTATTATTGAATTGCTTAGTTTTTTAACATAATTGTACTTGATCAATATGAGCTTTGAAAACAAAAACTATCTGATTGCAGGTGCGGCCTCTGCTATAGGTACGCATTTGCTAACATCACTTGCCGCGGAAAGAGCCAATATTTATGCCATATCCCGCAAAGCTGGTGATAACTGGCCATCGGGTGTAAAATATATAGAAGCCGATCTGACAAAAAATATTGATGAGCTCGCGTCCTTTTTACCTCAGCAATTGCACGGGTTGATCTATTGTGCCGGAAGTATTAACCTTAAACCATTTAGCAGGCTCTCTGATGATGATTTTATTAACGATTACCAGATTAACACCCTCGGTGCCATTAGGATTACACGGCAGGCTTTGCCTTTACTCAAAGCGTCAGGTAATGCATCTGTAGTATATATCAGCTCTGTGGCCGCCAAAACCGGCATGCCGTACCATACCAGTGTAAGCGCTGCTAAAGGCGCGTTAGAAGGCTTCGCATTGGCTTTAGCTGCAGAAACGGCCGGCCAGCACATTCGTGTAAATGTTGTAGCGCCCTCGCTTACTAATACCCCTTTGGCGGCTAATCTGCTCAGTACCGATGAAAAGAAGGAGGCTTCGGCAAAAAGGCATCCTTTGGGCCGTTATGGGCAGCCACAGGATATTAGTAGTGCTATAGAATTTCTGCTGTCTGATAACGCCGGATGGATAACGGGGCAAGTTATAGCTGTGGATGGTGGCATGGGTAACATTAAAACTTTTTAGGATGAAAGTAATCAGCAGTGAGCAAATAGCGGAAATGGAAAAATCATACCGCACGGCTATGATGAATAGCATAAGCGGTTATAAACCGCTTAACTTATTAGGTACCATAAGTGAAGATGGAAAGCCAAATCTGTGTGTGGTGAGTTCGGTTTTTCATATGGGCTCAAATCCTCCGCTTTTAGGCATGGTCATACGCCCGGCAAGGCCACATAACGATAGCCTAAAAAACATTGGGTCGGTTAAGCAGTATACACTTAATAACGTTCAGGAGAATTTCTACGTTAATGCGCATCAAACCAGCGCGAGCTACCCTTCGGGTGTGTCGGAATTTAAGGAGTGTGGTTTTAATGAATATTATCTTGAGGATTTTAAAGCGCCTTTTGTAGCCGAATCGTCTGTAAAAATAGGCCTCGTTCCTGAACAAATATTGGATATAGATCTAAACGGCACTACCATCGTTATCGGTAAAATACAACACCTCATTCTTGATGATGCCGCGGTATTACCTGATGGTACTATAGACCATGTTGGTGTTAGTACGGTAACAGGGACTGGGCTCGATAGTTATTTTTTACCCGGTTTTCTTGGAAGGCTTCCTTACGCTAAGCCTGGTTTATCCCTCAAAGCTGTAACAGAATAGCAATTTCATAGATTACTTAAATCAAAGCTCCTTAAATGAAAATTCTTAAAAATATCCTGACCACCATTTTTTTTATTAACTGCATTAATATGACGATTACAAAGGCTCAGGATAAAGGCTCTAACGGATCATATGAGTTGGTTTGGAGCGATGAGTTTGATAAAGATGGCGCACCTGATACCGCTAACTGGCAGTTTGAGAAAGGCTTTGTACGTAACCACGAATTACAGTGGTATCAGCCCGAAAATGCTTACTGTAAAGACGGTAAACTCATCATTGAGGCCAGAAATGAACATGTATTAAATCCGGGTTATCTTGCTGAAAGTACCGACTGGCGTACCAACAGGAAATACATTGATTATACATCGGCGAGCTTAAACACAGCGCATGCAAAAAAATGGCTTTATGGCCGTATGGTGATGCGGGCGCGTATTGATACCGCTGCTGGCCTTTGGCCTGCCTTTTGGACGCTTGGGGAAAAAGGGCAATGGCCATCTAACGGCGAAATTGATATTATGGAATACTACCGTGGTAAATTACTGGCCAACATTGCTTGTGGTACCAATACCGCTTACAAAGCAAAATGGTACAGCAACACTACGCCAATTAAAAATCTGAAAGGGAAAAATTGGAGTAAACATTTCCACACATGGCGAATGGACTGGGACTCTACCGCCATTAGTTTATTTGTTGATGATAGTTTGCTTAACCGGGTTGAATTAAAGGATCTGGTTAACCAGGACGGTACCGAGATAAACCCATTCAAACAGCCGCATTATATTCTGGTGAACTTAGCTTTAGGGGGTGATAATGGAGGAAACCCCAGCCATACCACGTTTCCGCGTAAATACGAGATTGATTACATTAGAGTATATCAGAAAAAAGACTAATCAAGAGATAAAGCATAAACAATATATAAAGGGTGCCATAACGGGCCCCCTTTATTATTGAGCATATTATGGTTGGTTAAAAGTTGCCTCGTAGTTCACTTCATTCCTGTCTTTAAAATTGATCCTTCGGTTAGGTTGCCCGTTTAATTCCGTTTGGCCGTTAACCGTGAATTTGCATTCTACAAAATTATAGCCTGTAACTGTAGTAAAAGTAGCTGTATATAGCGAGTCATTAATCAAAGGTTTCATCTCTAAGTCCTTATCCCAGCTTAGTGGTTTTCCATCGCCCCTTATCCCTGCACTTTTGATGTCTTTTATGCCGGTAACGTGTAGTTTCAAGTGAATAATCACTTTTTTTGTTTTTTGAACACAGCTAAATTGCAACACCGCGAAAGCAGTGAATATGCAGATCATTATTATCTTTTTCATTTGCTTGACCGTGTAATTAAATAATCGATACCGAAACGCCCGCTGCCTAATACGCTGCTATACATTGCTACCCAGGCAAAGCCCAGTGCCGGCAACATGCTCCACATTCCGTTATGCCACTGTTGCATAAATACGGCTACCAGCATTGTTAAAAGTATCAGTATACTAAAAAGCCTTGTTTGAAACCCGAATACAATAAAAAGCCCGCCAACTGCTTCGCTAAAAGCGCCCATCCAGGCAAAGAATATCGGGAACATTTTAAAAATACCGCCGTATCCGGCTACATCATTTGGGAACCAAAAAGATACCTCAAAGAGATGAAGGTTGCTGTCTGCCGGGCTCCATGGCAAGCCAAATTTAGAAGAGCCAAAATCGGAGGTGAGTAAATAACCGCACACTATTCGCGGTATGGCTGTAAGGAGGTCCTGATACCAATGCGGCAACACTTGCGGCCGGGTAAAAGACTTGAAATAATTTGTCATGATTTGAGTTTTTTTGTTGCAATTTCTGCGCTTTTTGCTGTTGCATCGCCTCAAATCATGTTATGAGTCAACTAAATTAGCTCATTTTAAAAATACTCGCTGGGGTTAGTACCGGTAAACTTTTTAAACGCCCTGTTAAAGGTAGCTTTTGAATAAAAACCGGCTTCCAGGGCTATAGCATGCAAACTATAATTTTGATAATAAGGATCTTTCATAAGGCGAGTAGCCTCAGTAACTCTTGCCGAATTAATAAAATCGTTAAACGATTGCCCGTAACTGTTATTGATCACTTTACTGAGTAATGATGCATTTGTTTCGAGCTGCTGGGCCAGGTCCGAAAGGGTAAGATCTGCGGAAAGAAAGATACGATCAGCCATGGCTTGTTCGAGTTTTTGTTTCCAGGGTATCATCCAGGAATGATCTGCTGATGCAGAAGCTCCCTGGCCTGGAATTACATCCTGATAGGTTGCCAGGTTTTCAGGTTGAAAGGTTAGCTTAGCTTCCGGGACAAAACTGTTGCCATAAGCACTAATTGCCATGTAATAACAGATAATAGCGAATGCTAAGAAATAATACCAAGCTTGTCCGTAATGTAGTTCAACGATGAGTGATAGTATGTGTTCAAATAAGAAGAGAGCGCTTAGGGTGGTGAACGCGTAAAGGAAGTTTCTGAGCCAATGAAAGCTTACTATATCTGCAAAAGAAAACTCCGCCCTACTGTATAATTTATACTTCCGATAATGCTTTATTGTAAGAATAAGATAAATAAGAACGCTGCCCAGCCATATCCAACTAAACCACGGGTCAAAATCCGGATCTGTTCTGCCATTCATCAGGTAATAGCGCTTGAGTAATAATTTATCTACAACGAATACGGCAACTGTCCATATCAAGTAAACTGATCCGGGTACGAAATGTATTAAGTCGGTTTTAGTGAGCCGATAATTTACGTTGGTAAGCGCTTTTACGTAGAAATAAAGGAGCGGGCCGAAAAACAAAGGTTGTAAAAAGGGTACGTAGAATAAGATATCCCGGTAGGGTTGGGTATCGTACCAGCCGCCAAAGCCCAGCATCCATGGAGCAATAAACAATGCAGCCAGTAAAAAGAAAACCCCGATTAACCGATCGGATAATCTGCCTCGTTGTACGCTTCGCTTTAAAAAAAGTACTGCATAAACAACCAGATGAATAAAAAAGGCCAGAAGTAACGAACTGCGAAGCCCGAACACAAAATACATGAACGAATATACCAATTGGCAGGCAATTAAATACCCCCGCTTAATGCTATTTAAAACGTTAAAGCGGGGGTAGGTTTGTACTTTGGTATCTATCCAAAAAGGCCTTTGAAGTATCTATATCAATTTATCATAGTCAAAGATTAGGCGGTTTGCTCCAATAACTTGTTCTGTTCGCGCACGTATTCTATTTTAATATTAGCATGTATCTCAAAATCTTCGTCCTGGTCCTTATCTTTTAAGAAATGAGATATTCTTTCGATCTCTTGTTCCAATTGCTGTATACGTTTTTCAGATTTTGCATCAGGCGTACCCCATATTTCCTGATGACTAAAGCTTTTTAACCTGTGGAAACGCAATTTATTTTGGAATAGCGTCAGTAACAGTTCGTTCGCTTCCGATACAGAAAAAGTACCGTCAATGAGTGTAAATTCGTTTGCTTGCTTTTTCATTTTTCTATCTGCTTAATATTTGGTTTAATTAGTATTTGAGTGTGAGTAATATGCTGGTATAGCGTTTTTCTGGCTAAGTCTTTGCCCGGTTCAGGCGGTCATTTATTGACAAGCCAATACCTGTTTCCGGAAATTTGCGTGCGATGATGATATCATAATTACGGCTATCCATCAGGTGCATGGCCGCGTATAAATTAGCTCCGGCTGTTTTAAAATCATCATGCTGGCATAACAATACCTGATCTCCAGTCGCCAATGCATCCGAGTAGGTATTATAAGTGATAAACCCTGTTCTCTGATGCTGATAGTTGCGGATATCCTGTTCGGGATCATCACTTAAAATAAGCCTTGTTTTAGGGCTATAATGTTTCAGGTGCATGCCCGGTGCAACTATCTTTTCTGTTGTTGCAAGCCTTACTTTGCCTATTTGAGCCTCAATTTCTTCAATAGTGATAGCGCCTTTACGATACAGAGTAGGCACGCCTCCCGGAAATCCAATAATGGTTGATTCAAGCCCTAAGGTACAAGGCCCACCATCAAGGATGTAAGGTATTTTTCCATGCAGCATCTTGTATACATGTTCGGCGCTTGTAGGGCTTATATAGGTATAAGGGTTTGCGCTTGGCGCGGCTATGGGCAGGGCCGCTTCCTTTAACAAAGCCAGGGTAAGTTTATGGTTGGGTATCCTGATGGCTACGTCCGGTAACCCGGCTGTTAACACATCAGACACTCTATCTTTTTTAGGCAAAAGGAACGTTATAGGGCCCGGTGTAAAAGCATCAAGCAACAGTTTAGCTTCATCAGGTATTTCCTTTACAAGTTCACTTAAAGCGTCCGTATGATGTATGTGTATGATTAGCGGGTTGTTGGCCGGACGTTGTTTAACATGAAATATTTGTTTAACGGCGGTTTCTGAAAACGCATTGCCGGCCAGTCCGTAAACTGTTTCGGTAGGTATGGCTACCAGTTCATTGGCGCGCAGTAACTCTGCCGCTTTATAAATATCGTTTCCTAATGCCGTTTCTAATTGAGCCATTGTTTAATTAATTATGGGTTACACCATTGACAGTATTGAGGATCTTCAACTGATTTTTTATAGGGATAATACACGTCCTCATGGTAGTCGCATTTTTTGCAGATGTAAACATGTTTTAAAGTGCTCTCTGTGGGCAGCTTACATAAACTGCATGGCAGGCCCGGCTCACTTTTACCCACATCAAACCCGGGAGTTTTACAACGAGGGCATTTGGAGTTCATGAGGTTGGCCAGTTTTTCGGCGGCTTGCGCAATTACCGACATTCTGGTCGGGTTGTTCATTGCCCGCATATCCGTTTCTATTGAAAGCTTTCCGTATGTTGCCAGTAGCATTTCCGCGGTTGACTGTAATTCGTCCCAGCTTTGGATGTCCTTGATGATAGTTGAATGACCCTCATCTACGGTTTTTAAAATCACTTTGTGATCAGGAAAGCCGGAAGTTTCGCTAAAACTCTTCAATTCATCAAGGGTTGTAACTTCTTTTCCCGCGAAATTTGTCTTCGTAGAAACTTCTCTTACGGCTATCTCCAAATTATTTTCATAGTCGGTTAATAACAATATTTCATCATCCGCAGGTATAAAATACAGGGACGGATGCGGACCAAAAGACCCTTCGCTGGCGATAACCAGGTTAACCCTGAAAGCTTCCGAAGCGGCTTTTGATTTTCGCCTGGCTGTTTCAAGGGGAGTACCGGTTCTTTCTATCTCGCCGCTAAAGGTGCCGAAAACATCAGTATTGAAATTTTTAGGCACTATGATGTTTGCCTCGAACTTTTCCCTGAATAAAGGCCCAATCGCATCTTCTTTACCATGATGGGTAGCGATCAGGAAATCGCGCCGAAAAAAAATACTGTCAGAGAATCCCATACTGTTGTTAATAAGTGCTGTAGACTAACGCAACCAAGTTCTTAAGTTTTAAAGGTTCAAAGCCTAATTGATCTGCGTCCAACCCAAGTCGCGTACGAGCTGGTACTTTTTATGGTCGGTAGGGTCAAGGCAGATCATATGTAGCCACCCGTTCCCAAAAAGTTTTTGTAATATGGGTTGCTGTGCAATTATGCCTGAAATGGCTTCTTTTGGTGCATATACAACTACCGTTAACCTCAGGGCGGTATGGTATGGCGTGGTATCAGTAGCGTATACCGACTGCAGTGGCAGGCCGTGCATCAGGTCGCTCGCGTTTCCCTGCATAACCCCAATTTTCCCGGTGATGTTGTTAGTTATCTTGCTTCCGGCTCCAAAGGCTACATTGTCAAGGGTAGAGAACAAATACTGGGCGTTTATCCATTGCCCTACAACCATTGGCGCGGTGAGTATGGAAGTTAGCAGGCTCCCGTTATAGTCTGTTTGCCACTCGTAAGAATGCAGGAATGAGCGGCCTTCCAGGTTAATGTTTTCGGTAAGCCATCTCGGGCCAATAATAAAGCTGGCGTTTCCGGCAAGTCCCCATTCCGGGCGCACCTCGGCCCAGTCTTTAGACCGTCTGGCTACAGATTTACGTAAATTGCTCCAGTTGGCGGTTTCCGCAGGTATTTGCCCGCCCCTGTATTGAACAGCGCTGATCTGCGCGCCTTTAAGCGCCTCTTTTAATTTGTTGAGATGCTCTGAAAGCACAGGCGATAAGTCTTTTTCATATATGTAGATTTCTACATCATCGGTAGTGGTATTATGCTCCGCTGCAGCAAAAAACGTTTCCTCAGGAATGTTTATCCCTTGCTCTGAAAGTCCGAACCGTACAGCCTTGTTGTTTAATATTTCGGCAAGTGCCCTGGCATTAGGGCCGCCATGCCTGCCACCACATGCGCCACAGTCAAGGGCGGTAGAAAATGTATTGTTTACTGTCGCGCTGCCATGCCCGCAGAAAATTATCAGCGGCGAAAAATTTTCTGTAAGCCCTATCATTTTCAAGGCATTAGCGCTTATTCCTATTTGCTGTGATAAAGGGATGTTACGTATATCTGTCTTTGTGTGAAAATCAGGTGCTATGGTTTTCTTCAGTCCGGCCTGCATGGCATCGGCCGCCCTTGGGGCAAGAGTGCGGGCAAACATCCATAAACCCGTTGTTGAACCAACGGTTTCTACCAGGTTAAAAGGAGTAATAAATGTGTACTTAAGTGATTGATAAAGTTTTTTTAGTAAAGTTAGCCGATTGTGTTTGTGCACATTTGATTGATTTGCCTCATCAGGCTTTTGTGCTACATCATAGGCAGGTTTAAGCAACACCGGGCATGATGCATAGCTCTCGTGGGTAACCGGGTTAGAAATGGAAACCGGTAAGCCAAAAAAGCCCGCGAAGCCGTAAGTGGCGTAATTGCCCTGGGCTTCAATAGCCCGCCTGAAAGGCTCTGACCTTACATCAATACAAAAAACCATTTGCGCGTCGGGCTTTTTCTGTTCTTGCGGAGGTGCGTAATCACCGAACTGTTTTAGTAGCTTGTATTGGTATGATAGTTCCGCACTGAAAATATCGTTATAGGTATTCTCTTGATTGGCGCTGTTCAAAGCATTTTTATGCCAGGTTATTAATTCCTTAGCACCTGGCCAAATCATACAGGTGAGGGCTAATCTAAAAGCAAGATATTCGCTTTGCTCTGCTGAAGATGAACCTGTAGCCCAATTAGCCTTGTACTGTATGTGAGCCGCCCAGCCGGGTAAAGTCGTCAGCATAAGGGAGAGAAACAAATCCCAATAATGCTGCTCAATTTTTAGGTAGGAGAGTGCGCTGGCAATGAAAACTTCGGGTTCGTTGGGTTGCTGTTTAATCCAGTTTATTTTATGCTCATCATTTTGATGGATCTGGCTATCGAAGCGTATTAAGGATAGCGTACTTTTAAATAAACCAGTATTTTTCAATGGCATTTTTATGGTGGCCTGGCCCTCATCAAAAAAAGCTTGCAGCCATTTGATACTTTGCCTGTTCACCTCCTGCATACCAGCCGGCATTTCTGTTTGCTGGAAATAGGCTTTTGCTTGTACAAGCGCTTCTTTAAATGGCAGGTCTTCAAAGCCAGCGATGGGGTTTACAGCGATAAGGTTTTTAAGCGGCCAGAAAGGTGCTATTTTTGACCAGCTCTTTTCAACCGCGCTTTCAACTGTAGCGCAGTCGTCAATCAACGGAAGTTCAAGGGTTTCGTCCCCAAAATCGTGTTTTTGCATTGTTTGTGTATTTAATGTTTTTAGAACTGGTATTCGTTACGGCTGGCGGTAATTGTTTTACGATGTGGTTGGCTGGTATTTAACATTTTAACGTATGCCTTAAGCAACCATTCTGGAAGCGCGCGTTTGTTCGGATCAGGCATAAACAACATGTATAGCCAGGAAACGAATAATAGTCCTCCACCTGTAAAGTGTACAAAATTTAAAGGTTGAGGAATTGATAAATGAAGTGGTGCGAGTACCCATTCGATGATGTACACGTTTAGGCCATAAAATGCGCCCATCAATATACCGGCGCCTGCACCCGCCAAAAATTTTACTCCGGACTGGCCTCTTACGATCGGAATAGCGAATTGGGTACCTGCTATCAGCGAAAGAAAGGTAAGGAATAACGATGTGTCTGCTATTAATAATTGGTTTCCGCTGGTTATTGAAAACGTTGCGGCAGTTAACACACCGCAAAGCAAAGCCTTAGCAACGTCCTTTAATGATGGCGGGTAGTCAAGATCGAGGCGTTTCTCTTTGGCGGCCGAGCCCGATGACAGGAATAAATAGGCTTTAAATAAGCCGTGCCAGCACAGGTGGGCAACGGCTGCCGGGAATAAACCTAAACCACACTGGGCAATCATGAAGCCCATTTGCCCCATTGTGGAACAGGCGAGCATCCGTTTTACATCGCTTTGCATTAATTTCCATAGTGTTCCCAATAATGCGGTAGCTATTCCCACAACAAATATCAGGTTGAGTATTTGCGACTGGCCGAACAGCAGCGAAGCAAAGCGAGCGAGTAAGAACCCGCCACCATTAACTAAACCGGCATGCATAATAGCTGATACCGGCGTTGGCGAGTTTAACGAACTGGTAAGCCATTTGTGGAAAGGCCATAATGCCGATTGCGACATTGCCGCCAGTAGGAGCAGGAGACCAACAACTGCTTGCCATTCGCTGTTTAAAGGTTTGGTAAGGATAGTTTGTATGGAGGTTTCGCCGGTAAGGCTGTACAATATCATCAAAGCGGCACCAAGAAATAAGGCACCTGAAGCGAAATTTTTTTGTGCAAGAACAGCAGATGCTTTAGCCGCTTTCCATTCTGCCTTGTGCAGCATCAGTCTTGTTAATAAAATATTGCTTATTACCCATGCTAACCATAGCAAAAATATGTTGTCTGCACTTACCATTACTATCACAGTTGTTACCATGATTGTAAGGTTTACAAAAAATGTCTTTCTACTGCTGTCGCCCCTTAGGTAGCGTAACGAGAATGAGTCAATGCATATGGCAACAAACAATACAAGGCTTATCATTATTGCGCTAAGCCTGTCTAAATTGAAAAGTTGAATAAAGAAGTGTAATGCTGTAATCATTTTAGCGTTTTTTGTTGCCGCAAACTTATTGTATGTTTGTATATAAGAAAAACGAATAATTTTAATACATATAATAAGATTTTCTAATAATGTATTTGGACGCGTTAAATCTCGAATGCTTTATAGCCGTTGCCGAAACAGGTAGTTTCACCCGTGCCGCCCATAAGATACATCGAACACAATCAGCAGTAAGCCAGCAGATCACCAAGCTTGAGCAACAGATAGGGAAGCCACTTTTCCTGAGAAACAGGCAGCTATCACTAACTCCTGACGGTGAAATTTTAATTACCTATGCCAGGAAGATTGTGCAATTGAACCGTGATGTAGAAGATAGATTTAAGCATCCTGAACTGCAGGGTGAAGTACGATTTGGTTTGCCGGAAGATTTTGCCAGCGTTTTCCTTTCTGATGTACTTACAGAATTTGCCTCGCTGCACCCGCGTATTATGCTTAACGTGGAATGTGACCTCACGCTTAACCTTTTTGACCGTTTTAAGAAAAAGGATTTTGACCTGGTTTTGGTGAAAATGAACAGGCCGGAAGATTTTCCTAACGGGTTGGATGTATGGTCTGAAACATTAGAATGGATAGGAAATAAGCATATCACTGAATTTGATGAGGATCAGCCCATACCGCTGGTATTATCTCCTCAGCCCTGTGTTTACAGGGCGAGAGCTATTTACGCGCTTGAGCACATGAAACGCAAATGGCGTATTGTTTTTTCCAGCCACAGCTATGCAGGCACTATAGCAGCGGTAAAGGCAGGTATGGGATTTACGGTGTTACCGCGTAATATGGTTCCGCCAGATCTTCAGGTGATCAGGACAAACGGAACATTCCCTAATCTGGATGATACACATATCTCCTTGCTTAAACATCACGACAATAATATCGCGGTAAATTCATTTGAAAAATTCGTTTTGGAGAAACTTAAACCCTGACGTTATGGTAAGCAGTTTGATTATTTCCCATTGGTGGTTATTATAATACTTCACAAAACTCTTACTTTCAAGCAAAAAAATATCCATGAAGATATTAACTTTTCTAAGCCTTATATTCTTAAGTTTAATGGCTGCCGGGCAGGCAAAACTTAAAGTAATTAAGGCAACTTCAAACAAGGCGGCTATTAAAGACGGCAATGAGCTGGATAAAAATGCCTGGACACTTTCGCCGGGTATCAGACCGGATGTTTTCACGGCAGAAAGAACACGAAAAACTAAGTATGTGGTCTTTTACACGGATATTGATTCGATAAAGGTAAAGGTTAAGCCAGGGTCGACATATGATTTTGTTGTTCTTTTAAATGGCAAGGATAGCTGCTACACCCGAATTGAAAGTGCCATACCGCCCGAAGACCATGCGCGACAGGATATCGCTATATCCGATACCATTCCATTTAAACTTACCTCACATGAAGCCATTAGTTTTAAAGCCGTGGTTAACGAAACAGATACCGTGATCTTACATTTTGATACCGGTTCATGGGATTTCAGGCTAACCAAAGATGCAATTGTCAAAAAAACGCATCTGTTGTCTGATCAGTCCGACTATTTGGCTGGTAAAGCAAAACCAAATTTTAAAAAGCTTGGTAAGGTTTTTAAGTTGCAGATTGGTAAGCTTATTTTTTATGATCCGGGATTTTCAGCTACAGATTTCACCGCTCATGAAATGGATGGTCGTTTTGGCTGGAACCTCTTTGAGGGCAAACAGGTAGAGCTTGATTTTGATCGGAGCTTAATGATTGTGCATTCAGGAAAATTAATTAAAGCGCCGAAAGGCTATGTTAAGTCAGCCTTAACTTTTAAGAACTCATTTATGATTGTTAAAGGCGCTATGAAAAAAAACGGGCAAATTTACAATGGCGACTTTTTGATGGATAGCGGAGCAGAGAGTGCTATTATATTAGACAGCATATGGGCGGCACAGGCTGATTTTTCAAATGGCTTGCAGTTAATAAAAACTATCTCTTTAACTAATCCGAGGGGTGTCAAATTTGAAACGAAGGTGGTACTTGCACCTGCTTTTTTATTAAATGGATTTGAACTTAACAATGTCCCTACCTTGATCCTTGGCACCCGTAATCCGGCAGGTTTTACCGTCAATAACTTAGGCGGCGACCTGCTTAAGCGGTTTAATATGATCATGGATTTTAAGCATGACTGTATTTACTGGAAACCCAATTCTTTATTTAAAACACCTTATCTCAAAAGTTAGTAATATGCTAATTGGGATTTATAGTCCATTATAAAAGTCAATTAATATCAAAAAACTTATTTAATGCAAAAACAAAAGGCTCAAATCAGTTGATTTGAGCCTTTTTAATATTCTAATTTTTTTCAGCGGAGAGAGAGGGATTCGAACCCCCGGACCTTTAACAGTCAACGGTTTTCAAGACCGCCGCAATCGACCACTCTGCCATCTCTCCGGGGACAAAAGTACAAATCCGGGGCGAATTGGCAAATTTGATGTTAACTTTTTTTAAAATAATTGTAAGCTACTGAAAGCCAAATTATTATTATTGATTTTGGCTATTTTTTTTGGCTTTAAAGGTGTTGTAACGGGGTTTCGCTATACGAATTGTGCGTTTAGAAAGGTCGACAGACGCGTTTAATTCAAACCCGATAAGCAAAACGAGTGAATTGAGATATAGCCATATCATTACTACTATCAGCGTACCAATAGCTCCATAAACAGTGTTGTATGATGAGAAGTTGTTGGTATAGTAAGTAAACGCTATAGATGTAAGTATAGCCAGAGAGGTAGCCAGTATAGACCCCGGGTTTACAAATTTCCATCGGTTTTTGTTGGCCGGCCCGTACCTGTACAGGATGCTAATACTGACGAAGAATATCACCAATATAATGAGCCACCGCAATAGAGCGATCAATAGTCCCCAGAAATAGCCCTTGCTATCCAATTTTAATTGCACATAGTGTATGGCCGCTTGCCCGGCTATCATAATAACAATAGCGATAAGCAGGGCGATACTTATTACTATAGTAAGTACAATGGCCACCAACCGTCTTTTTATCCAGCTACGTGTTTCTAATACTAATGATGATTTGTTGAAAGCCTGCATCAGGTTACTGACGCCGTTGGTAGCAAAGTACAAAGCGGTGATCACACCGATGGATAACAACTGCCCGTGCTGTATCTTAATTATATCCTTAATGGTAGCTTCAAACGCGTTATAAGCGTTATTGGGCAGTATCAGTTCTATAAGGTTAAGCAGGTAGTCCTGAAAATCTTTTATTGGGATATAGGCGATCAGCGTAAACAAAAAGATGATGGAGGGAAAAAGCGCCAGCATAAAATTATATGCCAGGGCAGCAGCACGGTTAGTGAGTGATGACTTCTGTATTTCTGACGCGAAGAAAACCAAAACCGTATGTAATGGCAGCGGCCTGAAACCTGGTATATACACGGTTTTAGTCCAGTCTGTAAAGTATTGGTAAAATTTAAAATGCAGTAAAAAACGATGCAGCCATTTCATCAAGCTTAAAATTACTCAAAAAATGGTTTTAATTTTTCAAGAAAATCGGTAGGGGGCAGGCATGGGCGGTTGGTTTTCATGTTGATGAACGCCAGCAGAGTTTCGCCAATATGTATCAACTCATCCCTATCGTTGAAAAGTTCATAGCGGAAATGGATCTTTACGCCAGGCATTTTATCCATGATGACGTTGATGGTGATCTCCTCATCGTAACGTGCCGGCTTCAGATATTTGCACTTCATTTCAAGTACAGGCATCATTACACCTTGCGCTTCCATGCCGCTGTATGTTAAACCGAGGCTACGCAGCATTTCTACTCGACCAACTTCGAAAAATTCGGCGTAGTTACCATAGTACATATAGCCCATCTGGTCTGTTTCGCCATAACGGACACGTAATTTAGTAGCGTTCTGGAACATTAGCGTTTGATATTCCTTTCGTTGAGTGCCTGCTGAAATGCTCTGGCATTAATTTTATGTTCGGCCTCGTTAGTAGCAAAAGCATGATAGCCGCTGAAATCAGCCTTTGCACACATATATAGGTAATCGGTGTTTTTATGGTTTAACACCGCGTCAATAGCGGCTACCGATGGCATCATTATGGGGCCGGGTGGCAAACCTTTGTACATGTAGGTATTGTAAGGCGAGTTGGTAAGCAGGTCGCGGTTAAGTACACGTTTAATGGTAAAATCCCTTGTGGCGAAAATTACGGTTGGGTCCGATTGCAGTTTCATACCTTTGTTAAGGCGGTTAAGGTACAGGCCTGCAATAGTCGGCATTTCATCGTCATGCAGGGCTTCGGCATCAACAATAGAGGCCAGTACAGAAACCTGCTGTGGGCTCAGGTTTAACGCAGCTGCTTTCTGTTTACGTTCGGGCGTCCAAAACTTTTCATAATTGGCATATAAGCGTTTAAAAAGCTTTTCGGGCGTAGTGTTCCAATAGATCTGGTAAGTGTTGGGTATAAATACTGTGTAAATATTATCGATGGTAAGGCCATATTGTTCAGCAAACTTTGCCGAATCAAGCAGGCGCAGCATTGATGCGGAATCGGGCTCAAGGTTTTTACCCACCAAGCCAGCGAATTGTTCTTTTAGCCTGATGTTATGGAACGAAAAATTAACCGGCTCCTGGTTGCCTGATTTTAGCATGTTAATAAAGTTACGGTTGCTCATACCAGGTTTAAGGCGGTATTTGCCGGGCTTAACATTCAGGTATTTCATGCTGTGAGCTGCCTGCATAAAGGATGTAGTATCGTTTACAATGCCCTCGCTGCTGATGGTTTTATACACATCATCAAAGTTTGAACCGGTTTTTATATACAAGTATTGTTGCTTATCGGTAACGTTAGGACCGAAAAAGCGCAGGTAATAAAAAACGCCGGTGCCTAATAGCGAAAGCACAATGATTACTGCCAGTGCTATCCAAAATTTTTTCATATGATAGAGGAGGGGTTTTAAGTCTGTTTTAATTTTTGCAATGCCAATAGGCCACCTTTCAGGTTCAAAACGTTTTTGAAGCCATTTTCTGTTAAGATTTCCTGCGCGGTTTTACTGCGTATGCCTGCACTGCAAATAACGATGATCTGGTCGGTTTTGTTGTAACTTAACTTATTGATATTGTCTGCCAAACGGTTAACCGGTATATTAACACCCCCTATGTTAAAGGTGTTAAATTCAATAGCCTCACGCACATCCAGCAAGTTTATAGATGTGCCATCGTTCAGTAATTCGTTTAGCTGGCCGGCATTAATTTGGCACATCAGTAGGCTGGCCTTGTTTTACGGTTAAATTAATACGGGTACCAATACTTGTTTTGCTCAGTGAATCGGTTTTCATGGGCGATTGCGAAACCACCACTACGTTGGCCGAATCGGTTATGGCACCTTCATACGTAATGGTACCCACTGTTAGCTTGGCGCCACGAATAGCGAATTTAGCCGCGTCAAGGTCAAGGTTAACCAGTTCGGGTATATCTACCTCGCTTGCACCCTCACCGTTACCCAATACCAGATCCACTCGTGATCCTTTAGGTATTTTAGTTCCAGGCTTTATGACCTGCCCGCCAAAGCGTACCTCAAGTACACGGTCGCGGGCAATGTCTGATACATACGAAGTATCGCCTACCTTTAAGCCACTGTTAGATAACACGGCTACCGCTTCGCGGTAGATACTTTGCTCGGTAATAATATCAGGCAGCGATACATTCGGCGCCTGTTGGGTAACCATAGTGAGGTATATAGTACGGCTTTCCTTTACATTGGTACCAGCGTCAGGGTCCTGTTCAACAATGGTACCTGGTGCCTGGTCGGGCACAAAAACCGAATCAATTTTGTAATTAAAACCTTGCTCTTTAAGTGTTTCCATGGCTTTGTTCACGTTAAGCCCCTTTAATTTAGGCACAGGTATGCCCTCGCCATGGCGGGTATAATAACTAAGGCTAAAAAAAGCGATCAACACAATGCCAATAGTAGTAGCTATTACTAAAAGTATGGTGTTCCTGAATTGCCTGGTTTTTAAATATTCCCAAAAATTACTCATGCGTATGGTTAAGAAATTTCTGGGTCAAACATAACAATTTGATTTGGCAATTGCACCTGCGGCTACTACCAACGAGGCGTTTTTTGCATGGGCGAAACTGATCACTACGGGTTGCGGAACAAGCCAATGTGGGTTCGTCTTGTTCCGCAGCTTGTAGCTTACTGGTATTTAAATGATTTATCCGGATGCTGTGGCGATACAGGATTTACAATAGGATGTTCCTTTATTTGTTGCTGAAGATATTTTATCGCGGCATCCAGCTGGGCGTCTTTTCCTTTAAAGCTTTCGTAAGGCAGGTTATCTACTTCAATGTCCGGCTCCACACCGCGTCCTTCAATAAGCCATTTACCTTCCGGCCCAAAAACACCCGTTTCTGCAGCGGTGGCTATACCATCATCAACCAGTTTGTTATCTGACGATAACCATATCTCGCCGCCCCAGGTACGCATGCCTATTACCTTGCCTAAGCCAAGCCTCCGGAAACCCTCAGATACGGCTTCGCCATCTGAGGCAGTTTGCTGGTCGCAAAGTAAAACCATATGCCCTCTGAAAGCGTATTGCATATTCCAGGTAGGGCCTCCGGTGCGCCCCTGCCAGTACATCCAGGCTTTACGCAATAATTTTTCCAATACCCAACTGTCAATATTACCACCAAAGTTTTGGCGTACATCAATAACTAAACCTTTGCGGTTAAATACAGGATAAAACTGTTTAACAAAATCATCCATATCCTCGCCGCCCATGGCTTTCAGGTGTACGTAGCCAATCTCGTTATTGCTTTCGCTGTCAACTTTTAAGCGTCTGGAATATTCCCATTCGCCATAACGCAGGTCATAAAAATCGCGGGAGGAGATGGGTTTTACTACTTGTTCGTATTGCTTTTTAGCCCTGTCTGTAAGCGTGAGTTTAACAGGTATATTTACTTTATTAAATAATAGTTCGCCAATATCGTTTACATCTTTTAATGGAACGTTATTAATTTCTGTAATTACGTCGCCCTCTTTTATTCTCAATTCGGGCCGGGCAAGGGGAGAGTTGTTCTCAAAATCGGGGTCGGCTTTGTAAATATGATCAATACGGAAACCATTTGCTGTTTTGCTAAGCGAAGCGCCCAGCATGCCTGTTTGTACCTTGCTGGCTGGTGTACGCTTATCGCCACCATACACAAAAGTGTGCAGGGCCGATAGTTCTCCAACCATCTGGCTTAGCAGGTCATCCAATTCATAGCGGTCGGTAACTCGTGGCAGTAAGGGTTCGTAT
The DNA here is from genome assembly GCA_001898335.1 of Mucilaginibacter sp. 44-25. Taxonomy (GTDB): domain Bacteria; phylum Bacteroidota; class Bacteroidia; order Sphingobacteriales; family Sphingobacteriaceae; genus Mucilaginibacter. The sequence goes on along the minus strand of MKTS01000013.1, from coordinate 77,970 downwards.
TGCTTTTTTACAGCCAGCCAGTCAACTTTGTGCAGGTCGCGGTCATAAAAATAGTCACGCATCATGCGCCAGGCATCATTAAACATCTCTTGCCAGTCCTGCTGCGGGTTAATGGCGAAGCTCCAGTTATTTAATTCAACCTTGTTTTTATCGGCATCTGCTTTGCTGCCATCAGCATCTGCAACAGCAAGTGTTTTATCAGCATACCTTATCAGGATTTTTTTACCGTTTGCAGCCGGTGTAAAATCGCGTACGCCTTTAGCTACTTCTGTAGGGTCATGCTTTTTACTGTCGGTGATTTTAAGCGCGTATATCTTGTTACCGCCCTCATCGCCCTCGTCACCGGTATCCACCCAGTAAAGGTACCCGTTAAGGATACTAAGCGAATTCATGTTGGCGCTTTTAACCGGTACCTGGTACAGTTGGCGCTGCGCTGCATCCCAGTTATACATTTGCGCAGGCTGCACGGCTGGTTTCTTCTTTTCTACTTTTTTGGTTTTGGCTACGCCTTGTTTATCTACGGTAGTAAATACCGAGTCGCTAAGCCACGAGTCGGTTTGTAAAAAAGGGAATTTAGCGGCGCTATCCAGCGCCATGGCGTAAATATTAGTTGTTTTGGTATAGTAAGGTTCCGGCTGCCTTGGCCCCCAAGGCGAGCGTGTAACCGAATGCAGATTCCTGTCGCTTAAAAAGTAGAGCCATTTACCATCGGCAGACCAGGCAGGGTTATAACTGTTAGTCCTGCTGGTGGTAACCGGCGTCATTTTCATGCTGCGGGTATCTATTACGTTGATCTGGGCATTCAGGTTTTCCAGGTTTTGCGATATATTAAGAAAAGTACTATTGGGCGACCACGATATTTCGTTAATACCCCCATAGGACTTATCATAGTTGAATTTGATGTCGCCGGTAGCTGTTTCTGCTATCCTTAATACATCATTTTTATCAAGATATGCGATATATTTTCCGTTAGGTGACACCGCGAATGATGAAATGATCACTTTACTTCCTTTGGTTATCGGCCGGGCTTCACCACTGCCATCAGCGTTCACTTTCCACACTTCATATTCACCGCCCTCGTCTGATAGCGCTGCTATGGTTTTATCATCAATAAAATGTACATCTTTTACTCTGATACCGCTTTTGCGGGTAATCTCCACCCAGCGGTCGCTTTTTGCGGGTGATACAAACAACCTGCCGCGGCTTACAATGGCAACATATGTGCCTTTGGGCGAAACATCTGAGAAACTGATGGAGTTAGTTGGTTTTTGTATCCATTTAGGCTTGCGCTGGTCAAAGTCTGATACGAGGTTAATATTGAGCAACTTTTCATTATCAGCAGCAATATCATACAGGTAAATATCTGCACCTTTTTGGTAAACGATACGGCCGGCATCAAGCGAGGGCATTTGCAGGTCCCATCCTTTTGAGTGTGTTTGTTGTTTGAGGTCCTTACCGTTCTTATCCATCGACCACAGGTTCATAGTGCCGTCGCGGTCTGATAGGAAATAAACCCGGCCATTGTAATACATCGGGCTGGTGCTGGTACCGTCAAAATCGCCGGTAAGGCTGGTAGCTTCCTGCCTGCCGTTAAATTTCCATAATTGTTCTATTAAGCCACCTTTGTATCGCTTGGTTTTACTTCCCTGGTTAGGAAAGCGGGTAAAGTAAAGCGCGCCTTCATCATCAAAGCTGCCTAATGATGCCTGCCAAAGCGGCAAGGTTTCCTTTTTTAAGTTTGCGGGATCCAGCTTAATGAGCTGTGGCTGTGGTAACACAGTGTTGCCTTTGCTCCGGTATAATATTTTGCCGTCTTTAGTCCAGCCGGATATGAGTTGCCCGTTGGTTAACTCATAAGTAAGGCGGCGGGGAACACCGCCGTTAATGTCCATTACATATATTTCTGTGCTACCCTCGTATTGCCCAAGAAAAGCCACCGTTTTACCATCCGGCGATATGGCAGGGTTCAATTCAACGCCATCATCAGAAGTTAAGCGGCTGCATAGGCTGGTGTTGATGTCATACTTCCAGAGGTCGCCTTCTGCGGTAAAAACAACGGTGTTTCCGTGAAGGGTTGGGGTACGGTAGTAGCCTTTTTGCTGTCCAAAACTCGCGGAGCTAACCAAAAGCGCTCCGGTTAATAGTAAAGTTCTAATTGCCATGTGTTTAGGATTATTGTATAAATGTATTAATTGGTTTTGGCTTTTGCAAAGCCAGCGTTTTAGTAAACCAAAACCATATCCGGGCAGATAAGTTACCAACCGATTTGACAACCATACTTGAGCATTTGCGCCAATAAGCTATATTTGGCTATCATGAAAATCATCAACGTAGCCCTTTTGGCCGGCGGTTACACCGGCGAGTACGAAGTTTCTATTAACAGTGCTAAAAATATAGCCAACAGTTTAGATACCGGTAAGTATAAGGTATACACCATTCTTATTAATAAGGATAGCTGGGTTTACCACAATGGCAACGAAATTGTCCATGTTGATAAAAACGACTTCAGCCTTGTGCTTAACGGTGAAAGGGTGATGTTTGACTTTGCATTTATTACTGTACATGGCACACCTGGCGAAGATGGCAAACTACAGGGCTATTTGGATGTGATAGGTATACCATACAATACCTGCGATTCAACCACATCGGCTATAACCATGAATAAGGCTTACACTAAAGCCATTGTAAATGGTATACATGGTTTGCATACGGCCAAATCAGTGCAATTGCACCGCAAGGATGAGCATGATACGGCTACTATTTCTTCCGCCTTAAAGTTTCCGTTGTTTGTAAAACCCAATAATGGCGGGAGCAGTGTAGGTATGAGTAAGGTTTATAATGTAGGTGGCCTGCATGATGCTATTGAAAAAGCCTTTAAAGAGGATAGCCAGATATTGATAGAAGAGTTTATAAAGGGGCGCGAGTTTAGTATCGGCATAGCCAGGCTAAACGGTAAAATAGTAGTATTGCCGGCTACAGAGATCATCAGTACGAAAGACTTTTTTGATTATGAGGCTAAATATACGCCGGGAATAACCAATGAGGTAACACCAGCCGACCTGCCAGCTGAAAAGAACCGCGAGATAGCTGATATTGTTACTCAGGCATACCTAAGGCTTAACTGCCGCGGTATGTGCCGGGTTGATTTTATTTTGCTCGATAACACAAACGAGTTCTATTTTATAGAGATCAATACCACGCCGGGGCAATCTGCAAATAGCCTGATACCACAACAAGTGCGTGCCGCTGGTATGGATCTGACCGAATTTTACGGACAGCTAATAGAAGACGCTATTAAAGCCTAATACCGGGGTAGTAAAAGTGGTTGCTTTGCCGGATATTTCTATTTGGTTTGAATTATGTAATTTTGTGTATGGCAACCACAGAAACACTTGAGGAATTTTACCAGCAAAAATTTAACTGGCTGCCCGATAATCTGAGCCAGAATATCGGGCATTTTAATGTTTTCCGGATTGAAGATTGTCATCAGCCGGGTGCTGCGCCTGTACAGTACAGCCGCCGGGAGTTTTATAAAATAAGCCTTTCTGCAGGGCGTACCATTGTGCATTATGCCGATAAAAGTATTGAGGTTGATGGGAATACGCTGTTGTTCTTTAGTCCTAATGTGCCTTATACCATAGAAATGTTCGGCGAAGCGCGGAAAGGTTTCTTTTGCATATTTACAGAAGCTTTTTTAACCGAGAATCTGCGCAGTAACGTTCATGATCTGCCTATGTTTGCCCTTGGCGGGCATCCGGCTTACATGATAAGTGATGAACAACGGGGTAATGCCGGAGAGATATTTGGCAAGATGCTCGCTGAAATTAACTCCGACTATCGTTTTAAATATGACCTGTTGCGTAATTATGTTACCGAACTGATTCATTACGCTTTAAAGATACAGCCCACCGAGGTGTTGTATAAACACCCCGATGCTAACTCACGCATTACCGCGGTGTTTACCGAACTGCTGGAGCGGCAGTTCCCTATTGAAACCCCTTCGCAGCGGTTTAACCTGCGCTCGGCTAAGGATTTTGCAGAGCAGCTTTCGGTGCATGTGAACCACCTCAACCGAGCTATACGCCAAACCACAGGCAAAACCACTACCCATCATATCACGGAACGGCTGGTGACCGAAGCTAAGGCTTTATTAAGGCACACCAACTGGAATGTATCTGAAATAAGCTACAGCCTGGGTTTTGATGAACCGGCCCATTTTAATAACTTTTTCAAAAAGCAAACTAACACAACACCCACTTCTTTCAGGATTGTTTGAATTTTGTAAGTATTGGTTTGATTAACGCAAACGGTGCGGTCTGTTTCAACCATAATTTTGTGTTATTAAAAATCACAAATTATGATGGAAAGCAAAAAAACATGGTTAATTACAGGTGCTTCAAAGGGGTTTGGCTTGAGTCTCGTTAGGCAGTTGTTGATAGCCGGTGAGCATGTAGTTGCTACCTCCAGGAACCTTACTGAACTCATCGCGGCAGCCGGAAATCCCGGGGAAAACTTTTTACCCCTGCAGGTAGATCTTACCAATGAAGATAGTGTTGCCGCTGCCGTAACGGCTGCGCATAAGCAATTCGGGTCTGTTGATGTAGTGATCAACAACGCCGGTTACGGTATTGGCGGCAGCATAGAAGAACTTACCGATCGCGAAACCCGCGATAGTTTTGATGTAAATGTATTTGGTACCATTAACGTTATCCGTAAGGTAATGCCTATTATGCGTGCACAGCAGTCGGGCCATATCATCAACATCGCATCTATTGCAGGTATTACGGGAGTGAGTGGCTGGGCTGTTTACGCGGCTACTAAATTTTCGGTGGTTGGGCTGTCGGAGGTGCTGGCCGATGATGTGCGGGCATTTGGAGTAAAAGTAACCGTTGTTGCGCCGGGAGCGTTCCGTACCAGTTTCCTGAGCAAAGAGTCGCTGGTGATTGCCGAAAACCCGATTAACGAATATCGTGAAGTGCGTGAGGCCCATGCCCGTTACCTTAACATGAATGGCCAGCAAGCGGGCGACCCCGAAAAAGCGGCAAAAGCTATTATAGACGTGGTAGGAGAAGAGAATCCACCGCTTTACCTCCTGCTTGGGTCTGATGCCTATGACCGCGCTATGAGTAAGCTGGACAGGATGGAAAAAGAGTTTAAACTCAACGAAGAGCTAAGCCGCTCTATGGCTTACAGCGCTTAATTATTCACTTTTAATAAACAATAACTATGGAAAGCAATAAAGTTTGGTTTGTAACCGGGGCCTCAAAAGGATTGGGGCTTACACTGGTAAAACAATTACTTGACAAAGGTTACCCCGTGGCGGCAACATCACGTTCTTTAAACCAGTTGGAGGAGGCTGTTGGCGTGCACTCCAATTTTCTACCTCTGGCGATGGATCTGCAAAACGAGGCAAGCGTGGCAGAAGCTATCACTAAAACAATAGGCCATTTCGGTAGTCTTGATGTGGTCGTAAACAACGCCGGGTATGGCCTTGCGGGCAGCCTGGAGGAATTAACAGATGCTGAAGCCCGACAAAATTTTGATGTAAACGTATTCGGATCGCTCAATGTGATCCGTTCGGTAATGCCTCATTTGCGTAAGCAGGGTTTCGGGCATATATTTAACATAGCTTCTATTGGTGGTTTTACAGGAGGTTTCCCTGGCTTTGGTATCTACTGCGCTACTAAATTTGCGGTGCATGGTTTTACCGAGTCATTAGCGGCAGAGATAAAAGGTTTTGGTATTAAGGCAACTGTGGTTTCGCCCGGTTATTTCCGTACTAATTTCCTGGCGGCAGATTCATTAAGTACACCTCAAAATGAGATAGCCGCTTATGCCGAAGTACGGGCGGTACAAGCCGCGCACCAAAACCAGATCAACGGTAACCAACCGGGCGATCCTAAAAAAGCGGCAAACGCCATGATAACGGTTGCCGAAGCAGAGAACGCGCCGGTACATTTGTTTCTGGGACAGGACGCTTACGACCTGGCCTACCAGAAAATGGGCGCTGTGACCAAGGATCTGGAAAGCTGGAGAAGTGTGGGTACCACAACTGCTTTTGCCAAAGAAATGGCATAAAAGTTACAATACCTTTATAAACAAACCACTGCTTATTACTGTTTCTTAACTTCGCACAGTTTAAATTTGTGCTAAATAGTGTTACGAAAAAACTCATTAAAATAAACAAAATTTATTATGATTCAAGCAAAAGGATGGGCTGCACAAGACCCGAAAACCGATCTTGCACCCTGGGATTTTGAGCGCCGCGAAGTAGGCCCGCATGATGTACAGTTTGATATATTATATTGTGGTGTTTGCCATTCGGACCTTCACCAGATCAAGAACGACTGGTTTGAAGGTATATTCCCGATGGTGCCGGGCCACGAGATAGTAGGACGTGTTGTTAAGGTAGGTGAACACGTAACCAAGTTTAAAGTAGGCGAACTTGCCGGTACCGGCTGTATGGTTGACTCTTGCCAGGTGTGTGAAAACTGTAAAGAAGGCCTTGAGCAATACTGCCTGGAAGGTAATACGCAAACCTACAACAGCATGGAGCGTGATGGCTCTCGCCCAACATATGGCGGTTACTCTAACACCATCGTGGTACGCGAAGAATTTGTACTGCATATATCAGACAAGCTTGACCTTGCCGCTACTGCCCCTTTGTTGTGCGCGGGTATAACTACCTATTCGCCTTTAAGGCACTGGAAAGTAGGTAAAGGCCATAAACTTGCCGTACTGGGCTTAGGTGGTTTAGGCCACATGGGCGTAAAATTTGGTGTAGCCTTTGGTGCCGAGGTAACCGTTTTAAGTACTTCTCCTTCAAAAGAGGAAGATGCTAAAAAGCTGGGTGCCCATCACTTCCTGGTAACCAAAGATCCTGAACAAATGAAAGCCGCACAGGGTAGTTTTGATTTTATCCTGGATACCGTATCTGCCGAGCATGATATGAACGCATACCTGGGCTTGCTAAAAACAAATGGTGTAATGATGTGTGTGGGTGTACCATCAAAACCGTATGCTATACATCCATTTTCATTGATCGGCGGCCGCAAGAGTGTTGCCGGTTCGGGCATTGGTGGTATAAAAGAAACTCAGGAAATGCTTGATTTTTGTGCCGAGCATAACATTGTTTCAGATATCGAACTCATAGATATTAAAGACATTACGGCATCATATGAGCGTATGGAAAAAGGCGATGTACGTTACCGTTTTGTAATTGATATGGCTACGTTGTAATTTCTTATTGTTTTAATTAATATAAAGGCAGGTGACCAGATGGGTTATCTGCCTTTTTTATTTGGGGCAAACCAACGGGGTGTTGTATTGTAGTATACGGGTGAAATACCCGTTGATAGGTTTGTTAGCTGCAAGCTTAATGGCCTCCTGCCACAGCAATCAGCCAGATTATGTGTTTACCAAAAGTGGCGATACCATTGCCGCAGGCAAGCGCGATACGCTACCTGCAGCCCTGCCGGACAGCGCCGGATATTTTACAAAAGTTAATGTAGGTACACTGAAACCCGGCGATCTGGTAGCATTTGCTCAAAAGCTAAAAGGTATCCCATATAAATACGCCTCAACAAATCCTGCAAATGGGTTTGATTGTTCGGGATTTATCACTTACGTATTTAACCATTTTGGTGTGGTGGTGCCGCGCCGGTCGTTTGATTTTTTACATGTAAAGCAGGAGGTAAGCATCGCTAACGCCCGGCCCGGCGACCTTATCCTGTTTACCGGTACAGATAGCCTCGACAGCAATGTTGGCCATATGGGTATTATTACTACAAACACCGACTCAACAATATTTATACATTCCACATCAGGCCATAACAATAAAGGCGTGGTAGAAACGCCTTTAAATAGTTATTACCGCAAACGTTACGTGAAAACCGTACGAATTTTCAGGTAGTTAAATTTGCTTATATTGATCTTCTTTTACAATTATGACTGAGAAAGAAAAAATGATAGCCGGCGAATATTACCTGGCTAATGATCCTATATTGGCAGCCGAACGCAAACACTGTAAACAATTATTAAAGCAGCTAAATGTTGACCATTTTGTTACTGGCGAAGAAACCGATCAGCTTTTGGCAAAGCTGTTGCCAAAAGCTGGTAAGAACATTTATATAGAACCACCTTTTCATGCTGATTACGGGTATAATATCATCACCGGCGATAATGTGTATTTTAATGTGAATTGTGTGGTGCTTGATGTTTGTGAGGTAAAAATTGGCAACAACGTATTTTTCGCACCCGCTGTGCAGGTATATACCGCAACCCATCCGCTGGATGCTCTTTTACGGCGCAGTAAGGAGAATGGCAAACCCATCACTATTGGCGATGATTGCTGGATAGGAGGAGGCACGGTCATTTGCCCGGGTGTAACCATAGGCAACCGTTGCGTGATAGGAGCGGGCTCAGTAGTAACACGCAACATACCAGATGATTCACTGGCAGTAGGCAACCCGGCCCGTGTGATCAGGAAAATTGAAAATAGCCGCGAAGCTTAATTTTTTATAAAGGCAAGGCTCGCGTTGCGGTATTGCGGTTTTTTTAGCTGATGCCTTAATCCTTTAAAACTTTGCATAGGCCCGTCTGTAGCAAACAGGTTAACCAGCCATGCAGGAAGGCTGCCGGCAGGGTTAACATGCAGGGTATATTCTACCTTAACTTCATGGTGGCCAACAGGCGTTATTACCCATTTTCCTTTTGATTCGGTTACCCGCACAATACCATCTTTGAGTGGTTCCATACCGTTAATAGCAGGTCCGTCTACAGTTATAACTCCTGTTTCGGGGTTTTGTGTGGCGGTTAAATGAGCTACAAAGTCGCGGTTGGCAGCGGGCCATGGCAGGCTCACCTCAGAATAATAGTACACCTCATTATCCGCCGGTTTTTTAAGTAGCTTAATGGATTTGGTATGAAAAACCCATTCTGTACAGGTATTAACATCAAGCAGTACGCTAACCAATTGTGCAGGAGTAGCGTCAAAAGTACATTCAACTCTTAATGCTTTAAATTTAGATTCGGGTACATGGGCTGTGTAAACCTTAATACCATCAGTATTTGACTTTAGCACCCAATCGGTTTGCGCGAACGCGCCGGTGCTTAAAAATAGTAATATTATGTGGAGCAGTAATTTTCTCGGCATATTTCACAAATTTAAATCGCCAATAGAAATGCCCTGTCATACATTCACCATATTAGTGTGGGCTTAATGTAATAATACAGGTATGATTTTAAAACTTGTATTTTTGCATAAATCCATATCAAATGTCCATATCAACCGATGAAGAGCGTGCAGGAATGCAAAAAATAAGTGATGCCGTGGCTATTACGCTTAAAGAAATGCGCGAGTATGCCAGGCCGGGGATAACTACCAAACAACTTGATGATTTTGGCGCGGCCATACTCAACAAGCTCGGCGCTAATTCGGCTCCTTTCCTCACCTACAAATTTCCGGGTTATACCTGTATCAGCGTAAATAACGAAGTAGCGCATGGCATACCGTCTGACAAGACCATCTTACAGGAAGGCGACCTGATAAATGTAGATTTATCAGCAGAACTGAACGGCTATTGGTCTGATAATGGTGGCTCATTTGTTTTAGGGGAGGATGTGCATGGGCACAATAAATTGGTAAATGCTTCTAAGGCTATTCTTAAAAAGGCCATTAGTAATGTAAAGGGTGGTGTTAAAATATCGGAGATAGGCGGATTGATTGAAAATGAAGCGAAAAAGGCCGGATATACGGTGATCAAAAATCTCACCGGGCATGGCATAGGCCGCAGTTTGCACGAAGAGCCACATGAGATTGCTAATTATCCCGATAGATTTAATACAACCAGGTTCCGCAAAAATTCGGTAGTAGCTATTGAAACGTTTATTTCAACACGTTCCACTATTGCCAATACCGGTGCTGATGGATGGACGCTTACAGGTAATAAGGGCGGCTATGTGGCTCAGCACGAACACACTATTATGGTTACGGACGGGCAGCCATATATTTTTACAGCCCTGAATGGTATATGGAACTAACCTTACCGGCGTGCAGGTAAAGTAAACCAAAATGTGCTGCCCTGCCCAAGCCGGCTGTTAACGCCTATTTTACCGCCATGCCGTTCTACAATTTCGGCGCAAATGTAAAGCCCGAGTCCTAATCCCGAGTATTGCACGCCCGATGAATCTACGCGGTAATAGCGTTCAAACAGATGGGGTATTTTATCAGCAGGTATACCTTCACCAAAATCTTGTACGGCAATTTTCACAGCTCCGGCCTGTGCGCTAAAATTAATATTGATCTTTTTAGCGTCAGGCGCGTACTTAACGGCGTTGTTGATGAAGTTAACCAACACCTGTTCTGTTTTTTGTTTATCAGCAAAAGCCTCGAGGTTGTTATCGCCGGTTATTACAATGTCATGGTCGCCTGCTGCTCTTACATAATCGCAGCATTCATTGATCATGGCGGCAACGTTAAATGTAGAATAATTTAGTTCTAACTGTCCGGCACTTATGCGTGATACATTGAGTAAACTCTCTACCAGATGCTGCATTTTATTGAGGCTGGTATTGGCCTTTTCAATAAAAGCGGTAACCTTATCGGGGTTGCTGTTGCTTTTTATTAGTTTATCCAGTATTTGTATTGAAGCCTTTATGGATGTCATAGGAGTTTTTAACTCATGGCTGGCTACACTTATAAAGTCGTCTTTTTGCTGCTGGAGGCGTTTAAATTCGGTAATATCCAGTACAGTGCCCAGCATGCGCACGGGTTGTTCCTTTTTGTTATAAAATACCTTTCCCTGTATGCGTATCCAGTGCAGGCTGTCATCGGTGTGTATAATGCGGGCCTCGTAATATAATTTACCTGTTTTTAGCGCTTCGGCATGTGCATTATGCCTGATCTGTAAATCGTCGGGATGGAAAGTATCCAGTAGCCGTTTGTGCGGTACAGGCTGGTCAAAACCAAATATGTGGTTGAACCTGTCTGAGGTTATGGTGGTTTCGTCTGATAGATTGAGGTCGAACGTTCCTATTTCCGCGGCATCAATAGCCAGCCTGCTACGTTCCTCTATATCCTCAATATTGCGACGGGCAATTACTTTGTCGGTAACATCTATGGCAATAACCATTATTGCGTTTATGCTGCCATCAAAGTAGCGTATGGGCTCATAAACAAAGTCAACAGAAACAGTTTCAGGTTTTCCGTTGCGGATCAGCAGCACCTCAGCCTCTTTAGCTACAAAGGGTTCGCCTGTAGCAATTACATTATCCATTATAGGCGCGTAATACGCTTTGGCTTCGGGTATGGCCTCCCATATGTTGCGGTTATCTAATTCAATTCGTTTTTTACCAACCAGTTCCAGGTACGATTCGTTCACCTCATCCACAACGAGATCGCTAGAACGTATAATGCAAATACCAACAGGTGCCTGGCGTACCAGGTTATATAAGATCATACGGCTTTCTTCCGCTTGTTGTTTGGCACGTTCCAGCTCGGTTACTTCTGTGTTAAAAGCGGCAACACCGTATATCTCACCAGCCTGGTTACGCATGGGCAGGTAAGTAAACTTATAGTAAACGGTTTGTATAACGCCAGCATTTAAAATATCAACCCGTGAGATGTCGGTATTGTAGGGTATCCCTGTTCTGTAAACCTGTTGTAAGTAACCCAGAAAGGGCTGGTCGTGCAGCTCAGGTAAAGCATCCGCGAACGGCATACCTATGACTGAACTATCTCTGTCCCATGCTTTTAACGTAGCATTATTAGCAACAGAAACGATCATGTTATCGCCGGTGCATACAAATACGGGGAAAGGCGACAAGTTTACAATGTCTCTAAACGTGCTTTCTGATGGGTCCAAATGAAACGGTAATTGATTTCTTTGTTCTCAAAAATATAAAAATCTATGTGATAACCCCAATATGTTATGGTTTTAGGATAAAAATTAAACTTGAAATAGTTGCTTTGTGGCCCGGAAAAACAAATGGCAGGTATTATAATAAGTTTATTTATGCCCAGCGACGTCTTGCCAACTATACGCTGATTACGCCGAAAAAGAGTGATATTATTAATAAATATTAAAAACCATTTAATGCTATTTACGATTATAGGTTATGATATTATTAAGGCAATATGATGTATTGCCGGCTTAACCTTAAATGCAGATATATTGAAATTTTTACTCAGCCGTTTACGCCCGTTTATTATTGTTGCCGGTTTACTTTTACCGGGTGTGGCTTTTTCGCAAACCGCCCAGGATGCGCAAAAACTCCTGGTTGATTCTGTACCCAAGCCGGCAAAAAATCACACCCCATTTTTTGGCCCTGTACCCCCTGATACGAAACGTTTTGGTAGGGCAGCTGCCGAATGGGGGCTGGCGCAGGTTATACCGTTTAGCTACGGTAAGTTTATTGCGCATGCGCCTTATTCAAACGTAACTGGTGCCACTATTTGGCGAAACCTTAACCCGGGCAGCTGGCAGTGGGATCAGGATATATTCCGTACTAACCAGTTTGGGCACCCTTATCAGGGGAGCTTATACTTTAGCGCTTTCAGAAGTAACGGCTACAGCTTTTGGCAATCTGCCCCGGCATCGGTGGCGGGTAGTTATTTTTGGGAAACTTTTGGTGAAAATGAGCGCCCATCTCCCAATGATTTCATTAACACCAGTTTTGGTGGTGTAGTGCTGGGAGAAATGAGCTATCGCCTGTCCAACAAAATTGTAAACAACCGGCACAGTGGTTTTGGCAGGCAAATGGAAGAAGTCGCGGCTTTTCTGGCTAATCCCATGAACGGCCTTAACCGCCTGTTGGATGGTAAATGGGGTAAAGTATATGGCAACCCTAAGGACCGCGATTCTACACAGGTATCCGCGGAGTTTGACCTTGGTGTGCGTCGTTTTAGCAGTATTACAGGGAATGGATCAGGAAAGGGCAAAACCGGTTTATTTGGCCGTGCCAAACTGATGTACGGTAGCCGTTACAAGGATTATAAAACCCCTTTCAGTAATATCTTCATTAATGTAGAACTGGGACAGGACGATAGCTCAATGGTGAACCTGCTAAGTGTATACGGCTCACTCGCGGGTTGGGAGATAGAATCAAACCGCGACCTGAAACATCTCGTGATCCTATCGGCCAACTACGATTATATAAGCAACGAAGCTTTTTTTTATGGAGCACAGAGTGTTAAAGCAAATTTGTATTCCACTTTCGATTTGAGTAAAAAAATCACCTTAAATACCAATATCGGTACCGGCCCTATACTATTGGCAGCTGTGCCTAATACCTATATGGCAAGGGGACGCAATTATGATTATACCTCCGGTTTTGGTATCAATGGCGGAGCCGGGTTAAATATAATGGACAGGCTTTTTGCCAGTATTGACTACCGCGGGGGATGGCTTTACACAGTGAATGGTAATAAATCGCATTATTTTCTGCATACGGTTACCAGCGAGTTCAGGTATGCATTCAGCAAGAAAATATCGCTCGCTGCCGAGCCTGGATATTTCTTCCTGAGAGGTAAGTATGACGACCACCCCGATGTGAACAAGAGATACCCTTATTTAAGGGTATCTACGAGGTACGCTGTTGATTTTTGATGGTTGCAAAACATGTATTTTAGCGCAATTATAGCCTAATTATATTCCGTAATGTGCAATCACATCCTCTGGCACTTTGGTGCCGCGGCCGGTAGCCATATCAATCATCACGTAATCAAAATAACCATCGCAGCATACCTTGCCGGTATTTTTGCTGGTTAGGGTAAAAGCTACCCGACAGCCTTTGTCGTTAATGCTTTCTATGCCGGTACGTACGGTAAAATATTCGCCCATGGTAAGGGCACGTTTATAATCAACGTGTGCGGTGCGTACTACCCAGCCAAAGCCGCGCTCCATAAATTTCTCCATGCTCATGCCATAAAAGCGGTCCATTTGCTCGTAGCGTGCGGCCAGTACATAGTCAAAGTAGCGGCTGTTATGCACGTGCTGAAACATGTCTATATCATCGGGGCGTACGCGGTGTTCGGTCTCAAAAGTGCTGTATGGCATTAATTCCAAAAGTTAAAAGTCAAATGTAAAAAGTAAAATCGGGAGTTATTGTTTCATCGATCAGCTTGACTACCCTTTCTTGTTTTATACTGAAACAAATTAATCATCAAAAAAATTTAACTTATCTGCACATCATCAAACCTGCTTGGTTTTCCATTTTCCTTTTTTGAACAGCACATAGGCAGCAATAGTTAAACCGATCTCTGAAACAGGCAGGGATATGAAAACTCCCGTCGGGCCCATCTCAAAATACTTAGCCAGCAGATAAGCAAGCGGTATTTGGAAAAGCCAAAACGTAAAGAAGTTGATCTTAGTGGGCGTCCAGGTGTCGCCTGCACCATTGAACGCGCTGGTGAAAACCATGCCCATCCCATAAATAATAAATGCCCCGCTAATGATCTTTAACGCTTTTGCAGCAACGCTTTTCACTTGTTCATCCTCAGTAAAAAAGGAGGCAAATAAATGCCCGCAGGTCAGAAATAAAACGGTTACTATGCCCAGGAAAACCGCGGTATACCTGATGGTCTGAAAAACGGATCGTTCAGCACGGTCAACCCGCCCTGCACCAAGATTTTGCCCCACCAGGGTGGCGGCAGCATTGCTTAAGCCCCAGGCAGGCAGCATAAAAAACATCATTAACCTCAGCGCGGTCTGGTAACCAGCCGATCCTTTATCGCCGCCTGTTGTGGCTACAAGTTCAGCCAGAAATATCCAGCTGCAACTGGCTATAATAAATTGTAATATACCCGGCGCCGCCACTTTAATAATGGCTTTTATCTGCTCCCAATCCGGCACCAGGTAGCTTAACTTAATGGTAATTGCGTTTTTATTATTAAATAAATTGTAAACCTGGTACAATACCCCTAAACTACGGCCAACGGTAGTAGCTATGGCCGCCCCTGTTAAACCAAAAGCGGGAATTGGCCCCAAGCCTCTGATAAAAATAGGGCAGAGGATAATGTTAGCGATATTAGCTATCCAGAGGCTGCGCATAGCAATGGCTGCATTTCCCGCCCCGCGGAAGATACCATTGATCAAAAAAAGCAAAACGATAATAACACTGCCGCCCATCATAACGCGCACAAAAGTTTGCCCGTGGTTGGCAGTTTCTGGGGATGCTCCCATTAATAATAGCAGGTCCCGGCCGTGCAGCAGGCCGACTATGCTGATCACGATATTTACAATTACAGCTATTACAACGGTTTGCATACCGGCTTTTGATGCTGCTTCAGGATTTTTCTCACCTATGCGACGGGCAACTACGGCTGTAGCAGCCATGCTTAATCCGATAGCTAAAGAATAAATTACTGTAAGTACAGATTCTGTTAACCCAACGGTTTGTATGGCAAGGCTGCTATTGGGCAAGTGCCCTACAAAGTAAAGATCTACCAATGCAAAAACAGATTCCATGGCCATTTCCAGCATCATGGGGATGGCCAAAAGCACAATAGCACGTTTTATGCTGATAGAGGTAAGATCAACATGTTCGCCTTTTAGTGATTGCTTAAGTACCGTGAAAAATGAATTTGCCTTGCCCTTTGCGGCAGCTATTGGTGACATAGTTTTTGTTTGAGTCAATAAATATAAGCTTTACGGCGCAGAGCAGTAAAAAGTAACTTCAGCAAAATTATCACGAAAGTTTTACCCAAAGCAGTCTGATAATGACATATTGAAGGGTTAATTCCGACAAAAGGCAAAGTCAAAATTCAATAGTGAAAACCAAAAAGTTCTCTGATTGATAGGAAGATAACCTAAGCCAGGCTTTTGAATTTTGAATTTTTACTTTTGATTTTAAAGCGTATCTTTGCACCACAATTAACAAAGTTATACACGCTTTAATATTATTCAGGTAATGTATTTAAGTAAAGAAGCAAAGGCTGAGATCTTTGCAAAACATGGTAAAGGCGCAACTGACACAGGTTCTGCCGAAGGTCAGGTAGCATTGTTTACCACTCGTATCGCACATTTAACCGGTCACTTGAAAAACAACAAAAAAGATTTTTCAACCCAGTTATCACTGCAAAAATTAGTAGGTAAACGCCGTGCATTATTAGCATACCTTTACAACAAAGACATTGAAAGATATCGTGCTATCATCAAAGCTTTACAGCTTAGGGATATCATCAAATAACTTTTATAAGTTTTTAATAAAAAGCCGTCCGCATGTCTGGATGGCTTTTTTAATTTTGCATCTAATTTTACACACATAAAAAACCGGGTTGCTCCTGAAGATGAAAAGCAATCCACAACACAAAAAAGATGAGTTTAAACGTAATTAAAAAGGTTATTGATTTAGGTGACGGCCGCACCATTGAGATCGAAACCGGTAAACTGGCCAAACAAGCAGATGGTTCTGTAGTAGTAAAAATGGGTGATACCATGTTACTGGCTACCGTAGTATCATCACCAGAGGCAAAAGAAGGCGTTGATTTCCTTCCGCTATCTGTTGACTACCAGGAGAAATATGCCTCTACAGGCCGTATCCCGGGTGGTTTTTTACGCCGCGAGGCTCGTTTATCAGACTATGAGGTATTGATCTCGCGTTTGGTTGACCGTGCTTTGCGCCCAATGTTCCCTGAAGATTATCATGCCGATACACAGGTAATGATCAGCCTGATCAGTGCGGATAAAGATATTATGCCTGATGCCCTTGCAGGTTTAGCTGCATCTGCAGCGCTTGCCGTTTCTGATATCCCGTTCAACGGACCTATATCAGAAGTACGTGTTGCTAAAATTGATGGCCAACTGGTGATTAACCCGCGCCTTAGCGAATTAGCCAATGCTACCCTTGAGTTTATTGTTGCCGGTAACGAGCACGATATTAACATGGTTGAAGGTGAAAGCGCTGAGATACAGGAGGAAGAGTTGGTAGAGGCTATTAAGTTTGCACATACTGCTATTAAGCTGCAGTGCCTTGCCCAAAAGGAACTTACCATTGAAACCGGTAAAACCGAGAAACGTGTTTACAACCACGAGCACAGCAACGATGAGCTTGAAAAAGCTATCTACGCCGCTACTTACGACAAGGTTTACGCTACTGCAAGCGAAGCTTCTTCAAAAGACGAGCGTGCCGCTAAATTTAAAGCTATCCGCGATGAGTACATCGAGAGCTTAGGCGAAATTGATGACATCACTAAATCATTGGCGAAAAAATACTACCACGATGTGGAGTATGATGCTATCCGTAACCTGGTATTGGACGAAGGCAAGCGCCTTGACGGCCGTACCACTACCCAGATACGCCCAATATGGAGCGAGGTGGGTTACCTTCCATCGGCACACGGTTCTGCCATATTTACCCGTGGCGAAACGCAATCATTAACCACCGTTACTTTAGGTTCTAAAGACGATGAGCAAATGATTGATGGTGCTTTCATCAACGGATACCAAAAATTCCTGTTACACTACAACTTCCCGGGTTTCTCAACGGGTGAGGTTCGCCCTAACAGGGGTGCAGGCCGTCGTGAGATCGGCCATGGTAACCTGGCTATGCGTTCATTAAAACGTGTATTACCTTCTGAGGATGAGAATCCATACACTATTCGTATCGTATCAGATATTTTGGAATCAAACGGTTCATCATCAATGGCTACGGTTTGTGCCGGTACATTGGCTTTGATGGATGCAGGTGTTAAAATTTCCAGCCCGGTTTCAGGTATTGCAATGGGTTTGATCACTAATGAAATGGGTACTAAATATGCTATCCTTTCTGATATTTTAGGTGATGAAGACCACTTAGGCGATATGGACTTTAAAGTAACCGGTACCAAAAATGGTATTGTTGCGGTACAGATGGACCTTAAAATTAAAGGTCTTTCATATGAAGTGTTAACCAATGCGCTTAACCAGGCTAAAGACGGCCGTTTACACATCCTTGGCGAAATGGCTAAAACCATCAGCGCGCCTCGTGAGGATTACAAACCGCATGCCCCACGTATCGTATCTATCAAAATTGATAAAGAATACATTGGTGCTGTTATTGGTCCCGGTGGTAAAATTATCCAGGAAATGCAACGCGAAACTGGTGCTACTATCTCGATCGAGGAAGTTAACAACGTGGGTGTCGTACAAATATTCGCCGATAATAAAGCATCTATTGATGCCGCTTTAGGCCGTATCCGCGCTATTGCCGCTAAACCAGAAGTAGGCGAGATATACGAAGGTAAAGTAAAATCAATTATGCCATTCGGTGCATTTGTTGAAATTATGCCGGGTAAAGATGGCTTATTGCACATCTCAGAGATTGACCACAAACGTTTCGAGAGCATGGATGGTATCTTCCAGGTTGGCGACGAAGTTCGTGTGAAACTGCTGGATGTTGACAAGCAAGGCAAACTAAAGCTGTCACGTAAAGCTTTGTTGCCAAAGCCGGAGAATAACAAACCGGCTGAAAGCAAATAATAGTAATCAACTATATTAAAAGGCCCTCATTCTGAGGGCCTTTTTTTGGTTAGAAAAAAATGAAATTTCATGCAAACAAAATATGTTGCAACTGGTTTTATCTAATTAAGAATAATTGTTTTTGAAAATAACGCCGGGGCCAAGATTCTGAAAATGTCTACCACAAATAACGACCCTCTCGATTTTCTGAGCAATGCAAAGGGAATAACGGGCGGCCCGCAAACCGACCTTATCCAAAAGCTACTGTACGAGATCATCAGGGTTAAAGAACTTATTGCTTACTATGATTCCATTCCGGATGGAGCGGGACAACTTGGCTCTTCTATTTTGAACGAATTGGTTACCGAAGCTTATAACTCTCTGGTAAATTACGATGTAGTATTAATGAAAAAATACTACGATCTGCTGCTTAACTGCGATTGATGGCATTAAATTGTATGGTCTTCAGTAGACAAAATAGTAAACTAAACCTCCCCAAATACCTTTTCTCTTAGCTCCTCAGAAATTTCGTCGGTTATTTTAATGATATCTTCAGCCTCCTGTGTATTATTGATCACAATTTTGTGGCAGCTTTCTCGGTAGGGTAGCAGATATTCTTTGTAGGACGGCACTACGTGATTAACCCATTTATAGTATGCATCTTCATTTGAATAGCCGCGTTCCAACAGGTCGCGTTTTAGACGGCGCTGCAAGGCAATTTCTTCGTCGGCGTCAATAAAGATGGTCATATCCAATACCTCGGCTATTTTTTTAAAGTGAAGTATAAATAATCCCTCTACCATAATAATGGGTGCAGGTTTAATTTCCAACAGCTTCTTAGGCGCGTCGGGGTTGTTAAATGTATATTCTTCCTTTGTGAATGATTGGCCGTTCAACAGTTTGAATATATCACTTTCAAAGTGCTCGTGATCAATGGTTGAAGGTAAATCAAAATTATAAAGTTTATTCTCCTCTTTGGTCATGGTATGGCCAACGGGAAAGTAATAGTCGTCCTGCGACACCAGGCACACCTCATCTGGTGTAAAGTGTTCCAGAAAGCATTTTAAAAAGAAGGTTTTGCCGGATCCGCTTCCGCCGGCAATGCCAATAACATATGGTTTATTCATTTGGGGTGCCGTAGCTGATGTTTACCTGGAAACGTTTATCTAAAGCGCCTAAGGCCTTCGCTGTATTTTTTGTCATTACTACAATGGCATCCCTGGTTGATTCGCTGTCTGTAAAGCGGCCAACCACCTTAGCGAAGGTGCTTTTACCGTTCATAGGGTTGGTAATACGCATTACGGTGCCAATAGGTGCCGTGCGGTGTAGTATCAATTGTTTATTCGCGTCAAGGCTGGCATCGTCAATCCATGTGGCCACACCGCGTTCGTTTTTTTCATATAAGCCGTACTTAGAGGCAATGTGGCGGTTAAGGCTATCTGCCGCTAAATGGCTGCTATCCTGCTTTACGTTGTCCGGATGGGTAGCGGCGGTTGCGGTAGCGTCCTGTTGCGCTTGGGCTGGCTGCACGCCGTTAGGCACCAGTAAAACCTGCCCAGGTGTTAAATTGGTAGAGGTAAGCTTATTTAGGCTGGTAATGGCATCTACCGTGGTATTAAAACGTTTGGCTATAGCGTACAAAGTTTCATGTGCAGATACTTTATATTGCTGTTGAGAAGCTGCCGCCTGTTGAGTTGGCGAGGTCTGTACATTCGCCTGCTGGTTATTTGCAAGGGTGTTTTTAGCCTCATCTTTTTTAGGGGTTTGTTGTTGCTGAACAACAGGAGGGTTCGCCGACGCTTTAACCTGCGCCTGCGCAGGTGTTTCAGTTTTAGGCTGAGCGGGTACATTTTCCACTATAGAACGCTCAGTAGGCACTTTTATAATATGCCCAATTTGCAGGTTCGCGTTATTATTAAACTGCTGTATAACTTTGGGGTTAACACCATATTTACGACCTAATGAATAGTAATTATCTTTTGGATCCAGTTTATGCAAGATCACTTTTTTACCATTGTTGTTTTCAACGCCAACAGAGTCTGCAGGCATAACACCTGCAAATAGCTTTGCGGAAAAAGCCATCAAGGCCGATGATAATAACAGTATTTTAAATCTCATAATCAATTCTTATCCGTATCACTTATAGTTTCAGGGCCACAATACCAGCCCTTTCTTTCACGTAGATCAGTACGTTTTTATGTACTACAAACGCCTCGGGCTGTAACTTTTGTATATTACTGTTCAATAAATCGTGATAAAGAATTCCGTTGTTATCCAAAACGTAAAGGTGCTGCTGCAATATTCCGTTTTTTTGCGCGTGCAAAGATACAATTCTGTAATTATTATAGGTTAGGTAATGTACCATATTTCCGTACGGTACGAGCGGAAGCTCCACATCAGGCACAGCCTCAGCAGGCAGCATATCAGGTATGACGATAGCTGTGCTTAAAGGTTTATCTTCCATAGCGGAGAAATTTCTGAGCAATTTACCGTCAGATGCGCTAATCAGCTGGAGCTTTTTGGGTTGCATACCAGCATAATAAACTACCGGGCCATTGTTGCTGAGGTGGTCAAACGCAATACGATAATTGGCCCATAGCTCTTTACCTGTTTTAGCGTCAATGGCTATTACCGACTGATGTTCCGGGCTACTTTCATGTTTATAGTAATGCAGCATCAGCACACTTTTCCAGGCAGCCTCTATCCCTGTAAGCCAGCGCTCGGGTAAGGTAAAGTCTTTTAAATATAGTTCTCCGCTTTGCAGGTTAATGGTACTGAAACTGGTTTGCTTATCCTGCTCGTTACGTATTTCTAAAGCTAAAATATCGTTAAAACTATCTATTTGCAGCCGCCATATAAGGCCGTTGTATGTTTCCGAAACTAATGGTTGTAGCATTGTCATTAAGCGTCAAATATGTTTAAATATTTTAAAATGGAGGTAACTTTGATAAACAAAGCCCATAAGCGGCTGTTATCACAATAATAAATTTAAAAAACATGGACGCTGAAAAAATAAGCCTCGAAGAAAGCAAAGTAAAACCTGTAGTTGACCATCTTAATGATCTGTTGGCTAACTACCATATCCACTACCAAAAACTGCGCGGTTGCCATTGGAATATCAAGGGAAACAACTTCTTTACCCTGCACCTGAAGTTCGAAGAGTTGTACACAGAAGCCCTAACTACCATTGATGAGCTGGCCGAGCGCATCCTTACTTTGGGTAAACCACCGTACAGTACTTTTCAGGATTATGTTACCCAATCAACCATCAAAGAGATAGATACCATAGGTATGAAAGATACCAAAATGGTAAAGGCGCTTATTGAAGATATGGCTACGCTTATTGAAATGGAGCGCACTATTCTGGATATTACTGCAGAAGCAGGTGATGATGGTACTAATGATATGGTAAACCGCTTTATGCAGTTTAAAGAGAAAAATACCTGGATGCTGCGTTCATTTGTGAATGAGGATTAAGTTGAGTGATTGGACTTGGGCGATGAGAGATTAAGTTAGCTCTTACGCCGGCTCAGAAATTAGTATATAAACAGAAAGGCGATGAATTATTCATCGCCTTTCTTATGTCTTAAAATCGGGTATGTGATCTCCGCTTAGAAACGGTATCCTAAAGTTAAATAACCGTTGTTGTTATAATTGCGTAAATAAGCTGCCGGGCTTGAGGCTCCTAAGTCATAGGCATAAATAGTACGGTTGCCTGATGAATGCGTATAAGTAGCATCTACATAATAGCTGCCAAAACGGAAGCCTAAGCCACCGCTCACGGTTTTAATGTCGCTGGCGATAGATTTATCGTTGTTAGGGCTGCCCATAATGCCGTAGCCACCACGTATAGCTAAAAAGCTGGTAGCTTTTATCTCGGCACCTATGCGAGCGTTAACGGCCGAGCGGTAAAGGCTTTTAATATCCGGATTATCGCGGTAGTCGGCATTATAAGAATCATTACTGCTCAGGTGAGCGGTAGAATAATCAAGATATTCCACATCGCCGGTGATAAAACCGATATTTTTTATAAATACCGCTGCGCCACCCGCAACTTTCCACGGAGTACGCAGATTGTAGTTAAGGCTGTAATCGCCAGAACCATCGCGCAGAGTGGTACCTTTATTAATACTTGATGACAAACCTTCGCTAAAAGTATCATCTATGTTATAAAACGTAGGGGATGATACCGTTAAACCTAAACGTAAAGCCTCAACGGGTTTATAAATAGCACCTACACGCGCTGCGAAACCTGTACCTCTTGTAACCTGGGCCTGTGAGTAAGCAGCCGTGTAAGGTTGGTTTACGCCCTGTTGCACGGTTAATGTGCCATCCTCATAGAAGGTGTTATATGCATTGTAGCGCAGGTCGGTAAAGCTTAATGCCAAACCTAAATAAAGCTTATTGCTGTAGTTGGCACCCAATGAAAAGTCAACAGCTGATTGGCCGCCCTGCCTTTCAGCATAGTATTCCTGGCCAACACCTTGTAAAGCATAACTGGCGAACTTACCTTGGTAAAGGCTGATCAGGTTTTGATCTGCCGCCATGCCGCCCAATGAACCCTGCGAATCGCCAAACTGGTTAGCCTGGTCAGCAAAATAATTGGTGATGGAGTTGCGGTTATTGTTGCCACTATAACGGAAGTTGCTATATAAATCGTTAGTGCGTGCGAAACCAACGCCGTAGTTTACACTAAGCCATCCCTTATTTTTATCGGCCCCGCGTGCTTTGGTCAGAGGATTATAGATAACCACCCCCGCATGAGCTAAATTGAAAGTGTTTTTACTATCGGTATTGGCCTGGCCAAAATAAGTAGAATTGGTTTTAGCGCCGTCCAGTTCAGGCGTGATGCTGAGCTCCGAACGGGTAAAGAAGCCAAGACCTGCGGGGTTACCTGTTAGGTTGCTCAAATCGCCACCCAGCGCGGTACCCGCGTTGCCAACAGCTTTGATACGTGATGTTGAGCCGGGCGAACCTGTAGAAAACCTGATAGCGTCCTGCGAATATTGGGCAAAGGTATTTTGTGTAAATGCTACTATAGCAGTTACGCTGAGAATATATCTGAGTTTCATAAAATGATTAAGGTTGATGTAAATGAATTAGTTTCTAACAGGTCTGCCGCCACCACCACCGCCGCCACCGGAGTAACCACGGCCACCGCCGCCATAGCTGCTTGGAGCAGGTTGCGCAGGTGGTGCTGAGCGTTCTACCTGAGGCTGATAAGTTGGCCTGTCGCTACGTTCAGGGCGATAGCTTTGTCCGCCGCCGTTGTAAGCAGGCCTGCTGCTTGAATAGCCGGTATTACCCCTTGCTCCGCGCATGCCGCGTTCAGGTATGTAGCCAATGCCATTGTTAGCGCCGTATGCACCTCTAACCCTGTTGTTACCAAAACTGGCTGCTGATGAACCCATACCAGCCGTACCGTTACCGCGGTATGGGCGTGCAACACCCCGGTTATATGCAGAGTAGCCACCCCAGTAGCCACCACCATAGCCTATGCCGGTACCCCAATAAGAGTAAGGTGAATAAAAGCCTCCGTAACCCCATGGTGAATATCCCCAGGGCGAACCCCAGCCATAGCCATATCCGAAAGGGTCGCCCCAACCAAAGCCTAAATTCCATGCCCAGGAAGAACCCCAGCCATAGTTAAGGCCTAAGCTCCAGCGGCTACCATAGTATGGATAGCCGTAACCCCAGTAGCCTGTATCGTAATAGCCAAATGGCGAATAGTAACTGAAACGGTTAATGCGCGATGAGTAGTCGTCATAATAGAAGTAATCATCATCGTCATTATACTGATCATTTTCCACTTGCTGCTGGTAAGCAACATACTCGGGCGCTTCAACGGCTTTGGCCTTTGTGTAGTACATGTCATCGCCGTTTTTGACTGTGGATGCTGTTCGGTTAACGGAACATGAACTCAACGCGACGGCGCCGCTGATGAGTATTCCGAAGACAAGGTTCCTTTTCATTTTGTGGAGTATAAAAGTTCGGTTCAAATAAACGTATAAATTTATAAATTTGGCACCTGCTAAATGTTAAAATTTAAGGTCAAATACTATTCCAAAATCAATATATGAGCAAAGGTGTTATCAGTAAAGACGAAGATTATTCGCAATGGTTTAACGACTTAATAATAAAATCTGACATGGCCGAGTATTCGCCCGTGAGAGGATGTATGATCATTAAGCCGTACGGCTATTCAATATGGGAAAAAATACAGGCTACGCTCGACAAAATGTTCAAGGATACCGGGCACGTAAATGCCTATTTTCCATTGCTCATTCCTAAATCTTTTTTCTCAAAAGAGGCCAGCCACGTAGAGGGCTTCGCTAAAGAATGTGCCGTTGTAACACATTACAGGCTCAAGAACGATGGAGATGGTAATATTATTGTGGATGATGAAGCAAAATTAGAAGAAGAACTTATCATCCGCCCAACATCAGAAACCATTATCTGGAATACCTACCGCGGCTGGATACAAAGTTACCGCGACCTGCCTATTTTGGTTAACCAATGGGCAAACGTTATGCGCTGGGAAATGCGTACCCGTTTATTTCTCCGTACCAGCGAGTTTTTATGGCAGGAAGGGCATACCGCCCATGCTACCGCAGAGGAGGCCATAGCCGAAACAGAACAAATGCTGGAGGTGTATGCTGATTTTGCCGAAAACTTTATGGCCTTACCTGTTGTGCGCGGCCGTAAAACGCCTAACGAGCGTTTCGCTGGTGCTTTAGATACTTATTGTATAGAAGCATTGATGCAGGATGGTAAAGCCTTGCAGGCTGGCACATCGCACTTTTTGGGACAAAACTTTGCCAAAGCATTTGATGTAAAGTTTACTACAAAAGAGAACGTGCAGGACTATGTTTGGGCTACCTCATGGGGCGTATCCACCAGGTTGATCGGCGCGCTCATCATGTCGCACTCTGATGATGCCGGGTTAGTTTTGCCTCCGAAACTGGCTCCCATACAAGTTGTTGTAGTGCCTATATATAAGCACGATGAGGAGTTGGCAAATATCACCACCTTCGTAAACGCGCTTAAAAAAGAACTGGCGGCTAAAGGTATTTCCATCAAATTTGATACCCGCGATACGCATCGCCCCGGCGCCAAGTTTGCCGAGTACGAACTTAAAGGTGTTCCGCTACGTGTGGCCATTGGTAGCCGCGATATGCAGAACGGAACGGTTGAACTGGCCCGCCGTGATACTAAAACCAAAGAAACCGTTGCCCAGGAAGGCCTGGCTGCTAAAATTGAAGCTTTGCTGGAGGAAATACAAGCCAATATTTACAACAAGGCGGCAGATTTCCGTACAGAAAATACAACGGAGGTAAACGATTATGAAGAGTTTAAACGTTTATTAGATGAGAAGCCCGGCTTCCTTTCCGCCCATTGGGATGGCACTGCCGAAACCGAACAATTGATAAAAGATGAAACTAAGGCTACAATACGTTGTATACCTTTGAATAACAAGCAGGAGCAAGGCACTTGTATCAGAACGGGCAAACCGTCGACACAACGGGTGCTTTTTGCAAGGGCGTATTAGGTTAGTCCATAGTCGATGGTCGATAGTCCATGGCTGGGAAATAATAAATTTTACTATGGTCCATTGACTATCGACTATGGACTGTGCTGAAAGCACGCTATGAAATTCGCAACTAAAGCAATACATGCAGGGCAGGAGCCCGACCCAACTACAGGCGCTGTAATGACGCCAATCTATCAGACCTCTACCTACTGGCAAAAATCGCCGGGAGATAATAAAGGTTATGAGTACTCCCGTGGTACTAACCCAACCCGTAAGGCTTTGGAAGATTGCCTTGCCGCGCTTGAAAATGCTAAATATGGTTTAGCGTTCTCCAGCGGTATGGGCGCTACTGACGCTGTAATGAAGTTGCTTAAACCCGGCGACGAAGTGATCACCGGTAACGACCTGTACGGTGGCTCATACCGTATTTTTACCAAGGTTTATGCTAATTACGGCATCAAGTTCCATTTCCTTGATCTGAAGGATCCGGAGATCATCAAAGAATACATCAATGATAAAACACGCCTGGTTTGGATAGAAACACCAACAAACCCCACTATGCAGGTGGTAGATATTGAAGCGGTAGGTAAGATAGCCAAGGCAAGTAATTTGCTTTTTGTGGTGGATAACACTTTCGCGTCGCCATACCTGCAAAACCCCATTGATATGGGTGCCGACATTGTGATGCACTCCGTAACCAAATATATTGGCGGTCACAGCGATGTGGTAATGGGCGCTTTGATGATGAACGACGAAGAATTGTACAAGCAATTGTGGTTCATTTACAATGCTTGCGGCGCCACACCGGGCCCTATGGACAGCTTCCTGGTGTTACGTGGTATTAAAACCCTGCACCTGCGAATGAAAGCCCATTGCGAGAACGGCAGGCAGGTAGCCGAATTCCTGAAAGATCATCCACGAGTAGAAAAGATATACTGGCCAGGCTTCCCGGATTCGCCAAACCATGAAGTGGCTAAAAAACAAATGCGCGATTTTGGAGGGATGATATCCATTGTTTTAAAAGACGCCGATCTGCAGGAAACTTTCCGTATCGCGTCGTCTTTCAAAGTATTCTCATTAGCCGAATCGTTAGGTGGGGTAGAATCATTGATCAACCACCCTGTTAGCATGACCCACGGCTCCATCCCCAAAGCCGAACGCGACAAAGCCGGCGTAGTAGACAATCTGCTGCGCCTAAGCGTAGGCGTAGAAGACATAGAAGACCTGCTGGAAGATCTTAAACAGGCTTTGGCTTAAACTGATATAGATGCTGATGCAGGATTTTTAGAATCTTGCATTAGCTTACTTACCGTACAAAACTCATAGACTAATGGTTAAAAGTTAAAAGGATGCTCATTATAAGCATCCTTTTAATTTATAATGGAATCCGTTCTGGTTTGAATGTTGTACTTGGTTCTGATTAATTGTTTGGTTTGCGGATTTAGTTTTAGCTGTCTCCATGGTGTCCTCCTTTTTCTTGTGATTTGTAAATGAAACGTTTTCTGTAAAATATTCAGTAGCATGCTTGCCTGCTTCTATTGAGTGAAAAACGTTCAAAGCCAGTGTCATCAATAAAAAAACAAAATAAACGAACTTTTTCACTTTTCTCCATAAACGGCCCGTACTATGTTGGGTACCAAATGAAATATATTACAAATATAATTTTTTAGCTAACACATATACCATATGCATCAAAATAGCTAACAATTATAAAATCAAGACATTACTATTTTCTTTTCGACTTGAATTCAGGTCAATTTTGTTACTATCTTTTTACCGGAGGTGTGGATAACCCGTCAATTTAGGTAGTATTATTCAATACTTAAAAATTTTCAACAATTGCAGCTTTAAAAAGGAAAAAAAAATTACTTTAAACACCCTTTATATTTGGAATTGTCATAAAAGGTTCAAATTGGTATATTTACATACTAAAAAAATAGCATTTAGGATATATATGAACTAAAATTGCTTTTTATAAAAAATCCTGTGTGAACCATTCAAAAATCGCTCCTATTAATTCTCATATTCCAGTTCATCCGAAGACTCTCCAATTGATCGAAAAAGTAACCCTGGTTGATCATACCGATCAGTTAGTTGGTGAAATGGAAAAGATGGAAGCGCACAGGCAGGGCGCTTTACACCGGGCGTTCTCCATATTCTTGTTTAATAGCCACGGGCAATTGCTGCTACAGCAACGCGCCATCAAAAAATATCATTCAGGCGGTTTATGGACAAATACCTGTTGCGGTCATCCTCGTCCTGGTGAAGATACCCTGTCCGCGGGTAAACGTAGATTGATGGAGGAGACAGGAATTAACTGTGAAATGGAAGAGCTATTCTCTTTTGTTTACCGCCATGAGTTTGATAACAAACTTATTGAGTACGAGTACGATCACGTGCTGATCGGTTTCAGCGATCAGCCTGCCCGGCCAGATCCTGCAGAGATCGCTGCTGTAAGGTATATTGCACCCGAACAACTGGCTACAGACCTTGATAACCAACCGGATCTTTACACTGCCTGGCTAAAAGTATGTTATAACGAGGTATTGAAACTATTCAAACAAAAGTATAAAGCGTGAACTGGCTTAGCTGCTCTTTTCAGCCATTTATTTGCCGGCAAAAAAGGCAGCAAGTTTCATAGTGGCTTAAAATTTAAGAATTGTTAATAAAAGATATGATAAAAGAACGAGTGCAATTGACCGCTTTTGATACGCCGTTAAGGCAGGATGCTTTTGAACTGGATGACGATGCTAAAATAAAATTGATCGAGCAGCACTTTGCTGATATCATGCAGGTACTGGGCCTGGATATGACGGATGATAGTTTGCGGGATACGCCCAAGCGTGTGGCAAAAATGTACGTAAAAGAAATTTTCAGCGGGCTAAATCCGGCCAATAAGCCTGTTCCGACCTTGTTTAGCAATCCCTTTCAATATGGACAGATGCTGGTAGAAACCAACATTGCCGTGTCCAGTAACTGCGAACATCACTTCGTACCCATCACAGGTAAAGCTCACGTAGCTTATATAAGCAATGGCCAGGTTATCGGCTTGTCGAAATTAAACCGCATCGTTCAATACTGTTCACAGCGTCCGCAACTGCAGGAAAGATTGACCATACAGATCGCTATGATGTTAAAGGAAGCACTGGAAACAGAAGATGTAGCCGTTATCATCCATGCACATCATCATTGTGTTTCCAGCCGTGGCGTTAAGGATGTCGGCAGCATGACGCTCACCGCAGAATACAGCGGTAAGTTTTTACAGCCCGATACCAAAAAAGAATTCTTAAGCTATATCAACCTATGAAGTTTCAGGGAAAAAATATGGTCATCGCTGGTGGAAGTAACGGTATTGGCCTCTCATTGGCCAGCCTGTTTCAGGGGCTCGGTGCCAACATTTATCTGATAACCGGCTAACCGAATACAGCGGAGTTTGTCGGGCTATTGACTTATGCTAAGCCCGGCATACAGCCACAGGAGTTAAATAAGCAATGATAACTATGAAAAAAGCAACAGATGTACTGATCATAGGGGCCGGACTTGCCGGTTTGACCGCCGCTAAAGTGCTCAAATCCGCAGGTGTCAGCGTTAAGATATTAGAAGCTTCGGACGGGATTGGCGGCCGCGTAAGGACGGATCATGTTCAAGATTTTTTATTGGACCGGGGTTTCCAGGTGTTGCTTACGGCGTACCCTGAAGCAAGAAACTTGCTGGATTATGAACGGCTGGATCTTAAGG
This sequence comes from Mucilaginibacter sp. 44-25, assembly GCA_001898335.1. GTDB lineage: Bacteria > Bacteroidota > Bacteroidia > Sphingobacteriales > Sphingobacteriaceae > Mucilaginibacter. Next base: position 48,264 of record MKTS01000013.1, on the reverse strand, counting down.
TATTTGATCCCGGCGCATTGATACTTGGACCGAGCGGGAAATATGAGATCGGCGACCCGCTTCGCCGGCCATTCTCCCTTTTTAAAACTTTATTGTCTCCTGCCGGCACGTTGGGCGATAAGTTACGGATGCTTCGTCTTAAACTGAAGATTTCCGGAAAGTCTATTGACGAGATCTTTGCAGCACCCGAAACTTCGACCTTAACATACCTTGAACAGCAAGGATTTAGCGAACAAATAATCAGCCGGTTCTTTAAACCTTTTATGACCGGCATTTTCCTGGAAACCGAACTTGCCACATCGAGCCGTATGTTTGAGTTTGTGTTTAAAATGTTTAGCGAGGGCGATGCCGCGATACCCGCTAAGGGCATGGGCATGATCCCGGCGCAATTGGCAGAAGGCCTGAGCGATGATGAACTGATATTGAATGAAAAAGTGTTAGGTATAGAGCAAGACCATGTGACCACTATTTCCGGGAGAAAATACTTTTCATCGCTTGTACTGATCGCCACCAATGAATTAGACCTGCCGCAGCCCTTTCAAAAACCGGTTAAGGCCTGGCACGAGGTAGTCAGCATCTATTTTACGGCCAAAAAGCCACCATTTATAAAGCCCCTTATCGCGTTGAACTCCGCAAAACCCGGGCTGGTCAACAATATAGCGGTCATGAATGTATTATCGAAGGACTATAGCAAAAACGGCGACGCTCTTATTTCTGTTTCCGTAATCACCGACGTAAGCCGACTGAGTGACGACCAATTGCAGGAAAAAGTGATCATGGAAATGATGGAGTGGTACCCTGACGCTGCCAATTGGCAACACCTCAAAACCTACCACATCAAATACGCACTGCCGGCAGATCGCCATGTAAGTAATGAACCACATACCGTTAAAATGCACAAAACCTGCTATATCTGTGGCGATCATTTGGCAAACGGCTCTATAAACGCCGCGATGAAAAGTGGCCGCCTGGCTGCTGAAGAAATTATTAAAACGATAAAGGGCTAACGGTGATGAAGCAAAAGTACAACAATACTTTTATGGTTAGTAAACGGTTGCTGGGCGATCCCGAAGCCGACCTTTTCATCGCTGAATCATTCGGCGATGCTACGCGAAAGGCAGTTTTGCAGAATGCCCTGAAAGATATTGTTAACAACGACTCCTTACTTTCTTTTAAAAAGTTATATCCTGATTATGATTTCATAGCCCGGTCTGACCAATTGCCGGGTTGGGCTGTGCCGCGCAAAATGAAGGCTGGCGCAATCTTTTTTAGCAGGCATTCTGAAACGATCATGAACCTGCTTGGCTTAATGTCGCTGCCCTATTGTTACAACGCGGCTAACGGCGCCATGGTACTTTACCTTTCAGAGATGATCAGGAACGATACGACTAAACGCCTTTTTGAAACCGCGCTCTTCGTTTGGGATGTAATGGCGCCAAATGCTTTTGTAAATGGCGGTAAAGGTTTTTCGGAAATACTTAAAGTAAGGATCATGCATGCTGCTGTACGCTTTTATACCTTTAAAAGCGGCAAATGGGATGATGCCTGGGGCATTCCGGTAAACCAGGAGGATATGGCAGGCACTAACCTGTCTTTCTCCCTCATTGTTATCCGTGGCCTTCGCCTGTTAGGTTTCAGCGTGAGTAAAGACGAAATGGAAGCATTTCTGCATCTTTGGAATGTGATCGGTTCGCTAACGGGTTTGTCAGAGGATCTGGTTCCCGAAAGCCCTAAAATGGCCCAACAACTCGACAGGATCATCAGTGAAAGGCAGTTTACTCCGTCCGCGCAAGGAAGGGAGCTTACGCATTCCCTTACACGGCACATCTTATCGGTTAACAAAACAAAAGCGACAGATAATGACATTATTGGTCTGATGCGTTACTTGCTTGGAAAAGACGTTGCTGATCAGTTAGGGATAATGGCCCCGGATTTACCAACCTATAAAGTAAGCCTGATCCGAACCATCAATCTGTTAAAAAGTTTTGTTCCCAAAGGCGACCCAAATGATGCATATCACCGGGCTTACCGTTCCTTTCTTGCAAATGCAAACGTAGATGTTAAACAAAAATGATAGATTTTTATTTGATGTTACATGAGATCGTACGCACTTATTCATGAATTGCTCAACCTGGTGGAAAAACTTGAGCAGGAAAATAACGGACGTGAGATATCGATGCAGGACCTTACAGGTTTTATGATCCATCGCCTTAGCGACTCTTTAGTCCAGCCTGGCCTTATCGATGCGAGATTCGGTAAAGAGGAACAACATGCGCAATCCATGGCATTTCAGTTGGATAACAGCATCGGCAGGTTGTTCGTTTACATGAGCCGTTACGCTAAATCATATATTAAAAAAGCACTGCAGGGGACACCATTGCAAACCGGGGAAGATTTTACCGCCATGGCAATCTTGCTGACGCATGAACACTTATCAAAAACAGAACTGATCAGTTATAACCTTCAGGAGAAAACCTCCGGCATGGAAGTCATCAGGAGGCTGATTGCTGCCGGTTTAGTTAAACAGTGGAACAATGCCGACGACAAGCGTGGAAAATATATTGCAATAACGGATGAAGGCCGCGAGATGCTATACCAGGTATTTGTAGAAATGGGACATGTAGGAAAAATGATTACCGGTGACCTGACCGAGGCCGAAAAATTAAACTTGCTTTACCTGCTCCAAAAACTGGAGAACTTCCATTACTTACATCACCAGGAAAAAACCATTACCTCTAAAGAGGATTTAAAAGCTTTCAGGAAAAACCAACAGTAACCTTTCATGACACAACAAACTATTTTAGACATCGTCGCCACTGACCGCATTATAGAAATGGCCTGGGAAGACCGTACACCATTTGACGCAATTACGCTTCAGTTTGGGCTTAGTGAGCAGCAGGTTATCGGGCTGATGCGCAGGGAAATGAAGCCATCAAGTTTCAGGATGTGGCGTAAACGGGTACAGGGGCGCAAAACCAAGCACGGCATGGTGTCTTTACGGTTCAAGTGTAGCAGGCAAAGGCAGATCAGTGGCAATAAGATCAGTAAAAAGAATTAATGCTTGATAATGTCCTCAAAAAAGACAGCCTTACTTTGGTTCAAAACCAATCTCCGTTTACGTGATAATGAATGCCTGACCCGCGCAATGGCCGAAAATGACCAGGTTATTCCGTTTTACTGTTTTGATGACCGGCTATTAGCGGCCACGCAATACGGGGCGCGGAAAATCGGGGCATTCCGCTTGAAATTTTTAAAAGAAAGTTTGCAGCAACTGGATGAAGAACTGCGGGCAGCAGGTTCCGGATTGTTCTTTATCATTGGTCCGCCGGAAAAGCAGATCATTGAACTTGCAAAAATTCATGGTGCGCAAACTATTTATGCAGAAAAGGAAGTTGCGCCTGAGGAACTGGCCTTACAAGCAAAAGTTGAAGCCGGGCTGTTTTCCGTCAATTGCAAGCTAAAAGTCTTTGAATGCCGTAATTTATTTTACTCAGGCGATCTGCCGTTCCCCTTAGGTCAACTACCCGAGGTGTTTACGGAGTTCCGAAAGAAAACGGAGAACATTGTATCTGTGCGTGCGGTAATTCCAAAGCCGAAGGCGATACCATCTCCCACTATAGGGGCTTTAGACCTGTCGGTATTAGCTTGGAATACGGAGGCGGACGAAAGGGCAGTAATCGTCTTCAAAGGCGGATCAGTTGCAGCTCACGAACGTTTACGACATTATTTTTATAAGACGCAGGGGCTTTCGGTCTACAAAGAGACACGCAATGGGATGTTGGGCGAGGATTATTCCTCCAAATTCTCTGCCTGGCTATCCGTAGGCTGTATATCGCCGAGAGAGATCTATGAAGAGGTAAAAAATTACGAAAAAGTCTTCGGCGCTAATGATTCTACTTACTGGCTCATTTTTGAACTGCTATGGCGAGATTATTTTGGATTTTATTTGCAGAAAGACAAGCTTCGCTTTTTCAGGCAAGCAAGCCAACTTAAGTCAACCGTTGGGCTTAATGCCTGGAAAGAAGGCCGCACGGGCGAACCTTTTATCGACGCCAATATGACCGAGCTGAGGTTGACAGGTTTCATGAGCAATCGAGGGCGGCAGAATGTTGCCAGTTACCTTTGCAACAACCTGAAGGTTGACTGGCGCTATGGCGCGGCTTATTTTGAACAGCAACTGATTGACTATGATGTTTGCAGCAATTGGGGAAATTGGGCCTACCTGGCCGGCGTCGGGAATGATCCCAGGGCGAACCGATACTTTAATACGGCAAAACAGGCTGCTATTTACGATCCTCAAGGTAGATATGTACAGCTCTGGACGAGATGAAAAATTATGCCGTCGTTGCTTTCTATATTCTCTAATTTAACTGTACCACTCACCTGAACAGTCTGCAAACTTTCCCTTGCCTGCAACACCGGGCTTCATTCTATCGTTGAAAAGTTTTTTACCGTTCATACACTTATTACCGGTTATCCTGTCCGTAGAAATAAGCGGCAGTTGCCCCTCCGTCAATCAGGAAATCAGCCCCGGTTATAAATGCGCCTTTTTCTGATAACAAGAGCTCGGCTACGTTGGCAACCTCATCTGCCATACCCGCACGCCCGGCGGGAGATTTAGCAAACATATTTTTGTAAAAATCGCCGCGCGGCCCGTTAATTTCATCCAGTGCCAAAGGGGTGATAATAATACCGGGAGATATTGAGTTGACCCTTGCGCCCCGTTCGCCCCATTTCACGGACTCCGCCATTACACGTTTAACATTGCAGCGCTTTGCCAATTGATAAGCATGTAAAGTATCCCTGATGTTTTCGCTACGCAGTAAATCCAGTTTAAGTAATTCTTCGGGAGGGGTGGTTGCCAGCAGCCTGTCTGCTTCCTCGGTGAGTGCCGGAAGCCTGTGGCCTGATTGACTGGAAATTGTAACGGCCGCTCCTCCTTGTTTGATGACCTTGCCAAACTCTTCGAGTAATACGGCTGTGCCGTAAAGATCAACTGCTAATATATGCTCCTTGGTGGACTGGCTCGGAGATAGGCCAGCCGCGTTGATGAACATGGAAATTTCGCCTGCATGCTTTGCAGCTTCTATCAATTCAATAATGGATGACCTTGACGAAATGTCGGTTTTGAAGGCAACTGCATCAAAACCGGCCTCAACCAACGTTTTTGTAATGGCCTGTGCATTCTCCAGCTTCCAATCGGCAACAAATATCTTGCTTCCGTACGCAACTCTACGGACAATAGCCATTCCAATCTGGCCGGCACCTGTCAGCACCACGGCATTCTTTTGCATAGTCATTATTCTGGTTTTTTCTTGAAATTTATAAGGCAATTTTCCCCAGTTTCATCGCTGCTATCACACCGCCATCAATTAAGAAGTCGCTTCCTGTTACAAAACCGGAATCGGGGCCAAGCAGGTAATGAGCCAGTGAGGCAACTTCATCTACCGTACCCACCCGTTTTGCACCTGAATTTTGGATCATTGCCCGGTAACCGTCGCCTATTGGCGAATCCAGTTCGTGTTTTGCCAGTGCCGTTAAAATAATTCCGGGACTGATCGAATTAACGCGGGCGCCTCTTTCAGCCCACTTAAGGCTTTCGGCCTGGATCCTGAGATGATTTGCTCTTTTGGATAGACAATACGCAAAGGTTGTATTGGGTACGTTTTCCGGCTGAAGTACAGGTAGGTTCAACAACTCATTGGCGGGTGTAACAGCAAGCGCTTTATCGGTGTCTGCACCCAAGGCAGGAATCATATGGCCGGCGATGCTGGAAATATGTATGCATGAACCGCCTTCGGCAATGACGTTAACGAAAGATTCCAAAACGTACACGGCGCCTAACAAATCCACTTCCAACAGCTTTGTGACAGAAGCCATATTGGGTGAAAGGCCGGCAGTGTTTACTACCTGTAAAACATTACCTAAGGTTGATGCTTTTGCAGCCAATGATTCAACTGAGCTTTGCGAAGCAACATCTACCTGCTGTGTTTCTACAGCATAGCCGGTATCCACCAAATCCCGGGCCGCCTCTGTCAGGTTCTTTTCGTTAATATCGGCCAGCAAAACAATTTTGCCAGCACCTTCCCGTTTAGCGATGGCCATACCGATACCGCCTACGCCTATAATAACTAAAACATTTGATTGCATGATTATTCTTGTTTGATATGAGTTTAAGATTTTAATTCCTCTATTTTTCAAAAAGTGGAAGCAAGAGAACTTAATATGATCCAGTTACCGTTGCGCTTTTCCAGTTTCATCTTTTGCTGTAACCGCCAGGTGTTCCTGCTTCCCCAAATTCTTGCGTCAACCATATTCCGCACAACAACCTCCGCATGGTTACCGTCGACTTTAACAGTGTGGTTCACTTCTTTTGCTGAATAGTATTTCATACTTTCTTTTTCCACTTCATGCAACCATTCAACTCTGGATTGAACATATCCCGTCATATGGGTCAGCGTATAATCCTTGTCCAGCAGCTTACTGATAGCGGCTGTATCGCGTTCAATCATTAATTCCGCTAATCGTCGTACTACAGAGAGCACTTCTTCGGTTTCGTTGCTCATAATTTGTTGTTTAGCAGGTGACTGTTGCTTTGCGTAACCATTCAGGTTAAGTAAACAGTATAAAAGCAGGAAAAAGTAACGCATCTTATTTACCAACCCTGTCCTGTAAGGCAGCAGGGTAACGTTCGCCAATAATTTCGATCTTCTTGAGGGCGTTGTTAATCCTGAGTAGCTCATTCGCTGAAAGCGATAGGTTAACAGAGCCAATGTTTTCTTCCAGCCGATGAATTTTGGTTGTGCCGGGAATGGGGACGATGAATGGCTGTTGCGCCAGCAACCAGCTTAACGCGATTTGTGCAGGTGTGGCGCTATTTTCTATCGCAATTTGTTTCAGCAGATCAACCAGCGCCTGGTTTGCCTTCCTGTTTTCCTCTGTAAAGCGTGGTACGAGGTTTCGAAAATCTGTGGGGTCAAATTTTGTATGTTCATTGATAGCACCAGTTAAAAAACCTTTACCCAAAGGGCTAAAAGGTACAAATCCGATTCCCAGCTCTTCCATCAGGGGGATGATCTCTTTTTCCGGCTCGCGCCAAAACATGGAATACTCACTTTGCAGGGCGGTTACGGGTAAAACTGCATGGGCTTTGCGGATGCTGGCCACGCCGGCCTCCGACATCCCGAAATATTTAACCTTACCTTCTGCAATCAGTTCTTTAACAGTACCGGCAACGTCTTCCATGGGTACATTCGGGTCGACACGATGCTGATACAACAGGTCGATACGGTCTGTTCTGAGACGCTTTAAAGCCGCTTCCGTATGGGCTCGTATATTTTCCGGGCGGCTATCCATACCTTCAGTTGTTCTGCCGTTCCTGAAACCGAACTTGGTAGCAATCACTACTTCGTTACGAAAAGGCGCTAAAGCTTCGCCAACAATCTCTTCGTTGAGATAAGGCCCATAAGCTTCTGCAGTATCAAAAAAGGTAACACCGAGATCGAAAGCATGGCGGATGAGCCTGATCGCTTGCTGTTTTTCTGTTGCCGGGCCATAGCCGTAACTTAAACCCATGCAACCTAAACCAAGTGTGGAAACTTCCAGGTCGTGATGACCTAATTTTCTTGTTTTCATGATAACCTCGATTTTGTTTTACAAATATCAGGTAGGTTACCATAGCGGTTGTTATACAGATTACTGCTTTACTTACCAGTTTTACAGGTGGCAGTATACAGTATAGCCATACTTATCAGCTATACAGGTAAGAATACGGGCCCGATAACTAATGTTTTGTATTGGTTACCTATCAATAAGATCAATCATATACTGCTAAATACCGATAGCGTTTAAATAAGAAAGCTATACCCCCGGGTATAGACTTTCTTTGCATTTCAAGACTTGATCAAGTTTCTATTTTAGTTTTTGCACATTGGCTATCATGGTTTTTTCAAACATTTACGGGGCAAAATTTTGTATAAATACGATCACCACGGCATTTTTCCCACTATGTGCCGCAGATAACACAGCTAATTCATACTTATACAGATTACGCTTTTTCTTACCAATTTCACTGAATTTACTTAAGTCGGTCGCTCTGGGACAAGCATTTAAGTATTTTTGACTGTTAAGTTTTAAGGCATGGAAATAAAAAAGATTAAAAGTGTGGGTGAATACAGTCAACTAAGGGGGGCAGAAACCTTACACCCGTTGATCAATATTTTAGATTATCAGGACCTGAAATTTCTTGAACCGGCATCCTACAACTTCGGGTTCTTCTGTATTTTCCTGAAAGAAACCAAATGCGGCGACTTAAAGTATGGAAAGGAAACATACGACTACCAGGAAAAGAGCATGGTTTTTGTTGCACCCGGGCAAATACTAACTGTAGAAAACTACCTGCCCGGAATAAAACCTGAAGGAAAGGTATTGATAGTTCATCCCGATTTTTTAAGGGGAACGGCGTTGAGCAGCATACTTACGGATTATAACTTTTTCTCCTATTCGATTAACGAGGCATTACATCTCTCCAATAAGGAGATTGAAATGGTATTAAATATGTTCAAAACGATAGAAGATGAATTGAAGCGAAACATTGACAAACATACCAAGACCCTGGTCATATCTCATTTACAATTGCTCCTAAACTATTCTACCCGTTTTTATGAAAGGCAATTCATTACCAGGGAACATGTAAACAAAAGCGTATTGGAAAAATTTGAACGTCTTCTAAATAACTATTTTTCTTCATCCGATCCAAAGAACATCGGGTTGCCTACAGTGGCTTACTGTGCTGAAAAACTGCACCTTTCGGCTAATTATTTTGGTGATCTGATCAAAAAAGAAACCGGGATATCAGCCCTGGAATATATTCAGGGTAAGATAATTGATCTGGCAAAGGAGAAAATCTTCGATACCAGTAAATCGTTAAGCGAGATTGCCTATGAGCTTGGTTTTAAATATCCGCAGCATTTTACCAGATTATTCAAACAGCAGGTAGGACAAACCCCGGTTGAATACCGGTCATTGAATTAGTAATTAGTACATAGCAATTTAACAGGTGTTTTTCAATCTTAAAAGATGACCTGCTGATTGAAGTAAATTCAACACATAGGATATATTGATTTCCGAAGGACTTGGATTTAATTATTTTTTTTTGCCACGTGGTGTCATAAGACTATCCTTTAGGTGAAGTGTAACTAATATTTGCCATATGTTCCGCTATTCTGCGCCGTCTTATCACGCAATATATGCGGGATAATTGCAGGGGCGAAATCCTGTTTGGCAATTGGTATACATGCAGCTTTGCAAAAAGGTGCCGTTTGCTATAACCAAACCGAATAATCGTTTTTTAAAGCCTGACGCAGCTTGGCAAACGCCATTGTCATATGGCGTTCTACGGTTTTTTCAGCAATGTTGAGGCGCTCCGCGATCTCTTTGTATTTTAAGTGCTCGTATCGGCTCAAACAAAACACCATTTTGCACTGCGGTGGTAGTTCATTTACTGCCGATCTGATCCTTTCAGCTATTTCCTTGTCATCATAGGCCCTCTCAAAATTTTCGGCCTGTACATTCACCAAATCATGACGGTGAAGATAGTTTAAAAAAAGATTTTTGGTTTGCTGATGCTTGAAGTGATTCAGACATCTGTTCCGGACCATCTTGTACAAATAAGATGTCAATGATCCTGTAATGTCAAGTTCTTCCCTTTTTTCCCAAAGTGTGGTAAAGGCATCACCTGCAATCTCCTGGGCGGTTTCCAGATCATTCACCATCCTGTTCGCAAAAAGCGTCATCAAACGATAGTGGCTTTTGAATAGCGATTCAAAAGCCTGATGGTCACCCGACCGTAATCTATTGTTCAGCGAATCTTGATCTTTTTGCATAAGGGGCACGCCCGTTTCGTTAGCCCAATATAGCAATACAGGGTCGATTATCGCTGATTTAAATAATGAAATCCTATAAAAATATATTTATTGCAATCATTTAATCTAAAAATTGAGAAAAATCAAAATAACATTGGGGGTATAGGCTGATATAGTTGTCTTAGGGTTATCATGAATGACGACAATATTGATGATTTACTGATCAGGTATATCACCAACGAAGCTACCACTGAGGAGATGGCTTATCTCCAGAAGTGGATCAGCGCACATCCGGAAAACGAACAGCATTTCGCTGAGCTGTATGAGCTGTGGCAGCAAGCGTTGAATATTGATGAGGAGGCAATTGATACAAACGCGGCCTACGAGAAGTTCCACAGGCAAAACTTAGCCAAACCGGGCAAAAGAAAAAGTAACTTGTTTTACAGTGCTTTATCCTGTGCTGCTTTACTGCTTTTGGCTATTGGCTTTTGGAAACTCTCTGAAAGGAAATTGCCGGCAAATGGTGACCTGAAATTGGTTGCAGCAAAAGGTGCCAGCAGAATCTTCAACCTGTCTGATGGAACCCGTGTTTGGCTGAACGGAGGGTCTGTTTTAACTATTCAAAAGGGTTTTAATTCAGTTAACCGTACCGTGTGGCTTTCCGGTGAAGCTTTCTTTGCGATAGGAGATAAAAACAGCAAGTTGCCTTTTTTGGTGCGAACAAAAAAATATGCGATCAGAGATATCGGAACCCAATTCAATATCAAGGCTTATCCCGGCGACGATATTTTTGAAGCTTCAGTTGTTCAGGGTGAAATATCGGTGGAAAACAGGCTATCAAAAAATACCAGTGATAACCGTATTTACCTGAAAGCACATCAAGTACTCAGCGCTTCAACGGATCTTACCAAATATAACAGCACAGGTGAGGAACAGCCGGACGATAAATTTCAAAAGATTCGGATCATACAGATGCAGCCCGATCAGCAGGTCAATTTTGTCGGCTGGAAAGACGATATCCTTGCCTTTGACGGCAATTCTCTTGAAGAAATAGCCAAGACATTGGACCGGCGTTTCGGGACCGGCATTACCATTACGGAAGATCGCCTAAAGAAGATCAGGTACTCTGGCACTTTTAAGCATGCACGGTCAGCTACAGAGGTACTGGATGTGATCAAGGAGAACACCGACATTAATTATTATCAAAATGGGAATACAATAACGATAGGAGGTGACGGCCTATGATCTAAATAGACAAAAACAGCCCGGAATGCGTCAACATCCCGGGTGTTGTTCATTCATTATAGCTAATACCCTAAAGCTTGGGGAAGCATCGTATTAACTAATTAAACAACACAAATTTATGATTATTTTTTACAGGAAGCCGCTTCCGGGGAATCCCGTTTGCCGTAAATTACTGACAATGATGAAACTTGTTATCGGGTTGCTCCTGACGGGGCTGTTACAAGTACATGCCAAAGTGTTTTCACAGAAATTATTTAACATAGATAAAGAGCAGGTAACTGTTTCTTCTGTGTTCAAACAAATAGAGCAAAATAGCGAATATTCTGTTTTTTACAGGCTTGACCAGGTAGATAAGAACAGGCTGGTAACCATACATGCGCAGAACGCGAGTATAGGCGAACTGATGGACCAGGCCCTTAAAGGGCAGGCATTAACCTACCACGTTATTGATAAATTGATTATTATTAAACCTGCCGGCGCGGTAAGTACACCGGTTTTCAACGTGGCTGGTACGGTTACTGATGAGCAGGGGCAAACCTTGCCCGGTGTAACGGTAAAGCTCTCCGGTACCAATTTAGCAACTGTTACCGATGGGCAGGGGAAATATAGCCTTACCCTGCCGTCAGGTGAAGGCAGCCTTGAGTTTACTTTTGTAGGATTTGTAACAAAAACGGTTGCCATTAGCGGGCAACAACGTATAGATATTAAACTGATAGCCGAATCTAAAGCGCTTACGGAAGTGGTGGTGGTTGGTTATACCACACAAAGAAAGAAAGATTTAACCGGCGCTGTTGCAGTAGTGGACGTTAAAAATCTGAATAAAACGGCTTCATCATCTGTCAACACACAGCTTCAGGGGCAAGCCCCGGGCGTTACAGTGATTGGTTCGGGGCAACCCGGTGAAGAGCCTCAGGTACGCATCCGCGGATTTAATACCTTTGGCAACAACACGCCCTTGTATGTTGTTGACGGTATACCCACACAGGATGTGAGTACGCTGAACCCAAATGACGTGGAGAGCTTTCAGGTACTTAAAGATGCCAGTTCTGCATCAATATATGGTGCCAGAGCCGCCAATGGGGTGATTATTATTACCACAAAACGCGGAAAGGGAAAAGTAACTATTCAGTATGACGCGTATTACGGAACCCAGGTGCCCAAAAGCGGCAACGTGTGGCAAACCCTTAATCCGCAGGAAATGGCTGACCTGAAACATCTTGCGCAAACTAATTCAGGGATCACGGATTTTACGGACGAACAATATAACCCCGATGGTAAAGCAAGCAGTTATACACTGCCCGATTATATTGTGCCTGCGGGTGCTAAGAACGGAGATCCGTCAACGGATCCTTCCTTATATTACATCAATCCCAACTATACTTCCGGTGACGACTTTAATAACTTCTACCGTATCACTAAAGCTAATAAAGCAGGTACCGACTGGTATCATGCGATATTCAAAAACGCGCCGATCACCAGTCATAACATTGCCGTAGGTGCAGGTGGGGAAAATGGCAGCTATCTCTTTTCTGCTAATTATTACAACCAGCAGGGGACCCTGATAGATACCTACCAGAAACGTTATACACTCCGTGCAAACAGTACATTTAATTTTAACAAGCACATCAGGATAGGAGAAAACCTGGCCTACTCTGTCACTAAAAACCCCAAGGTCAGCGGTAATAACCCGGATGGTGTAATCACGATGGCGATAAGGCAGCAGCCGATCATCCCGGTTTATGACATCGCCGGTAATTATGCCGGTAGCTACGGTTCCGGACTTGGAGATGCAAACAATCCGGTGGCTATTCAACAACGATCAAAAGTAAATTCTGACGTGGGTTACAGATTGTTCGGCAACGTGTATGCCGAAGCTGACTTTCTTAACTCCTTTACTTTTCGTTCTTCATTTGGCGGAGATATTGCCAATGGGAATTCGCATTACTTTAATTACCCAACGTACGAGAACAAGGAAAATACACAGACCAACAGTTATGGTGAAGATGCTTACAGCAACTGGAATTATACCTGGACGAATAGTCTAAGTTTCCACAAGACGATTAAAAAACATGACATTAAAGTTGTGGCCGGTACGGAAGCTTTTGAAGAATATGACAGTTACATTGGTGCGAGCAGGCAAAATTATTTCTCCTTCGATCCGGATTATGTTAACCTGAATACGGGATCAGCTTCCGGTATTGGTAATTACGGGGCGCGTAGCAGTTCTACGCTGTTATCCGCTTTTGCCAGGGTGGATTACAGCTACGCGGGTAAATATCTTTTCAATGCAACCATGCGAAGAGACGGCTCTTCTAAATTTTCAAAGGAAAATCAATACGGCTATTTTCCGGCAGTGAGTGCCGCGTGGCGTCTGTCGCAGGAGAACTTTCTAAAAGATGTAAGTTGGATAAGCGATCTGAAGATACGAGGTGGCTGGGGCATTATGGGTAATCAATTAAACCTTACCCAGGCCAACGCTTACTATACTTATGGGTCAAGCATCGGCCAATCCTACTATCCGATAGGTGGCGGCACTACTATTGTTCCCGGATTTTACCAGCAGCAAATAGGTAACCCGGATGCCAAATGGGAAAAGGATATCAACAGCAATATTGGATTTGATGCTACATTGTTTGGAGGGGCGTTATCTGTCACTGCAGATTATTACCGCAAGGATATCAAGGATCTGCTGTTTAATCCTGAACAATTAGGAACTGTAGGTAACGGTACAGTGCCCTATGTGAACATCGCAAAGATGCGCACGGACGGGTTAGATATTGCTGTAACCGGTAATGCGAAGTTAGGGTCTGAGCTAACGCTTAACTCTACACTGTCGATAACCACCTACCACAATAAAATTTCAAAGGTTTCAAATAGTTCTACTTACTTCTACTCAGATATATCCAGGCGGTTTGATGTTAACATGGTAAGGAATGAAGTGGGGCACCCTATCGGGCAGTTCTATGGTTATAAGGTAGTGGGGTTCTGGAATTCGCAGGATGAGATTGATGCGGCTAATGCAAAAGTTGCACAATCAACCGGAAACCCTAATGCTGTTTACCAGAATGATGTGAAGCCGGGCCGCTTCAAGTATGCTGATGTTAACGGCGATGGCGTAATAAATGATGCTGACCGTACCTTTATAGGTGATCCTAACCCCGATTTTACGGCTGGTTTGAATCTTGGGCTTACCTATAAAGCATTTGACTTTAATATTTTGCTTTACGGATCGTTCGGTAACCAGATATGGAACAACGTCAAGTACTGGAGAGATTTTTATTCTTCATTTGAAACGGCGAAAAGCCATACCGCTCTTTATGATTCCTGGACACCAACAAATCATAATGCCAAAGCGCCCATACAGGAACTGGATGCATCCACCAGCACTGGCTCAACTCCGAACTCCTACTTTGTGGAAAATGGGTCTTATCTCCGCGCGCGTAATGCTCAGATCGGGTATACTTTCAACAACCTGAAGAAGGCAGGCATACAAAAGCTGAGGGTTTATGTATCTGCCACCAATCTTTTCACCATAACCGGGTATAAGGGTACCGATCCGGAACTTAACGGCGGTGTGTTAAACTTTGGTATTGATGAAGGCACTTATGCCACGCCACGCACCTACCTGATAGGTGTTAATGTTTCATTATGATTAAAACTAAGAAGTCATGAAATTTAAGATACAACTGGTCATCATATTAGCAGGAACGATAAGTCTTGGCGCCTGCAAGAAATTCCTGGACAAACCACTAACCGGTGCCCTCGAAGGGCCGCTGCTGGAAACAAAAGAAGGGGTAAGGGATCTTCTTATCGGTACTTATGCCGTGTTAGACGGCCAACAGGGCGGCGACGCTGCTATTGGCGGCGGCGGTGCCTGGGAAGCTTCTCCTGATAACTGGATATACGGCGGTGTAGCGGCGGGAGATGCCAATAAAGGAAGTGATCCGGGGGACCAAACCCCGATCGAATCTATTCAAAAGTTTACAACCGACCCGACTAACGGGTTTTTGAATAGCAAGTGGAAAGCGGACTATGAAGGGATCTCCAGGGCTAATCTGGTGCTTAAGACCGTTGCCAAGGTAAACGGTTACGCGGCGGGTCAAAAAGAGAACGTTATCGCTCAAGCCCGTTTTTTAAGAGCGCATTACTATTTTGACCTCAAAAAGATGTTTGATAAAGTGCCGTATATCGATGAAAGCACTACCGATTTCAATCAGCCTAACAATATGGATATCTGGCCGAAAATAGAGGAAGACTTTAGTTATGCCTACCAAAACCTTCCCGGGCAGCAAGAGGATGCAGGAAGGGCAAACAAGTGGGCTGCGGGGGCCTATCTGGCTAAAACTTACCTTTACGAACATAAATACACAGAGGCAAAGGCAATTTTTGAAACAGTGGTTACGCAGGGTACAACGGCCAATGGACAACCCTATAAACTAAATGATAATTTCGAAGATAACTTCAGGGCTGCGACCAACAACAGCGCCGAATCAGTTTTTGCTGTTCAGGCTGCAGCTAATGTCGATCCAAATGGGATATCCAATGCCAATAACGGTGATATGCTCAACTTCCCATATGGCGATGGTAGCCCCTTTGGCTGTTGCGGGTTTTATCAGCCGTCAATTGATCTTGTCAATCATTTCAGGACTGACCCTGCTACAGGGCTTCCATACCTGGATACTTATAACGATCATCCTATAAAAACTGACATGGGCATTTCATCTGCTCAGGATTTTACGCCAGACCAAGGCACCGTTGATCCCAGATTGGACTGGACAGCAGGCAGGAGAGGCATCCCTTATCTTGATTGGGGTATTCATCCGGGAAATAATTGGGTACGAAACCAAGCCTATGCAGGCCCCTATTCACCTATCAAGATGGTTTACGGGCAAGCAGCACAAGGCACAGAAGGTGACGGGCACTCCTGGGCTCCAGGTTCAGGCATTAACAATAACATCATTCGTTTTTCAGATGTTTTGCTGATGGATGCGGAAACCCAGGCGCAAACCGGAAACCTGGCACGCGCTATGGAACTGGTTAACATGGTAAGGGCAAGAGCAGCCAATCCTGCCGGATGGGTATATCAATACAAAAATCCTGATAAACCTACTGGAGGGTTTTCTGATGTACCTGCGGCAAATTACAAAGTTGGACTTTACGATATGACTTATTTTTCAACAAAAGAAACCGCTTTGAAAGCGATCTATTTTGAAAGAAAAATTGAGCTGGCACTCGAAGGACACCGCTTTTTTGACTTGGTTCGCTGGGGAATTGCGGCACAGGAGATCAATACCTACCTGGCTTTCCAGGGTAAGTTCACACAGGATGTGAGAGGTGGTAAGTTTACAGCCGGAAAAAATGAGCTATATCCTATCCCGCAAAGACAGATTGACCTTTCAGGCGCCGGGGGAAGTCCGAAATTGATCCAGAACAAAAATTATTGATTAAAGACAGTTAAAACAGGGTGGTTATCGACACATTACCAGATATTTACTAATAATGTTCTAATGTTCTTAATCTGAATTAAACAACAAGTTGTAGTGTAATCCTGCTTACTGAACTTACCATACTGATCGACGATAAATTACTTATTAAGCTAACGCTTATTTTGTATAATAAGCTTGTTTCGCGAGGGAACAAGCTTATTCATTAGAATCGAATAGCAGCGGTAATTATAAGTGTATATAACAACTAATCAAAATTATCAGTTAGTAGAATGAAATTGTCATTAAAGATACCAGTATCCTGTTCTTCCTTTTTGCTAATTTTGAGCAGGGTTTAAGCGGCGCCTACCTGATTATCTATGAGGTCATGGTGCTGTTAGGTATAGGTACGGTGTTACTGGTGATCGAAGCGCTGATCCTGTGAGAAAAAGGCGTAAATATCTTGCCTAATATTTTTTGGGTTTTGAATAACAAGATAGTACCAAAAACAAGAAATACATTGCCAATTATCCAAGAATTTGGAAAAATTAAAATTGCATAAGTTATTAACAATCAGATATTTAATTTTATTAAGTTGTCGGTTTTTTGGGTTGTTTGGAGGGGTCATTTGCCGATCACCAAATCTACAGGCAATATCACCTATACCTATGATCCGTCTGGTAACAGGGTAAGCAAGACCGGGCCATCGGGAACAACATGGTACGTTCGTGACGCCAAGGGTAATACACTCGCCGTTTACGACAATGTTGGCGGCACTACTAACTGGAAGGAACAACATTTATATGGCAGCAGTAGAGTAGGCATGTGGACGCCGGCTTTGAACGTAGGGTCAGGCAGTACGGCAGATCCTGCAGGCGAATTTGGTATCGTTGGCAAGAGATTTTATGAGTTGAGCAACCACTTGGGTAATGTGCTGGCAACCGTAAGCGACAAGCGTATACAAACCGGCGCAGGCACACCAGTGACG
This sequence comes from Mucilaginibacter sp. 44-25, assembly GCA_001898335.1. Classification (GTDB taxonomy): domain Bacteria; phylum Bacteroidota; class Bacteroidia; order Sphingobacteriales; family Sphingobacteriaceae; genus Mucilaginibacter. Next base: position 30,745 of record MKTS01000013.1, on the reverse strand, counting down.
TATTTGCCGGATGTGATCAATGCGCAGGATTATTACGGTTTCGGTATGATCCAGCCAACTCGTCAGTTTACCGCTACAAACGCTTCAAAATATCGCTATGGTTTTAACGGTAAGGAAAACGACAACGATGTAAAGCTGGATGCAAGCAATAATGCAATTGCAGGAGGTCAACAGGATTATGGTATGCGAATCTATGACCCTAGGGTAGGTAAGTTTTTAAGTGTGGATCCCCTGGCCCCTAGATATCCTGAATTAACAGCCTATCAATTTGCAAGTAATACACCAATTCAAGCAATTGATTTGGATGGCGAGGAGGCAAAGAATGTTATTACCGGAAGTGTTATGCGTTCACCAACACAAGGAGAGTTTGTTAAGCAAAAACGTAATGACATTAGTTTTTGGAAAGATCAGTTCTTGTATGAAAAGCAATATTCCTTTAAAAATCTAATTGATAACAATCCAAACATTCGCAGACAAGCCATGGCAGACGCTTCTGGCGGCGATGTAAACATGGATTATTGGGAAGTCAAAGGTACTTTGCCGAAAGGGTGGACTGCAAAAGATATTTATAACTTCATTAGGAAAAATTTAGATAGCTACATGAATTATAGTGTTACAACTTTCGGTAGCCAAGACCCTGCAATGAAAAAACTTTGGCAGAGCGGCGATCCAACAGGTGCAGTCATGGTTTTTTATCCATATGCGATGGATGACTCTGGTGTTTTGACTTCAAAGTCTGGAAACAATTTTTGGATATTTACTCCCGTTTGGACAAAATCGGATTGGAGACATCCTTTGGCAGGCCATAGAGAATTTGGTCTAACAGAGGGTAAGAATGGATTATTTACATTTTACACTCGAGCAATTGATAGAATGTGGACTCCGCAAGATGCTTATTATAATTATAATGATTTAATACCGTTAGGCGGATTATTAGGTAATAGAAATAAATTTTTTAACGATGACGCAGTAAAAACTTGGGGTGGTCTTATGGACAATGTTGTTAAATTTATAAACTCACTAGGCGGCGATGCAAAAAGGACAACCTCTTTCAACAAGCAGGTTCCTTGGGACACAATCAAAACTAATTGATCTGTAAAAAGAAATATTAAAAGATGGAGATTTTCAAAAAAACCTTACAAGTCGTATTTGGTACGGCCATAGTGTTAAACGTTCTCACTGCAATTATGATTTTTTATAAATGTTTTGCGGGATTTATCGGTACTTTATTGTTTTACTTTAACTTCATAGATAACCCGCTCTTTATAATTTTCCTGGTCGTCTTAATAACTAACAGCTTTTTAAGGAAAAGGCCGTTTTCTATTTTTAGAACGGAACTGATTTTTCTCCTAATTCATATTCTTGCTACGACATTATTGATATTTTCTTATTCGAACTGTCCAGGGCGTCATTAGTTTATTTTAAAAGGTATCGTAGATTCATTCAATCAGGTCAATTCTTGAGACTTCTGGATTATAATCCTCTTGAAACTAAACACATTAAATTGTATATGGCGGCCGTAGACCAAACTTAAAACAGGAAAATTGCAATGAAAAATGACTGTCAAAATAATTACGAATACTCAAATTAAGCCAAAAAGATAATCTTATTAAGGACAACAAGCTGTCAATAAGTCAAACCTATGTATAGAATTCAGCCTAATATCAAATTGGATACAACCTTGTTATGATTTTAAGAAAGATAAGTTTGTGTTTATTAATGCTGTCTGCTGCCGAACTGAGCTTAGCGCAAATACCGACAATAGCATCGTTATCCACTTACACCGGACCAGTTGGCACAGCAATTACCATTAATGGTAGCAACTTTAATACCACCGCCTCGAGCAATGCAGTTTATTTTGGACCTGTTCGTGCGGCGGTGTCTTCAGCTACAGCAACATCACTGTCAGTAATCGTTCCTGCCGGTGCGGCCTATTCTCCGGTTACAGTAACTAATGTTGGGATTAGAGCGACAGCCACGTCACCGTTACCATTCAGGCAAACATTTGCAACAAAGAACAGCATTGTTGCCTCTGATATTGATGCTAACCTTGATTTTGGCGTTGGCAATAATCCCGTCGAAACGGCGATCGGTGATTTTGACGGGAACGGAACGCCGGATATTGCCGTCGTCAATTCAACCGGCAATTCAGTAACCATTTTACTTAGGGCAGTTGGATAAAACACAGCAAAATTGATATTAAGATATCTGATTGGATGATTCTTTCCTTTATTCGACCTATCTACTTGCCGATACAAAAAGTACTTATGCACTTATTTTCAGTAAGTTATGATATTTAAGTGCCAAATTAGAAACAAATTTTTCGACCTGTTTTTTAGGTCATTATTGGTGCTATCTTGTTTCTGAAGTGTGGAAAACTGGGCAATTGTAGTTAATAGTTTTCGTTAGTCAAAGTTTCTAATATGATTCAATACATCTTCCTGTTTCAAAAACTGGTAACTTGAGCGTCGATCATCTGAAAATCGATTATGGAGAAAGAAACTTTCGACCGTAAGCAGCTGTACCACCTTGTATGGGTGGAGCCGCTAGTGTTTGGAGCGCTGATTTAACCGACTGATGCCGTAGCAGCAGCTGTCCTGATGTCTTCATCAAAAACGCTGGAAAGATTGAAGACCATCATTTCGGCGAGTCGCTGTTTAATGATGATACAGGAATTGTTTCGGTTGTTAGTTTTTGGGCAGTTGCTGCTATTTAAAAAAGAACTCATCTTAAAAAAGAACTCATCATTTTCAAAAGCCGCAAAACTTGTGATCACTAAAGGCTTAGGTGGTTTGTTTTTGGGTGTGCTATCGGGATCAATCGTTTCCCGGATAATGAGGTGCACTGGCGATTTTTACACGATTTTAATGTTATCATTCAGCCTAGTATAACACTAACAGCGGTTGCAGGCTTGTTGTATGTTTCAGGATCCCCTGCGCTAGTTGCCGGCATGATCATCGGAAGCTTCTTACAAAAGTGATAATAGCGCGATAGAAGGTGATAAATTAAAAAGGTTTGTTCTCATGCAGATGAGTTACTCCAGCTAAAATTGTCTGTTAATGAGAAATTCGCTTATCCGATCAAAAAAATAAAACTGGGCGCAATCATCTTGATTATTCAGTTACTCATGAAGTAACTATCGCAAAGATAGCCACTGAATTTAGACGGAGAGAGGTGTATATTAAACTATTAATGTCGAAGACGCAAGCAGGTCCTTTAGGAACGAAAAAAATTTTCACGATAATGAAAGTTTCGGTACAGTTTACAATGAGTTACGCGCTGCACTTACTAAACCAAAACTAGTCAAACACTTCAGATTCTCTATGAAAGATTTGCATGCTAATAATCTCTGTATCGCCAAAACCTCTTTTACATCAAAAAGTCGGTACCGCTTAAAGCACAGTTACCAAATTTAGCCTGTACCAATTTATGGCCCGGTTGGATGCCGGTATACAATTCACTACTGATCTGATAGCTTTCCAAGATCCATTCCATCGGGGTGTCGCTTTGCCATTTTTTGATCTATGACGGTGTATATATGTAAGGCGTTGTTTTATCTTTAAGAAACCTGTTTAAATTGTCGTATATTACATTTTAGATTTTGCTTGCATCCAAGTAGGCCATTATAGGTTTATTAATTATATTTTCAAATCAACAGATATTGATTCGGACCTGATTTGTAAATTTCACTATGTATGAAATGCTTTTTAATAGTTATTCAGACCTAAGTCCTTAATTATTTAATAATTAAGTCACGTTTACCTAATTTAGCATATTAAATCCCAATCCGTGCCTGTTTACAAAACTATAAGCGACGAACAGTTGGTCCTACATTTAAAAGACGGAGACCATGCCGCTTTTGCAGAGATATATAATCGGCATTGGGAGACCATGGCCGATGCGGCTTACCAGCGTTTGAGGTCCCGTGAAGAGGCGGAAGAAGTGGTTCAAGAGGTATTTGTAAGTTTATATCTGCGGAGGGCCGAATTATCGCCTAAGTCGTCCTTGATAGCTTACCTCAAAACCGCATTAAAGTATAAAGTGATAGATGCTTACCGAGCACAGGAAATGCATCAAAGGCATATTGCTGGAATTGTTGAATATTCAATTACATCCGGCTTAGTTCCCGATGACGGACTATGTGTTAAAGAGCTTCAGGGTGAGATCATGAGGATTGTCCAAACGTTACCACCAAAATGTCGGGAAGTTTTTGTAAAAAGCCGCTTTGAACATTTGTCTCATAGGTTCATAGCAGAAAATATGGGCATTTCTATCAGCACAGTAAAAAAGCACTTATATAAAGCAACAGAAACGCTAAAGAGTAAACTGGGGGGAAATCATTCTGATTTTTTGTCAATTCTACTTTTTCTGTTGTATATAAAAAATAGCTGACGATTCACTCGAGATGAATTCGCTCATTCTGCTGTTTTATAATTCAGTTAAAAAAAGATATGTTTTCGAGCGGAAATTTTTCTTTCCTTGTTCGAGTACAGTACATGATTATGGACAAGATCAGGAACTATAAATCGGTTTTCTGATTTTATTGATAAGTTGAAAGATGGAAACGTGATAAAGGGAGATATAGAGCGAGTTAAGTCCCTTACATGCAATCATCATAATTTATTGGGCTTGGGGATGCTTTCAAAAAGTGAATCATAGTTTTTATTGTCCCAAGTATTAAATTAAAACTACAAAGTGAAGATTGAGCTATCGAAATAGTTTCGATATTCTCTCTTTGATGGATTTTGTTAATTTTTTTCAATATGTATTCATTTAATTCGCCTAAGCGATTTTTAGTAAGGCAACGAGACCTGAAGAAATTATAATGATCATTATAAATTTCTTTACCGTATTTGGAATAATAAGAATTTTATTCATCAAGACATGCGCTTGCAACTCAAGCTTTTGCATATTTTCATGAGCAGTCTGGTAATCAGCCATGCACGCTGTTCAGCTTTTACGACTTCTGTAAAAATTAAAGAAAGTCGAAAAAGCGGCTCATTTCCCAGCAGATTCAAAAAATTGTTACCCCAAAAGCTATCACGGAAAGAACTGCATAGTACTGGTCATTAGATGATTATTGATGTTTTCTGTTAGAAATTCAGAAACGGGACAACTGCGAACCTGAAAAAATTACTTCTCGTTACTGAATTGGTAAAATGCTATCGCCAATAATTTAATAGCCGCTGCCCGGAAGTTTATAAATGAATTCGCTTACTTCATAGAAATGACTTATGTTGTTAGTTTCGGCGAAGAATCAATTCAAATAGAAACTTTCAGAGTGCTTTACGTCGTGTATAAACTGCGATCTCATCGCTTAGTTTTAAGGCTAAAAGTCTGCATGGTTTCAGTAATGTGTTTATTTGCACACCCATCAACATTTCTAATAAACTTTCATTGATATTTTTTCTCCTCTAAGCAAGGTCAATTCTATAAGTTTTGAAGGGTTGACCTTTAATTGTGAGCAATGTCCATTTTGTTTGAATTCAATTTTTTTCACGGCGTGTATTTTTATTTTGAAGTCACCTGCCTTTTCTGCATAGAGTGTCATGGTTTTTAAAACACCTTCACTCCAAGACGCGTCAACACTGACACCCCCCCGGGCGCGAATACCCTTAAAGTAGCCTTTTTTCCATGCATCTGGAATAGCTGGTAGTAATTCAATATATCCGTTACTACTTTGCAGCAGCATTTCTGTTATACCAGCCGTTCCTCCAAAATTACCATCAATTTGAAATGGTGGGTGGGCACAAAAAAGGTTGATGTATGAACCTCCGCCATCTTTCATATTAACTTCTGATCTAAAAACCGGCTTCAAAAGTTTTCGGAAAATTTTAAATGCGTGATTTCCATCATGAAGACGCGCCCAAAGGTTCATTTTCCAAGCGAGGGACCATCCTGTTCCCACATCGCCTCTCTCGTCTAGCAACTTCTTCGCGCCTGCCGCGATGGCTGGAACGCTTTCATTAATTTCGTTGCCGGGATATAGTCCCCACAAGGGTGACACATGGCGATGGTGGATATCAGCCGCCTTATAATCTGATAGCCACTCCATTAACTTCCCGTCGCTGTTTAGTTGGTTTGGTGGAAGTTTTAATCTGGCAGCTCTAAGCCTGAGCGATAACGCATAATCCCGATTAAGTATTGCGGCTGACTCTTCAGTGGCCTTAAATAAAAATCTAAGAAGTTGGTTGTCAATTGTTGGTCCTGCCGTGATGCTGGCTGATCTTCCATTTGGCAAAATGTAATCATTTTCTGGTGAGTTTGATGGTGCCGTAACCAGCCATGAATGTTTTTTTTCTCTTGCCAGGGTATGAAGATAGAAAGTCGATGAACCTTTTAATATAGGGTATAATTCTTTTAAATAATTGATATCACGGGTGTATTGAAAATGAGTGTAAAGCATTTGGCACAACCAGGCAGAACCAGTATTAAAAGCACCCCAGGTATAGTCTTCTCCCGGCGACGTAAAGTTCCAAAGGTTTGTTATAACATGTGCCACCCACCCGGGACTATTGTAATAAGCACGTGCAGTTCTTTGTCCGGGTCTAATTAGACCTTTCACCAATTTTAGAAACGGTTGATTTAAATTACCTAATCCTGTTTCGTCTAATGGCCAGTGATTCATCTGTATATTAATATCCAGATGAAAATCCCCATTCCATGGTGTTTCAACAGTGTTAGCCCATAATCCCTGAAGATTAGGAGGTAATAGTCCTTTACGGGTGCTGCTTATCAAAAGATATCGCCCAAACTGAAAATAAAGTGGAGGAATTCCGACGTCTGAACTGTCGGTCATGAAATGTTTCAGGCGTTCATCTGTAGGTACTTGCGTTTGGTTATTACCTGATAAGTGAAATACAGCCGTTTTGAAGAAGTTCTGAAATTTTTGGATATGTTCTCTGCGCTCAATCATATAAGGCGTTTTCATCGCTTTCAATAATTTTGCAACTACAAAATTTTTATAATTCAAATTTCTGAAGTCGGTAGCTGATGAAACAAAGATTGTTGCAGTTGTCGCATCTTTCACATATAATGAATCACCAGAAGCATAATTTGATCCACCGGTTTGATTTACGCCGATTCTTGAATAAAACTTCATTCCATCGCCACCTTTTCCGTCTGTGAGGGTGCCGCTATAATCAAGAAATTCGCCTGCTGCTTTTGATGTAGCACGTTCTGGCCTCGATAGCCCAATGGTAAAATTGAGAGCGTGACCTGCATCTGCAGTTAACCTTATTATGATGACATCGCTATTAAAACTAGTTAAATATTCACGTTGATAATTTACAGTACCTATACGATAGTTTGTTGAAGCAATTGCGCTGTCAATGACCAGTTGACGGCGGTAATTCGCGTAATTAGCGTTTTTATCGTATTGAAATTTAATCAAGAGCTGACCAAGCGTCTGGTAACTTCCGTAGGGGACATTATTCCCTTTTCCTTCCCCGGAACCATAGCCTGCACACTTAAAGTATTTGCTCATTAGCAACTGCGCCTGCTCAATTTTTCCATCAATTACAAGCGCTTGTATCTCACGGAAGTGCTCATGGGCGTGCGTCAGATCGCCTTGTTGAGGAGATCCAGACCATAATGTAATATCATTAAGGGCTATTTTCTCTGAGAAAACATCTCCGTTAGGCATTGCCCCTAATCTGCCGTTACCGATAGGTAAGCAGGCCTCCCAATATGTTGCAGGTGAGTTGTACCATAGCACGTTGGATGATGTTTTATCCTGGGCAAAGACGGGTGTTAAGGGACTGATGACTAAGGCGAGTAGCAGAGATGATTTCTTGTGTAATTTCATTGATGTTAGTAGTTGTTATTCACAGTTTATAATAGGAAAGCATTACTTGAATTTGTTTTATCCTATGTCGAAAATTGATATTTGCTTAAATTCCTTAAAAGTAAATTTACCTGACAATAGGGGGCAGAATCCATTTTTATGCTGTTCAGCTCCCTTTTTAAATTTCTCAATATTTTACATTAACGTTTATCGGTTTCGCTCCTTTAACCGTACGGGACAAAATTCCAACACAGATCGCTTCCTCGCCGTCTATATTTCCCTATGCGGCGAACATCAGGCCTCACATCCCAAAAAGGCTGCGGTTGGATTTGAATTCGAGCAAGTCCTCATTTCTTTCTTCAATCGTAAAATATTAATTGTGAAATTTTTTCTACTCCTTAGTCTTACCATCATATTCGTTCCAGCCATGAAATGAATAAAGCGCTGTAATTACTATCCAGTGCAACAAGTTGTTTTTATAAACTTCATTAGTGTAGTAGATTTTTCGTAACAAGCGTTGATTCTGTCGTATGACAATTAGGACTCCGTTAATTAATCCGACGCCTTTCATCGTCAACATTTTTGTTTTTTTTATTCTGTCCAACCCCAAAGTTGCCTAAACGGCAGGTAAAGCTTACCGAAATATTTCTGGTGTCATTTCGCTGATAAGATCCATTATTTTGATCGGCATATAAAGTGGCTAGCCTGTAAGGGTTACCATAGAATATATCATTCAAAGCGATTTTAAGTGTTGCGCGCTTTCGGAATAGTTGTTTACTTGCCCCGAAGCTTACATTATTTGTAGCATAAATATTGAGCACGCCTTGTAAAAAACGCGAATTATAAGATGCCGCTAACTCTGCCTTAATACCTTGACTTTTTGAGATCACAAATGTTTGATTGGAACTAAATTCTGTGTTCCATTTGTTTGAGGAAAATTCACCATTTGGGAAATTGGATTTTTGAGCGCTGTGATAACCATTGAAACTAAAAGTGGCATCCCACCAGGGCGTAGGATTGACGGTGGTCAGTACTATAAAACCGATGTTTCGCGTATTTCCTATATTAAGCTGTGTAAAATAGAGAGTTCCATCGCTGTTATTTTGAACAGGAACATCACTAATGAAATTTTCCTGATCCGTAAAATAGGTTGTTAGTGTGTAATGTTCTTTATAAGTATAAGTTAGATCTAAATTTGTACTGTAATATGGTCTTAGGTAGGCGTTTCCTTGTGCATAACTGTAAGGACTTGTATAAAACCTTGCCGGATTCAATTGCTGAAATTCCGGACGGTCAATCCGGATTTCATAACTCAATGCAATATTGTTGTTGGTATTGGGTGAAAAGATCAACTGTGCTGAAGGAAACACTTTCAGGTAGTTCGTTTTTGTCAAAAGCGTTGACGCTGTAGCTGATCCGGTCGTATTTGTGTTTTCTATACGTACTCCACCTTGAAATGACCAAAAACCCGCAGTCCCCTTAATGTTTGTATATGCTGCGCTGGTATTTTCCTTGTAATCAAATAAGTTCGATTTCGCAGGATCTAAAATCTTTGAATTTCCTGATATGTTGTAGAATGAATAATTATTTAATGTGTTGATACTGGTGTATTTTATGCCCGATTCCAAATCCCAATTATTTTTCAAATGATAAGAATGATTCAGGCTTGAGGTGTAAATATTTATCTCTTGGGAGTTAGGTGTGAATATATCGAAAGTGTTTTTAAGCGGACTATTTTGAAAATCGGTTATTGTTTGGACGTACTGCTCTGCTTTTTTATGGTAGGGCAAATAGTCAAAGTTGAAGTCAATCGATTGTTTGCCACTGTCAATTTTTAATTTATAACTCATTCCAACGTCCAGCTGTCTTGTATTTGTACGTTGATCGTTGGTTGTTAATAGCGTCGAATCTGCAATCGAATGAAAATTGTTGTACACGGTCTTCGTATCAGAAAGTATTGTATTCCCCTTACTGTAGTATCCTGTCACGTTAATTGCTATTATTTGTCTATCAGTAAGAACCCAATCAAGGCCAACCTGATAGTTATCAGTAATATTTTTTCTTGTCGATGTACCCTTACCGTCCCAAAAGGAATTACGGCTTGAATCGGAAAACTTAGTATAGTCGCTTAACTGCCTTTTACGTCTTTGATCCGAATGGCCAAAGCTTCCATAAAAATTGGTTTTTTTATGATGCTCATTGAAAATGGCACTGGTTGTATAAGATCCTAGCGTAGCCTGTGTATAACTACTGCTAAATTGCGCATTTAAACCATCAGTGGAGATTTTTTTCCTTACAATATTCAGAATTGCTCCGCCTTGTGCATCATATTTTGCAGAGGGACTGGTCACGATATCCAACTTGGAAATCTGATCGGCTGGGAGCGAACTAAGATAAGTCACAAGTTCATCCCCGGTAAGATGTACGGGTTTATTATCAATATAAACAGTTACTCCTTTTCCCGATGATGTAATCTGTCCGTTATCAGACGTAATCACAGAAGGTAGCTTTTTGAGTATGTCCCATATATTACTCCCCCCTGCCAGTATACTATTCTGAATATTATAGGTGGTACGATCTGTCTTGTGTTCCACAGGTGGGATTTTTGAAATTATATTTACTGTTTTTAGTTGGGAAATGGCTTCGTTCATGACCAGTAGGAGCGAGTCTTTTGGCATATCAAATTTCCTCACGATACTTTGAAAACCCACTAACGATACTTTAATCTCATATTCGCCGTTTGTTAATCCGGTGAAATCGATTTTACCAAGTTTAGACAAATTGCTAGTCACAATTTGATTTTTTTGATAGAGCGTTGCAGTTGCAGCATCAAGCGAGATGCCCTTTTTATTTGTTACCAAGCACTTTAAATTCGATTGTGCAGATAAAACAAGCGGCGATATGCAGAGCAATAATAAGATATATTTTTTCATTTTTTTCTGCAAACGTAGCCAGCGTCATTGTAAAGTAAAGTTAAGTAAGGTTAAATAGCGTTAAATCTGCGCTACAACTACATTTAATGCCCATAATTTTTGAGATATTAGAAAAATGCATCCCACAAAAAAGATAATTGCATACGTGCTGATTCTCGTCACCTTACTGGTAACGATCAGTCTTCAAATATTTTGGCTGCGAAATGTGTATCGTGGAGAAAAGCAACGTCTTGACGATCGGTTAGAGTATATGATCGCAAATGCGGCAAGTCGAAATATGTATGATTTTGCCGGAATAAATAAAAATGATTCGAGCAGTTTTCGCATGTTTTTAAAATCTGCACCCTGGTTGAAACTTCGTCAAGGTTTTGATGAAGCACAATCCGAAAATATGTTTCGGGTTTTTTCAGAAGAACATTATAAAGACAGCTCTTATATTGCTTTAAAGTTTATCTTCTATACCAAACCTCGGCCTCGATCTAAAGTGCCTGGCAGTCAGGGCCAAATCTTCTCAATGGAAGAAAGGCAGCATATGGATTCGTTGGCTTTAAACCAGATGAGAATAAAAATAGAGAAAGGAATGCATGATTTGAAAGTAAATCAACCTTATCACCTAAGACTGTTTGACTACACATGGCGTTCTAATAAGAATGCGCCTGAATTCAGGACACTTGCTCCAGCATTTTTAAGTAGGCTTTATTCCTATGATCTTGAGCTTTTCCATAAATTTCAATTAGTCATACCGTCATTAACACGTACGGTCATTTACGAGATGCGTTATCAGATTGCGTCTTCTATGCTAATGATTGGGCTCACATTTGTCGCGTTTTTTTTGATCTACAGGTTATTCAACGCGCAACAACTGTACGCGGATGTCAGGGAGTCATTCATTAGTAATGTCACTCATGAACTTAAAACCCCTGTATCAACGGTTATGCTGGCTATTAACTCCATTCGGAAATTTCAATTAAATCAAAATCCCCAATTACTTGAAGAGTACTTAAATATAAGTGAGCAGGAGCTCGGGCGCCTAACACTACTAATTGATCGCGTTCTCAATACTCAAGGTATGGAAAAATCTGCAGATCAGCTAAACTTACAACTATTCGATATTCAGGTACTTATTTTAGAAGTTATTGAAAGGATGAAAATACTTATCGCTCAAAATGGTGGCACCTGCAATTTTCGTCAGGATTCAGAACCGTGCTTTGTTCTTGGCGATCAGTTTGAACTGGGTAACGTGTTCTATAATTTAATTGAAAACGCATTAAAATATGGCCAGAAAGGGGTTTTAATCGAATTAAGTTGCTATCATAAAGGAAAAAGTGTTATCATAAGTGTTCAAGATAACGGACCGGGAATTGATCCTGAATATCAGCAAAAGGTTTTCGAACGTTTTTTTCGGGCACCACTTCAAGGTGAGGTACGACAGGTAAAAGGTTCTGGTTTAGGACTAAATTATGTTCGGCAGGTGATAACTGAACATTATGGGCATATTAGTTTGAAAAGTCAATTGCATAAAGGTTGTACATTTATTATAAATCTGCCCGTTCACAATGAGTCGTAAAATATTATATATAGAGGATGAGCCGTTCTTAGCGCGAATAGTAAGTGATGGATTAATTGCTTCCGGCTACGATGTTCAAATCGTTACTGATGGCAAACTGGCACTGAATATTTTCAAAAACTATCATCCCGACATTTGTCTATTGGATATTATGTTGCCTTCAAAGGACGGTTATCAGTTAGCAGAGGAAATCCGAGTAGTTGATCATAAAGTACCAATTCTGTTTTTGAGCGCTAAAGCTTTAACAACGGATGTTTTAAAAGGGTTTGCAAGTGGCGGTGATGACTATCTTAAAAAACCCTTTCATATGGATGAATTGTTGGCAAGGGTATCAGTCTTGATAAGACGAAGCCGTATTCATCACAAAGACGTCGAACCGGCAATATCCGAACTCAAGTTTGGTAAATGTAGCTTAGATGTTGTTAAACAGATATTAACAACCTCTACTGGGCGGACTTCACTTACGTTTAAGGAATGTTTATTATTAAAAATGCTGATTGAATCTGCAAATGATGTATTGACCAGACAGTCTGCGCTAATGAATATTTGGAACGACGACAGTTATTACAGTACCAGAAGTATGGACGTTTTTATTGCCCATCTTCGAAAATTAATTAAAAATGAAACTGGAATTCAGATTCTCACGCTACGGGGCATTGGTTACAAACTGCTGGTATGTTAATAACAAATCGATATGTCTTATAATAAATATTTTCACTTATCTGCTTCTGCGCTTGGCAGCAGGAAGTTAGCGAAGGTTTATTTCGCTTCAAATGCAGGTTTATAATGTTTAGTAAATCTTGTTGGAACTGCCAGTGGATGTTTCTATTTAATTAGGCAGCAATAATAAGTGGATGCGCTGCCAAAGAACCATTTTCAGTAACTGTAGTGCTAAATGTTTCTATAATTCATTTTTCTGGAGTACAGGTAACGAGAAGGTCGAATAAATGTTCTTGAATCTATATTCAAGACAAGATCAGATTTCTTCGGAGTTTTGATACAAAGCTTAATTAATAACTGATCTAAAAGCGAGATTACGTTCGTATTTCTAACCATGACGCTTTAAACTCAGACCTAAGCTGGTAGAGGTGGCCTTAACTAAAATTATTTTCCCGAAGACAAATCACGTACGAAAAGGTCATAGAAGGGCATCATGCAAATTGTTGCAGGCTTCTGTCAAAGCGTCAGGTCATTATTGCCAATAGTTTTTCAAGCATCATTAGGTATAAGTGATGCTCAAAAATTCCGTATTTCTTTCTGTAGTGTAAAAAAGTATATCTAAAAACGACGGTATTTCTCGATAAGTAGTTTGTCAAGCAGTCTGATCTGTTCATATTTAATTGTAAATCTATTTCCGATTCGGACTGATCTGGATGACTTAGTTGAAATTAATAAACTGAATATCAGTGTTTTGTAAGTTAATTAGAATTTATTTCTAGTGAGTGTAGAACTTTGTGTCGTTTCATTCGAATACAATTATATGAGCGAGGATAAACAATATAATGAATACATATTGAGGCTTATCTCGAAACTTAAGACCGGAGAAGCGACCCAAGACGAAATTAAAGAAATTGACCGTTGGTATGACCAGCCTCACTCTTTAAAAAAATATTCAGATGGCCTGTCGCAGTTTGAAAAAGCAGCGGCTAAGCAAAGGATTTTTCAAAACATACTTTTAAGGATTAAGGACGAACATCGTTCTTCACCGAAAAGGACGCTAGGTACTTGGGTGCGGTATGGGTCGGTTGCAGCCATTCTTTTGGTCGTGATGAGCATAGGGCTGTACCATTTGTTGCCAAAATCGGATCAGCCTGTTCCGTCGAATGAAAAAGTTTCTTTTACCGTACAGCCAGGCGGCCACAACGCTACGCTTACTTTGGCTAATGGAAGACAGATTCTTCTGAATAATGTAAAGGATGGTGTTTTGGCAAATCAAGGTAACACCGTCGTTACTAAAAGCGGGAACAATCAAGTATCATATAACACCGGGGCAACGCCATCCAACAAAGTGGAATATAATAAAATGTCCACTTTGAGTGGTGGTGAATATCAGCTGACACTCTCGGATGGTACTAAAGTTTGGTTGAACGCGGCCTCAGATATAATATACCCGACGTCTTTCGTGGGAAATGAACGAGTTGTTAAGGTGGCTGGTGAAGCTTATTTTGAAGTTGCCCATAATGCTTCGAAACCATTTAAAGTTATCTCTAACGGTCAGACCGTCGAAGTATTGGGTACGCACTTCAATATAAATTCTTACATCAATGAACCCCAGATGAAGACAACGTTACTACAGGGCTCAGTAAAAATTGTAGCTAATGGTAAAAATAAAATACTTAAACCTGGTCAGCAAGCGCTCGTCTCGCATTCGGATTTAACCGTCACCAATGTCGACGCTGAAGAAGCTGTTGCCTGGAAGGAGGGTTATTTCGAATTTACGGATGCTGATATAGAGACGGTTATGCGCGAATTAGCCAGATGGTACGACGTTGATGTAATCTTTGAAGGCAAAGTCCCGGCGGAGTTATTCACAGGAAGAGTGTCGAAATATTTAAACCTGAACCAAGTCCTGAACTTGATTAAATCTCCCAAAATTCACATTTCTACTAACGGAAGGAGGATTATGATCAAAGGATAACTTATTCCAAGGTCGTAACTCCAAAAAAAAAGCTATTAGTGCTGGAACACCAATAGCCGTAACTGGATTACGCTAACAATTTCCTATTCCTATTAACTTTTAAACCAGTTATACAAATGTATAAAAATTATACGCCTAAATGTGCTTTGCCCAATCGGTGCGTAAACAAAGTACTGCTAATTATGAGATTGACCACTTTAATTCTGATCGTATCTTTTATTCATGTCAGTGCTGCTTCGTTGGCACAAAAAATAACCCTTACTGAAAAAGGATCATCATTAAAAAAAGTTTGTAAAAAAATCAGTTTGCAAACTGGCTATTCCTTTATTTTAAGTGGCAGTGTTTACAACCAATCCAAGCCAGTATCAATTAGTGTTTCCAACACCGAACTGCCTGAAGTTTTGAATCTTATTTTTAAAGACCAGCCAATAAAATATCAGCTTCAGAATAAGACAATTGTTTTAAGTGTAAACGAAAATTTCGCACCGGAAGTCCAATCGCCCAAGGCAAATTCTCGACAACAAAAAATAGCGGGTACAATCACTGACGAAAAAGGATTGCCTCTTGTTGGCGTTACAGTAAAAGTGAAGAATACTCAGAAAGGCGCTGTAACTGATATCAACGGTAGCTTTACCCTTGATGCCGCAGTTGGCGATGTGCTGATCGTATCGTATGTCGGCTTTGAGACAACCGAATACATAGTTAAGGATACAAGCCAAATTAATATCATACTGCGTGAAGCCAAAAATGAACTAAATGCAGTCGTTGTTACCGCTTTAGGTATCAAAAGATCAACCAAGGCGCTAACTTATAATGTGCAGGAACTGAAAGGGACTGATATTAACGCGCAAAACGACGGAAATTTTGTTAATAATTTGATCGGTAAGGTAGCAGGTGCTACAATTAACACCAGTTCCACCGGTATTGGTGGCGCTGCCAGAGTAGTTTTAAGGGGAACCAAGTCCCTCAACGATAGCAAAAACAATGCTCTTTATGTAGTTGACGGGGTACCGCTCTTTAATTTCAATGGTGCCGGTACCGGCATACCCGGGGTATTTGATGGTGCTAACGCCAGTAACGATGGTATCTCTCAGCTTAATCCCGATGATATAGAATCAGTTTCGGTTTTAACGGGGCCTGCAGCTTCGGCTTTATATGGGAGTAATGCGTCAGGTGGTGTGATACTAATCACAACGAAGAAGGGTTCGGCTAACAAAACCAGTGTCAGCTTATCAAGTAGTACAAGCTTTTTCAGCCCATTCGTTTTGCCGAAATTTCAGAATAGTTATGGCGCTTCTAGTCCGGGCGCATTTGACAGCTGGGGTACTAAGTTATCCACGCCGTCAACTTATAACCCAAAAGATTTTTTTCAAACCGGTATGTATTTGGATAACAGCGTGAGCCTATCCACCGGAACTGAGAAAAATCAAACCTACATCTCTGCAGCAAAAACAAACGGCAACGGGATTATTCCTAACAATAAACTTGACAGGCTCAATTTAACCTTAAGAAACACTGCCAACTTTTTTAATGATAAGCTTCAAATGGACTTGGGTGTGATGTACGTTAAACAGAACGACCAAAATCTCATCACACAAGGCTTGTATAACAATCCATTAGTAAGTGCATATCTGTTACCAAGAGATGAGGATATCGCTAAATACCAGCTTTACGAGCGTTACGATGCTACCCGGAATTTCAAAACTCAATTTTGGCCTTATGGCGATCAGGGTTATGCGATGCAAAATCCCTATTGGATCGTAAACAGAGATATCAATACGAATCAAACCAGCCGGTACTTACTCAACGCAACGGCTAAATATACGATCAACAATTGGCTAAATATCGTGTCACGGGCAAAATACGATAATACACAAGTAGTGAATGAATCTAAGAATAGCGCTTCAACAGTTTCAGCGTTGGCGGGTATTAATGGGTTTTATGCATCTACGAACACCAACCAATCGCAAAATTATGTCGATGTGCTAGTAAATGCGACGCATAAAATTAAGGATTTTGGCGTGAATGCTTTCTTAGGCGCTAGTTACGATGACCGGCAAAGAACCGGTAATTATTTTGGCGGTGACCTGGCAACGATTCCCAATTTTTTCATCACCTCCAACGTGGATCTACAAAGCCCAAGAACTAAGATATTTCCTCTTCCACCTAATCGCTCTCAAAATCAGGCAATATACGGTACCGCGCAGTTCTCCTATAAAAGCAGTTTGTTTTTAGATGTAACAGGCCGAAATGATTGGAATTCAGCTTTGTCCCGGTCAACAAATGTCTCACTTTTCTATCCATCTGTAGGTTTGTCAGGCATAATTACTGATTTGTTCAACATCAGCTCCAGTACGTTATCCTATTTAAAAGCCAGGGGATCTTACAGTGAAGTCGGTACCCCTCCGGACCCATACCTTACCAACCCAAATTATCTTTTTAGTAATTACACAGTTAATACCGAAGGAATTTTTGTTAGCAGAACTTTACAACCGGAACGTACAAAATCTTATGAAGCCGGTATAAATGGTCGCTTCTTTAATAATACAATTACACTTGATGTAACCGCTTACAAATCGTCCACCTATAATCAGATATTTGATTATCAGGCAGATGTGGCAGGTGACAATAATTCAGGCAAGATAAGGGTAAATGCGGGGCAGGTAGATAACAAGGGTATGGAAGTTAATTTAGGCGTCAATACCCTGCTTGGGCCGGTAAAATGGACCTCTAATGTTGTTTTTTCCTTCAACAGAAATAAGATCAAAGCATTATACACAAAGCTAAATGCCCAGGGTAATCTTGTTCCCGTTGATTCCGTAGTAGCCGCAACCTTAGGCAACTATCAACAAAGACCGACCGTTGGGGGTACAGCTGGTGATATTTATGTGAATGGATTAAAGACCGATGAGCATGGTTTCATTGTTGTTGATCCACGCACAAAACAGGTTTTCGCTGACAACAACAACTATAATATCTACGCTGGATCTTCAGATCCTCGTTATAATATCGCTATGCGCAATAGCTTCACTTACAAAAGTGTTAGCCTCGCCTTTTTGGTTGACGCCCGCATTGGTGGGATAGGCGTTTCAGCAACCCAGGCCCTGATGGATCGGTATGGTGTTTCTGAGGCTTCCGCTGAAGCTCGTGAAGCCGGTGGCGTACCGATCAATGGTGGACTTGTTCCTGCGAAAGACTATTATGCGGTTGTAGGTGGTGGCGCTACAGGCATAGGTGCACCTTATGTGTATAGCGCGACAAACGTTCGCTTGCGAGAGGCAACACTGAGCTATCATTTTCCAGCGGCTTTCTTTAGAAATAAGCTTAAAGGCGCCACAGTCGGCCTTACCGGTAAAAACTTATTTATGTTTTACAACAAAGCGCCGTTCGATCCTGAATCGACTGCCTCTACCGGAACTTATTATCAAGGTATTGATATGTTCAGGCAGCCGAGTTACCGCAGCATAGGTTTTAACGTATCTGTACAATTTTAACTACCATTAATCATACGTAAATGATCAAAAATATTTATTACCGCTTAAGCATCAAAAGAGCGATGCTGGCGTGTAGCATACTTGCTGTGAGCTTGCTTGCATCATGCACCAAAAATTTTGATGCAATAAACACAGATCCTACTCAGGTTACCCCTGATATGCTTAAAGCTGATAACCGGTACATCGGCGTTTTTATCGTTCAGATGGAAAAAAATGTATTCCCTATTTCAAACCAGGGCAACGGGCCGAATAATTTTGGTGACGAAATGTATCAGATCACCCAAAATCTGGCAGGAGATATATTTTCAGGGCAGCAAGGAGCAACAGGTACCTGGTTTGGCGGATCAAACAATACAACTTATAATCTTATTCCAAGCTGGTACGGTGCGTATTTTGACCGTGCTTACATAGGTGTGTTCGCAGCTTACAAAACGATACAGCAAACGGTAAGAACACAAGCCCCGGATGTTTATGCGCTTGCCCAAATATTGAAAGTAGCGGCTTTCCAACGCGCTACTGACATGTACGGCCCACTTCCATATACTCGCGCAGGCAGCTCAGGTTCGGCCATTAACTATGATAGTCAGCAGGTGATCTATCAAAACTTTTTCAACGAACTGGATTCAGCAAGGGCCGTTCTAAAAGATTATCTCGTTAAGAATCCGTCAGGGAAGCCGCTGGTTAATTATGATGCCGTTTATGCGGGCGATTATTCCAAATGGATCAAATTTGCAAATTCCCTCCGGCTCAGAATGGCCATGCGTATTGTTTATGCAGATGCTGCTTTGGCCAGGAAAAATGCGGAGGATGCGGTTAACGATTCTTACGGTGTATTTACAGCTAATGCAGATAACGCTGCGTTGGGTACCTACACAAATTATAACTACCATAACCCGCTTGAAGTGATTACCAATAGTTTTGGTGATGTTAGAATGGGTGCTACGATGGAATGCTACCTAAAGGGTTATAACGATCCCCGATTAGCATCATACTTTAAAACATCAGACTTTGGTGGTTTCCACGGGGTGCGTACAGGTATCAATATTAATCGTAACGGGTATATCAAGTGCTCAACAATCAATGTTAGTCCATCTACGCCGTTACCCTGGATGAGCTATCCTGAGGTTCTTTTCCTACGTGCAGAAGGGGCGTTGAGGGGCTGGAACATGGGCGGCGGTAGCGCTGGCAGTCTATACAGCCAAGGGATTACTGCATCATTCGCACAAAGTAATGCAGGAGATGCGACAGCTTATCTTAATGATGCTACCAGTACGCCAACTACATATACCGACCCGGTAAACAGTAGCAACAGTTTCAATAGTAACCCCAGCAACATAACGATCAAATGGAGTGATGGTGACTCGTTTGAGCAAAATCTCGAACGTATCATTACCCAGAAATGGATCGCTGTTTTTCCAGATGGACAAGAAGCCTGGAGTGAATTCAGACGAACTGGCTATCCCAAAGTTTTACCTGTTACCAACAAGTTTTTCTGAAACAGACGCGATATTTTTAAATTATTTCTACGCGTATCATTATGACGGGTTGGGCCGCCAGACAGAAAAGAAAATCCCAGGCCAGGGCTGGCAGTACATGGTGTACAATAGCCGCGACCAACTAGTAATGGCCCAGGATGCGAACCAAAGATTGAGCAACATCTGGCTGGTAACCAAATATGATGTCTTGGGAAGGGTGGTGATCACCGGTAAGTATTCTACAACAGCAAGTCGCGGCGCACTGCAAGCGAGCGTTGATGCCAGTACGGATGTATACGAAACCTTTACAAATGCTAGTAGCTTTTACGGTTACACCCATTTGACCTGGCCGGACATCAGCGCAGGAACAAATAATAAGGTTTTAACGGTTCATTATTTTGATAGTTACAATGTCCTTAGCAATACTGCCGTTAACCCCAACAGCACAATCTACGCCCCACCATCTACTGCCATAGATAGCCTGGAACAGTTTCCGCAAAACTTGCCCGTAGCAAGTTTAACCAATGTGCTGGGTACAGATAATTACTTGTTCAGCGTCATGCATTACGACAAGTACGGAAAGGTTTCCAAAGCGATCACACAGCATTATCAGGGCGGGGTGGTAGCTGCTAACAAGTACGATACGCAGGAAAGCACCTACAGTTTCCAGGGATTGGCTTTGCAGACCGTACGAAAACACTACCAGCCGTCTTCTGCCGCGCCTCAGTTGACCATCAATAATTGGATCGTTTATGACCACAGTAATCGACCGATAACGAGTAAACAACAAATTATATCACCGACAAACACGGGAGCAATAGTAACGGCTTCTAAGAGCGAATACAACGAGCTTGGGCAACTAAAGACAAAGCACCAGCATAGCACCGATATGAGTGCTGCTCCTTCCAATAATTCTTTCTTGCAGCATTTTGATTTTAGATATAACAGCCGGGGCTGGTTGAGCAGGATCAACGATCCGTTAAGTACCATTGATCCTAATTATGCGAATACTTTGGATGTGTTTAGTGAGCAGCTGGACTATGAGCAGAATAATACAGGTTACACCCTGGCACCAAATTATAACGGAAATATCTCAGCTGTTAAATGGCAGACTGTTACCCCAGGTGCTTTGGCAAGTAACGTACCGCAGGAGCAAAAAGGCTACACGTACACGTATGATCCTTTGAACAGACTGACGGGTGCTTATGGACGGGGAACAACTTCAGGCGACGGTCAATTTACCGAGTATGCGTCTTATGATGAGGCAGGTAACATCACCTCCCTGCTTCGTCGAAGAAATGGTGGGATCCTGAACTACATGAACTATGATTATATGGATGGTGTCAATAGGAGTCATCGTTTGATGTCGATAACAGATAACGGAACGGTTAGTGAAAGCCAGGCAACCACTTATAGTTATAATTTTAATGGAAATCTGGTAAGCGACACAAAGAAAGGGCTGACGAATATTTTATATAACGAATTAAATTTACCCTCTACAGTAAATGCCGCAGGCAAAACGATCAGTTATGTTTATGATGCCGTCGGGGTTAAGCTGGAGCGAAAAGTTGTCACTGGTAGCGTCACGTCTGAAGATCGGTTCTATGACGGTGGCATCGAATACAGTGGAAATATCATTGATCTGATACAAATGCAAGAAGGTCGGGCACTTCCTTCGTCAGGCGCATATGTTTATGAATATACCGCGCAGGACCATTTGGGAAACGTCAGAGCGGTATACGGTGACAAAAATAACAACGGAGTCTTGTCAAATGATGAGATTGTACAGATTTCGGATTATTATCCATTTGGCCGTGAGATGCAATATTCATCGAATTTGATCCCATCCCCTGATAACAAGTATAAATTCAATAACAAAGAATACCAATCAGACCTTGCCGAATACGATTATGGCGCAAGATTCTACGATGCTATAATCGCCAGATGGAACGTAATTGATCCTATGTCTGAAGTCAATCGGCGGTGGTCACCTTATAATTACGTTGAAAATAATCCGATAAGTAAAATAGATCCTGATGGGATGTGGAGTGTATTTATAAAAGATGGGACGGGTGGGCTTGTAACACATGATCCGAGTGAAATTGCAGCGTTTATGAGCAATAATAAAATGCAAGAAGCAGCCAACGCGGCTTTAGAATTCACAGGTTTTGGAAACAATGGTGCGCCGCAGGGTGAAAAACCTAGACAGAAAAAGAAATATAACTTTCCTCGAATAATTATACCTAGGAGAATAGGTCGTGTATTGATGAACGCACATTTTTATAATGTTTTCTCAAACGGAAGAACGGTTTTATATGATCATGACAGAATTGACGCGGACTATACAATTGAAAATATTTACTTTGGTTACAAATTCATTGAAGGTTTAGGGCTGCTATTCGAAGAATTAACCGGCGAGACGAGTGTTGCAGCTTTGAAAACTGCCCCTAAACTATTAGGTACTGCGCGGATTAACCTGTTGAATATTGTTGAAGACCAGGAACTAAAAACATTGGTTTCAGAGCTTTATCGCGATGGGGCGAAATTCGGATCGGGTAGTACAGCAGATATGATTAGAATAGTTGGGGACGAAGGACATATATTAAAAGGTCAGAATTATTTAAAGGCTTTTCAAAAGTTGTGGGAAAGTCGACATCTTCAAGGAAAAGACTCTCAAATAGTTTCTATGATACTTAATGATTTGAAAGATGCTTTAAAACAAGTAGGTAGATTACCCTCTAAATAAATTGTACATGAATGATAGTTTAAATAGTGAACTTTTAAATGAATTATATTCATACATTCCTGAGTTTGCAAAGGTTGTTCATTCACAACTTGACAAAGAATTTTGGGATAATCATTACTTAGTATTTGGCCGATTCGGCTCAATGCTATCTCTATGGATATTAAAAAAGGCCGATGACGATTTGATAAATCGATGTTATGAATATATCAATCGGTTATTTTTTAATCCAAACACAGAAGTTTATCAATTGATTTCTGTTACAGTGTTTGAAGTTTTGACAGATAATGATCAATTGATAAGTTTTACGAAAAATAAGCTAACGGGAAATGCTTTGTTATCATATAATGAAGTATTAAACAGCCCAATGTTTAAAAGAAACGGTTAAAGGTTAAATTTTAGTTTTCAATTTTCACAAAAATCCTTGCTCTAATTTACCTCCGCTTATTAAGGACTTCAGTTTAATCGGAAATGATAACTGCTTTTGCATTCAAGTGTAAGTTAAACTAGTCGAAGTGATAATTAAGAGATCATATATGATGTCGCAGGATAAATCTGCGATTACGGCCCTTAAGTGAGTACTTGACAATGTAATCAGAGGCAGACACTTATCCAATAGGACCGTAACATGAACAATACTGAATTTAGAAACAAGTTATTACTGTCCGCGCAACAGGCGCTCTTAGGTCTCATTT
Source organism: Mucilaginibacter sp. 44-25 (assembly GCA_001898335.1). Lineage (GTDB taxonomy): Bacteria > Bacteroidota > Bacteroidia > Sphingobacteriales > Sphingobacteriaceae > Mucilaginibacter. Next base: position 7,414 of record MKTS01000013.1, on the reverse strand, counting down.
ATCCGGCCATCCGTGCAATGCAGTAGGCTTTGAAGAAAAAAGAAAACTATTGTTAATTTGTTATTTAGATAGACCGCCCACCGAAGATGATTTTCAAAATTTAAGTGAGATCGCTGGATACATCATGGCTGATATTGATTTTCAAGCATCAAAGAAATATGCGAATATAGCTTAGATAGTATTTCGAATTTGAAACAGCTGACGTCGCTTGTTTATTTGCGGCGCGAAATTTCATAAATACAATGAATGTGTAATGGACAACACAACCTCACAACTTTAGACGATAATCATGCAGTCTCGAGCGCTGTGACACTGATATGACCGTTGACAGAATTAAAAGCAATACTGTCAAAACTCAGTCAACATTATCTCCAAAACCGGTAGTCATGCGTCCAAAGCTCATAAGGCTGCCAAATTTTTTTAAGAAAGATTAACTATGCATATATTTTATGGCATTGTGCTTATTATTATTGGATTTATCGTAACTGTACAGAAAATCAAACAATATAGGGCGGGTATAACAACTGGTCTGAGTTTTGATTATAGAATGTTTGTTGCGGGGTTAGGGGCTATCGCTATCGGGATCGCCCTCGTTGTAAATCCATAATGATTTAACGAATAGTGATTTATGGGTTTGGCCGACAGACACATATTATACTACTGATTGATCCTGACGGAATGACATCGAATACCCGAGACGGTGCGCAACCGGAAGATGACAACGAGCCAGGGAGCAATTTCTTGGCAGTTCGATTTAAACACATTACCCTCCTTGATAAGTGGGACCGGTGAAGCAAAAAAAATCTTTTTCTAAAAAAGAATTTTTATATTAGCATGCCTTTTACAACAATAAACGGTCATCACAATTAAATGAATACCCCCTCAGTTTACTTGCATTCAACGACAAACTATATTCCAGCGCGACGATTTTTAAATTGTATCTCAAATTTTTGGACCAAATGCGGCGCTTGTTGAAAGTTACACCCAATCTTCTTTTTTGGATTCGATTAGTTAATAAAGTATACCATTTATTGACTTCCGTTGTAAATTGACATCCGAATTTAATCGGCTTAAACAGCAATGGAGTTTAACAAAATCTTTGTTGCCAAAAAATAATTTAAACCACCTTGTCACAAAACCCACCATACATGCAGAATACTTTGATAGCAGCACTTAGCAATGCATCTTCAACCACATCTTATCAGCGACTAACAGGCACATTCCGCTTTTTTTCCAACATCAGAAAATCATGTTTGATCCTTCTTGCGATATGCGGGATGGTTCAATGTGCTTATGCACAAACCGATGTTCCGATCTTTACTTCGGGCGGCCCTTTTGGATCGGGGTCCTGGTTGAGATTTGTTTCCGGGGGAAATGTAACTTCCATTCAGGAAAACTGGGGACTCAACATCACTGGGGACTCTACCCATCCGGTGAAAATTGGTTATACGAGTCTGCTGGTCGGTTATTTGACTAACAGTCAAAATGTAGGTCAGAATAATCTGCTGGTTAGTGGCCGTGTTGGAATAGGAACGATCACACCACAAGAAGCCCTTTCTGTCAATGGTGGGATTAGGGCGCAGTCTGTTAAAGTAGAAACAGCGAACTGGCCTGATTTTGTATTTAAACGGAACTATCAACTCAGATCGCTGGAAGAGGTCAAAATCTATATTTCGCATAATCAGCACCTTCCAGATGTACCTACTGCGGAAGATATTGACAAAGAGGGGATTAACCTCGGTGAGATAAACAAAACCCTAATGAAAAAGGTTGAGGAGTTAACCCTTTACCTGATCAAACAGAATGACCTTATCAATATTCAGAATCATCGTATAGAAAAATTAGAAAAAGCGATTAGAAAAAAGTAAAATTAGCTTATGCGTTCTAACTATGGATTTACGAAATGCATGTCCAAGATAATATAAACGCGTCATGTCAATACATCACTACCCGACCATCTGATCATCGTCTTAAACCATATAAATCAAACTAAGCTTGGCCCAAGCATTTGGATTTCAACTGTAATTCCGTTTGCTTATCTATTACTTATCACAATCCCTATTAAAATGATATCTAATTCGTTTTGGAACAGGTGTTTATTATGCACTGGGTTTTTACTTGTTACCATAGTTCAGTGTTTTGCCCAATCCGACTCCCAGGAAGCAGCATTATATAACAAAGTCAGCATTGCATCACCTACTGCAGGCGCCTTGGCGAAGTTCGTGGACATACCTGTAAGCTTGCATACGGGTATACCACAGATTAGTATTCCGTTGTATACGGTCAAAGAGGGCAGCCTTTCGCTTCCCATAAGCATGAGTTATCATGCTTCCGGCTTGAAAGTAAACGAGCCGGCAAGTTGGGTAGGCGCCGGATGGGCGTTAAATGCGGGAGGTGCAATAACGCGATCCGTTCGTGGAACGCCGGATGAGAAGGGCACGGTAAATGGTTTCCAGAAATTCGGATTTTACAGCGATTACGGGTACCGAACGCACCTGTTGGATGTTAACACGAGCGGGGGGAGGCCCGATTCCAATTATTTTGCCAATTATGATCGTTTCTTTTTAGGAGAAAGGGACTCGGAGCCTGATCTTTTTTTCTTCAACTTCGGCGGATATAGCGGCAAGTTTTATTTTAATGATGACCGGACACCGATGCTGCTTCCGGAACAGGATATAAAAATTGAGGTGAATTATGCCTATCCAACGGGTGGTGTAGTCGCGCAAAGTATTCAGAGCTTCTCCATGACGACCCCTGACGGCGTTAAATATTATTTTGGTGCGACGCCATCCGCTACCGATGTTGATCCTATAGAGCGAACCAAGGTTATGACCGATCAAAATGGATTGGGCTGGGATAGAACCATTTCCAGTTGGTACCTGAACAAAATAGTTTCCGCCGATGGGTTAAACGTTATTACGCTTAACTATCATACCAATGATTACAGCTGTTGGATGATCAGTACGCCACCGATCAGCGCCGGCCAGAATGTAGAAGGGTACAACTTGGTTCACAATTTTATTCACGGGGTGGAATTGGAAAGTATCGCTACGTCCAATGCCGTCGTAAATTTTGTTGGTGCCAGCTCGGCAAGGCTGGATCTTTCTTGGTCTGTTGCCGATGGTACTGAGCGTGTAAATACGACCGCTAAAGCACTTGATCACATCGATATTTTGAAGAAATCAGGCATGGTTAAACTAAAGAGCTACCGCTTTACTTATGATTACTTTGTGGACGCGGTTACGCCTGCTGTGACCAAGTTTGCGGTAGTAACGACCGATAAAATGCGACTTAAGCTATTGAGCATACAGGAATCTGATAGCAGTGGCACTGCGAATCCACCGTACAAATTTGATTATTTTACGGAACCTGTACCACGTAGAATGAGCTTTTCCCAGGATCACTGGGGATTTATCAACGGTGCAGCCAATGGCAATAGCTTCATCGGAACCTATTACAATACTTATAATACCACAACGCCCACTACGGTGACAGGGGCTGATCGCGATCCGCATTGGCCTGCTATGCGAGGAGGAACGTTAAATAAGATCACCTTTCCGACTGGTGGATTCAATATGTATGATTTTGAACCCAACTCCACTGCTATATCCAAAACAACGGATAGTAATGGAGAGCGGACCTTCGTGATCAGTAAAACCGCGGGTTATGATGGTTGCCAGTGTCTAAAACGTGAACTTCTTCCTAATCAGCCCTTGGATTTTCATCAGTATGTGTTTTCCTTGACAAACGGAAAAGAAGGTGGTGCGGCCGCAGTAAACGTCTATGACAGTAACTGGACGCTGCTCGACCATATGGACGCCCAGAAAGACCAAACGACGGAAATTCAAAGGAATTATCCGGCAGGTAACTATAATTTCGAAGTGATCAAGTACGATGCGTACAGCGGTAACGGCGCATATTTAAATATCTATCAACTGGCCGGTTCAGTTCAGACCATGAATGCGATGGTAGGTGGGCTCCGGATCAAAAAAATCACCCAAAATAGTGGTAATGGCAACCCGGACATGGTGACGGAGTACGATTATAACGAGGGAAATAATCAACTTTCATCAGGAGTGGTTTTCGGTAAACCGACGATCGCGCAGGTGCCTAGAAATGATATTTATAAGAATTACAATCGGTCGCTTAATGGCTATACCGGCATGTACACCAACGGCTGTCCGTTTACCCCAGGCTCGGGGATGAGTCTCATGGTAAGCGCAGGTTCGATACGAGCGCTTAATTCATCCCAGGGATCGCATATTGGTTATCATAAAGTAACCACCCGGCAAGCAGGAAATGGCTCAACGGTGTCCTTTTTTAATATGGATGGTGAAAGTAATGTAGGGCGGGATGATATCGTAAATCGTACGGTCGTTACATCTCCTAATACCTGCACCATGTCGATACCGAATTACCCGGCAGCACCCGATCCGAATTATTTTAACCGGGGCGAACTTACCTATAAAGTCGTTTATAACGAGGCTGGGCAGCTCCTTACGGATGAAACGCACTCGAGTGATTATATGGATAATCCTATCATAACGCCAGCTTTCACTATCGCGAAAAATGTCAGTACCACGAACGGCAATATGATGTTCACGTGGTATAACCAGAAAACGGGACGGAAAGTGAGAGAAACGGTCATCAAAAAAACTTATAATCCGGGCGGTAATTTCGAAACGCGTCAGACCTCTTTTTATGATAGTCCCCTGCATCATCAGTTGACCAGGACACTGACCTATTCAGCAACGGGTGACTCTATAGAAACAAAATATCGTTATGTCGCGGATTATACTTTAAATGGTGTCGATAATTTAGATAATGGTCTGACAGGATATAGCGCAGCACTCTCTCCAATCGAATACCAATTTTCAGCGGCTTACGCGAATTGCTACACGGACATTAGTTGTCAACGGAATTCCTGGCTGGATTATGATATTGCGTTATCTCACGCCCGTAAAGATTTCATCAATTATCGTATCGCGAATTTTACCGGGCCCAATGGTACCTGTAAGATAAATCTACAGAATGCATTGGTAAACGCCACGGCTTCGCTGAAGCCGATGATTGATATGAGGCAAAAAAATGACTTGGAACTGGTAGAGACGGTCAACCTCAAAAACGGCAAGGTGATCAACGCGTCTTTCAATTCCTATGATTACAAGCCTGCATCGCAGAACCAAATATACTTGTCGAAGGTTAGCAAAACGGATTATCTCGTACCGCCATCCACCTTTACCTATACGCAAACCGGAACGGATAACGTCTCCCTGGTAAAAGACGCTGCTTATAACGAAAAGGCAGCATTTGAGTATAGTAATGGAAATATCACTCAGGTAAAGCTCACAGATGGAGCAGCAACTGCCTACCGATGGGGCTATAATAATCAGTATCCGGTATTATCGGTGAAAAATTCATTGACAAGCGATATCTTTTTTGAAGGATTTGAAGAAGGCGCAGGTAACGGCACATTGAATGATAGTAAGACCGGCCACTACAGTTACACAGGAACCTATACCAAAGTATTATCCGGCCTAACCAACGGTGCATATTTATTGAATTACTACCAAAAAACCGGCGGCCTTTGGAAATGGATGACACAGAGTGTGACGGTAAGTAATGGAAATTATACCATTAGCTTAAACGCGCAAATAGATGACATTCGTTTTGCACCATTTGGTGCTATGCCCAGCACCTTTACTTACGATCCGGAAATTGGTATGAGCAGTATGATGGATGTAAACGGTCTGGTAACTTATTATGATTACGACGGATTTCAGCGATTGAATACTATCCGGGACGATAACAAAAACTTGCTAAAGAAATATTATTACAACTACAGTAACGGCACGGCAGATCAAGATCAGAATCTACCTTATGCATTGATAGAACAGACCAGTTTTACAAGTGGTAATGGCGGACAGAACTACGCAACGTACGCGATCAGGTTGTATACAGATAACACCTACACAACACTGTTCAATGCCACCCAAAACATCACGGTCAACTACAGGGTGAGCACAAGTACCTCAGTAAACGGTGGAGCACCGACAGGTTCTGGAGCAAGTTATTCTGTAGTTATCAATTCGGGATCCAGTTCAGTCAATCTTGGTTCATTTGAGGCAGGATGCGGTACCGCACCGGCTTTGGCGAAGCAGTCGACAGCAGAAACTTCGGCGAAACAAGAGTCCACCTCCAACGTCGCTACGGGCGGCGGCGGAAGTTCTACAACCTGCGTAAATAATATTTTGTATGTCCTTACCGGTACAGGCTACAAGGGAGGTGTCACGCCATAAGGCTGGATGAGTTCATCTTAAAACAAATCAAACAGTAATTATAAAACTAAAAATGCTCAACAGGATTTATAACCTTGATCTTGATTTGCCTGGCCGGAATGGAAAGGCACAATACACTAGAAATGTTGTTGGCGATAATAGTGTAACTTATATCTACGTAGGCAAATTAAGCTAACCAATATCCTGGTTCTGAATTAAGCATTATCCCAAACCAATATCGTTCCCACTTATCACATGAATATCAGATTGAATAAGATGCGCAAACTGCTGTTTTCAACTTGTTTTGTTGTTATTTCTACAACTGTATACAGCCAGGTGCAGCTTAGCTCTGCTAATACGTCCGGTACGTATACAGCACCCTTAAGCATTTCGTTATTGCCTGGCTTTTCTACGGCTGCCGGACAGCCGTTCAATGCCTTTATCACGCCCGGGCTGAATTGTAACCCCTTGACGGTACAACCGAGTGCGAACCGGAATTTTGTGATGGAGTATACGGCTCGTGACAGCAATATCACCAACCCGGACGCTACCACGCTAACCAACTGCGCAATGCTCCGTAACGTGCAATATTTTGACGGCCTGGGAAGACCGCTGCAAACGGTACAGATACGCGGAAGCAAGAATGGTGATCAGGATGTGGTGCAACCCATGCTGTATGACCAGTATGGGCGGCAGCCTTTAAAATATTTGCCCTATGTAACCGCATCATCCGCTGCGGGTGCATTTCACATGGAAGCATTGAACCCTCAAGGTAACTACAACACCAGCGGCCAGAAGCAGTTCTACCTTCCGGTATCCGGGCAGAATTACCAGGATATGGCCACGCCATATGCCGCGAGTGTGTACGAGGCCTCTCCGCTTAACCGGCTTACACAACAGGGCGCTCCGGGGGATGCCTGGCAGCCGGGTAGCCGGACAGCGACCAGTGGCCGCACAGTGATATCAGAATGGGATGTCAATAACACCGATCCGATGACCACTATTGCCACAACGCGCTACGCCGCTCTTTGGAAAGCTACGGTGACCTCCACGCAGGCGATCAGCTTAAGCAGGGCCTCAGGTACGGGAGGTGTATATGAGGCAGGGCAACTGACAGTCGGTATCGTCAAAGATGA
>MKTS01000012.1 GCA_001898335.1 Mucilaginibacter sp. 44-25 | reverse complement strand
GTTTGCTTATTCATGTTTTTGGTAAAATTGCTGCCGCTTTTATTTATCTTGTCTTTTAACCCTTGATTCGCATTAATAAATAAACCAAAAGCCATAATAACAGCAGCAGGACTGCATAGATTTTCTGTTCTGAAAATCTTCCTTTGATCCTGACTTCAGACAGATATCTCCAATAATCAATGGCCGGTTTCTTCATCACTGTTTTTAAATAAATCGCCGTTTTATTTTGAATGTAGGGAAAATTTTGATGGTTTAAAAGTATGTTTAAATTTCATTATAAAAATGCCAACTGCTTAAAAAAACTCAACGTGTAAATAAACGGTTGGCATATGGGCCCCGGCAAAGCCGGGGCCGTCCGGCGATTTTCAAAAACTATAATTTGAGCTGCTCATTTCTTTATGGCGTAGCGCCAATTGTTCGTGGGTCATTCCCTTTGCATTGGCCAGGCCGACAAAGGACTTCACCACGCTTTCCCTGGTACGCCAGTTAAATGAGTAGATGAGTTTGTTTTTGTTTAAGGTTACTGTTAACCGGATAGGCAGGCGAAGCTTGAGGGCGTTTTGCAGCAGAACTATCCGACAACAGGTATGATGATAGTCGTGTTCGCTTAAATTTTCAAAGTTAAGTTTTCGAGCCAATTTCTCCAATTGGCAACGACGCAAATCCACAATGGGCTTACTTTTTTTCTTCCGAAATCTTCTTTTCTTTACCAAAAGGTCGGCTTGAAGCATCGCTTCGGTATAGTCAGGATATTTGGCACGGACCTCCTCCAATGCAAATAGCTTGTTTTTTTGGTAAACCCTCCTGACATAATTCCTGCGGGTACGTTGCTGTGACATCAACGCCTTACGTTCTATTTCCGCAATTGTAATATTAAAACCTTCGGTTTGCCCTGTTGCCCTGCTTTTGTAGAGTTCCCGTAAAAGAATAAGAATAGTCATCCTTTTTTCACCCTGCTGTTCTTTATTCAGTAATTCGCTGATTTGCTGAAGGGAATAGTGCTGCCCGTTGGTCATCAATTCTCCCATTAAATTGCTTTCCCCGCTTTCAGTTAACTGCTCTTTAATCCGTGGTGGCAGATTTTTAGCATATCCTACAGGGTAGTCATTCCTGTAACTTTTTAGCTTCTCCAAAAAAGCGCTTCCCGTATCGGGATTTTCCTTATCCAGTTCTTCGGCTTCCTGTTCCTCAGCATAAATGAGCTTATCCCAATCCTCATAGTGGTGGTAACAAAGCCGGATGTCAAAATGATGGTATTCAATTTCCTCCCGGTTCATTGGCCGGGATAAGAACGGCATAGTGTGAAACAGCCCCATTGGGCGGCGGTTACGGTCACACCAAATTTCAGCGTGCATAAAAACATAAATGCGTGGCGGGTATTTCGTTTGCGGTTTGAAGTAATAAGCAACCACACCGGATGTTTTGCGTGGCAGGGCATTGACCCTATCAAATTCAACTTTTTCACGGGCGTTCATCACATAGCCCTCTTTTATCTTTACCATAATTCTTCATTTGAAACAGGCCTGTTTTTTCTAAAAGCAATAGTGGCCGGAGGCAGGTGTTGATTTTAGGAAAGTCAGGCGACCCAATACGCCAGACGGCCTGTTGCGGATGAAAGCAGCAAGTGGCCGGCTGGCGCGATTTTTATTCGTTTCTTAACTCTAATAATTTCTGATAGACATCTTCCCAATAAGCCTGCAAGCCCTCATCCAATGGTTTGAATGAGGGGTCAACATGTCGGTAGTGGCGGTAGTCGTCGGCTTGCAGGATGGCTAAATCCAAATTTTCGATGGCAATTATTTTACCGTTTTGATCTGTTATCGACATAACTGTTCAGGCGACTTTTAAGGGCTGCGTCCGGAAATCATGCAGGTTCATAAAAAAGCCCCTGTTAAACAATAAGCCCTCCTTAAACAGTTGCCATAGCAGGGATGAACCCATGTTGGCTAAGGTGGAATTGATAAATAAATCCTGTTTGGTCAGGGCCTCGGCTAATGAACAACTTGGCGTATTGTCGGTTGCATCTGCCGTTTCCAATAGTTCCTTAAAAGTTTCGGTAACAAAGGGCAGGTTTCCTACGGGCGCATACTTTTTGGATTCCGGCTGTTTGTGGTCGCCAATAGTTGATAAAACTACCTGCCCTGTGTCCTTGCTGTTACCCAAATCCATCCAGTATAAGGGGCGGTTTCGTTCATAGGTACGGTAACCATTAAACTGTTGCAGGATTTTACCGATTTCAAACCTTGAAACGGCATTATCCACGCAGGTGATAAATAAATTCGCCTTGCCATCGTTCGGCTGAGCCTCTGCATAGTCCGTATCATAGCGTTGGGTAACCGCTTTCCAGTTCGTACCAAAAAAACGGTTGATGCGGTTAATCAATACGACACTCTTGTGCAACCCTGTTTCTGCTTCGGCAAACAACTGCCTGCCGAGGTTGGCTTCGCTTACCGTATCATCATCGTAGGCTAAGACCACTAAGCCCGGATGATTAAGCGCAAGCATAGCCTGGTTCATCCGGGCAAGGTTGGTAAGCATCTGACTGCCAGTCCCACCGCAGCCAATGAGGTTAACCGTAATGGGATTGGTCGGATTGATCAGGTAATTGTCGGTGATATGTATGGGGGTAAGCGTTTTCATTTGAGTAGATTTTTAATTTGATAGTTGTTGGGAATTAATACATCGGTTGGGAACTGCTCCCCGCTGGCGGTCAGGTGTTGCCATAGCTGAACGATATTTCCTTTAACGGGCTGATGACCGCCAAACAGGTGGCTGAAATAGCTGTTAAAAAAAAAGGTTTGCCATAGTTCCATAAACTGCTCTAATCCGCAATCTTTAGGTATGCTGATACGCACGTTGCCCATACATACCCTGCCGTCAGGATAGACATTAAAAAAGGGGGCATGATACAAGGGTGTGTTTTCCGAAAAGTCATTATTGGCTACCGCAAAAACCTGAATACTGTTTTTCCCGGCCTTCCAAACCATTGCGGGAATAGCAGCTATGCCTGATGGAATACCGAGGTTCTCCGTAAATAACAATTTGATTTGTTGCCGTGGCGTATGCCATACCGCATAGCCTGATGAACCGCTGTTTATGGTTAAAACGTTGGTGGGCATTAAGCCCTTTGGGTTTAAAAATCCCTGCGCCTTTTTTTCATTCACCTGTAATGCTTTGGCTAACTTATTGCTTTCGGTGATGGACAAGGGATGGCCATTGATGGGGCAACCCGTACTATCCATATCATAGCTTTCAATGTAAAAATCGGATTGATAGTCGCTTCCCGTCTTTTGCAGGATAAGCAGGGCTTTTACAGGCTGGTATAAATTTCCAAAAGTGTTGGTTAAGTCTTTCATGGCTTGTGGTATAAAAGGGTACATAAATCATCTATGATGGAGAACAGCCTGTCTTCATAGGCCAGTTCATCGGCATAAGGTGGTTTGGCTTCATTAAAAAACGTAATGACTTCCGGCTCCTGATAACGGGAACGTTCGTTAAAATCATTGTTCACCATATCCCGCAACGTGTCGCTAACGCTGTCGTTTACGCTTCCGACAAAAGAGAAATATTCGTGCATGGCAACATAATTATCTTCGTATTCCTCCACTTCGTAATCCTGCAAACTGGCATGTTTAAACAGGTTCATACCGGGAAAAGCTTGCCATAATTCCCAACAGTTTTGGGCTACGCTGAGGCACTCCTTTTCAAAATCGCTTTTCGCATCAAAATTAGCTATGAGGCTATCCAAGCTTTGCCGAAAACCTGTCGCCATCATTTTTTCCTGAATAAAGTCGCCCTGCGATAGGGCGTTATCATAAGCGGCTTTTTGCCTCGTATAATCCTCTTCGTCCATGTCGTCCTTACCCTCGGTTATCCATTCTTCCAAAATCTCATAGTTGTAAAACATATAGGTTTCTTCATCACGGTAATAGGTCACATCCGCTTCGATATACAGGTAGGCGCAAACGGCGGTAAGCAATTCGGCGCAATGCGCAAAGTCCGGTCTTTGCCACAGGTCATAAATCGGCATTACAGGGATGTAGTACAGCCCGAAGTCGTTTTTAAACGTTTCCTTAACGGTCAGACAGGTTTGATTATCTTCCTGTTCAATAATCAGCAGTTCCCTGTACCTGCCCTTTTTTTTCAGCTTGCGGTTTGCTTCTCTTTCCGCCATGAGTATATTGTAGGGATAAGGCAGGGAGCCGTAGCCTGTCAGGTCTAAACCATAGTGTTTCGTAAGGTGTGAGAGGGATTTGAAAAAATCCCTCTCTACTACTGACCGCTTTGGCAATTCCGTGGCGGGTTGGTACATGGGCATAAAACTGTGCCTTAAAAAACCATTGGTAACAGGCTCTGCGGGGATGACCTGGGGCGGTTGAGCCTTGCTTCCTGTGCATCGGGTAGCCTGTCGAGGTCTTTTATAAAGTGTGCGAGTTGCTGATGTAGTTTCCATTGCTGTTGGTTGCGTTCTTTGATTAATCCTTTGTTCTCTTTCGTGTTCATTGCTTATCCTTTCACCCCTATGGTGGATACAAATTCATATTCCCTGCAATCTTCTACAAACTCCGGCCCTGTGATTTTGGCGGTGGTCAGTATGGCGTACAGGTTGCTGTAATAATTGCATACCGCTTCGGGGCTAAAATCCTCGTTCGGGTCGGTAAGGCGTATCTTTTGCCCGTTCTCGGTATGGACAAAAACTCTTGGTAATAATTTCGTTTCTAACATGGCTTTTCGTTTTATTCTGCGTTAAAATTCTGAAGTGCTTTTTCATAGAAGTTGGCTTGCTGTTCCAAATACTGGCGCTTCTTTTTCAACTCGTTTTCCTTATTTGGGTGTTCTTCCACGCTTGGCAAGACGGTAAGGGCTTCGGAGAATTTCAACTTTTTAATCAGTTCGGTTACATTTTCCATTGCGGTATCGTAGGCTTTTTTCTTGTCTTCCTTACTGATTTTGGGGTCAGGTAATTCCGCATCTTCGCTCTTTTTGGGCGTTGCGGTCGCTTGCGCTTTTTCTTTGTTCTTTTTGTCCTGTTCCATTTTAGACGCTGCTTTTGCCTGTTCTACACTTTTTAAGTGGGCTTCCAAATTGGTTTGCAGTTCTGCGGTTTTTGCTACAGGCTCGGTAATCTTGGTAAAAAAAGCTTCGTCTAAATCCTGCGCCGTGCCTGTGAGGGTATAAGGGATAATCAGCTTTACAGCTTTATCCCCGCAGGTGGCGTTAAATAATTCGGAAACGGTCATATTGCCGTCTGCATTGGTTTGTATCACTAACTTCCATGTACCGGGAAGATTAAGGCTTGCTATATTTTGAAAAAAGTTCGTTGTCATGGTATTTAATTTTTAGGTGTGCATTTGTTATGTTCAACTAAGTGGTTAGCCGACCTGCCGTCTGCGGTAAACAAGTATTCATTTGTTAAAATGCTTTCCTTGATAGCGGATTCACTGGTCAGGAACTCGTATTGATTTTCGAGGGATCGGTACAGATAGCGGTTCAAAATTTCCGCTACCGAGCGTAGCCATTCTTCGAGTTTGTCCAGTTCTTCAAAGATGTTATCGTGCGTTTTGCCGTCTTTGATAACTTCCGAGATACCCAAATCGGTTACTACGCCAAATTGCCTTGACCTGCTGATAATTTGCGGTTCACTTGGCAAGAGATTATTAGCGACTAATGCCAACACCCTGCGGTCAATCTGTGGTGCGCTGAATTGAAATTCCTGCATAGGGGCATAGTCTTTCCACGACTGGTTGGCAACCGCGATAAGCAGTTTGGGTATGTCTACCATAGCGGAAAAACCGCTACCGTCTCCCTGTGAATAAAATCCTCTGAATTTGATTTTATCTTTAATGACTTTTATGCCCATGTAGGAACACAAGTCTATAAAGTCTTCAAATTCATCGTCCCACCAGTCAAAATTCACATTCAAATCCCGGTAGATTGTCAGGGCTTTTTCTTTGGCTGTTTTTTCGAGTTCGTTAAAACTGTACAATTTGAGTGTTATCGTTTTCATGGCTTCAAAGGGTTTTATTTTCAATTGACGACAGGTAAATGGTGTACCTGCGGGTAAGGTTCTCGCCTTTACGAAAAATGTCCGTTTTATAGGAATATATCTCGTCAAAAAACCCTACCGTTTTGGTTTGGAGATTAATTTCATAGCGATAGGTTGCATTGGTGCGCAGTTCATTCGTGGCGCAATGCGCTTCTAATAACGCCAGTTCCTCATCCGCATCGTTCAGCGATAAAAGCGGGAGCAATAAGGATTCTACGAGGTAGCCCTGTTCAGGTGCGCTACTGCTATCAGCAACGCAAATAATGGCTTTGCCATTAGTAAGGGTGATATAAAGATTTGAACGTGTCATATTCTTTGATTTTAATAACGGGGGGATTGCTCCCCCTTTGGATGATTAGTTGAGGGTTAAAATTTCTGTTCCGTTCTTAGCGTAGCCGAGGCATAAATCAAATGCAGCCTGTGTACGTATTTGTCCTGTACCGCCCATGATAGATTTTACTTTGGCTTCATCGTCCTTGTATTCCTTTACATTTTGGAAGTAGCCAGTAATGGCGTTGAATGCGCCGAACAATGTGCCTTTGGTTGTTTCGGTCTGTTGGGTCGGACTTGACATGGCGTACATAAAGGCATTATCGCAGATGTTTTTGAACACGGTTGAAAGTTCTTCGCCAGTTTTCAGGCTCTTTAAAACTTCCTTGCTCGGTGCCATTGCCTGTTGTATCAGCTTCATGACGTCCTTATCAGTGATGCGCACCTTTGTCCATTGGTTAAAGATGCCGTCCAGTTCATCGGCCATTTTGTTGGATATGCCCATTACTTTGTGGGCTTCTTTTAGCCTGTCCTCTGCGCTTGCGGTATGGCGTATCTTAATCGTATTGGAGCTGTTACGGAGTGCAGCGCTCAGCGTGTTTTGGCAAACAATCCTGATGGGGGTAAATGCTGCGGTGATACTGCCCGAACCATCGTGCGAGGTAGTCAGGAATAGGTATTTTTCGATATAATCATCATTGCCTACTTTAATATAGCCGGGGAGTTTGGCGGTGATAAAAATCTTTTCGCCATTGCCCAAAGCCCCTGCGGTTTCATATTGCATCCCGTCCCCGCCTACGATGGCATCAAAAAAACCGAATGCATCTGCATTCTGAACAATGTTATAATCTGTACCTACTTTATCGCCTAATATTGCGCCGTTATCGGTACGGTAGGTAAAAAATGAACTTTTTGAAATAGTTTCTGTGCCGTCCTGCAAGCGGTGGATATTCGGCATTTTTACTACGTTGAAGTCAAGCCCTGCGAATTGCAATGCTTCTTTACTCGTGGGGTAATCTTCTACGATTTGCCCTAATCCGTGCCATGCCTTTTGCTTTACGCTGAAGAAACTGTGTTGTCCTGTTTGCTCGTTGAAATTGATATTGTGTGCCATGATGGTAATTTTTAAGTCTTTTGAAATTTGTTATGATTGGGTTTGCTTAGAATGGCAGGTCGTCATCGTCTTTTCCTGTACCTGCGGTTACGGCTCTTTTCTCTGCGCTCTCTGTAGGGTCGCTTGCCTTTGCCACTAAGGAAAAAAGCTTGATGGTGTCGCAGGTGCAAATCAGCCTTGCACGGATGCCGTCTTTTTTGCTTTGGTAGCCCTGCGCTTCCATCCATCCCGAAATTTCCACTACTGCCCCTTTGGTGAGGTATTCGGCAATGCCCGAATTGCGCCAGTAGGCGCAGTCAACGAATGCGGTTTTTTCCTTTTTTTCGCCCGCTTTGTTTTTCCATTTTTGGTTGATAGCTACGGTAAAATTGATTACCTGTTTGTCCCCTTTGACCGCATTGATTGCTGCGTTTGCGGTTAATCTTCCTGTGAATAGCATAATTTTAAATGTTTAATAATGAATAATTTGTTATTTGCTTTTCCTTTCGCCGCCTTGCCCTGATTGATTATTTTTAAAAGAAAAAGGGAAAAAAGAAAGCAAATCGTAAAGCCCGGCAGCGGGCAAAAGGAAACGGAATAATTGGAGGGGACCCTTTGGGGAGGAAACCGTTTATGCCGTAGTCTTTTGCAAACCCCACGACAGATCCGGGCTTGATTTTAGCTGCGCTTTTTACCCGTTTCGCCTAAAAATATTCATTGATTAAATAAAAAAATGCCATTGGAGCCGTAGGCGATGAAGATCCCAGATGACAGGAAAACAGGACTTAAACTTGAAATTTAATATATCTCCGGCAAAACAAAAACAAGTCCCAAACGCTGTCCGAACAAGAGAGAATATCTAACCTGTTAATCACCGGCCAACCGGCAGTTGATGCAATTATGCCAAATTTCTTCCCGCGTATCTTCATCAGAGAACATTTCAGAAGGGTCGTGTCAGTTCAGAATTTCCTCGCCGCCTGCGAATGCCTGCTGGCTGCGGATGATGTCTTCAGGAGCCTGTTGCTGTAGCCTGGCAATGTCGTCGGCGGGCAACATCGCTTGGCCGTACATATTCCGCCATGATGCGGTCTGTTTTTTTTTCTTGCGCCAAAGCCAGCATAGCCTGAACCAACTTTTTCAGGCGGGGCACATGGTTTATTCACTTATGGGGGATGTGTTCATTGCAAATTTTTTTCGGCTGCTCCGAAGCGCATGAACTTTAATCAGCATGCGGAATTTCTATTATTTTTTTAAAAGAGGGATTTGTGGGAAGGGAAATGCATCATGGGATTGGAAGCGGCATCCTTCGATAGAAGATACAGCGGAAAGCCCGTCCCGAAGGGGATGCCATGATGAGTGAAAAATAGAATAGGGACGAGAGGAATGGTTAGGGATATTGTGCAGGGGAAAATAAGTTTGAAAAACAGAAAAGGTCGATTAATTAATTTATCCTTATAAAGGAACGGGTAAAAGTGGAAATACGGCCCGGACTGTGCATATAGGTTAAAATATTGTTTTTTATTTGAAATTAACAACATTTAGCGCGCATTTTGAAGACCTTTTCTGGTAACTGGAGGGTCGTTGTACATCTTGCCGGAATGATAATGCATCGTCGGCGTTTTGAGGTAACATTAAATTATAAAGCAGCAATGATTGAAGTAGGCATAATTATTATTGGTGTGACTACCCTAAATATAGCCCTCTGGGTGTTCTATTAAAATATCAGTGGGGTGAATATAGAAAATAATAGTAGGGCATATCACAGGGAATATGTGGTTGAAGTGCGGAAGCATTGGTGAACACCGTCAATACTATATTTTCGCATCGTTGGTTGCTTTGAAGAAAATACGGGGGCGCTCAATTGCAAAGCTAAGATTGCTGCTGAACAAATTGTCTAAAGGCCGGGAATTACCTCTTACCATACATTAGAATAATTTGCGATATGAGTCGGTATATCAGACGCTGTTCGCTTCCCTTGGTCGGGTTAAAAATAAGTTGATATCCCAAAGCTAAATCCGGCGGTGTTAACAGCCGGATTAGTAAAAATATCCCGTTGTTTTTGAAAACGGTAGTTTAAACGAAAAACAGTCTGTGGATTGGGCCTGAAACTTATAGCGGGCATAATACTCCAAATTTCGTCGCCGATATTTTCGCCCGTTTCTTTGAACCGGCCAACGTTATAATCCACATATTCTAAACGGCAGGCGAGGTTTAGTACCGCGTTTCGCCAGCCCAATAAATTGTCTTTTAACAGAGGCTGTACGATGTCTAAAAATCCGCCATGTTGTTTATTTCCGAATTGTTGCGAATAGGTATCAGGAACGTTTACAAAGATCCAGGCATACTCCCCTGTAAATGCGGTTCCTGTTTTACTGATCCTTGTATTGATATCCAAAGCAAAAACATCAAGGCGCCGTTTATCGTCTAATTTAAAACCATCCTCCTGGTATTTGTTATAAATGCCGCCCATGTAGGAAAAGCCTATCTCGCCGAAACGGGTGTTTTTTACCGCCACCTTAGCTGTGATTAAAGGTTCACCGTTATTACTTTCTTCAAAGCGTTCGGCATTTGCTTTAGCTGCCGGAAGGTAGGTCCTGTTAAATTCATTTTCAATGATCGTATTATCAAATCCACTGGTCAGATATAACTCATAGCCAAGCAACCATCTGTTTTGGTAATATTTACCATATACGCCAAAGCCTGCATTGCTCCAGGTGGCAGGCAGCATTTTTTCAGCAGAAATAGGGCGGTCTGTAAATTCCCATTTAGGGCCATCATGGTTTTGGTTAAATGCACCTATCGGATTAACGATCATTCCCCCGCGTAAATTAAAGAGCGGGTGAAACTCTACATCGACCGCAGCAAATTCTACGCTGATCTCCTTATCGGCAGGTTCAAATTCAATTTCTGATAAAAATTTGATGCGGCTGGAAATGGTCGATGCTACAAATAAGGTCAACCTTCTGAATTGAAACTGGTGGCCTTCTGAAATACCGTCTGTACCTAAGTGCTGATAATTGGCCTCTACATATCCCCCTAATGAAACCGGAAGCTTTCCCGATTGCAACATAGGACGGTTATAAATAGCATCCATGTTCATTTTTCTTTTTGATGTATCTGCTGTAGTGCGCCTTAATAAAGTAGTATCAATTTGCGCCTGCGCGTTAAAAGCAATGAATAACAAAGTGGCAAGGATCAATATTTTCATTTTAAAGATATGCTTAATTGGTGTTCAGAAATAGTTACCGGGAAAGTACGGAGCGGGCTTGCAGCCGGCCCGTTGACCACCTGCCCATGATTATTAAATTCGCTGCCATGCGCCGGGCATTGCATTTTATCGCCAAACACCTGTAATTCTGTTCCCTGGTGCGTGCAGCGCATCCATAGTGCTTCGAATTGGGTATCACTAAATCGGTACACACATATCGGATATTTCAGTAAATCATTTTGAACGACCACGTATTTCCGGAAGTCTATTTTACCGCCCTTTTTATGTTCAAATTCGCTAAGTGGTACCAGCATATCTGACCCGGCAATATCAGCGGATATCAGTTTGGAGGCCGTACCGCAGCCTTCGAAAGCCAGTAATAATCCGCCGCTCATACAGCTTAAACACGTTGTAGCTATGAATTTTCTTCTGTCCATATTAAAGACTATTTAAGAATTTGATCACTTTTTGTTTTTCATTTTCCTGGAGCGCGTTATACCTGTTTTTGATAACTAAGGCTTCGCCGCCATGCATTCGTATCGCTTCGTCGATACTCCTGGCCCGGCCATCGTGCAATAGAAAAAACTGCCCTCCCTGAGATTTTGGCGCTAATCCTAATCCCCATAAAGGTGCTGTGCGCCATTCGCTTGTTTTGGCGGAACCTTCTGTATAGCCGTCATCTAAACCCGGCCCCATATCATGTACCAAAAGGTCAGTGTAAGGGTGGAACTCCTTATTCTCAAGCGCTGAAACGGGCGAAATGCCTGTTTTCAACGTTTGCTTATGGCAACTCTCGCAACCTATTTGAACAAAAAGGTCTTTACCTGTTATCACATCTGAATTATGCTGGTCACGTTGGATCGGTGCTTTAAGCGTTTGCAGGTAAAAAACTACTTCTCTTACTATTTTATCGGAGATCTCAGGGTCAGTATCTAACAAAGTAAAAACGTCACTTGGATCAAACGACGACGCAATACCCATGTCCTGATTATAAGCAAGTATGGTTTGGTGGAGCAAATTATAAGTACTGGCTTTCTTACCAAAACGGGTGATATACCTGTTCCCCTGATTTTCGCTACCAGGTCTGATTTTAATGTAGGTAGGCAGCAGTGACCAGTTAGGATGACCTCGAACCCCATCAGGATTATTGAAATTTCCAGCGGCCATAGCCAGTATATCATCTTCGCTAACCAATTCTATGAAGCCCAGTCCTGAATTTATAGGCGGCGTAAATTTAGCAAAGCTGGTGCCAACGGGTAACTTTTCAGGGGCATAGCCTGGTAATGCACGCTCCTGTAATTGCGGCCCGTGATCAAATTCATTACGTCCAAGACTATCGTTTTTTCCAAACCTGGTTAACGTAGTAAACGGATGACCTTTACCATCACCTGCGTGGCAGCTCCCGCAACTGGTAGCAACAAATACAGGACCCAATCCGGTAGCCGCTGTAAATACCTGCCCGTTAAACCCTACATCACCGGCAAGATGCTGTATGTTTTGAGCTGATGTTAAGTTTTCGACAGGCCCGTCAAGGATGGAATCTTCCGCAGGCGCAGAAGGTTCAAGTTTCTGACAGGATATTATTATTGTAATTAGCAACAAAAACAGTCCGATAACAGCAAAATGATTCTTATTCATTATTCATATTTTTTTCAATAGTACAAACATATATTATTAATTTAATTATACAAATGATAAAAATTAGACATGGCTAATTTTTATTTTAAGGATTAAAGAGTATTTTTGTTTTGAAGTACATAGGATGACAAGGACATTATCAGAAGAAAATTATTTGAAGGCTATTTTTCATTTAAGCAGAAATAGCAAGGAGAAGGTTAGTATCACAACACTGGCCGCGTCATTAGAGAACACCGCAGCCTCGGTCATAAGTATGCTCAGAAAATTGACGGCTAAGGAATTGGTTGATTATGACAAACAGAAAGGTGCCAGTCTAACAAGAGCAGGGGAAAAGGCAGCAATAGACATTGTTCGAAAACACCGTTTATGGGAAGTTTTATTAGCAGAAAAACTGGAGTTTTCCTGGGAAGAGATTCACGACATCGCCGAACAGTTAGAGCATGTTCATCACCCTGAACTGGCGGATCGTTTGGATAAATTCCTGGGATTTCCTCAATTCGATCCGCATGGTCACCCCATACCGGATATCAAAGGAAACATTTCCCAAGTATCGGGCAAATTGTTGTCGGATTCGACTATAGGGATCGAGTTAGAGGTAGTTGGCGTAAAGGACAGCTCATCTATGTTTTTAAACTACCTGAAACAACTGGATATAAAAATCGGGTCAAAATTGATGGTCGAACAAATTATTGAATTTGATCAATCAGCTATAGTTAAAATCAACAACAGCAGTAGTATCAGCGTTTCAAGAAAATTTTTGGAAAGCATATTGATAATCTCTACCGGAAGTTAATGGCACGAAATAAAAGGGAAAGGGCAGCCGCACATCGCACGGTGCACTATGCACGAAAAATTCAACGGCGCCCCTTATGGATAAAAATAATCCGAATTTTCGGAATGATCATACTGGCCATAGGTATGCTACTGATCATTATTGAAGCGGTCATACAGTATGTTCATGTCATCAGGAAACATTGATGGCGATATCATTTTATTATAAAACTATTTTCTGCCGATTTGATAGTGTGCGATCATGAATATGATGAGCAGAGTTTATGAAAATTGACCACGCCTTTTATAAAGGTAGGGCCTTGATAAAATTTGCCCGGCATTGCAGATGTCGGCAGTTTTGGCAATTAACCGACACAATATGTAATCTCTGTAGACGCTGACCGTCTAAAAGCAAATCACCTTTCGATCACCGAAATATTTACTGCATTAAAAAAAAACTAAAGCAATACTGGCGGTACTTATAAAGTAATTTGATCAAAATTTACAGATAGTAATTTAATTTTTGGCAATGAATTAGCGGTTAACTTCTAACTTTTGTTGTACACCGGTGAAACTTATTGTTGGGTATTCCTGTTATTTAATAATTACCAATCTAAAAATTTAATTATGACACCAGGAAATCAAGAACAGCCAGAAAAAGATCAGCACCCGGAACATCACGAGCACAAGGAGCACCATGTACATCCCGAACACCATGAGGGGCCGGGACACGAAAACGAACCGGAACACCACGATGAGCCGGAACATCATCAGGAAGAAGAACATCACGAGGAATCGGAGCACCATATTAAAAAGCCCTGATCTTATCAAAAGGCCCGAACAGAATATCGGGCCTTTTGACTTTATTATGCCGATAACCCAATTACACCCCTTAAACTACACCACTACCCATCGTCTTTCAATTTACTGATTTTTTGCGGTCTATATTGTAAGGGACTTTGAACGCCTGTTGGTTATCATTTACCTTAGCAGTCGCCTGGTAGAAACTAAAAATAAACTATTCTCTGACATGTTTGAATTGAAATTAGGTATAGATCAGATCAAACCGGTTGCAGGTCCTTGTCTCATATTAAGCGTTTCCGTAATTTATAAGCATCTAATGTGATGACAACCATGCTGCACTTTTCCTGAGACAGTACGAAGCAAAAACAAGAGACAAATAAAGTATGCGGTTCTTAGTTATTCGAATTAACACCGGCTAAACAAGCGATTATTCCCTCTATCACACGCTTGGTCTCTTCCGGGTCCCGCACTTTAATGCAATCCGCCCCTGTTTTGCGGACAGGCTGGTCATTACCTCCCGGGATCAACGCGTCACCTAAAAAAATCATTTCCAATATACTTATCTTCTGTATATCCCTTAACTTATAAATTCCATAGGCTTTATCTATTCCGGGCTTAGTAATGTCAATAGACGTTGTTCCACCCATGTGTATGGCGAAGCCGGTTAACTTCGCATCCAATATCGCTTTGATTTTAGCGCGTTTTGAAAAGTCAGGGTCCCATCTGCTTTTTTCGTTCAGTGGTGCCTGCTGCCCTAACCCAGAGAATGTAATTTGGCTACCGCGATCCTCCATCTGTTCTCCCCAAAGTTTGCCGAACGTTATGCCTGATCGTGCAATCGCCTCGTTTAGGCTATTTGTGATTAGTTCCTTCTCGATCTTGGAGAAATTTTCAGCGTAGAGCGGTTCCCAGCGCGTGGTGTAATGGTAATATTTTGTTCCGCAGGTCGGAAGGATCGACAATCTTTTCAGCAGGCTGTTCTGAGGAAGTTTCGCAAGTACCTGTTTTTCAAATTGCGGCCAGTCTCCGCCTGAGATCACTGCGACCTTAGCCGTAGTAAGTAAGCGGGTTAACAATTCAGCCATTTCAGTATCAAGCGGCGCCTTGCTTTCAGCTAAAGTGCCATCAAGGTCAAATATGATCAGTTTTTTCATTAATAATTATTTTAGATGTTATTCAGACCGGTTGTTTTGTTGGGTAACACTACAGATAAGGCAGGAGTATTTTACCCAATAAAGCGATGCCAATCAGAATAGATAAGATAATGTAAATGATCCCCTCCCAGAAGGATGGAAATCTTATATTTTTAAACCAGGCTCTTTTTCCTTCCCGCTTTTTTGGTTCGTTTTGATCTTTCATAAAGCTATTGATCGTTTATTTCTTAGTCATTGGGACAGGATTCGATGCTGAGCGTAATGGTCGGCACATTTAACTAAAAGACAGGATACTTTAAAAAGAGGTGAGTATGCGTATTTCCTTATCTGAGATAGCATGTCCCAGAGACCCTTTCCCGTCAGCCCTTTAGTTGAACCCATAGAAAGAACGATTTCCAAAAAACTGATAATTTCAGCGATGAATATCAAAGAAATTATCACTAAACCAGTTATTAATTCCATTTTATGTTGATTTAATTATTAATTATTTTAGTTTATGCACCCTTTTAATTTTTTGTGATCAATAGTTTTCGGCTTTTGCCTTGTTGGTCCTTTAACTGGATAACTGCCGACTCTTTTCCTGCTAACAGAGGTTGCTTGCTCGTGATCATTTCGCAGAGGCTTACGCTCGGATAGGCTTGGCCGTCGATTTCTGTAATTTGTTCACCCGGTTTTACCGAATTCCCGCTTTTGTCCCAGATCAGACCGACCACCAGTTTACCGTCAGAAACCACTGGCTGAAACGGCCAGATTTTTCGGTTTAGGTCGTGGACGGGCTTATGAGCATCAAAATAAAATTTACCTTTAATAAAGTCAAGCGTGACATTTCCATATTCTAAGAGCTTTGTTCCCATCGCCGGTAAGCCGCCTTTATTGGTTTCCGTGATCACATTATTGAATCGTGCCGTGCCGATAGTTATAGCACTTAATTTCAGCAGGTATTTATCGGCAACCGCCTGCAAGCCGAAGAGACCGACACTGTTCGCACCATATCCTTTAGATACAATGTCATAAACCCCTTTATTCTGTAATTGCATCATATAGTCATCGGTAAAACGCAGGAAATCACTATCGCCTGTGTCGAAACCTAATAACATGCCGACGCCATATTTCAATGTGACCTTAATGAAAGGATTGCTCTGCTGGTTGTTCTTTCCGGTAGTGATCATTGGCACACTGCTTTTAGGATTTAATTTCAATTTGTCCGGCTGGTCGGTAATAATGATCTGCCTTCTATCGCCGGCGATGGTAATGATTGAATTTCTGAACAGATTACTGCCGATGACCCCCTCAATATCAAAACACTTATAAAAATCCGATTCAACCACTACCGCCGGGATATCAACAAAATCGATATTACCCAATCGGATATGGCCCAATCTGACCACGGCTGCGGAATCAGCCACGCCATTAACGTCCCTGATCATATTATTATAGATGAGGTCAGCTTTTAATTCGGCAGACAATTCCTTACTGATAGCAACAGGGGCACCTGTATCCAGTAAAAACCTGCGCAACTTCCCGCCAAGTTCTGCCTTTATAATGATTTTTCCGCCGATAAATTCATAGGGCATTTCGGCATAATAGCCTTTAGGTGCTGCACCTCCCAGATTTAAGGTTTGCGATTGAGCCCGGCTTGACCTCAGGTAAAGCAGGCTTATTATTAAAATTAAGGATATTTTCATAGTTTAAAGGACTAAATTCGTAATTCACTTAGTTGAAATAGACAGGGGTCAACACCATATGAGGCTTTTGAATGCTATAATTCCGGTTGCGGTATCATAGTAAGCAGCTAAAAGGCCAACTTTACCTTCATGGTTTTGCTGCCGGATCAGCGGGCTGCAGTTTAAGATCTCCTCGATAGAATTGCTAATGTTAATGTGCTCTACCCGCTCAGAGAATTCGCCGCCATCAAAAACAGGGCTAATGTTTTTGGCCGTAACGATGGCCGGATTGATTTTCCTGGTAACAAAGCCAATATTCTCATTATCCATAGCATTTATCGCGGCGCCCACAGCTCCGCACTTGGAATGCCCCATGACGACGACCAGTTTTACCCCCATTTCCCTGATAGCAAGTTCTAAACTGCCGATGATCTCATTGCTGACAATATTGCCTGCTATACGGATAGACAAAATATCCCCGAGGCTGGCATCAAAGATGATCTCCGGCGATGTCCTCGAATCGATGCAGCTGATGATCACAGCCATAGGAAATTGGCCTGATGAGGTCGCATTGACCTGATGCCGGAAATACTTCGCATTCCATTTTCCTTGTCTAAACCGCTCATTTCCGCTTTTCAATAAATTTACTACCTGTTCCGGATTAAGTTGCTGTTGCGCCTGACGGTCTAACACATTAACAAACTGCACATGGTCTGACAGTTGATAAGCTGACCTGATGCCGATCATGTTCAGCATGATTTGCTTTTCCGGTGCGACCACGTTCTTGTAATCATCGAATAATTCCAACACATCGTTATCAATAAAGTCAGCCTTACTACCATCAATAATAACATTAGAACCGGCTGGAACCGTTAAGAGCGTATCTTTTATACCCGCCTTGTTTAGAAAGGAGACCTGACTGGGTAATTCAAGCCGGATCGTTTCACCTTGCTGGAGCTGGTTTCTTTCAAGCAGGAACGGATTGCTGTAATTGCTTTTTAAAAGATAGAATAAACTGACAGCCAAACCGATCAGGATGCCGATCAGCAGATCAGTAAAAATGATGGCAGTGATTGTTACAACGAACGGAATGAACTGTTTCCAACCTTTCGCATACATCTCTTTAAAGATGGAAATCTTCGCCAGCTTGTAACCGGTCACCATTAATATGGCCGCTAAAGAGGGAAACGGTATCAGATTGATAAAAGGACTTAAAAACAAGATCGCCAGCAGAAGGAAAATACCATGGATAACGCTGGAAGCCTTGCTTTTTGCGCCTGCGTTAATATTGACTGAACTGCGGACGATCACCGATGTAACGGGCAGACCGCCGGTCAACCCTGCTAAAATATTGCCAACGCCCTGTGCGACCAGTTCCTTATTAGGCGGAGACTGCCGTTTATGCGGATCAATATTATCTACTGCTTCCAAATTTAACAGCGTCTCCAGCGAGGCCACGATAGCGATGGTGACCGCAGTTAACCAAACATTGTAATTGGTCAGTGAGGCAAGATCTGGTAAATGTAAGAAAGAGAACAGATCACCAGGCTTAACAGCAGGAAGCGCTACCAGATGCTTTTGACCAAGATAAAGTATAGGTTCGAAAAAACGGAATAGTTGATTTATACCGATCCCAAGCAGCACAACAACTAGCGATGCCGGAAAAAATTTGATTTTTTTAAATGGCATGATGTCCCAAAAAACCAGAATCAGCACCGAAAGGAAACTGATAATAACGGCTCCCGGGGTAATATGAAATAAGGCATGGTATAAATGGGTGATCGTGTTCTCTCCATTAGCCTGAACGAAGGCAAAGTCATCCTGATGGCCACTATTATAACCAAAAGCAAGGGGTATCTGCTTAAGAATAAGAAGGATGCCGATAGCGGCCAATAAACCCTTAATTACATTGGAAGGGATATAGTTTGCGATAAAGCCGGCTTTGAATATCCCGCTTAAAAACTGCAACGCACCGGCGATCAGCAAAGCTGATGAGAAAACTTCAAAGCCGCCCAGTTTGCTGATGGAAGCCAGAACGACAGCCGCCAAGCCGGCGGCCGGCCCGCTGATACTGGTTTGCGAACCACTTATTGAGCCGACCACGATACCACCAATGATACCAGAAATAATTCCGGAAAGAAGTGGCGCTCCGGATGCCATTGCAATGCCGAGGCATAACGGCAGGGCGACAAGAAATACGACTAACCCTGCGGGTAAGTCGTGTTTGATTTTTGATAGAATAGTCATTAATTTGCTATATAAGAATTAAACGCACGGCTGTCCGGCGATAATTCACAGGTTGACTCTCACCGAAATATGGGGTGGAAAGATAAATTTGTTGATACATGAGATTTCCGCCGATACTACAGAGCTACAGAGAGCCTGCAAGGACTCGGGAGAAAAGCTAAGCTAATATTTTGGGAGGCAACCAGACCGGCACAGTCGCTACGGGTAGATCGTCCTGATCAACAGAAAAATAATGACCAGCGTAAAATGTTGGGATGGCTGAGTGGTCCGCACTATCTTTATAAAGTGACGGAGTGCTGCAACAGGTACAAGAACAGAATGGGGAGCAATCATCAACTGTTGCCGAACATAGACTGAAATTCTTTAACGGGACCTGACGAACGGTCGGCTGGTCAGTTTTCGCTGCGCGGGAATCCATGCAGGGAACCATTACCAGCCACGTGATCATGATAAGTAAAAGATAACAGGCAAACTTCATTGCAGGCTAAGTTATAATAATTAACCGATGTTACACACTAAGGTAACTAAATTAGAATATGAAGCTGAAAACAAACCGGATTAATATACCAAACTATTTTACCGTTTCAGCAAATTTCAATTATCGTTTTACAAGCACACCCGCAAAAATGGTTGTATTGGTTGGTTGAAAATGGGTGTTACCAGAGAGGGTAAAATGATTCAGGGCGACGGAAATCAGAAAAGAAACGTTATGGGTTATTTCATAGGCACCGGAGGTCCCATAAACAAAATAATTTGCCTGGCCCGTTTTATTCTCGTTCTTCTCATCAATTGATAATAGGTTGTATCCCAAGTAAGGTGCCAAAGTAATAGCGTGTGCAGATTTGTTTAGCACAATGTCATTCGACAAATGAAAAGCATATTGGGAAAAATTAATTTTATTTGTCCCGGTGTTGCCTGATCCTTCAAATTGAAAAAACATGGACTTATATAAGCGAAAATAGGTTCCTATCTGAAACCCGTATTTTACAAAATTTGAAATGTGGGTAGGTGCGTTGATAATATTGACCGGGAACCTTATAAAGGTTAGCGAATAATGAAAGTTGTCCTTCGTAAAATAGTTTAACCAATTGCTTTTTTGCTTTACGGAGTTCCGATTTGCTCGTATGGTATCAGTTATATCAGCAGAAAGTTTGCTTAAATAATTGTATCGCTCAGAATGGCTAAGCAGTGTATCAGCTTTAAGCCAAATTGTGGAATCCCCTGGTTTTGAAATATTTTGAGTTATATCGTTTTCCTGAATGATATCTCCATAGGCAAACGGCTCAATATAGGCAGTGTCTATTTTTGAGGTAAGATAAACGGTGGTTGTAGTGGGGTTTTCCTTTTTATAAATGGTATTGCCTTTCATGAAAGCTTCCTGTATGTACCAGGTATTACCCAAAGGACGATAAGCAATATGATACTGAAGCTTTGATTTGGGTAAAGTGCCATACCGGGTAACGTTGAAATAACTAATGTCAGCACCAACAAAAGCATAAGTGGCGGTATCGATATATAAAGTTCCGCTGGTCGCCTTTTGCTTTTGAGTAGAATCTCTTTGCGAAAAATTGATGACATAAACATTCCTGTTATGGTACATTCTTTTTTGCATCAACTGATATTGAAAGTCTTTTACCTTAGATGCTGTAATAAAAGATTCACGGTTATGGATGATGTCAGCATGAGGAACGGTTAAATATCCTCCGATCCATTTGATGAAAATTAGGGATTTATCAGTAATTGTGTCAATTTTATTTTGAATCAGTTTTACTTCCTCCTGCTTATTTGCGCTGTATGAGGGGACGTATATTTGCACGATAGCATCGCTGTTAAAAAGATCTGAACGGTTCCTTAAATATTGCAGCCGCATCGCGCCTGTTAAGATATAAGGCCTTTGCGGATAATTCGCGTGAATCCGGCTTATAGCTTTTTTCAGAATGGTTGAACCCGTACCCATAATCTTGACTTCGGTAAGCTCGACATAACTCGCCCGCAATTCTATATCAAAGGTATAATCACCGGCAAAGTTTAGAAACAACTGCTTGTACCCGACGTTTGTAAAGCGAATACCGTGTTGTTTAAATTGTGAAAACTGAATTGCGATTTTGAATTTTCCTAATGAGTCCGTGGCGGTACTTGTCTCACCAACCCGAACCGTAACACCCTGTAAAAAGTTTTTAGAATCAAAATCCCGTATAATTCCACTTAAGACAATATTTTGAGCGTTGCAGTATATAGTTCCAAAGAGTAGAAAGGAAAAAACCAAACATTTCTTCATTTTATGAACATGTTAACAGTTTAATTTTGAACTGGATAAGTTTTGCGTTTATATATTTCGTTAAATTTTATCATTGTGATAATAATATATATGACGAAGTTGAAACCTAAAAAACCAGTATAAGGCTAATAACACTAGTCTTTTTAATTCACAAAGTAAACAGATGTTGACTTTGTTTCGCACTCATGTTGATTATTATAACTCTCTATAATATGCTAAGTTGTTACTATTTACTAAAATTGTAAAAGATATACCATTAGCAATCTGATATGTGTATCATTTTTTTGCAGATATCTTGCTTATAAGTAGAAATTATACTATAAAATAATTATTCGGTTCTACAGCACTAATATAGCAATTCATTTATGTGCGCTCTTATCTTCATGCTGGGGCCTGACATCCTGCCAAGATAATAGTTCCATATCTGAATTTCTTTATTGAAATAGCCGTTGAATACGGCGAATTAAATCTGATACCGGCATGTAGGTCACTGCTCAGATCAGCACATTCAGCAAACTAATCGCCATTGTAACTGTTGAAGCAGTGGCTCATTCGGAGGGCAACTGGATGTATCTGTAACTAAAACGAATGGTAAAGATGATAAAATCCTATTTATCAAGACAAAGGTGATAACTACGTGCGCAATTAGATTATATAGATTACACCATTAGATACTGTCCGCCTAATGTATATATAGCGACAAAAGGACATTATTATAGCTTAAACGGCCGTGGAGCAAAGGGGCAAAAGATGAAAGGACTAGAACGCAGATTACTCGAAAAACAGATCAATCCAACTGCTATGCGGTTAGTGGTATTAGATCATTTAGTCAAACAAACCAATGCGGTTAGTTTAACTGATATGGAGTTGGGCATGGAAAAAACAGACCGGGTAACTTTGTACCGCAGCATCAGGACATTTGAAGAACATGGCCTGGTTCACCGAATAGAAGATGGAACAGGTGTTACCAAATTTGCGCTTTGCCAACCTGACTGTACTATTGACGGGCACCATGACCTACATGTGCATTTCTACTGTATCAATTGCCAGGAAACTCATTGCCTGCCGAAAACACAGATACCGGAAGTCAAATTACCGGGTGGATACGAACGGCAGGAAACAAGCTTGCTGGTGAAAGGCTTATGTTCAGCATGTAAGAAATAAATGCACTACGATTGCAGTTGTTCCTTGCCTAAATTTGAAGGAATTAAAAATGAGTGAAACAAAATTTAAAGGGTTTGATGATCAGTTAACAGATTTGCGCCCTGAAGTAAAAGAAAAGGCACTCGAACTGGCTGCCGGTTATCTTGATGATGGAACCGATCCGGGAGTCGCTTTAAAAAAAGCAATTGCGGAAGCGGAGCTATGGTTTTTAGATTCAGAAGGATAATTGAGTTACAAAAAATTATGAAAGAGATTAAAAATAAGCAGACACCAATAGTAACGGCTCATCCTGATGCGCCCGCTAAAAAAGACAGTCCGCAGGTGAATATCATTAAGGATCAGGATCGTGAGCTGAAATCTGATGAGAGCCAAGATGACGAAGAAGTTCTTGATCTGAACAAACCCGCTGAAGAAGAAGGCTGGCAAAGCCATTGGCCCCTGCTTACCGCATTAGCGATATTACTGGTCATGCTTACGCTGGAATTTGGTTTTAAATATCAGCCACCTTTTCCTTTCAATCTGATCATATTTTCAGTGGCATTCTTACTGGCTGGATATAATGTTTTAGGAATGGCCTGGCGTAAAGCCAAACACTTTGATTTTTTTAATGAGTTCTTTTTGATGAGTGTCGCCACATTGGGTGCATTCAGTATCGGCTCTTACAGTGAGGGGGTGGCAGTAATGGTGTTCTATTCTATTGGGGAATGGTTCCAGGATGCAGCGGTAAACAAAGCCAAAAAAAGCATTAAAGCCTTATTGGATATCAGGCCGGATAAAGTAACTGTAATACGGGATGGCAAAGCATTGATAAGCAACCCGAAAGAAATCAAAATTGATGAGATCATACAGGTTAAATCCGGTGAAAAGGTTGCGTTGGATGGTGAACTTTATTCAGATGCCGCCATTTTTAATACGGCTGCCCTGACCGGGGAAAGTAAACCCGATACCAAAAGGAAAGGCGAAACAGTTTTGGCCGGGATGATCAACCTGGATAAGGTGTCGGAGGTTCAGGTTAAATCACTTTTTAAAGATAGTAAGCTAAGTAAGATATTGGAAATGGTGCAGGATGCTACCGCCCGAAAATCACAAACACAGCTTTTTATCAGTCGTTTTGCTAAGATCTATACGCCCATAGTATTCGCGCTGGCACTATTGGTTTGCTTTGCGCCTTATTTTTTTACAGACCCTTATAATTTTCATCAGTGGTTTTACCGGGCTTTGGTCTTCCTGGTAATTAGCTGCCCCTGCGCCTTGGTCGTATCTATTCCATTGGGTTATTTCGGTGGCATAGGCCTGGCATCCCGCAATGGTATTCTTTTTAAAGGGTCTAATTTTTTAGATGTGATGACCACAATTAATACGGTTATCATGGACAAAACGGGTACGCTAACCAAAGGTGTTTTTAACGTCCAGGAAGTGGTTACGGACGGCTTTGACCAAAAAGAACTGGTAAAGATTATTGCTGCTATTGAAAGTAATTCAACACACCCTATAGCCAAAGCGATAGTCGCCTATGCCGGTAAGGCTTTAAGCGACGTAAAAGCTAAAGGTGTTGAAGAAATATCCGGACATGGTTTAAAGGGTACGGTAGATGGTAAAACTGTTTTAGCGGGTAACAGCAAATTGCTTAAAAAATTCAATATCGCTTACCCACCGGAAGTAGATCAACTGGTTGATACGGTGATTGTGGTTGCCATCGATGAAAAGTATGCCGGTTATCTGACCATAGCTGATGAAATTAAAGAAGATGCCAAACAGGCGATTGAGCAGATGCACAGCTTAAAAATTCAAACAGTAATGTTATCAGGGGATAAACAAGCTGTTGTGGATAAGGTGGCTAAATTATTAGGGCTTGATAAAGCCTTTGGCGACTTGTTGCCGGACGGAAAAGTACAGAAAGTACAGGAATATAAAAACGCGGGAAGCCGGATAGCTTTTGTAGGTGATGGTGTAAATGACGCGCCAGTAGTGGCGTTGGCTGATGCCGGGATTGCGATGGGGGGGTTGGGCAGCGATGCGACCATTGAAACGGCAGACATCGTTATTCAGAACGACCAGCCTTCTAAAATTACCGCCGCTATAAAAATCGGACGAATTACCAAACGGATCGTGTGGCAGAACATCACTATCGCCATGGTGGTTAAAGTCATTGTTTTGATTCTTGGCGCAGGCGGGGTAGCTAATTTATGGGAAGCGGTTATCGCTGACGTCGGAGTTGCGCTATTGGCGATACTGAATGCGGTGAGAATACAGAAAATGAAGTTGGAATAGATCACGCTTATAACTAAGTAACATCATAACCTCGACGCTAAACACTGTTTTCTCACCGTACAAATTTTAATTCCTTTAATAGTTAAATAAAATATTCTTATGCAAACTTAAAAAGTCAATAAAACTTGATCCGTTCCGTTGCATTAAACGTTTAATATTTTTGTGACTTAATTAGTAGATATAAACAGACGCCGAGTTTTAGGTTTGCAACTTGATTGATTGTTTTGACTTAGTTATAATATGCAAAGCTGTTACAACTAATCAAATTGTTATATATTTACATCAGCAATCGGATGGATCTGATGATGCTTAACATGAATTTTGCTATAAAAGTGGAATTTGTATTTATAGATTTAGTTGCGTAATTTTGCCGACAATGAAATTTTGGAGTTTGTTTATGTGTGCTGTTATACTTGTGCTGGGGCTTATGCCCTGCAAAGACAGTAATGCCGCGTCTAAAACGCTCACAAAAGTAGTCGTCGATCAAGGCCACCGGGGGGCTAACCCGGTTCAGGATCACTGTTCCCCGTTTTGTCAGTGTTCATGTTGTAATACGCCAACGCTAACTGTTATAAGACCCCTATTATTTTCAATACCCGTAGAGGTGTTAAAGTTCTATCCGGAACTGCCTACATCAAAGATCAAAAACAGGAGCATAGTTATTTGGCAACCGCCCAAATTATTTTCCTAAGACTTCTCTTCTCTCTCATGCTAAACGCGTGAAAATTTCTATTTAATAATTTATTCATCAGGTATGGCTCGAAAAAAGAGAGCACTGCCAAACAAGCACCGTGTGGTTTACTATGGAAAAAAAATCCAGCCTAAACCAAAATGGATGCGCGTTATCAGAATTATTTCACTGGTCATTATTGTGATCGTAATGGTTCTGGCGATGATTGGCATTGCCATGAAATATTACCATATGGTAACTAAGCACTAAATTCACATGTTAAATAAAATAATCAATTTTTCCATCAATAATAAGCTGGTCATTGGGCTATTTACGCTCGCCCTGATCGCTTGGGGAATTTATTCTTTGAATAAATTGCCTATAGACGCCGTTCCCGATATTACTAACAATCAGGTACAGGTAATCACGCTCAGCCCGTCCCTTGCCACGCAGGAAGTGGAAAGACTTATCTCCTACCCGGTAGAGCAAACGATGGCTACCATTCCCGAGATAGAGCAAGTACGTTCACTATCCCGTTTCGGCCTTTCGGTGGTTACTATCGTTTTTCACGATAAGGTCGACATTTATTGGGCACGGCAGCAGGTTAACGAAAAGCTGTCCGAAGCAAAAAATAATATTCCGGCTGGTCTTGGTAACCCCGAAATCTCGCCCATATCAACAGGTCTCGGTGAGATCTACCAATACGTAATTCACGCTAAACCCGGTTTTGAAAAGAAGTATGACGCCCGTGAATTACGGAGTATCCAGGACTGGATCGTTCGCAGGCAACTGCTTGGCACCCCAGGGATCGCCGAAGTCAACAGTTTTGGAGGTTTACTTAAGCAATATGAGATCGCCCTTGACCCGGACAAGCTGCGCAGTTTAAATTTAAGTATCAGCGATGTATTTAATGCGCTGGAACAAAACAACCAAAATACCGGCGGAGCCTACATCGATAAAAAGCCGAATGCCTATTTTATTCGCAGTGAAGGTCTGGTCGGTACCGTTGATGATATCAACAAGATCGTAGTGAAGAACAACGCAAATGGTTTACCCGTACTCATTAGGGATATCGCAAACGTAGGGATCAGCAATTCCATACGCTATGGTGCTTTAACCCGTTCGACGACGAATAGCGAAGGCGAAGCTGTCGGCGGCATTGTAATGATGCTCAAGGGCGCCAATGCTAACAATGTCGTTAAGCTGGTAAAAGAAAAGATCACACGTATTAACAAAACACTACCGGAGGGGGTGACCGTAGAGCCGTTCCTTGACCGCAGCGCGTTAGTCGACAGGGCTATAGGCACCGTCGCTAAAAACCTGATCGAAGGCGCACTTATTGTAATTTTCGTACTGGTATTATTCCTCGGGAACATCAGGGCTGGTCTGGTCGTTGCCTCCGTTATTCCGCTGGCGATGCTTTTTGCTATTTGCCTGATGAACGTTTTCGGCGTTTCAGGTAATCTTATGAGTCTTGGCGCGATCGATTTCGGCCTTATAGTCGATGGTGCCGTTATTATCGTGGAAGCGACGATGCATGTGCTGGCGGTCAATAATCCAGGACGCCCCTTTACGCAAAAGGAGATGAACGAGCAGGTCGAGCAGTCTGCCGGAAGAATGATGAGTGCTGCTGCGTTTGGTCAGATCATTATCCTGATCGTTTATCTCCCTATCCTGGCCCTTGTCGGAATCGAAGGCAAAATGTTCGGCCCTATGGCACAAACGGTATCTTTTGCTATACTTGGAGCATTCTTACTGTCGCTAACTTATGTACCTATGGTTTCTTCACTGGCCTTAAGTAAGAACCAAAGTCATAAAAAGAATTTTTCTGACCGGATGATGGATGCGATCCACCGCCGTTATTTGCCGCTGATCAAAGGCGCACTGAATAAACGGCTGATCGTCGTAGGTAGTTCAGTTGCTTTGCTTGTTGTCAGCATATTCGTCTTTACCCGTATGGGAGGTGAATTTATCCCGACACTGGAAGAAGGTGACTTTGCGGTGGAAACCCGCCTGCTCACCGGCAGTTCCCTTTCGCAAACCATCGATAAAGTTAATCAGGCCTCTCAAATCCTCGTGAAGAAGTTTCCCGAAGTTAAAGAGGTTATCGGTAAAATCGGCGCAGCGGAGATTCCGACCGATCCGATGCCTATGGATGCCTGCGATCTCACGGTCATCCTGAAGGACAAAAAGGAATGGACCACGACGCACAGCCGCGAAGAACTGGCTAATCTTATGGCAGAAGCATTAGAGGAAGTTCCGGGTGTGACATTTGGTTTTTCACAACCTATCCAGCTACGCTCTAATGAACTCATCTCGGGTGTGCGGCAGGATATCGGAATCAAAATATTCGGAGATGATCTCGACGGACTTACTGATCTTTCTAAAAAAATCGGCAAGATCGTTAGTTCAGTACAGGGAGCGAAAGATGTTTACCTGGAACAGGCTACCGGCTTGCCGCAAATTGTGGTCAAGATCAACCGCGACAAGGTAGCTCAGTACGGCTTAAGCATTGGTACGGTCAACCAGGCGCTTAATACCGCGTTTGCCGGTCAATCGGCGGGTTTGGTCTATGAGGGTGAGAAACGTTATGATATGGTGGTCCGCCTTTCCCTGGCCAATCGCCAGGGCATCAATGACGTCAAAAATCTCTACGTGACCGCACCAAACGGTAACCAGGTTCCGATGGAACAATTGGCAGATGTGTCTTTCCAGATCGGACCTAACCAGATCCAGCGCGAAGATACCAAACGGCGCATTATCGTCGGGCTTAACGTACGTGGCCGGGATATTCAAAGTGTGGTTACCGAGATTCAACAGAAGATAGACCAGAAGATCAAACTGCCTGCAGGGTACTATATTACTTACGGCGGACAGTTCGAGAACCTGAAAGAAGCAACCAAACGTCTTTCGGTAGCGGTACCGGTGGCTTTATTGCTCATTATTTTACTGCTTTATTTTTCTTTTGGTTCATTTAACCAGTCTATACTTATTTTCTCTGCCATACCTATGGCTGCCATCGGTGGTGTCTTCGCCCTGCTTATAAGGGGAATGCCGTTCAGTATTTCCGCTGGCGTCGGTTTTATCGCATTATTCGGTGTAGCGGTGCTGAATGGTATCGTTCTGATCACCGAATTTAACCGTTTGAAAAAATCAGGCAAAAAAGATCTGAAAGCGATCGTCCTGGAGGGCACTGAAGTACGCCTCAGGCCTGTATTAATGACTGCAACCGTGGCTTCGCTCGGGTTTCTGCCGATGGCCATCTCGACTGCGGCGGGTGCCGAAGTACAGAAACCACTGGCTACTGTTGTAATAGGCGGACTCATCACTTCTACTATTCTAACTTTAATTGTTTTACCTGTGTTATATACCTATTTCGAAAAATGGCGGGAGACCAAAAAGGTTAAGGCTGTGCCGGTTGCCGTTATCGCCCTGCTGGTTTTATTCGGGTTACCTGCTAAAGCCCAGACTGTTCCAACTCAGCCATTGAGTATCCAGCAGGCGATCAGTACAGCCGTTGCGAACAATCAAAATGTGCAATCATCACGCCTCCAGATTACCCAACAGCAAGCCCTGAGAGGTAGTGCTACAGAACTGGGCAAAACTGATTTCAGTATCCAATATGGCCAGATTAATAGCATAAAAAGGGATAATAATATCAGTATTCAGCAGAATATTCCCTTCCCGGGCTTGTACAAAAATCAGCGCGAGGTTTACAATGCCCGGATCGGCGCAGCGGAGATCGGCCTGAACGTTACAAAAAATCAGCTTACGTATGAGGTCAGACAGGCCTATACACAGCTCACCTATTTTGTCGCCCTGCAAAAGCTGTACTTCACTCAGGATTCCATTTACAGTGCCTTTCTAAAGGCAGCCGGGCTTCGTTATAAGACCGGCGAAACAAACCTGCTTGAAAAGACCACTGCGGAAACACAATACAATGAGGTTAAAAATCAGATGATGAAAAACCAGTCTGATATTTTAGCGGCAAAATCGGAGCTCAAACGTTTGCTTAACACCGCAGATAGTGTGACCGTGATCCCGGGACAATTTGTTAAAACAACAGAGGCCGTTCCTTTTTCGGACAGCAGTATTGTGAGAAACCCGCTGCTGGCCTACCAAAAACAGCAGATCGTGATCGCTGATAAAAATATCCGTTTGGAAAAATCACGCTCCGGGCCTGATTTTACGGTAGGTTATTTCAACCAGTCCCTGATCGGTATACAGAATATTAATGGGCAAGACCGCAGCTTTTCAGGCTCGAACCGTTTCCAAGGAATACAGGCTGGTATTTCAGTACCCTTATTTTTCAAACCTTACGCGGCACGGATAAAGGCAGCGAAGATTGACAAACAGGTTTCCGAATCCCAGTTTAACCTTTACCAGGTCAATCTGCAAAGCCAGTATCAGCAAGCCTATCAGGATGTATTGAAGAACGCGCGAAGCATCGAATATTATGAACAGAGCGCGCTGCCAAATACCAACCTTATCCTGAAACAAGGTCAGATCGCGTTTCAGAGCGGAGATATCGGCTATATCGAATTCGCCCAGGCGCTCCGTACTTATTCTGAGATCAGGTTCAATTACCTGCAAGCTATTAATCAATACAATCAATCTGTTTACACGCTCCAATACCTTATCGGTTTATAATTAAGCATATGAAATTTACCATTCAATCCATAGGAAAACTGGCTGTTACTATAGCCCTCCCATTATTCATCAGTTCTTGCGGCAGCAAGCCGGCGGAAAATTCTACTGCCGAGGCCAAGCCGGATACGGCCCATACGGAAGATAAAAATACCGTAGAAGTGACCGCAGCCCAATACAAGGCGATAGGTATTAGTTTAGGTTCAGCAGAACCTAAAAACCTTGCCGGACTACTGAAAGTTAATGGCTTTATCGACGTTCCGCCACAGAACCTGGTCAGCATCACCACACAGATGGGTGGGATCGTCAAATCCACGCCATTATTGCAGGGTAGTAGTGTGAGCAAAGGCGAAGTGATTGCCGTCCTGCAAAACCAGGACTACGTACAATTGCAACAAGACTACCTGGAGAGCAAAAGTCAATTGGAGCTAAGTGATACAGAATACAAAAGGCAGCAGGAACTGTCTCAGCAAAATGTCAATTCTCAAAAGGTTTTGCAACAATCCAAAGCGCAGTACCAGACGATGCTGGCAAGGGAAAATGCGCTGAAGCAGCGCCTCCGGCTGATCAATATCAGCCCGGAGAGCTTGACGGCAGGGAACATCCGAAGTTCCATCAATATCTACGCGCCGATCAGCGGCTATGTAACGAAGGTTAATGTGAATAGCGGCAAGTTTGTTAATCCCAATGATGTTATGTTCGAGATCGTAAACAGTTCCAACCTGCATGTTGAACTTAATGTTTTCGAAAAAGATGCAGAAAAAGTTAAACCGGGACAAAAGGTTCGCTTTAACCTCTCTAACGATTCGACAGACCGCATAGCGGTTGTTCAGCTTGTGGGCCGCGAGATCAATACGGATAAAACGGTTACGGTGCACGCTATTGCCAAGGGCAGCATCAAATTTATTCCTGGAACCTATTTGAAAGCCTATATCGAAACCGGGACGAGCCAAGTCACCGCGGTGCCGGAAACGGCTATCGTCGATTTTCAGGGTAAAAAATATGTTTTTGTACACACGGAGGTAAAACAAAGCAATGCCCACCAGCATGAAAAAGATGAACCGGAAAGTATAAAAGAAGCAGCCGGGGAATCATTTCATTTTGAAATGGTTGAAGTGACAACTGGCATATCCGATGGTGGATTTACTGAGGTGCAATTATCTAAAGACCAGTCTTTGAAAGGAAGGATCGTATTGAAAGGCGCTTATGATCTGCTATCCAAAATGAAAAACAGCGAAGAAGAGTAGACCGTTTATGATGGGCCTGTTTAAATATTTAATACCAAACGCTATGAAAAACAACAAAAATATGACATCGGCAGTAAAGGGAGAACCAGTAAAGAAAACAGCAGGTTCATCTTCAGACGGCATAAAAAAAGGCAAATCTGAAGCGAAAAATGCGCCCAAAGACGGGCATAACCACAAAGAGGGAGATGACCACGATGAAGAAGAAGGCCATGAGCATGGCGGAATTTTCGGAAAAAATACTGAAATGATCTTCGCGGCTATCTGCGGTGCAGCACTTGGGGCGGGCTGGGGTCTTACATTCGTCCCCGGCCTGCCTTCCTGGGTAAGCCTGTCCCTCTATATCATAGCCTATTTCTTTGGGGGATTCTTTACGGCCAGAGAAGCGGTGCAGACTATTCTTAAGGGTGGTTTCGAGATCGATTTTCTGATGCTTGTGGCAGCGATCGGCGCTGCTATCTTAGGTTCCTGGGCGGAAGGCGCGTTATTGTTGTTCCTGTTCAGCCTGGGGCATTCCCTGGAACATTACGCAATGGCCAAAGCACGTAAATCTATTGCGGCGCTTACAAGTCTCGCGCCACCGACAGCTTTGGTTTCTCGTAATGGCAAACAGGAAGAGATCCGTATCGAGGAATTAGTCCTGGGCGATATCATTATCATTAAACCTAACAGCAAAATACCGGCAGATGGCGTAGTCGTTAAAGGTGAAAGCAGTGTGAACCAGGCACCGATCACGGGCGAAAGTGTACCCGTTGATAAATCCCCTGTGCCTGATGCCGCTAAAGATTATAGCAAGGAGGCCAGCATCAAACCGCAATACAGGGTCTTTGCCGGAACCATCAACGGCGCTGCTGCATTAGAAGTAAAGGTGATCAAAGAGGCTAAGGACTCTACCATATCACGGCTTGTCAAAATGGTGAATGAGGCGGAAAAGCAAAAATCACCGACACAGTTGTTCACTGATAAGTTCGAAAAGTTCTTCGTGCCGGCGGTACTTATCCTGGTTACAGCGCTTTGCTTCGCTTACCTGGTAATTGACGAACCTTTCAGTAAAAGCTTTTACCGCGCCATGTCGGTCCTGGTAGCGGCCAGTCCATGTGCCCTGGCCATCTCTACGCCGAGCGCCGTACTTGCTGGTGTAGCCAGAGCCGCCCGCGGCGGAGTGCTCATTAAGGGCGGTAGGCCTTTAGAGGATCTTGGTTCTCTGAATGCGATCGCATTCGACAAAACAGGAACATTAACCGAAGGAAAGCCACAACTGACTAACGCCATTCCTTTTGACAAGATCACCGAAGAAGAATTACTGACCCTCGCAGTGGCCGTCGAAAAACTGAGCGACCACCCGCTGGCGGAAGCTATCGTCAAAGGCGCGATGGAAAAGTTAAAGAATGCCAAGATTCCGGAAGCGCACAATGTCAAAGGAATCACCGGGCGTGGGGTCCAGGCCGAAGTTGGCGGCAAAAAGGTGCTCATTGGTAATAAAGCTTTATTTGAAAAAAGCATACCCGATGGGCTACTTAAACAGGTAGAGGACCTCGAAAAGCAGGGAAACACGACAATGCTGGTCAAAAGGGATAAAGATTTTATCGGCCTGCTGGCACTAATGGATGTGCCGCGCAAAGAGGCAAAGCATGTCCTTGCCGAATTAAGCGGTTTAGGTATCAAAAAAATGATCATGCTGACCGGTGATAACCAGCAGGTCGCGGATTCGGTTGCCAAACAGATCGGAATTACGGAAGCCTGGGGTGATCTGATGCCGGAAGACAAGGTAAAGGCCGTACAAAAATTGGATAGGTCGGAAAAAATGGTTGCCATGGTCGGCGACGGAGTGAATGATGCACCAGCTATGGCCAAAAGCACGGTTGGGATCGCGATGGGTGCGGCAGGTTCTGATGTTGCCCTGGAAACAGCAGATATTGCCCTGATGGGAGATAAACTGGAAAGCCTGCCATTCGCTATCGGGTTGAGCCGGAAAGCAAAGGGCATTATTAAACAGAATCTTTGGATCAGCCTGGGCGTAGTAGCTGCATTGATACCGCTTACCATTTTAGGCATCGCCTCGATCGGGCCGGCGGTGATCGCTCACGAAGGGTCAACCTTACTTGTGGTGTTCAATGCACTTCGCCTGTTGGCATATAATAATGACCAGAAGAACACAGCAAAGGCAAAAAGTCGAAAAGATGCTTAAAAAAGTAAAAAAATTCTTCGGCGCGTTAGGGCCGGGGATTGTAACAGGTGCAAGTGACGACGACCCGTCGGGTATCGCGACTTATTCACAGGCAGGTGCAAAATACGGTATCGCTACATTATGGACGGTGCTGATTACTTTCCCCTTGATGGCAGCCATCCAGGAAATGTGCGCCAGAATCGGCCTGATCACTTCCGCGGGGCTGACCACCACGCTGAAAAAGCACTATGGTAAACCGGTACTGTACCTGATGGTGCTCTTCAGCGTTCCTGCTATAATCCTGAATATCGGGGCGGACATCGCTGCGATGGGCGCGGTTGCTAATTTGCTGTTTCCATCGGTTCCGGCCATTTTTTTCAGTATACTCTTTACAGGCCTCCTGTTATTTTTTATTGTGTACCTGCCTTATCAAAAGTTAGCAGCAGTGCTGAAGTATTTATGCCTCACCTTGTTGTTATATATCGCTGTGCCGTTCTTTACTAAACCTGACTGGGGTATAGTCTTAAAGCAAACACTCATGCCGACGATCAAATGGGATAAGGATTTCATAGGCGTGTTGGTGGCGATATTAGGTACTACCATCTCCCCCTACCTGTTTTTCTGGCAGACCGCTATGGAAGCTGAAGATGTAAAAGCTGTTAAAAGGCAGATCATGATTAATAAAAGATTGTTGTCTGTTAGCGAGAGCTTTCCCGACAACGGCAAAAAACGCGAAAGCCGGCTGCTGGAACTTCTGATCCAAAAAATGAGCCTTGATGTCAATTTGGGTATGTTCCTTTCCAACCTGATCATGTTTTTTACCATACTTGCGACCGGTACCGCTTTGTATAGTCACGGGATCAGGAATATTGATACGGTAGAGCAGGCGGCTAAAGCCCTGGAACCTGTTGCCGGAAAATTCTCCTACTTGCTGTTTGCCTTGGGGATTATTGGAACGGGATTCTTAGCCATCCCGGTATTAAGCGGCTCCTTGTCCTATATCGTAACGGAAACCTTCGGCCTGAAAGGTAACCTGGATAAGAAATTTCGCAAGGCGAAAGCCTTTTACATTATTTTAATTGTTTCAGTATTACTTGGACTAAGCATCAATTATTTCGGGATCAACCCAGTTGATGCACTACTATATACCGCTATCCTGTATGGAATAACCTGTCCAGTTATCATTGCGATAGTATTACATATCGCCAATAATAAAAAGATTATGGGTGATTATACCAATAAATGGTTATCGAATATCCTAGGCGGTCTCTGTTTGCTGGTTATGACAGCCGGTTCGGTGTTCCTGCTCTACCTGCAATTCTTTTCCAAATGA
The DNA here is from genome assembly GCA_001898335.1 of Mucilaginibacter sp. 44-25. Classification (GTDB taxonomy): domain Bacteria; phylum Bacteroidota; class Bacteroidia; order Sphingobacteriales; family Sphingobacteriaceae; genus Mucilaginibacter. The sequence goes on along the minus strand of MKTS01000012.1, from coordinate 201,982 downwards.
AAAACATGGAACCACTGGATATAATGTTCCCTATCTTGGTAGTAGCCTTGGTCTTCATGGGTATTTTCACCCTTTTCTTGCTATCAAACAACAATTTAATGGCAAGCATAGCAGGCCTTGATACGCAAATCGGAATGAGCATTAGTCACAGCCGGTTCAAACTAATGGATAAACTTGCCCCGCATTTGGGCAGTATTTATTTCTGGATACCATTTTATTGTACAGTCCTCCTGGTGCTGGCTGGATTAGAGCGGGTAAAATTTCTTAGGATATGTTCAGCTTTAACGGCCTGTCTGCTCGCACTGGTATTATTAATTTCAGGGTTTAACGGGTTGGCAGCTTATTCCCCTTTGGCATGGTGCCGTGTAGCTGAACACGATTATGTCAGAGCCGCGGCTACCGGCAAATGTTTTTCGATATCAACCAGTGCTGCGGTCGCATTTGGCCTGGCTGTGTTCTGCATTCTTTATTTAGGGAAACGATATAACCTTCTAAAAGTCGCCTTAATGGTGTGGACGCTGCTCGTTATTTACGGGCAGGTTTATCAAGGTCTTTATTATCCAGGTACTTTATTATTAAGCATGGTTGTAGGAACGTTTATCGCTGTGGGGTGCAATGCAATATTTAAACGCCTTTTTATAAAACTATACGAATAGTTATGAATGCTGGAAAAGAAATACTTTTTGCCCTGATCCCGGTAGTTATGCTAACTGTCGGGGGAATTATCGCCCTTATTCGGCCGCCTGCTGCCGCCTTAAAAAGTGTAATCCTGCACTTTGCTGCGGGCGTCGTGTTTTCTGTTGTGGCCGTTGAACTTTTGCCGGATATGATCAAAATACACGATCCAAAGTCTATCGTCTTCGGATTTACCATGGGTATAACGGCGATGCTTTTAATCAAACATTTTACAGAGAAGCTGGCGAAGAAGGAGAGCAATGCACAAGAAAGCAAAGCACTTCCCTGGGGAATTATGACCGCCATCGGGATTGACCTCCTACTGGATGGCATCCTATTGGGTATCGGCTTTGCGGCAGGAGCGAAAGAAGGTGTCTTATTGGCACTGGCGCTTGCGCTGGAATGTTTTTCTCTCGGTATGGCTACAGTAACCACATTGCTGGGTTCTTCTTTATCGAAGAAAACGGTCATTTTTATTTTATTAGGATTAAGCGGACTGTTTATCATCGGTGCTTTGATCGGCTTGATGCTATTGCATGGGGCCGGAGACAAAGTATTGGAACTGATCCTGTCCTTTGGTTCGGCTGCACTTTTATTCCTGGTCACCGAAGAACTGCTGGTTGAGGCACACGAGGAAAAAGATTCTCCATTTTATACCGCTGCTTTTTTCGGCGGTTTTTTGATTTTTATTATTCTGGGCATGGTTATTTAACCTTAAGGAATTTCAATATATAGCATGAAAACCGAAAAAAAATTTAATATCAACCGCCTGGACGCGCATCACAAGCTCTATGTTTCCCTGGGCTTGGCGGCAGTTTGCTTTTTTGCTACACTTGGCCGTTTCTCCGGATCGGTACATTTCATGGTGACCTGGCTAACCTATGCCGCCACTTCCTTAACCTTATCGGGTTTGACGATATTTAACATTCATCCTGCGGAAGTACATCAAGAAGCACATGCACAGGATTCCAGCCGAACCATCGTTTTTGTGTTTGCGGTATTTGCTTCGTTAGCCAGTCTTCTCGCGATATTGCTGCTATTACGGACTACAGGAACAGGTAATAATACCCAACAACTCACCCTTCATGTCCTCCTTTCGTTGGCTTGCGTCGTCAGTTCCTGGGTACTGGTACACACCATTTTTACTTTCCGCTATGCGCATTTTTATTACTGTGATATTGATAAAGATGCCGACGGGAAAAATCCTAAACCCGGCGGCTTGCAATTTCCAGAGGAAAACAAGCCGGATTATCTGGATTTTAGCTATTTTTCTTTCGTGATCGGCATGACGTTCCAGGTTTCAGATGTGCAGATTACCTCTAAAAGGATCAGGCGCCTTGCCCTGATGCACGGCTTACTATCCTTTACTTTCAATACCGTCATTGTTGCATTAAGTATTAATGTGGTTGCCGGTTTAATGCAAAAATAGAATGAATGGTATCACTTAAAATAACAGCTATGGTTTGGAATAATGAGCACTATCCCTTTGAAATGAATGACCTGGAACCACAGGTCCGGGAAAAGGCGATCGAGATCGCTAACAAACTGAAAGAAGAGCGTACGGTATCTGAGTTGTCAATTGTGCCGGAAGCTATAAAGCTGGCACAGGAATGGTACTTAAATATGGAGGGCTGAGAAATGAATATTACGTTTAATCAAACCTCCGGTGAAGGGCTGAACAATTATTTATTCGTTAAACAGACAGCAACTGATCATCGGACGACACAGTATTACAAACACCTGCACTATTACCTGTCGCTGGCTAAGAAATTAATGTCAGGACTTAATTGTTACGTGCTGATTCGGTATTCTCCGTTCTTGACGGAGGTATTGCCGGTCATATATACCACAGACTGGCATTACAATTTGCAGTCGGACGATTTTCAGGGATTAGGTACAGATCTTGGATTTAGTCTGTCCCATAGATTGAGTAACGGCAATGTCGTTAAGGAGCAAAGTGTATATTTTCCACTTAAAGACCTGCTGACGCTGCAAAGTTTTCCAGAAGATACTTTTGGGGATACATCGTCTTCTATCACGATATTTGCGCTTAAGTCCGGTTCAGAACAGGATCTGCATTCGTTTTTGGGAACGCAGCGAATCCCTTACCTACCGGAGCTTCTACTCGAAAGCGAACTATTTATTCATATTCTCTGCGGCAAATGTTCCGGTTTTTATGATACGATATTGATCAAATCAGTGCAAAGTATTGCCCATAATATTAATGTTAACCGTAATGAATTTTAATGATGATGAATAATGAAAGCGAGTGGACAATCGTTTTAAAGCTGCTCCTGGCAGTAGCACTCGGCGGCGTTATTGGCCTGGACAGGGAAAAACATGGCCGGAGTGCAGGCATCAGGACCTATGCCGCCGTCTGTTTGGGTGCGGCTTTATTCACAGCTATTGGCGAGCATATGGGTGACCTCGCGGCAGCGTCCCGGATCATCGCCAATATTCTCGTTGGAATCGGATTTTTAGGCGCTGGCATTATTTACAAAAATGATGTCACCAATAGCTCCAGCGGATTAACAACAGCGGCAACTATCTGGTGCACGGCCGGGATAGGTGTGGCAGTTGGATTAAATATGCTGATCATAGCTTTCGTAGCAGCAGGCGCGCTTTATGCCCTGTTGGCATTGCACCATCAATCGTGGTATACAAACTGGAAGAAAAAAATGCAGGCCAAACACGGCGCTGAAAAAAATGATGAGGAATGATATGATGGAAAACGAGAAGTTGATCGTTGCAGAGATCCGCGAGCACCAGGAGACTGTCGCTAAACTGTATGAACCCGCATTAATGAACGCAATTACCGCGGCAGCAAGGTTGGTTACCGCTACAATCTCCGGCGGTAAAAAGATCCTGATATTCGGTAATGGCGGATCAGCTAGCGATGCCCAGCATATTGCGGCGGAGTTTACGGGGCGCTATGTAAAAGAGCGAAGGGGCCTACCCGCAATTGCCTTGACAACGGACACTTCAGCACTTACAGCGATCAGTAACGACTATGGCTTTTCAAGGGTATTTGCACGTCAGGTAGAAGCGTTATCTCAGCCGGGAGACCTTGTCATCGGCATATCTACCAGCGGGAACAGTGAAAATGTCCTGCGAGGCCTGGAAATGGCAAAAAATATCCACTGCCACACCCTGGGATTTTCCGGAAATGGAGGCGGGAAAATGGCTGGATTGTCCGACGTTTTGTTAAATGTCAATTGCCGGACGACAGCCCGCATACAGGAAATGCATATTTTGCTCGGCCATATCCTTTGTAGCGCGGTCGACAGATTATACGAATAAATATGGATATATTGATTATGATCGCGCAGTTCATACTGGGCATTTCTATACTGGTAACAGTCCATGAACTGGGTCACTTTATAGCCGCCAGGGCATTCGGCATTCGCATTGAAAAATTTTATTTATTCTTTGATGCCGGGGGACTGAGCTTGTTTAAATTCAAAAGGAATGGCACCGAATTCGGCATGGGATGGTTACCCTTAGGCGGATACATACAAATGGCTGGTTTGCATGAGGTAGACGATGAACCTGAAAACAAAGTGTCCAAAGGTGACATTGGGTCATTCCGTACAAAACCTGCCTGGCAAAGGCTGATCGTTATGTCCGGCGGAATTATTTTAAATTTGTTGCTGGCGGTACTGATTTTTTCCGTGCAAACAGCAATATATGGCAAAAACTACATTCGCAAACTGAAAGCCGATTATGAAATATTACCCGGAGAGATCGGTTTAAAGGCTGGATTATTGCCTGGTGATAAAATAGTGGCTCTTGACGGCGACTCTATTTTTTACCAGGACGAATTATTGAGTACGCGTATCCTGAAGGGTAACACCATACTGACGGTAGTTAGAACTAAAGCCAACGAAAAGGTGCATATGCATCTCAAAATCTCTCCGGAGATCATGCGCCTGCTGGCGGATAAGGCACCGACCGAATTCTTCAGGTTGGGCACGATCTTTAAATTCGATTCTATTTATACCAACAGTGACCTCAAAACTGCTGGGATTAAAAAAACCGATCAAGTGACCGCACTTGATGGAAAGCCGGTGAATTTCTATGAGGATTTTCTGGTAAGATTACAAAAAAACAAAAAAAAACAAATTCAATTGACCATTATCCACGATGGAAAAACAAGCCAGGTAATAGCCCACAAGGATAAAGACGGGCACATCGGCTTTTCATTGCAGGCCATCCACCCTCAAATTAAGCCCATGGAGATCAGCGTCCCGCAGACCTTGTCATATGGTGCCGGACGTACATGGTCGGCGTTTTCAGATAATGCCAAAGGACTAAACGATATCATGAGCGGCAGAGTAAAAGTTGCCGACGCGGTAACCGGCCCAATAGGTATAGCTATGTTGTTCGGCGGAAGCTTTGATTGGCCTCGTTTCTGGCGGCTGGTTGCCGTACTTTCTGCGGCAATAGCTTTTTTTAATTTGTTGCCACTACCAGTGCTGGACGGTGGACATGCATTATTTATTGGCATCGAAGCGATCAGGGGAAAGCCGCTCAGCAAGACGATAACCGCTTACATCCAGCTTAGTGGGTTTGTCATAGTGGCATTGTTGGCTATTTATGTATGCGTTATAGACATTATAAGAATTGTTAATATATGAAATAATGAAAATCATCATCCTCGCTTTATTGATCTACAGCAGCTTGGGCGTAACCCGGGGTGTTCAAGGACATTCAATTCCCATAAAAAGCAATAACTTTCAGGCAGTCGATTCCTCCCTGAGCAAATTGCTTAGTGCCCGCGTAGCTAAGTTCAAAGCGATCCCAGTGGAAAGTGGTACCGACAATTACTATGTTAAGCTCATGCTGGCTTTGTACGATGGTGCAAATGATATGGTAAAATTCCAGATAAGGAATGAGTCATCAAAGGATCTTTCACATCAATCAGCGCTGTTTCAGCAATTTCATAACCAAATGAGCAGCCGCTTTGTCGGTTTTCTCGCGATTAAATCCAATGAAACAATTGTGGATGCGCGCTTCAAATTAACAGTTGATGCCGCTTTACAGCATTTCAGCAGGTTCGATCACCAGCCACACAAAACATCCGGCAATTTATTGGCAGCTGTCCTAATAGAATTCTATGAAAATATGGACCAGATCAGTGTGGCTTTTGTATCATTGGGACAAAGTGAACAGTTAAAGCAACTGGCCTGGGACAGCATCAAAAAACAAAACAAACTCATTGAGCTTTTAAAACAAAGGTAAGGGGATGTTAGAAGTAGTGAAAAGATCAAAAATATTTGTCAGGAAATTTCTAACGACAAATCTACCGGCAGACATGCACTTTCACAATATTGGTCACGCGGAGGATGTTGCTTACGCTGTGAACCGTATTGGATTGAATAGTTCTTTGCCTCAAGAAGATCTGGATATTTTAGCCGTAGCGGCCTGGTTTCACGATACCGGTTATTGTTTTGAATACGAAGGGCACGAAAATTCCAGTATTGATATTGCCGAAGGTTTTCTGAACCATGAAAATTGCGAACGACCTTTCATTGACAAAGTATTGGAATGCATTAGATCAACCCGTTTTCCGCAAGAACCGACAAACCTCTTGGAGCAGATCATTTGCGATGCCGATCTCTACCATTTCTCAAAAACGAATTACAACGATTATGCTCGCCGTCTGCGGGAGGAATGGTCTTTAGTTTTGCATAAAACCTTTACAGATCGCGATTGGAATTCACAGAATCTTGAAATATTAAGGAAACACCGGTTTCATACAGATTATGGACGGCAGATTCTGGAGAGAAGAAAACAGGTAAACATTAAAACGCTTGGCTCCGCGATTGTTAAAAAGGACGTCGATTAACAGCTTATTTATAGAATAATTACTTTGGAATTATAACCTGATCTATGAAAAAGTATTTCTTACCATTAATATTTATTTTCTGGCATTTATTTGGATATCGTATTTGCGTTCAGGCTCAAATATCCCCCCTCTCACCCAGCGACTCCGCAAGGAGTGTTCTATTGTTGCCAGATACTGTTCTACACCTAAGAAGTAAATTCGCCGCGTGGATCCCACCGACAGCATTTATATCTTACGGAGCGCTATCATTTGTTGTGAAACCTATCCGTAAATTAGATTATAGCATTCATAATGACCTGGAAAGCCATTATCCTAATTTCTCCAATAGGATAGATAATTATTTACAATTTGCACCGGTAGTCAGTGTTTATGCGCTTAACCTCGCCGGAATAAAAAGCAAGAACAGCTTTATCGATAGAACAATTTTACTTGTTTTATCGGAGTCCATATTTTTGGGTGCGACAAGCTTTTTAAAAGGAACAACGAAACGTTTACGTCCTGATGGGTCTAATACTTTGTCATTCCCGTCCGGCCACGCCGGAAATGCTTTTACATCAGCGGAGTTCATGGCTCAGGAATATGCGGGTGTTTCGCCATGGTACGGCGTAACGGGTTATACTTTTGCTACAGCTACTGCGATTCTAAGAGTTTATAATGACAAACATTGGTTCAGCGATATTATTGCCGGAGCCGGTTTTGGTATTCTGTCTACAAAAGCCGCTTATCTGATCTATCCGTTGCTGCGCGACCATCTGTTCCGGGGCGATACGTTGAAGGGTAGAAATGTTATTTTGCTCCCAGTCTATAAGGGAGGAAGTGTGGGTTTCGTATTCGTTAAGAACTTTTAGTGAAATGGTAAAAAATTACATTACATAATAATCACCACCTGTTGCTGCCTGTGATGAGGGTTGTTCCCCAATCATTTCCAATAAATTGCCTTCTATCGTTTTGGCTAAAGTCGTCATCGGTGTATCAGTGGGAACATTTTCAAAAGGGTCCTGCATAATGATTGCGGTGCGTTCTATAGCTATAAAAAGCACCGGCACCATGAAAGTAAGCAAGATTTCCACCGTTTTTGTCTTGTCTTCCAAACCGAAAGGCAGCATGGTCATCAATACATAGATCAGGAAGTGGATCAATAAACTGTACGACCTCGGAAAGACGGTGTTTTTTATCCGTTCACATTTACCCATAGAATCACATAACCGGACAATAGTCGCATCAATTTGAACCTGTTTATTGGCATCGATTTGGAACTGTTCACTCAACGCTCCCAGGTTTTCTGAATGCTTATTAAGAAGTAAGTTGGGCCGGTTGGCGCTTTCCAACTGATGTTCACGGAAGTAATCCTCTACCTTGGCGGAGAAAGGGACCCTGCGAAGCGATTCTGATAAAGCATAGCACCAGATAACCTGACGTTGTATGAATTCAGACAGGATTAGAGTTGTTTGCGGGCCTTTGGGCAAAAATTGCTGTAGCTGCCTGATAAGTGTTCTGCTGTCATTGACAATGGCACCCCATACCACTCTTGCTTCCCACCATCGCTCATAGGATTGGGATGTCCTGAAGCCCAGTAATAACGATAAGGTCGTTCCCACAAAGGCAGACACAGCTAGCGGTATGTTGATTTGGTTAAAAATCCAGTAATGGTCAAATGTGCCTGCCAGTGCAGCATAAGCAGCTATGGCAATCAGATCCCATTTGATGAGACGTATAAAATATAAAACGGATATTCTTTTTTTAATAAGCATAACTGAAATTTAGCAAAAATCGTAAATCTATTAGTCAAAGGATTTGGAATCCATTTTGTTCATGTGCAATGGCCCAATTTATTTAATCGACACTTTGCTAAAATGGTCATTAATGCATAACGCCCAACCAGTTTAGTGTAGTAAAATCAATTTGGAAAGTCGTTGATATGCATCCTGTATGGCAACAATAAAATTCTCTATCATTTTGGGCAGGTCGGCCACCAGCGGCTTTTCAGTCGACAGCAACTCAATCACTTTTCTTTGTAAGGTTGGGCCCGGCCAATGTCATTTTATCATATTTAGCAGTAGCCCCCAACCCGATATGCAATATGCTTCAGCAGGTGCGGACTTGTTAACTACTTGTACATTAGGTTTTATACTGCCGCCGGTTAGCCACATTCTTCACCTTTATTGTTCATACCGCAACTGCCGCCACACCCTATACCTTACATTGTACAGCATCAGGGCGCAAGTCAATCGTGAAGGCATTTTTACTCAACGATCATTCATTAGGACACACCTAGCGCTTATCAATTTTGAATTACCAAACTTGATCTTTACCGTGCCCCGGTGGTTAAGCGGCAGCATTTATTTACGATCTCAACCTTAGATAGAGTCTTGCCAACTTTCATGGAGCGTTCCTGCTGATCAGCATTTCCCGGCACCCAAAGTTGTACAATAATTTCTATCAAAGCATTCATATTTCCGCCACTATACATTGGCGTGATGGGCACTTATTTAATTCTCGGTGATATGAAAGGCTGCATCTATCAACTATCTTTCTGCATATTGTGAATACAGGTCAAGGTGGGCGGGGCCGCTGAGAGGAAAACTCCCGTCCGCTTGTATACCTATTTATTCCAACTTGGGCTATCTTTGCTGTACTGGTAAATGAAAATGTAAAATTTTGTTAATGAAAAAAAGCAAATCTCTTACGAGTTGTACGAATTTCAGTCTTGCTATGCGTAAGTAGGTATACGGCGAATGTAACCCCGTGGCGTAGTACGTGGTGCAAGGCAACCGAACCCAGCGCTGTAATACGACAGTCATTAAAAGCGCCCCGCCCCCTCAGTGCGTTTTAATCATTAACTGGCTTTGATCATTTGTACCATGAAAGAGTGGGAAGAACGTAGTATGACCCAAGCAAAGAGTCAAATTGATTATTTAGTTCACATCATATGTTACATTATTTTCTTATTTTGTATTGCTTTACAATTAATCAAACTAAATGGTAAATACTTGGCATAAATCACTTAAAATGCTATTTGCATTGTCATTGGTGTTTTGCTTTAAGCTTTCTGCACAAACTAACACTCAACAGAACCTTGACAGTTTTTTTAAGGTTGTATTAGAAAGAGGAGATTTAAACGGCTCTGTCTTGATCGCGGAAAATAATAAACCCATATATCAAAAATCTTTTGGGTACGCCGACCTAGGAAAAATGAAGCCGGTAACAAATCAGACTGTGTTTGAACTGATTATAAAAAAAAATCCATTGCGGTGCTGATTTTTTACGCTATCAACTCAATGACTATTCTTCAGGGCAACACATCCATTATGGGCCGTAGCAAAACGCTGCAAACCGATACTCTTTGCGTAACCTGTTAAAAGACCGTGTCGCAAAAATAAAAGCCATACCTGTCGAAGGCGGTACAGATAACTACTATGTAAAGATGATGCTCGCTTTATATGATGGCGCAAATGAGATGGTAAAATTTTTAGATGAGTAATAAACCGACCGGTAGCCTGTCAAGCCTGTCAACGCTGTTTGAGCAATTTCATTCCCAAATGAGCAGTCGTTTGGTCGGCTGGCAGAACATCACTATTGCAATGGTGGTGAAGATCATCGTCCTGGTGCTTGGCGCAGGCGGCGTGGCCAATTTGTGGGACGCAGTGACAGCCGATGTTGGAGTTGCGCTTTTGGTAATCCTGAATGCGGTAAGTATACTAAAAATAACGAATTTATAAGGAATGTTATATTTATTAAATTAATGCTTTCTAATCACTTGAACATACTGCATGATCGCTTCCATGATCATCAATACCATCAGCAGGTCCAGGATGATCATGCCGGTGATCCGGACAATTTACTCTGTCAAGTATACATTATTTTTTCTGAGAGTTCCTGTGTCTTTTAAACCGGCAGATCCCCCTAAAAAAACTTCTGAAGATGCCCAATGTATGAAAATTTAATATCAAATCGATTTTTTACTAATAAAACTTAAGATGTCGTTAATATAACGATAACATCGATCATCTAATTTCGCGTCATTCAAATACGGACGCTTTGTCCGTATAAACTTCTCAAAATTGTTTGATGCATAGAGTTTTACTTTTTCTTATCACTTTTTCATTGTTAACCTCGGGCTTAAAGGCTCAGACCGCCAATTTCATACTTCGCGGAAGAGTTACCGGGCAACCATCGCATGAGTCGCTGATCGGCGCTTCTGTTTACTTGGAAAAGATCTCCCGTGGCGGCAGCACTGCTTTAGATGGATCTTACAGTGTAAAGAACATCCCCGCAGGCAGCTATCGCATTGTCTGTACCTATATCGGCTATCAAACTAAAGATACGACTGTAACGATAAATGCTAACACTACCGTAAACTTTGATCTACAACAGTTATCGGCCTCGCTTAACGCGGTGCTGATCGCCGGTAAAAGAGATGCCGAGTCAGAAAGTAACGCCAAGCGTTCCGAGCAAATGTCAGGCAATGTGATGAACATCGTATCGGCAAAAACGATCCAGTTATCACCGGATATCGTTGTGGCTAACGTGCTGCAGCGCGTTTCGGGCGTTTCATTGGAGCGCAGCAGCAGCGGCGATGGCCGTTACGCTATCATTCGTGGTATGAACCAGCGTTACAGCTACACTTTAGTGAATGGAATCAAGATCCCAACCACTGATCCGAAGAATCGCTATGTGCCGCTAGATATCTTCCCGGCCGAGCTAGTGGAACGCATCGAGGTAAGCAAATCCCTGACCCCTAACATGGAAGGTGACGCTGTAGGTGGCGTTGTTAACCTGGTAATGAAGAATGCGCCGGATAAGTTATATGTGAACGGTAGCCTTTCCACGGGTTATAGCCAAAACCTTTTCAACAGGCCGTTCAAGTCTTTTCCCGTCGATGCTATCAGTAAAAGTTCACCTTATATCGCTAATGGTCCGTCTTACTTAGCTAAACCGGGTGATTTTACTCGCGATAATCTGAACTTCACCGACAAGAAATTTACCCCGAACACTTTAGCAAGTTTATCAATAGGTAACCGCTTTTTTGATAACAAGCTGGGTATTATGATCGGTGGCTCTTATCAAAATACCTACAGGGCTTATAATAGTATATTCAGTCCGGCAGATCCGGTGGATCAGACAGATCAGGACCTTGGCTTGCAGATCAAACACGCTAACATGCGCGATTACTCGGCACATTTAACCCGTATCGGCCTGAATGGCAAGCTAGATTACCGCATAGCCCCGGGGCAAAAGATAAGCCTGAATGGTTTCTTTTCTCGCTTGGATGATGCACAAACCCGTCTTACCACAGACAGCTTGCAGGTAGCCCCGCGTACCGGCGCAGGCACGGGGCAGGTTTGGTATTACGGTCGTTCGGCTTACCAGCGTCAAACGATATCAAGTGCTACCTTATTAGGCGAGCATGCTATCATCCCGGGATTGAAATTTGACTGGACCGCGGCTTATTCAAAAGCTAAAAATAACGCGCCTGACCTGGCTGAGTACGAAAACGACGGCGGTTACTTTGCCGATGGTACCAGTCCGACACCCTATCAGCACCCTTTAAAAACTACTGATTACCACCGCATATGGGAAAAGACAAATGACCGCGACCTCTCAGGTTATGCAAATTTGGCTTATAGCAACGAGATCAAAAATATCCCATTTACAGTTACCGTGGGCGGTATGTATCGTGACAAAGACCGCGATAACAGCTACCAAAACTATGAACTGCGTACCGTACCTAATAACGATGGTACTTTTCAGACCTGGACGGATATCTATCATTTCAACTGGTCGGTTTTTAATGCAGACGGATCACCGGAGAATTCAAATACTTACACCGCTAACGAAAATATAGCTGCCGGCTACGGTATGCTGAAATTCAGAGTGAAAAAGTTAGAGACTATTTTGGGTGTAAGGATGGAAAATACCAGGCAAGATTACATCACCCAACTGCCGGTAACGTCTGCTGGTAAAACCGGACGTATCTCGTACGAGGATATGTTGCCGAGCTTACACTTAAAATACCTGCTTAATGATAAGACCAACCTGCGCTTATCATATTTCGCTTCTATCAATCGCCCGGGCTTTTTTGAATTACTGCCCAGCGGCGACGGCCGCCGAGAGGACGACTTTGTCGTGCAGGGTAACCCTTACTTAAAACATGCTACCGCGGATAATCTGGACCTTCGTTATGAACTATTCCCAGGATCTAATGAACAGATCCTGATCGGTGGTTTCTACAAGAAGATCACCGACGCGATCGAGTATGGGTTCCTGGATAAAAATTCGACCGTTTACACACCGCAAAACTTCGGCAACGCCACCAACTTTGGCTTTGAGTTGGTGTACGAAAAATATATCCGCAAATTCGGTATCCGCGCCAACTACACTTATACCAACTCTGCCATCACTACTTCCAAAAAGCAAACCGTTAATGCAGTAGCGGGTACTATCGATCAAACCAGACCACTGCAAGGACAATCCGCCCATGTAGCTAACGCGTCCTTATTGTATAAAGACACCAAATTAGGATTGGACCTGCAATTAGCCTGGCAATACACCGGTTCACGCATATCACTGGTTTCGGCTTACTACGATTTTGACGAGTGGCAGAAACCGTTGAGCATGTTTGATTTTTCGGCCGAAAAGAAGTTCGCAAAGAAGTTTGCTGTATTCGCTAAAGTGCAAAACCTCCTGAACACTGCCGATGAGTTTTACTTTAAAAAACCGGTAGTGAATACCATCCCGGTATCATACCAAACTCCGGGCAGTGCTACGACAATGTCGCGCCGTAACCTGTACGGACAAAATTATCAGATCGGCCTGAGATATATACTTAACTAAAAACGAACTAACACTTAAAAAAAACGAAAATGAAAAATAGTTACCTGAAAATTTGCGCGTTGGCTTTGGCCTCGCTTGCTGTCTCGTCGTCTTGTAAAAAGTCAAGTAAAGAAGAGGTGGAGATCTCTAAACCACTTACTCTCGTAGGTAAGGCTATCGCTGATACCCTCCTTCCTCAAAAAGATGCTAACGGTAACGCTGTGCCGCTTAAGGGTACCATGCTTGCCGGTAAAACCTACCATATCATGTCTGATGTGTCTATCAACGCCGGCGATACCCTATATGTACAACCCGGTGTTAAGGTATTGATCCACGGAGATGGTAAATCAGCCGCTACTTCACCTACGATCTACGTTAACGGTACTTTTGTAAGCGATGGTACTAAAGCTGCACCTAATTGGTTCACTGTATTCCCAACTGCAAGTACACCTAAATCTGGTCCTGCTTACCCGGATAATGTGAGCACCGATCCGGCTTACGCTGGCTACTGGGGTGGATTTCAGTGCAGCCCTACAGCTAAGTTATTGGTTTTACGCTGGTCTCACGTAGAGTACACCGGTGGCCCTTGGGGTGTTAACGCTCCGGACTATGGCGCAAAAGCCGGTGATCCACGTTTTTCCGTATTTATGGCTAACCCGGAGACAGGTCCGCGTGGCAGCTTGATCCTGGAAGATTCCTGGTTCTACGGCAGCAAGGACGACTGTATCGGTAAATGCCAGAACGTTAATGTTGCTATCATGCGTAACAGCTTTATCAAAAACGGCAGTACCGGTGGTGAAGGTATTAACCTGAAAGACGGATGTATCGGTGATATGGCTTACAACCTTTGTTTCGGTAGCGCTACTAATGGTTTGAAAACTTCTGGTGACGTGGGTAAGTATAACCTGGTTAACATCTATAATAATACGGTCGTTCAGTGTGGCTTCCGTCAAACCAAAGCTACCCGTAACGGCTCTATCAATACCGAAACTAACGCTGGTGGTTTTATCTACAACAACATTATTGTTAACTCAAAAGCAGGTTTGCGTATCACTTTCGGGTCTGAAAAAGGTAAACCGAGCGATACCCTTAACACTTCTTATAACAATAACTTAACCAGCATCGGCCGCGGTACCCCAATGGGCGGGGCTGAGCAGTATATGCAATTTATCGAGCCAAACCAGTTCACGCTGAAAAAGTCGAACGACATCAACGGTTATGTGAACGGCACCATAGCTGTCAACGGTACTAACGCCGGTACCAACCCGGCTGCAGACTCGCTGAAATACGATCCGTTGTTTACTAACTACAGTGTTGCTGCTAACAGCACCGGCCGTAACTACCGTGTTGCCGAGATCCCTGCAGGTACTAACTTCCACCTCAGAGCGGGTTCTCCAGCTATCAACGCAGGTGTTTATCCTGGTGGTGCAGGCAAGAACGCTATGCCGGCCAAACTGTCTGCTCCGCGTTTAACTCAATATGGCTTTCCTACCAAGGTGATCACTACTTCGGGTATCTACGGTGCTACAGTTACGGCTCCTAACAAGGATCTTGGGGCATTCCCTACAGATGGTAGCGGTAACCAGCACGCTTACTAATCCTATAAATCGTATTAATTAAACCGAGGACGGGCAACCGTCCTCGGTCGTTTAAAAACAATTTTTGTATGAAAAATCCTATCCTATGGTCTGCTGTGCTTGGTTTAATGCTAACGCAGGGATGCACAAAAGCAAATAGTCAGGTTGAAGTTGTTACACCGCCAAAAGATACGGTAAAGACCAACCCGCAGCCGGTAGTAAACATCCCGTCGGCTACGTACGATCTTTCTTTGCTAAGCAAGGCCACTTTGTTTGCCGACGCGTCAACAACTAACGACCTGGTGAACCAAACGTATCGTGAACTTTCGGGCCTGGCGGCCGGGCGCACTAATGCCGGGCTACTGTATACGCACGAAGATAGCGGCAATGGTCCGGAGGTATATATCACCGATGCCAAGGGCCGTGACCTTGGCAGGATCATATTGGACGGTGTGAACAACCGCGACTGGGAAGATATCGTTTGCGGCCCCGGCCCTGATGCGACCAAGAATTATATTTATGTAGCCGAGATAGGGGATAATGACGTGGCTTACCGATCGGTCTCTATCTATCGTTTTGTTGAGCCTGATCTTACAGGAGCCAACGCGCAAACAGTAAAACATGTAACACCCGAAATCATTCCATGTGTTTATCCGGGAGGTGCATTGAATGCGGAAACCTTAATGATTGACCCGCTAACCAAAGACCTTTACATCGCAACAAAACAGGTGTCTAAGAGTACTTTGTATGTAGCACGCTATCCGCAGTCGACGAATTCCACAACAACCTTAACGCCACTTGCGAATTTCCCGTTTGACCTGCTGACCGCCGGTGACATTTCTGCTGATGGTTCAGAGATTGTGATCCGTAATACTGGGCAGATCTGGTACTGGAAACGTCAGGCTAATGAAAGTGTTGTGAACGCCATGCTTCGCCAGCCTCAAGATGCCCCTTATGGCCGCGACGAGCCGCAAGGCGAAAGTATTTGCTTTTCCGCCATTGGCGATGGATATTTCACCATTTCGGAGACGAAGAAGTCACCTGCCTATAAAAACACTTTATCATTCTATAAGAAAAAATAATAAACATATACCCAAAGCTAATGAAATACCTAAAAAGCACCTTGCTGATGGCAGCGGCAGCACTTGCATTTGCTGCCTGCAAAAAAAATACTACCACACCGGAAACAGAACCGGATTTGTCGCCGGTGCATATCATCCTTACCTCGGATGCGCATTATGGTGTTACCCGCCCTGCGTTTCGCGGTGCTACAACGGTGGATGCGCATACAGTCAACGCGGCGATGATCGCCAATATGAACATGCTGACCAACGTAACTTTACCGAGTGACGGTGCTTTTGAGGCCGGCCAAAAGATCGGCTATTTGGATCACATGATCCAGACGGGTGATATCGCCAATCGTATGGAGACCAGTGCAAAAGTTCAGCTCGCATCAGCATCATGGGCACAGTTTGATACTGATTATCTGCAAGGTTTATCTACCAAAGACAAAAACGGCAACAAGACCAGCATCTTATTGGTACCTGGTAACCACGATGTGTCGAACGCTATTGGTTACTACGCGACGATGTCGCCGCTTACTGACGCTACTTCGATGGCTAACCTTTACACCAGGGCATATTCTCCGGTAACACCTAGAACGGCTACAACATTTGCTTATCCTACAGACCGTGTAAATTATTCGAAAGATATTGCAGGTGTTCACTTTTGCTTTATGCAGATGTGGCCAGACTCCGCAGTTCGCGTTTGGTTAAATGCGGATCTGCAAAAGATCAGCGCAACTACACCGGTGGTATTGGTTTGCCATGATCAGCCTGCGGTGGTAGCTAATCACTTCACTAACCCCAACGGTACGCACAGTATCAACAGTACTGATAAATTTGATAATGTGTTAGACGAGGTTTTTAAAGATGGTAAAGTGGCTTCAGGTACCGCTACTATTGAGCAGCGTGCTCTGGCTACGTTTATCAAAGCACACACTAACATCAAAGCCTGGTTACATGGCCACGTCCATGAAAGCCGCTTCTATACCTGGACGGGTCCGGATAACGACGTTTCAGTTAGTGCTGTAAGTATCGATTCTCCTGTAAAAGGACTGGTTTCAGCTGCCGACGAAACCAAATTAAGCTATGATTTCGCTACCCTAGATCCAAAAACTATGACCTTGACGATACGTGAGTGTTTCTGGAATAACGAACCAACAAATGCAAGTGCCGCTGTAAAATGGGGCGCACCTTATACGATCAAGCTTAAATAGCAGCGTAATGATCTAATGACTTACCTATCTTAGGTTCCAAAAATAGCCGGATCAACTAGCTAAATTTGGAGCCTTTGAGGAAGTCAAAAAATGGGTGCAGCTAATCGCCATGCTAAAATCCATCCCCACTTATCTGGTCCCATAGCGCAGATTTTGCTGTATCTCAAGTAAACTGGCTGTCCCTCCGGTCAGGCTTGTAAGGATGTATTTTCGGAAAAGGATGCCATTGCAATCCTTAAGAGTTGACTTCCTTAAGCCTGATCGCCATAAGGTCCACTGCTGCATTTTTTGCTGCGCTGCAAGTGTATTTTAATTCTCAAGAATATTCTTCTAATTATTGGCTAAATGAAGCCAATGTTTTCAGATGTTACATATTGCAAGTAATGATAATCATAAGTTAACATAATATTAATATTTGAACAAGACTTTTATTTGACTAAAACAGGCACAAATGAAACATTTTTACTTAATCCTATTATCATTTTTAATTTTCAATACCGCCAGGGCACAAATTACAACTTCTGTAGTAAGTGGTAAAGTGGTGGATCAAAAGGGTGTATCATTACCCGGGACAACAGTTACGATAGTTAATACCAGTACCGGCACAAAGTATAGTGCACAAACAAATGCGGATGGACGATATACTGTATCAAATCTTAACCCCGGGGGACCTTATACAATCTCTGTAAACTTTGTAGGTTATAAAAAGGAAGAAAGAACCGATATAACTTTAAGTTTAGGGAGTGCTGTTTACAACTTTGCTTTATCTGATAATGTTACTTCTTTAAGGGAGGTTAAGATTGTATCAAATGGTGCCACTAAAACCGGGGCTAGTACACGCATTAATCAAAACCAATTAAAAAATCTGCCGTCTATAAGCCGCAGTTTACAGGATTTTACGCGTTTAACGCCACAAAGCAACAACAACTCTTTTCAGGGTACCAATTTTCGGTATAATAACGTAACGCTTGATGGTGCTATTAATAATGATGCTATTGGCTTTAGTCCATCATTAGGTGGCCAGTCAAATGCTTCGGGCCAGGTTGGTAGCAGTACACGTACAAGCCCGGTATCAATAGATGCCATACAGGATATACAAGTATTAGTTGCACCTTATGATATCAAAATTGGTAACGTATTAGGTGGTAGTATCAACGCGGTGACACGTAGCGGCACTAATGACGTTACCGGATCTATCTACGGTTTTGGTCGCGGTGCTTTCATGGTTGGTCCTAATAACGCGGCACCTGCTTCTGGTGGCGACGGCTCAAAAATACCAAGTGCTTTCCATGATTATAATTTTGGAGCACGATTAGGCTTCCCATTGATCAAAAATAAATTATTCTTTTTTTCCAATGCAGAATTTGCCCGTCGTCAGGACCCGGTTATTCGTGGTGCAGATGCATCAGGGTCAACTCAAATATTAAGTTTAACTGATGCACAAGCTATTTCAAATAAATTTGCTGCGGCTGGTTTTGATGCAGGTACTTATTCAAATACTTCTATCTATTCAAACTCGAATAAATTTTTTAATCGTTTGGATTGGAATATTAATGATAACAATCAATTAACTATACGTAATAATACCATTAGTTCAACCGCTACAAACTTGGAGCGCGATCAGCAAAACTTCCGTTTTGGTGGCATTGACTTTACGTCTCATAATAATTCAACTTCAACTGTTCTTGAGTTAAAATCAAGATTTTCAAGTAATGTAAGCAATAGTTTGTTATTAGGTTATTCAAACGTGCATGATTACCGCGATCCTAATTCAAATCCGGCTTTACCTCAAATTGAGATCACCGGTGCTTCTCCGGGTACTACTATATTTGTGGGTACTGATAGGGAAGCAGCAATATTTGATATGCGTCAAAAAACTGCCGAGTTTACTGATAACTTAACCTGGACAAAAGGAAAAAATACTTTCACTTTTGGTACACACAACGAATTTTATAATATAACCTACAACTTTGTTAACGCGTGGAATGGGCGTGTTGCTTATAGCAGCGTAGCTAATTTCCTGGCTAATACACCGTCAAGGGTACGTGCCAATTATAATTACACCAATAACACACGCGATTATATAATGGCCAACCCGTCGGCTAAGTTCAATGTAAACTTGTTAAGCCTATATGGACAGGACGAGATACAGTTAAGCGATAATTTCAAATTAACGGCTGCTTTACGTTTGGATTATGCAGGTGTGCCAAACAAACAACCATTAAGCAGTAAAACTACCGGTGCTCCAACAGATCCAAACTACGGTAAAACCTTTACCTATACCAAACCGTCTGAGATCAAACAAAACTATTTGAATAATATCGAGATAAACCCTCGGATATCGTTCAACTATGATGTTAACGGCGACCAAAGCTTCATCATCCGTGGTGGTAGTGGTTTCTTTACCGGTCGTGTTCCGTTTGCTTGGTTTGGTTACGCGTTTTATAATAATGGCAATACTTACGGCGCTTATGATAACCGTACTGCGCCAATTTCTGGTGCAGGTATAGTTGCCGCACCTGCTAATGGTGCCGGTGCTTATGTGGCTAACCAGGGTACAAATATCAAAGATGCTAACGGACAAACACAAGTAGATTTAATTGATAATAATTTTAAAATGCCTCAAGTATGGCGCAGCAGTTTAGCATTTGATTATACCACTGCCGATCAATGGAAATTTACTGTTGAAGGTATTTACACCAAAGTTATTCATGATCTGAAATTCCAACAGGTAAATACATTTGATAACGTTACTTATTACCCCTATGATACTCAGAAACAACAACCAATATTCGCTGGAGGACGTGTTAATCCTATATACACCAACGCCTATTTATTGTCTAATACCAATCAGGGTTATCGTTACAGCGTAACTGCACAAGTAGCTAAATCATGGCCGTTTGGTTTGAGCGGATCAGTTGCTTACACCTACGGTCATTCAAAAGATGTTACCAATGGTATACGTAACTCAATGGAATCAAATTGGCAGTTAAACCAGGCATTAAATCCTAATAACCCGGGTTTAGCTAATTCAAACTTTGACATCCGCCATCGCATCGTATCAAACATTAACTTTAAACATGACTGGGACGCGGCTAAAAATTATACTGCTAACTTTAGTTTCTTCCTGAGCGCGCAATCTGGTAACCCATATACCTGGGGTATTTACCCAACCCCAGTTGGCAATACAGGTCAGCAAGCAAGTTTAATTTATATTCCTAAAATAGGCGAAACTGCAAACTTCTTCACCGGTGCAACAGCAGCGGCACAAACAGCGGCTTTTGATGCTTTTATAGATAAAGACAAATACTTAAGCAGCCGTCGTGGACAGTTTACTGAGCGTAACACAGCTTTTACTCCATGGAACACGAACTTAGATTTCCGATTCTCGCAAGATTTTAAAGTAGGTAATGGCAAACGTAAACAAGTTATCACTTTCACTTACGATATCATCAACTTAACTAACTTGTTGAATAAAAAATGGGGTCAGTATTATTTCTCGGCCAATACATTTAACTCAACAGCAAGTGTAGGTTTAGCACCAGCAAGTGGCGGAACACCTTCATTTGCTAATGCTGCAACAACGTATCCGAAATATACATTCCAGGATCCGGGATTACCATATTCTGTTGATTTGTTTGCTTCAAGATGGCAAATGCAATTTGGTGTGCGATATAGCTTTTAAAGGCACGATATATAGCAATCCCTCGTAATACTAAAGGCCCTGCATTATCCTGCAGGGCCTTTAGTATTACTTATGAAAGCGATGCAACGGTTATGAAATAACTGTAATTAGCCTGTTACCAGGCACCATTCCATCTTTTAGCACAATACTGCATTGGTAGGGCGGGCATTTTATTAGAGCTCGTAATAAGTTTTACCAGCAATATTGACTCACATCGTATCAAAGATTCAGAGTTTTAGTAATTGGCATTTAGCACATATCGCACGCATTTAAAAAAACACAGTTCATGCTGCTTAGTCCTACCAGTAAATATGGTGTGATAATACAATCTAAATCTTTATTTTCTTATTTAGAATTATTCTATATTTGCATTATGAAATCACTCTGTCTCCTATTTGCGATGTTCGTGCTGCTCGCTGCAGTCCGGCCCTGCTGTTCGGACAGAGAATGCGAATTTCGCTCTAAAAGAAAAAATATACTCTCAAAAAAACATTCCACAAAAAAGGAATGTCAGGGTTGTTCACCTTTTTTCTCCTGCAATTCCTGTGTGGGTTTTATCGTAATCAAAACGCTGTTCCACGTTGTTGTTTTAACAACTGAAATGGAGAACAAGGATTACGCACCTTACCATTATCCCGGTTTAGCCAATATTGTCTTAGCCATTTGGCAACCGCCTCAGATAAGCATACTTTCTTAGCAAGCCGGTTGTTTGACCAGTAATCACACTTTGTGTCTTCATGAAAGTTATTACTCAGGCTATTTTCATTATTTGACACAATCATCTCGTTTCATCAATTAAATTAAAATTGATCTAATAAAGTGTAATCCTTCCAAGAAGATAACGTATAAGATAATGGCAAAAAAGAGAAGAAAAAAGGCTGGGCGAACCCCAACCGGTGTTTATTCAAACAAAAGCTATAAAAAACCGCTGTGGATGCGGATTGTCAGGATCATAGCCATGTTCATTATCGGTGGTTTGATGATCGTGGTGATCATTTATAAAGCCTGGCAATACTACAAAATTGTTAATCACTAGCACATGCGGCTGATTATGTTATTAATTTATAAATCTAAAAACAGGTGAAAGTTGATCTTAAAGTTGCCTTGATCGGCAACCCGAATACCGGTAAATCGTCCTTATTTAATGTTTTGACAGGCATGAATCAAAAGGTGGGAAACTTTCCAGGGGTTACCGTTGAAAAAAAAACAGGACTCGCAAAATTACCTGAAGGCCGGACCGCACAGGTTATCGATCTTCCGGGTACCTATAGCCTATACCCAAAAAGTAAAGATGAAGCCATCGTATTAGAGGTATTGGCAGATACGCAAAACAGCGGACATCCTGATCTCCTGATATTCATTGCGGATGCTTCCAATTTAAAACGCAACCTCCTGTTGTATACGCAGGTAGCAGATTTAAAGATCCCGGTGATCATTGCCTTGAACATGATGGATATGGCTGATCGTAATGGTATAAAGATAAACGTTGATGCGCTTGCAAAAAAACTCGGCGTAAGGATTATTCCCATATCTGCAAGAAAAGGAAATGGAATTAGTGAATTGAAACAAGCTATTGCAGAAGCAAACCCCATACCGTTACAAGCAGATACGATTGATCTGGACAGTTTATATCCCGGTTTAATTGCGAGAATAAATCAGGATTTTATTGTCAACAATCCTTACCTGGCATTACAGTTAGTTTATCAATACCCTTATATCAGCTATCTGAAGCATGAAGAAATAGCTAAACTTAAACAATTAGAAAAAGAATACGACATCAATCCTTCGAAAGCACAGGCAAAGGAAACTATTGCCAGGTATGAATTTATCAATGATGTTTTATATGATACGGTACAACGAGACAGCAAACCTTCCCAGGAAAACTACAGTAATCGGATCGATAAAGTTTTGACGCATAAATTTGGAGGTTTTGCAATTTTTATACTGATCTTATTCCTGATCTTTCAGGCTATTTTTACCTGGGCCAAAGTCCCCATGGACCTGATTTCCAATTTTTTTGTTGCGCTGACAAACCTGTTAAGTGATCATTTACCCCCTGGGCCGTTAACGCAATTGATCACAAACGGTGTATTGCCCGGTTTAAGCGGTGTATTGGTGTTCATACCCCAGATCGCTATCCTTTTCATTTTCATCTCGATTTTGGAAGATACCGGTTACATGGCCAGGGTAACTTTCATGATGGATAAAATCATGCGGAAAGTTGGGCTAAACGGTAAATCCGTTATTCCGATTATCGGAGGCCTGGCCTGCGCCGTACCTTCGATCATGAGCACACGTAGTATTGAGAACTGGAAAGATCGCATCATTACCATATTGGTGACCCCTTTAATCACCTGCTCGGCAAGGTTACCGGTATACACTTTACTGATTTCTTTGATCGTGCCACAACGCATGCTATGGGGTTTTATCAGTTTGCAGGGCATCGCATTGATGATGATGTATTTGTTGGGTTTCTTTTCAGCGTTTATCGTGGCTTGGGTGATGAAAAAGATCATCAAATCCGGACAAAAAGGTTATTTTATTATGGAATTGCCGGTTTACCAGTGGCCGCGGTGGAAAAATGTCGGTTTAACCATGCTACAGAAAGTAAAGGCCTTTGCTTTCCAGGCTGGAAAGGTCATTATTGCAGTCTCTATCATTCTCTGGGTGCTGGCCAGCTATGCCCCTCCTGGCCGGTTTGCCGTGATAGAACACTATTATCAAGCACAGCGGTCCGACAAAAAAGTCTCTGCCCCGGAAAGTGAACGGCTGGTCGCTTCAGCAAAATTAGAAGCGTCTTATGCAGGGATACTTGGTAAGACAATTGAACCTGTGATCAGGCCGTTGGGTTATGACTGGAAAATTGGCATCGCCTTGATCACCTCTTTTGCAGCAAGAGAGGTATTTGTCGGTACAATGGCAACTATTTACAGTGCTGATGGTGACGCCCACCATCAGGAAGCGATCCTGCAAAAAATAAAAAAAGCAAAAAACCTTGATACCGGTTTACCTGTTTTTACTACAGCTGTAGGTTTTTCGCTTTTGATCTTTTACGCATTTGCTATGCAGTGTATGAGTACAATGGTGGTTGTTTACAAGGAAACCAACGCATTAAAATGGCCGGTGATACAATTTTTATACATGACAGGTTTGGCCTATCTGCTAAGTTTTGGTGTTTACCAGATTCTCAAATGATGAAAACATGTCATTGACAGATAATTACAACAAAGGAATATAAATATTATATATTTGTGAATTGAAAGCGGCTTGTTACATATTAAGCGTCATTGTAATGCTACTGAGCTTTTTTCCGTGTAAGGAAAAAAGCTCAGCAAATACTCGTGGCATCGCCGTAAAAATTAAAAGTGCATTAAACGGCCAGGAACGTAAACAAAGCAATAACGAACAATGCTCTCCCTTTTGGCCCTGTTCAACTTGCCAGACCCCGGTCTTTGCCAAAACGTTTTTCCTGAGTATCATTATTTTACCCAGAGTAAAAAAGATTTATACCCGTCTTTCAACCGAAGAAGTATCCTACAGGGCGTTAGCCATATGGCAGCCGCCGAGATCCCGTTCTTAGATCTCTGTTATTTCTATGCCTGTCCGCATGGAATGTCTATTTGTTAAACTTTAATAGAAAGGTATGGCTCGAAAGAAAAGAGCATTGCCGAACAAACATCGTGTTATATCTTATAACAAAAAAAGTTATGCCCGCACTGGATGGATGCGCGTATTACGAATCATTTCGATGATCATTGTATCGATCGTTTTGATTTTAGCGATGATCGGTATTGCCATTAGATATTACCACATGGTTTCAAAGCACTAAATCACTATGCTAAATAAAATAATAGAATTTTCGATAAAAAATAAATTCATCATAGGCCTGATGACGCTTGGCCT
This sequence comes from Mucilaginibacter sp. 44-25, assembly GCA_001898335.1. Taxonomy (GTDB): domain Bacteria; phylum Bacteroidota; class Bacteroidia; order Sphingobacteriales; family Sphingobacteriaceae; genus Mucilaginibacter. The sequence goes on along the minus strand of MKTS01000012.1, from coordinate 177,203 downwards.
CATTCTTTGGGGAATATGGAGCGCGATGCAGTTGCCTATCGATGCAGTGCCCGACATTACCAATAACCAGGTACAGGTTATTACGGTCACACCAACACTTGCTTCACAGGAAGTGGAGCAATTTGTCACGTATCCGATAGAACAAAGTCTGGCTAACTTGCCGGATGTAGAAGAAATGAGGTCAATTTCACGGTTTGGCCTTTCTGTAATAACGATTGTTTTCCACGACGACGTCAATGTTTATTTCGCAAGACAGTTAGTGAGTGAAAAGTTAAAAGAGGCCGAAAGCCGCATGCCCCAGGGTGTGGGCAGCCCCGAATTGGCACCTGTAAGTACAGGACTCGGTGAAATATATCAATATATCATCCGGCCCAAAAAAGGAAGTGAACATAAATATACCGCTATGGACCTGCGTACTTTGCAGGACTGGGTCGTGGTGCGCCAGCTTTATGGTACACCAGGCGTGGCCGAGGTCAACAGCTTTGGCGGTTTATTAAAACAATACGAAGTCGCTATAGACCCGTCCAGGTTAAAAGCACTCAACATCAGTATACCGGAAATATTCACGGCACTTGAGAAGAACAACCAGAATACAGGTGGAGCCTATATCGACAAAAGTCCCAATGCGTATTTTATCCGGGGGATAGGGCTGGTCAATTCTTTAGAGGATGTCCGCAATATAGTTGTCAAAAATACGGGCACACCCGTACTTGTTAAAGATGTAGCGAATGTTCGGATAGGAAATGCTATCCGTTACGGTGCTGCGACATTTAATGGTAAAGAAGAGGCGGTAGTTGGAATTGTCCTGCTACTAAAGGGCTCCAACAGTTTTGCAGTAGTGAAACAGGTCAAAGAAAAAATTGAGACCATCAAAAAAACGTTGCCTGAAGATATAGAGATCGAACCGTTTTTAGACAGGACGAGTTTGATCGACCGCGCCATATCTACGGTAGAGCACAATTTAATGGAAGGGGCATTGATCGTGATCATCGTGCTGGTTTTATTTCTGGGTAACTTCCGGGCGGGGCTGATTGTGGCCTCTGCTATTCCATTATCCATGCTGTTTGCACTTGCCTTAATGAATGTATTTGGCGTTTCGGCAAATCTGATGAGTTTGGGAGCGATAGATTTTGGGCTGATCGTAGATGGGGCCGTAATTATCGTAGAAAGCGTCCTTCATAAATTAGCTTCCCATCAGGGGGCATCCAAACAGATTAACTATACGCAGGATCAGATGGATCAGACGGTAGAAGGGAGTGCCAAACAGTTAATGAATTCAGCTGCCTTTGGTCAGATCATTATCCTGATCGTTTACCTCCCGATTCTTTCCTTACAAGGAATTGAAGGTAAAATGTTTAGACCAATGGCGATGACAGTAGGCTTTGCCATTGTTGGTGCATTGCTGCTGTCCTTAACTTATATTCCGATGATGTCATCGTTGTTTCTTTCTAAAAAAATAGAGCATAAGGAAACTTTTGCCGATAAAATGATGAATTGGATCCAAAAAGGATATAATCCGATGCTGAACTGGGCCATCAAGAGGAAGGTAGCGGTAGTAGCATCTGCCGGTGTTTTAATGCTCGTGACCTTTTTTATATTCAGTAAAATGGGCGGCGAATTTATTCCGCAACTAAAGGAGGGGGATTATTCCTTTAATGTTTTGATGCCGCAGGGCACTTCCCTTTCCCAAAGCATAAAAACCTCCATGCAGGTGGAGCGAATTATAAAAAGTTTTCCTGAGGTGGAGTCAGTTGTTGGAAAAACCGGCAGTTCTGAAATACCGACCGACCCTATGCCGCCCGAAATGACCGATATGATCGTCAAAATGAAACCCGAGGATGAATGGCAGTCAAAAATGGATTTTATAGAACTAAGAGAAACCATTGAAAAAAAATTGAATGTGATCCCCGGGGTTTTTGTAGAAGGAAGTCAGCCGATTCAGATGCGTTTTAATGAACTGATGACCGGTGTAAAACAGGACGTTGCGATTAAAATATTTGGTGAAAACATGGATACGCTGGCAGCCTTAGCGCCTAAAGTAGGTAAAATCATCAGTTCTGTACAGGGCGCATCTACGCCGCAGATAGAACGTACAGGCGGCCTTCCGCAGATCAATATCCTTCTTGACCGGACAAAGATCGCCAACTATGGGATGAATATTGAGGATGTCAACACCACCATCAGTTCGGCTTTTGCCGGTAAAGCGGCAGGCGCGGTATTCGAAAACGAGCGAAGATTTGATATGGTTATCCGCTTAGATACGACTTTCAGAACTTCGATAGAAGATGTCGGGAATCTTTTTATATCCACTCCTTCAGGACTGCAGATACCTTTAAGCCAGATTGCCAGTATAAACTTAAAAGACGGGCCAGCCCAGATCAGCCGCGAATCCGGAAAGCGAAGGATTGTGATCAGCTTTAATGTCCAGGGCAGGGATGTCGAAAGTGTAGTGAAGGACATACAGGCCAAACTCAACAAGACGAGACTGCCGCAGGGATATTATCTGACTTATGGCGGTGCATTTGAAAATCTGCAAAAAGCTTCGGCAAGATTGATGATCGCTGTACCTTTAGCCTTGTTTTTAATTTATCTGCTGTTATTTTTTGCCTTCAATTCGTTCAAACAAGCTACGCTGATCTTTACCGCCATACCGATGTCTGCCATTGGGGGTGTAGCAGCCCTGCTTATTCGTGGTATGCCTTTCAGTATCTCTGCGGGTGTGGGCTTCATAGCGCTTTTTGGCGTTGCCGTATTGAATGGTATTGTACTGATCGGTACGTTCAATCAGTTGGAAAAGGAGGGTATAACCGATGTATTGAAGCGGGTCATGGTGGGCACAAGTTTAAGGTTGCGGCCGGTCCTGATGACTGCCACCGTAGCATCGCTCGGATTTTTGCCGATGGCGTTGTCAACAGGTGCGGGTGGCGAGGTCCAGAAGCCTTTAGCTACCGTGGTGATCGGGGGATTAATAACGGCTACCTTTTTAACCCTAATCGTGCTTCCTTTATTGTACATTCTCTTTGTTAAGAAAAAAGTAAGTTTGCCTGGCAAAGGCCTTGTTGCAACCGTCGTTATTTTGCTATCACTTTTTGGGGTGAGCCAAAAAACGTATGCACAGCAAATACCGGCAAGAAGTGGTATTGATACTTCCATGCGTGGTAACCTCCAGTTAAAAGTTTACCAGCTGCAACTAAATAAGTCTCAAACTTTAATCGGAACAGCCGGCCAGCTTCCTAAAACAGGCATATTTGCCGAAAATGAAGATTTGCGTTCCGGAAAAAATATCGATAATCCAAACGGCGTTTTAAAAATAGGCCTATCCCAGGCTTTGGAATGGCCGGGCGTTTATAAAGCCAGGAGAAACCTACTGGAAGAACAGTCTAAATTCGACCAGCTTACGATCAATAGGTCACGACTGGAAATTCGCCGGGATATCAGAAAAGTATATTATACGATCTGGTATTTACAGGAGCGTAAAAATCTTTATACAAGGCTGGATAGCATTTACACGACAACTTATCAAGCCGCAAGGTTAAAGGTAAGGGTCGGTGATGTTGCAGGACTGGATAGCATAGCCGCCGAAGCGCGTTTGCGGGAACTGGAATCGCAGATAAAGCAATTTAACAGTGACATCCGCATTCAGCAGCAGTCCTTAAGACAGCTTACCGGAAGTGAAAGCAACCTGTTTTCGGAACAGGGGCCCCTGGAAAAGCTGCCAATAAGTTCTTATGCCGCCGCGATCGAAAGTCATCCTCAAATACAGCTGCAACAGCAAAATGTTGCTATCGCCGATGCGGGATTACGACTGCAAAAACAATCGCGCTATCCGGATTTTGAAGGACGATTTTTCTCTCAACGGCTTTATGGTGTACAAAACCCTTATTCAGGATTTTCTGTAACTGCCCGGATCCCCATTTTTACAAGGGGGTATCATACGATGATCAAGGCTGCAGAAATTGAGAAAAATGTCCAGGAGCAGCAATTAAACCTGGAAAGGCTCAATCTGAATACGGCTTACTTACAGGCGGTACAAAAGCTTGAGCGATCTAAAGCAAGCTTAACTTTTTATGAGACTACCGGACTGAAGCAGGCTAATGCGATTGTAGCGGCGGCAACATTGGCTTACCGTTCAGGCGAGATAGGCTTTGCCGAACTGTCGCAGTTTATCACGCAGGCGATAGATATTCAACGGAATTATTTGGATGTTTTAAACGACTACAACCAGGCGGTTATCGAAGTAAATTATTATATCAATCAATAGAAACATGAAAGCAATTACAATAGTATATTTTCTGCTGGCCTTGACCCTGTGCACGGCCTGTACCAATAGTAAAGATAAAGGCGCTCCGGAGAAAACTGAAGCCCCAAAGGACACTGCTGCACCCGTTGCGGATAATCCGGACAATGTTGAACTTACAGACGAGCAGATGAAAGCCATCGGCATCGAACTGGGCCATATCGAACCGCGAGGGATAAGTTCCTCGTTTAAAGTGAATGGGGTATTAGAGGTCCCCAATCAATTTAAAGCTAAAGTCACCTCATCATTTAACGGTATTGTTCGTACCCTGACCATTGTTCCAGGCAGCCTTGTTCATAAAGGCGAATCTATCGCCACGATTGTCAACCCTGATCTGGTCAATATGCAGCAACAATATTTGACCGTTAATACTAAGCTCAACCTGGCTAAACTGGAATATGACCGGCAAAAGACCCTTGTTACCGGGAACGCCGGTGCCAGAAAGAACCTTCAGCAGGCGGAGAGTGACCTAAAGACATTGGATACGGAAAAGGATGCTCTTTACACTCAGTTGTCGACCTTAGGCATTTCGCCGGAAAGCGTAGCAAGCGGCAAGATTACTTCCAGCTTAGCTGTCAGGGCACCGGTAACAGGCACCGTCAGCAAGGTTAGTGCCGAAATCGGCACCTACACAGATGCGAATACCGTCATAGCGGAAATAGTTAATAACGACCGTTTACAGGTAAAATTATTTATGTATGAAAAAGACCTGCCTAAAATCCACTTAGATCAAACCATCCGTTTTAATATAACGAATAACCCTGCCAAAGAACACCAGGCTGTCATCAATGCTATCGGAACGGCCTTTGAAGACGGCTCCACAACCATTGCAGTAAGGGCCGGTGTTCTGGGAGACAAAAAAGGCATGATTGAAGGCATGAGCATCAATGCAATGGTGAATGTGGGCAATGCTGTGGTGCCCTCGCTGCCGGATGAAGCTATTGTGACCTATCAGGGCCAGGACTACATTTTTGTTCAGGTGAGTGAACAGGGTGATGGTGAAAAGAAGCCAAGTGAAACCAAAGAAAAACCGGCGAAAAATTCCGGGACAGCGACTGAAGCAAATGAACAAAAAGAACCCAGATTGTCCTTTAGAAGGGTGAAGGTGGTGAAGGGTGCAAATAATATGGGCTATACAGAAATAAAGCTATTGGAAGAAATATCACCAACTGCTAAAGTTATCATCACAGGGGCATTTTTCGCATTAGGCAAAATGACCAACGCAGGCGAGGAGGGCGAATAACCAACCATGAAAATCTTAGATATGGATATGAATTTCGAACTGGTGATGGTGGGTAAACTTTTTGTGGCTTTTATTTTTGGCGCTTTTATAGGATATGATCGCGAAAAACAGGGAGCAGATGCGGGTATCCGCACTTACGCCGCTATCTGTTTCGGTTCTACCCTGTTTACCGCTATAGCAGACAGTTTTAATGATATTACCTCTGCCTCCCGGATCATTGCCAACATTATTATCGGTATTGGTTTTTTAGGCGCTGGTATCATTTCCAAAAACGAAGGTGCTAACGGCGCGTATGGCTTAACTTCCGCAGCAACCGTTTGGTGTACGGCAGCAGTCGGTGTTACCGTTGGATTGGACATGTTTATTATTGCTGTCGTAGCTTCTTGCATGCTATATTTTCTACTGTCGCTGGACAGGCAATTATGGTACAAACGCTGGAAGGAAAAAATAAAAATCAAAGCCAGTTAACTGACATCCTATACCCGGAATAAATCTCCGGGTATAGCTTTTATCCTTAAAAACCCATACTTCATTAATAAGACACGACCTATGAAAAGCACCTTGGGTATCAAAATACTATTTATAATTAATCCCGGATCTGGCTGCAAGGACATAGACTGGGATAGCATTATTAAAAACTTTTATAAAACTTCCGATTATTGCGTTGAATTATTTCATCTAACTGTTCCCTGTCATCCCGAGAGCATTCAAACAAAGATAAAGAACTATATTCCGGATAAAGTAGTCGCTGTAGGTGGCGACGGAACGGTTAAAATGGTGGCGCAATATTTACAAGGAACACAAATCCCATTAGGTATCATACCAGCAGGCTCTGCTAATGGCCTGGCGAAAGAACTGATGATACCGGAAGATCCCCTCAAGGCTCTGGACGTTATCGTAAACGGGGGTACAAAGCGAGTGCATCTTGTAAAAATCAATGACCATCTGTGTATTCATTTAAGCGATATAGGATTCAATGCATTCATGATAAAAAAATTCGACACCGCTAACGACAGAGGAATGTGGGGCTATGTTAAAGCTTCATGGAAGGTCTTTTGGAATAAGCCTACTGTTTGCGTAACCATTCAAACCGACAGTACCTCGATCAAAAGAGATGCGGCAATGCTTGTGATCGCGAACGCGACCAGATATGGTACCGGGGCGTTGATCAATCCTATTGGCAGACTGGACGATGAAGTTTTCGAGGTGATCATTCTCAAAAAGATTTCAATAGCGGAAATCTTTAAAATGATGATAACGCATACGCCCTATGATTATACAAAAACGGAGATCCTGCAAACAAAAACACTTTATATTCAAACTAAGAAAAAGGCTCATTTTCAAGTTGATGGAGAATATTTAGGGGTCATAAATGAAATTAAGGCTTATATATTGCCAAATGTATTGACAATTATCACACCGTAGTGTAATTCATTTTGCTATTTAAACAATTTTGAATGATTTGATTGTATTATTCGCAGTATAAGGATGACAAGAAGCCTGGTTTGGGTGAATGGGAGTTGATCTTTTTCATTTAAGGTAATTTTACGTACTGAGTGTAAATATCATTGCCAGGTTTTTGCTAAAGAATTAAAATTTATTTTAAAAACAATTTTTGTTGTTTCCAAAAACAAATCATTTTTAACATGTTATTATCATTTCACACTATATGAAAAAATTTTATCTGTCTGTTGCATTTGCTATTGCAGCCACTTTAACAGGGGTAGTTGTGCGATTGGGTGGTCTGCACCCTCCTTCGATTATTGCTACTGTTATTTTTTTTTTCGCACTATTGGGTGCCGGCTTTCTGCTTTCCTGGGGATTGGAATCCGCCGAAAAGTTTGTTGCAAAGGGACTGGCCATTGCAGTATTGGCCCTGATCACAGTGCTTCCCGAATATGCAGTAGATATCTATTACAGTTTTCAGGCAGGCCGGCATCCAGGATCAGAATACGTCGGCTTTGCCGCTGCGAATATGACCGGTGCCAACCGGCTTTTGGTAGGGTTGGCGTGGCCGTTAATCGTTTTACTCTATTGGTGGCAAAGTAAGAAAAAAAGTGTTACACTAGCTAAGGAGAATTTCACGGAAATAGCGTTCTTATTCCTTGCAAGTCTATATTCCTTTGTCATTGTCCTGAAAAATAAAATTGATCTGTGGGACAATCTTATTCTTATCATTGTATACTCTATGTACTTATGGCGAACCGGTAAAAGGTCCGATGGAGGGCTAGAGGTGGAAGAGGAAATTGGGCCAGCCGCCGCTTTAACTAAATTATCAAAGCAGAAGCAATATCTGATCATCACCGGCCTGGGCGTTTATGCGGCATTTGTCATTTTATTATCCGCAGAACCATTTGCAGAATCGCTGATCGCTACAGGCGGGCAATTGGGGCTAAATAAATTTTTGCTGATCCAGTGGCTAGCTCCGCTGGCCAGTGAGGCCCCAACAATTATTATTGCCATCCTGCTAACTCTCGCACTTAAACCGGAGTCTGCCCTATCCGCACTGATCAGTGATAAGATCAATCAATGGACATTGCTCGTTGGAATGATTCCGCTTGCTTATTCTATAGGCGGCGGAACTTGGGGACATTTACCTTTGGATGCCAGGCAAAGGGAGGAGTTTTTTTTAACCGCAGCCCAATCGCTTTTTGCCTTGTCCCTTTTACTAAACTTAAATTTTTCTCTTAAGAAAGGGTTAATACTGCTTTTTCTTTTTGCCATCCAACTCTTGATTGCTTTTATTTACCGGAACGACGAAATAACCACGATTCATTCGTTAACCTATCTCTCCTGGTTATATTTGATTTTAGCCTTGGCTACAGGGGTTCAGCAGCGAAAAGAAGTAATTAATCATGTTCTAAGTCTGAAAAAGACCTTAACAAGCCGGTAATTTAATTAGCGCACTATTTGTAGAAAAATGAAAATAGGTAAAAATGAAAGAAGTGTTCGAGTTTATGATGGGTATGGCTACACTGATAACTTTTTTATATCTGGTCATGTTTTATTAAGAAACAAAACCGCAACTCGTCATTATTCCAACAATCCCTTTTTAAATGCTATTCATATGTTAAGAATGTTCTCCGTTAAACCCGTTGCAAATGTGAGGGTTCAGTTAATATGGAAGAATTACAACTTATACGCAAAAACCGGAAATGATGGTTTTTTTTTGTTTGAATGGCAATCAATTGCTAAAGTGGCTTCCGGATGGCATGATGTTAAAGTTAATGTTTTAGATGAAAAAGAAAGCATTCAGATAAGAGGTGAAGGAAGAATATATGTACCCCATTCTACCCAATATGCTTTTATATCTGACATTGACGATACTGTATTGGTTTCTCATTCTGCCTACCTTTTGAAGAAACTAAAGACCCTTTTGACTAAAAACCCCTATTCAAGGAAAGTATTTGACGATGCAGTTGAACATTACCGTTTATTGTCGTTATCGCATACCGATGGCTACATAACCAATCCTTTTTTTTACATCTCAAGCAGTGAATGGAACTTATATGACGACCTGAAACATTTTTTTGCTATCAATAAACTGCCGAAAGGTATCTTCCTGTTAAATAATCTTACTTCATGGCACCGCCTTTTGAATAAACGCAAAGCTAAACACGACGCAAAAATGATTTGGATATTAAGAATCCTTAATGATTTCGCCAATCAAAAGTTCGTTCTCTTGGGAGACAATTCACAAAAAGACCCTATGATTTATGCTGCCATCGTAAAGAAACATCCCAAACGCATCATTGCAGTGTATATTAGAAACATTAACCCGGTTAAAGAATTACTTACAATGGATTTACTATCAGAAATCGAAAACCATGGGATAGACACTTGTTTTTTTAAGGAAAATAGCGAGGCGATCTTACATTCAAAAAAAATTGGTCTTATTAATATTTAGTTCATTAATATAGGCAGGAATCGGCAAAAAACTATGCCCGGCCCACGGTGGATGGAAATAGTTTAGATAATTGATTTTGACCGTCGCTTATCAAGTTATTTATTGGTCTTGTTTTTTCAATTAATAAAAATTAAATAATTAATTTCAATTAATAAATAGTTATCAGCTAAAAGAACTATTTATTCACATGAAACAAATCGGCAGCCTGCTACTAAACTTAGATTTAGTTTGCACGTTCATAAACTCGCAATAATGGAAGAAGAAAATAAAAAAAGCAGTCATCAGCACAGGTAAACGGACAGGATTCATATTTTAAAAATGATAGCCTTCAGGTGAATATCATTAAAGACAAAGACCTGGATTCGAAGATTACAAAAGAAGATCATGAAGTCGTTGAAATGAACAAACCCGAGGAAGGGGAAACCTGGCTGAGCCATTGGCCGTTGCTTACTGCGCTGCTCATTTTGATCATCATGCTGACGCTGGAGTATGGCTTTAAATGGCAACCACCATTCCCGGTCAACCTCATCATCTTTTTGGTTGCATTTGTGCTGGCTGGCTATAATGTTTTAGGTATGGCCTGGCGCAAAGCAAAGCATTTCGATTTTTTCAACGAGTTTTTCCTGATGAGCGTTGCCACTATCGGGGCTTTCAGCATCGGATCTTACAGCGAAGGTGTGGCCGTAATGGTGTTTTATTCGATTGGTGAATGGTTTCAGGATGCCGCCGTAAACCGTGCAAAGAAAAGCATTAAAGCACTGCTGGATATAAGGCCGGATAGCGTTACGGTTATGCGGGATGGTAAGACAACAAATGTAGACCCGAAGACTGTAAAGGTTGACGAGATCATACAAGTGAAAGCGGGTGAAAAGGTGGCACTGGATGGCGAACTATATTCAGATACCGCCAGTTTTAACACCGCAGCCTTAACCGGCGAAAGCAAACCCGATACTAAACGCAAGGGTGAAAAGGTTTTGGCGGGTATGATTAACCTGGATAAAGTAAGTGAGGTACAGGTCAAAGCGTTGTTTAAGGACAGCAAATTGAGTCAGATACTGGAAATGGTTCAGGATGCCACGGCCCGTAAATCACAAACGCAACTTTTTATCAGTCGCTTTGCAAAAGTCTACACGCCAATTGTTTTCGGGCTGGCATTACTACTGTGCTTTGTTCCCTATTTCTTTACCGATCCGTACAACTTTCAACAGTGGTTTTACCGCGCATTGGTATTTTTGGTCATTAGCTGCCCTTGCGCACTGGTAGTATCTATTCCGCTTGGTTACTTTGGCGGAATCGGGCTTGCATCCCGAAACGGTATCCTGTTTAAGGGCTCCAACTTCTTAGATGTCATGACCATGATTGACACAGTCATTATGGATAAAACAGGCACTTTGACAAAAGGGGTATTTAAAGTACAGGAAGTTGTTACCGATAATTTTGATCAAGCCGAGTTGATTAAAATCGCAGCCGCTATCGAGGCAAACTCCACCCACCCGATTGCCAAAGCCGTAGTTGAATATGCAGGCGATAAAGCAAACTTGAAAGCGGAAAATGTCGAAGAAATATCAGGTCATGGCCTGAAAGGAACGGTCGAAGGCAAAATTGTATTGGCCGGAAATCCCAAGTTGTTGAAAAAGTTTAGTGTTACCTATCCTTCTGAGGTTGATAATTTGGTAGATACCGTGGTGGTAGTAGCAGTAGATAATAAGTATGCAGGTTATATCACCATTGCTGATGAGATTAAAGAAGATGCTAAAGAAGCAATTGAGCGGATGCATAGCTTAAAACTTCAAACGGTTATGCTGTCAGGAGACAAACAGGCAGTTGTAGATAAGGTCGCCAAAGCGTTGGGCATTGATAAAGCCTACGGCGATTTGCTTCCGGATGGAAAGGTCGAAAAAGTTCAGTGGTTTAAAGACAGTGGAAGCCGTATCGCCTTTGTGGGTGATGGCGTTAATGATGCACCTGTAGTTGCCCTGGCCGATGCCGGGATTGCCATGGGCGGTTTAGGTAGTGATGCCACCATCGAAACAGCAGACATTGTTATTCAGAACGATCAGCCATCAAAAATTACATTGGCTGTCATGATCGGTAGAATTACCAAGAGGGTGGTTTGGCAAAATATAATTTTGGCAATGGTCGTGAAAGTGATCGTGTTAGTATTAGGTGCAGGCGGAGTAGCCAGTCTTTGGGAAGCGGTGATTGCAGACGTAGGCGTTGCCTTATTAGCTATTTTGAATGCGGTGCGTATACAAAGAATGAAACTGTAAACCCATTCAATGCTTTCTATTAAAACAAAGTTTAGCGAATCAGACTTGTATTTGTCAAGCACATCATAGTTCTAAACTGCATATATTGATATGAAGATAGCAATAGCACAGCAAAATTATCATATTGGTAATTTTGAGTACAATCGGAATAAAATAATTAAAGCGATTGAAAAGGCAAAGGGCGATCAAGCGGACCTCATCATCTTTTCGGAATTGTGCGTCTGCGGTTATCCGCCCAGGGACTTTCTGGAATTCAATGATTTTATCACCAAATGCGAAGAAAGCATTGATCTTATTAAAGTTCATTCAGATGGCATCGGCGTAATCATCGGTTCCCCTCAACGAAACCCTTTACCTGAAGGTAAAGATTTGTTCAACTCGGCAATTTTCCTTTATGACCGGCAGATCATAGGTGTGGCGAACAAGTCTTTGTTACCGACGTACGATGTATTTGACGAATACCGATATTTTGAACCGACCAACGAATGGAAGATTATTGAATTTAAGGGAAAAAAAATTGCGCTTACGATCTGCGAAGATATCTGGAACCTTTCTGAAAATCCTTTATACCGGGTCTCTCCCATGGAGTTATTAATTTCAGAAAATCCTACACTTTTAATAAACGTAACTGCTTCCCCTTTTGACTACGACCATGACGATGATCGCAAAGAGATCATCCTGGCCAACATCAAAAAATATAATATTCCCATTATTTATTGCAATACTGTTGGAGCGCAGACCGAAATTATTTTTGACGGCGGTAGTTTGGTCTTCGACGGCTTAGGAAGGCTATGCAAAGAACTGAAATATTTTGAGGAAGACTACTATGTGACGTTAACCGAAGATGTTACCGATGCGATGCCTGACAATGCCGAAATTTATCAGTTCATCGATGAGCGAGTGGCCAGGCTGAAAGAAAGCGACAATATTCTCCCTTATTTAACAAGCGCCAAGAATATTTCTGACATTTACAATGCCCTTACTTTAGGGATCCGGGACTACTTTGCCAAAATGGGTTTCTCCAAAGCCACACTTGGCGCAAGTGGCGGCATTGACAGTGCTGTGGTACAGGCATTAGCAGTAGCGGCGTTAGGAAAAGAAAATGTACAGGTGCTGCTTATGCCTTCTCAATATTCCTCCGGCCATTCACTCGCTGACGCGGAGCAGTTGAGCAAGAACCTGGGCAATACTTATGATGTGCTCGCGATTAAAGATATTTACGATAAATATTTGAATACCTTACAGCCGGTGTTTAATGACCTGCCTTTCAGTATCGCAGAAGAAAACCTCCAAAGCCGAATCCGGGGCAACCTGTTGATGGCATTCGCCAATAAGTTTGGACATATCCTGCTAAATACATCTAACAAGAGCGAACTTGCTGTTGGCTACGGAACCTTATACGGGGACATGGCGGGAGGGCTGTCTGTTCTGGGCGACCTTTATAAAACCCAAATTTTTGCGCTGGCCCAATTTTTAAACCGGGAAAAGGAGGTTATCCCAAACCATATCCTGACAAAGGCACCCTCTGCCGAGTTACGTGAAAACCAGAAGGATACGGATTCACTACCGGAATATGTTATCTTAGACCGTGTCCTGTACGAATACATCGAGCGTAGAAAAGGTCCGAAGGAAATCAGTGATCTGGGATTTGATCAAGCAGTGGTAAGCCGCATTCTAAAACTGGTCAACACGGCCGAATTCAAACGAAATCAATTTTGCCCCATTCTTCGCGTCAGCCGGAAAGCCTTTGGTGTAGGAAGAAGGATGCCGATTGTAGGAAAATATCTATCGTAGATTTAAAAGAGGTGGTATAGGTGCTGCTTTTTTCAAGTTTTAATTACTCATCCAGTCGCTCCAATATTCTTTTCATTCCAGCCATTTTTTTTCTACGCATCAATGATATCACGAATATTCCTCACGTAATTTCCCGGTTAACAAGATGACATGCGCCGCCTGCACTGCGAGTGTAGAATTAAATGGGACATTGTGATTTCCTGCGAGCTTGACCTGCACGGCAATGAGGTGCTGGATGAACTAACCCCGTTAAGGCTCATCAATGATCGGACGGATAACTAAACAGATCGTGTGGCAGAACATCACTATCGCCATGGTGGTAAAGGTCATTGTTTTGGTTCTTGGCGCAGGTGGTGTAGCTAATTTGTGGGAAGCGGTCATTGCAGACGTAGGGGTTGCCCTGTTAGCGATCTTAAACGCCGTGAGAATACAGAAGATGAAGTTGGAATAGATTTTTAATAAATACGAAAAACCATCTTAGTCGCAACTGATGATGTAACACTGATGAGCCGTTTTCAAAAAAACACGACAAGGAAAGAAGCATTTAAAGAAATTATAGACAATTACAGCCGGAAGCTATATTGCTTTCTGAGAAAATTAGGCATTGATCATGAAGATATTGATGAGTTAATTCAAGACGTTTTCCTGAAATTGTGGAGGACGGAAATTTTTAAAAGTGCTATTGACCTGGCTTTATATCATCTAACGGCAATGCACGCTATGGTGTTTCTGGAAAAAGCGATGGTGCAAGTAAATGGCTTAACGTCTAAGGAACTAATGATTATTATACTGAAAGATCAGGAGGAATTTAATTTAACTCAGATAGCGCAAATAATGACCAGTTCTGTTGACGAAATACGCCGTATTTTTGAATGGGCCTGCCTAAGATCAATTAATCGCATATATAAAATAAGTAAATATGGCACACACGCATAACCCCACCATAGCCAATCACGGAAAAGCATTTATGATCGGTATTTTATTAAATACTGCTTATGTAGTAGCGGAAATAATCTATGGTCTGATCGCTCGTTCTTCAGCTCTTATGGCTGATGCCGGACACAATGCCAAAGACGTACTCACTTTTAACTTAGATTAACCTGCTTGCTAATGAAAAAGTTCCTTTTATGATTTTGCCCGCATTGGCATTTTTTAGTTTATCATCATTATCAAAGTTCCCAACTAATTTTATAGGAAACGGGCAGCAGCCGCAGGTAAGTGTCGACACTAAAGGAATCATAAGGGTTGTATTCGGCTCAGATGATCAGATTTTTTGCGCCACTTCAATCGATGATGGCGTATCTTTTAACAAACCGTTACTGGTTGGTAAAGTTCCTGATATGCACCTCGGCATGTCGAGAGGGCCGCAATTTACCAGTTCTAACAAAATTTCTGTGATCACTGCAATGGACAAAATGGGGAATATCCACTGGTATCGACTCAACCATGGTACTGCCAAATGGAACTACATGGGCATTGTAAACGACCTGAAAAATTCGGCACCAGAAGGACTAATGAATATAGCCGCTGACGATAAAGATAATTTCTATGCTGTTTGGCTGGATACAAGGATAGGAAAACATAATCAAATTTATTTTTCATCATTGACCGAAAAATCCTCTAAATGGTCAAAAAACATCATGGCTTACCAATCACCCGATCAGCACGTGTGCGAATGTTGCAGGCCGAGCGTTGCCGTTAAGGGCACAAGTATTGCACTTATGTTCAGGAACTGGCTGAATGGTTCAAGAGATCTGTATGTGGTCCGCTCATCTGATCAGGGAAAGACATTTTCTCCGGCAGTCAAAATGGGCATGGATACATGGAAATTGAACGGCTGCCCGATGGATGGCGGCGGTCTGCGGATCACAACAGCGAATACGGTACAAACCGTATGGCAGCGTAAAGGCAATATTTATTATGCCACGCCCGGCGAACCGGAGATATATCTTGCCAGGGGAAGAACTTGCAGTATTGCAGGCAATGGAACAAAGCCGCTGATCACTTACCAAGCCGGAGATACGCTGAATGTGATCACTTATCCTCAAAAAAAACCGCTGATGATCGGAACCGGCGGCTACCTGAAAACTGCTCAATTAAGTATAACGTCTAATTTCTTCGTCTGGGAACAGAACAACCAGATTAAATACCGCAGAATGTGACGCCGCTATTGAGCTTTGCGGAAATAGGCATGGTTATATTGGTTCCCCCACAGGCAAACGATCTTTTCAGGCTTATCCGCAAAAAAATCGTCGTAGGCCAATTTGACACCAGGATTGATGTCCAGGCCTTCAGCACCTGCTTCGGCATCATAATAGTCCATCAGAATGCAAATGGCGTTCTTAGCCATGCGTGGATAGATACTTTCAAAACAATGCAGCATAACCGCTTTGTGCTCCAGCTTATCACCTCCGAAACCGCAGTCTATATGCACAAATGCGATCTCCGCTGGTAATTCATTCGGCAAGGTGGTCTTAAAATCGCCTTTGTGTACAATTGGCTGCTTTAATTTAGCTTTGTCAAAGTTGGCTTTAAGCTGTTCTTCAACACTTCCTTTGACGGTAAAAGTGGCAAAAAAGCTGTCGTAAAGGTGAAGCTGTTTTGGTGAAGCGTTTAATTCGATCACTTTCTCAAAAATAAGCGCGCATTGCCCGGTAAAACATCCTAATTCAACTACTTCTCCTGCAACTCCGTTAAAAATTACCGAATCCAGTAAGTGATAATAATTAATGCGCTGTTCAGGCGTGTTCATGTCGACATTGGTGTCCAGTTGTTTAACCTGGTAACCCGTACGCATGAACCGCAGGCCCTTGTTGACAAAATCGACTAACGATGACCGTTTCAACTCATTTACCGCGTAAGGCTGTTTGACCAGAAAGTAATTGTCCATAAGGATAGAAGTTTATAAGGTGTTTAGATATTAGTTTTTACTATCAACCAATATTCAATAATAGGGAATTTGTGGCAGACAGTAAAACTCAAACGGTATTCTATAAAATCTTAGCAGAATCCTGTAATTATATAAGTATCCGGCAGAGGTAAATTTGTGCTGTAAAAGAATTATATGTCAGCACCCCAAATTACCACACTTACTTTTCCTGTTACAGGAATGACCTGTGCAGCTTGCGCTGCCAGTGTAGAATCCATGGTAAACGCTCAAAAAGGCGTCGAAAAGGCTGAAGTGAATTATGCGACGCAATCGGTCAAGGTTTCCTATCACCCTGATGTGATTCATCCATCAGGTTTACAGCAGTCCGTTCAATCGGTCGGCTATGACCTGATCATCGATACGGAAGGCGGAAAAGAAAAACAGGCAGAAGCGCAACAAAATCACTTTAAGCAGCTTAAACAAAATATTACCTGGGCAATCATTTTAACCGTTCCGGTCGTGTTGATTGGGATGGTTTTTATGGATTTGCCTTATGCCAACTATATCATGATGGCATTAACCGCTCCGGTGCTTTTTATAGCGGGCAAAAACTTCTTTATCAATGCCTGGAAGCAAGTACAGCATGGACGGGCCAATATGGATACGCTGGTCGCTATGAGTACAGGTATCGCTTTTTTGTTTAGTGTATTCAACACTTTTTTTCCGGAGTTCTGGCATCGCCCGGGCATGCACCCGCATGTGTATTTTGAAGCAGCTTCCGTGGTGATCGTTTTTATTATGCTCGGGAAGCTGTTGGAGGAAAACGCAAAATCGAATACATCATCTGCCATTAAAAAGCTGATCGGTTTGCAGCCAAACACCGTAATGCTGATTACTGCGCAAGGCGAAAAGGAAACTGCCATTGCAGAGGTACAAATTGGTGACCGCTTGTTAGTCCGGCCAGGCGAAAAAATACCTGTTGACGGCGTAGTTGATGAAGGTAGCTCGTTTGTAGATGAAAGCATGATCACCGGTGAGCCTGTCGCGGTGGAAAAGAAAACAGGAGACCGGGTTTTTACCGGGACGTTAAATCAAAAAGGAAGTTTTAGGTTCACAGCGGAAAAAGTCGGCGGCGCAACGTTACTGGCCCAGATCATCCGATTGGTACAGGATGCGCAAGGCTCGAAAGCGCCGGTGCAAAAACTGGTGGATAAGATAGCCGGTATTTTTGTGCCTATTGTACTGCTGATCGCATTATTAAGCCTGGGTGGCTGGTTGCTTTTTGGCGGGCAACATGCTTTAACACAAGGCTTACTGGCGATGGTTACGGTATTGGTTATTGCCTGTCCCTGTGCTTTAGGACTGGCTACGCCTACCGCAATTATGGTAGGTATCGGCAAGGGTGCTGAGAACGGTATATTGATCAAAGATGCGGAAGGACTGGAATTAGCCCATCGGGTTAACGCAGTGGTGTTAGACAAGACCGGCACGATTACCCAGGGAAAACCCGTGGTTACCAAATTACTTTGGACAACACCGCTGCCCACCGATCAGCAACAATTACAGGCTATTTTTTTAGCAATGGAACAAGAATCAGAACATCCTTTGGCTGAAGCGATTGTAGCGTACCTGAAACCTAATTGTAAGACATCGGCAAGGATATCGGGCTTTAATAGTTTAACCGGGCGGGGTGTTCAGGCAAGCTTTGGCGATGAAATTTACTTTGCCGGGAGCCATAAGCTGATCAAAGAAAGAAATATAGTCATACCAGCGGAATTTAACGCAGCTATATCTACACTATTAGACCAGGCGAAAACTGTTATCTATTTTACCGATCAGGATAATGTGCTGGCCATCGCCGCGATTGCCGACCCGATCAAGTCAGGTTCCGCAGCAGCTATCAGCCAGTTAAAAAAGCAAGGTATTGATGTGTATATGTTAACCGGCGATAATGTTCAAACCGCCGCCGCTATTGCCAAAGAAGCCGGTATCGACCATTTCGAAGCGGACACTATGCCCTCGGATAAAGCGGACTTTATCAAAAAACTGCAAGCCGGAGGTAAGATCGTTGCAATGATCGGTGACGGTATTAATGATAGCCAGGCACTGGCACAAGCTGACGTCAGCATCGCAATGGGTAAAGGGTCTGATATTGCGATGGACGTGGCGAAGATCACGCTTGTTTCATCAGATTTGCAACACGTGCCCAAAGCTTTACGGCTTTCCAAACTGACGGTTCGAACCATTCGTCAGAACCTGTTCTGGGCGTTTATTTATAACCTGATCGGCATACCCATTGCAGCCGGTATATTATTTCCTATCAATGGATTTTTACTCAATCCGATGATTGCCGGTGCTGCCATGGCTTTGAGTTCTCTATCGGTCGTCAGCAACAGTTTACGGCTTAAATTTTCAAAACTTAATCTTTAATAAATTATAATATAAAAATGGAAACTTTAAAATTCAAGACAACTATCAAATGCGGTGGTTGTATAGCAGCGGTAACGCCAGTCTTAGATGGTCTAAAAGGCGTGAATAAGTGGGAAGTCAATACAACTATTCCGGAAAAGGTACTAACTATAGAAACAGATCGAGGCCTGGAAGCAAGCGAAGTGGTTACGGCCTTAAAGACAAAAGGTTATAGTGCCGAACCCCTTTAAATATTATTGATATTTGTCGGCCCGAAGCTAGTGAGCTGATGGGCTGACTTTATTAATAGTAAAAATTATCAACTTTTAAACAATTCTGACATCCCTGTGTATATCTATAAATGAGAAGGTTCGGTGCAATAAGTCTGGCTGCGTTTTACCTGTTGTTGACAACGGGTATGTTCGTATGCCTGGTTCATTGCGGTGCCGAATTTTTATTTGGCAAACCCGAGCACGAATTAACGGAGCTTGCGGTCGATGAACATATGGATCACGGCCATGATGAAAAATCCCTTCAGAAACACGATAATGATCACGGTAAGGGGAAAGCATATGGGCACAAAAAATCCTGCGGAAAAGATAAAGATTGCAGTTGCTGTAACCAGCATGGAAATTATGTGATCAAGGAAAATTCGACCAGCTCGCCGGAATTTCAATTGAGCGCATTACACGTAGCTCCACTTTTTTTACCTTATGATTCGGCAGCACCGGTCCGGGGCATATTCGAGGCAAAAATATCATGGTTTAATGCTACCGGCCCGCCGCGTTCGGCTGTACAGCGTTTATTTATTACCCACCGTTCCCTTCTTATCTGATTCAAGCATTGCCGCATCCTGCGGCCGGACTGCCTATTGTCTTTACTTTTAGCTTGAATAATAACATGACATTATATATCAAAAATATGGTTTGCGACCGTTGCATTATGGTCGTTAAACAACAATTGGAAAACCTGGGTTTCCTGGTGCCTACTATTTCCCTGGGCAATGCCCTTGTGCAGCCTGAACCTGATGCCGATCAGTTAAGCGCCATTTCTTCCGCGCTGAAAGTGTTGGGTTTTGAGCTGATCGACAATGAAAAGGACCGCGTAGTACAGCGGATGAAGGACCTGATCATTGAAAAAGTGCACCACAGCGATCTCGCCGATGCCCGTCTGAGCTTTTCAGACTACCTGTCAGACCGGCTGCATAAGGATTATACTTACTTGAGCCGGATGTTCTCGGAATCCGAGGATACCACTATTGAAAAGTTCATTATTCAGCAAAAGATCGAAAAGGTAAAAGAACTGCTGGAATACGGCGAGCTCAACATGAATGAGATCGCCTGGAAAATGGGTTACAGCAGCAGCGCCCATTTATCCACACAGTTCAAAACAATAACAGGATTGACGCCGAGCCAATATAAGTTATTAGACCAAGTGTCGCGCAAATCATTAGATAAGATCTAAATACGCTAAGATGAAAAACATTAAAACCATATTTCTGATAAGTTACCTCGGTGTAACTTTTGTCGCCCATGCGCAACAACACGAAATGCCGGATATGAATATGAGTCCACAGCAGAAAATGCAGCCTAAGCAATCCAAAAAAGCATCGCAAATTGAAATAAAGAAAGCCGATACCGCTTTGAAGCCGACGAGCAAAAAGCACTTTAAAGCCAATGCCACGAATGGCATGCCAGGAATGAACATGAGCGATTCCAATGATGTTTCAACAGGGAATAAAGCAAAAGTAGCCATCAAAGATGATTCAGATGCTATGCAAAACAAGGATATGCCTATGTCAGGACAGGATATGAGGGATATGAATATGGGGTCAGGCAGCATGGCTGATATGAAAATGATCACACAGCCGGCCAAACCCGGCGACACGATAAAAAGCACTTCATCAACACTTAACGACCATCTTATACATCCAGGCAAACGGGTTTACTATGATCTTAATATCGGAGATACGATTGTTAACTATGCCGGCAAGCGTGTCAGAGCATTGGCAATCAATGGTCAGATACCAGGCCCTGTTTTAAGGTTTACAGAAGGTGACACAGCTTATATCAGGGTACATAACAGTCTGAACAAAACAACTTCGGTTCACTGGCACGGCATACTTGTTCCCAATAAATATGATGGTGTTCCTTACGTCAGTACCGTGCCCATTGAGCCCGGAATGACATTTACCAATATAATACCGATACATCAGACCGGCACTTACTGGTATCACACGCACACGGAGTTAGACGAGCAGGCCGGTCTATATGGCCCGATAGTCATTCAGCCACAGGTTCCGCAAAATAATTTCCCCGAACAAGTCTTCATGTTGTCCGACTGGACCAATTACCAGCCCAAAGAAGTTTTACGAATGCTTAAACGGGGCAGCGACTGGTTCTCTATACAGCGAGGCAGTGTTTTAAGCTATGGCGGAGCTATAGGTAAAGGATATTTGGGTGATAAGTTGAAGCTCGACTGGATGCGCATGCCCGCAATGGACCTCGTGGATGTGAAATATGACCGCTTTCTCGCCAATGGCAAGGGAGATCAGGATTTAACGCGTTTTAAAGCCGGAGAAACAGTCAAAATGCGCATTATCAATGGTTCGGCTTCGAGTTATTTCTGGCTTAATTACGCTGGTGGCCCAATGACCGTAGTAGCGGCGGACGGTTTAGCCGTAAAACCCGTTCAAGTCGATAAAATTTTGATTGGAACGGCAGAAACGTACGACGTGCTCATTAAGATACCTGCTTCAGGCAAATATGAATTCCGCGCCACGGCACAGGACATCACAGGTAAAGTCTCGGCTTGGTTTGGAAGCGGCAGGGAAGTTAAAGCCAGCGATATTCCGAAGGTGCCCTATTACCGGTTTACCCACACCTTCAACCAAATGATGGGCGTGATGAATATGCCAATGAATTCAGTTCCCAATTCCAAAGTAAAGAACGACGGGCTTCAGTTTTCGAAAAGTGACGGGATGATGAAGATGGGAAACATGCAGATGAATGGCAAGGATTCCAGTCGTCAAAATATGCAGGATATGCATATGCCGGGAATGCAGATGGATCAGATGACCGGAATGTCCGCGGCTCATTCCCAAAAAGAAATGGAAAATAAGGAGAAAATGCCAGGCATGTCGATGCAGGGAGGCATGAAGAAGATGGACATGGGCGGTATGGACATGAAAATGAAAGATGACGGGAAAGGCACGCCCATGGGTCCCGGCCAGTCTATGCTGCTCGGGCTCGGAGGGAAAGGGCAAATTTTAAGCTATGATATGCTGGAGGCGAATTCTGCAACAGTGACAGAAGGGGTGCATACAGTCCGAACCTACCATTTATACCTTACCGGCAGCATGCTTCGTTATACTTGGTTTATCAATAATAAACCACTTTCAGAGGCAGACAGGCTGCTGATCCGAAAAGGCGAAATTGTCCGGTTCGTGTTCCACAATACAACAATGATGGAACATCCCATGCACCTGCACGGGCACTTTTTCCGCGTACTGAACGCTAAAGGCGATTCTGCCCCGCTGAAACATACAGTTAGTATAGAGCCCATGAAGGTACAAACAATAGAATTTTTGGCAGATGAAGCACATGACTGGTTTTTCCATTGTCATATGCTTTATCACATGATGTCCGGAATGGCGCGGGTGGTACGCTACGAAGATGCTCCGAGTAATTCCGATGTCGCGAAATATCAGCCGAAAAACCCTTTAATTAATGATGATCGCCAGTTTTATACGTGGGCTCAGTTATCTTTTCATTCACAAACAAGTATAGGTTCTATTTTCATCTCGAGTACCCGTTATGAATTCAATGCCAATTACAGGTTTAGCTATGACGGACGATATGAAATTGATCCCCGCTTTCAGCGCTACCTGGATAATAACCAATACCTGGCGGCGTACATGGGCGGGAACTTCGAACAGACCGAAAAGGGACGGCTCTTTAGCCGAAAGGGAGATAACAGCGCAGTAGTTGGGCTACGTTACCTGCTGCCCCTTTTTGTGCAAACCGATGCCAGGATCAGCAGTAAAGGACAATTCCGGTTGACGGTTAGCCGCGAAGATATACCCATTTCCACTAGGTTATATATGGGGGCATCGTACAATACGGATAACGAATTCCAAGTAGATACCCGATATATCCTTACAAAATCCTTTGCTGTGTCCGCAAGTTATGACAACCAGTATGGTTTCGGCGGCGGCCTCACCCTTATTTATTAAGCAAACAATTTTCTTTAACAATAAACAATTAAAATCTATGAAAACTTCAATTGTAATGATTCCGCTTCTTGCGCTGGGCGCGGCAAGTATGAAGGCCAATACGGCGATGAACGATTATTTTCTTACCAACACGAGGCACTTCATTGTAACTCCCGTAAATCAAATGCAAGGAGATCCGCTCATGGAGGCGATGAACAAAATGATGAAGGAGATGCAAAGGCAACAGATGAAGGGTAACGTCGACCTGGATTTTACGTCGATGCTGAGGGTTCATCACCAAGGTGCCATTGACATGGCTAAAATAGAAGTGCAGCAGGGAAAAGATCCAGAAATGAAAAAAATGGCACAAAAAATAGTGGATTTACAAACTAAAGAAGTTGCCCAGCTAGATCAGCTCATCCCTACGCTGCAAAGTGTAACTAAAAATTATGATCCAGACAATAAAAATTCAGGTGCGGGTAAGGCTATGAACGACAACATGATGGCTATGATGAAAACGGGTAACATGTCGATGTCTTCCACAGACCATGAGTTTGCCGATATGATGGCCAAGCACCATAAAGATGGGATCATGATGGCGAAAAGTATTTTAGCCCATGCCAAAAATGGCACGCTCCGGTCAATGGCACAAAAATCTATTCCTGAACAAACCACCGATATTAGTAAAATGGAAAAGTGGATGAAATCAAATAAGTAATTAACCAGTTAACTCGCAAAAACAAGACGTATGAAAAACTTACTCAAATGCAGCCTGCTGCTGGCCATTGTCGGCATAATGGCTTCCTGCAAAAAAGATAATAATGAGATCAAAATCCAATCTCATGACCAGAATCAGATGATGGCCATTATGCATCAGATGATGTCGAAAATGGATACCATGAAACTGACTAAAGACCCTGATAATGATTTTGCGATGATGATGCGCATGCACCATCAGGGCGCTATCGATATGGCAAACCTGGAACTGAAAAGCGGCAGCGATGCAACGATGAAACAAATGGCTCAATCTATCATCACCAGTCAGCAGGCAGAAATAACGCAGCTCACTGCTTTTCTTGCATCACATCCACCTCATACAAATGATCCGGATTTTGACATGATGCAGATGGATAACATGAAGAAAGCAGGAAAGCAAGCCGACCTGCAGATTATTAATGGAGATATTGATCATGATTTTGCTATCCTGATGATCGGACACCACCAGAGTGCGGTCGAAAATGCCCGTCTCGAACTTCTGCACGGGCAGGAACAAAGCATGAAAACAATGGCTACTAACATCATTGATGAACAAATGAAGGAAATAGGCAAGTTCCTGGACTGGTTACTGGCCAGAGGCAATAAATAAGTTAATTCACTGAATAGCTAACTATAAAACCAATTATTATGTCACATCAGAAATTTCAGGATTGTATTGATGCCTGCGTGGCCTGCGCTGTTACTTGCAGTCATTGCGCTACCTCCTGCCTTCAGGAAGAGGATGTTAAAATGATGACCCGTTGCATCCAATTAGATTTGGAGTGTGCGGCCATATGCCGGGCTGCCGCAGAAGTCATGAGCCTGGGAAGCGGGTTCAGTGCTCACCTATGCAGGGTATGTGCAGACATATGCAAAGCTTGCGGAGATGAATGTGCGAAGCACGATATGGAGCATTGTCAAGCCTGTGCAGAAGCTTGCCGCAAATGTGCCGGAGCCTGTGAGCAAATGGCAACCGCCGCTTAATCAAAAAAAAAGTCATTGCTCATAAAACGAGTAATGACTTTTTTTAATTATTTAACTTTAATACTTAGGAAATGGAAAAAAAAAATTATCGGATGTTAGGGGTTACGCTCCTCATTTCGTTCGCCCTTATGTACAGCATCATGTATCTGAATGTGGATGAGTTCAGTCATGTTTATCTGAATATGACGCGGTTATATATGACTTTATTAATGGTTTCAGCTATGGCACTCTTAATGTTGGGTATGATGCGCATGATGTATCAAAATCGTAAAATTAACCTTATGATCGCCTTTAGCGCGATTGCTGTATTCGTACTGGCACTTGCCGGAGTACGGACCCAAACAGGAATCAGCGATGTGCAGTATATGAAAGGCATGATTCCCCATCATTCCATCGCGATTATGGTAAGCAAAAAGGCGCACTTGAAAGATCCGGAAGTGATACGCCTGTCACGGAGCATAATAAGCGCACAAGAAAAAGAAATCGCCCAAATGAAAAAAGCATTAGAGCGCCTGGAAAAATAACGGCGTGCTTTGACAGGGTAATGCACTAAAAGAAAAGTTCAACTTTCTAATTTAGGAACGCATTTATAATAATATCTTTAAACTTTCAACCCGGCCATTTTTACATGAGAAAAATTTGTGCTTTGATCATGACGTCATTTTACCTGTTGCTTTCAACGGGTGCTTATGCCTGTCTGCTTCATTGCACGACCGATTACCTCTCTTCCCGGTTAGAAGCCAAACCAACGGTGCATGGTCCGGAAAATGAGCACGCTCACGACGAACAAGAAAGCGATGATGATTGCGACAAGGGCGATTGCAACTGCTGCTATCATCATGGTACTTATGTGGTCAAAGAGAATGCAAAAATCATTACGCATTTCGTTTTTCAACCAGTAGATTTTGCCATTACGGTCTTGCCCAGAGAAGGCTTTTCCTTCGAACCGTTAATTTTTGCGAATGAGGTAAGCTGGCCAAGATCCACCGGCCCTCCTTTTCCGCGTAACCAGCCGCTTTATATTTTTAACAGGACACTTCTGATCTGATCCAAGCTAATGCCGGTCTCGCCGGCCAGGATACCTATTATCTCATTTTTAGCTTGAATTATTATGACGACTCCAAATTATATATTAAATACGGCACTTTTCCTATATGGAAAGTGGCCTGAAATACATCTCTCATTTAAACCCGCGAATAAAAGCGAAACCTGTTTGGTTGCATCTTTAAACCATCCAGTATCAAAAATTAACGGCTGCCGCCCATGGTCAAATGTTTATTGTCCGGGAGCATGAAGCAGC
Source organism: Mucilaginibacter sp. 44-25 (assembly GCA_001898335.1). Taxonomy (GTDB): domain Bacteria; phylum Bacteroidota; class Bacteroidia; order Sphingobacteriales; family Sphingobacteriaceae; genus Mucilaginibacter. The sequence goes on along the minus strand of MKTS01000012.1, from coordinate 151,161 downwards.
ATATAGTTTACACCATCAATAAGAAGTCAGGGGGAACAGCCGAGATCAAGATCGTCCCTGACGTGGAACCCGGTATTAACGGACGCACCAGTATCACTGGCAATTTCAGGCTTTTTTATGTCATTCCTAATGGTAGTTCCAAAGCCATTGAAGCTGATATGGAAACTTATATGGCTTTTGCCGGCAATCTTACCTTTTTAAACGAAAACTTTTTCGAATGGCGTTATAATGGACAGGCCTTTTCCGAAATGGAAATAGCGCAACTCGTAAAGATCGTCCAGGATCATGCGGAAGAATGGTTTGATGAGGCAGATAACCAACCGGTTTTAAAAAAGGAGGACTTACAGGATCCTGAAAGTGCCCTATATATGAGCGATGAGCAACTTGCGGCGATCATGGAACATCCCTTGTATGATATCTCACCATATTTCCTATTCGGGTCCGCAGATGATGTCGTCGGCATCGTTCAGCATGGAGATGGTTTTGATGTCCACATCAATGGGGCAATTGCCGCCAGGTTGGAAGTCGCTACGAACGGCGAAACACGCTTAATCAGCGGATGCATACCCGAACCGGCATTACTTACCGAAATTGTCCGGCGAGTTACTGCCATACGTAACCTCTAAGTTGACACTATTTAAGAAAAGCGTAGATTTATTCCTGTTTTAGAGGCGCCCGGTTAAAACGGGTGCCTCCAATTATCCTTATTTCAATGAACGACCACCTAATCTCCATCATCCGACAGTATAAAAACGATCAGGAATCTGTATACAATACCTGGTTTATCAATAATGAAGAACGCTTAAAAGCTTTCCGGTCGATCCGGCGGGGCGTATTGCAAGTGATCGAAGACATCAAAAGGAAGCGTTTCGGGAACGATTTTAAAGGCAGTTCTCTGGAATTTGTGCTTTCCTGCATTACGGAACAAAAGCAGGTTTTCGAAGGGGCTTCGCATCCTTTTTACTGGAAGCCTAAATTAAGGATTCCTGATATCTATGAGAACCAGTCTAATAAGATCGCTTTCGGGCAATTCCTGGAAAATTGCATCCATGCAAAAAATGAAGAACAGGTAGTTAAAGAAATTGAAAAATTAGATTCGCTTAAGATCAAAGGCTTGGGCCCCGCGGTTGCCAGCATCCTGTATTTCTTGCATCCTACCTGGATACCGCCATTTAATACGGCGATCATCAACGGGTTCAACTATCTTTTTAAAGAAAAGAAAAAATTAGGCAGTTGGAGCGAATACCTGAAAATCAGGGAAATCATTATGGACATGAACCGCCAGCATTGCAACGAGTTATCGCTTGACACGGGTGCGTTCTCTGGATTGCTATTTGAGATCGGCACTCAAAAATTGCTTTTAGGAAAGGACGAATACCTATCAGAGACCGAACGTAACAGACTGGAAAAGCTCATTGAAAAACGTCACAAAGAGAAGCGTATGGAAACCGCCGATGAACATCTTCACAATGAAATGCAATTCCATCTGCTAAAGATCGGTCATTCACTCGGCTACGATGTGATCGCCGCCTCCAACGACCGCTCCAAAGACTGGAACGGAAATAAGTTCAGCTTTATTTCCCTGGCCAACTTCCCCCCGTTAGTTTTGGACAAAGAGGTATTGAATACCGTTAAGTTGATCGACGTTCTCTGGTTCCAAAAAGGCACCCCTAAAGTCATCGCCGCGTTTGAAGTAGAAAAAAGCACGAGTATCTATTCCGGGATACTGCGGCTGACTGATTTGAGTTGCAGCCTGAATAACAAGGAGGAAGTGTTATATCTCGTAGTACCTGACCAACGCGAAAAAGATGTCGTTATGCAGCTTACCAGGCCATCGATCCGGCAAGGTAATATGGAAATGAAGTATATTTGTTTTTCGGATCTGCGGCAGCATTGTGACGCGCTGTGCAAATTTGGCGACGATCATTCCATTATGCAGAAGATTGCAAAGGAAGCAGTGTGATGTCCGTAGCCTATAAAATATTGACGGAATTATATAAATGTTGTAGGTAATGATTATTTAGATTTGCAGGAGATGAGAAGTAAAGCGCTTTTATTACTCTTTATATTTATGCTGAATACCGTTACAGGGTTCAGCTGCGCTCTACATATGTCTCGCGATAACCATTACGAAGCGGTCGAAAGTCACGAACACTATCATGCAGCCGTTAAGCACGAGCATCATCAACTGCTTCCCGGACAAACTACGATAGGCGCTGATGAACCTTGCTGCCAAAGCGCTGTAAATAATTTTATTTCATTGGCCAAGCTTGTACCGTCAGCGGACCATCTGGTATTAAAAGTGCCGTTGTTTTATACCAGCAACAACCTGATATTTTCCTTGCTGCCCGATCCAGGTGTGATTATGACACCCCGTATCGTTATTGACGAGCGACAGCGTCCCCCGACAAGAAATATTTATATCATGCACCGCAGCCTGTTGATCTGATTTCGGCTAAGTTTAAACCGTTACATGGCGTAGCCATGCCCGAATTTAATACTTTATATTAATTATCAGATCATGAAAAAAACATTTTTACTGGTTGCCTTCATTGCAACCGCTCTTACACAACAGCTTTTTGCCCAGGGTGCTAAAACCTCATCCCTTTCTTCTTTATTGTCTTCTTATTACGGCGTAAAAGACGCGCTTGTCACTTCAAACAGCCCGGATGCAGCTACTCATGCTGCCGAATTCCTGAAAGCGATCAATGAGGTCGATATGAAGACGCTTGACAAGCCGGAGATGGACGGCTTTATGCTTTCACAGGAAAAGCTTGCTTTTGATGCGCGGCATATTTTAGAGAGCAAGGATATCGCCCATCAGCGGGAACACTTTGCCAATTTCTCCATGAACTTCTTCAAACTGGCAAAAGCAGTGAAATTATCGGATAAGCCGGTTTATTATGCTTATTGCCCGATGAAGAAAAGCTATTGGCTTTCTGCTGAAGCTGCGATCAAGAACCCATACTACGGAAACCAGATGCTCACCTGTGGCAAGGTTGCCGAAACGCTTAATAAATAAGTTTAATGCTTATCACAAAATTCATATATCATGAAAAATTTAATCATTGTTTACACCTTAGCCATCACCGCAGTTTCATTCACAGCTTGCAACAACAATAAATCCGCATCAAATTCCACAGCTACTGATTCAATCAAAACGGCAAATGCGCCGGGACAATCAGGTACTTCTTCAAAGCCTGCTACAGCGGTAAATGGACTTGTCGGCAGTTATTTGGAATTGAAAAATGCGTTGGCGCAAGACAACAGTAAGGACGCTGCAACGGCTGGTAAAGCCCTCGCTGATGTTTTTGGAAAGTTTGATAAATCCGCGCTTTCAGCGACCCAGAAAAAATCTTTTGAGGACATTGCCGACGACGCGCATGAAATGGCCGAGCACATCGGCGAAAGCGCGGGAAAACTGCCGCATCAGCGTGAACACTTTGATATGCTAAGCAAGGATATGTATGACCTGGTCAAGCTTTTTGGTGCGGGACGGCCATTATTCGTCGATCATTGCCCCATGTATAATGATAAAAAAGGGGCGATCTGGCTAAGTGAAAGTAAAGAGATCAAAAACCCCTATATGGGTTCAGGGATGTCAACTTGCGGAAATATCAAGGAAGAATTAAAATAAATGACCATGAACAGGACGGTTAAGATCATCGGAGCAGGAGTGTTGCTTCTTGCTGCTATCCAATTTTTCCCGCGCGACCACAACGAAGGAAAAGCTCCTACCGGTAAAACGATGGCAGATGCAATCCCGGTTCCATCAAACGTTCAGGTCATATTCAAACGGTCATGTTATGATTGTCATAGCGATCATACCACCTATCCCTGGTATGCGCAGTTACAGCCAGTCCGGTATATACTGGATGGTCATATCAGGCACGGCAAAGATGATCTGAATTTTGACGAATTCGGTGATTACGCTGGCAGGCGGCAGCGAAGCCGCGTAAGGGCTATTGGCGAAAGCTTGGAAGAAGGCACTATGCCCTTAAGCTCCTATACGATCATACACCGTGGTGCGATACTTACAAAAGAAGATAAGGCAACGTTGCTGAATTGGGCTAAAGAAACCAGCAGCACCCTGCCGTAAATGTTAAAAGATGAAAAATATAACACTTATTGTGCTGATACTTTTATTTGGGCAAATAGCGAAGGCTCAAACCGATATGCAGGTCATGCCGGGCATGCAGAAACAGCAGCCGGTCACTTATACCTGCCCTATGCATCCCGATATCCATGCCGCAAAACCTGGTAATTGCCCCAAATGCGGCATGAAGCTGGTTAAAGAAAAGCCTAAGGCAGTTGCCCCGAAAACAGCCGCTAAAAACATGACAGTAAAGGGAAAAAACGCGAAGGCGGATAACAAGCCGATGGAAAAAGCGCCTGCGGCGAATGCTGTCAGTTACACGTGCCCGATGCATCCTGATATTCATTCGGCCCAACCAGGCAACTGCCCCAAGTGCGGCATGAAACTGGTCAAAGAGCAACCAAAAGCCATGAATATGAATGGCATGAACATGCCCGCAACGGACAGTGCGAAAACGGGTGGAAAAATGAAGGGAATAAACATGGATGGGATGAACATGAGCAGCGAACTGGCTGATATTCACGCCGCCAAGGATCATTTAGGGGCTATCAAAACTATTAGCGCTAAATATCCGCCACGTACGGTTCGTTATGACCTGTATATATCCGATACTACCGTTACCTATGGTGGAAAACCAAAGCGTGCCATTGCCGTCAACGGCAGTATTCCCATGCCGACATTGACATTTACGGAAGGCGATACCGCGGAAATCTATGTTCACAACAAACTGAAAGAAGAAACCTCGCTGCACTGGCACGGGCTGTTTCTACCCAACCGTTACGACGGAGTGCCTAACATGACCCAGATGCCGATCAAGCCGGGTGAAACGCATTTATATAAGTTTCCCATCAAACAACATGGCACCCATTGGTATCACAGTCATACGGGTTTACAGGAACAGATCGGCATGTACGGTGCTTTTATTATGAACAAACGCCAGGAATGGGACATTCCGACCATTCCGCTGGTGCTGAGTGACTGGACCAATATGAACCCCAAAGAGGTACAGCGCAGCCTCCATGCCGCGACTGACTGGTTCGCCATTAAAAAGGGCACCACTCAAAGTTACCTGGAAGCTATCCAAACCGGGCATTTTAAAACCAAGGTGGGCAATGAATGGAAACGCATGAATGCCATGGATGTAAGCGATGTTTATTACGACAAATTTCTGATCAACGGTAAAAATCAAAATGAGCAGCCACAGTTCAAGGCAGGCGATAAGGTAAGGCTGCGGATTGCCAACGGCGGCGCATCTTCCTATTTCTGGCTGAAATATGCAGGTGGTAAAATGACCGTGGTTGCCACGGATGGTAATGATGTCGAGCCGGTAGAAGTTGATAGGCTGATCATCGCCGTCTCCGAAACCTACGATGTTGTAGTCACCATCCCGGAAAATAAGAGTTATGAGTTCCTGGTAACACCCGAAGACCGCACCAAATCTGCTTCACTGTGGCTGGGTAAGGGGGATAAGGTTTACGCGGGCAAGATGCCGAAGTTGAAATATTTCGCCGGAATGAAAATGATGAATGATATGATGGACATGAACGGCAACATGGTGCAAATGGACGGAATGGCCATGCAAAACCAGATCATGGACATGAACACCGTCATGTATCCGGAAATCACCGGTGAGGAAAATCCAAAACCGGATGATAAGAAAAGCAGTATGGCCGCTATGCAGATGGGGAATGATAAAAGCATGTCAGGCATGAACATGGCGGCAGAAAACCCTGATATTGTGACCCTTAATTATACGATGCTCCGTGATCCCCATAAAACGACCTTGCCTAAAGGACCCTTCAGGGAATTAAAATTTGATCTTACCGGAAACATGAACAGGTATGTTTGGACGCTGGATAACAAAACGGTATCCGAGTCCGACAAGATCCTGATCAAAAAAGGTGAGAACCTTCGTATTATCTTATATAATAACAGCATGATGCGGCACCCAATGCATTTGCACGGGCACGATTTCCGGGTATTGAACGGACAGGGTGAGTACGCCCCTATGAAAAATGTCATCGACATTATGCCGATGGAAAAGGACACGATAGAGTTTGCGGCATCCGAGCCAGGAGGCGACTGGTTCTTTCACTGCCATATCCTTTACCACATGATGAGCGGCATGGGACGCGTTTTTAGCTATGAAAACTCGCCGCCTAATCCTGATGTGCCTGATCCTAAACTGGCGCAGCGCAAACTCTTTTGGGACGATCAGATGCCGCATCTGATGGGCAAAGTCGGCCTGGAAAGCAATGGAACGGACGGGCAGCTGATGCTGGGCAGTACACGCTGGAAAGCGATGACCATGTGGCACCTTGGCACGGATGCCATGATGGGTTACGAAAGTGAAACCACAGTGGGCCGCTATATCGGGCGGAACCAATGGCTTTTCCCGTATGTGGGTTTTGATTATCACTACAAAAAGTTCAATCCGGATGAAAAGAACATTTTTGGCAGCGACTATAAGAATCTGTTCGGCCAAGTCAGTAACAAGGAAAACCGACACACCGTAGTTGCTGGTGTTGCATACACGCTTCCGATGTTATTTGTGGCTGATATGCGGATCGACGGCAATGGTAAGTTGCGCTTCCAGTTAGGGCGCGAGGACATCCCCGTAGCACAGCGACTCCGTATGACACTCATGGTCAACACCGATAAAGAATACGCAGCAGGCTTCCGATATATCCTCACGAAATATTTTTCACTGTCAACGCATTACGACAGCGATATGGGCTTAGGTGGTGGATTAACATTAACTTATTAAAATTCTACAGTTATGAAAGGTCAACACGATCATATTCCTATGGGAGAACATAAAATGCCGGCCGGTAAACAGGTGGCTCATAACGTTGATAGTATGGATCACAGTACAATGAAGCATAGCAGCGATGCACACATGGAGATGTCGGAGCATGACCACCACGCCATGATGATCGCCGATTTTAAAAAGCGGTTTTATGTGGTGTTAGTACTGACCATCCCGGTGATGTTGTTGTCCATGCAAATACAACAATGGCTGCACCTGGAAATTGATTTCAAAGGCGCATCCTACGTGCTTTTTGCTTTGGCTTCTGTTATATTTGTTTATGGCGGCTGGCCATTTCTAAGTGGCTGGATGAGCGAAATGAAAGCTAAGAATCCGGGCATGATGACGCTGATCGGATTTGCCATAACGGTGGCCTATGCCTACAGCACGGCCACCGTGTTTGGACTAAAAGGCATGGATTTCTTTTGGGAACTGGCTACCCTGATCCTGATCATGCTCTTAGGGCACTGGATAGAAATGCGTTCGGTCATGGGCGCGTCAAATGAACTGGAGCTTTTAGTTCAATTAATGCCTGCTGATGCGCACATGGTCATGGCCGACAAAGTTCATGACGTAAAGACTGACACGTTAAAAGAAAACGATGTCATTTTGATAAAACCAGGAGAAAAAGTTGCGGCCGACGGAGTTATACTGGAGGGCGAAAGTTACCTGAATGAATCCATGCTGACCGGAGAATCCAAGCCGGTAAAAAAAGTAAAGGGTGATAAAGTAATAGCCGGATCTATCAACGGCAATAATTCTTTTAAAGTTACCGTGTCCCATGCAGCCAAAGATTCTTATCTGTCACAGGTAGTAAAACTGGTAGACGATGCACAAAAGTCGAAGTCACAAACGCAATTGTTAGCAGATACGGCGGCCAAATGGTTAACCGTGATCGCCCTGGTAACCGGCATAGGCACTTTTCTGTATTGGTATTTAACGGGCCAAACTTTAGCGTTCGCGATGGAAAGGATGGTAACTGTTATTGTAATTTGCTGTCCTCACGCTTTAGGGTTAGCTGTACCGCTGGTGGTGGCTAAATCGACTGCTTTGTCTGCAAAACACGGATTACTGATCAAGAACAGAACGGCTTTCGAAAACTCCCGGAAGATCACTACCATTGTATTCGATAAGACCGGTACGCTTACGGTAGGGAAATTTGAAGTGTCAAAGATCGTGCTGTTGGATAAAGAAGTGGACAAAAATGAGCTTATCCGTCTGGCATCTGCACTCGAACAAAATTCAGAACACCCAATTGCTACAGGCATTCTGCAAAAAACAAAGGATTTAAAGATCACTATTCCGAAGGCGGAAAACTTTAGAGCCATAACCGGTCAGGGTGTGGAAGCCACCGTAGCAGGTAAAAATATCATGGTAGTTAGTCCAGGTTACTTAAAGGAAAACAAATTATCGCTGCCGGATGGATTCACTGCGAACGACACCGAAACGGTGGTATTCGTACTGATCGACAAGAAGCTGTCAGGATATATCGCCTTATCTGATGAAATACGTCCCGAATCTGCTGAAGCTATAAGAACGCTAAAACAGGAAAGTATCAAATCTATTCTGCTTACCGGAGATAATAATAAAGTAGCCGGCAGCGTGAGTAAAACTTTGGGCATGGACAGTTTTATTGCCGAAGTGCTACCGCATCAGAAGCTGGAGAAAATTAAAGAATTGCAGCAAAAAGGCGAATTTGTTGCGATGACTGGCGATGGGGTTAATGATGCACCTGCTCTTGCCCAGGCTGATATTGGGATAGCGGTAGGGTCAGGAAGCGATATCGCGGCAGAAACAGCAGGTATTGTTTTAGTGAACAGTAATCCAAAAGACATTGTTAGTCTGATATTATTTGGCAGAGCGACTTACCGGAAGATGGTCCAGAACCTGGCTTGGGCGACTGGCTATAATGTGATTACTTTGCCATTGGCCGCGGGTGTGCTGTATAATCAGGGTATGGTACTAAGCCCGGCAGCAGGTGCGGTTTTAATGACCGTAAGTACGGTTGTAGTTGCGATCAATGCGAGCTTATTAAAAGTGAAAGCTTAGCACAAGAAGATATAAAATTTTAACGAAATTATATAAAATGACCGCAACAATTGGCGGTATCTTAGCATTATAATAGTCATATGAAATCAATAGCTGTTTTTCTGGTCCTGAATATTTTGCTGTTATCCTCGATTTCGGGAATGGCAAACGTTTGTCACGGAAAAGCATCTTGTTGTGTAGAAAAGTTGCAGAAGGACTGTTGCAACCATGCGAAGCACAATTCTTCAGCTGATTGCGCAAAAGGTAATTGTAAAGCAATGTTATCCTGTGGAACGTGCGATTTTGTCTTTAGTGATACCGTTTCTACTTCACCCACTATTTCCATTTTAAAAAATCAGTCTGCTTCTCCTTTTGCCATAGGCGAATTATCGGATTATCATGGCAATGGCTGGAACCCGCCGAAACTTATTAATTAATCCGTATGCTGGTCAGTTCATGACCACTTATTCAATTAATTATTAATCTTTATATTTAAAATCATGAAAAAGTTTCTTTTCATCACGATGGTGATGCTATTATCAGTTGTTTCTTATACTTATGCCAATACCCCTTGCTGCAATAGCAAAATAACCTGTTCTAAATGCGCAAAAGGATGCGGGCCTAACTGCAAGGATTATTGCAGTAAAAGCTGTAAGGATTCCGGGGAATGCAAGACTAAATGTAAATTGTAAGTAAACAATGAGCCGTTCGTTTGCCGGGCGGCTCTGTTTACCAGCTTTTAATTAAAATATAAATCGTAATTTAGATTCGTGAAACGCACCGCACTTTTATTGTTAACGGCTATTTATCTTTTATCCCTTGTGGGTATCGGGATAAACCGTTTTTATTGTTGCGGTAAACTTGCTTCGGTGACACTGACCTTTGCTTCGACAGATCATGCTGATAAGGATAACTGCTGTAAGCACGAAAGCAAAAGTTTCAAGATAAAGGACAGCCATGTTACGGTGACCGCCACCGTTTTGAGTCCGTCTACACCAGCCTTATTACCAACTCCTGTTTACCAGGCTGCTGTTAATATCATTGCAGAGGAAATTGTGCATACCGGTTATCAGGCGAACGCCCCGCCAGGGAACCCTGATATATCGATCTATACCCTCAACTGCGCCTACAGGATCTGACCTGTACTTTTCTTAGCCCGTATTTCTGTACCGGCTATAATTCCATTGTAATCCATCTTAATTCATAACTAACGCATTGGCTCTGCCTATGCTATTTATTTACTTTAAATTTTAAAACTCATGAAAAAAGTAATGCTGATGGCTGTTGCCATCCTGTTTTCTGCCGCGACCGTTTTTGCCTCCAATGGCACCAATGCTGTTTCCGACACCACCCAAACAAAAAAGGTGAAACCAGCCCCTAAAGTACAATACACTTGTACCATGCATCCGGAAGTACTTAGCGATAAACCCGGCAAATGCACTAAATGCGGCATGACGCTGGTTAAAAAGACCGACAAAAAGAAACCGGCAGATAAAATGAAAATGTAATTCATTTCAGCCCCGCTGTTGGCGGGGCTGATTAAAGCAATTAAGATGATAAACCAATTGATCAGCCTGTCCTTAAAAAACAGGTATATCGTACTGCTGATCGCCATTGCCTTGTTTGCCTGGGGTGCTTACGCGGTAAAACAAAACCCGATCGACGCCATACCCGATCTGTCGGATAACCAGGTGATCGTTTTCACGGAATGGCAGGGGCGCAGCCCGCAGATCATGGAAGATCAGGTGACCTACCCATTGGTAAGTAACCTGCAAGGTATCCCCAAAGTAAAAGCCATCCGCGCTACGTCAATGTTCGGGATGAGCTTTGTTTATATTGTTTTTGACGATAAAACCGATGTGTATTGGGCGCGCAGCCGGGTACTGGAAAGGCTGAACTATGCGCAGCGTTTATTGCCAGAGGGCATTACGCCGACATTGGGGCCTGATGGTACAGGCGTAGGCCATGTGCTTTGGTACACTTTAGATGCCAACGGAATGGATCTGGGCGAACAGCGGGCGTTACAGGACTGGTATGTGAAACTTGGTTTACAAACCGTTCCCGGTGTAAGCGAAGTAGCTTCTTTTGGTGGCTTTGAAAAACAATACCAGGTCAGCATTGACCCGCATAAACTTAATTACTACAATATCCCTTTAGCGCAGGTGCTTAAGGCGGTAAAAAGCAATAACAACGATGTGGGCGGACGCAAGTTTGAAATGAACGGCACCGGTTATATTGTTCGTGGCCTGGGCTATATCAAAACTTTAGCCGATGTAGAGAATATTCCTATCGGGGTGATCAACTCTATCCCGATTAAAATAAAAGATGTGGCCTCCATTCAGATGGGCGGAGATGAACGCCTGGGTATTTTTGACAGGAATGGCGACGGCGAAGCCGTTGGCGGCATTGTCGTCATGCGGTACGGTGAAAATGCTGATAAAGTGATACATGCCGTTAAGGATAAGATGGCTGATATTCAAAAAGGTTTACCTGCTGGCGTAACCTTTAAGATCGCCTATGACCGCAGTGAACTCATTGAGAGCGCGTTTAGTTCGGTAAAACACACCCTTATCGAAGAAATGGTCACCGTATCTATCATTGTCATCCTATTTCTTTTCAGCTGGCGAAGCGCCTTAAGTATTATTATTCAGATTCCCATTACCATAGCTGCCGCCTTCATTTTATTAAATGCCTTCGGCATCAGTTCCAATATCATGTCCTTAACCGGCATTGCCTTGGCTATCGGGGTCATCGTCGATAATGGCATCGTCATGGTCGAAAACTCGCATCGGAATTTATCCATTGCACAACAACAACAAAAGTCATGACCACAGCAGAACGAATAAAAATCATAGAAACTTCATGTAAGCAGGTTGGCCGTGGCGTGTTTTTCTCTACGCTCATCATCGTCGCATCCTTCCTGCCGATATTTTTACTGGAGGGACAGGAAGGCAAATTATTTGGCCCATTAGCCTGGACAAAGACATTTATACTGGCCATTGATGCCATCCTTGCAGTTACGTTGGCCCCGGTGCTGATCTCTTTCTTTTTGAAAGGAAAGCTGCGAACTGACGATCATAACCCGCTAAACCGGGGGCTGGAAAGGATATACCGTCCTATACTTAACTGGTGCGTAACCTGGCGTAAAACAACCTTAACCATCAATATCATTGCCCTAATCCTTAGCATACCCTTACTACTTTCATTAGGCAGTGAGTTTATGCCTCCATTAGATGAGGGCACGATCCTGTTTATGCCGGTTACCCAGCCAGATGTATCCAATGCGCAGGCCAAGCAGTTATTACAGGTACAGGATAAGATCATTAAAAGCGTACCTGAAGTGGCTAACGTCTTAGGAAAAGCAGGCCGGGCGAATACCGCTACGGATAATTCGCCCATAAGTATGACCGAAACCATTATCCTGTTAAAACCAAAAGACGAATGGCGTAAGGGCATTAAAAAAGAAGATATTATCAATGAACTGAACGCCAAGTTACAAATCCCCGGCGTAGTGAATGGCTGGACACAGCCTATTATTAACCGCATCAATATGCTGTCTACCGGTATCCGTACGGATGTGGGTTTAAAGATATACGGCCAGAACCTCGACACGCTCAATACATTGTCCAATCAGATGAAACAAGCTTTGACAGGACTGAACGGCGTGAAAGACCTTTATGTTGACCCGATAACCGGCGGGAAATACCTGGACGTTCAGATCAACAAAGAAGCTATCGGGCGGTACGGTTTAAGCGCGGATGATGTCAATGAAGTAGTGGAAAGCGCCATAGGTGGCATGAACCTGACCAGAACAATTGAAGGCAGGCGGCGGTTTAGTGTCAATGTGCGTTTCGCGCAAGATTACCGGAATAACCTGGCTGCAATTAAAGGCACACTGGTGCAAGCTTCCGGCTACGGCCCTATACCCTTATCATCCGTCGCGGATATCAGGATCAACGATGGCCCGGCTATGATCCAATCTGAAAATGCTTTATTGCGGGGGACGGTTTTGTTTAATGTGCGCGACCGTGATCTGGGCAGTACTGTGAAGGAAGCGCAGGACAGGTTGAATGCCATGGTTAAAACTCTGCCAAAAGGCTATTATATTGAATGGAGCGGCCAGTATGAAAATCTGATACGGGCGGAACATACTTTGAAGCTAATATTACCCATTGTACTCATCATCATCTTTGCTTGTTTGTATTTCGCTTTTCATTCTATCCGCGAAGCATTTTTTAGCCTGATTTCTATTCCATTCGCTTTAATTGGCGGCGCGTATATGGTGTATTTTTTTGGCGTGCATTTATCGGTTGCGGTAGCAGTCGGCTTTATCGCCCTGTTTGGTATCGCAGTGGAAACGGGCATCGTGATGGTGATCTATCTGAATGATGCCATGCAGCAGTTAGTTACGTTAAAAGGCAACTCTAAAGAAACCATTACCAAAGAGGATCTAAGAATTTACGTAATGAACGGTGCTGTCAAACGTCTGCGGCCAAAATTGATGACTGTTTGCGTGGCGTTGTTTGGGTTGGTGCCGGTGCTCTGGGCGACCGGGACGGGCAGCGATGTGATGCTGCCTATCGTGCTACCGATGATCGGCGGGGTATTAACTTCTTCTACACATATTTTATTGGTAACGCCATTGATCTTTTTAATGGTCAAAGAATATGAGTTAAAGAAACATGGCAAACTGGAAGTATTGGAGGTGAATGAATAATGAAAAAACAGCAGATTATATTAATAGCGATGATGTGCCTGGCCAGTTTTGCCAAAGCACAGCGCCTGCCCTTGGACAGCGTTTTAGCCCGTGTTAAAACCAACCCCGCATTGCAGGCTTATGATGCCAAATCCAGCGCACAGGATGCTTATGCGACCGGTGCCAAAAGTTTGGATGCACCAAAGATCAGCGCCGGCCAGTACCAGGTTCCCTATCAGCTTAAACCTAATGGTGGTTCATTCATGATACAGGCAGAGCAAATGTTCACCAATCCGGCAAAACTTAAAGCTAAACAGGAATATATGCAGGGTCAATCCAAAGTGACAGCGGCAGATAAAGGTTATATGACCAATCAACTCATCGCCCAGGCCAAGCAATATTATTATGAGCGCGTGGTATTGGAAAAGAAACTGGCCTTATTACAAAATACGCAAAGCCTACTGGAATATATGCTGAAAGATGCCAATATCAGATTGACCTATGGGAAGGAAAAGCTGCCCAATATTTACAAAGCCAAAGCGGAACTATTTGAATTGGACAATACGCGTGAACAGATCAATAATGAGATCAGCCAAAGAAACATCCTGCTCAATACGCTGATGAACCGGGACAAACAAGCTGTTTTTTTGGTGGACACCAGTCTTGTTTTGAAGGCTTATGAAACCGTGTTAACCGATACCGCCAGCCTTGCCAATAACAGGAGTGACATTAAAGGCATCAACCGCACCATTGACCAGCAACAGCTGAATGCACAAATGGAGTACGCCAAACGTAAACCAGATTTTGGCATTCAGGCCGCGCATATGCAAAGCTATGGCGGGTATGCCAATCAATACATTTTAATGGCTTCGGTAACCATCCCTATTGTCCCCTGGGCTGCTAAAGAATACAAAGCCAACCTGAAAGGTATCCGCTATGAGGTAGCAGAATTACAACAAAAAAAGTTGGACATACTCAACCAGGCACAAGGGCAACTGGCAGGATTCCGAACGGATATGGGCAGCAAGAAAAAGCAGTTGAAAAACTACGACCAAAACATCATTCCTGCTTTGCAAAATGGTTACAAAACGGCCTTGCAAGCTTATGACCAAAATACCGGCGATCTGCCATCGGTATTGAGTGGTATTAAAGACCTGCAAATGGCGAGAATGACGGCCTTAGACCGCTTGCAGGAATTATTAACCTTACAGGTAGCTTATGAAAGGGAATATGAAAGCAATTAAAATAATGCTATTGGTTTTTGTAACAGTTCTTAGTGCCTGTACTGATCCAAAAACCGTGGCTGTTGCCGTTCAGGCAAAAAACGCAATACAATATACCTGTTCGATGCACCCGCAAATTCTGGAAGATCATCCGGGTAGCTGTCCGATTTGCGGTATGACGCTCGTTAAAAAATCGGGTCAGGCAAGCGAGGGCGCAGGTATTAGTTTGAACACCGTTTTAGAGCCGGTTAACGGCGCTGTCATTTCTTCAATCAAGGCTATCGTACCGGAGCAAAAGGAAGTTTCAACCACTATTCCGGCAGATGGTTATCTTGATTTTGATACGCGCACATTTAACAATATTGCCTCCCGTTTTTCGGGACGAATTGAAAAACTCTATATCAAATACGCTTTCCAGAAAGTTCACGCAGGCCAGCGCATTTTTGATATTTACAGCCCGGACATGGTGACCGCCCAACAGGATCTGCTATACATCAGCAAAAACTCACCGCAGGAGACAGGATTATTGAATGCGGCAAAGCAAAAATTACTATTACAAGGCATGACCATTGTACAGGTTAATCAGGTTATCAACACAGGCAAGCCCTTTTTCAGCCTGCCGGTTTATAGTGCCTATGAGGGCCATGTACATGATATGCCGCATAACCAAATGGACGGCGCAGCAACGACAACACCTTCCGATCTCACTAACAATCTTCCATTGACAATTAAAGAGGGCATGTATGTACAAAAAGGCCAAACCTTGTTTAATGTCGTCAATCCGCACATGCTCTGGGCAATTATTAAAATTGACCGTTCGGCCATAGCCTCATTAAAGTTAAACCAGCGGGTTAAAATTACCTTGCCTGATCTGTCGGGAAAAACATTTTTTGGAAAGGTGAACTTTATAGAACCCGTTTTACAGAATGGTGATAAGACCACGAGCATCCGGGTTTATTTGGATAATATGGATCACGAGCTGAAAGTAAACAGCCTGGTGAAAGCCGAAATACAAACCGGGCAAGCAACGGGCCTATGGATACCCCGGTCTGCATTGGTTGACCTGGGTCGGACACAGATCGTCTGGCTGAAAAATGGCGCCGCTTACCATGTCCGCCAGGTCAATACAGGCATTATCAATGGCCCTGAAATACAAATCACGAAGGGTTTGGCAATTACCGATAGCCTGGCATCGAATGCCCAATACCTAACAGATAGCGAAAGCTTTATTAAAATGCAAACCCATGAATAAATTGAAAATAGTATTCCTGCTTTTCCTATTAGTCGTTGCTGCCTGCAAGCAAAAACCGCAACAGGTAACGATGCAGCAAAATAAAGCATATTATACCTGTTCTATGCACCCGCAGGTACATGAGGAACATCCCGGCAATTGTCCGGTTTGTGGTATGAAACTGATCAAAGTGGAAGTCACAGGTAACAATATGGCCTCGGATAAGATCACCCTTACTGCCACGCAAATTCAGTTGGCCGGCATTCAGACCGATACGGTACGCGATGAAAATACAGGAAGCGAAAAAACACTGACCGGTACGGTTACAACCAACGAAAATAACTCAGCCGAGTTAAGTGCACGAATAGCGGGCCGGGTACAGCAATTATTCGTCAGAACAGTTGGCGAAAAAATAGCCGTTGGCCAACCTGTTTATTCCATTTACAGTGAAGATTTGCAGGAAGCTGAAAAGGAATACCTGTTGGCCAAACAGCAGCAAAAGTTATTGCATAACCCCGATGTAGATTACGGGCAACTGATCAGCGCTGCCGAAAATAAATTGCAATTATGGGGGTTATCACCCTTACAGATCAAAAACCTGGCAGCTTCGGGGAAAGTATCGGCCTCGACAACCGTGTTGAGCAAGGTTGGCGGGACAGTGAGCGACATTCTGGTTCATGAAGGTGACTATGTGACCGAGGGTATGACGATACTAAAAACACAGGCATTGAATAACCTCTGGGTGGAAGCCCAATTGTATGCCAGCGATGCCGGGCATTATAAAGAAAATGACCTGGTAAGTGTTTCTTTCCCCGATCTGAACGGACAGGTTATTAAAGGAAAGGTGGAATTTGTCAATCCTGAATTATCGGATGCGTCTAAAGTTGATCTGATCCGGGTGAGCATCCCTAACACGCAGGGCTTGATCCGGCCCGGTATGCTGGCCTATATTTCCATTGGTGGTAGTGGCGCTCCTTCTTTAGCTGTACCGGCTTCGGCTATCCATACCGATAGCGAAGGCAGCAAAGTATGGGTAAAAAACGCTGACGGCAGCTTTTCAGCCAAGATGATCAAACCAGGTTCGGGAAATCAAAATTATGTGCAGGTATTGTCCGGGTTAAATGCCGGAGCTATTGTGGTTACAAATGGCGTATATTTGTTAAACAGTGAAGCTGTCTTTAAAAACGGCGGCGATAATATGGCAGGGATGAAAATGTAAAGTTGGTATGGGTACAGAAATTCAGTTACAATCCATTATTATTTGTCCCAATTGCAGTTTTGAAAAAGTAGAAACGATGCCTATTGACGCCTGCCATTATTTCTATGAATGCGGACAGTGTAAGATAATTTTAAAACCACTTGCCGGGGATTGTTGTGTGTTTTGCAGTTACGGTTCAGTAAATTGCCCGCCAATACAAGCGGGCAATTCATGTTGCAGCTAAGGCCATTTGTTTTACCACGCTTTTCTTAACCGGTCGGCCAGCTCATCCGGCAATGGGCTTTGCAGTATGGCCGTTGCTGCTTTTTCAATGTCATAAGCAAAGCGGATAAAATCAACCTGAATGCGATCGTCAATCGTAAGCAGTGCATAACAGCCGTCAGGATTACCATCTTTCGGTTTGCCAACCGAACCAATATTGATCACCTGCTTATCACCAATCATGCGATAGTAAGGTAAATGCGAATGGCCCACACAAAGCACATCAGCTTTAGCTTCGGACATCATTTCCAGCACATAGCTCTCGTCCGTATCTTCCAGCACATATTCATCGATGCTGCGGGTACTACCGTGCGCCAGTACGATATTCAGATTGGCATATTCCAGTTTGATATGCGCCGGTAGCGTATTTAAATAGGCTCTATTATCTGCTAATACCAATTCATAAGCATAGCCTTTTGTTTTTTGGTCGTGGTTACCCGCTAATGTGGCAATACCGCGCCTGCGTATTTCCGCAATAACTTCGTTAGGCCAAATGTTGTAACCGATCATGTCGCCTAAACAATAAATCGCATCCACCTTGCGAGCGTCCAAGTCGGCCAGGAACGCCTCGAACGCCGGTAAGTTGGCGTGTATATCTGAAAAAAGTGCGATCCTCATATTACCCGTTTCTTAGCATGTCAGCATATTCATTGGGCAGCGGGCTATCCTCAACCGCTTTAGCTGCCTTTTCGATATCATAATCAAAGCGGATGAACTCTACCTGTATGCTATCCTTGTCGGTTTTTGAACTGTTTTCATTGATCTGTAATAACACATAGCCGCCACGCGGATCTTTGTCCTTTGGTTTGCCGACCGAACCGATATTGATGGCATGGTAGAACTGGCCATTGTCTGACAGTACGCGGTGATAAGGCTGATGGGTATGGCCAAAGCACATCACATCGGCATCAGCCGTTTCCATAATACGCAGCATACTTTTTTCGTCTCTATCCTCAAACAAGTATTCATTTACCTTGCGCGGGCTGCCATGCACAAACAACACGTTCAGTTTATCATTGTTCAGTTGGAACTCCAAACGGATATGTGCCGGCAGGGTGCGTAAATAAGCCCGCTGCTCGTCTTTGACCACCTCATTAGTATAAGCGATAGATATTTTGCCCAAAGCTTTTTCCTCATCCGTTTTATAGGCACAGCCGCAATCATCACTATGGCGGCCAATACCAAAGTCATAGTTGCCGGTGATGCAGGGAATATTGCGTTTGCGGATCTCATCAATAACTTCATTCGGCCAGATGTTATAACCTACCAGGTCACCCAGACAATAGATGGCATCAGGTTTTTGTGTTTCCACATTGGCAAAGAATGCTTCCAATGCAGGCAGATTGGCGTGTATATCAGAAAAAAGAGCAATTTTCATTATAAATCTGTTAGAGTTTTAGAAGTATAATATTTCTTACGGAAATAAAAGGCGAGGTTCACTAAAGCGATCAAAGCAGGTACTTCTACCAAAGGGCCGATTACCCCGGCGAAAGCTGCGCCTGAATTAATACCAAACACGCCTATGGCAACAGCAATCGCCAGTTCAAAGTTATTACCGGTTGCGGTAAAAGCAATTGACGTAGAACGGGAATAATCCGCACCAAATGATTTACCGATAAAAAAGCTTAGCACAAACATGATGGTAAAGTAGATCACCAATGGTATGGCAATACGCAACACATCAAAAGGGATCTGTACGATGAGGTTACCTTTCAGACTGAACATCACTACAATGGTAAACAGCAAAGCGATCAGCGTAATTGGTGAAATGAATGGCACGTATTTGGTTTGGAACCATTCTTCGCCTTTTAATTTAATTAAAGCATAACGGCTGATCACCCCGGCTGCAAACGGGACACCAAGATAGATGCCAACGCTTTTGGCTATTTCACCAATGGTAATGTTGACGGCTAAACCTTTTAATCCGAATAATGGCGGTAGTACGGTAATAAAAAGATATGCATAAACGCTATACAACAACACCTGAAATATACTGTTCAAAGCGATCAGACCAGCGGCATATTCGCGGTTGCCCTCAGCCAATTCATTCCAGACTACCACCATCGCGATACAACGGGCAAGTCCGATAAGTATCAATCCGACCATGTAAGCCGGATGGTCGCGTAACAAAGTAATCGCCAAAACAAACATCAGTACCGGCCCGATGATCCAGTTCAGGATAAGCGAAGCGCTTAATACTTTTGTATCCCTAAAAACCTCGCCCATGTTCTCATATTTCACTTTTGCCAGCGGCGGGTACATCATTAAGATCAAGCCGATAGCTAAAGGAATATTAGTTGTACCACTCGAAAAGGAGTTGATAAAACCCGATGACGAGGGAATGAAATAGCCGATAGCTACTCCAATGGCCATTGCCAGAAATATCCAAAGGGTTAAGTAACTATCGAGGAAGCTTAGTTTTTTACGTTCGGCCACCGGGGCACAGTTGTTTGCTGACATATATTTTAGTTTGATCTGTTAATTGCTGCTATGAATATTTTATAATTAGCAGCAACCACCGCCCGGAGTACATGTAGTTGAAGAACTCGCCAGATTTACTATCCCAGCTTTTTTTGCAGGCTCAGGAATTCCACATTTGTCCATTGCCAGACAGGCTGTTTTTTTAGAAAGTAGTACAAAATTCTTTCCGTCAAAAGCAAGGTCATATTTACCAATGGTTTCCGACTGATATTCTACTTCGATCTCCGAATCTTCCATACCCAGTACTTCCTCTGACAACTCAATAATGTTAAGCAGCTTGCCGGGTTTCAATCTATGTTGAAAATCATCGGCATCCCATAATTGAAAATTGGCTAATTTCTCGTGGCGAACCGATCCGCCGCAGTCTATAAAGTCTTTAGTAGTTACCCCAACTTCCGTAACGTGAAAATGCTCAGGCACTATGTCGCCATTTTCTAATTGAAAGTTCACACCTTCTACAGTGGTAAGGATCTCTTTTATTTCTGATAGTTTCATAATAATGTAATTAAAGTAATATTGCAATTTTACGATACATAAGAGCAAAAAATTTTAACAACAATCCCCTTTGACAGAAAAGGTATTGAAAAAACCGCTCAGTTGATTTTGCAACTCATTCCAAACAGGAGGGTTTATACAGTAGCAAACGCTTACGCCTTCTATTGTGCCATGTATTAAACCTGCGTTTTTTAATTCTTTCAAATGCTGTGAAATCGTCGGTTGCGCCAAACCAAGTTCTTCAACCAGGTCACCGCAAATACAAGCATTAGCCTTGATGATCTGCTCTAAGATCGCGATACGTGCAGGATGCGCTATCGCTTTAAGCATGATAGCTAACTTGTTCTGCTCTTCGGTAAATATTTCTGTTTTCGTAATGCCCATAATTATATTGCAATATTACGATTAATATCTGAATGCTGCTAAGTATTGAATTAATTTAGTCATGTTTGATTTGTAGTTATAATTTGCAAAAAGCGGCGTGTTGGTAGCCAGCATAATTCCTGCGCCAACGGTTGCCGATTGCTTAGTGAATTTTCGTTTGGAAGGATTTTCTTTTAGTTTTATATCGCTATGAAAGTTAGAGTTTTTGCCGCTTCTCTCTATAATATATTAAACATTTTTAACTCATTACAGCCATTGAAAAAGGAATTCAGGTCTATACTTAATGGATTCAAACTCCTTGAAGAATTTAAAATGTGTTAACTGAGCATCCGTTCTGTGTTACCTACGTGTTACCTCAAATAAAAAGACTCTACGAGTAACACGTAAAGTCTTGATTATTAGATGTGGAGAATATCGGAGTCGAACCGATGACCTCTTGCATGCCATGCAAGCGCTCTAGCCAGCTGAGCTAATCCCCCGCGATTGGGCTGCAAATATATCATTCTATTGCTAAAATGAAAAAGAATAAATTTATTAAATATATTTATAGTGTTAAACACACAATTTCATGAGAAAATTAGCTTTTGCATTGGTTGCAGTAATGCTGGCTATTGCCGCCTGCAACTCGCCAGAAAAAACAAAGAGTGAAAGTAATAACCTCGAAACTTACTTAACCGATACTACCAACGGTGTAAAAACCGGGCAGGTGCAGGTGGTAAAGATCAACACCCCCAAAGGTACTTTTAAGGTATGGACGAAAAGGATAGGCAATAATCCTAAAATAAAATTGCTGCTGTTAAACGGTGGACCCGGCGCTACGCATGAGTATTTCGAATGTATGGAAAGCTTTCTGCCCAAAGAAGGCATCGAGCTGGTGTATTATGACCAGTTAGGCTGCGGTAATTCTGATAACCCTAAGGATACTTCCATGTGGAGCCTGCCCCGTTATGTGGAAGAGGTAGAGCAGGTGCGCCAGGCGCTCAAGCTGGATAAAGATAACTTTTACCTGCTCGGCCACTCATGGGGCGGTATTTTAGCTGCCGAATACGCGTTTAAATACCAGGATCATTTAAAGGGCCTTATTATTTCCAACATGATGATGAGCTGCCCCGATTACGGAAAATACGCGCAGGATGTGCTGGCCAAGCAATTTGACCCCAAGGTGCTGGCCCGCATAAGACAGATTGAAGCCAATAAGGATTTCGATAATCCTGAGTATATGAGCCTACTGATGCCAAATTTTTATGCCAAGCATATTTGCCGTATCCCGCTTGATCAATGGCCCGAACCTATCACGCGCTCTTTGGGCAAGCTCAATCAATCATTATACGTAACCATGCAGGGGCCAAGCGAGTTTGGCATTTCAGGTAAATTGACTAACTGGAACCGTGTACCCGATCTGCCTAAGTTAAGCGTACCCGTTTTAAGTATTGGCGCACAATATGACACTATGGACCCTAAACACATGCAAATGATAGCCGCTAAAGTACAAAACGGTAGTTACCTGTATTGCGCCAACGGCAGCCATATGAGTATGTATGACGATCAGCAAACGTACATGGCAGGGCTCATCAAGTTTTTAAAGGGCACTGATGCCGGCGAAAAGAAAGTGGCGCTTTAACCAGATGCATGCAGGGTGTTATTCAATATCATCCTGCATATTTTCTTCTTCCAAGTCAAGCCGGTTTTCTATGTAGCGTATCACATCATCGTCATAGCCATCCTTTTTGCGAAAGTGGTGTAGTTTATCACGCTCTTTTTCAGTTACACTGGTCATGATTTTTTTGTACTCATTCACCAGTTTATTAGCCTCCCTGCGTTTGCCGTCGTCACGTACCGAGCACTCGAGCAGATCTGTTTTATGCTTTAGAAATTCGTATTTGTGTTGTAACAGCGGGTTGTTATGCATTTTTCCGGCATACCTGTTTTCTATTTCCATAATAGCCGTTCTCATGAGCTGTAGTTCAATTTCGGCTATCTGCTGGTCGTTAGGTTTGTCATCAATATTACCATCAGGCTTCACTTTTCTGATCATCCAGGGTAAAACGAGGCCCTGCCCCACCAGTGTGATGATGATAGTAACGAATGTTATAAATAAGATGAGGTTGCGGTTGGGGAATGCCTTACCGTTATCTAAAAGCAACGGTATGGATAATGCCGATGCCAGCGATACTACTCCCCGCATGCCCACCCAGCCTATAATTAATGGGTTGCGCCAGCCCGGGTTGTTTTGCGCCACAGTAATGTATCGGCTAATGAACCTGGTGAACATGGCCGATGCGATGCCTGATATTAAGCGTGCTATAATTACTACGAGGGCTATAGTTAACGCTATTAATATGGCGGTGTGCATGCTCACCGTACTTAACCCGGCTGTAACATCCGGCAGTTGCAGCCCTATCAGAAAAAATACCACCGCGTTAAGGATAAATACAATGGACGACCATAAGGCCCCCGACCTGAGCCTGCTGCTATGTGAGAATAAGAAATGGTTTTGATAGGCTATAAACAAGCCGCCGCTTACTACCGCAAGTACACCAGATGAGTGTACGCTTTCTGCTGTGATGTATATGATATAAGGTATAACCAGCGAAATGGCGATATCCAGATTGGCGGTAGTAGGCAGCCATTTATAAATAGCGTAAAATACCAGCCCGAATAACAACCCGATCACAATGCCGGATATGGTTACCAAGGCAAATCCTCCTGCTGCCTCATGCCAGGTAAACTGGTTGGTGAGTATGGCTGCCAGTGCAAAACGGAATACAGTTAAGCTGGTGGCGTCGTTAAGCAGGCTTTCCCCTTCTAAAATAGACACCATGCCTTTGGGGAGGTTGGTGTATTGCAAAACGGCCGTAGCCGCAGCGGCGTCAGGAGGGGAGATGATGGCTCCGAGCAAAAAGCCCTGTTCAAGCGTAAAGCCCGGTATAAGCCAGTGGCTTACATAAGCTACCGCGATAGCGGTAAATAGCACAAAGCCAATAGCCATAACGCTAATAATGCGCCGCCACTTCCATAAAGCCTTTAAAGACATGTTTTGAGCAGCATCATACAGTATGGGAGGAAGTATTACCAGGAATACCAGGTTAGAATCGATATGAATTTTGGGGACGGCTGGTAAAAAGCTGATGATAAGCCCCGCCATGGTTAAAAAAATGGGGTAGGCTATTTTTAGCTTGTTGGCCACAAGTACCAATAGCGAAACACTAAAAACCAAACCCAGGCAAAGTACCAATACAGAATGTGTGTTTTCCAAAACATATTGATTAAAGGAGAAAGATACAAAATCAGCTGTTTGGTTACGAGAATAAGTCCTGAGCTAAAAAATATACAACCGGCTATAAAAAAGTAAAGCCCCTGATGGGCAGGGGCCTTTACTAACCAATTATAAACCTAAATTATGAGAAGACTTTTTATTAAATTTTGATAGTGTAAAAGTAACACTATCAAATGAGTTACGAAAATTTATTTTGTAATTTAATTGTAACTTTTTGATTGTTAAGCGAATTAAATTACTTAGTTCGTAACTCTGATGCAAATATAGTAACAAAATTAAATTTTAGCACCATTTGTGATAAATTTTTTTATAAATTCTCTAATTAGTATGATGTAATTTAATTTTAACATCTATTTAACATTATAAATTATATAAACTGATAAGATTTAAAGGTTTTTTTTATTAAAATATATAGTTTATTACTTTTTTTGGTAATTATAGTCCTATTTAATAGCTTTTAAAAAAGATAATTTTAATTTTTAAGTCCTAAAACGCTATTATTTAACTGATTTATCTATAAAATTCGCTGCGCTAAAGAGTAAATGTGCTAAAAATGGCATAGTGCGCCATATTATCTCCATTATCAACCTGAGATGCTGACAAATCTTTCCCGTTTTGGTCTCATAAATTGTCAATAGTACATTTTAATTGGTGTTTTATAGCTGTAAAACTTTTTTTTAAAATAATTTTCAAAAAATGAGTTTTTGGCACTCAATTGGAATAGTACTTATCAAACGCTATAACAATGGAAATTGATAAGCAAGCAACTAAAACAGATCAGGAAAAAGAGTGGGACAACCCTCAAGCGCCTGAAAACACATCGGATAGCCGCGACAAAGAGCAAATTGAAAGGCAATATAAAGAAGCTAAACGCAGGCACGATAATTTAACTGAGAACCAGGAAGAAACTAAACAAGATAACACACACAACAACTAAAATATTCAGCTATGAAAACCTATCAAAAACAAGCAACAAGCAAATTGGTAAACCGTTTCGACAGAGAGTTAATGAACATCTTGATGAGCGATCTTAAAACCATCAAAACAAAAAAACAAGCTGCATAGCTAATCCATCTAACTAAAACACACAACATTAAACACTTCTACTATGAAAACCTATAAAACAGCTACCAGCAAATTAGTTGCACGTTTTGATAACGAACTTAAAAACTTGTTAATGGAAGACCTGAAGGCTTTCAAAGACCGTACACAATTCACAAGCAACAAACAGAAAGCCGTTCAGCAATTGTCGGCCGCCTGATCAATCATATATCTATCCTATTTTAAACATTCACCTTTGAGGCAAATAAGGCTTTACTGTAACCAGTGAAGCCTTATTTTTTTGCGGTATATTTTATGATCAGCGAAGCCGTTTTAGCAGATGCCCCCGGCGCGCCCATTTTAAGATGAAGCTGATGATAATCGGCAAGCATGGCCGTACGATAAGTGGTGTTGTATAACAGCGCGTTTAATTCATCTAAAATATTTTTCGTATTACACTCTTGCTGTATCAGTTCTTTTACCACCGCTTTATTCATAATGAGGTTTACCAGAGAGATAAAGCCTATTTTAATAAGCATGCGCGCTATGGCAATAGTAATTGGGTTGCCTTTATACACAACCATTTGTGGTACATTAAAAAGCGCGGTTTCAAGGGTAGCTGTTCCGGATGCAACAATAGCTGCCTCTGCGTGGTATAGTATATCATACGTGCTGCCAAATACTACAGGGACATTTTTACCCTGCAGATATTGATCATAATATCCCCAATCAAAGGAAGGTGCGCCGGCTATGACAAACTGGTGCTCGGTAAAGTGTTCGGTAATACTTAGCATTTCTGGCAGCAGGCGGCTGATTTCCTGTTTACGGCTGCCGGGTAATAAGGCTACCAGCTTTTTGTTGCCGAGGTTATGTTTGTTAAGGAAATCAGCATCGGGTTTAAACGCGTCCACGGCGTCAAGCAGGGGGTTACCCACGTAGTCAATATCCATACCCCAGCTTTTATAGAAATCCACCTCAAAAGGCAATATGCAAAAAAGGTGATCAACAACGCGTTTAATTTTTAGTACACGTTTCTGGTTCCATGCCCACACTTTAGGTGATATATAGTAACAAACCAATATTCCCCGGCTCTTGGCATATTCTGCTATTTTAAGGTTAAAGCCCGGGAAATCTATTAAAATAAGCACATCCGGACGGTACTGGCTGATATCGTCTTTGCAGCGTTTGAGGTTTTTTAAAATGGTTCCCAGGTTCATTACCACCTCGGCAAAGCCCATAAATGCCATGTCGGCATAATGCTTTACCAGCTCGCCGCCTTCCGCTTTCATAAGGTCGCCGCCAAAGTATCTGAAATGCGCGTCGTTATCTAATTCCTTAAGCGCTTTCATCAGGTTGGCCCCATGCAGATCTCCGGATGCTTCGCCGGCTACCAGGTAGTATTTCATGTTATCGCATTTTTAATATTACGGTTAGTAACATACAAGCAAAGGTAATTACCATAATACCACGGGTGGTAGCGTCAAAATGTTTGCGGGCATAGTAACGTAGTATGAGCAGGTTAATACATAAAGCTACCAGGTAGGGGGCGGCAGGCTTCTCCATAATTACCGCTTCGTTCTTTAGTATTACCGCGCACAGCAGCCACATCATTAATGGCGGCAGGCAGGCCAGCAAAATGCCTGAAAAAAAGTTATTACGTTTAAACATTAAACTTCCAGCTGTTTAAAACAGGTATAGCATGGTGGGCGGTCATATCAAACTGAGTGGGTACTACTGACGCGTAATGGTGGTCAAGCGCCCAAACATCGGTATCTTCACCATGATCGTTATTCTGAAATACACCTGTTAGCCAGTAGTAAGGCCTGTCGTGCGGATCCACGCGCTCATCAAACTCCTCGGCCCACTTAGCGTTTGCCTGGCGGCATATCTTAATACCCTTAATATGGCTACCATGAGGGAAATTAACGTTAAGCACCGTGGCGGTAGGCAAGCCATGTTCCAGTACTTGCGCGGCTATTTCCTTTACAAATTTTATACAGGGCTCAAAATCGGCCTGCATGGTGTAATCATCCAGCGAAAAACCTATAGAAGGTATGCTTTCTATGGCACCCTCAACCGCGGCAGACATGGTGCCTGAATACAGTACGTTAATAGAGTTATTTAAACCATGATTTATGCCTGATACGCACAGATCGGGCTTGTTGCCTTTGAATACAGAATTTACCGCCAGTTTAACACAATCAACCGGTGTACCGCTGCATCGGTAAGTTTCAATTCCCTCATATAGCTCTATCTTGTCCAGCCGGAGCGGCTTACCTATGGTAATGGCGTGCCCCATGCCAGATTGAGGGCTGTCAGGCGCAACTACTACTACACGCCCCAAGTCTTTCATGGCGTGCATAAGTGCCTTAATGCCCGGCGCGGTTATACCATCATCATTTACAACAAGTATATTGGGCTGTCTTGATTTCATCCCTCAAAAATAGGCAATAAAAAATACAACACTACTTGCGGCCTTAATTATTGCGTTTGTTAATTGCAGGGTGAGGATGCAAAATAAACGCCGCGCCCGTTAATGCGCTCTTCTGTTTAATATGGTTAAGATCGGCCTGGCATTGTTTATAAAACGAAGGATAAAGGCTTGCAATTTCCTGGCTGGCCAACAGGTGGCCCAACATAGCTAATTTACAAAGGTGCAGCTCACCGGCTATGCCCATAAAAGAGCGGGTATCTTCTATAATATATTTATATCGTTTTAGCAGGATATTGTTTTTTATCTTCAACAGATAAAACATGGTTTTCATGTAGGTGGTAAAGCTGTTGTTATCGGGCGTGTACATCTCAGAGAATTTAGTATAGATATTCATATGTGTACTGGTTTTACCCATTTGATAATAGCAATCGGCCATGATAATTTTAATAAAGTAGGCGTAGCTATGTTTGGGCGATAATTCCTGTTTTTTGTAATAGCGCTCCAGTAACTGAATAAAGCTAAGCGTTACCGCGGGTTTTTTATATAATAATATGGTTGCGGTGGCCAGTAAAAATATAAAATCATTTGATGGCAGGTCATCAAAGTAGTTGCCTTCCTGGGGTGGTTTGTAGTAAAAGCGTAGAAGCTCAATAAATACGCTTTTTTTGATAACACCGGTGGTTAAATAAGTATAAACAGCACCTATGCAGCTTAACGGGTTTATGGCAAAACTGCTGTATGCCTCAGGGGGCATGCTTTTGAGTTTATGGTAACTATCCTCCAGTTCGGCCATATCTAACCTAACGATGGCCGACATGGCCAGTGCGGTATAAATAAGTACACGTTTGTGCTTATTAAGGTTAAATTGTAGTAATGTGTAAAGTGTTTTTTTATAATTGGTATCTATTAACTCCAGGGCGAAGAAGTAATTGAATAAGGCCCGGCTGCAATCCTGTTTAAAGTAAAGTGCAAGCGATTCTAAATCACCGGTAATGGTACATTCGTTGCTTAACAGATCGCCCAGGAAATCAATTAGATCAGCTTTTTCGGCAAAGGATAGTTGTACTATAGTAAGCAGGTCAAAACTGTTTTGCTGCCCGGTCTTGATAGCGTAAATGATATACCATTTGAGTAAAGGTAACTTGGTCGGTCCATTTACAAATAATATGTTTAGGCGGTTAATTAACTGCTTGTTAAATATATCGTTGTTTTTACGGAGGAGTACTTTTGCAATAGTATATTCCAGGAAAAAGCTATTGGTGAACTGTATAGTAGTACTATAATTAAGACTCGTACTCTTATTAATTTCGCAAATAAAGCCAATGCTCAGTAATTCGTTATAGGCCTTTTGATATTGTTTAATAGCGCTTGCAACCTTACTACGGGCTACGTTATATTGCTGTTTAGAAAAGTCCATCTCCTCAATCAAGGCTGTAAGGAATTGTATCTTTTCTTCAGCATACTGACCCATGTAAATTTTATTAAGCACAAATGCAGATACCAGCTCATATATACAGGTTTGCTTTGTGTAGCTAAATGAAAAATTATCCCGGTGTTTTTTGTAAAAGAACTGGAAGAAGAGCGGATACCGGAAGTGCGAAGCAATCTCAGGAAGTGGATTGTGATGGAGAACGGGGTTTATTTTTGCTGCCAACTCCCGTATTTCATTAAAATTGAAAAGCGGGGCGTTGGTAGCGCATAAATCGTCCTCCTTAAAATTGGTAAACCAAAGATCTTTCGTGTGCTCAAACTGCGAGCGATTATTTATCCATGTAGACGACCGCATAGTAAGGATGAGTTTAAACCAGGGCGTGGACTGGTAGAAGGCCAAAACATCAAGCAATTGGTTAAGTAACAGCCTGAAATTCCTGGCCTTATAAGCATGTTCATCAAAAGCATCAATTACCAGGAAAAACTTACTATGCTGCTTTTTATGTTTACTAAAGATCTCGGCAACGCTTTCGTTATTGGTATATCCCAAAAGTTCGAGTAGCCATTGGTTAAGATCATGTCCGCTTAAGTAAGCGTTCATAACGGCGCCGGCGCTGAATAACAGGATGATATCGTTGTTTTGTTCTGTTATATTCTTGCGGTTTTTTTCTTCTATCCAATGACAAAGCCCGATTGTTTTACCATAATATGCAGGCGCCGATATAACGGTGGCTCTATAATCACTCTCTTCAAACGCGGTAAAATGCCGGGTAATAAAATCTCTTTTAATGGTTTGCGAGTACGGTATACCCGATTTGTTGCGTAAAACCTGTAGCGTAAAGTTGGTGATCCTTTCTGTGTTTATTTTCAGGCTTTCCCAGCTGCCCGTTAACCGTTGTTCGTGCTTTACCGGTATATTTTCCTGGGTATTACAAAAATCTTCCCACCCGGTAAACCCGCAAAATTCTGCCAGAATATTAATGGTAAATAACGAAGGTTTAAACTTACTGTAAGCAAAGCCGTAAATTCTCTTTAATGTGGTTTCGCTTACACTATGCCGTGTGGTAGCAAGTATCTGCGCTGCAAGAATGCGGCAACCGTGCGGAGTTATGTTTTTAATTTCTGCCGTTTTTAAAACGGTATGTTTAAGCAACTCATAATATTGCGGCAAAAATGCTGTCATAAGCAACAGTTTTAAGCCTTTGCATACAATTGTTTAAAGGTATGTGCCGCAAGCGACAAGGCTTTTTCAAACTTCTTTAAATTTTAGCCGGTTTATGATAGCTGTTCCACATTGTTTTTTATAAACCGGAAAAGGTTTTATCCTGATATTGTCTAAATGGTGAAGCCCGGTGTTTAGTAGGATAGGCAGGCCATGCACTGCTTATGAGGGATAGAAATTTAACTTATCGCTAATAATAAATGGCCATCATTTATGATCTTTTTCAGAATAATAATTACAGGTAAATATAATCATTGCACATATATTGATTATGCTTTTAGGTTCTGGCAAGTATAATAATATTTCGCAAGGGTTTAATAGTTAATTTAGTTTTTCTTTTAAGAATTTTTATTTCTTTTGGTTTTGTGTTTTGAGTAATAGTAGGATAAATATGGCGATAGAATAGGAGGTAACTTTATGAAAATCACGTAAAAATACGTTAAAGAACAGGGGGAATCATTTGGTATTTTATCGCGAAAAGTACCAGCCCGGCGGTGGTTTGGCAACCAATTTTAGTCATCAGTGAGTTGCGGTGCCCCTCAATAGTGCGTGGGCTTAGGTAGAGTTTATCAGCTATTTCGGCGTTGTTCAGGTCCTTGCAAATAAGGTTAAGCACCTGTATTTCGCGGCGGGTAAGTTTAACGGGTAGGCGGCTAACTTCTTTACTAAGGATGGCTCTTTGCTTTGCGCCGGTCTGGAGCGCTTTTTTCACATCATTGTTAAAGTAAAAGCCGTTTTTCACCACCCCTTCTATGGTAGCTATCAGTTCATCTTTGTCGCAATTTTTAGCCAGGTAGGCCGCTGCACCAGAATTCACCATTTGTGTAATCAGCATTTCTGTGGCATGTACGGTAAGCACAATTACCTTTATTGCAGGATGATTTTTTTGAAGGTAATCATTCAGTTCAATGCCATTCATGCCTGGCATATCCATGTCTATGATGGCTATGTTTACTTCGTAACCGGTATTTTCAAGGCTATCTATAAAAGCCTGCCCTCCCGCGCACTCGGCCACCAGGCAAAAATTTTCTACCGAGTGTATCAGCATGGCCAGGCTCTGCCTGAACAAATTCTGATCATCCACAATGGCGATTTTTATTTCATCCATTGGGGGCAGCGGTTACAGGGTTTAAGTGAAGGGGATAGGTAATCTCAATACCAAAGCCCTGGCCGTTGTAAGGTTGTATGCTATATATGGCGTCAATATTCAGCAGGCGGCTTTCTATATTCTGCATACCCATTCCCTTTTTAAATATGTCGTGGCTAATGGTTATACCTTTGCCGTTATCATTATAGTTGATGACAATATTATTCTCAAGCTTTTTGATGCCAATAGTAGCCCTGTTGGCGCCGGAGTGTTTAATGGTATTATTAAGTAACTCTTCCAGCACACGATATAGCGCAGTAGCAACGGTAATGTGGAGGGCCTGCAGTTCTGCCTCTGCCTGGTTATCAAATGTTATAGATAATTTCCCCGATTGATTAATGATGGTACAATGCTCGGTAATGGCAGCAGGTAAGCCATAGTAACGCAGGGTAGTAGGCGACAGGTTATGTGAAATATTGCGTACATCCTTTACAATCTTATCTATGATAGATTTACTGGTTTGGGTAAATTCTTTCAGGTTATCATCATCGGGGTGAGCTGGTTTAAACATCTCTATAAGCAGTCGCAAGCCCGAAATAGTGGTGCCAACATCATCATGGAGGTCCTGGCCAATACGTTTCCGTTCATTTTCTTGCGACTCGATAGTAGCCTTCAGCAGCTCCTTCTGATGCGCTAACTGCGCTTTCTGGAACTCCTGCCGCTGCCGCAATAGTTTGTTTTGGTTGCGTATAGAGTAGATAATAAATGTACCAACCGCCAGGAAAACGCCCAGCATTGCCAGTATGATCAGGACAGCGGTGTTGTCGTTGTTGGTAATTTGCATTTGTAAAAGCCTATAGCAAATAAAATATATTCTATCAATAAAATGGTATCAATAATGGCCCATATCATCAATGACCATGTGGATAACGTAAGGAAGTAGTTATTAAACATAAACATTACCACGCCGCTGGCATAGTATATAAGCAAGCCCGCGTTTACCCAATTAAAGCTGTCTTCAGTCCATTTGCGCTCTTCCGTGCCGGTTTTAATGATGTAACTCATGCAGTAGAGTACAATAATTAAAGCACCTATTGGACGAGTATAGGTGTTTAGCTCTATTTTATTTTGTATGTAAACGGTGTTGAGTATACAAATAATGCTAAATACACCAATTAAAATGTATAATGCAGGCCTTAGGCGCTCATTAAAAATACGGCTAAACATTAGCGTTATGAAAGAAAATTCTACAATGGTGTAAAGCGTAAAGAGCTTTACTGTATGCATATGCCTGGAAATCATGATAAGATTTACCATGTTGATCAGGCTGCCTATTACTATAAAATAAAGCAGTATTTTAAATGGCGGACTAAGAGATTTATAATTTTTAATACCGTAAAAAATCGGTAAAAGCGCACAAAGAGGTACAAAGTAGGTTGTATAGATATTATAAATTAATTGGGGATTCATAAGCCTAAAGATAAATCCAAAGCTTATAAATCCCTTAATTTATTTAAATTATTCAATTGGGGGTTCTCCCGTGCAATTTGGCGGGCAAACTGCTGTCATGTCATACGTGTTGCTTTGGCTGCCGTCGCCGCCTTCTACCTCGGTACCAGAGCCAGCACCTTGCGGCATAATAATGCGGCGTACTTCTTTACCGTCAACCACCGGTATAAAGATTAGTTTGGCGCTAAGTGGGTCACCAGGTGTTTCCAGTCCTATATAAACACGTACATCCTCCGCATCGGGGTTAAATTGTACAATATTAGTAAAACTGGCAATTGGTGTAAGAAACGAGCGGCCTTCAAAATGAGAGGTTGGGTCGTCAACAAATGCTTTCCAGTTAGCGATCATGAAATTAGCTTCGGCTACCGGAATGCTTCCTTCGGGAAAATATGATTCACTCATTTTTAGTGATTTAGGGATTAATAAATAAATTAATTTTTCAACAGCATTTAAAGGAAAAGAGGCTTTATCATACCTGTTTTCTTCCAGCAATTTAACCAATAGAAGCAATGTTTGTTCGTCGATAAAAAAATGAACAAAATGAATAGATCTGATAAATAATGAACAAAGTGGCTACCATCCGGTGAGTAAGTAAGGTTCGTAAATATGTGTATACATCAACCTAATACTTGTATGCATAACAACCTATACGCCATCAGGCAGCCACAAATCCGTTGTTTTAGTGCTGCCATTTATTACCCTTCGGGTATTGCGCAACGAATTTTTCCTGCACAGCAAAACAGTATTCACAACAATAAACTGTAACACGAAATGGGACAGAATCAAAAAAACAATGCAATTGCTATGACAAGGCCAATACTTAAAACGAAAGGCTTTTCTACACACCACATTGATATCTTTAACATGATACTGCACGGTAAAACTAACCGGGAAATAAACCAGTTACTGGGCTATACAAAGCGTTCGCACGCGGTGGTTGACCATGCACGAAAAGTGATGTACAAATTGCTGGCACTTGAAGAACTGGGCCGTAAGGACTATCGGGCACATGTGGTTTATCCTCGTAAATACCAGTTTTGGTGGAAGAAGCTGTTAAATAAGCATATGGAAACGCTGTTATCTATAGCTATTACCCCCGGCTTCTATGCAGCTGAAGAAACGGAAGCAGGGCAGCTAAAGTAAGGTGTTTACAGGCCTGATTTAAGCCACCAGCCGTGATAATTTATATATCCTGAAGAATTTTACTTAAAGGTTTTAAACTAATAAGCCGCCATATTTTGGCGGCTTATTAGTGATGGCTATACTTTTACTTTTTCAGCAAGGATATCCACCTGGTCTGCTGCAAAGTTTTTTGCTTTATCAAACCATTCAGGTGCTTTTTCGGTAAGGTCGTCCAGTACCGAACGGCCATCTTCTGGTCTTTTTTTAGTCAGATAATTAATGCCTAAACCCACTGCCGCGCCTACAGCTATAAATTTTAATAAGCCCATGATATTTATATTTAAGTAAATGATAACATGTAAGATACAATGATAGTGCCAAAGCCATGCCCTTTAACTGATGCCAGGCAACCATTTTTTAGGTTGCTTAGTACTGTTGAGGTGAAAAAGTAAAAATTATTTTATAGCGCTTTGAGCAGAAAAAATGGGGAATTGCCTCAACAGGTATGGTTATCTTTTACCCATAAATACTTAACTTTAAGGTGTTATAAAGGCATGTTTACTCAGGCCTGATTTTTGTAAATAACCTAAACATTAATAATTAAACGATAACTACCACACAGCATTATGACCACTTCATTAGTAACCGGCGGTGCCGGATTTATAGGATCACACGTAGCGAAACATTGTTTAGCACTCGGCCACAAAGTAATTGTACTTGACGACCTGAGCGGTGGCTTTGAAGACCATGTGCCGGAAGGAGCTGAGTTTATTAAAGGTTCTATTAACGATGTTGAGCTGTTAGAAAAACTATTTGAGCAGCACCGGTTTGATTATGTATATCACCTGGCAGCTTACGCGGCCGAAGGCTTATCACATTTTATACGCCGGTTTAATTATAATAATAACCTGATCGGGTCAGTAAACCTTATCAACTTATCAGTATTATATAAGGTTAAATGTTTTGTGTTTACTTCATCAATTGCCGTGTACGGTGCAGGCCAATTGCCGATGCTGGAGAGTATGGTACCGCAACCGGAGGATCCGTATGGTGTATCTAAATACGCTGTGGAGATGGATCTTAAGGCTGCACACCATATGTTTGGCTTAAATTATGTCATCTTCCGCCCGCATAATGTTTATGGCGAAAACCAGAACATCGGCGATAAGTACCGTAATGTGATCGGTATTTTTATGAACCAGATCATGCAGGAAAAACCAATGACCATTTTCGGCGACGGTGAGCAAACCCGCGCCTTTAGCTATATTGATGATGTGGCGCCGCATATTGCTAACAGCGTAAACGTACCTGCGGCTTATAATGAGGTGTTTAACGTCGGTGCCGATAAACCTTATACCGTAAACCAACTGGTGCAGGTGGTGGCCAAAGAGTTGGGCGTTGAGCCGAAAGTAACCCACCTGGAGGCGCGCAAAGAAGTAATGCACGCACATAGCGACCACTCTAAAGCGGCTAAGGTATTCGGTAACACTAAAAACGTGAGTCTTGAAGAAGGAATATCTAAAATGGCGGCATGGGCAAAAGTAGTTGGTTCGCGTGCCAGCGCCGAATTCGAGAACATTGAAATAGAAGAAAACCTGCCGCAGGGCTGGACCAAAAAAGAAAAGGCAATTAATTCATAAACGCTATCCGTTTTTCAGTAAACATTTATATTTTTGCCTCAAATACTTTAGCAATGCAACATTCAACTCAAAACGCGAATTCAGAAAAACATTATATAGCTTTAATTCTTGCTGTAGCTATTGGTTTAGTAGGTGTTTTTATCCGCTTTGCCGATTTCCATTGGGCTTCTGCAACTGGTAACATCCTGATGGGTATTGGTACCATATTAGTACTGCGTGCTGTTTTCGCGATATTGAAATAAGTTTAAAAGCTTTTACATATTAAAAAAGCGCTACCTAATTGGTGGCGCTTTTTTGTTTTTAAGAGTATTGCAGCTATCCGAAATTATTCCTTTGGATTCTTTGGCCGGTATTTGGATTCGTTCAGTATCTTTTGGGCATTATGATCTGCCATGAGTTGCGGTAGGGTAACTTCGGGATGTTTATCCATGTAGGCACGCACGATCTGCCACCCGGCCCATATGCCTAATTTAGGCGCCGATTCATTGTTATCTCCCAACCCGGGTGTAAAGGGGGCTTCAGTTAGGAATTTTTGTATCTTTTGATAATCGGTTTCATACAGTAGGTTCTCCTCTAAAAAATAGCCCCATATGCTCGCCTGGTAATCACCGCACCACTTTAGCTGCGCTTTGGTGTAGCCTATCTTGGTGGAGTCGGGCACCTCGGGCAAAATCTGGTCCATAAAATAAAGTATTTTACCGTTGTAAACCATCTTGTCTAATAGGGTATTGTCTTTATCGTTTTCAGGAAACATATCTTCGCGGGCCATGCCTTCAACTACACGTGGGGTAATATTATCCGGCGTAAACCGGCGAGAGATATAATGCGGGAAACTTTGTACCAGCGCCGGGTAAAACCTGGAGTTTGCCCCCAGGAAAAGGTCCAACCCTATACCAAAATAGCCGTCGCCAATGGTAGTTTGCGCCTGAAAGCCCGAAAAGTAAGCATATACTTTGGGCAGGCTTTTCTTAGGGAAATAATACTTAATATGCTTAAACGCATCGGTAAGTTCGGCGTTCTGCTTATCCATATTCGGGAAGGCGGCATCTACATCATGCTTAAGATCGGTATAAGCTTTACCAGCAAATACCTGCCGCAATACGGCGTAGTATGCGGTATCGCGCGCGCTGCCTGCTTTTAAAATTCGCTCTATAAAATCCTGGTAAAATTTGCCGTATTTAGTATAAAGCACGCCAGCCTGCTGGTCCATAGGTTGCGTGCGCATCAGGTCAAAATCCTTATCGAAGTGTTCAATTTTTACAGTGACCGGTATATGGCTTACATCTGCCTTATCGCGGTGCCTG
This sequence comes from Mucilaginibacter sp. 44-25, assembly GCA_001898335.1. Lineage (GTDB taxonomy): Bacteria > Bacteroidota > Bacteroidia > Sphingobacteriales > Sphingobacteriaceae > Mucilaginibacter. The sequence continues at coordinate 114,171 of MKTS01000012.1, read as the reverse complement.
CAGGCCGTAAGCGCCAGCGAAAAAATAAAACTTACATAAATTACACTTGTTTTACACGAATAAGGCATTGCTATAACGTTTTAGCAAAAATAATTTTTTTATTTGTAAGGCGGCATAGTTCGCGTACAGTTATACTCCAGCCATGAAGATCGCATTAGCACAGCTTAACTATCATATCGGTAATTTCGAATCTAACACCGGCAAAATTATCCATGCCATAAATCAAGCCCGGCAAAATGGCGCCGACCTGGTGGTGTTCTCGGAGTTGTGCGTATGCGGTTACCCGGCGCGCGATTTCCTGGAATTTGCCGAGTTTATCAGCCATTGCGAATCAGCCGCTTATCAGATAGCCGCCGAGTGTACCGATATCGCCTGTATCATTGGCTTGCCAACGCCTAACCATAACCCCGAGGGGAAAGACCTTAATAACTCCGCTTATTTTATTGAAAATGGAAAGGTAAAGGCGGTAGTAAATAAGGCCTTGCTGCCAAACTATGATATTTTTGATGAGTACCGTTATTTTGAGCCGTCCACATCTTTTAATTGCATCGACTTTAAGGGTAAACGCATAGCGCTCACTATTTGCGAAGACTTATGGAACACTATTGAGAACCCGCTGTATATTACCAGGCCAATGGATGAGCTGATCAAGCAAAACCCGGATGTGATGATCAACATAGCGGCATCGCCCTTTGCTTACAACCATGACGAAGAACGTATAGCTATCCTGCGGGATAACGCGCGCCGTTATAACTTGCCGCTATTTTATGTGAACCACGTAGGGGCCCAAACCGAATTGATATTTGATGGTGGCTCGCTGGTGTTTAACCGTGAAGGTGAAGCTGTAGATGAACTGCCATATTTCACCGAGCATATGGCCTATTACACGCTGGATGATAACGGTGACATTACCTTTACGCACCAGCCAACGCTTAAGCTTAACCGCGACAGCGATATACAGCAGATACATGATGGCCTGGTATTAGGCATACAGGATTATTTCCACAAATCTGGCTTTAAACAAGCTATACTTGGCCTTTCAGGGGGGATTGATTCGGCGGTGGTTTGCGCGCTGGCAGCCGAGGCTTTGGGCCCCGAGAATGTGATGGCGGTTATGCTGCCGTCTAAATTTTCTACCGACCACTCCCTTAAGGATGCCGAGGATCTCGTACATAACCTGGGCTGTAAATCGGAAATGATACCGATCGCAAAAATAACCGACGCTTTTGAGGAAGCCCTGCATCCACAGTTTAAAAACCTGCCTTTTAATATCGCCGAAGAAAATATACAATCGCGCAGCCGCGCCATCCTGCTTATGGCCATGACCAATAAGTTTGGTTACATACTACTTAATACCTCCAATAAAAGCGAGGTAGCTGTTGGGTACGGCACCTTATATGGCGATATGTGTGGCGGTATCTCCGTTATTGGTGATGTATTTAAAACCCAGGTTTTTCAGCTGGCGAGGTACATTAATCGCGATCGGGAGATCATCCCCGAAAATACTATTGTTAAACCACCGTCAGCAGAGCTAAGGCCCGATCAGAAAGATACCGATTCGTTACCTGAATATGATATTCTGGATGCCATACTTGCGCAGTACGTGGAGCATCGCCGTTCATCAGCCGAAATTATTAAGCAGGGTTTTGACGAGGAAACAGTGCGTAAGGTACTGCGTTTGGTGAACATGGCCGAGCATAAGCGCTACCAAACACCACCTATTTTAAGGGTGTCGCCAAAGGCTTTTGGCATGGGCCGGCGTATGCCAATTGTGGGGAAATATCTCACGTAAAAAAATATTTTTTATTTAGGGTAAAAACAGTTAAACCTTTGTACTTGTCTTAGTCTAATCGGTATAAAAAAAACTTTGGTGACGCCATGAAAAGATATATCTACCTCGCACTGATAGCTGCCTTTGTATCAGTGCTCTCTGCCTGCAGCAGTTACAATTACTACACTGCGGCTGCTAACAAAACAAACCTTTCTGCTTACCGTACCTTTGCCCTTGCCGGCCCTATGCAAAGCCCCAACAAGCAGTGGCGACCGCTTGATGAAATAGGCAACGGCAAAATACAGGAAGCTACCAAACAAGCGCTTACGGCCAAAGGATTGGTTTTATCGCAACAAAACCCCGATCTGCTGGTGCGTTACGCTACGGTTACAGGCCGCGGCACCAAGTGGGAATATTACAACCCTTATTATGCCGCTTACCCTGGCTGGGGCTGGGGTTGGGGATACGGCTGGGGAGGCTGGTATCGCCCATGGGGTTATTACGGCGGCTTTTATGGCCCGGGTTATGCCCAAAAGGTACACTATAAAGAAGGCACTATTATTATTGACCTGGTTGATGCCCGTACACAGCAAATTGTGTGGCGCGGTTACGGGGTAGGAGAATTGCAAAACCCTAAGCGTACCATGAATGATATACCTAAAGTAGTTGATGGTATCATAAAGCAATTGCAGTTAACACCAATGAACAGATCTTAATCTTAAATTTTTTTATAAAAAACGAGCGCTGTATATACAGCGCTCGTTTTGTTTTATAAGTTCTTTGGCTATCTTAATTGTTAAGCAACTGCGGTTGCGCGTGCTTTTTATACAATTTGTAGGCACCGTAACACAAGGCTACCGCCACCAGGATATATACCCAGGTATCAAGGGGCAAGTTACACGCGTTAGGGTCATAGTTCGGGTCGTCGGGGTCTCCTGTACAGGGGGTTGGGTCATCGGCAAATGCGGTGACAATGTTCAGGAAGAATACGGTTATTAAAAGAAATAGACTTTTCCGGCTGCACTTGATCATCATAGTTTTATAAATTTTCCGGTTAGCACAGCGTCGCTGCTGCCTTCGGTAGTAATCTGAATAGTGTAGGTACCCGGCATCAGCGCGGAAACATCCTGCTGCCCCGAGCTGGTACTGAATACCGCTGTTTTCATCAACCCGCCGGTAGAGTTATAAATACGTACTCTTACAGGCAGCTTCACGGTATTGTTAAGGCTAAAATTGATATTGTTTGACGTAGGGTTAGGATAGATACTCAGCGATCCGTTACCGGCGGTGTTAATGATCACCACGTTAGAGTAAGATTCCTTATTGTTAATGTCTACCTGTTTAAGGCGGTAATACACATTCCCCACCGGCAGCGCGTCTACATCCTTATAGCTGTAAGTGCCCGACGTGGTTGATTGCATGTCGCGCACGGCCTGAAAATTCTGGCCATCGGTACTGCGCTGCAGTTCAAAACTGGTGTAATTGTACTCGTTAACGGTATTCCAGTTAAGCGTAACATCTTTAGCGTTGCGTGTGCCGCTGAAGGAGATCAACTGGTATGGAGGTAACTGCCTCTTGCGGATAACCACCTCGAACCTGTTGCTGCCAAAAGTAGCCGGGTTATTTTTATTCAGGTTGAAATTATAGGTACTGTTAACCCTCAGATCGAGTGAATCCTTGGTGAAGTGGTCCATTAGCCACACTTCATAAATATCAGGTATATCTTTTAGGGTATCTCTTTTAAGCGTGTATATGCCGCTATTGCTATCATCAATAGAAAGGAAAACAGATGTGCGCTGCTTGTCAAAAGGCTGCGAGGCCACGGCTACCTTGTGCGCGTCGCTGGTCATGGCGCTCAGGAACACGGTTTGGCCTTGTCCGTTAAAATCATCGGCATCTTCCATATCATAATAGGTAGGCTTGTAGTTGTCCAGGAAGCGCAGATGCGCAATATCGTAATTAGCCGAATCCTGTACCATGCGCATAGTTAAAAGCGGCTCGGGTGTAGCTTTTGGTAAACCCATTAATAATGTAGCACCGGTAGGTTGGGCAGTGGATTTAAGCGCCTCGGTAAATGTTATATAACCGCCGGCAGCATTAGCCCTTACAAAGAAACCCTGGCCGCTGGCAATATTAGCAGAACCGAGTTGCGTAACAACACTGTTTCCTGAAGTATAGGTATAAATAAAGCCTGTAGTGCCCGTTGGAGATAGGGCTGCACTGCTTACCACTATGGTTGACGGATAAGGGTTACCTACGGCGTTCCAGCCATTGCCGGCATTAGATAGGTTGTACCTGAAACTTTGCTGGTTAAGGTAGCCGATTTGCTGCCCTACTGTATTTGCCTCAGGGTTAGGGAATGGCCGTGTAAATTTGTTAGAGCTGCGGTTACCTCTGAAATAAAAGTAAAATCCAGAGCCTACCGGTACGGTAGTGGTAAGGCTCGGCAGCGACGAGAACAGGAATGTACTGGTGTTGTAAAGTAACACCGTAGGCCCGTTATTGGTAGAGGCATCAAAGCCGTTTGTTGCACCGCCGGTACCGCTGAAAGGCAGGTTGTTTTTTAGGCTCGAAAAATTATATGCTGCCGTTGTGGCCGTGTTGCTATTGGCGGCCAATTGTATATTGGTGGAGTTATTAACCGGAGAGCTCATGAGCCTCCAGCCACGGTTGCTGGCGCTGCCGCCGGTAAACCAGCGCTCTACAGTAACATTGCCGGTAACGCTTAAGCCTGCAGGTATGGCCGCTACGCGCGCAGTGAATGTACCGGAGCTTTTAAGTGTAAGTGCGCCACTGTTGGCATTATCAATAAACAGGCTGCCTGCGGTAAGGGTAAGCGTATTATAAACATCTACAGGGCCACCGGTAATTCTTACCTGCCCGTTAGTAGCGGTGTTGTTAATTATAATATTGCCCACCTGCCCTGTACCCGCGACATTGGTACCATAATAATACTGAGGTGTAAAAGTACCGTTGAACGATATAGTTGAAGTAGTATTGGATATGGTGCCGTTGTTGTAAATATTACAGCCCACGTTTAACGTTTGCCCGTTAACGCCGAGGTTAACCCCGCTGTTTACGGTTAGTCCGTACATACTTAATCCTGCTGCAAGCGTAGTTGAGTTAGATATCACAAAATTTTCCTTACCGTTGAATGATGGCGTGTTGGATGGGCCAGTGATATTAGGTGTGTAAGTAGTACCATTATAAGTGTAAGTAACGCCGCCGGATATGGTTTTTACGTTAGTAGGATCCGCCACGGTAGTTCCCTCAACGGTAAAGGTGCCGGGGTCGGTTTGGTTAACATATTCGGCTTTTATCCAATCGGCAGAAAGGTTGGTGTTGATCACCCTCGATTCATCAACCGTACCGCTAAAATACTCGCCACCGCCGGGGGTATAACTACCAAAAACAATGGTGTTGGCTACACCTGTATTGGGCGATGTGGTGTTGGTTTTAGCCAGCGCGCCATCTACATAAATGGTGCTGTTAGTGCCGTCGTATGTGTAAACAACATAGTGCCATGCCGCTGTTGTTGGCCATACATCGCTGCTTACCACTATACCGCCGCCGCCCAGGTTAAGGCATACCGCGTTATTATTGGCGCCGTTAGCCGTACCCCTGAAAGCCAGTTGTGAATAGGAACCTATGTTTTGGTTTTGCACCGTCATCACGTTTGAAGCGTAAGCGGGATAGGTAGTGTAATACACCCATGACGACATGGTCATAGGGGTATTTAAAGCGGTGAAGTTGGTAACCGCATTGTTGTAAAGCGTTGCGTTGTTAAGCGTTGCGCCGCTTTGTATAATAGCATTAGAGCGTGTTACAGCAGTTGAACTTGCCACCAGGTTATTTCCGGACCCGGTAGCATCCAAAATACTGGCCGTAGTGTTTGACGGTACTTCCGTAAAGTGCCATACCCCCTGGTAGTTGCTGGAGGTAGTATTTACCGATTTCCAGGTGCTTTGGTAAAACGTGGTGGTATGTGTTGAAGGTGCTGTTGCGTTACCGTAATAAAAGTTAAGTACGTTGTTTGATGATTTGTAAATAGTAGGTATTTGTACCCAAACAAGCAGGATGCCGTTGGTAGCATCGTATGATTCTACCTGGTAGGGCAACTCGTTGGCCGATGAGTTGGGGTCAACAAAAGCAAAATCATAAGCCGGACCTGTAGGGAACTGTACCCGGTTGCTGCAACCGCCGGTAGTCACCACTAAACCCGGATCAACAATTTTTAACAATACCGGGAAATCGGTTAGATTACCAGTAATGCCCAGCCCGGTAGTATTGAGCGTAATAGGCATTTTGTAGGCATAACCTGTTGGGTACGTAGCGGTTGATACGGTAATATTTATACTAAAAGTGGCGCTGGTGGTACTATTGGTGGCGGTAATGCTGTAATTGGCCGCGGCGCTCGCTGTAGTGGGTGTGCCCGTAATTTGCCCGTTTGTAGTATTAAGCGTTAAGCCTGCCGGTAAGCCGGTGGTAGAGTAACTGGTAGGGTTACCCGTTGTGGTAGGGAATTGGGTAGGTATGGCGCTGCCCGCTGTAAAACTTAACGGCGTAGTGTAGCTGAGGCTCACCGGCGGGTTAACCGTAATGTTTACCACCGCGGTGCTGCTACCACCACCATTAGTTGCGGTAACGGTGTAATTAGTTGCCGGCGACGTTACTGTAGGCGTGCCACTGATAACACCGGTATAGTTGTTAAAGCTTAAACCGGCCGGCAATGTAGGGCTAATGGAGTAACCGCTGGCTGTTGATTTATAAACCAGGTTGTTATTAAAACTGGTATAAAACAGGTTTCCGGAGGCATCCTGCGTTATACCTACAGGGGTGTTTAAACCGCTTACTATAGTGCTTACTGTGCCGGAGGTGTTTAAAAGTTTAATGGCGCCGTTGTTGCAATCGGCAAAAAAGATATTGCCCTTGCTATCAATGGAAATATTACGGGGCGAGTTTAAGCCGGTTGAAACCACGGTTGTAGGCGTGGTAGAACCCGATGGGTATTTGTATATCTGGTTAATGTTGTTGGACGGGCCATCAACCGTTACATACAGGTCGCCGGTTGAATTAATGGCTACATCCCAGGGGCCCGAAACAGAGATATAGGCCGCACCTGCCGTGGTGCCGCCGGGCGCTATCTTGTAAATGGCGCTGGCGCTAAAATCGGCTACATATAAGTTGCCTGCGGCATCGGTAGCAAGGCCGGTGGCCCTTGTGAACCCCGTTATGGTAGTTACTGTACCTGTGGAGCTGATTCGCTTAACTGTACCGCCGGCACCATTGCCTACATAAACGTTCCCTGAATTGTCAATGGTAATACCGTCAGGGCTATTGAAGTTGTAGGTTGCGCCGGTTAGTGTGGTTTGCAGTGTGCCTGCCGCGTTGTATATGTATACCGCGTTATTGGTGGTACTGGTAACGTAAATATTGCCGTTAACCGGGTTTACCGCCACGCTGTTACTGGCATTAACAGTTGCAAAAGTTGCCGCCCCAGTGTAGCTGCCTACTGCTCCTCCGGTGTTGGTAGGCGAAAGAGGAGTGATGCCGATGTTAGTGGTATAAACCTGTGGCGTGGCGTATGAAAAAGCGGGTGCAGGAGGCGCTGCGCTGAAATTGTAAGTAGTAGAGTTGGTGTTGTTAACCGTTATGCTGTAGTTGTTGGCGTTCTGTACAATATTAGCAGACGAGGGTAGATAAAAATTATACGCCGTTGGTTGAGGGGTATTATTACTCGAATTATAATTAATAACCAGGTAAAAATAATAGGTGGCTGAAGTAAAGTTAAAGAAGTTATTAATATCGGGCCATCCGTTGATAGCAATACCGTTATCTCCGGAACCGTTAACATTTGCACCATATGTGTTTAAAGGCGCGCTAAGCGCAAGGGTAGGGTCGGCACTGGCAACCCGAACTAAATTGGCGGCGGAGGTAAAACCATTTAAACTTTGTGTAACGCCAATTCTTAGCGGGCCCCCACTAAAGTAAGTGAATGCCGGCACGGTTACACTAAACCCGTATACCACCGCATTATTAACGCCTTTGGTATACACCGGTGAATTGCCTTGCAGGGAAGTAAATACCACCTGCCCTGTTGCTTTTTGATTAAAAAACAGCACGGTAATATTAATCAGCAGTGCTGTAAGGAGTAGTAAACGTTTTTTCAAAAGCTAAGTAATTAGGGTTAAATGTCGGGCTTTGTACGCGCGTAATGCAAAAAAGATGCTCAAAATCAACTGTTAAAAACACTCCCTGTGGTTGTAAACACACAGGGAGTAAACATGTGGTAATTACCCGGATGTACCACGTTACCTGAGAAATAATTATAAAAATGCAAGAATATAAGTGTGTAATAATTTCCCCGTTATGGGTAATATATTCCCTATTATTTGATTTGAATTGACAGGAGCAAATATGTATAAGTATAAATGCAAGGTGTGATAGTTGTAGGCTGGCTTAACTATTAAATAAAATCAATGTTTATGCCATTAACTATTATTTTTTGCAGATGATGGGGTTGTTATAATATAAAATAAATAATTTTAAAGCTGCCAAAACGCATGCTGTAAATGTTTAAAAAGCCGCTTACCTTATTATTTGTACTGCTCTTTAGCGGTTTACATTTTTTATCTTTTGCTCAACAGTTGCCCGTAAGCGCGTCAGGCAAAAGGGAACTGGATATGCTGGCCGGCCAAGCTACCCAAAACTTTACCCAACGCCACCAAAAGGCCCTCGCGCTGGCCAAAGCTAAGGGTTGGGTGGTTAAACGTATAGATAAGGCCGGTAACCTCATTGCCCTGCAAGGCGTAAATGACAGAGGGTTCCCGGTTTACCTCACCACACATAATAATACCGTTGCCGCCGCTACCACCGGTACCAACGCGGTGCAGCCCGGTGGGTCTTTAAACCTTAATTTAAGTGGCTCAAGCGCAATTTTAAATAATAAGCTGGGTATTTGGGATGGCGGTAACGTGTATGCCCTCCACCGCGAATTTGACGGTAAAACCATTAAACTTAATAATACCGGCGATGCTATTGACCATGCCACACATGTATCAGGCACCATGCTGGCCAAAGGTATATACGCGCCGGCTAAGGGAATGGCCTTCGGGGCGGCTACGCTCCAGTCATGGGATTTTGATAACGACGTTGCAGAGATGAGCAGCGCCGCCGCCGGTCTTTTACTTTCTAACCACTCTTACGGGGATGTTGGCGGCTGGGATTACAACGCCGCTGATGGTCGTTGGGAATGGTACGGCCTACCCGGCGATACCGAGGATTATAATTTCGGCTTTTACGACGCACGCACCCAATCATGGGATAAGATCGCCTACAACGCGCCTTATTATCTTATTGTTGAGTCGGCAGGTAACAGCCGCTCCAGCAATGGCCCACCCGTAGGCAGTACCTATTATGGTTATACCAGCCGTACCGATCCTACTTTTATTAACAAAGGCCCGCGCCCGGCAAACATCAGCAGCAATAACGGCTATGATGTGATCACCACTACAGGCACGGCCAAAAATATATTAACGGTTGGGTCGGTAGGGGCGCAGCCCAACGGGGCGGTAAACCGCCAGGATATCAGCACCTCTTACTTCAGCAGCTGGGGGCCAACGGATGACGGGCGGGTGAAGCCCGATATTGTAGGCGATGGCGAGAATATCTATTCAACCGGGGCGCAAAACTCCAGTTATTACTTGTACCTGTCGGGTACGTCTATGGCAGCACCTAACATCACAGGATCATTATACCTGCTACAGGAATATTACGCTCAAAAAAACTCAGGGAACTTCATGCGTGCCGCCACCCTGAAAGGGCTGGCCTGCCACACGGCATTTGACGCGGGCAACGTTGGTCCCGATTATATTTACGGCTGGGGTTTGCTGGACATGCGCAAGGCGGCGCAGGCCATTACAGATAATGGCGTTAAAAGTATCATAGCGGAAAATACGCTGAATCAGGGACAGGTAACTAAGCGTGATATCATCGCTTCGGGTAATGGCCCACTCTCGGTAAGTATTTCGTGGACCGACCCTGAGGGCATACCAACCACCGGTACCACGATCAACGACCGCACGCCAAAGCTGGTGAATGACCTTGACATTCGCATCAGTGATGGCAGCACAACATATACCCCCTGGGTGCTTTCGCCCGATAATCCATCGGCGGCAGCTACCAATGGCGATAACATCAGGGATAACATAGAGCAGGTATACATTCCTAACGCGGTGCCGGGAAAAAAATATACCATTACCATATCGCATAAAGGTACCCTGCGTAACGGCTTGCAGGCTTATTCGCTTATTGCTACCGGTGTAGGCGGCAGCCCATATTGCGCGTCGGCACCGGTGTCGGCTGTCGATTCCAAGATCACCAATTTTACCCTTTCCAACATTAATAAGAATGGCGCGCCCGGCTGTACCGGGTATACGGATGATACCGACAATGCCATACAGCTTGAGGTAGGCAAAACTTATCCATACGGTTTGAGTTTGGGTACTTGCGGGGGGAATTTCAACAAAGCGGCTAAGATATTTGTAGACTGGAATGGCGATGGCGTTTTCGATAATACCGAAACGGTGGCTACCACGGGTGTTATCAACGGCCCCGGTACATTTACAGGTAACTTAACCGTGCCTGGCAACGCTGTGCCAGGCAATACTACTTTGCTGCGTATTGTATTGGTTGAAACCAGCGATGCAGCTACCATATCACCCTGCGGAAACTATGCTAAAGGCGAAACGCAGGACTACCGCGTGCAGTTCCTTAAACCGGCTGTTGATGCCGGCGCCATAGCCATCCTGAACGGTACGGACGGTGTTACCTGCGATAAAGCGGTAGCCGTAACCGTACGCTTAAAAAACTTTGGAAGCGCTTCTATCAGCAATATCCCTGTTAAGGTAACGGTAAATGCACCTGGCGTTACGCCGGTAGTTTTTAATGAAACGTACACAGGCACCCTGTCTCCCGAAGAAGAAACAGATTTTACGCTTAGCGGCCAGTTTAATACGGTTACTGGTACTACCTACACTGTAACGGCGGTTACCGGCCTGGCAAATGACCCCATTCCATCAAATAATTCTGTTACAGATAGTATAACGGTGGGTACACCACCTCAGGCGCCATCGGCCACGGGTTTTTACTGCGTTAACACCCAGGCTTACCAGCTTAGCGGTACGGGTGATGGGCAACTGTTCTGGTACACTTCGCCAAAGGCTACCGTGCCGGTAGGCGCAGGATCAACCGCAACGGTTACTACACCACCGGTTAATAATCAATATTACGCGGGCTTAAATGATTTTAGCGGAAGGCTGGGCCTCTTTAACAAAAATGCCGCCCCTACAGGTGGTTACAACCAGTATACATCGGGTGTGCGCATTCGTACGGGAGCGGCTATTACCATTGAAAGCGCAAGGCTATATGTAGGCACGCCGGGGCGTGTAACCTTCACCGCCACTAATGATAACGGCGAAGTGGTAGCCACTGTAAGGCTAAATGTAACCGCCACCAGGACCACTTCAACCGCCGCCGCGTTCCCTACCGAATTGCCTGATGATCCGCTTGACAAAGGTAAACGCTATACTTTAAACCTATTGCTGCCAGCCGCTGGTAATTACACCATTACGCCAACTTTTGAGGCAGGCGCGTCGTTATACCGCAACAGGGGGCCTGTAAGCGGTTATCCTTTCGCGATAGGTGATGTTATTAAAATTGCCGGTAATACAGCCGTGTCTGACCAAAACAGCGCCGATACCAGCTATTACCGTAACTTTTACTACTATTTTTACGATATGGAGGTGCGCAGCCCGGGTTGTGCGTCTACCCAACGCGTGGTGGTTAATGTGAGCAAGCCAACCATAACGCAAGATAACGATATGCTGAAATCAAATAGCGGCGAAGGCAACCAGTGGTTCCTGAACGGTGTGGCTATTGACGGCGCTACAGCTGCTACATATATCCCATTGGTTAGCGGCAATTATAAAGTACAGGTAACGCTTAACACAGGTTGTATCACAGAGTCGGACGAGTTTAAATATGCCCTGGCAGCCAAAAATCCCGATAAAAACAGCGAAATAGGGCTTACCCTGTTCCCTGTACCGGCCAATGATAATGTAAATGTGGTTTTTGTGGCCAAAGCTGATGACCTGATGAAATTATCCCTGGTAAATACATCTGGTGTGGTGGTTTACCAAACCAGCCAGAAAGTTACGGCAGGTAATTTTAGTATCAATATCAACACCGCCAACCAGTTGCCGGGTACTTATGTCCTGAGAGTGCAGTTGGGGCAAAAGCAATACGGGCATAAACTTATTATTGCCCACTAACAGAAACGGCCCGCCAAGCGGGCCGTTTCTGTTTAGATATAAAAATACTAAAAGGTATACTTAATGCCCAGGCCCGGTGCCACGTCAAAGAAGGGGCCTGTGGCCAGTTCAACGCGTGGGTTAAGGTCAAGGCTTATGGCTATAGGCGCTTCGGCTATTTTATATTCCAGCCCCAGCACGGCATCGGCACCTAAGAGTAGGTGGCTGTCGTTATAGATCTTATCATCACCGCCAAAACGTTTGTAAACACCACTGCCTACGCTACCCAGGTGCGCGCCAAAACCATAGTAAAACTTTAAGCCGCTGGTGTTAAAAGCGGGTTGGTGTAACTCATACAAGCCCGAAAAAACTACGCCGTGGCTGCGCAGGCCTATAATACCCTCGAGCGCGGTACCCTCATTCATGAAATATTTAATGGAAGGGCCGTTCTCGTAGCCCCCAAACTTAAGCCCTACGGCTGTCTTGTAATCCTGGGCTTGCAGGCGCCCGGCCATCAGTACTAAAGTGCATATCGCAAATGCGGAAAGGAGAAATTTTTTCATGTTGTTAAGATGCTGTTTATTGTAAAAAAGTTTCCATAAGTAACGGCATAAAGCTTTATTTATGCTGTAAACGGGCTAATAAAATGTGCAATGATAAGGCATTTAGCTCAAAATCAGTGGTAAAAAAATGGCTTTTATGGCTATGGTTTTGGCTGATAAATCACTTATCTTGCCCAAAAACATTAGATCAATATGAACTATAGGCGCATTATATTTTACGTGTTGGCAGGTATAGTGGGAGGTTTAAATACGGCCGAGGCGCAGCAGCAGGTATACCCGCATGGTGTGGTGGTTTGCGCCTATCCGGATGCTTCAAAAATTGGTGTGGATGTGTTAAAAAGAGGCGGTAATGCGGTTGACGCTATGGTGGCCGTACAATTCGCGCTGGCCGTTACGCACCCGCAGGCGGGTAACATTGGTGGCGGTGGTTTTATGGTGTACCGCCAGGCAGGCGGTGCCGCAAATACACTCGATTTTAGGGAAAAGGCCCCGGCTGCTGCATCAGAAAAAATGTACCAGGATGCTGCCGGAAATATTATCCCCGGCAAAAGTACCTATACCCACCAGGCATCGGGCGTGCCCGGAGCAGTAGATGGCATGTTTACTGCCCATCAAAAATATGGAAAACTCAAATGGGCCTCGCTGGTGCAGCCCGCTGTTGAGCTTGCCCTTAAAGGGTTTAAGGTCACCAAAAGACTGGCAAGCGACCTTAACCGTTCTTCGGGCGATTTTTCGGCACGTAACCCTGGCAAAAGCTATTTGCTTAAAACGGGTGGCTGGGCAGAGGGAGATGTGCTGGTACAAACAGACCTTGGCCATACCCTTGAACGCATACGCGATAAGGGCCGTGAGGGCTTTTACAGCGGCCCTGTGGCCGGCTTAATTGTTGCCGAGATGAAAAAGGGGAGTGGCCTGGTTACTGCTGCCGATTTAAAAAACTATCATTCCGTATGGCGTAAACCGCTTACCGGGAGTTATAAGCAATACAACATCATCACCATGCCGCCACCTTCAAGCGGCGGTGTGGCTTTATTGCAATTGATGCACGCGGTGGAGAAATACCCCCTGCACCGTTGGGGTTTTAATACCGATAGTACGGTAAGGCTAATGGTGGAGGCCGAACGCAGGGTATACGCCGATCGGTCTAAATACTTGGGCGACCCTGATTTTTTTAAAGTTCCGGTAAGCGGCTTGATCGAGCCGGCCTATATGGATGCCCGAATGAAAAATTTTAGCTGGGACGCCGCAACCCCAAGCGCAGCCATACAACCCGGAACGTTCCCGGGTTATGAAAGCGAGCAAACCACCCACTATTCTATTGTTGATGGCGATGGTAACGCCGTATCGGTAACCACCACACTTAACGATACCTTCGGTTCCAGGATATTTGTAGGCGGCGCGGGCTTTTTGCTCAACAACGAGATGGACGATTTTAGCTCCAAGCCGGGTGTGCCTAACATGTATGGCCTTATCGGCGGTAAAGCCAACAGTATACAGCCGGGTAAGCGCATGCTATCCAGCATGACGCCCACTATCCTCGAAAAAGATGGAAAGCTGTTTATGGTAGTAGGCACCCCCGGAGGTTCAACCATTATCACGTCGGTTTTCCAGACGATACTTAACGTAATTGAATTTGATAAAAATATGCAGGAAGCTGTAGCCGCGAAACGTTTCCACCACCAGTGGCTGCCCGATGAGGTAGAAGCCGAAAAAGGCGCGTTTAACGAGGCGACGATATTATTGTTACAGCAAAAAGGATACAAAGTAGTTCCGCGTGGCGCCATTGGCAGGGTAGATGCTATATTGCTGACCCCGGCAGGCTACCAGGGCGGCGCCGACCCAAGGGGGGATGATACAACAAATGGCTATTAAGTAAAAATTCAAAATTTAAAAGTTAAAATAGGTGCAGCTTCCAATAGCTATATCAACCTTATAGCTTTTACTTTAAACTCATTGCTAAAGATATACCGTTAAAAATATTATGTTTGTGCTATATGCGGAGCAATGTAAAACAGCAGGAAACTATTGATTATTTTTTAAAGATAGTTTGGCAAACGGTTGCTAATCGTTACAACCAGATAGTTACCGAATTTGGCATTACCCAGTCTATCGGTTACCTGCTCATAAATATTGATGAGGAAGGCACTACTGTTTCACAGGCGGCGGCGCTGCTTGGCCTTAAGTCGACCAGCTTGTCGCGCATGCTTAATCAGCTGGAGCAATCGGGGCTCATTTACCGGGCATCAAACCAGGGCGATAAGCGCTCTGTAAAAATATACCTTACTGATCTGGGTAAGGAAAAACGGCAGCTGGCAAAAAATGTGGTAAAGCAATTTAACAATTACCTTAACGCCCACATCAGCGACGCGGACAAGCAGTACCTTACCGAAATGCTTAAAAAGATCAATCAGCTTACCCTCAATTACAAACCCTGACAGCGCTATTTAATACCCGCATGTGTTAAAAAGTGTTAAGCTGCTGTTTTTGCCATATAAAACAATAAATTTGCGGTTGCGAAATTCATGAACAGGTTACTGCTGATATTATTATTGTTCGCCGCGCTATTTGCCGGTTGTAAAAAAGGCTACGATGCGGTAGCCCTGCAAAGGCAACAGGCGGTGGTTGATGATGGTATTATACAAAAGTATATTGATGATAATAACCTGCGCGGAAGCGTTAAGCAGGTAGATAGCGCTAACGTGGCAACCGGTATTTATTATATTGTACTGGAACCGGGCAGCGGCAACGACCTGTTTACCAACTCTACCCGTGTAACGATTGATTACACTGCTAAAATATTGACCACGGGAAAATTGTTCGCGCAGAGCAATGATTTTCATCCGTCATTTACTTTGGGCGAGGTAATGCCGGCCTGGCGCCTGGCTATACCTGAAATAAAAAAGGGCGGAAAAATACGTATCCTCTCTCCATCACGTTATGCGTATGGGCCTTATGACCAGCCGGGGATTGGCCTGCCAAAGAACAGTGTGGTTGATTTTGAGATAGAACTTTTAGATATAACGAACTGATTTTAAATGAAACATAGATTTTTTACTTTTTTGCTCATCGCGTTTGCCGCTTTAACCGCCTGTAAAAAGAATGACCAAAACGAGCTTGACATAAAGCAATACGACGACCAGCAGATACAAAGCTACATGACGGCCAACAGCCTTACCGGCTTTACCAAGGATACCACTACTTTGAGTGATGGTAACTCGGGCATTTATTATAAAATAATAGGCCAGGGGAAGGGTGATACTTTAAAGTACTCGGACCAGGTATCTATTGTATATACTATCCGTTCTATGGATGGCAAATTTGCTGTTGGCGATACTATAGCTAACAGGCGGTATGATTTTCTGGGCCATTTAACCAACCCGGCAGCCATAACCGGGTTTGCATTGCCATCGGGGCTGCAACTGGCCATCCACAATATTTTAAAATATAAAGGCAGCAGCATGCGCGTGCTGATACCCTCACGTTTGGCATATGGTACCAGGGGCTATGGATCAGGTAGTATTACCAATACCAATACCCGCATTGCAGGTAACCAAAGCCTGGATATTTATGTGAATGTGATAAAAGACCAGAATGCTTATGATGATCTGGTGATCAGAAATTACCTGACCGCCAATAATGTAATAAACGGTTACACTAAAGATCCCTTAGGTTATTACTACAAGGTGATTACCCCGGGCACGGGAACAGTAGGCGAAATTGGAGATTACTCCAATGTAAGCATGACCTACGCCGGTTCTTTTTTAAATGGTGTCTATTTTGATAATGGCAGCATTACAACCGCTGCTACATTTCAAGGTATTTTTGGAGCAGTCACAGGATTTAAAGACCCATTAAAAAAATACGCCGCTACTGGCACATCACTTTCCGTGTATATACCCTCATCGTTGGGTTATGGTGTTAGCGGATACAATACTATACCTCCAAATTCTATTTTGCATTTTGAGATGCAGGTTACGCAGGTGACGCAACCATAATTACTTACTCAATGCTTCTTTGAACGCTTTTAAACAGCGTTCGCGGGCAAAGGCGTGGTCAATAATGGGTTTTGGATATTTGCTGAAATCAGCATATTCCGGAACCCATTTTTTGATATACTGCAGTTTGGGGTCAAACTTTTTGGTTTGGCTGTCGGGGTTAAATATCCTGAAGTATGGCGCGGCATCGGTACCGCTGCCGGCTGCCCATTGCCAGCCGCCAACATTGCTGGCCATCTCATAATCCAGCAGTTTGCGGGCAAAGTAGCGCTCGCCCCATCGCCAGTCTATCAATAGGTCTTTACTTAAGAAACTTGCGGTAACCATACGCACGCGGTTGTGCATAAAGCCGGTAGCATTTAGTTCGCGCATGCCTGCATCTACCAGCGGGAAGCCTGTTTTACCCTCGCACCAGGCCTTAAACTGCTTTTCGTCATTGAGCCATTTAATGCGGTCGTATTCGGGCCTGAAAGCATGATCCATCGTTTGCGGAAAATGGTACAAGATCATGGAATAAAACTCGCGCCATATCAGTTCATTCAACCAGGTTTTATCATGTGCTTTGTGGGCATCAGTAGCGCACTGCCTTATGCTTACCGTACCAAAACGCAAATGTGGCCCAATATGCGAAGTGCCTTTTATTGCCGGTATATCGCGCGTTTCGCCGTAGTCGGCTATAATATCTTTATACTTTTTATCCGGAAGTTGCAGGCTGCTCTTCTCAAAGCCCATTTCTTTAAGCGATGGTAGCTCCGGTGCTTTAAAGTGCAGTAGCTGCTTAAAATATTTATGAGTTGGATATGCCTTTAAATAAAACGGTTTGAGCTTTTGCAGCCATTTGTTTTTGTATGGGGTAAACACGGTGTAGGGTTTGCCATCGTCTTTTACCACTTCCTGTTTTTCAAATATTACCTGGTCCTTAAAGGTCTTTAATTCGGCTCCGGCTTTTTTCAGGAGCTTTTCAATATGGCTATCGCGCTCTTTGGCGTAAGGCTCATAATCGTGGTTGGTGTAAACGGTTTTTACCTCATAAGTTTTTAAGAGCTTTTGCCAGGCTTGTTCGGGTTGGTCATAATAAGCCAACAGGCCGCTCTTATGCTCATGCAGTTGCTTGTTCATATCCTCAAGCGCGTTCATGATAAAGGTAAGCCGGGCATCATCTTTATCTTCCAGATGGTCGAGTATCTCGCGGTCGAAAATAAAAAAGGGTAATACCGGGTGTTCGCCTTTAAGGGCATGGTACAAGCCGGCATTATCGTCCAGCCGCAGGTCGCGGCGAAACCAGAATACGTTTACAGGTGCTTTCTTATCCATAAATTTCCTTTAATGCCGAGCCAATATCCGCGTATTTAAACTGGTAGCCTTCGTTCTCTATCTTTAATGCCGAAGCTCGTACGCTTCCTAAAACAAGCGAGGCCATTTCGCCGAATAACAGCTTGATTAAAAACGCCGGTACCTTGGGTGCCCATAAAGGCCGTTTCAATTGAGCGGCCACCGAGCGGGTAAGCTGCAGGTTGGTAACCGGCAAGGGCGAAACCATGTTAAACACGCCCGCCAGTCTTTCATTCTCCAGCGCGAAGATGTACATGCCAATAACATCGCGGGTATGTATCCACGGTACCCACTGCTTTCCATTGCCCAACGCCGAGCCAATACCCAGCTTAACAGGAATGGCCAGTTTGGGCAGGGCACCCCCTTTTTTATCAAGCACCACACCCGTGCGAAATTTTACGATGCGAAGGCCAAACTCAGTCCCCTGGTCAACAGCGTTCTCCCAGTCTACACAGCAGTTACCAATAAAATCATTTGCAGGTGGTGTATCCTCGTTCAGGATACGGTCTCCGCAATCTCCGTAATAATTAATGCCCGATGCGGATATTACCGCTTTAACGCGGTGAGGGTTATCTCGCAGGAGGCTATAAACCAAAGTAATAGATTTTGTGCGACTGTCAGTGATCTCTTTTTTACGTTTGTCTGTCCAGCGTTTATCAGCTATGCCCGCACCTGCCAGGTGTATAATGGTATCAACACCGTCTATACAGGCCGGGTCTATCTCTCCTTTATTAACATCCCATACAAATGTTTTTACACGCGTATTGTTCGGATTGGGTTTACGGCTAAGGTGGCTAACGTTATACCCTTTGTTTAAAAGTTCATGGGTTAGTTGTTTGCCTAAAAGGCCCGAGCCCCCGGTAATGAGTATGTTTTTTGCGCTCATTTTTTTGAAATATGCTTATCCATTATATAACAACCGTATGGTTACGCCCTTGATAATAAAAATGCCTGTATAATGTTTTAACCATTGCGCACAATAGTTCTCTTTAAAATTTAAAAAATAATGCTTGCATAACATTTATTTTACAAACAAAAATATAAAAAGTCCGGTTCTCTGATTATTAAGAAGTTACGAGGAGGATATTTTATGATGCTTTCAACAACATTTCAGGTTTTTTTAATTGTACTTGGCGCATTAATCATGTTTTCAACAATCGCATTTGCCGTTTATTGCAGGCAGCGCGCAAAGGCATTCATGGGCACGGGCCGCATTACTGACATAGAATCATGGGCCATGCGCTCCAACATCAGCCTGGTTTTTTGCGCTGTTTTAACAACCATTTTACTGCTCACTTATGCTGCCGCATAGGGATTAATTTCCCCCCGAAAGGCAAATAAGTACACAATTAAAAGCAGGTTAAACAACCTGCTTTTTTTTATGCCCTTAAATTTTCACCAAAATCAACAAATGTGATAAAAAAGCAACATGGCAGCTGTTTTGCACGTAAAAAGCCATATTGTTATAAAATATATGTTAACCCAAAGTTTTCAATACCTTCTCATCAGCATTGCTTTTATAATTCTTTCTTTTCTTATCATGTATGGCTATTATTGCCGCCGCAGGTATAACTCCTTTTACGGTACAGGGCGTATTGCCGATATGGAAATATGGCGGGCAAAATCAAACGTTGCCTGGCTATTCACCTTTTGCCTGGCCATGGCGCTACTATTCCACCTGGTCTAACTCCTGTACATGCGGTTTATACGTGTCTGTTTTTACACGGGCTTTTAATTCATGCAGGATATTGTACAGGCCAAAATTTGTACGGTTAATATATATAAAGTGCTTTACGCCGCGGGCCTGCTTAAATTCGGGCATCTTGGCCACCTTTTCGCCAAAGCCAAACAAGTCGTCAAAAAAGGCCTTATCGCTAAAATCAAATACATCTGTAATATAAGGCTTGGCAAACAGGCTGATCATTTGTTTATATAATTCGTGGTAAAAATTAACCTGCTGCGGCGTATCTGATGGTAATATCATTTCCAGCTTGCGGAAAGCCTTAATGGTTTCTTCCTTATCGGCAAACAAATTGGTAGAGGTAAGCGAAAAAAACGGATAGTAAAAATCATCCGGCATTACTTTAATACATCCAAAATCGATAACGCCCAGTTTACCATTAGGTGTTATCAAGAAATTACCCGGGTGTGGGTCGGCATGTACGGCACGCAACTCATGCTGCTGATAATTATAAAAATCCCATAATGCCTGGCCTATACGGTCACGCAGTTCCTGCAAAGGGTTGGTAGCCAAAAATTCTTTCAGGTGAATGCCTTCCAGCCAATCCATGGTGATAATACGCTTGCTGGACAGGTCAGGGTAGTAGTCCGGAAACACCACATTATCCAGCACTTTACACGCTATGGAAAATTCTATAGAGCGCCGTACTTCCAGCTCGTAGTCGGTTTCTTCCAGCAGGCGTTCTTCCACCTCCTTCATGTATACATCCAGTTCCTTTTCGCTCATGCCCAGCATCCGGAAGGCAAAGGGCTTTATCAGTTTCAGGTCTGATGAAATGGAATCGCCCACGCCTGGGTATTGTATTTTAACCGCCAGCTTTTTGCCGTTTAATTCGGCCTGGTGTACCTGGCCAATGGAAGCGGCATTGGTTGAGCGGATGTTAAACTTATCATAGATCTGCTCGGGCGTTTTACCGAAATACTTTTTAAAGGTTTGTACAATAAGCGGCCCGGAGAGTGGAGGAGCATTGTACTGCGATTGGCTAAACTTATCCACATAAGCCTGCGGCAGCAGGTTCTTATCCATACTAAGCATTTGCGCAACTTTTAACGCGCTGCCCTTTAGTTCGCTTAATGATTGGTATATGTCAGTCGCGTTATCCTCATTTAGTTCGCTGCGGTCCAGGTCGGGGTTAAAAAGCTTTTTAGAATAGTGCTTTATGTAATTACCACCTATTTTAAGGCCTGTAGTTACAAACTTGGCACTACGCTCCACCTTACTGGTAGGTATACTATTTTGTTCTTTTGGTTTGTTGTCGCTCATTTTATGGTATCTTCAAATAAAGTATTTAGCCGGCTTATGTGCAGTTCGGTGTAATTGTTAAACACTATGTTGGCCAATCCTGCTATTTCGGCGGTGCTATGGCTGGTGGTTATACCGGCAACCTTCATGCCCGCGTTTTTACCGGCCTTTAACCCTGCTATCGAGTCTTCAAAAACAAGGCATTGGCCGGGGTTTGCATTAAGCAGGCTTGCTGCTTTCAGAAAAATTTGCGGTGAGGGTTTAGGCTCTGTTACCATATTGCCGGTAACAAGGGTATCGAAGTATTTACCTATAGCTACCGAGTTAAAAATAAAATCAATATCCTCTTTACCGGATGATGTTGCAAGGGCTATTTTAATACCTGCAGCTTTTAAACCGGCTAAAAAGTTTTCTAAACCTTCTATAGGTTTTACATGAGGCCCATAATCCTTACGGTATAACGCTTGTTTCTCTTCGGCAAGCTGTTGACTAAACTGCTCATCGGCGTTTTTACCAAAAAACTGCCTAACCGTGTTGATAATAGGAACCCCACTTATCTGGTTAAGGTAGGTTTGTTTAGTAAGATGCGGCAGCTGATGTTTTTTGAATAACTCCTGCCAGGCTTTATAATGATAGGAGGTATTATCAATGATAGTACCATCCATATCAAAAATGGCTGTAAATGCGGGCGTGTTGTTGTTCAATCAAATTTTACTAAAAACCCATTTTCTCTTTTATACCACCATTCTTGGCCAGAAACTTACCGTATTCAAACAGGTTATCTATAGGCGAGCGCTGGAACAGATCGAAGGTTACGTTTACGCCTTTTTCAATAGCTTCATCCGTTTTCTCGAAGCCCGCAGAATCATCATGGATCCAGAAGTTAAGTACAAAGCCAAACTGTACCCACAGGGCATCCTTGTAACGCTTGCTGAAAAATTTACGGTCGTTTAATTCGGCGCTTTCAAGTCCCTCATTTAAAATACCGGTGGCAAACTCTTCGAAAATGTCTTTAGCCGGTTCAAGCACCTTGGGTGTGCCAATGGTTTTATGTTTTTTTATGCTGTATACAGCAAAGCTGCGGCTGCCTTTTAACAGCTCGAAAAAACTGTAAAAAAATGATAAAGCTTTTTCACGCGAGCTGTATTGTGGCCATATTTCCTGCGAACGGATCTCGCTGATGGTTTTTTGCATCAGGCTGGTCCATATACTTTGCTCAATAGCGTCAAAAGAGCCAAAGAAGCGGTAAAACTCTTCTTCCGCCATTTTGTTCTTTTTGGCAAAAACGTAAACAGACTGGGGTTGCTTCCCCTCTGTCAGCACATAATCGATATAGGCTTTTTGTATGCTTTCGGTAGTGGCCATAAATGTTTTTATTTGTAGTAAAGGTAGTGATAAAAGCTACTCTGTTATATTAACGATGCAGGGCTTGCTTTAGTTTTTACAATAGAATAACACTTGGTTGACAGGCTGTTGGCAGTCCGTCCCATGAATATGTCGGCAGTGATGATATTATAAATGTAGGTTGATAGCAGCATTGCTGTTGACTTTGCATGTTTTCCGTCCCATGAATGGGGCGGCAATGATATAGGATATATAAGTTGATAGCATCATTGCCGTTCGGATTCAGCCGACAGATAATCGAGCAAGGAGATTGTTGCTGCTGACTTTTAATGTTCTCCGTCCCCATGAATGGGGCGGCAATAATAATATGTAGGTTGATAGCATTATTGCCGTTAGGCTTCAGCCAACGGTAGCTAATAGAATAGCATTTATATTGTTCTAATTGCTGCCTATCCGTCCCATGAATGGGACGGCAATGATAAATTGTAATTTGCGCCGGGTGACTCATTGCCGTCGGCTTCGCCGACGAGATAGGATAGAACATTTTTATCCGTCCCATGAATGGGGCGGCAATGATGTTGTTAAATGCGCCGGGTTAATCATTGCCGCCGGCTTCAGCCGACGGTATAGGATAGAACATTTATCCGTCAAATGAATGGGACGGCAGTGATATATTGTTTATTTCCGCTGAATGCTTAAATCATTGCCGTTGGCTTCAGCCGACGGATGAATAGATGAAGAATTATATTAATGGAATACAAGGGAAACAAGCAACATTTACCTTCAAAAATTTGCCTGGTATGTAATAAACCATTTACGTGGCGAAAAAAATGGGAGAAGTGTTGGGACGATGTCAAATATTGCAGCGATAAGTGCAGAAGAAACAAAAATTTAGCATCTTTGAAATCAATCTAAATAAGGGTAGATTGGTTTGTTCATATGAGTGAAAAAACTATACTGGTTTGGTTTAGAAATGACCTGCGCATCCATGATAATGAAATATTATCTGAAGCGGTGCGCCGGGCTGATAAAGTATTACCTGTATATGTTTTTGATCCCTTTTATTTTAAAGCAAACAGCGCCGGTGCTACTAAAACCGGCAGTTTCCGTACCCGTTTCCTTATAGAGTCTGTCGCTGATTTGCGTGCCAGCTTACGCCAAATGGGTGCCGATTTGCTCATCCGCACCGGTGACCCTGCTGAGGTGCTGGTGCAACTGGCTGAGGAGTACCAGGTGAGCGAAGTATACCACCACCGCGAAGTGGCGCCGGATGAAACCACGATCTCTGAAAAGGTAGAGGAGGCCCTTTGGAAGAAGCAGCTTAACCTCAAGCACTTTATAGGGCATACCATGTACCATAAAGAAGACCTGCCTTTCCCCATAAAAGATATACCCGATAGTTTTATCACTTTTAAAAAGAAGGTGGAACGTGACAGTACCGTACGCCCGGTGGTGACAACTCCGGAACAGGTGATCATCCCGGAAATTAATGATGCGGGCGAATTACCGACCCTTCATGACCTTGGCGTACCCGAACCGGTGTACGATCCCCGTGCCGGTGAAAAGATAAACGGTGGAGAAACTGAAGCACTAAAGCGCATGCAGCAATACTTGTCTAACGCTGATGTGCGTAACCAGCCCAATTCATCAGGGCTGGGGCCATGGCTGGCCGTTGGCTGCATATCGCCAAGGCAGGTATATTGGGAGGTACTTAACTACCAGAAAGAACATCACCTACAAAACGCCGACCCGCTGATGCTGGAACTGTTGTGGCGCGATTATTTCCGGTTCATGTTTAAAAAGCATGGGCAAAAATTTTTCCGGTCAGAGGGTTTTGGCAGTGCGCCGGATATTGCGGATAACCAGGATGAGCTTTTTGAGCGCTGGAAGAGCGGCCAAACCGGCGAACCGTATATTGATGCCGCTATGCACCAGTTAAATGCTACCGGTTATATCAGCAACTATGCACGCCAGGCAGTTGCCGCTTACCTTATTAAAGATTTACAGGTAGACTGGACCAAAGGCGCTCTTTATTTCGAAGAAAAGCTGATTGATTATTCTCCGGCAAGTAACTGGGGCAACTGGGCGTTTTTGGCCGGTGTAGGTAATGATACCAAAAGCAACCGGTTCTTTAACGCGGCTAAGCCGTCACAGTCTGATAACGCCTACATTAACACCTGGCTACCGTCCATTGGCGACACGCTGCCTATCGCCCGATAGGAGGTTTATTAATTATAAGGTTAAACCTTAGAAGAAATCTTTTATCAAACCTTAGTTATGACTAAAAAGTTATAACAGATATTTTCGGCATATTGTACTATTATGCTTAGTTTTGCACCGTTTACCACATAGCAATCTTATGGATCGCCTAAATTATATAAACAGCGGAAACGCTGCCTACATCAATTCATTATACGAAGCTTATCAACAAGACCCCGAATCAGTAGACTATGGCTGGCAGAAATTCTTCGAAGGATTTCAGTTTGGCCAGGATAATGCCCCTGCTGCAGGTGTTTCTTCTCCGGAAACATCAGGCCATCTTTTTAAAGAAATCAACGTAATGAATATGATAAATGGTTATCGCTCACGCGGCCATTTATTCACCAAAACCAACCCTGTACGCGAACGCAGAAAATACTTTCCCGGTAAAGAGCTTGAAACCTTTGGTTTAAGCGATGCCGACCTGGATACCGTTTTTAACGCTGGTGTTGAAGTGGGCCTGGGCCCCGCCAAATTGCGCGACATACGCGACCTGCTTGAACAAACCTACTGCCAGTCTATTGGCGCCGAATATACTTACATCCGCAACCCTATTAAATTAAAGTGGTTTGAGGACCGGATGGAGAAAAAACGTAATACGCCGTCATTTACTGCCGAGCAGAAAAAGCAAATGCTTTCCAAACTCAACGAAGCGGTAGTTTTTGAGAACTTTTTGGGTACCAAGTTCCTTGGGCAAAAAAGGTTTTCATTAGAAGGGGCGGAGTCGCTCATCCCCGCGCTTGACTCTGTTGTTAAAAAAGGCTCGGAGCTTGGTATCGAGGAGTTTATTATCGGTATGGCTCACCGCGGTCGTTTAAACGTTTTAACCAACATTATGGAGAAAACCTATAAAGAGGTATTCTCTGAGTTTGAAGGTAAAAATTACGATTCATCGCAGCCATTCGGTGGCGACGTGAAATACCACCTCGGTTACTCTACCGACGTAGAAACAGCCGAGGGTAAAAAGGTTCACTTAAGCCTTTGCCCAAATCCATCGCACCTGGAGGCGGTTGACCCGGTTGTGGAAGGCATCACGCGCTCTAAGATAGATTTTAAATATGACGGCGACCATTCTAAAATAGCGCCGATATTGATACATGGTGATGCTTCAGTTGCCGGTCAAGGTATTGTTTACGAGGTATTGCAAATGGAAAAACTGGATGGTTACAGCACCGGCGGTACCATTCACCTGGTGATTAATAACCAGATAGGTTTCACCACCAACTATAAAGATGCCCGCTCAAGTACTTATTGTACAGATGTGGCAAAAACGGTATTGTCGCCGGTTTTCCATGTGAACGGTGATGATGTGGAAGCATTGGCCTATGTAGTAAACCTGGCTATGGAATACCGCCAGGTATTTAACGAAGATGTTTTTATTGACATACTTTGCTACCGCCGCTATGGCCATAACGAAGCTGATGAACCTAAGTTTACCCAGCCCGTATTATACAAAGCTATTGAGACCCACCCCAACCCATTGCAGATATACAGCAAAAAGCTGATAACTGAAAAAACGGTTGATGAGGCGTATGTGAAAAAGCTGGAAAAAGATTTCCGTGCCGAGTTGCAAAAAATGCTGGATGAAGCGAAAGCTTCTGACAGGTTTACTGATACCATCCCGATGTTTGAAGGTGCCTGGAAGGGCCTGCATTTGGCCAATCACAGCGAATTCATCAGCACGCCCGATACTTCGGTAAGCGAAGAGGTGATCAGCGAAATTGGTAATGCCCTCACCGATCTGCCTAAAGACAAGGCTTTCTTCAAAAAGATCGAAAAATTGTTTGAAGACCGCAAGGCCATGGTGAACTCTACCAAAATATTTGACTGGGCAATGGGTGAGCAACTGGCTTACGGTACCCTGTTGAAAGAAGGTTTCCCGGTAAGGCTGAGTGGTGAGGACGTTAAACGCGGTACCTTCTCTCACCGCCACGCGGTATTAACCCTGGTTGATTCTGAAGATGAGTATACACCATTAGAGACTATTAACACCCAGGCTAAACTGAGTATTTTTAACTCCTTGCTGTCTGAGTACGGTGTGCTGGGTTTTGAATATGGCTATGCTTTGGCTAACCCTAACGCGTTAACCATATGGGAAGCACAATTTGGCGACTTCTTTAACGGCGCCCAGATCATTGTTGACCAGTACATAGCCAGCGCCGAAACAAAATGGCAGCGTGGTAATGGTTTGGTAATGTTATTGCCGCATGGTTACGAAGGGCAGGGCCCCGAGCACTCATCGGCTCGTGTAGAGCGCTTCCTGGAACTTTGCGCTGATGATAACATACAGGTAGCTAACTGTACAACTCCTGCCAACTTCTTCCATATTTTAAGAAGGCAAATGCACCGGAGCTTCCGTAAGCCTTTGATCATATTTACACCAAAGAGCTTACTGCGCAGCCCTAATTGCGTATCGCCTTTAAGCGAGTTTACCAACGGTAAGTTTCATGAGTTGATTGATGATACTTTTGTTGATGTTAAAAAAGTAAAACGCGTGCTGCTTTGCACAGGTAAAGTATATTACGACCTGTTGGAGAAACAACAGGCAGATAAACGTAAAGATGTAGCCATTGTACGTGTTGAGCAATTGTACCCTACACCAGTACAGCAGATACTAAAAGTTAAAGCCAAATACGAAAACGCTACCGAGTTTTTCTGGGTACAGGAAGAGCCGGAAAACATGGGAGCATGGCCATATATTTGCCGCAAGTTCCATGATGATAAATACCTTAACCTGCGTGTAATTTCACGTTTGGAAGGCAGCAGTACGGCTACTGGTTTTGCTAAACAACACGCGGCACAACAAGCGCATATTGTTTCAAAAGCGTTTGAAGCTCCTGCAGGAAAAAAGGTTAAAGAAAAGATCGAGAAAACGACCGAAAAAATGGCAAACGCCGGAGCGGATTGATTGTTAAGTTGTAAGGTTGCAATGTTGTAAGGTTAAAATGTTAACTTTCCGATAGGTCAACTTTCCAACTTTAAAACATTCCAACGTTCCAACGAAAACAAAAAAACTACAACTACTATCAATAAAAATATGAGTTTAGAAATAAAAGTTCCGCCGGTAGGCGAATCCATTACCGAAGTTACCCTGGCATCCTGGAAAAAAAAGGATGGCGACCACGTAGAAATGGACGAGGTAATTGCCGAACTGGAATCAGACAAAGCAACATTTGAACTTACCGCCGAAAAAGCGGGAACTTTAAAAACAGCGGCTGCCGAAGGTGATACTTTAGCCATTGGTGCTGTTGTGGCTACCATTGAGGAAGGTGGCGCTGCCGCCGCTGCACCGGCCGCCGAAAGCGCCCCCGCTACCACTGCCGATGGCAACAAACCTGCCACGGCTGATAGTCCGGAGAACCCGGCCAATGCCTACGCGCCTGCACCGCAGGCTGGCGGCGAAGCTATAGAAATAAAAGTGCCACCGGTAGGCGAATCTATCACCGAGGTTACCCTATCACGCTGGATCAAAAAAGATGGCGAAGCCGTAGAAATGGACGAAGCCATTGCCGAGCTGGAATCAGACAAAGCCACCTTTGAACTTACCGCTGAAAAAGCCGGTACGTTAAAAACTTTGGCTAACGAAGGCGATACGCTGGCCATTGGCGCGGTAGTTTGTAAAATAGAAGGCGCGGGGGCATCAGCTGCGGCAGCACCTGCACAGGTTACACCGGCTGTTGCCGATAAGGTGAATGAATCGCCACAGGCTGCACCTTCAAAAGGTACCACTTACGCGTCGGGCACACCATCGCCTGCCGCCGCAAAAATATTAGCCGAGAAAGGCGTTGATCCTGCATCTGTAAACGGTTCAGGCGTTGATGGCCGTATCACTAAGGGAGATGCACTTGGCGCGCAAAACAAACCGGCCGCTGCTGCAACTCCGGCTGCTAAACCAGCCGCTGCTCCTGCTGCCGCTCCGCAGGCACAAGGCCCACGCAGCGATCGTCGTGAAAAAATGTCTTCACTGCGCAAAACAGTTGCTAAACGCCTGGTTGCTGTTAAGAACGAAACAGCTATGCTAACTACCTTTAACGAGGTGGATATGTCGCCGATAATGGAGCTGCGTGGTAAGTACAAAGATAAATTCAAAGAGAAGCATGGCGTAGGCTTAGGCTTCATGTCGTTCTTTACTAAAGCGGTTACCGAGGCTTTGAAAGAGTGGCCGGCGGTTAACGCCCGTATTGAAGGTGAAGAGATCGTTTACAGCAACTTCGCGGATATTTCTATAGCAGTATCAGCACCAAAAGGTTTGGTGGTTCCGGTTATCCGTAACGCCGATGCCATGAGCCTTGCCGAAATTGAGAAAGCCATTGTTGTTTTGGCCGGTAAAGCCCGCGAGAACAAACTCACCATTGATGAAATGACCGGAGGTACTTTCACTATTACCAACGGTGGTGTATTCGGTTCCATGATGTCGACACCGATCATCAACGCGCCGCAATCTGCTATTTTGGGTATGCACAACATTGTGGAGCGCCCGGTAGCCGTTAACGGACAAGTGGTTATCCGCCCGATGATGTACCTGGCCTTGTCATACGATCACCGTATCATTGACGGCCGCGAATCGGTAAGCTTCCTGGTGCGTGTTAAACAACTCCTGGAAGACCCTGCAAGGTTATTGTTAGGCGTTTAAGCCTTTTAGATAGAATACAAAACAACAAAGCCCGACATCTGCCGGGCTTTGTTGTTTTACGCATATTAAGTATATTTGAGTATGGGCAAAGTAATAGAGATAGATAAGAATACTACACGCAGCCAATTGGATAAGGAGCTGGATAAGCTTACCACAAAAAAAGAGGCTATCGACCTTAAAAAGTATTTTGGTAAAGTGAAATTTGGCGAAGAGGGTTTAGCTTATCAACTTAAGACCCGTGATGAGTGGCGATAGCATAGTTGTAGATACATCGTTAATAATTAACTTGTTCAATGGTATTGAAGAAGTACAGGACCTTTTAACCGGTCGCACTCTCTTTGTTTCTATTATCTCAGAAATTGAAGTGCTGAGTTTTTCCGGCCTATCAATAACAGACAAAGATTTATTACGCGACTTTATTTCTAAATGCCATGTTGTGGATATTGAGCCGGCGATTAAGGAATTAACAATAGAAATAAGAGCTAAAAGTAAAGTCAAACTTCCTGCCGCTATTATTGCCGCTACTGCAATTTATTATGACTTGCCTTTATTTACCATGGATAAAGGATTTAAAAGGCTGGATGATTTACAGGCGGTAATTTTATCGTTGTAAGATAAAAGCTGCCATTTAGTGTAATAGAGAAGCATCTTTAACAAAAAGTAATTCTAAAGATGCTATCGCTCCTCGCCATGGCACGGTTTGAGTCGCTACACCAACTTCCTCATCGCCATAATATACCCGCAGTGTAAACCTTCATGGAAAGGCAAAAAGGCAACCGCGTCGTCAATACTACTCATGTCCACACTATAGCGGGTGGTCCAGGTAACGTAGTTGCCGAATATATCAGCCTGATAATCTTTTTCCAGTTGATCCAGACTGGTCATTAACAGTGTTTTGATGAGCTGATATTCCTGCTCATCTGCCGGTCCTTCCGGTTTTGTTTCAGATTTATAACGGTTAAAGAAGGCTTCATCTACCCATATATCCAGCCCGGCGCGCTTATAGCAAATACCTTGTTGCGCGGCTATCATGTGCCCCAGGTTCCAGATAATGTTATTATTAAAGCCGGCGGGGATCTTGTTGAGTTGCTCCAGGCTAAAGCCTTCTAATATATTTAAAATGCTCAGGCGTGTTTTACGTACAATTTCCAGTTGTTTCTCTATCATGGTGTAAGTATTTATATGGTCAAATGTAAAATAATCACTTATATAAACAGTGTATTGCTTGCGTCATTTATTTTACATTTGTAGCCGATGGAGAAAACGGTGACAACAGTACAAAGCAACAAACCAATATGGTTTTTTATTGCCTGCTGGACGCTGTTTAACATCATCCAGTCGGCCACGCTGGAGATCCATGCCGATGAAGCTTACTATTGGATATACTCGCGCTTCTTAGCCTGGGGATACTTTGACCATCCGCCCATGGTGGCGCTGTTCATAAAAGCGGGTTATGCGCTGTTTCAGAATGAGTTTGGTGTACGGCTGCTCACAATTTGTTGCAGTAGCATAGCGCTTTATGTACTGTGGCTTATTGCTAAGCCTTACCGGGTTCAGCCTAAATGGTTCATACTCGTTGTTTCGGGGATGTTCATTTTTAACATTTACGGCTTTACTACCACGCCCGATGTGCCGCTGTTTCTTTTCACGGTGCTGTTTTTCTATGTCTATAAGCAATACCTGGAGCGTGATAACCTTAAGCTTACTTTACTACTGGCGCTCATTATCGCTTGCTTGCTCTACAGTAAATATCATGCGGTACTGGTTATCGGTTTTACCATCCTGTCTAACCCCGCGCTGCTTAAACGGAAGAGCTTTTGGCTCATGGCTGCGGTAGCTACCGTGCTTTTTCTGCCGCATATATTATGGCAGGTTAACCATGGTTACCCTACCATAACTTATCATTTGTTCGACCGCTCGGAGGCAGGCTACCGTATCGATCAAACCCTGGGTTATCTGCCGGCACAACTGGCCATGGGCGGGCCGTTTATTGGGTGGTTTGTGTTTTATGCTGCATTTCGCAAACGGGCCACCGATCCATTTAAACGTGGGCTGATGGTAAACGCCGCGGGTACTTTTATCTTTTTTTTGTTGAATAGTTTAAAAGGCATAGTTGAGCCCCACTGGACACTCATCGCCTTTGTGCCCCTGGTGATACTGGCGTTGATTTACATAACCGAAACCGACAGGCCCTACCAATGGCTGCAAAGGCTGGCCATTATTAATGTGGTTTTTATTTTCACTTTAAGAACATGCCTCGTTTTCGGCCCCGCCTGGATACGCAAGGTGGAACAGTTTAAAAGCTATTACGGGTTTAAAGAATGGGCGCACCTGGTGAAGCAAAAAGCAGGTAACCATTACGTGGTGATGAGCGAGGGCTTCCAGAACCCCAGCAAGTACAACTTTTATAATAATACTGTAACCTGCCTCAGTTACGATGCGCGCGACTACCGCCGTACGCAATACAGCCTTTGGCCAATTGAAGATAGCCTGCAGCATAAAAGGATATACTACGTACTTAACCGGTTTCAACAGGGCGTTACTACTGATACGATAAAAAATATGGCAGGCAGCTGGTATGCCGGTTGGGTTGATGATGCGCGCAGTTACCAAAAGGTACAGATCAGCTGCGCACAAAAGCATGTAAAAGCGCGGCCGGGGCAAAGTTTGCAATTTTACGTAACCATAACTAATCCGTATCCATTCGCTATTAACTTTGCCAACCATAACGCCAAACACCCGGTATTTTTGGAGACGTGCTTTTTTATACATACCACTCCTGTTGATGTACAGCAGGCCGATAGTACGTTTAATGCCATACAAATACCAGTAGGCAAAACAGCGCGTTATACCGTGAAGGTGGTGGCGCCTAAACAAAAGGGTTTATATGACCTGTTCTTTTCGCTCCGTACCGAACCGTTTACCGGTAGCCGCAACAGCAGCTATATTAAATTTACCGTTGAATAATTTATCCGCATGATTAGAAAGATATACTCGCTCCTGTTATTAACCCTGTTAACTACTACGTTGGCTAAAGCCCAGAATGTTGATTTTCATTTAAATGGTTTCGGTTTTTTTGATAACCGGGAGTATAAGGAATTCCCCGAAAGGTCGCGCACCTATTCGGGCGTACGTACCGCTATTGATCTTGGCTTCCATATCGATAGCAACAACCACTTTTATGCCGGTGCCAACATGCTGCACGAATTTGGTGGCAATCCGTTTTTTGTAAGGGTGAACCCTACCATATACTATAGTTTTAATAACAAGAATTGGTTATTTAATATCGGCGCTTTCTCTCGCGAGGGTTTACTGACCGATTATCCTCGTGCCATGCTAAATGATACGCTGCGTTACTATCGCCCCAATGTAGAAGGTATGCTGACGCGATTTAAAAATCAGCACGTAACCGAAACCATCTGGATTGATTGGGTGAGCCGCCAAACGGCTACAGACAGGGAACAGTTCCTGTTCGGGTTCTCAGGTAAATATCAGCCCTGGTTAAACGGGCCGCTTTACTTGGCTCATTATGCCTTTATGCTGCATGATGCTGGCCCTGCTGTAGCTATCCCCGGCGACCATATACGCGATAACGGCGCTTTACAGGCGAAGTTGGGAGCCAATTTTAGCCATAAAACCTTTCTGGATTCGTTAAGTATTGAGGCTGGTGCCATGATGTCGTTAGAACGCGTGCGTGGGTTGGATAATTTCCAAAAGCCTAAAGGCTTTGTGGCTAACGCTTACTTAAGCTACTGGCGACTGGCTATTTTTGATGAGTTTTACAAAGGCGATGGCCACCATATTGAATACGGCGATGCTTATTACCGCTATAAAACGTACAATCGTCTTGATTTTATCATAACACCATTTGTTGCCAAAGGCTTACGAGGGCAGTTTATATTCAGCCTGCACAATACGCCTGGGTTTAGCAGTAACCAGGAAGCTTTCAGGCTGGTGTATGATATAGGGCGAAAGAACCTCGTGAGGTTTAAGGATTAAGAAAGACAGAGCAGGCACATTACAGGAGGTTAACTATGCCACAACTCAGCAATAACCAGCAACTACGGCAATTGGCCAACCTGGAACTGCTTGCCCGGCAGGTGGTAGAGGGATTTATTACCGGCCTGCACCAAAGCCCATTTCATGGCTTTTCAGTTGAGTTTGCTGAGCACAGATTGTATAACAGTGGCGAATCGGTTAAGAATATCGACTGGAAGCTGCTTGCCCGTACCGATAAACTGTTTGTTAAACAGTTTGAGGAAGAAACCAACCTGCGCTGCTATCTGCTGCTGGATACTTCATCTTCCATGAATTTCCCGCCCGGCGGTACAAGCAAGCTGGAATTTTCTATCTATGCTATCGCCTCGCTCATGTACTTGTTTAAAAAGCAGCGCGACGCTTTTGGCCTTTGCATCTTCTCTGATAAAATGGACTGGATAAGCCAGGCACGGTCTACTTCGGCACACTTGTTTTACCTATTTGCCGAACTGGAAAAAGCCTTCGCCGCGCCTAAACAAAATACGGCAACCAACATTACCCAAACGCTTCATTTTATTGCCAATGAGATACACCAGCGCTCCATGGTGATCATCTTTAGCGATATGATGGAAAACAGCATGAATGCCGATAAGGCCGCAGAGCTGTTCGCTGCCCTGCAGCATTTAAAATACCGCAAACACGAGGTAATGATTTTTAATGTGATCGCTCCCGGGGAGGAACGCGATCTTAATTTTGATAACCGCCCCCACCATTTTATTGATATGGAAACCGGCAAAGAAGTACGTGTACAGCCCGGGCTGGTACGCGATAGCTACCGGGAGGCCGTAGCGGCATACCGCCAACAGCTTCATTTAAAATGCGCGCAATACGGTATACAACTTATAGATGCCGATATTGACAAAGGATACCAGGCTATTCTGCGTAGCTTCCTAATCAAAAGAAACAGTATGATCTGATGACGGGCAAGATTGATGTTGATTTTGCGTTTTAAGTTTAATATTTACAGCTTTGTGAAATTGTTAAAATCAATTTAGCACTGGATGTGTTATTGAGTAAACGCACTTATTTTAAGTATGAGACTTTCTGTAGAACGCAAACCCATAAGAGTAAATCCGGATCCGAAACGTGTAATAGCAAGATTTTTTTTTAATGGCAACAACCGGGCTAAAGAAGTCATACAAAGAGTAATGAGCATCACCGAGGAAACCGCCTTTGGTATTATATCGCCATTGCTGCAGGAGTACTCTAAGCGCCATCGCAACATTACACGGGTACTTAACCGGCATTGCAGCAAACTTAAACCGCTGTTTGTCGAGCTGGGTATTGATTTTGACAGCCTCACCGTGTACCGTAAACTGCTCATGGGCTCGTACTTTACGCATGAATATTCTATAGAATCAGCGGCATTTTTCAACCCGTCGGTAATTGAGGACCCCGACCAAGCCGAGCTCGAAGAAGGGCAAAAGCGTATTATCCTTAGTTTCAGGGCAGTAGGAGAGGGCCATATCTCCTCTATTACCTTCCGCCGCGCGCTTATTGATAAAGATAACCAGATAACCGTACAACCGGCCGGTAGTTATATTGACGAGGCCGAGATCATCCGTAACGCGGTATATAATAAAAAACTCTTCCTTGAAAAAGCGGCCATCACACAGATCAACATTTCTGTGCTCAAAGAGCTGGAAGAAAAGCTTGACCATCATTTTGAGTATGCCAATTTGCGACGCATTATTGTTGATTCGCAGAAGGTGCAGGAAGATGATATGATGCGCCTGGAATACGACAAGGTGCTGTGGCTGGCCGATTCTTATTATGAGATAGTGTTTTCAATGGATACCGATATATCAGACCGTGTGATCTTCCCGATATCGGAGTATGAACGCAAAGGTATTGAAGATGCCCGCTTTGTTAAGTTTAAGAATGATGATGGTACATCGGTTTACTATGCTACCTATACCGCGTATGATGGATCGCTGATTATGCCAAAGCTGCTGCAAACTAATGATTTTTATAATTTTAAGATCATGCCTTTGTATGGGGCAGGTGCTCAGAACAAGAACCTCGCTTTATTTCCGCGAAAGATCAATGGCCGCTATGCCATGATCTCACGTATCGATGGGTGCAACAACTACATCATGTATTCTGATAAGATCAATATATGGGAGAAACCCGATCTGCTACAGAAACCAAGCTTTACCTGGGAGTTTGTACAGATAGGCAACTGCGGTTCGCCTATTGAAACCAAGGATGGCTGGATAGTAATTACACATGGTGTTGGCCCAATGCGCCGCTATGTGCTGGGCGCGAGTTTATTAAAGCTTGATGACCCCACTGTTGAGATCGGCCGTCTTAAAGAGCCGTTGTTGGTGCCTAATAGCGATGAGCGTGAAGGTTATGTACCCAACGTGCTGTACTCATGCGGGTCTATCATCCACAACAATAAGCTGATCATCCCTTACGGTATATCCGATTCTTCCACCTCTTTTGCCGAAGTGGACCTTAATGAACTGTTAACCCGCCTCAAAGAGGATGGTGTAGAGTAATCACTAAAGCTCAATCTATTTTTAAGATAGATCTAAATCCTCTCCTCTGGAGAGGATTTAGGTGAGGCCTTTAAGATTTTACCCTTGTAATATTTACGGTGTCAGGAGAGGTGAGCATTAAAGGCACCTTTTCAACGGTAACAAAGCTCAGATCGAGGCCAAAGTTGCGTTCTTCTGAAAGGCTCACTTTCTTCAATTGCCCGTATATATACATTACGGCTTTCTCGTACAGCGAAAGATTGTGCGAGCGCGACATCACTTTTTCAATCACCACAAAGCGGAAGTCACCCACAATTTTGTGTTTGTTGAGCGATTTGTATTTGCTGGTAATATCAATTTCGCCGTTCTTTACCAGGTCTTCCACTACCTTGCGGAACAACAGGTTAATCTGCTGCTCTACCCTGAAACCCAGCTTAAAGTCAATGCGTATCAGCTTGCCCGGCACCAGGAAATCTACCTCATACTCTCTTTTGTAAGGCTCATCCACAACGTCAACGTGTACCAGCCAGTACACATCGGCACGTTTGGGCTGCTTTTGCAGTATGGAGTAAATAATTTTTGATTCTATTTCGGAGTTAAAGTTGGCGCTGGTTAAATAAACCAATTGTGAGGCATATTTTGGTACGGTTTCATCCTCGCTCATCTCTTTGATGATGCTGAAGTAATCGTCAATTTCAATAAACTTCACATAACGATTTTTGATCTTTCGGGCAATGTGCCAGGTCCACATCACTACAAACAGCAGTAAGCCAATGGTAAGGGTAAACCAGCCGCCGTGGACAAATTTTACCAGATTACCCAGCAAAAAGGTGCCTTCTATCAGGATATATACCACAAAGAAAGATCCGATAATATAAGTGGGTACCTTTTTACGCTGCAAAAATTTAGATACCAGTATAGTGGTCATGAGCATGGCTACGGTAATGCTTAAGCCGTAAGCCGCTTCCATTTTACTGGAGTGCTGGAACAGTAAAACCACACCGATACAACCGGCGCAAAGCAGCCAGTTAACACTTGGCACGTAAAGCTGCCCTTTCTGTTCAGATGGATAATTGATCTTTACTTTGGGCCACAGGTTTAAGCGTACTGCTTCTGCAATGAGCGTAAACGAACCCGATATAAGGGCCTGGCTGGCAATAATAGCGGCAATGGTAGCGATACCGATACCATAGATCAGGAACCAGTCTGGCATTATCTTGTAAAACGGGTTATTGGTGCTCAGGTCAATTACCTTGCCCTCGCGCTGCAGCAGCCATACAGCCTGGCCAAGATAATTAAGCACCAGGCAGGTTTTTACGTATATCCAGCTGATGCGGATATTATCGCGCCCGCAGTGGCCAAGGTCAGAGTAGAGCGCTTCGGCACCAGTAGTACACAGGAAAACCGCGCCCAGTATAATAAAGGCATCGTAGGTGTTTGAAGTGAGCAGTTCAAAAGCGTAGTAAGGGTTAAGCGCTTTTACAACGGATGGCATTTGCACAATGTAGGCCACACCCAGAACACCCATCATGGTAAACCACACAAACATAAGCGGGCCAAAAGCCTTGCCAACCAATGATGTACCAAACTGTTGTATAATAAACAGCGCAGCTATAATGGCTATAACTATTTGTACCGTTGGTAAATTGGGGTAATAAGTAGTTAACCCTTCAATGGCTGATGATATGGTGATGGGCGGGGTAATAATACCATCGGCCAGCAAGGCGCAGCCGCCTATTACTGCGGGCACAATTAACCATTTGGCTTTGCGGCGTACTAATGAGAAAAGCGAGAATATACCACCCTCGCCTTTATTATCGGCACGTAGGGTGATCACTACATATTTAAGCGTGGTTTGTAAAGTAAGCGTCCAGAAGATGAGCGATACACCACCTAAAACAAGCGCTTGTGTTAGCGGTTGCGAATTGCTGGAATGCTCTAACCCTACTATGGCCTTAAACACATACAAAGGCGATGTACCTATATCGCCGTAGATTATTCCTAAACTAATGAGCAGCCCCGCAGCCGATAGTCGTTGTAGATCTTTATGACTTGACACTTTATTTAAAATCGATGCAAAACTATTAAAAAAACGGCACAACTTAAACCTGCAGTAATCGTATAAGTCTATACCACATAGTAAACTAACAAAACCAGTTTTTGTTAAAATTTGTTAAAAGTATTATTTATTCATACGTATTATAAGCTGGTGATAAGTTTATTTATACTTTTGCAAAACGTGTAATAATATGGTTAAACGATCTACTTACGTTAATTCCTGGATAACTGTGTTAATGTTAGCTATAGCAGTTAACATTGCGCTTGCAAAGGGAGTTAATGCCCAAAAAAGTGATACGTCTTACCTGCGCTCGTTCCGCGCACGCCAAACCAAGGCTTTGTTAAAAAATAGCCTGCACCTGGCCATACCGCCTGTAAAGCCTGCGGTTACTTCAACTACCAAGCTTAATATTCCGCGTGCTGATGATAAATTGCTTTCCAACGTGCAGATATATCCGGTACCGGTGAGTGATGTGATCAATATTAAATATACCCTTTCGCGCAACGCTTATGTAAATATTAAGGTGCTGGATGTATTGGGTAATGATGTGCTTACCCTGGTATCGCAGCGTATGGAAACCGGCGACCAAACATTGACTTACAACGTAAGCAATAAGCTTAACCGGGGCTTTTATTTTGTACGCGTGGTAGTAGGTAACGAAACCATTAATAAGCGTATTTCTGTTGTATTCTGATCAATTCCTTTCATCCCGCCATCATTTTCAACGTTATTTTTAGGATTTAGGCTGTATAGTTTCTAATTTGCGGGTCTATGAAAATTATAGCCATTGGCCGCAACTATGCCGAGCATGCCAAAGAACTAAATAACCCTGTACCCACTACGCCGGTGATCTTCATGAAGCCTGATACGGCCTTGTTAAAAGATAATAAGCCGTTCTATCATCCCGATTTTTCGCAGGATATACACCACGAAATAGAGCTGGTGCTCAAGGTAAGTAAAGAGGGCAGGCACATTAGCGAGAAATTTGCCGCCAATTACTATGAAGAGATAGCTCTCGGTGTTGATTTTACCGCCCGCGATATCCAGTCGCGCCATAAAGAAAAAGGCCTGCCCTGGGAACTGGCCAAGGCTTTTGACAGCTCCGCGCCGGTAAGTAATTTTGTACCCAAAGCAAAGTTTGCAGATGTATACAACATCAGCTTCGGCCTAAATATTAATGGCGAAAGCCGCCAGCAGGGCAATACTAAAAATCTGCTGTTCTCTTTTGAGCGCATCATCGCTTTTGTATCTCAATACATTACGCTAAAAAAAGGCGATCTTATTTTTACGGGTACGCCTGAGGGGGTAGGTAAAGTAGCGATAGGCGACCACCTGGAGGGCTACCTGGAAGGCGATAAACTACTGGATTTTTATATTAAGTAATAATTAGTACTGTTATAATTTAATATCGCGGCCTCAATAGGCTATGGCGGTATGGTGATATTTTTGGATATGATGTTGATACGAAGGGTGAAGATAATAAGGTACTTAAACCTCATTTTATGGATAGTTTTGTTTAACCGTGTACCGGTACTGGCGCAAGACGTCATTCAAAGCCGGCAATACCCACGTACCGATTTCAGGTATCCGCTTGATCTGCCCCCTTCCACGGCAGGTTCCTTTGGTGAGCTAAGGCCCAACCACTTTCACTCAGGGCTCGATTTTCGTACTAACCAACGTATTGGGTTTCCCATTCATTCGGTTTATGACGGTTATATATCCCGGGTGCGTATACAGTTCGGTGGTTTTGGCAAGGCATTGTATATTACACATCCTAACGGATATACATCTGTGTATGGCCACGTGAATAACTTTAACCCCGAGGTAGAAAAATATATAAAGCAGTACCAGTACAAGAACCAGACTTTTGAGGCCGATATCGCTATACCGGCTGGCGTGTTCCCGGTGAAGAAGGGCGATGTGGTAGCCATTTCCGGCAACCAGGGCGCATCGGCCGGGCCGCACCTGCATTTCGAACTGCGCGATACAGTTACGCAGCAAACCATTAAC
Organism: Mucilaginibacter sp. 44-25; assembly: GCA_001898335.1. Taxonomy (GTDB): domain Bacteria; phylum Bacteroidota; class Bacteroidia; order Sphingobacteriales; family Sphingobacteriaceae; genus Mucilaginibacter. The sequence continues at coordinate 74,391 of MKTS01000012.1, read as the reverse complement.
CCGCAGCTTTTTGGCCTTACCATACCTGATAAAATACCGCCGGCCATTACCGCTATCGGCATATATCATTTAAACGGTAACCCTTTCAGTGAGAAAACCCCAAAGGAGTTTTTACCTGTGAGCGGTGTTAATGGCAGCTACCATTTACTAAAACCCCAGGTGCTTAACCTGAGCGGTAACACCGGGTTTGGTATTTCCGTTACAGATATGAACAGTGCTTCTGCCAATCGTAACGGTATTTATTCGCTCGAGCTAAAGTTGGATGGCGTTACCATGTACACTTTTTCGGTTGAGCGTTTCGCGTTCGATCAAACCCATGCCATCAACGCTTATATTGATTACCCGGCTTTCCTAACTTCGAGGCGCTGGGTGCAGAAATGCTTTATTTTGCCGGGTAGCCGCATTACCTTATATCCGCAATCTATTAACAGGGGTATAATGGCCTTTAATGATGATAAGCTGCATGATGTAGAATTTGTAGTGAAAGACGTTGCCGGTAATACCTCTATGCTGGCCTTTAAAGTACAATCTAACACCTCCGCTGCCAACCTTGCGCCTGCTAAGCCCGAGGGCACGCTGCTTCGTTATGATCGCGAAAGCAGGTTTACGAACAGCAAGGTAAAGGTAATAATACCGGCAGGTAACCTGTACGACGACCTGGATTTCATCTACTCGGAACAGCCCACTAAACCGGGCGCTTTATCGGTAACCCACCGTATCCATAATAAGTTTACGCCTGTGCATGACAGTTACGAACTATGGATAAAGCCCGACATCAGCCCCGGCGTTGATGCCGAAAAAACAGTAATTGTAAACGCTGTTGGTGGCGCGATACCCAGCACATGGGAAAACGGATGGGTAAAGGGCGAGGCACGCGCCTTTGGCGATTATTACATTAGGGTAGATACCGTGCCGCCGGTAATAACCCCAATAAATATCCGTAACGGCAGTAACTTACATGCTGTACGGGCTATTAAACTGCGTATGAGCGATAACCTTTCGGGAATTAAAAGCTTCGCGGGTAAAATTGATGGCAAATGGGTGCTGGTTGAGCGCGATTACAAAACTAAAATATTAAGTTATACCTTTGACGATAGTGTTAGTACCGGCAAACATACTTTTGAGTTTACCGTTACTGATGCAAAAAACAATATATCAACTTTCACGGCAGAATTTAACCGATAAAAAACATGGCAACATCACTTAAAGCCGGCGATAAAGCGCCAGATTTTACCGCTAATGACCAAAACGGAAACTCCGTATCGTTATCTGACTACAAGGGTAAGCATGTGATCCTGTATTTCTACCCGAAGGATGATACCCCGGGTTGTACCGCGGAGTCATGCGATTTTAGGGACAATTACCAGTCGTTACTGGCAAAAGGTTTTGAGGTAATAGGTGTAAGCGTTGACGATGAAAAGTCGCACAAGAAATTTGAAACCAAATACCAGTTGCCCTTTACCCTCATTGCCGATACCGAACATAGCATTGTAGAGGCCTACGGCGTATGGGTGGAGAAAAACATGTATGGCAAAAAATATATGGGTACCGCGCGCGCCACTTTTGTGATTGACGGCGACGGAACCATTACCCATGTGATTGAAAAGGTGGATACCAAAGCGGCATCACAGCAGGTGCTGGATGTGCTGGCGCGATAACTTTCTGGTAAACATATTTCAAACAAAAAAGGCTTATCTTTATTTTACAGAGAATAAATTTTAGTAAATGGCCCAACAGGCAGACGATGAGGAAATATTAAGCAAGTTTAGGGATGAGAAAACCCGGAACGAAGCCTTTAACATACTGCTGAAAAAATATCAGCAGAAAATATACTGGCATGTGCGCCGCATGGTGATAGACCATGACGACGCGGATGATATTACGCAGGATGTTTTTATTAAGATATGGAAGAACCTGCCCGGTTTCCGTAACGATGCGCAATTGTATACCTGGATGTACCGCATCGCTACCAATGAGTGCATTACTTTTCTGAACAAGAAGAAGCAGAAGAACAATGTATCTCTTGATGATGTAGATTACGAACTGGCCGATACGCTACTTAGTTCTGACCAATTTACCGGCGATAAGATACAGATGAAGCTGCAGCAGGCCATACTTACCCTGCCTGATAAGCAGCGGCTGGTATTTAACATGAAGTACTTTGATGATATGAAGTATGAGGAAATGAGCGAAGTATTGGGTACCAGTGTTGGCGCGCTAAAGGCTTCGTACCATTTAGCTGTTAAAAAGATCGAGAATTTGATACTTTCAAATGATTAATTTTTAAATTAGTATTAAACCTTTGGCAACATTATTCATCTATAGGAGTGTATGAAAAGCGATATGGAGAATAAAGAATGGGCGGACGATGAAGTGTCACTTCAACGGTTTTCAAAAGAAAACCCGTTTGCAGTGCCTGCCGGCTATTTTGAAGAGGCCGGTCAGCGCATATTGTCCCTTGTGAATGTGCAGGGTTTAAAAACTGATGACGAAGCACAGGGTTTTGCGGTGCCTGAAGGTTATTTTGATAGCTTGAGCGGTAATATCCAAAGCCGAATAGCGCTTGAAGAAGCCGAACCGGCAAACCAGCCTTCATTCTCGGTCCCGCAGGGTTACTTTGACGAACTTGCAGCTAACATACAAAGCCGTATCAATGTAGAGGAGGCCAATAAAACCCGCGAAACCGGTTTTGCCATACCTGCAGATTATTTTAACGATATGCAGCAGCAGATCAGCAGCCGCATAGCTGTGGAAGAAATATTGCAGCAACCTGTTGCCTTTGAGGTACCTGCCAACTATTTTGAAACGCTTAATAAAGACATACTCAACAAAACCGTTGGCCGCGAGGAAGCCATACGTAAAACCATTGTACGCAAGCTTTGGGCTTCAAACACCTTTAAATATGCCACTGCTGCCTGCTTAGCGCTGGTAATAGGAGCAGGCGCCTTTTTGCGTAACGCTCCGGCACCGGTTGAGCACCAGAAAACTTTGCTGCATACCCAGTTATCACAGATCCCGGCCGACGAGATAAAGGATTACCTGGAGTTGCACCTGGATGCTAACGACAACCGGCAGTTAATGGAAAACGAGAAACAGATAAATACCGATGCGCTTGCAGATGACCTGCAGGATTACATGGATGTTAACTAACCGATGAACAAGCTTTTTAAATATATAGTACTGTTTATTACCCTGCTGGCAACAACCGGCGATGATGCTTTTGCGCAGGTGAACGATCTGCGCAGCGGTTTCAGGCGCACCACCGTTCCTGCTGCGCAGCTTAACCGGCCACGCACTGCCAAAGGGCAAAAGATACTGGCTGCACGCAACAATTTCATTAGCAGGCAGCTTAACCTTACTGATGATGAGTCGCGCAGGTTTTGGCCTATTTATAACCAGTACCAGCAGGATCTTACCGCCGTACGTGTACTTAAGCGCTTAAATAATTCCAGCGCATCTGCCAACGGTACCGAGCAAATTGATAAGGAGATCGCTTACGAAAAACAAATGGTAGAGATACGCCAGCGTTATCGCGACGAGTTCCTGAAGATCATGTCGCCGGAGAAAGTGAGCCTGCTGTATAAAAGCGAACGCGAATTTACCGACGAACTCATTAAACAACTCAGCGAACGCAGCGTAAGGGCGGGGAATTAGTGAGTTGTAAGGTTGAAAGTTACCATTAAATTACATAGAGCAGCGTTAAGCTGCTTTTTTTGTTTAATAATCTATCTGCAAACACAACCTTTACAACCTTCAAACCTTACAACTTTCCAACACAGCAGTATTATTCTAACTTTGCATTATTCCAACGTTTGAACATTACAGCCAGAGAATATGCTCACCCTTCGCCAGCTTTTTTTAAATAACAACGCGCAAACTACTCATTTCCCGCTGCTGCTGGAGTTTGACCGTGCCGAGGGCGTATATATTTATGAGGAAAGTGGCAAAGCCTATATCGATCTTATATCGGGTATCGGTGTAAGTAATTTGGGGCACAGTCACCCAAAAGTGGTACAGGCGGTAAAAGATCAGGCTGAGAAATATATGCACCTCATGGTATATGGCGAATATGTGCAAACCCCACAGGTGCGTTTCGCCGAAAAGCTGGTGAGCCTGCTGCCTGCCGCGCTTAATTCGGTGTATTTTACCAACTCGGGTACCGAGGCGGTTGAAGGGGCCATAAAGCTGGCCAAGCGTTACACGGGCCGGCCTAATATACTGGCTTACGAAAACTCCTACCACGGCAGCACGCATGGCGCACTGAGTGTAATGGGTAACGAAGAGTTTAAGCAGGCCTACCGCCCGCTGTTACCGGGCACGGGTTTCCTGCGCCTTAACAACTTTGATGACCTGGAACGCATCAACCATCAAACAGCTTGCGTGATACTGGAAACCGTACAGGGCGAAGCCGGTGTGCGTGTGCCTCAAAAAGCTTATATGCAGGCACTGCGCCAACGCTGCAGCCAAACAGGTACGCTTTTAATATTGGATGAGATACAGGCCGCCCTGGGCCGTACCGGCAAACTGTTTGCCTTTGAGCATTTTGATATAGTGCCCGATATTTTATTGATGGCCAAAGCGCTTGGCGGCGGTATGCCCATAGGTGCATTTGTTTCATCGGTAGAGATCATGTCGGCGTTTAAGGAGAACCCAATATTGGGGCATATTACCACCTTTGGCGGCCACCCGGTTTGCTGTGCCGCGGGCCTCGCCGCGCTGGAGGTATTGCTGGATGAGGACCTCATCAGCGGCGTAGCCGAAAAGGAGGCTATCATACGCGAGCATCTGCAGCACCCGGCTATCAAAGAGGTGCGGGGAACGGGCCTCATGCTGGCGATAGAGTTTGAAAGTTTTGATACTAATAAGAAAATTATAGACACATGTATACAAAATGGTGTAATCACCGACTGGTTTTTACACTGCAGTAACTCCATGCGCATAGCCCCGCCTTTAATTATTACTCAAAAAGAGTTACTTCATGCCTGTGAAATAATTAAGTTAGCTATTGCCCAACATTCAGTAAAATAAGCACTTACCTGTTGTTGCCAGGTGGGCTATTCCTTAAAAGCGTAAAAATTATGTAAATAAGCGTTTTAAGTATTTAGTAAGGCGGTTTGTGGTATGCTTTATGCACATACATCAATACCTGTGAAATTAGGCATACAATTAAGCAAAAATACCTTTAATTAGGTCTATAGTGCATAGTTTTAGGGTCAGTAGGTGTGTATACGCCTATTTTTAAGCAGCGTAAAACAACAGAATTCTTCTACTATACTATGAAAATCGCATACATATCAACCTATCCACCCCGTGAATGTGGTATTGCCACCTTTAACCATAATTTAATGAATGCTATCAACGCTAATTTCCCTGACCGGAAAGACCCGCTTGATGGGGGATATGTGGTAGCCTTGAACGATTCTGAAGACCTGCAGGAATATGAGTACCCGGCGCATGTGAAGTTTGTGATTCGCCAGAACCATCAAAAGGATTACATACGCGCTGCAAACTACATTAATACCAGCGATGTTGACGCCTGTATACTGGAGCACGAATTTGGTATCTATGGCGGTGAAAGCGGTATTTACGTATTGCCACTGATCAACCGCCTGGAGAAACCGCTCATCTCTATCCTGCATACTGTTTTAAAAGACCCCAGCTACGTACAGCGTATTGTAATACGCGAAATTGCCGAGCAATCAGCCAAGATCATTGTAATGAGCAAGCGTGCGGTGGAATTCTTAACCACTATTTATGATATCCCGGCAGATAAGATACAGATCATTGAACACGGTGTGCCCGATCTGGAAGCGCCTGAAGTTAACCCGGTTAAAAGCCTTAGCCAGTTTAAAGGCCACAGGGTAATGCTTACCTTCGGTTTATTGAGCCGCAACAAAGGCCTCGAAACCGTAGTGAAGGCCCTGCCAAAAATTGTAGAAAAACACCCTGATGTAATGTACGTGGTATTGGGTAACACCCACCCGGGCGTAATTAAAAGCTCAGGCGAGGAATACCGCGACCACTTAAAGAGCCTTGCAGCGCAGCTGAAAGTTTCGCAGCATCTGTCATTCATCAATAAGTTTGTGACTGAGGATGAACTGATCAATTACCTTACCGCTACAGAGGTATATGTAACGCCTTATTTAAATGAGGCCCAAATTACGAGCGGTACCCTTTCTTACGCGGTAGGTTCGGGCGCGGCAGTAGTATCAACACCATACTGGCACGCTACCGAGCTGTTAGCAGATGATCGCGGCCGTTTATTCGATTTTAAAAATGCCGACGCGCTGGCCGATACGGTAAACGAATTACTATCAAACGATGCACAGCTGCAGGAACTTAAACAAAACGCTTATGAGTATGGTTTGCACCTGCGCTGGCCGGTTATTGGTGCTGAATTTATAAAAGTAGCGCAGGAAGCATCGGCTAAGCATGATTTCAGCGATAAAATATTAAAAAACAGCATTGTTGACCCCGAAATATTACCTAAATTCAGTTTAGCGCACGTGCTAAGGCTTACTGATGATACCGGTATAGTACAACATGCCAAATACGGTATACCAAACCTTAAAGAGGGTTATTGCCTGGATGATAACGCCCGCGCGCTCATTATGGCGCTAATGGCCTATCAGCGTAACAAAAGCAGCGATGCATATCGTTTATTACCCATCTACCTGAGCTATATACATTATATGCAAACAGATGATGGTAATTTCCGCAACTTCCTGAGTTTTGACAGGCGTTACCTGGACGAGGTAGGTTCCGAGGATTCTTTCGGGCGTACAATATGGGCATTGGGGCATTTAATTAGCTGCGCGGCCAGCAACTCTTACCGTGAGTTCGCGTTGGAGTTGTTCCATAAATCATATCCGCACTTTAAAGCACTTAAACATATACGCGGGCAGGCCAATACCATTATTGGTATAGCGCTGTACCTGCAGGTTTACCCAACAGATGAAGGTATGGTGGCCGAATTGGTGCGCCTCACCACACCGTTGGTTGAAGCTTATGAAAATACCCGCTCTGATGATTGGGAATGGTTTGAAGAGAGCATGACCTATGATAATGCCATATTACCGCTGGCCCTGTTGCACTCTTATGAAATTACCGGTAACCAAAAGGTAAAACAGATAGCCTTAAAAACAATGGCTTTCTTAGACCAGTTGACACTTTCTAACGGCTACCTGAGCCCGGTAGGGAATGATGGCTGGTACTACCGTGGAGGCACTTTCCCAACATTTGACCAGCAGGCTATTGAAACCATGGCAATGGTGATGATGCATTTCCAGGCATATCAAACTTTCCGCAAGCCGGAGTATATTGAAAAAATGTTCCTGAGCTACAAATGGTTCCTGGGCGAGAATACCCTGCGTGCACCGCTTTATGACTACGAAACCAAAGGCTGCTGCGATGGTTTACTGCCAACGGGCATTAACCGTAACCAGGGCGCGGAAAGTACGCTGGCTTACCTTATATCTCACCTTACGGTATTAAAAGCTTTTGAGCTCGAGTACGAATACAATAAGCTGGAACAAAAGGTTAAGATCTGCTAAACGGATGAAGGCCGCTATATTATCGCCCGTTGCCTGGCGTACGCCGTCCAGGCATTACGGGCCCTGGGAGCAGGTTGCCTCCAATATCGCCGAGGGCTTAATTAAGCTTGGCGTTGAGGTAACGCTGTTTGCCACTGGCGACTCGCTTACCGCGGGCAAACTGGAGGCGATATGTGAGCAGGGCTATGAGGAAGACCGAACGCAGGATGCCAAAGTGCTGGAATGCCTGCACATCAGTAACCTGATGGAAAAGGCGGAGGAGTTTGACATTATCCATAATAACTTTGATTTTTTGCCGCTTACCTACACAGGTTTGATAGATACGCCGGTAATTACTACCATTCACGGCTTTTCGTCGCAAAGGATTATTCCGGTTTATAAAAAATATAACAGCCGTGGGCATTATGTGTCTATCAGCAATGCCGACCGCAGCCCGGAACTTAATTATTTGGCCACAGTTTATAATGGTTTAGATACTACCGATTTTAAATTTACGGCCCAACATAAGGATTACCTGCTTTACTTTGGCCGTATACACCATGATAAAGGCGCGGCTGAGGCGATAGAAATAGCCAAAAATGCCGGTAAGCAATTGCTGATAGCCGGTATTATACAGGATGAGAACTACTGGAAAGAAAAAGTAGAGCCGCATTTAAGCGACCAGGTGGTATACCTTGGCCCGGCAGGGCCGGAAAAGCGTAACGAGTTGTTAGGCAACGCGATGGCATTGCTGCACCCCATTAACTTCGCGGAGCCTTTTGGCATGAGCGTAGCCGAAGCGATGCTGTGCGGCACTCCCGTGATCGCCTTTAACAAGGGTTCTATGCCGGAGCTGATACAGCATGAGCAAACAGGTTTCCTGGTGAACAGTACAGATGAGGCAGCCACTGCGGTGAATGATGTTAGCCGTATAAACCGCAACTATTGCCGCGAATGGGCATTAGCTAATTTCTCTAAAGAAAAAATGGCCGATGATTATTACCGGCTTTACCGACAAATATTATCCAAATAAAAACAAAGGGGCTGTTTCAATTGAAACAGCCCCTTTGTTTTGTTGATACGCGCTTAGCGATGGCGCTCATGCTGTATTTGCCTGCTCACCTGGTTCTGGCGGTGGTTTACCTGCCTGTACTGCTGTACCATTAACCTGCCGCGGTTAGCCTGGCGATCTGCTGCTATCTGGCGGTTAATATTCTGCTCGCGGCCTTCGAGCCTGGCAGCTTGCCCTGCATGCAGTTGTCCGGCGGCAATACCATTGGCAATCCGTTGCTGCTGGTTAAAGCGACGCTGCCCCACCTCGTTGTTGCCATAATTGGCCATGGAAGCGTTGTGCTTGTCGTTATAAATATCCTTGCTTTCCTGGTTTTGGTCTTGCTTGAGCTGCTGGCGGTCCTGTTGGGTAAGGTGCCCGTTATCGGCAGCGCGGTCGGCACGTTCCTGTTGGTTAATACCCTTCTGGCCGTTTTCCAGGTTTTTGGTTTCACCGGCGGTAAGCTGCCCTGAGCGGATGCCATTGGCAATACGGCCCTGCTGGTCAAACTTGCGTCCGTTTATACGGTTCATTGCGGCAACAGCCGGGTGCCCCCCGTTTTGAGAGGCCAGTTGGCTGCGGTCCTGGCGGGCTGCCATCATGTGAGATTGCTGCTGCGGGGTAGCATCAATGTGCCGCTCGTTCATAGCAGTTTGCTCCTGCGGGGTAGGGCGGGCATTTACGCCGCCTTGCCCGTTAAAGCTCACATGGTTATTGTTTACCACGGTGTTGTTAATTACGGTATTGTTTACATAAGTATTATGTACCACGGTAGTATTTACGTTGGTAACGGCTGTATTGTACCTAAATACGTTACCTTCCCACACGCCGCCGCCAAAACCTATACCGCCATAGCCAAAGCCGTAGTTAATGCCGCCATAAAAGCCAACATGCGGCCCCCAGTAACCGGTGTGGAAAACGTATACACCGTCAGTATAGCCCCAGTAGCCGGGCGTCCATAATAAACCGTAGTGTGGCGGCCTTACCCACACACCCGGCACCCAGTAATAACCGTCGTCGCCGTAGGCCCAGTAGCCGGGTGTCCATATATAGCCATCGCCGGGGCATACCGGCTGCGCATAAACAGGCAGCGCGGGAGGGGTTAAATGAACCGATATGCCTACGCCGATGCTTACCTGCGCGAATAATTTTGTTGATGCAACCATCACAAGGAAAGCGATGGCCATTGTTTTCATTACTGTTTTCATAAGATGTCTATAAAATGAATATTAGGGTATTCATAGGGGTCAGACCAATAGCTATACCAATAGTTTAAGATTAAAAAAATACTAATCTGTTAAGAATGATATACTTGCGTTTAAATCGGTTTACATAAACGCTACTCGTTTACAGTTATAAAAGCCGGCGTGTAATGGAGATAAAATAAGGGTAAATAAAAAAGCCGCTTCACATGTTAACGATAAAGCGGCTTCTGTTATAATTGATGAGCGGGTTATTTTGCTTTTCCCAGCACGCTGTTCTTATACCCGTAGCTGAAATAAATAACCAGGCCTATAACAAGCCATGCCAGGAAACGTATCCAGCTTTCGTACTCTAATTCGGCCATCAGGTAAAAACAACTTAACAGGCCTAAAACCGGTATGAGCGATAGTTTCTTAACAAATGCCAGTATACTCAATGTGAGTGAGAGCAGCAGGAACAGGAAATAAGGGAACTTATGATGCAAAGCCTCACCCTCAAACAAGCCCGATATCCAGTGGCGGCCAAAGTATACGCCGATAATAAATAAGGCAGGCACAATAAATTGCGAATTAATGTAAGGCAGGCGGAACTTACCCCTTACAGCAGCCTCACGAGGTAACAGCAATACGCCGCCGCAAACCAGCACAAACGCGAACAGCGTACCTATGCTGGTAAGGTTGGTTACCTCTGTAAGGTTTAAAAACAATGCCGGTACCGCCACCACAATGCCGGTAATGATGGTAGCGAACGATGGCGTATGATATTTAGGGTGGATGCGCGAGAACGCCTTTGGCAACAGTCCATCGCGGCTCATGCTCATCCATATACGTGGCTGCCCCAGCTGGAAAATGAGCAATACGCTGGCGGTAGCGATAACCGCGCTTACCGATATAACGTAGCTGATATTTTTAAGCCCAACCTTTGAGAACACAAAAGCCAGCGGATCACCTACCTGCAGGTCCTTATAGTTCACCATACCGGTAAGTACCAAAGCGATAAGTATATACAGCACTGTGCAGATAATAAGCGAGTAGATCATGCCTTTGGGCAGGTCGCGCTGAGGGTTCTCACATTCTTCGGCAGTGGTTGATATAGCATCGAAACCAATGTAGGCAAAGAATACGCCTGAAACCCCTTTCATAACGCCGCCAAAGCCATTAGGTAAAAATGGGTGCCAGTTGGCCGGGGTTACATAAAAAAAGCCAATGACGATAACTGCCAGTACCACACCTATTTTAAGGTACACCATGGCGTTAGTAGCTTTTTTGGTTTCGCGTATGCCAATATAAACCAGGTAGGTAATAGCAATTACAATAAGCAGTGCCGGTATGTTGGCAATAAACTTTAAGTTACCTATGCCGGGGGCCGTGGCCCATGCATTGGCGGCATTGCGTATATGTTCGGTAATATCGGCGGTGTGGCCGCTTTTGGTAAGTTCCTGTACCTGCTCGTGCGCCTTAAAGGCCGAAAAATAATCGAGCGTAACCCAAGTAGGCAGGTGTATATGGAAACCATCTAAAAGGTTCACGAAGTATTCGCTCCACGATATGGCTACGGCTATGTTGCCTATGGCGTACTCCATCAGCAGGTCCCAGCCTATGATCCAGGCAATAAGTTCGCCAAAGGAAGCGTAGGCATAAGTATACGCGCTGCCGGCTACCGGTATGCGTGAAGCGAATTCGGCATAACACATGGCCGAAAAACCACAGGTGATAGCCGTAAGAACAAATAAGAGGGTTACACCGGGGCCGCCATTAAATGAGGCCTCGCCAATGGTAGAAAAAATGCCTGCGCCAACTACGGCGGCAATTCCCATTAAAGTAAGATCGCGGGTATTGAGGGCTTTTTGAAGGTGTGATGAGCCCCCCGAGTGTTCGCCGTCGCTGAATCCGCTGGCAACATCTGCCAGAATTTTTGATACAGACTTTTTGCGAAATATGCTTTTCGACATGTACGTAGGTCAGTTTTATTACAACATCAAACATAACCATTTTTTTGCATTGAAAAAGTATATGCCTTACTTTGTGCCGATGAACAATGGCGCAAAAGATGTTTTATACCGGGTACGTACCTTATTTGTCCCTTACCTGTTTATCCTGAGCGCCTGCCTCATCATTAAGCTGCTGTTTACCCGGGCAGAAATATATTTCGCCGTTAACAGTTATTACACACCTTTTTTGGATGCTGTAGAACCATACATTACCCACCTTGGCGATGGGTGGACCATGATCGCCCTCGCGGCAGTGCTGGTTTTCTTTAGTTATCGCGCGGCATTTTTAACCATTACCAGTTACGCGGTAACGGCACTTACCGCGCAGGTGCTCAAGTATAGTTTTGATATGCCGCGGCCACGCATCTACTTTGAGGCCGAATTGAGCCGCATACACTTTGTAAAGGGCTTGTACATACTGGCAACACATAGTTTCCCGTCAGGTCATACGGTCACCGCTTTCAGTTTGGGTATAGTGGTTACGTATTTGCTGAAAAATAAGAATTGGGGCTGGTTGTTCCTTTTTTACGCGCTTATAGTAGGTTATTCGCGCATGTACCTGAGCCAGCATTTTTTTGAAGATGTATTGGGTGGCTCGGCTATAGGTGTGTTTGTAACAGTTGCATGGCTTACTTACCTGGATAGCCTTAAATTTATCAACAGCCCCCGTTGGAGCCGGGGGCTGTTGAGGCGATGACCGTTAAGCCATCGCTCTTTTTTTGCGGGTAATTAATACCACAATTACAATAACAAGCAGAGCAGCGCCTCCAAAGACCCCCACCTTAGCAGCGGTTGACATACCTTTGGCATTGCTCAAATACTGGTCGGTACGCTGTAGCTCCGGCGATACTTTAAGCGATGCCGAGTAAAGTTTGTACTCACTTTTCGCCAGGTCTTTCCTCAAGGCCTCGTAGTAATACTCAATGGTATAAGTAACATCCTTGGTATATACGATGATAAAATTACGCGATTGTATACCCGCGCCTTCATCCACCTCGAGGGTAAAGGTTTTAGCTTTTAAATGCCCTACGGTGGTATCGCGCAGGTTCATTACATCGCCATTGCTTTGTCCTTTAATACCTTTTACATAATCCTGCAGTACCTTATTCAGGTCTTTCTCTTTCTGTAAGGGCTTTTTGTCCTGGTTAGGCGCGCGTATCACGCTCATGTAACCATATGCGCCATTGGCGTTATAAATGGTTTGGCCTAAGGTGTCCTTTTTGGTGTATTTCTCCGGGAGGGAGATGGTGATCACGCTATCAATTTTAACCGGCTTTAACGGTACCTGGCCTTGTGCAAAGCTTTTTGCAGCAAACAGCACAAGGCTCACAAATGCAATTAACTTTTTCATGTATAAGTAACGGCTTAAACACGGATAAGTTTTAATTGATGTGCCTTAGGGACGCTTCAAATATCATTAAATATCTTATTTACTGATATTTAGCAATCTTGTTTTATTGTATTGTTGTAGTAGTACCGGGCAGGCATTGTAGATGATATTGCCTATTATAATGAGTACCGCGAGCAGGTAATAGCCATTATTTACGGCTAAAATAGCCGTGAAAAAGAAAAGCACCAGGCACAGTAAATGGAAGCGCTCATACATGGCTATGGTGCGTTTATAAGCCTGCGCCTGGCCGCGGTTACGGATATGCTTATATTGAGGATCCTTTGCCCGGGAACGGCGGTTGGCCCAATCGCCGTTTTGTACACACTTGCGGATAAACCTTACGCCGAGCGCTTCGTAAAACTTAGACCGGTAACTAAGCTGCAATTTTTTAGGGGGAATTAATAGCGACAGCAAGCTTACGCCAATAGTCGTTATTAACCAACCCGCATCAAAAGCCTTAAACCAGTAAGCGAGTACCGGAGCAAAGCAGATAACGGTCCAGAAGAAGTTGATAAGCTGGTTCATGTATTGTGTTAAACAAAAAACCCTCTCCGGTACGGAGAGGGTGAAGATTTATATTTTATCCATTTCGGCTTTTACAAATTCGGCGAGCTCTTTTACATAGTCCGCGCTGAAATCAAATTTGATCCCGGCTGTTTCGTAGATCTCCTTAATGGTTTTGGTATAACCCAATTTTAAAGCGTCCAGATATTGCTGTAAACCTTTCTCCGGGTTTTCCTTGTAATTTTTCCATACCGCTATGGCGCCAAGTTGGGCCATGCCGTATTCAATGTAATAGAAAGGCACTTCAAAAATGTGCAGTTGTTTTTGCCACAGGTTCTGCTCGGCTTCGGTAAGGCCGCTCCAGTCGGCAAAGCCTGCGCCGAAAGGTTCGTATATCTTTAACCAGGCTTCGGTGCGCTCGGCATCGGTATGGTCGGGGTTGGTGTATATCCAGTGCTGGAACTGGTCAACCACGGCTACCCAAGGCAGGGTTTTCAATACATCATATAGCTGGTCGCGTTTGGCGCGTTTCAGGTCTTCCTCGTTATCAAAGTAAACGTTCCAGTTATCCATTGATATGAGCTCCATTGACATGGATGCCAGTTCGGCTACTTCGCTTGGGCAGTGTTTAAAATCATTTAATTCCAGGTCGGCTGTCAGGAAGGTATGTACCGCGTGGCCGCCCTCGTGTACCATCGTTGTGAGATCGCGGAAGGTGTTGGCCGAGTTCATGAAAATGAAAGGTGCCCCGGTTTCTGACAATGGATAGTTATAACCGCCTGGCGCTTTGCCTTTGCGGCTCTCCACATCAAACAGGTTATTATCCTTCATGATCTCCAGGCGCTCGCCTAAATAACGGTTGATATTAGAGAAACACTGGATAGATTTTTCGATTAGTTCGCCACCATTGCTGAACGGTTTTAATGCGGCGCGGCCATGCGGGTCTACATCCATATCCCAGGGTTTAAGGCTTTCTACGCCCAAAGCTTCGCGGCGCTGCTCGGCAAATTCGCGAAGAATAGGCACCACTTCTGTTTCTATAGCGGCATGGAAAGCGTAGCAATCCTGCGGGGTATAATCAAACCGGCCCAACGCCTGGAACATATAATCGCGGAAGTTCTCGAAGCCGGCATTCAACGCTACCTGGTGGCGCAGGCCACGCAGGTGGTTAAATAATTCGTCCAGCTTTTCCTTATCCTGCAGGCGTCGCGCGGTGATCTTTTCCCAGGCATCCTGCCTTTTGGCACGGTCCGTATCTTTCAGAAAAACAGAAGCCTGCTCCAGTGTATACTCCTTCTCGCCAATGTGTACCGACATAGCGCCGGTGATCGACTGGTACTTCTGCTGCTCCACCTGTATCTGCGTTTGCAGCGGGATATTCTCCTCACGGAACAATTCAAGCTGCTTGCGTACGCCGCGGAGCATTATATAATATTTTTCTTCGTTCAGTTGGTCAACATATTCACTGTTCACCAGCTTTTTATTCAGCTCGTTGTTATAAGGCGCTGTTTTAGGCTCAATTTCGGTAGCGAAATACTGGAAGTTTTGCAGCAGTTCGTCGCTGGTGGTATCGCAGGTCATGCGAATGTAGCGCCAGGCAAAATCTTCTTCTAAAGCGGCTTGTAGTTCGCTGCCATCGCGCAGCCACTGCTCCAGCTCTTCAACCGAATTGATAGGCCGTTCAAGCAGTTCTTTGTATATCGGCTCCAGGGTTTCCCATTTAATTTCGAGGTTCTCCGGGATATAGGTACGTGTTTTTTTGTGGATCATATAATTGATGTGCAGATATGCTTATATGCAAATATGCAGATAAGTTAGGAAGTTGGGAAGACCGTAAGTCGGGAAGATGTAAAGAAAACCGGGCCGGCTCACCCCGGCACCGCTACGCTGGCCGACCCTCTCTGCTGCGCAAAGAGGGTGAGGAAAAATAAAGTAATGATACTTCTTGACTATACGCAAAGAGGGTGAGGAAATGAAATGATAATGAGGATAAATAAAATAACCCCCTTTTTGCACTGCAAAGAGGGGGTAGGGGTGAGTAAACTTATACACCATGTCGTTGCGAGGAGCGAAAGCGACGTGGCAATCTCAGGGGCAGGTTAGCGCGCTTGTTCTCTGAGATTGCCACGCTATCGCTCGCAATGATATGTTTTTTTAAAAGTAATTCACTCAGGCTTATATATCGTCCTCGCTACTTCCCTTATACCCTCCTCGTAACTGGTGGGCTTAAAGTTAAAGGCACGCTCAAATTTGTCGCTGTTAAAGTTATAGTCGTGGTCGTACTGGTAGTACATTTCAACGGTGCCGGCAATTACTTTTACAAAAAGGCCCATCAGTTTTAGCATTAGCTTACCCACACGCATAAATTTAGGTTTCACGCCATAAGTACGCGCAGCAATTTCCAGAAACCGGTGGCCGGTAATGGCAGGGGCGGTGGGTAGGTGCCACACCTGGTTATCACTCTCCGGCGATTGGCCAAGCAGGTACATCGCACGACCTGCATCTGGTATGTAAATAAAGTTATGCAGCTTGTTAGGGTCGCCAAGCCATTGCGCGCTTTGTTTTTTGGCGTATTTAGCCATTACCATCATATCAAAGAATGCGTTGGTGCTGCTGGTGCCGTAAAAGTCGGGAGCGCGGGCTATGGTGGCCTTTATGTTACCGGCCTTTACCTCATCCATCAGCATGTTGGCTACACCGGCCCGTATTTCCCCTTTTTTACTATTGGGTTTATAAGGCGTTTCTTCGGTGATAGGGCCGTTCACAAGGCCATACATGTAAATATTATCAAAGAAAATTAAACGGGCGTTGTTGGCTTTGGTAACCTCTATCACATTGCGCATAATTACCGGCCATTGCTGGCGCCATATGTCAATATCATATACTAATCCGGCGCAAAGGTATATCACGCCAGATCCCATTGCGGCCTGCCTTACCTGTTCAAGATCAAGCAGGTCTGCCTTTTGCCAGCTTACGTTTTCGTTTTTTATATCCACCGGGCGGCGGCTTACCAGGCGTACGGTCTTATTATTTTTTATCAGCTCATCGGTAAGGGCGTTGGCCACCGGGCCGCCTGCACCTAAAATGGTATGTATCATGGTTTCTCTGTTTTTGGTATGATACAAAGGTGAAGAAAGCCTGATACTGAAAACGTTATCTTAAGATAAGAAATTGGGGGGAGTGATTAGAGGCTGGAGATTAGAGATTAGGCAACATTTATAACCCCTCTCCTATGGAGAGAGTGGGGTGCGGCTATACCAAAATCCTTCTCTTTATCCGCGACAGTGATACCGGCGTAATGCCCAGGAAATTGGCGATGTAGTGTTGCGGCATACGGCGGATGATGTCTTTACCGCTTTCGAGGAGTTTAAGATAGCGCTCTTCCGGTGTTTGGGTGATAAAGGAGGTAACGCGGTCTTCATAGCAAATAAGATAGTATTCGGCCAGCAGGCGGCCAAAACGTTCTATTTTGTAAGCCAGCATGGGATTATTGAGCATAGCGTCCCAATTTTTCTTGCTGATGGTAAGGATAGTAGTGGGTTCCAACGCTTGTATATAGCTGATGCAGGGTTCGCCGGTTAAGAAGCTTTTGTAAGAGCTCACATAATCATTCTCAAAACTGAAGTAATTGGTAATATCCTTACCATCAATCAGGTGGTAATACCTTACCGAGCCGGAAAGCACAAAGCCTATGGTTTTGCACACCTCGCCCGGCACTGTAAAATGCTCTTTTTTCCGGTACTGTTTTATGCTGAGGTGCTGTATAAAAATAATCCACTCCGCCTCGTTAAATTCAATATAGGCGGCGGCCTGTTGCCGAAACTGGTTTAACTGCTGCTGGCTTATCGCATCCATAACCTGTCTAATAAAAAGAAGGCGGCGAAAACCACGCTGGCAATACCATTGGTGGTCATAAAGGCCAGGTTCACACGGCTCAGGTCGTGGGGTTTTACCAGCAGGTGCTGGTACACCAGCATGCTGCAAAATACCACTATACCCACATAATAAAGTAAACCTACATGGGTATACATCACCGGCATAATAACAAATATGGCCGAAAATACGTGTAGTACGGTTGATAGCCTTAAAGCGTTTACCTTACCCAGCCAGGCAGGGATGGAGTGCAGTTTTTCGCTGCGGTCAAAATCTTCGTCTTGCAGGGCGTAAATAATATCAAAGCCGCTTACCCAGCAAAATACCGCTAAAGAAAAAAAGATAGGCGTTAAGGCAAAGGCGCCGGTAACCACCAGGTAAGCGCCTATAGGGGCAAGTGACAATCCTAAACCCAATACCATGTGGCAAAGCGCGGTAAAACGTTTGGTGCCGCTGTAACCCAAAACCACCAATAAGGCTACCGGCGAAAGATAAAAACACAGCGGATTAATAAACCAGGTGGTGAATATAAACAAGGCGCAGTTGGCCAGCGTAAAGGTTAGCGCGGCGGCTGGCGTTATGCGGCCGGCGGGTATGTCGCGCTGTTTGGTGCGCGGGTTTTTGGCATCAATGTTCCTGTCCAGGTAGCGGTTAAAGGCCATTGCCGAGTTACGGGCAAATACCATACACAACAGCATCATCACCAGTTTTTGCCACTCAAATTTATGACTGGTAGTAGTAACCGCCAGAAAAAAGCCTATAAAGGCAAAGGGCATGGCAAAAATGGTATGCGAAAACGTAACGAGCGAAAAATATTTTTTCATCTTAAACTGAAACACAAATATCAGAGTTTTTCCTTACACTGCTGAATTTTACATGAGTATTCATCAGTCAAAATTCCGTGTTTGGCATCATCTGAACCTATTGATAGTGCTCATCACTAAACAGAGGTTTCTCAAACCCCTGGTTAATGGAGTCAATAAAGTTGAGTACCTCATCGCGGCCCAAAAGGTTTTCTGCCGAGGTGATAAAAAACTGCGGCGCTTCCTCAAAATATGCCAGTAAGGCCTTGCGGAATTTGGCAATGTTCTGGTCGGTTTTTACACTGCTTTGCTTATCGGCCTTGGTAAATATGGTTACAAAGGGCAGGCCTTTTTCGCCCAGCCAGTTGCAAAACTCAAGGTCTATCTTCTGCGGTTCCAGGCGGCTGTCTATCAGTACCATTACACATTGCAGGCTTTCGCGCTTATCCAGGTAGGCACGTATAAATTTGTTCCAGTCCTCTTTTTTACTTTTGGATATGCGCGCGTAACCGTAGCCCGGCAGATCCACAATATACCAGTTCTCATTAATGAGGAAGTGGTTAATAAGCTGCGTTTTACCCGGGGTTTGCGAGGTTTTGGCCAACCCCTTCTTCTGCGTAAGCATATTAATGAGTGACGACTTACCCACGTTTGACCTGCCAATGAAAGCATATTCGGGCTTCAACGGCGGCGGCAGCTTGGATATCTGCGTGTTGCTGCAAATAAAATCGGCAGTTTTGATTACCATAGCGCAAAGGTACGGTTTATTATTTTGTGGGAGGAGCGTTGGAAAGTTGAAAGGTTTGAATGTTTTTGTTGTTCGAAAGTTGGAATGTTCGAACGTTGAAACGTTAAATGGGGAGTGATCAATTTAGAATAAATGTTTAAACATATAAATTGCTTTGTAGCGACAAATTTTGTTTAAAAACAACTTAGCTTTGATTATAAGGTAGGAAACATTTCAACTTTCCAACCTTTCAACATTAAAACTTTACAACATTAAACGCGAATATCATGAGCGACTATAAAATACCTGCCCAAACCCGCATAGGGCACGTACATTTAAAGGTGAGCGATCTGCAACAGTCAATGGCTTTTTATTGCGACCTGCTTGGTTTTGAACTGGTGACCATGTACGGCGACCAGGCCGCCTTTATATCTGCCGGTGGCTACCACCACCATGTAGGGTTAAACACCTGGCAAAGCAAGGGCGCACCTCCGGCACCACAATATGCACCGGGCTTGTTCCACACGGCTATACTTTACCCGGAAAGAAAGGACCTGGCGACTATCCTGAAACGCTTGCTGGATAAGGGTTACCCGCTTAGCGGCGCATCAGACCACGGCGTATCAGAAGCCCTGTACCTGGACGATCCTGATGGTAATGGTGTAGAATTGTATTGGGACCGCCCCCGAGAAAAATGGCCGTTAGACGCGCAGGGCAACCTTACCATGTTTACCCGGCAGCTGGATGTACGCGGTTTACTGGCCGAACTGGAATAACATCAGCCACTACTCGTTCAGCATAAATTTATCCACGCCTGGCGCTGGCTGCCATTTGCTTTGCGGCTCAAAATAGTGCCATAGCAGGGCCGATACTTTTTTAATAAGAATGTCGGCCTCGTTTTGTGGTGTCCAGCTCTGGTCCTGGTTGTTTTTGGTGATGATCGAAAAAACGTAATCGCCGTGCGGGGCGTTTACCAACACCGTTTCAGATCGAGAAGCGTCAACCGCGCCTTGTTTAGAGATAGCCTGCACATAAGGCGGTATCTGCGATAGCGCGTTCTCGTCCCAGTAAATACGATTCAGTGTACGGTACATGCGCTCGCTGGCCGCCGGGCTTACGGCTTTACCTTCATGTATCAGGGTAAACAGCCGGCACATTTCATAAGGTGTAGTAACGCCCCAACCATATATTTTGCGCATGTCCTCGCGGCCTGCCACGCGCGAGTTTACCCGCATTACCTTGAAGCCGTTAGTGGCCAGCCAGTTATTAATATACTCGCCGCCCACCAGCTTTTGCAGCCACAGGCTGGCCGTGTTATCGCTCATGGTGATCATCAGCATGGTTACCTTGCTCAGTTGTATGGTATCGCCGTTCTTGAATGACCCAAGGATATCCTCGCCCGCGTACAGCAGCGAATCGCGGTAAACCAGTTTTTGGTTGTAATGCAGGTCGCCCTTTTCTATCTTATCCATCACCCCGTTCAGTATGCTTACTTTGATCATGCTTGCCGTCGGGAAAAGCGTATCGGCGTTTATAGCGGCCGTTTTGCCTGTTTTTAAGTTGTGCACATACACGCCTGCCCGGCCATGAAAATCTTTCAGCAGGTTTTGCAACTGGGCGGTCAGCTTAGCGTCGGTTTGCGCTATGGCGCTGAAGGTGGTAATGCTTAACAGCAGGCAAAGGAGTTTCTTCATAGCAATAAATGTAATAAACATTTACGAGTGCCACATGCCCAAAGCGCAAAAATAAGCACAGGTTCATTGGCTATTATTTATCTTTACCACCCTATGCGATACCTGCGCTTACTCTTGTTACCTTTCTCTCTCATCTACGGTCTGGTAGTGGTTATCCGCAACTGGTTGTATGATGCCGGGTTGTTCAAAAGTCGCAGTTTTGGTATTCCCGTTATCAGCATAGGCAACCTCGAAGTAGGCGGAGCCGGTAAAAGCCCCATGACGGAACACATCGTGCGTCTGTTAAGGGACGATGCAAAACTGGCCACGCTGAGCAGGGGCTACGGCCGCCAAACCAAAGGTTTTATAGAAGCGTCAGCTTCATCCACCGCAGCTGAGATCGGCGATGAGCCATCTCAGTTCAAGCAAAAGTTCCCGGATATAACGGTAGCCGTTTGCGAAGACCGCGTAGCCGGTATTGAACGGTTAAAAGCCAACCACGAGGTAGTGATAATGGACGATGCCTTTCAGCACCGGGCGGTAAAGCCGGGCCTCAGCATCCTTTTGTTTGATTACCGCAATCTGCAACTGCCGCAACTCGTGCTGCCCGCCGGTAACCTGCGCGAACCTTTCAGCGGCCGCTGGCGCACGGATGTAATGGTAGTGACCAAGTGCCCCGAAACGATCACCGAGGCCGATATGACCCGCTGCTACCATAAACTTACATCGCTTAGTACGCAGCCCTTATTTTTCAGCGCCATCAGCTACCAGCCGTTACGTACATTATATGGCGAACAAACAGATATAGCGATAGACAGGGATACGACCATATTCCTGCTTACAGGTATTGCTAACCCGGCGCCGCTGGTTAAATATCTGGAAGAGCTTGGTCCGTCAGTTATCCATCATAAATATCCCGATCATCATCCCTTTACCACAAAAAATATACTTAAACTTGCTGATGATTTTAAGGCCTGCAAGGCAGAAAAAAAGATCATCATCACAACAGAAAAGGATGCGCAGCGTTTAGGGGTACAGCACCTGCAGACTATACTAAATGGATTACCTGTTTTAGTACAGCCTATAGGCATAAAGCTGCTGAACAACGCGCAGGTCGCATTTGATCAATTAATTACTACTTATGTTAGAGAGCATATACAGCACCACTGAATACATCAAGAAACGCATAGGCGATTTTGAGCCCGAAGCAGGTATTATTTTAGGTACCGGCCTGGGCGGCCTGGTGAATGAGATAGAGATAGAGAAACAGCTCATGTATTCGAACATACCGGGCTTCCCGATATCAACTTTGGAGTTTCATTCGGGCAAGCTGATCTTTGGTATGCTGGGCGGTAAAAAGGTGGTAGCCATGCAGGGCCGTTTGCATTATTACGAGGGTTACAACATGCAGCAAATCACGCTGCCTGTGAGGGTAATGAAAATGCTGGGTATCAAAACGCTGTTCGTCTCCAACGCCAGCGGATCATTGAACCCCGATTTCAGAAAGGGCGACCTGATGGTGATTGAGGATCACATTAACCTGCAACCTATGAACCCGCTTATTGGCCGCAACGATAGCGACCTGGGCCCGCGTTTCCCGGACATGAGCGAACCTTACCGCCACGACCTGATCAATAAAGGCCTGGAGATTGCCGCGGCCAACAATATTACCTGCCATAAGGGAGTTTATGTAGCGGTAACCGGCCCTAACCTGGAAACCCGTGCCGAGTACAGGTACCTGCGTATCATAGGCGGCGACGCGGTAGGGATGAGCACCGTACCCGAAGTAATTGTGGCCAATCACATGGGGCTGCCGGTATTCGCCATATCAGTTTTAACGGATGAGGGTTTCCCTGAGCAATTAAAACCGGTATCGGTAGAAGAAATACTGGCGGTAGCGCAGGAGGCCGAACCTAAACTAACTTTAATTTTAAAAGAATTGATAGCCGGGCTTTAATGGCAAACAAGCTGAAGTATTTATTGCTGATATTGATCTGTGCCGCCGCGCAGGGCGCCTTCGCGCAAATAAGTAACCCGAGTTTCCCCGGGCAGCGGCCCAATGAGCCGGTGTACAGCCGCGATACCACCCGCAACCGCCCGCGTAATAATTCCGCTTCGGATAATCTCGACTCGCTGCGCAAGCGCGAAGAGAGCAAGCACGATTCGATTGTTTTTACCTCCAAGTTTATTAAGGTAACCAGCGAGCGTTTACTGGCCGATAGTATACAGCTTTTCCCGCTGGATACCGGCCTGGTAAATTTTGAGAACTACAGTCCGCTTAACCAGCCGCGCAATCCCAAAATAAGCCTGGGATACCCCGGCACCGCCGCGCGCGATCTGCTGTTTACCCCCCGTAAAACCATAGGCTTTGATGAGGGCCAGCACGCGCTGGATGCCTACATGGTAAACCCACAGGACCTTAATTACTTTAATGCCCGTGCGCCCTACACGCTGCTATCTTTATACAGTACCATTGGCGGCACCAAGGAGCAATTGTTTAAGGCCCTGCATACCCAAAACGTTAAGCCCAACTGGAATATCGGCTTTTTGCTCAACTTTAACGGCTCAAAAGGGTATTACAGCACCAACAATGTGCTAAGCCAGAATGTGAGCGATTTTACAGGCGGCGTGTTTACCTGGTACCACAGCGTAAACAAGCGGTATAACCTGCTGGCTAACCTATTGTTCAATAACCTTAAAGCGCCGGAAACAGGTTCTATAATAAAGCAGGATATCTTTACTAACCCATCGTTTGATAAAACGGGCGAGCCGGTGCGCCTGCCGGGCAGCTACAGCAATTGGAAAAACAACGGCCTGTATGTAAAGCAGTTTTACTACATAGGGCATATTGATAGCCTTAACAAGGGCAAGGCGGGTACCAACAACGTGCTGCCTACCCAGCGCGTGGGCTATACGTTTTACTACAATCAGCGTAAATATAACTACCTGCAAAACGGGCTCGACCAGTTTGGTGCTTTCCCTGACTATTATTTTTCTTCCGCCCGCTCGCGCGATTCACTCAACGTGCTGCACCTGCAAAACGATTTCTCGTACAGTTTTTACCTGCGCGGCCGCAGCAAAAAAATGCTGAAGAATGAGCTGAAGCTGGACCTGGGTTTAACGCAGGATTTTTATAAAGTAAGCCAGTTTGTGGCCGATACCATTATTAACCAATACGGTAAAAAGCAGATACAGCCGGTGCAGGTACAAAACTCCACCTTCCAGAATATTACGGTGAAGGGTAAGCTGGGCTATCGTTTCAGCGATCGTATTAACCTCGATGCAGACATACAGCAGATTGTACAGGGTCGCAACTTTGGCGATTTCCTGTATGATGCCAAACTCACCCTCGCGGGCAACCGCAAAACCGGCCGCATTGTTTTGGGCGCGTACCAGCAAAGCAGTTCGCCGGGGCTGGTGTACACCAACTGGATATCCAACCACTACATTTTTAACAATAGCTTTGCCAACCAAAAGGTCACCAACCTTTCTTTCAACTATGTGAACGAGGCGCTGGAACTTGACCTGAAGGCCGAGTATTTCCTGTTGAACGATTACCTGTATTTTGCCTCGCAGCCCAACGGTATCGATGCCACGCCAAGGCAGTATGGTTCGCCCATTAATATGCTTAAACTCAGCATCGGTAAAAACCTGCACTGGCGAAAGCTTAATTTTGATAACTACATCGTATACCAGAAAACCGATAACGCGGCTATATTGCGCACGCCCGAGGTGTACACCTACAGCAGCCTCTATTACAAGGCGCAGATATTTACGCTTAACTCTCAGTTTGGTATCAACGCGCGGTACAACACCACTTACCTGGCCCCTTCATACGCGCTTAGCATAGGCCAGTTCTATAACGGGCCCGATGTTACCTTTACCTCTTACCCGGTAGCCAGCCTGTTCTTTAAAGCCACGCTGGTGCGCACCAATATTTTTGTGCAGTATGATTACGTGAACCAGGGGCTGTTCAGCAAAGGTTTTTATACCGTTAACCGCTACCCGCAAATGGACCGCGTGCTCAAGTTCGGCGTGTCATGGACGTTTTATAATTAAGAGGAGCGGGAGCGGGGGTGCGAGAGCGGGAGATTTATAATGTCTAATGCTGAATTTCGAATGATGAAGTGTTTTAAGATAATATCGAACACTGAATGCTGAACGACGAATGATGAATTGTTTTAAGATAATATCGAACATCGAATGCTGAACGACGAATGATGAAGTGATGTTATTTCATTATTCATCATTCGATATTTAAAAACGCTTCATCATTCAACATTCGAAATTCAATATTCGATATTAAAACATGCTTATATTGCATCCTTTAAGTTCACATGAAAAAACTATTGGTTACGTTGCTGCTTCTACCCGCAGCTACCACATCTTTTGCCCAAAAACTTGGCCCGCTTACCATTGAAAAGATCATGCGCGACCCGAAATGGATAGGCGTATCACCCTCCGGTATTGATTGGGCCGATGATAGTAAAAAGGTCTATTTTAAGTGGAGTGAGGACGCCTCTGGCGACGCGGAACTGTATGCTGTTAACCCGGCGGATAACAAGGCGCGTAAGGTAATGCTTGCCGAAGAGCGCGGCCTGAGCACCGATAACGGTGATTGGAACAAACAACATACCCGCAAGATCTTCAGCAAAGATGGCGACCTGTTTTTGTTTGATGTGAAAGCCGGCAAAACCACCCGCCTCACCAATACGGCAGCCCGTGAAACCGAGCCGGTGTTTATCAACGATGAAACTAAAGTAGTTTACCGGGAAGATAATAACCTGTTTACCATCAGCCTGAAAACCGGCGAATTGGTACAGCTCACCAATTTTGTGCGCGAGGCAACAGACGGCCAAAGCAAAAAGCAACCTAACGAGCAGGAGCAATGGCTTAAAAAGCAGCAGTTGGAACTGTTTGATATTATTAAAGAGAAAGCCAAAGAAGATAAGGACGACTCGACCCGCAACGCGTTGCTTAAACCCGAAAAATTAAAGGAAATTGTAACCGGCGATAAACGGGTAAGCGAGGTAAAGATAAGTCCGGATGGCAGGTTTATAACCTACCGGCTCACCAAGCGTGCCGATGGCGTAAAAAATGCTATTGTACCTAACTACGTAACAGCATCGGGCTTTACAGAGGACATTCCCAACCGCTCAAAAGTTGGCCGGGCTTCATCAACATCCCAAACATTTGTTTACGATACACAGCGGGGAACTTATTATCCCATCATTACCGCGGACATCCCCGGCATTAAAGACCTACCCGATTACCTGAAAGATTATCCTGAAGAGTTAAAAGAACGGCAGAAACAAAATGCCGATAGGCCAGTAACTATTGATGGGGTTTTATGGAATGAGAGCGGCAGTAACGCCGTGGTGATCATTTCATCGCAGGATAATAAAGACTGCTGGATCATGAGCCTCGACCCGTTAACCGGTAAGCTCCGTTTGCTCGATAGGCAGCGGGACGAGGCCTGGATAGGAGGGCCGGGTATTGATAACCCCGGCAGGGCCGGTTTTACTGACGCTACCCATTTTTACTACCAGAGCGAAGCAAGCGGCTACTCGCACATTTACGTGGTTGATGTGGAGAGCGGTACCAAAAAACAACTCACCAGCGGCAAATGGGAAGTGCAAACGCTGCAATTAAGCAAGGATAAAAAAATCTTTTACTTTACCGCTAATATCGACCACCCCGGCATTACGCATTTTTACAGCATTCCGGTTAGCGGTGGTACACCGGTTAATATCACCGGCATGAAGGGCGGCAATGAGGTTACCCTATCGCCTGATGAAAAATGGCTGGCTATCCGCTATTCGTATTCCAACCGCCCCTGGGAGTTGTATATTCAGGCTAATAAACCCGGTGCAAAGGCGGTACAGGTCACCCACTCTGTGTCGGCCGAGTACCTGTCGTACCCGTGGCGCGACCCGCAGATCATCAGCTTTAAAAACCGTTATGGTACGGATGTTTACGCGCGCTTGTACCAGCCTGCCAACCCCGACCCGGCTAAACCGGCCGTAGTATTTGTACATGGCGCCGGTTATCTGCAAAACGTAACGTATTCATGGAGCTACTATTTCCGCGAATATATGTTTAACAACCTGCTGGCCGATAATGGGTATACCGTTTTGGATATTGATTATACGGCAAGTGCCGGCTATGGCCGCGATTTCCGTACGGGTATTTACCGCCACATGGGTGGAAAAGACCTTACCGACCAGGTGGATGGCGTGAAACTGCTGGTGGATAAATATGGCGTTAACCCTAAACATGTGGGCCTGTACGGAGGATCATACGGTGGTTTTATTACGCTGATGGCGATGTTTAACGAACCGGACGTTTTCTCGGCAGGCGGCGCCATCCGCTCGGTTACCGACTGGGCGCATTATAATCACGAGTACACTTCCAACATACTCAACGAACCTTATACCGATGAGCAGGCTTACCGCAAAAGTTCGCCTATTTATTTTGCCAATGGCTTAAAAGGCAACCTGCTGATGCTGCATGGTATGCTGGACCAAAACGTGAATTACCAGGACATTGTACGCCTTACTCAAAAACTTATTGAACTGCATAAAGAAAACTGGGAACTGGCATCATACCCAATAGAAGACCACGCCTTTGAGCAGCCCAGCAGCTGGGCCGATGAATATAAGCGGATCTATAAATTGTTTGATAATACACTGAAGAAGTAGCTAATCGCGATGTTTTTAATATCGAACACTGAATGCCGAATGATGAAGGGGTTAATAGAATCACTTATCATTATTCATCAAGTTAAATAGATAGTTATAATGGTTATTTAGTATATTAAATTTAATTTACGATTTGAAAAGTTACACTTTTGAATATACCAGGCAAGGTTTCACCTATTTATTATTTGGTGTATCAGTTGCTATTTTGGGGTTGGGTTTATGGCTTTTCAGAACATTGTTTGGAAACACGCTTCCGGCAGGCCTTGTAGTTGTATTGATAATCGGATCATCGGTGGCATTCTTTTTATTAAATAAACACAGAATAAGAAAGACAGGAACGGCTACAATCTCTGTAGATGAGTTGACAATAGCGTTAAATCAAACAGTTCATGTTCCTTTTAATGGTTTAAAATATTATTATATATACTTTGGGAAAAACGGAACTGTATTTACTTTAGGTTTTTTAGATGGTAAAAAAATTAATTACCGCAAATAATAACTTCTGTAATGACGAGTTGCTTAAGGCATTTGTTTCTGATTTTCAAGTAGCTATAGAAAATTATAAGGCTCAAAATCAAATTAATATAATACGCTTAGAATCAGTATTCGCACGTAAACAAACGCTGTATATTTTGAGCTTATTTACCGTATTGGTTATACTGGGTTTTGGGTTTACCAGTATGCCGGTTATGATATTGCCAATTAGTGTCAGTGTATCTCTTTTATTTGGCTGGATCAGCTATTTTCAGCAAAAAAGAAAAGGTAATCTTGTCGATTTTTGATAATACGAAACGCTCGATAAACGTGTTTATTTACCATTTGATATTCGCTTTTCGATATTCATTATTGGTCAATGGATTAATATAACGCCAAAAGATGAAGTAGTTTTTAATTCTATTACTTCATCATTTAACATTCCAAATTCAGTGTTCGATATTTATCATTTGAAATTCCATACTAAAACATCCCGCACTACTTTTCGGCATCCCGCTCCCCCATCCTGCACCACCACCATCACGTTTTCTGTTTCTTCTTTTTAGCTGCCGGGAATAATACGTTATTGAGGATGAGCCGGTAGCCGGGCGAGTTGGGGTGGAGTTTGAGGTCGGTTGGCGGGTCGCCTACGGCGTGCTGGTAGTCTTCAGGGTCGTGGCCGCCGTAAAAGGTCCATTGGCCTTTACCGTATTCGCCGTGTATGTAGCGGGCTTCGTTAGCGGTCTTGGTTTCGCCCATAATGGTAACGCCGGGTTTCAGCTTGCTTTTATCATAGGCGGTAGTTAGGCCCATAAAACCTTTAATTACCTTATCGTGGTTTTGCGTAAGCATGCTGGGCACCACATCCCACTTGGCCGAAAAATCAAACAACGTAAAAAAATCGCGTGTGCGTTCCACCTGCCGGGTCTGCGTTACATCGATATTGGCAAACACGTGCGATAGCGGGTTTTGGTCGAGCGTAAAGTTCTGGAAAGCGAAGGTTTGCGTAAAGTCGAGCTTTTGCTGGGCGTTGGGGTCGGCGGGGTCACCGTCAAACATGGCTTCGCAAATATCGGTATTGGCCGCGGCTAGGGCTATGTCAAACGTATCGGTACCGCTGCACATGGCAAACAGGAAACCGCCGCCGGCGCAAAAATCACGTATGCGCTGCACCACGGCCAGCTTCATTTGCGATACCTTTTTAAAGCCCAGTTTAGTTGCCAAAGCGGTTTGCGCCCGCACATCATCATTATACCATTGCGCGTAACGGTAGGCGCCGTAAAACTTGCTGAACTGCCCTGTAAAATCCTCGTGATGCATGTGCAGCCAGTCGTATTTGGGCAGGTCGCCCCGTATCACTTCTTCATCGTACACCACATCATAAGGTATCTCGGCGTACTTGAGCACCAGGGTAACGGCATCATCCCAGGGCAGCTTGTTCTTAGGCGAGTACACGGCCATTTTAGGCGCTTTCTCCAGTTTAATGATGTCCATGTTCACGGATGGGTCGCTCACCTCGGTGATGATCTCATTGGCTTTGGCATCGGCAATTACCTCGTAGCTTACACCGCGTACCTTACACTCATCTTCCAGTGTTTTAGCGTATGCCATCATGAAGCTGCCGCCGCGGTAGTTAAGCAGCCAGTTAACGGTTTCGCCGTTCTTCAGCGTCCAGAAAGCGATGCCGTATGATTTTAAATGATCCTTCTGCTCCTCGTCCATCGGGATAAGGATGGAGGAAGCCCTGGTTATTAAAGGTAAAAGGTAAAAGGCGAAAGCTAAAAGGTATTTTAGAGGTAAAAGGCGAAAGGTAAAAGGCGAAAGGCGAAAGGTGAAAGGCGAAAGGTGTTTTTGAGGTAAAAGGCGAAAGGTGAAAGGCGAAAGGTGTTTTTTTAAACTATTCATAGCCGTTACCAAATGTAACGATTAAAAGGCGATGTGTATTATAAAAATAGTGTTCCAAAAGCGTTCCGTTTATAGTTTCCAAAAGCGTTCCGCGCGGAACGCTTTTGGAATTCTTTAAGTGATTGTAAATAAGTGTTTTAAAAAACTGTCGGACCAGTTCTGACAAAAATATGTCAGCTTTAATGTGTTGATATTTAATGTTTTACGTTGGTTGGATTTGTGTATAATGATGAGCGGAACGCTTTGTGATTTTCGCTAATGCTCGCGAGTGCTATAACACTATGGCGCAAGCTTGCCGCATCGCTATCGCTCCTCGCAATAACCTGGCTCTGAGAAAACAAAAAGCCCGTCTACTCACATAGCCAGGCTTTTTTAGTTTTTACTTTTGAATTTCGACTTGCTTACTTCCCTTCTTTCTTGGGTGGTGCAAACATAGCTTCCTTTATGTACTTAACCGGCGCACTGCCATAGCTCAGGAACTTTTCATTAAAGTCTTTAACTTTAAATTTATCGGCTTGCTTTTTTTGCCAATCCTGGTAAAGCTGGTTGATCTCTTTGTAACCGGTGTAATAGCTGGTAAGCTGTACGCTGCTCACAGTTACCCTTTTCCATTTACCCTCGGCCTCAGCTTGCTGCTGGAAGGCTTCTTTGGTTAGCATATTTACGGCTTGCTCGCGGGTCATGTTACCGGCATGCACACTGTAATCTAAAATAGCGTTACAAACCGACCGCAGGTGCCATTTATACCACATCAGGCGCATCTCGGGCGCGCCATTCCCATAACCGGCATCAATCATTTCCTGCTCGCTAAATACCGCCCAGCCTTCCACCATTGCACCATTACCAAATATAGATTTGATCATGCTCGGTGCCTTATTTGAATATACCAGCTGAGTGTAGTGGCCCGGTATGGCTTCGTGAATACAGAGTATCTGTAAAATATAATCGTTGTACTCGCGCAGGTAGCTTTCTGCCCTGGCCGCCGACCAACCTTGCAGACTGCCTACGTTATAATAGGTATTACCGCCTTTATCATAAGGGCCGGGCGCGCTCACTGATGCACCGGCTACGCCTGCCATGTAGGCCGGCTCTTTACGCACCACCAAAGGTTTTGTAGGATCGAGCGTTACGAGGTCTTTTGATTTAATAAAGGCTATCAGCTTAGGTATCGTTTTCTCAATAGCTGATTGAAATTCGTCCTGCTTAACATGGCTGGCAGATAGCGTATCAATAACCCGGCTAATGAGTTCAAGCGAATCAGCAGGCATGGCCTGGGTTTTAAAGTATTTTGGCCAAAGCTGTCTGCTTATCTTAGCCATTTCCCTGTGCAGGAACTTTTTGCGCTCTACAGCCGCGTTAAACATTTGCTGCGCGCTGATCTCTGCCTGTATCTCGTATTTAAATTTAGGCTCATAC
Organism: Mucilaginibacter sp. 44-25; assembly: GCA_001898335.1. GTDB lineage: Bacteria > Bacteroidota > Bacteroidia > Sphingobacteriales > Sphingobacteriaceae > Mucilaginibacter. The sequence goes on along the minus strand of MKTS01000012.1, from coordinate 43,149 downwards.
AGTTCCTTACCCAGACGGAAACTCCTCGGCTTATCATTCTTCATAGTTTTCAAAAACGCCACATAACCTTTTATAGATTCAATGGCAGTTTTGGCCCTGTCAGTAATTTGTTTTTGCTCTCCGTCAGGCAGTTTGCTTTTTTTAAGCGAATCAGCAAGATCGTTTTCAAAAACACCCAGTCCGCCTTCGTTCTGTTCTATGGCCAAGTCAGTAAGTTCTTTAACCGGGTTTTTCAATTGCAATTGTGCCGCTTTGTAATAAGCCGGGATGTTTTCCATGCGCTGGTATATACTGCGCAGGCGTTTTTGCAGCGGCGCGTAATGTTCATTTAACATAAAAGCGAACGTGCCGATCACATTGTAGGATGATGGATCCCACTCGTATGACTTTAGCTGCTCGGTACCCCACTGCATGGATTCCAGCTGGTTTTTGATCATGTGATGATCTATCTTGTTGTTATCTGTTAGCAGGCTTGGCTCATAACGGCTAAGCGAATCCAGCTGTACCTTAGCAAATTTTAGTTTTTGCTCGCGTGCTTTAGCACCGGGTACAATTAACAAGCTATCATACTTATGGTACCCTACAGAGGTAGCCCATTCAGGGTTTATTTTCCAGAACTCTTCCAGGAAATGGTCTTCGTAGCGCGTAAAGGTGCCGTCGTCTTTTAAGCCGTTATCTATGCTGCCGCCCTGGTCTTTTTTACATGCGGTAAAGGCGGTTACATACAATGCGAGAAGGATGAGTATTCTTTTAGTCACGGTGAGTAGGATTTGCTTTTGGTGATAAACTTAAAACTTTGGAAGTTATAAATCAAACCTTACTTCTGTTTGTTAAATAATAAAACTTACTGGCATGAGCGATCAACATGATATATTGATAAAAGAACTGATAAAACTACTGGAGGGTGGCGGCGCCCATGCTACACTTGAGGATGCGCTTAATAGCATACCTGCCGATAAACTGGGGATAAAACCGCATGGAATACCATACAGTATATGGCAATTGGCAGAACATATCCGCATTGCGCAATGGGATATGCTGGAGTTTAGCAAGGATGCAAGCCATCAATCGCCAAAATGGCCGGATGATTACTGGCCTAAAGAAGCCGCCCCTGCCGATGAAGCAACCTGGAATAAAACCCTTGAAGCTATTAAAGCTGACAGAAAAGCGTTTATAGAACTTTTAAGGAGCGGAGATATTTACGCGGCTATTCCTCATGGCGACGGGCAAAGCATCCTGCGAGAAGCCCTGCAAATAGCAGATCATAACGCTTACCATACCTCGGAGATCATTCTGCTAAGAAGGTTGCTGGGGATTTGGAAATAATTTGCAGATCTCAGATGTGTAAACGTGCAGATTAAAAACCTATAATGGATAAGCAGGGCCAATAAGGTAGAAATATAATCGTGCCGTTACACCTGCTATACATTTGCATATTTGCACATCTGAAATCTGCATATTTACTTCAGCTCCTTCACGAAGCTTATAATGTTCTTAACCAGTTCGGGGTCAAGCGGTAGTTCGGGCTTATTGTAGGTAGCCATGTTTTGTTCCCGGTCGGCAGGGGCATCTTTCATAATATGGTTCATGCCGGGTATAATTACCAGTCGGGCCTCAGATTTTGCTTTCTTTAATAATTCGGCTTCGCTTACCGGCACTTGCAGGTCAGTAGTTCCTTGTAATATTAAAACAGGTATTTTCAGCTTTTTTATCTCTCTTGCCGGGTTGTACCTGAACCACGACATCAGGTAAGGCTGTACTTCGGGGCCGGCAATGGCATATATCTTAGGATCTATGCTTTCTGTAAACTTGCCTTTCTTCAGACTGTCAAGCATCAACTTAAAATTATCCTGTATAAATTTTGGCTGGGCTTTCATCTGGTCGGTAACCACCAGGTCGGCAGAGCGGCCTGCACCTGCTACAGATATCAGCGCGTTAACAGGTTCGTCACGGGCCGACAGGATGCCAATGAGCGATCCCTCGCTATGCCCAAGTACAATAACCTTCGAGAAACGCTTATCCTCAGCCAGTAGTTGTACCATGCCAACGGCATCATCCACGTAATCTTCAAAACGTAGCTCTTTTGGTTTAGTTGAGCTTACACTCTGCCCCACCAGCCTTTTGTCGTAACGTACGGTGGCAATGCCTGCTTTACCTAATTCGTTAGCCAGCATTTTATAAGCATTGGTATTAAGGCCAAGCTTAGGGCTGTTACAATCGCGGTCAGTAGGGCCCGAACCGGCAATAATTAGCACCACGGGCACTTTTCCGGTACTGTTATCCGGCGTGGTGAGCGTTCCGGATATAGTGCCGCTCATGGTTTTTAGCAACAAGGGCGATTCTTTAAGGGAGGGATCCATAGCCATTTTTGCAGCGGCCTGGTCGGAATGCGGACTTAGCAATAAGCCCGTTAACTTGTTTTGCGCATCAAGCGATAGGTTAAGGTCAAAGATGGCATTATCAAACGTGGCCTTGTAAACGGCCAGCGGCTGGCTAAATTTTATGAGTTCAACACCTTTCAGCATTCCCAATTGGGTACGTAACTGCTCGGTAGTTGGTTTAAATTTCTCAAGAGGTAGCGCGGCCTTCATCTGAGGGCTGAACATGTTAAAAATACTATCCGGATGATTACTGTTATAGTACTGCCTGAATTTATTTACAGCGCTGGTAAAATTGGCAGAAGCACTTTGTGCCATTAAAGAGGTGGTAAATAAAAGAGTGGCTAAAAAAAAGTATATTTTCCTCATATAAAATCTACTGTTGTAATAAAGCACGAAAATAACAAATTAACAGTTTTACCTGCCAAATATTATCGGCTGAAACAAATACTCCTGAATTTCCGTAAAAAAGCATAATACAACATTCCTAAGTGTAAAAATGTTGTTATATTTAAAACTTCTATAACTAACTAACTATAAGGCAATTTTTACTATTAAATGAGGTTCAAATTCGGATGCTTATACATAGCGTTCCTGATTACTATTACTAACTACTGTTACGCTCAAAAAGGTACATCAATCATAAAAGGCACGGTTAATACAGGCGAAGGCCTCCCTGCCGATGCAGCCAGCGCTGTATTGATCCATCTGTCCGATTCAATTGTGGTCATGTCGGCCCTGGTTGATAAAAGAGGTGCTTTTCAGTTTACCAACATCCCCAAGGGGAAATATACCGTGCTGGCCACCATGCTGGGGTATAAACGCGCCTACAGCAGCGCTTTTGAGGTGCCTGCTAATAAATTGGTCAATCTTTCGCCCATTGTACTTGCAGCTACCAGCGCGCAACTTAAAGAGATAGCCGTAACGGGCAAGCGCCGTTATATTGAGGTTAAACCGGATAAAACAATTATTAATCCAGGCGCAAGTATCATAGCCGCGGGACAATCGGTATTGGATGTTTTAAAGCAATCTCCGGGCGTAAGGGTAGATAATAACGACAATGTTAGCATAAGCGGCAGGCAGGACGCGCTTATCATGATCGATGGTAAAGCTACCAACCTAAACGGCCCCGAATTGGCCGCCCTGTTAAAAGGCACGCCCGGCAGTAATATAGATCGCATAGAACTACTCAGATCTGGCTCGGCCAGGTATGATGCTTCAGCCGGTGGCGTGGTTAACATTGTGTATAAAAAGGGAAAGAACCTGGGTACCAACGGCACTTACAATGCCTCGGCAGGGTATGGGCGCTACTACAAAGCCAGCAGTGGTATTTCTTTTAATACCCGAACCAAAAACTACAACGTATTTGGTGCCTACAGCGTTAACGGTAACAAAACCTACCGCGATATTGATAACGACAGGCTTATTAATTACCAGGGCATACAAAGCGAATACAACAGTTTATATCATAATACCTCAAACGCGGTTGCACATAATTTTAGGCTCGGTACCGACTTCTTTCTATCTCCAAGCCAAACCTTAGGTTTTTTAGTGAGTGGGTTGGCCAGCAATACCGACTATAACAAGAATAATAACCTGATGATATCTAACAGCGGTAAGCTCGATTCTATAATTAACGCTACTTCGGGCATAACGCGTAACATCAACAACATTAATTATAATATTAATTATACCGGCAAGTTAGATACCAGCGGCCGCACCATAAGCGCCAATGTTACCCATACCCGCTCTAACCGGCGGTCTGACGAGTATATCACCAACGAATTTTTTACCAATACCTATACACCCTACCGCGATCCGCTGTTATTGCAGAACCTGTCGCCAACACACATCACTAACTGGACGGCAATGGTAGATTACAGTAATCCGTTACGCGGTGGCGCTAAACTGGACGCGGGTTTAAAATTCAGCCGTACCAATACGGATAATAACCTGGTTTTTGGCCCCAAAGTAAATGGTGTTTACACAGTAGACGATGATCTTAGCAACCACTTCCTATTTACGGAGCATATAGCGGCAGCTTACTTAAATTATGTGGGTAAATGGGGAAAGTATAGCCTTGATGCTGGTTTGCGCGGTGAGTATACCAACAATAAAGGCACATCTGTTACTACAGGTGAAGTAAATCCTCATAAATACTTTAACCTGTTTCCTACACTGATACTCAACTATCACAAAAACGACAAGAACGAGTATAGCCTAACTTTTAACAGAGGTATCAGCAGGCCTGCATATGATAAGCTTAACCCTTTCCTGTATTTTGTTGACCTGTACAATTATCAGGCAGGCAACCCTTATCTGCAACCGCAATACAGTAACCGCCTAAGCTTAGGATACACCTACAACCAGCAATGGGTAACCTCGGTGTACGCCATAGTTAATACCGGCGCAGCGTTCCCTTATTACAGTCAGGACGACGAATCAAAAATAAACCTGTCTACAGAAGTCAACCTCGGGCGGGCCTACAATTATGGCGTTACCCTTAACGCCCCGGTAACCGTTGCTGCATGGTGGACCAGTATTTATGATATAGATGCATCATACCAACGTTATGTAGCCTATCCTCAGTATGGTAATTTAAACAAGGCTACGGGCGACCTCATCATTAACACTACGCAGGATTTTCAGCTCAGCAAAACAATTGCCGCGCAGCTTACTGCTAAGTATGAAAGCGCTACGTTTTATGGCATCAATCAGTTCAGGCCAACCTTTATAGCCAACGCGGGCCTTAGTAAAAGTTTATTTAGTAATATGGGTAAGCTAAGCATAGGCCTTACGGATATTTTTAAGACCTATCGGGATAGATCTTTCACCAACTATCAGAACCTCAATCTGCGTATTGTTGATGTGCGCGAATATCGTAAAGTTACCGTGAGCTTTAGTTACCGGTTTGGGCGAAGCACTGTAAAAGGCGCCGCCAAACATAGTATTGGTAACGAGGATGTGCAGAGCCGCATGAGTATCAAATAATTCGCAGCTCGGGATATTTTCCCTTAATGCGGGTAACAAAGTAATGCCCCAGCGATGCCGCATTCATTAATCTTTTATAGGTTGCCGGGCTGATGCCAAAGTACTGCCATACGCCGCTGTTCTCCTTAAACTCAAGTTCAAGTATTTTCTTTTTGGCGTCGTAACCTACACTCCGTAATGCTGTTGATTGTACTGCTTGCCGGTGCATATATATTATACACCCGGCAATAAATATGGTTTACTTTTTAGTTAACCTGCGTGGCCGCTTAAGGCGCTGATAATAATAATAAAAAGCACTACAAATGTAATGGCTGTATAAAGGTGGTCTTTCTCCAGGATAAAACCCAATGCCGAGAATAACACACGTACTACCGGGGTGGCAATAAGTAAAATTATACCAAACTGGATGATGGCCCTGCCGCGCAGGTTGATAATACCGTTGATAATGCCATTTGCCGAATGAATAAAATCCGGCACGCCCTTAAACTCGTGATAGTTGGCAATGGCGTTGCCGTGGCGATATAAATAAAAGCAACCACCAATAAATACCAAAAGCATTGATATGAGCACTCCGCCACGTAATACCCAGCCAATAACGGCCTGCATATCTTTATCCTTAAAATTATTGAGCATATGGTAAACGGCTATAACCGGTATGGTGAGCCACGAAAATAAGTCTTAAAAAATAGCTTACCAAGTTTAATGTTATCCTACAGGGTAGGTAGACATTGGCTATTAGTGCTTCAAAAGCTTCATCTGTAAGCAGTTTTTACTATTTTCGCACCTCATACCAAATACTCAAATGGATTATCAATTTAAAGATATAGAGAAAAAGTGGCAGCGGTTTTGGGCCGACAAGCATACATTTAAAGCAGATAACGCTTCTGGTAAACCCAAATACTACGTGCTGGATATGTTTCCCTACCCTTCAGGTGCCGGGCTGCATGTTGGCCATCCGCTGGGCTATATCGCTTCTGATATTTTTGCACGTTACAAACGCAACAAAGGTTTTAATGTGCTGCACCCCATGGGGTATGATAGCTTTGGCCTGCCGGCAGAGCAGTATGCGATACAAACCGGTCAGCACCCATCTGTTACTACTGAGGCAAACATCGCTACCTACCGCCGCCAGCTGGACCAGATAGGTTTTTCTTTTGATTGGGGCCGCGAAGTGCGCACCAGCTCGCCGGATTATTATAAATGGACGCAGTGGATATTTATGCAGTTGTTTAACAGCTGGTATAATAAAGATGCCGACAAAGCCGAAAGTATAGAAAAACTGGTAGCACACTTTGAAACTAAAGGATCCGCAGGTATAAACGCCGTTTGCGACGAGGATGTACTAACCTTTACCGCCGAGGAATGGAAAGCTTTTTCTGAAAAAGCAAAACAGGAAGAATTACTGAAATACCGCCTTACATACCTGCGCGAAAGCACCGTTAACTGGTGCGCCGCCCTGGGTACCGTATTGGCTAACGATGAGGTTAAAGACGGCTTTAGCGAGCGCGGTGGATACCCTGTTGAACAAAAGAAAATGATGCAGTGGAGCATGCGTATCACCGCCTATGCCGAGCGCCTGCTGCAAGGACTTGACAACATTGACTGGCCAGAGCCGCTGAAAGAAATGCAGCGCAACTGGATTGGCAAAAGCGTGGGCGCAAGTGTGAAGTTTCCGTTGGAGATAGTTTTGGGTGCGAGTGAGGGTGTGGAAATTTCTCCGGCAACCGGCACTGACACCGGCACTCCTTCTTACATCGAAGTTTTCACCACCCGTGTGGATACCATTTTTGGTGTGAGCTTTTTGGTAATAGCTCCGGAGCATGAATTGGTTAAAGAGCTTACCACTCCGGAGCAAAAAGCAGATATTGAAGCTTACATCGCACAAACTAAAAAGAAAAGCGAGTTGGACCGTATGGCCGATACCAAAACCGTATCGGGTGCATTTACCGGCAGCTATGTTACTAACCCGCTGAACGGCGCTAAAATATCGGTATGGATAGCCGATTATGTGTTGGCGGGCTATGGAACCGGCGCGGTTATGGCCGTACCAAGCGGCGACCAGCGCGATTACCTTTTCGCAAAGCACTTTGACCTGCCGATCATCCAGATCATCGACATCCAACAAATTGATACCGAGGCCGACCCTACAAAGGAAGGCAAATACATCAACAGTGATTTTATTAATGGCTTAGGTTACAAGGAAGCTACCGCTGCTGTTGTGGCCAAACTGGAAGAAATTGGTTTGGGTAAAGCCAAAGTGAATTTCCGCATGCGCGATGCTATTTTTGGCCGCCAGCGTTACTGGGGCGAGCCGGTACCTGTTTACTTTAAAGATGGCTTACCATACCTGATACAGGAGAGCGAACTGCCACTAGTGTTGCCCGAGATTGATAAGTACCTGCCAACCGAAACCGGAGAACCACCACTGGGCCGCGCTACGGACTGGAAGTATAACTCCCTCTCCTCTGGAGAGGGCCGGGGTGAGGCTTACGAATACGAACTAAGCACCATGCCGGGTTGGGCGGGCAGCAGTTGGTACTGGTACCGCTATATGGATGCTGATAATAACCAAGAGTTTGCATCAGAAAAAGCCATCGAATACTGGAAAGATGTTGACCTGTACATAGGCGGCAGCGAGCATGCTACCGGTCACTTATTGTACAGCCGTTTCTGGAACAAGTTCCTGAAAGATATTGGCAAAGCCATTGAGGAAGAGCCTTTCAAAAAGCTGATCAACCAGGGAATGATACAGGGTAGAAGTAACTTTGTGTATCGCTTAATTGACGAGGAGGGCAGAGGCACCAACACTTTTGTATCGCATGGCTTGATTAAGGATCATAAGACATCTCCTATCCATGTTGATGTAAACATAGTGGAGAACGATATATTAAACATTAACAAGTTTAAAGCCTGGAGAGATGATTTTGCTGATGCTGAATTCATTCTCGAAAACGGCAAATACATCTGCGGCGTTGAAGTTGAGAAAATGTCAAAATCAAAGTTCAACGTGGTTAACCCGGATGACTTGATAGAGCGTTACGGTGCCGACACGCTGCGTATGTATGAGATGTTCCTTGGTCCGCTGGAACAGAGCAAACCGTGGAACACCAATGGTATTGAGGGCGTATTCAAATTTTTGCGTAAGTTCTGGAGGTTATTTCATGATGCCAACTGGAACTTCACCGTATCAAACGAAGCGCCTACTAAGGCGGAATTGAAAGCGCTGCACAAGATCATCAAAAAAGTGGAGGAAGACATCGAGCGTTTCTCGTTCAATACTTCAGTATCCAGCTTCATGATCGCGGTAAATGAGCTTACCGATCTTAAATGTAACAAACGCGCCATACTGGAGAACCTGGTGATCGTGCTGGCGCCTTATGCGCCGCACATCGCGGAAGAATTATGGTCGTTGTTAGGTAACCCTGCCGGCTCTATTTCAACAGCGACTTATCCTAAGTTTAACCCGGAATACCTGGTAGAAGATGAATTTGCTTATCCTGTCTCTTTTAACGGTAAGGTGCGTACCAATATCAGCCTGCCACTAACCATGGAGCCTGCCGATGTAGAAGCCGCTGTGCTGGCCCATGCCGATGTACAAAAACACCTGGACGGCAAATCACCGAAAAAAGTGATCGTTGTAAAAGGCAGGATCGTGAACGTGGTGGTGTAAGTATATTGTAGTAAAGAACATAAAAAGAAATATGGCGTTGCTTTTAGCACGCCATATTTCTTTTGGATAGATCTCGTCATGCTGAACTTGTTTCAGCATCCCACATACCAATCTAACTACCCATATGAGACCTCGAAACAAGTTCGGGACCACCAAAGCATTTACAATAAACACATACCATTCTTCCCTAACCACTCACTATTTTGCTCACTACTCACCATTCACTGTTCATCACTCACCAACTAAGTGTAACATATACATTACATCTCTAACAATTTTTTAATTTATGAGATTAGGCCTGTAACATTTTTGGCATTTTCGCCTCAAATTACCAAAACGCTCAAAACACATGAAACGAATACTTTTACTTATTATAGTAATATGCAGTGCTATAACAGCCCAGGCCCAGATACCAATGGGTGGCGGAGGCTCTGGCATAGTGGGCAAAATTTCCGGTACGGTTATCGATTCGATTACCAAAAAACCGGTAGATTACGCTACCATCAGCATTTTTAAAAGCGGTGCTAAAACACCTATTAATGGTGTACTTACCGACTCTAAAGGTAATTTCCAGTTAAATGGCATCCGCACCGGTAAATACAAGATCACCATTTCATTTATCGGCTATCCGGCTAAAACTTATGACCCTGTTGAAACCACCGCCGCTAAGCCTGATAATAATATGGGTACCATACTACTTTCGCCAAGCGCGACTTCGCTGAAAGAGGTACAGGTGGTAGGTCAGGCACCACTTATTGAAAACAGGATCGACAAAATTGTTTACAACGCCGAAAAAGACGTAACCTCAACCGGAGGTAACGCTACCGACGTTTTGCAGAAAGTGCCGTTGGTATCCGTGGATATGAATGGTAACGTGGCCATCCGTGGCGACCAGAACGTGCGTGTTTTAATTAACGGCAAGCCATCAGGCGCTACATCTGCCAGCTTAAGTGATGTATTGAAAACCATCCCTGCCGACCAGATCAAGAACATTGAGGTGGTTACCTCTCCATCAGCTAAATACGATGCGGAAGGTTCAGGTGGTATCATTAACATTATCACTAAAACCAAAAATGCGTCAGGCATCAGCGGTTCGGTAAGTGGTGGCGTAGGTACCCGTCAAAATAACGGTAACTTTAATATCAACTACAACAAAAACAGGTTCAACTTTTCGGCTAACCTGGGTGGTAACCTTACATGGCCGCAAACCATGACCACAGAGTTCGACCAGACTATTGATAACGGAACCGTACACCAGCGTAACTTTAATAATACCGCCAGCAGAACTAAACGCCACGGCGCAAGAGGTACTTTTACTGCCGGTTACGAGTTTAACGGTTTCAACAGCATTAACAGTACCATTGCGGTAAACGATGGTGGTTTTAATACCAATGGCGGCGGTACATACAGCATCCAGGACTTTATCAACCCTTCCAAAAGCATACAGTACTTTGGTAACAGCACTAACCATAACAAATTCAGTGGTTTCGACTGGAATATCGACTATACCCACAAGTTTAAAAAAGAAGGCCACGAAATAATTATTTCAGGTCAGTGGAGCCATAGCATCATTAAAACAGATTACAACAGCTTGTTTACCGCAAGGCAGCCAAACCAGGCCGGCAATAACGATGGTAAAAACAATGAGTATACCGCCCAGGCAGACTATACCTTGCCTATAAGCAAAGTGCTTAAGCTGGAAGCCGGTGGTAAAACCATTCAAAGGCGCATCAACAGCGTTTACAACATTTACGATGTTGACGCTGCAGGCAACAACCCCATCCTTGATACCGAAAACTCAAACCTGTATGACTATACGCAAAACGTATACGCAGGTTACGGCGTGTTTACCATTACCTTGCCTAAGAACTATTCTATTCTGAGTGGTTTCCGTTACGAGAATACCCAAATTACCGGCGACCCTCAAACACCTTATGCAAGCGGCGCTAACCAGCAGGTATTAAATCCGTTTAGTGCTAATTATAATACTTATATCCCAAGTTTAACCATACAGAAAACGCTTGGTTCAAATACCTTCAAATTATCATACAGCAAGCGTATACAGCGCCCAAGCCTGCAGGTGTTAAACCCGTTCATCAACAGAGCTAACATCCAGGCACAATCTGTAGGTAACCCTAACCTGGCACCTGAGGTTTCACAAACCGTTGAGTTAAACTACAACACGTTTATTAAATCGTCCGTGTTAAACTTCTCGGTTTACTACAAGAGAACCAGCGACCTTATTGAAGGTATAGCTGTGCCTATCACGGAGCTGGTTGGCGACAGCACCGTTACCGGTACCCGTACAGTGCAAAATAACGTAGCCGTTAACAAATCTGTAGGTGCAAGCTTCTTTGGTTCTGTTAACCCTATTAAGCCATTAACCATACGTGGTAGCGTTAACGTGTTTACCTATAACCCAACAGTGTATGCGCAGTATGCCAACTTCATTAACCCTGATGCGCTTAAAACCCGTTTACAGTACACCATGTTCGGCAGCGCTACATTAAATTTGCCTAAGGACATTATCTTTGAAGCGTTTGGTTTCATTAACTCGGCTCGCCGTACTATACAAGGTACCAGCCCTTCATTTGGTATTTACGCGTTTGGTTTAAAGAAACAGTTTATGAACAAAAAGGCTTCGCTTGGTTTCAATACTGTTCAGCCATTCGCGGTTAACAAAGCCTTTAACCAGAATATATCAAGCCCGGGCTTCAGCCAGGTTAGCCGTACACAGTTTCCGTTCCAATCGTTCGGTTTAACGTTTAGCTACAGCTTTGGTAAGATCAGCTTTAAACCAGCTAACCCAATGCAAAAGAAAAAAGGCGTTAACAACGACGACCAGATCCAGGGCGGCGACCAGCAAGGTGGCGGCATGGGCGGTGGCGCGGCAGGTGGCCGATAATAGCATCAACCCACATATCAACAAGAAAGCCTCTCCAATTTGGAGAGGCTTTCTTGTTTTAAGGCAACTAAAGACTTTATAAATTATTACGGTTGCATGTGCAATTTACACCCAAATAAACTGCTGGTTATAAAAGAGATCGCTACGTTCCTGGCAATGACGTGGTAGTACAAGCTTAATTTATTATGTCCAACAAAAAAGCCCTCTGAATTTCTTTAGAGAGCTCTATATTGAAAATCTTTATTAGAGATTATTTTCTGTTTTTAACGTATTTGAAGTTTTTGCCGATGAAACGTGCGTTCTCGCCTAATTCTTCTTCTATACGCAGTAACTGGTTGTATTTAGCGATCCTGTCTGAACGTGATGCTGAACCGGTTTTGATCTGGCCGCAGTTAAGGGCAACAGCAAGGTCGGCAATGGTAGCATCTTCAGTTTCGCCAGAGCGGTGGCTCATTACAGAAGTATAGCTGTGAGTTTGTGCCAGGCTAACCGCGTTAATGGTTTCGGTTAACGAACCAATTTGGTTTACCTTAACCAGGATAGAGTTTGCAGTGTCAGCATCAATACCTTGTTGTAAACGTTTTACGTTGGTTACAAACAAATCATCACCTACTAACTGTACTTTGTCACCAATTTTATCGGTAAGCATTTTCCAGCCTTCCCAATCGTCCTCAGCCATACCGTCCTCGATAGAGATGATAGGGTATTTAGCCGCTAATTCGGCAAGGTAATCTGCTTGTTCAGCGCTGGTACGAATGGCACCTTTATCGCCTTCAAATTTTGTATAGTCGTATTTACCATCTTTGTAGAACTCAGACGCAGCACAGTCAAAAGCCAGGAATATATCAACACCTGGTTTATAACCTGCTTTTTCAATAGCTTTCAGGATGGTTTCAACACCATCTTCGGTACCTTCGAAAGTTGGCGCGAAACCACCTTCGTCACCTACCGCGGTTGACAGGCCACGGTCATGAAGGATCTTTTTAAGGTTGTGGAAAACCTCGGTACCCCAACGCAATGCTTCAGAGAAAGAAGAAGCACCGGCCGGCATGATCATGAACTCCTGGAAAGCGATAGGCGCATCAGAGTGCGAACCACCGTTAACGATGTTCATCATCGGGATAGGCAGCGTGTTAGCGTTTACACCACCAATGTAGCGGTATAAAGGCTGGCGGCTTTCTTGCGCGGCAGCTTTAGCAACCGCTAAAGACACACCCAGGATAGCATTTGCACCCAGGTTACCTTTATTTTCGGTGCCATCTAATTTGATCATCAGGCTGTCGATAGCGTTTTGTTCAAACACATCAACACCTCTTAGTTCAGGAGCTATTTTCTCGTTAACATTTTCAACGGCTTTTAAAACGCCTTTGCCCATGTAAACAGCTTTATCATTATCGCGAAGCTCAACAGCCTCATGCACACCTGTTGATGCACCTGATGGCACAGCAGCACGGCCAAGGGCACCGTTCTCGGTTAAAACATCTACCTCTATTGTAGGGTTACCGCGCGAATCAAGTATCTGGCGCGCATGAACATCAATTATCAAGCTCATAGTGTATTATCGTATTTATTTTGTTTACTATAGTAAATTGGTGGGCTAAGTTAAGCGCAAAATAAAGAAATACCAACCTTAATTTGCATTTGTAACAATTACTTAATCTGAAGTGGTAGGCAAGTGCTCGCGCTCTGCACTGTTTTTACGATTAATACGGTACATTAATGTAATCATCATATTATTTTTGGCGCTGCTGGTGTTAGGCGTGTAATTCCGCTGGTTGATCCAGCCGGCTTGTACTATCCATTTTTTATCAAACTGGTAACCTAAAGCTGCCGATACACGGTTGCGCTCAAAATTTGGTGTTTTATTAGTGAAAAAGATCTCGTCAAATACAGAAATAAACCAGGTTTTAGCTACGATTTTAACGTTGTTTAAAGGGATAAACATGTTAAGCCTGTAACGGAAGCGGTTGCGATAGTTACCATCAAGCCAGCGTTGCTCTACACGGTAACGGTGCTCAAACTTTAGCGGGGTAAGGAACTGGTTAATGGTCATTTGCTCCCAAACCCTAAACTCATTAACAGTTGGGCCATCGGCAATATCAAGATAGTTATAGGTGTGATAAGTACCGGTACCTAAAAGGGCAATGAAATTTTTGTCGATATCGTAACTTATACCTGCTTTAGCCTCATAATACTGAAACTGGCTGAAGGCCGCGCCATTGGTACGCATCTGGAATTCAGAATAACCTCCCCAGCGATGTGCGCTATCTCCGGGCATTACTACAGTGGCAATGCCCCAGGTACCTAATTTTGAATCTTGTGCTTTAACAAAAAGCGAGCTTAATATGAATAAGGAAGTTATCGCGACAACCCTAAAAGCGTTTTTTAACATTATCTTAATATTTTGATAATGCAAATCTATTTCCTTAATGTTATTAATATGTTAATTAAACAATGCTTAATATTAAATTTATGTTAAGAGAAAGATATTGTGATTTGGATAACTCAAGTTGTAGATTTGAAGTTATGAAAGCAACTTTTATTCTTATCACTATTTTATTTTTCTCTTTTTCATCGTTTGCTCAAACCAGGTCCGATAGCATTAATGAAGCAAAAACTAATAATGTTACGTTATTCGAGTCGTCGGCAGCATTCCCAGGAGGAAACCAAGCCTTCATGATGTATGTAGGTAAAAAGATACGTACTTCAGAACTCGCTAAGCTATTTGGTTATAAAGGCCATGTGATAATGGAATTTACAGTTGATAGTACAGGGTTTGTAAAAAACATCAAAAAGCTTACAGAAAGTGGCTTAGTTTATGAAGAACAGCTTGTAAATATCATACAAGCGTCACCACGCTGGAAACCAGCTCGTCAAAACGGCAGAAACGTCGATGAGAAATTCTCGCTACCATTTTCCATAGATGATCCCAGAGAAAAAGTCCTTTTTAGAGATCTCAAAAAATCATCCTATCAATTTAGTTTTTGGATAAACGATAAACAATATGACATTAGCCAAGCGGAAGCTATCTTAGGAAAAAGCTTTGATCCCAATAAGATAAACTATAATAAATCATTCGCCGAACAGCCTGTAGAGAATGTAAAGTCGAAACATTATATGCTATATATAGATAATTTATAGTTTTAAGCCCGTAAAATGAGCCGGATTATATAGTGCTACTTTCCTATTCCCACTTAAACGTTTTAACTGCCACCGCGTAGATACCTATGCCCCATAGTAATAGAATGAAAAGCTGATGAGTAACATCGCCTAAACCTGCCCCTTCAAAAGCCACTTTACGCATGGCATCATTAAGATGTGTAAGTGGCAGCACCCTGCTGATATGTTGGAGCCAAACCGGAAAAGCGCTTACCGAAAAGAAGGTACCCGACAGCAGGAACTGTGGCATGGTAACAATATTGGATATGGGCGGTATAGAACTTTCGTTTTTGGCCAGGCCTGATATGGTAAAGCCGAAGCCCATAAATATGATGAGCCCGATGGTACACAGTACCAGCATATTAAGCACCGTAACAACCCCGTGTATCAATGTAAAGCCAAATACAAAATGCCCAATCACAATAATAAACAATGCCCCCAGCAGTGCAAACACTACACGGGCTATGGCTTCGCCCAATACAATGCTCGAGCGTTTAACCGGGGTGGCGAAAAAGCGTTTAATTACCAGCGTAATGCGCAAGCTCAGGAATACGAAGGCCGTACCAAATACCCCGCTACTCAGTAAAGAGAAGCCCAATTGACCAGGCAATATAAAGTCGATGTATTTATATTCACGCCCTGTTACAACGGTTTCTTTCAGGTCAACTGCGTTAGGTATAGGTATGCCTGAAATTTGCTGTATACGCTTAAACTGTTCCGACTGTATACGGTAAAATATATTATTAAGTACAGATTTTAATACGCCACCTTTATCGCCAGAGGCATGGCTGTACTGTACGTTTACCTGCATAGGCTTCATGGGCACCATCGGTTTCAGATCAATTATGGCGTCAATAGTTCCTTTGGCGAGGTTCTTTTGCATTTCATCCGGTGTTTCATCCTTAATAAGCTTAATGATTTTATTTTGGGCCAGGGCTTTGTAAATAGGATTTAGCGTATCACAGCCTTTGGCCACACCAACATCAACACTCATCCCGCCGCCACCTATATTGGCGAACACGACAATAAATATCAGCGGGAATGCCAGACTAAACACTACTGCAGACGGGCTGCGAAGAATGGAGCGGAAACTTGCCCTGGCAATGGCAAGCGTAGCACGTGTATTACTATATTTTGTACTATTCATTGGGTCATTCAATCATTGTGAAGTGTTGGTGTTAATATAAGAGACTGCTAACTGCAAACTCATACCTGCCGACTATCAGAAGGTTATGCTTCGCGCCATTCCTTACCGGTCAGGTTAATAAATACATCCTCAAGATTGGCTGCCTTTACCTGTTTTTTTCGTTCAAAGCCTTTGGCAACCAGCTCGTCAATAAAATGGTCGGGCGTATCAATACCAATGATGTGTCCGCCATCAACAAAGGCAACACGGTCGCACAGCACTTCGGCCTCATCCATGTAATGGGTCGTGATCACTACGGTTGTCCCATGGTCGCGTATCTCGCGTATCAGGTCCCACAAATTGCGGCGCGCCTGGGGGTCGAGGCCGGTGGTAGGTTCATCCAAAAAAATAATGCGCGGATTATTAATAAGCGTAGTAGCGATAGAAAAGCGTTGCTTTTGCCCGCCGGACAGGTCTTTGAACTTCGCTTTGGCTTTATCTGTAAGCGCTACCTTTTCCAGCATTTCGGTTGGCGTTTTATTAACACCATAAAGGCCCGAAAACAGCACAATAAGTTCGGACAGATTAAGATTGGGATAATACCCGGCTGCCTGCAATTGCACACCGATACGTTTTTTGATCTCATCGGCATTGCTGTCAATATCAAACCCATCAACAATAACTTCACCCGAGGTTTTTTCGCGCAGGGTTTCTATGATCTCGAGCGTGGTGGTTTTACCGGCACCATTAGGGCCAAGCAAGCCGAATATCTCGCCCTCATATACTTCAAAGGTCAGGCCTTTAACAGCCTCAAAATCACCATAGTTTTTCACCAGGTTTTTAACCGTGATAATTGATTGGTTTGCCATATGTAAATATGCATTCTATTTTGCAAAAATACGGCAGGCGTTATGTCTATTTCGCATTAAAAAGCGGTTAGAAAACATGAGGCAGATGGCCGTACAGGCTATCGGGAAAAATCAGAATTAAAAAAAGCGGGTATTATTTTCCGCCTTTTTTTAATTCACTTTCCGATTTAAGTACTTTGCCACCATCATCCTGCTTTATTTCATAAGCAGGTTCGTCTTTTGTTGCCTTTCGGGTAATTTTTGAACCCTTTATGGTTTTAGTGGTGGTAGAAGTATGCTTCTTTTCAATTTTTCCTTCAGCTTCTGATGAGCCCCATTTCCAGTGTACGGTATCGCCTTTTTTCATGATAGATGTTTAACACTATCTAAGCAATAGGCCTGCCAAACCTGTAATTAAAATATATGGCGACCAATGAGGCCTATAAAAATAATTCCCTGTGCAATAAGGCCTAAAATGGTAGTAAAAGCAATAGTTGTAAATAGCGTTATCATAGCAATTGAGTTTTGTTTACAACACAAAATTGTATCAAAACCATCCCGCAGCGTTAGTACTATTAGGCAAACAGGGCTAAAATGTCGGTGAAAGTATTGGCCGGGAAATTAAGTAAAGGAGTTTTGACGGTGAGTATTTTCACCGGTGAATGAACGCAGAATTGACTTACCCGGTCTACGCTACGCTCGACCACCCTCTCTGCTGCAAGCAGCAAAGAGGGTATGAGAAGTTTTATATACGTCTTTCACGCTATTACTCCGCTTGCACGTTTATGCCTATCTGCTTAAGCAATAGCGAAGCGTTAAAGGTTTTGCATTCGCCGTGCTTTAGTTTGTAGTCAAATAGCATTTCGCCGTTTTGTACCTGTATGTCGAAATAGTAATTACGTACGTAGTCGGGGTATTTATCTTCCAGGCGTGCTATTTGCAGGTCGTGGGTGGCAACCATGCCAACACCTTTTTGGGCGACAAGCTGTTCTATAACCGCTTTACTGCCCAGATATTTATCCATAGAGTTGGTACCGCGCAGCATTTCATCTATCAAAAAGAAAACCCGGTGCTCGTGCTCAACCGCGGTCAGTAACATCTGCAGCCTGTCCAGTTCGGCTTTAAAAGTGGAGGTACTTTCGTTGAGCGAATCTTTGATACGCATGTAACTTACGATAGTCATTACTGAAACTTCCATTTCTGCAGCGCACACCGGCGCGCCACTCAATGCCAGCACAGTATTAATGCCAATAGTACGCAGGAAGGTACTTTTACCGGCCATGTTTGAGCCGGTGATAATATCTATTTTAAATGCATCCTGTAAATTATAGTCATTATCAACCCGCTTACCGCGAATAAGTGGGTGGGCAATGTTTTTGGCGGTGAGGGTATAGCCTTCTGATTCGGCAATTTCAGGGTAAACCCAATCCGGATAATTTATACCTGGTACGGCGAGACTTATCAGTGCTTCAAACTCGGCTATAACATCAAAGGCTTCTTCAAAATTCTGGTGGTTGTTACGCTTCCATTTTTCTATGAGGATGATCTGCTTTAAAGCCCACAGGAAAAATACATTGAGTATGAACCCAACGATCATGATGAGGCTGTAACTGAGTTTATTGATCAGTTTAGATAGTTCAGCTATATTTTTTGAAGTTTGGTTTACCTTAAGTTTTTCATGCAGTTGCGCGCATCTTTGAGATTGCCACTGCTGACTTTCTATTGCATTAAAAACAACGGTATATTTGGCAAGCACATCGCTTATTTTATCGGCAATGGCACCTGCTTTAAGTATGTAACTGCCTTTGGCCAGCAAAATGAAGATATTTCCGAGCGCTGTAAGCAGAGCAATTAATGTGAAATAGGGCGATAAAAAAGCGCCGGCAAGCAGCATTCCAAAAAGTAGATAGGGCGCTACTTTGATGTAAATACTTAGCCATTTTTCTCCGCTTAGATGCAAAGGCGTGCTGAGGTATATAAACAGGCGCTTCATTTGGTCTGCATCTTCATTAGCAGCAAATAGCAGTTTGGTTTGCGTGTTAACTTTCCAATCATTATTGGCAGCGATTTCCTGCACCGCCTCCTGGCGAACTAATATTGTTGTTTTATCAGCCGGCGTACTTAACCAGCCTGCCAGCTTATCGTTTCCTGCAGATGTAGCTGCACGATTGATAAGATTGTATAGAGAGGCATTCCCAAAAATATCCAGATCAGAGGTATAAAAATGCTTCTCGTTGTTATACTTTTGGCCATTATCATACAGGTTGGTACTGTTTTGCAGACTGTTGATCTCATTGAGGTTTATACGCTCCAGGTCGAGGTGATAATCGCGCAGTCGCTCATATTTACCTTGTTGGGCTACCAACGCTGCAAACGCGGCCAGCAGTATTACAATACCAACACCCAATACCACGAAGCTATCCTGCTGCACGGTAATGTAAACCACCAATATCATTATGGCAAAAATGCCTAAGCGTAGTAACGAGTAAGTATTTGCCTGCTGTTTGTAGTGGTCGGCCTGTTGGCGGGCCTTATTTGCAGCTTCCTGGTAATTGGCTATAATGGTTTGTTGCACAGATTTTATAGGTATTTTTACAGCTTCAATTTTACAACAATAAGATTACATATCCACTTAAATAGTTACAGCAAGGCATGAAAATCACATTTATTACCGTTGGCAAAACTGAAGATGCTTATCTCAAAGAAGGCATTGAAAAGTACGTTAAACGGCTTAAACATTACACCAAGCTGGAGCTGTTAGATCTGCCCGAACTTAAAAATACTAAAGCCCTTACCGAGGACCAGCAAAAAGCCAAAGAGGCAGAATTGATCCTGAAGAAGGTGACCCCGCAAGATCATTTGATCCTGCTTGATGAAGGCGGAGTAGAATATACATCGGTACAGTTTGCCAATTATATCAACAAGCGGACGGTAAGCTCGTCGGCCAATTTGGTATTTGTGGTAGGTGGACCGTACGGCTTCCACGAATCGGTATACCAGCGGGCAAACGATAAGCTCTCGCTTAGCCGCATGACCTTCTCCCATCAGATGGTCCGCCTGTTTTTTGTTGAGCAATTGTACCGCGCCTATACTATTATTAAGGGGGAGCCTTATCACCATCAGTAATTCACCCAACCCGCTTGTTATTCTGAGCGATAGCGAAGAATCTTTCAGATGATGATCATTACAGACAGATGCTTCGTTCCTCAGCATGACAAGGTTATAGAATTAATTTGCACCTTTGCATATCTGCACATTCGCACATCTAAAATATGCACAGTCACGACCACTCGCACCACCATCACCATGATCATACTCCCAAGCTGGACCATCTGAATGCCGCCTTTATATGGGGCATTATCCTCAATTCGGCATTTGTTGTTATTGAGGTTATCTACGGTTTGATCAGCGGCTCGCTTTCATTGCTTACCGATGCCGGGCATAATTTAAGCGATGTGGCTTCACTGGCGCTGGCTTTGCTGGCCTTTAAACTGGCCAAGGCAAAATCAAACAAGAATTATACTTACGGTTACAAGCGTTCAACCATTATCGTTTCATTCTTTAATGCGGTGATACTGGTAGTTGCCGTTGGCTTTATTATTTATGAAGCGGTAATGCGCTTCATTCACCCTGAGCCGTTGGCTGGTGGCACCATAGCCTGGGTAGCTTTGGCGGGTATTGGTGTTAATGGTTTTACCGCCTGGTTGTTTATGAAAGATAAAGAAAGCGACCTCAACGTAAAAGGTGCCTACCTGCACATGGCTGTAGATGCCATTGTATCGTTAGGTGTAGTGATATCCGGTGTTATTATCTATTTCACGGGTTACAACTGGATTGATAGCGCGGTAAGCATTATCATCGGCGTAGTTATCCTTGCCGGTACATGGAATTTGCTAAAAGATAGCCTCCGCCTGGAAATGGATGGCGTACCTAAAGATATTGACCTCCATAAAATAAGGGCCGAACTGTTAAAGGCTAAAGGCATTGTGGATGTACATCATATGCACGTGTGGGCGTTGAGTACAACCGAAAATGCGCTCACCGCGCACTTAGTGGTAAGCCCTGATGACATGGCGAGGTTTGACGAGATTAAGCATGACCTGCGCCACCGGCTGGAACACCTATCTGTTACGCACAGCACTTTTGAGCCCGAATTTAGCGATCAAAAGTGCCAACAACCTGATTGTTAAACCTGCCAGAATATGAAAACCACCCGACGTAAATTTATAGCCACCGCCGCTGCAGTAACCGCCGGCACAGCCGTAGCGTCTGCTATGCCATCCATTATAAAACCGACTAACATGATAAGTAAATATCCCATTGTACACCACGTTTTCTTTTGGCTTAAAAACCCCGGCTCGGTTGAAGACCGCGACAGCATCATTGCCGGATTAAAAACCCTGCGCAAAATAGAAACCATCAAAGAACTGCGTATTGGCGTTGTTGCCAGCACCGAAAAGCGCGACGTTGTGGATAACAGTTGGGCGGTGTCAGAACTGATGTTCTTCGAAAACCTGCAAGGGCAGGCCACTTACCAGAGCCACCCTATTCACCAACAGTTTATAAAAGATTGCAGCCACCTGTGGGATAAAGTGATCGTTTACGATGCAATTGATGTGTAGCGTAAAAACTAACCTATAAAAGAAAGCCCCGGTAAATTATTTACCGGGGCTTTCTTTTATGCTTACAGCTTAATTTACGCTTTTTTTGCAGGCGTTTTTTTAGCTTTTGGTTTCGGAGCTTCAGCCGGGGCTTCTTCAGCAGGTTGCTCTGCCGTTACAGGCTCAGGGGCTGATGCCGATTCTTCTGCCGGTGCAGCGGTTGGGTCGGCTTCTTCAAACAAAGGCATATCCTTTAAAATCTGGTACCAGCTGATGATCTTTTTAATGTCAGAAGAGTATACCTTTTCCTCATCATGGTCGGGTGCTACCTCAAAAAAGAACGCGCGTAACTTTTTGCCATCGTCTTTTGTGTTGGGTACGGTTACCGATTTCATCCTTTCGAAAACATCAGTAAGCTTGATATCATCCTCAAGGCCAAAAATGGTGATCTCACTCAAGGCAGCCAGCTTAGCGGTTGAAAGGTTGGCAATCAGCTTGGTCTTTTTGTCATCAAGGCTTTCCAGCACGTAGCCTGTTTTGTTTTGCGCGAGTGCTTTCCATAAGCCCGGCTTGCCCGATACGGCAACAATTCCCAGTAAATTCATGTGTTGTTATTGGTTGATTGAGTTGATCAGGTGAGTAGTTAATAATCATTTACTCACCATTTGCTACTCACTACTTATTGCTACTCACTACTTAACTATTCTTCAATAATTTCTATACCTAAAATTTTATCGCCCTGGCGGATATCGTCAACCACGTCAACGTTCTCTACCACTTTACCAAATACGGTGTGGTGGCGGTCGAGGTGAGCGGTATTATCGCGGCTATGGCAGATAAAGAACTGTGAGCTACCGGTGTTACGACCAGCGTGCGCCATTGAAAGCACACCACGATCGTGGTATTGGTTATCGCCGGTTAGTTCGCAGTCAATACGTTTGCCCGAGCCACCCGCGCCGGTACCGGTTGGGTCGCCGCCCTGGATAACAAAGTTAGGGATAACACGGTGAAAGGTAACATTATCATAAAAACCCGATTTAGCCAGTTCCAAAAAGTTGGCTACTGTATTTGGCGCATCCTTATCAAAGAACTGAACGGTCATGTCGCCTTTTTCGGTTTTAATTATTGCTTTGCTCATGGTTTTAAAATTTAAACAGGTGGCAAAGGTAATGATTTGACCTTAAAGGCGGAAGTGGAGATTAGAGGTTAGTGAATTAGAGATTAGTGTTTATTAATTGAAATACACTTAAACTGTTAGCGGTTGAATTACAGGCATGTGTTACCCTCTTAACAGGTGCTGGTTACCGCTTTATCAATACGGGGTTTATGCTGAACTTTCAACAGGCTGAAAAATCCGTTCCGCTCCGGATGAGATAAAAGCGGAACAACGGAACATGCTGAATAACAAACACTTGTTACTGACATTATTTTGTCAGCAACAACCACCACAATCATAAATAACTTATTTACAGGTGTTTGAAAAATTCCAAAAGCGTTCCATGCGGAACGCTTTTGGAAACTATAAACGGAACGGATTTGGAACGCTATTTTAGATTATAGCGTGCACGCTGGTAACATGACCCGCGTGCAGGCGATAAAATGCTTACTAAAGAAGCCTTCCAGCAGCAGGCAGAGTCCGACGGTAAATGGAAAAGGGTAACGGTGAGCAGTGTACAGCTTACCAGCTATTATACCGGTTATTAAGGAGATCAACCAGCTTTATCTGGATTGGCAGAAAAAACAAGCAGACAAATTTAAGGTTAAAGACTTTAATGAAAAGTTCCTGAGCTATGGCAGCGCGCCGGTTAAGTATATTAAGGAGGCCATGTTTGCCCCGCCCAAGAAAGAAGGGAAGTAATTGAAATTATATGAAAAAGTTATTAGCATTAGCCTGTTTGTTTACAATGCTTTGCACCGCTTGCAAACAGCAGGGGAATAATCAACTGGCGAATAACCAGTTTAAGTTTACTACCTCTGATAGTATAGTTTTACCTGTAAAAGTATCAGGAAAGGGAGATCCATGCCTGTTTGTACCGGGCGGCCCCGGAGGAGGCTACCTGTCTTTTGAGCAGTTGGGGGGTAATAATCTTGAAAGTTTTCTTACCATGATTTACATGGATCCCAGAGGAAGTGGAAGTGCCCAAAATGCCAATAACTATCATATGGACCGCTTGCTGAAAGACATGGATGATCTGCGGGCAAAGCTCGGCATAGATAAAATATACCTTATGAGCCACTCATTTGGTGGTATAATAATGATTAACTATGCAAAAAAATATCCGCAGCATACAAAAGGGCTTATTTTAGTTAA
Source organism: Mucilaginibacter sp. 44-25 (assembly GCA_001898335.1). Classification (GTDB taxonomy): domain Bacteria; phylum Bacteroidota; class Bacteroidia; order Sphingobacteriales; family Sphingobacteriaceae; genus Mucilaginibacter. The sequence goes on along the minus strand of MKTS01000012.1, from coordinate 19,160 downwards.
TTCTACACTATATTTCTTTAACCCGGACGCACTGGCAGAACAGATAAGTTTCGGTTACAAGTTAATAGGAAAAGATACTACGATTAAAGTAAAGAATACCGATTCTCTTTTTGCAGGTGATATGGCCATGCGCGCCAAGTTGAGTAAAGTGCACCTGGGATATAAACTCCTTACCGACAGTATTAAAACACTCGTTCAGTTTGATAAGTTAGATTCCCTGCATCCCCGTACTAATGATTTTGCCTATAAGATACTCAGCCCTGTTATGGATAAAAGCAAAAAAATGATCTACCCGGAGTATTTTAAAGACTATAATAAACTTAGCCCTGATATTAATGTACCAGTATTGATAATTAATGGTACTAATGATCATGCAGTAGGCACCAACACGTATAAATTAATGAAGTTTCCTAACCAAAAGGTAGTACAGATAGATGGAGGGCATCTACTTTATTACGAAAAAAATAAGGCCTTTGTAGATGCTGTTAAAAACTTTATAAAAGAAACCGATAAATAAAAAGGTATCTTATTTTTTATAATCTGATATCTTTTTACGGTATCAGATCCTCAAACTTATCCCAAAAGCCATCTTTAGGTAGGCTGGCTACAATCTCTATAGGTTCATTTTTAACCGGGTGGATGAATTTTAAGCGGCGGGCATGCAGGCAAATGCTTTTGCGCAGGCTACCGCGGGGATAGCCGTATTTATTATCGCCTACAATAGGGCAGCCCAGGGTTGATAGTTGTACGCGTATCTGATGTGGGCGGCCTGTTATCGGATCTACTTCAATAACCGAATAGCCATCGCGCTGGCCAACCAGCTTGTAGTTCAATTCGGACCGCAGGCTGCCTTGCACTTCCTTATCATGTGCTTTGGTGACGTTCTTCTGCGAGTTTTTTACCAACCAGTGTACCAGGTTACCGGCAGGGGGCTGAGGCTGCTGCCTTGTAATGGCGAAATAGGTTTTATGCATTTCGCGGTTCTTAAACATCTTGTTGATCCTGTCCAACGCTTTACTGGTTTTGGCAAACAGGATAACGCCACTCACCGGGCGATCTAAACGATGCACTACGCCCAAAAACGCGCCATTGGGTTTGTTGTATTTTGCAGCAATATAGCGCTTAACTTTTTCGTCCAGTGGCTCGTCGCCGGTTTCATCAACCTGTACAATATCACCGGCACGCTTGTTAATGGCAATGAGGTGATTGTCCTCGTACAGCACATCTGCGTCGGTAATGTCTTTGTTTATGTAGGTATGTTCGGGTCGCATATTTGAGTCGGTAGTTCATGGTCCATAGACCATAGTTGATGTTCCGATGATTAAGCCGATAGTTTACTATGGACTATTGACTATTGTCTATGGACTTCAAAATCAATACTCCTCCTTCTCGTTAGGGAAGCTTTTCGCTTTTACATCAGTAACGTAATTACCAATGGCATTGTTCATAACATAAAATAAGTCGGCATACTGGCGTAAAAAGCGGGGCTTAAAACCTTTGTTAATGCCCAGCATATCATGTATCACCAAAACCTGGCCGTCGCAGTGCTGGCCCGCGCCAATGCCAATGGTGGGGATATGCAGGCTTTCGCTTACTTCTTTGGCCAGTTTAGCGGGTATCTTTTCTAATACTACACCAAAACAACCCAGTTCTTCCAGCTTTTTGGCATCTTCCTTTAGTTTTGCTGCTTCGGCCTCTTCTTTGGCGCGTACGGTGTAGGTGCCGAATTTGTATATGGATTGCGGCGTTAAGCCCAAATGGCCCATCACCGGGATGCCCGCGGTTAGGATTCGGCTGATCGATTCAGCTATTTCTACGCCACCTTCTAACTTGATACCATGCGCGCCCGACTCCTTCATAATGCGGATGGCGGATGCCAGCGCTTCTTTAGAGTTACCCTGGTAAGAACCGAAAGGCAGATCAACAATTACCAGCGCACGTTTCGCTGCCCGTACCACCGATGATGCGTGGTAGATCATCTGGTCTAAGGTAATTGGCAGGGTAGTTTCGTGCCCGGCCATTACGTTGCTGGCCGAGTCGCCCACCAGTATTACATCCATACCTGCATTGTCAACAATAGCAGCCATTGAATAATCATAAGCGGTAAGCATCGCTATCTTTTCGCCACGGTTCTTCATTTCCTGGAGCGTGTGGGTAGTAATGCGCTTAATTTCTTTGTTTACCGACATGGTATCATTTAGTTTTTGTAAGGCAAAGGTATCGTTTGATTTTAGATTTACGATTTTAGATGTACGATTTGAATTCAATCTTTCATTTCTTACCTTTTATCTGTAAAAAATCAAAATCACACATCCGCAATTTGAAATTTTTCTCTACTTTTGCGGCGTGAATAAAGAGGTACTTCACTTCAGCCCTTTACTTTCTTTTCACGGAGCTTCGAGCCAGAAAATCCGAATATTTAACCCTTTCAATTTTTTTGCTAAATGAATCATTTCACCAAGTTACCTGCTATTTTGCTGTTGGAAGATGGCACCGTTTTTCATGGTAAAGCCGCAGGCAAAATAGGTACTACCACAGGCGAAATTTGTTTTAATACCGGCATGACCGGCTACCAGGAAATTTTTACCGACCCATCTTACTTTGGGCAAATTATGGTAGCAACCAATGCGCACATTGGTAACTACGGTATAGCTAATGAAGAGGTTGAATCTGAACAGATACAGATTGCCGGCCTGGTTTGTAAAAATTACAACATTACCTACAGCCGCAAGCAGGCAGATGAATCTATCCAGGATTATTTTCAGCAGCATAACCTGGTAGGTATATCTGATGTAGATACCCGCCAGTTGGTGCGCCACATACGCGATAAAGGCGCCATGAATGCTATTATTTCATCTGAGATATTAGATGTTGAAGAACTGAAAGCTAAATTGGCCCAGGTGCCTTCAATGGATGGTTTGGAGCTTTCATCACAGGTATCAACTAAAGAAACCTACACTTTTGGTAAAGAAGATGCCACCTACCGCGTAGCCGTGCTTGACCTTGGTGTAAAGAAAAATATATTGCGCAATTTTGATGACCGCGATGTTTATGCTAAAGTTTACCCTGCAAAAACCACTTTTGAGGAAATGGAGAAGGATTTTGCGCCATCAGGTTACTTTATTTCTAACGGCCCCGGCGATCCATCGGCTATGCCATACGCTATTGAAACGGTAAAGAAAGTTTTGGCTTCTGAAAAACCGATGTTTGGTATTTGCCTTGGCCACCAGTTGCTGGCCCTGGCTAATGATATCCCCACCAAAAAAATGTTTAACGGTCACCGCGGATTGAACCACCCGGTTAAAAACGTGATCATTGACCATTGCGAAGTAACATCACAAAACCACGGTTTTGGTGTGGTGCAGGAAGCGGTAAGGGCATCAGATAAAGTCGAGGTAACTCACGTTAACCTGAACGACCAATCAATAGAAGGTATCCGTGTGAAAGGTAAAAAAGCCTTTTCTGTACAATACCACCCCGAATCATCTCCGGGCCCGCATGATAGCCGTTACCTGTTTGATGATTTTATCAATCTGATGAAGCAATAATTTTATATATGCAGCTGCGCAGATCTTGAATGTGCAGATGATTTAGAGAGCCTTTCAATTTTTTGAAAGGCTTTTTTTATGTCTTTTATTACCTTCGCACCCAAATGAAGTTGAAAGGGGCTTACCGTATTGCGGCCATACTGGCTTTGCTGGCGTTGAATATTAGTTGCGACCAGGTTACCAAATCAATGATGCGCGATCATATCAATATCTATGATCAGTATTATTTTCTTGACGGGCATGTTACACTGTTACATGTAGAAAATACTGGCGCTTTTCTGAGTTTAGGCGATAAGCTGGTACAGCCATTTCGTTTCATTGTTCTTACTTTATTACCCATACTGGCACTTATTGGGGGGCTGGTGTATGTAATGGTAAAGCCTAAAATGTCGCCTTTAATGGCTATGGGTATTGTTTGCTGTATAGGTGGGGGGATAGGCAATTTGTATGACCGTATAGCGCATGGGTCTGTAACCGATTTTGTGCATCTTAAATTTGGGCCCCTTCAAACGGGTATATTCAATGCCGCCGATGTGTCAATCATGATTGGCCTTGGTTTAATATTGTTGGATGGTTTTGTTTCTAAACGCAGGCAAAATAGCAGTAACGCTTCCGCGCAATAGACGCTTTATGTTTATCTGCTGATAAAAGCGTATCTTTGCCGTTGAATTAAAATTTGTCTTTCACCCTTCAATATATTGCGGAAATATAGTTCCGCGTTTTTCCCTTAAAATGTTATTTACCGATCTTAAATTAATTGAGCCTATTTTAAAGGCTTTACAAACCGAGGGTTATACCAGCCCCACACCTATACAGCAACAAGCCATACCCTATATATTACAACGCCGCGACCTTTTGGGTTGCGCGCAAACCGGTACAGGTAAAACGGCCGCTTTTGCCATTCCAACGCTGCAATTGTTGTATAACGAGCGACAGCAATACCGCGAACAAAAAACCATTAAAGCCCTTGTACTTACCCCAACCCGTGAACTGGCTATACAAATTGGCGATAGTTTTACAGCCTATGGCCGCAATACAGGTTTAAAGAACCTGGTAATATTTGGCGGAGTATCGCAAAACCCACAAGTTGACGCTTTACGCAAAGGTGTAGATATATTGGTAGCTACTCCCGGCCGTTTGCTCGACCTGATGAACCAGGGTTATGTTCATATCAACCAGATCAAAATGCTGATTCTGGACGAAGCCGACCGCATGCTGGATATGGGATTTGTTAACGATGTTAAAAAGATACTCGCCAAGGTGCCGGCTAAAAGGCAAACGCTATTCTTTTCGGCAACCATGCCGAAGGAGATACAGTCGCTGGCAGATTCAATACTTAACAACCCTGAGAAGGTAGAGGTGGCTCCTGTTTCATCAACTGCTGATACCATACAACAGGCTATCTACTTTGTTGAGAAAAGCAATAAAAAGAACCTGCTTATTCATATTCTAAAAGATAAAAATATAAAAACGCTTTTGGTGTTTACCCGTACCAAGCACGGTGCGGATAAAGTGGTAAAGGACCTGCATAAGGCAGGTATAACCGCCGAAGCTATCCATGGTAATAAATCGCAGAATGCCAGGCAACGGGCTTTAACAAACTTTAAGAACCGTACCACACGTGTGCTCATAGCTACGGATATAGCCGCCCGTGGTATTGATATTGATGAGTTGAGCCATGTGGTAAACTACGAGTTGCCTAATATTCCCGAAACTTACGTTCACCGTATTGGCCGTACAGGCAGGGCAGGTGCCAGCGGTATTGCCATGTCATTTTGTGATGGGGAAGAAGAGATAGAATACTTAAAGGATATTAATAAGCTTATTGGTAAACAAGTGCCTATAGAAGAAGGCCACCCATACCCGCTAAGCATTGAATTAATGAATGCCCGGATGACTGGCAAAGCGGTGAGCATTTCGGTTAAAGGTAAGGCACCTGCGGGCGAAAGCCGCGGCGGCCGTAATGGTGGTGCCAACCGTGGGCGTAACAACCGTGGCGGAAACAAAAGTGCAAATGGCGAAAGCCGTCATAAGAGCGGTAGCCGTAAAGCGGGTTCCAAAACCGGTGGCACCAGTGGCAGTGGCATGAGTGGGCGGAGATAGTTAATTAAAGGTAAGAGATTAAAGATTAGTTGTTTGTTAAGATTGGCGTGTTCCTAATATCTGATCACCAATCTCTAATCTCTAACGCAAAACTTGTTTTGCATTTAAAAAACATTTAGCTTTAAAGTGAAATTAGATTCGGTAAAAATGAAACGTCTTTTGGATCTTATCAAGAATAAATTTTTCCTGGTAACATTGGCCTTCATTATTTGGATGATATTTTTTGACAAGAACGATATTTTTTCCCAATACGAGTATCGCCAGCAGGTGAACAAGCTGAAAGAGGAAGAAGCGTTTTATAAAACAGAAACAGAAAAAGTTAAAAAGGACCTGGAGGAACTAAGTTCAGACAAGTCGCGACTGGAAAAATTTGCCCGTGAGAAATACCTCATGAAAAAGGATAACGAAGATGTATTTGTTATCATTCATGAGAAAAAGAAATAAAGCAAGCGCCTACATGGCGCTTATTTTTTTCCATACCTCTTCGTCCGCCCAAACACCTTCGCGCATGCTTTGCTCCCGGGTGCGCATCATTTGTTCGCCGGGGTATAGTATATCAGCTTCTTGATCGCCGCTTTTGGTATAGCTAAGGATATCTTCAATTAAGCCGTTGTTACGCTCGTTATCCGTTTTTATGGCTATAAAAACCTGCGACACGCCGCTTTCTTTCCGGCCGGCCTGCGTAATGGCAGCAGTTGATTGTCCGCCGCTTAGTATGGTGGCCAGTATATCCAGTACCATTGAAAGCCCCGAACCTTTCCAGAAACCTATAGGCAAAGCGCGGCCGCTACTGAGTATGGCACCGGCATCTGTACTTAAGTTTCCTGCCTCGTCGTAACCGCCTGGTTGGGGCAATGGCTTATCATTCATTTTATATTGCTGCAATTTACCCATAGCATATTGCGACATGGCCATGTCCAGTACAATAGGCCCGTTTGGTCGGGGGATGGCAATAATAAGCGGATTATTCCCCAGGCGGGGCACTGTGCCTCCCCATGGCGGCAGGTTGGCAATAGTGTTGGTAAAGCACAGCCCAATGTAGCCGGCTTCGGCCGCTTGTAAACCATAAGTGCCGCCGCGCATCCAATGGTTGGTATTTTTTATAGCTACACAACCGATGCCGTTGTTTGCGGCCAATGTAATAGCGCGGTCCATACAAAAGGAGGCATTAAGCATTCCAGGGGCCAGGTTGCCATCCCATTGCTCAATAGCGCCAAATGAGTTTATTGGTGTTGGATCTGCGAGCGGGTCAACCAAGCCGAGCTTTACATATTCTATAAATACAGGGAAACGGTTGAGCCCGTGGCTATACACGCCATCGCGGCTATTGTTGGCGAAAACATGGGCACATTGCAAAGCTCTGTCTTCATTAAAGCCATGCTTTAAGAGTATGTGGTAAAAGGTGCCGAACAGTTCATCATAAGGTATACGCATATTGCAAATATATATTTAACCATAAATGGGCTAATGTTGTTGGCTGCTGTAAAATAATTAGGACGCGTGAGAGTTATCATCCTGATCGATTTTGAAATTAAGCTATATTTGTACAAAATGATGAGTAAAAATCAACGTTTCCTGTTTTTATCGTTATTACTGATGATAGCCGTTGCAGGTAACTCATGCAAGCGGCAAACGGTTAACAGTATACCCTCCCTGCTCACTACAGGTTACTGGCAATTAGGTTCGGCAATACGCACTCGTTACGTAGGCGATTCGCAGCTGAGTGTAGATACCATTCAATGCGATTCGGCCCAGATATTTACTTTTAAACCCGATTATACCTGCACGTATACTAATTTAAACTGCCGTGCGAGTACTATAAGCGGCAGGTGGTCATTATCTGATACGCGCTTGTATCTTATGTCAGACATTACGGCGCCCGCAACCAGCGGGACGGGTACTTATCAGCCTTTTGCTTACTCGCACATTGCCAATCTTGGTGAATATTCGCTGATACTTGAAACAGGCGATATACAATTATATTACACCGCGACAGACAAGCGTACCATTACACGCTGGGGATTTACCCGGGTGAGGCCCAAAACCATACAATAAGTTAAAATATATTTATATTTTGCAATAAATAAGCTACCGATTGTTTTGAAAAAGAGAATAGCCATTTTTGCTTCCGGTTCAGGGTCAAATGCTCAAAAGATAATGGAGCACTTTAAACGTAATGCCGATGCCGAGGTGGTGCTGGTTTTAACCAATAACCCCCAGGCCTACGTTTTACAGCGTGCCGATAATTTTGAAATACCCTCCCATATTTTTAACAGGCACGAGTTTTACGAAACAGACGAGGTTATCAGCCTGTTGAAAAACCTGCAGGTAGACCTGATTGTACTTGCCGGCTTTTTATGGCTGGTGCCAAAATCGTTATTGAACGCTTTCCCGAATAAGATCATTAACCTGCACCCCGCGCTGTTGCCTAAATTTGGGGGTAAAGGGATGTATGGCGATAATGTGCACAAAGCGGTATTAGCATCAGGCGAAGAAGAATCGGGCATTACCATTCACTTTGCCAATGCCGAATTTGACGAAGGGGAGATCATTCACCAATCACGGTTTAAAATAGAGCCGGGCGATACCCTGGAAATGGTGAAATTTAAAGGGCAGCAGCTGGAACATCAGCATTTTCCAAAAGTGATAGAGGGATTGCTGAAGAAGATGAAATCGTAGGTAGAGATTAGAGGTTGGTTGATTAGAGATTAGGTCTGCGTTTGTTTATTAGCTGATAAAGGTCATCAAACTTTATTTTTAAAGCATTGGCGGTAACCGATACCGGTGAACCATATGATTTATAATTCATGGATGCTGTACGGCGAGCCAGGGCGTTAGGCTGGCGACGGATATAGCCATCCGGGTCTTTAACCAGCACCATGATTATTCTTTGATTGGCCACACTGATCACATTAAACTCCAAAACATCTTCCCAAGGCACAAAACCTACCGCAAACATGCTGGAATTGTCGGTTATGCCATCGTTATCTACAATAAATCCCGGGCGGGTATCAAATAATTTACTTACTATATAAAGGGTTATCACCCCAAAGAATACGATAGCCGCTATACCAACCGCCATTATCAATACATGGTTGGCATGAAAGCGATCGGGGTTGCTCAAGAACCATATACCTGCCGCCACAAATAATGCGGAGCCGGCGAGCATTAAAGCCATTTTTGTCTTGCTCAGTGGTATTTCAACAATGTCGAGTGGATTGTGGGCTGGCATCATGTTATTTACCTATCCTAATAATGAGGCGTGTATAATTTCATAAACAACCAACTCTTTGTTTTGATTGACTTTGAATACAATTACCCAATCGTTAAAATGACTACAGGAATATTTGAATTGCGCTAATGTAGGATGATGGCAAACCGGATAATCAATATTAGGAATTGCTAACTTTAAAATGGTGGCCTTAAATCTCATAGCATACCTTCTACCGCTCCCTTTTGTGTTTTTAGATTCCACAAAATCTGATATTGCATCAATGGTTGCCAATGCTTTCGGATGAATCTTTACTTTCACCGGCTATTTATCTGCATCGAATTTGGCAAATGCAATATCAATGTCGATAGCTTCGTCATCACTTCCTTTTTTTAGGTAGTGCATTAGCTCATCGTGTGTAGCGGGCCTGCCAATTCCGGTTGCCATTTCAGCCTCAGTCAATTCCCGTTTATCAGATGCTTCAGCGTGCAGGCCAAGCTCCTCGGCCAGTTGCATAAGTAGCAAGGTTTTCTTATCAGAGTCCGACTGTATGGTAACCGTTGTCATAATTTAAATTTACCTTGATTATTTTGCTTATACAAATTTACTTGAAGCATTTTATTTTATGATGATTAGGAATTTCAAAATACCGCTGATAATCATAAACTAATCGCCAATTATCTAACCACTAATTAACTAAAATCCGTACCTTTGCGGCTCAAAAATTCCCTGTTGTAATGAGTCATCCTGTTCAAATTAAAAACGCCCTCATCTCCGTTTATTACAAAGACAATCTTGAACCAATAATTCATGAGTTAAACCGCCTTGGTGTAAAGATCTACTCTACAGGTGGTACCGAAACTTTTATTCGCGACCTGGGTGTTGATGTGATTGCAGTTGAGGACCTTACCTCATATCCTTCTATATTGGGCGGACGTGTAAAAACACTGCATCCAAAGGTATTTGGCGGTATTTTAGCGCGCAGAAGTTTTGACAGTGACGAGCAGCAACTGGCCCAGTACGAAATACCGGAAATTGACCTCGTAATTGTAGACCTTTATCCGTTTGAAGAAACGGTAAACTCGGGTGCAAGCCAGGAAGATATTATCGAGAAGATCGACATCGGCGGTATCTCTTTGATCCGTGCTGCTGCCAAGAATTACAAGGATGTAGTTATCCTTGCCTCAAAAGATGATTATACCGAATTAGAGCAGATGCTGAAAACACAAAATGGCGAAACCACTATTGACCAACGCCGCCGTTTTGCGCAAAAAGCATTCAACATATCATCCAACTACGATACGCATATCTTCCGCTACTTTGATAGCAGCGAACCGATGCCGGTTTTTAAACAGAGCATACAAAAAAGCCAGACATTGCGTTACGGCGAAAACCCGCATCAGAAAGGTACTTTTTACGGTAATCTGGATGCCATGTTCACTAAGTTGAATGGTAAGGAGCTATCGTACAACAACCTGGTTGATGTTGACGCGGCTGTTGCCTTGATAGACGAATTTACCGAGCCAACCGTTGCTATATTAAAGCATACCAACGCTTGCGGTATTGCATCGCGCCAGCACATTAAAACCGCTTGGGTTGATGCCTTGGCTTGCGACCCGGTTTCGGCTTTCGGTGGGGTTATCATCGCCAATGATGAGATTGACGCGGCAACCGCGACTGAGATCGATAAAATATTCTACGAAGTGCTTATCGCGCCAGCCTTTACCAATGAGGCCGTAGATATTTTAAAAGCCAAAAAGAACCGTATTGTATTGATACGTCAGAATGTTGAGTTGCCGGCTAAGCAATTTAAAACCTTGTTGAACGGTGTTATTGAACAGGATAAAGACAACACAGTTGAAGGCCCTGAACAAATGACCACTGTAACAGATAAACAACCTACCGAACAGGAACTTAAAGACCTTTACTTTGCCAATAAGGTAGTAAAACACACTAAATCAAACACCATTGTTATCGCTAAAAATAACCAGCTGATGGCAAGTGGTGTAGGCCAAACGTCGCGTGTTGATGCGATGAAGCAAGCCCTGATCAAAGCCGCGGAGTTTGGCTTTGATGTAAAAGGCGCGGTGATGGCTTCAGACGCGTTTTTCCCGTTTGCTGATTGCGTTGAGATAGGGGCTGACGCGGGTATTACTGCTGTATTGCAGCCCGGCGGTTCTATAAACGATAAGTTATCTGTAGAGATGTGTAACCAAAAAGGCATTGCCATGGTTACTACCGGGGTGCGCCATTTTAAACACTGATTTTAGTGATTGGAGATCAGGTAATTAGAGATTAGGGATAGTCATATTTCAATCAATTAATCTCCAATCTTCGGTTAACTAATCTCTGTCACCGACACTAATTTTTAAAAAATAGAGTTATTATTAACTAATTGGTTTTTATTGATGAAATTAGCGTCGATAGGGGCGCGATTTCGGAACAAATAGGTTTGTTAATTACTAACTTTGCAAAATATTGAAAATACAGCCGCATGGGTTTATTTAATTTTTTCACACAGGAAATAGCTATTGATCTGGGTACTGCAAATACCCTCATTATACATAATGATAAAGTTGTAGTTGATGAACCATCAATTGTGGCTTTTGACCGTACCACCAATAAGGTGATAGCCATTGGTCGCCAGGCCATGCAAATGGAGGGCAAAACCCATGATAACATCCGTACAGTACGCCCGCTTAAAGACGGTGTAATTGCCGACTTTAACGCTGCTGAGCTGATGATCCGCGGGATGATCAAAATGATCAACCAGGGTAAAGGCTGGTTCTTCCCGTCACTGCGTATGGTGATCTGTATCCCATCGGGTATTACCGAGGTAGAGAAGCGCGCGGTACGCGATAGCGCCGAAATTGCAGGTGCCAAAGAAGTATACCTGATATATGAACCAATGGCGGCTGCCGTAGGTATAGGTATTGATGTGGAGGAACCAATGGGTAATATGATCATTGATATTGGTGGTGGTACTACCGAGATAGCGGTTATTGCGCTTTCAGGTATCGTTTGCGACCAGTCTATCCGTGTTGCCGGTGATAACTTTGACTCAGACATTGTGCAATACATTCGTCGCCAGCACAATATCATGATCGGTGACCGTACTGCCGAAAAAATTAAGATTGAGGTAGGTGCCGCATTGCCCGAGCTATCAGAACCACCTGCGGATTTTGCCGTACAAGGTCGCGACCTGATGACCGGTGTGCCTAAGCAGATCACCGTATCTTATACCGAGATCGCGCACTGCCTGGATAAATCTATCTCTAAAATTGAAGAAGCGATATTAAAAGCGCTGGAGATCACTCCACCTGAGCTGTCTGCTGATATTTACCAAACCGGTATCTATTTAACCGGTGGTGGCGCGTTATTGCGTGGTTTGGATAAACGTGTAGCTGCCAAAACCAAACTGCCAGTACACGTAGCCGAAGACCCACTAAGAGCGGTAGTACGCGGTACCGGTACAGCGCTTAAGAACATCGGTAACTTTAAATTTTTAATGCAATAATTTCGATGTACGAATTACGATTTTAGATTTACGATTGTTGTAAATTGATAATCGTAATTCGTAAATCTAAAATCGTAATTCCCCAATGCGTAACCTCCTGATTTTTATCACCAAGTACAACGCATTCTTCCTGTTCCTGATATTTGAGATCGCATCGCTGGTTATTTATATCAAATACAACTCATTTCAAAAAGCTTCGGTAATTAATAGCACTAACCAACTCACCGGTGGCCTGTATACACGTGCCGATGAACTAAAAGGTTACCTGTCACTTCGTGAAGTTAATGACCGCCTTGCTCGTGAAAACGCGGCATTGCGTAATCAGCTTAAAGCATCAAAGTATGTTGATACCGTAGCGCGTAAAACAGTTGTTGACACCGTTTATAAGCAACAATATATATACATTGCTGCCAAGGTGATCAATAACTCCATCAACAAACGCAATAACTACTTAACTATTGACAGGGGCAGCCGCGATGGTATTGAAAAGGGTATGGGGGTTATATCTGCTGATGGGGTAGTGGGTAAGGTAGCCTTTGTAGGCGAACACCTGGCCATCATACAATCTTTATTGCATAAAGACTCCCGTGTGAGCGGTATGCTGGCCTATAACAAAGAGATTGGATACCTGCAGTGGGGCGATGATATGGATCCGCACAAAGCTTTACTGGTAGATGTATCTAACAATGCTCAACCAAAGATAGGTGAGCCGGTGGTAACTTCGGATCTGTCTTTGTTCCCGGCTGGTATACCCTTGGGTAAAGTGAGTAAATTAAAGGCGAAAGGTGCCGGCTTTTTCCTGAATATGGAAATAACGCTGGCGGTTGATTTCAGCAAGCTGGAATACGTGGATGTGGTAGTAAACAAGTTTGCCAAAGAGCAGGCGGCACTGGAGGGCCAGGAAAAGAAAGATGAGTAGGGTAATATTAACCAACCTGGTACGCTTTGTTATGCTGGTGCTACTGCAGGTGTTTTTGCTTAAAAACATTACCCTGTATAACCTGGCCACACCTTATTTATACATACTGTTTGTACTACTGCTTCCGTTTGAGACGCCCAATATATTGTTGTTCGCGTTATCATTTATACTGGGCCTTACTATTGATGCCTTTTATGACACTCCGGGGCTGCACGCGGCTGCCTGTACGTTACTGGCTTTGGTAAGGGTATTGTTTATTAGCATTACCGTACAAAAAGACGGCTTTGATAATGAGCCCGAACCCACCCTAAGTATTATGGGCTTCAGGTGGTTTTTTACCTACGCGCTTATCTTAACTTTATTTCATCATTTTTTCCTGTTCAACCTGGAGGTTTTCAGGCTGTCGGAAATTGATTACACCCTTGTGCGGTTTTTATTGAGTACGGTATTTACCGTATTTTTGATGCTGGTTTCGGGGCTGTTGTTTTTCAGAAAGAAAGAGCGTAAATGAATAATTATTTCGAGCGGCGATATGTTATAGCCGGTATTTTCATTGCCTTTGTGCTCATACTGCTTGCCCGCCTGTTTTACATACAGGTGGTTGACGACCGCTATTTCCTCTACGCCCAAAATAACGTTATCCGCCGGTTGATCCAGTACCCTGCCCGTGGCCCCATATTGGACCGCAACGGCAAGATCATGGTACAAAACGAACCTGTGTATGATATTATGGTGGTGCCCAAACAGGTAAAGCCATTTGATACGCTGGAATTTTGTAAACTGTTGGATATTGATAAGGACGGTTTTGATAAAAGGATGATCAAGGCGCGTAAGTATTCGCCTTATCGCTCATCGGTGTTTGAGAAACAGATCACGGCCCAGCAATACGCCTCGTTCATGGAGCGTTTATCCGAGTTTCCGGGTTTTGATGCGATACAGCGACCGATACGTACCTACCCCGATTCAACAGCCGCGCAATTCCTGGGCTATATTGGTGAGGCTACCGATGCCATCATTAAACGATCAAAAGGCTATTATAGTCCCGGCGATTATGTGGGTATTACCGGTGTTGAGAAATCATACGAAAGTGTTTTACGTGGCCAGCGTGGTGTACGCAACATGTTGTATGATTCGCACAACGTGCCTAAGGGTATTTATGCCAATGGGGCATATGATACGGCTGCTGTTGCAGGTGAAAGACTGATATCCTCTTTAGATACCAAAATACAGAAGCTTGGCGAAAAGCTGATGCAAAACAAGGTAGGGAGTATTGTAGCCATTGAACCCTCAACCGGTGAGATATTGTGCTTTGTGAGTTCACCAACGTATGACCCTAACCTGCTGGTAGGTAAACAACGCGGCCACAACGCGGGTATACTATATAAAGACCCTTACAAACCGTTCTTCGTTAGGCCCATCCAGGCCTATTATCCTCCGGGCTCGTCGTTTAAACCACTAAGCGCGCTCATTGCCATGCAGGAGGGTATAATTACTCCGCAAACCATATATCATTGCCCGGGCTACTATATAGCGGGTAATCGCCGGGTTAAATGTTTTCACGGGGAGGTGCATGGTGATGTTAATCTTGCACGTGCGGTTGCTGAATCATGCAATGGATATTTCTTTATGGTTTTTGAAAGGCTGGTAAACCGCATGGGCGGTGGGCGTAAAACCGATACCGCTTTCAATTACTGGCGTGATAATGTGGCGAAGTTTGGTTTAGGGCACCGACTTGACCTTGACCTCCCGGCAGAGAACCGTGGTAACCTCCCTAAAGCAGGCTATTACGATAAGGTTTACGGAAGAAACGGATGGCGTTCCAGTACAGTAATTTCACTTGGTATTGGCCAGGGCGAACTGCTGGCAACACCGCTGCAATTGGCCAACATTGAAGCTACTATTGCCAACCACGGCTTCTATTACAAACCTCACTTGATTAAGTCCATAGGCAATGAGAGAGTAATTAGAAACGAATACACAGAGAAAAACTATGTTGGTGTAGATTCCCAATATTTTGAACCTGTTATTAACGGTATGCAAGCCGTAGTGGATCATGGTACTGCTCATGATTCGAAGATACCCGGTATTATCATGTGCGGTAAAACAGGAACCGCCGAGGTGAAAAATAAAAAAGATAACTCGGTATTTGTAGCATTTGCCCCAAGAGATAATCCTAAGATAGCTATTGCCGTAGTGGTAGAAAACTCCGGGCAGGGTGCTACATGGGCAGCGCCGATAGCCAGCTTTATTGTAGAACAATATTTGCGTGGCAGCATTAGTAAGCGGCCTTCGGGTATTTATCCGGAGTATTACATGAATGCCAACCTGTTGCCCGAGGTGCCGGGCTCCCCGGCCGAAAAGGCGCGCAAACGTGCTGATAGTTTAAGAAGGGTAAGGCAGGATTCTATTAAAAAAGCCGCCGCTGATACTGCTAAAAAGCAATCGGAGCTTAAAGCCGCTAAAAACAAACAAGCCGGAAACACAGCGCAAAGTTCAATAGCCATGTTGCCAAAAAGGAGGGATGATGAATAACCAGCGCAGTTTCTTTTTCAATGTAGACTGGTTAACGGTACTCATTTACCTGGCCCTGTGTACTATTGGCTGGTTCAATATCCGTGCTGCCGTATTTGATGAGGCCCACCCAGATATTATTGACCTGAGTACAGAGTATGGCAAGCAATTTATTTTTATTGTTACCGCACTTGTTTTAGGTTCTGTTGTGTTGTTATTAGAAAGCCGGTTTATTGCCGCACTGGCCCCGGCATTTTATGTGGTAACCGTATTGTTATTGCTTTTGGTGCTGGTAATAGGGCGTAATGTTGGGGGTAACCAGGCGTGGATTGATCTGGGTGGCGGTTTCAGATTGCAACCCTCGGAGTTTGCTAAATTTGCTACCTGTCTGTTGCTGGCGCGCTATCTCAGCTCAACCAATGTGAAGGTTACCGAACTTAAATCATTCCTGATAGCCGGGGGGATTATTTTTCTGCCCATGCTGCTCATTAAACTACAGCCTGATGATGGTTCAACCCTGGTTTTTTGTTCGCTGATATTTGTGTTGTATCGCGAAGGCCTTTCGGTATACTTTCTTGTATTTATAGGGCTGGTAGCTACTTTGTTTGTATTGGCCTTGCTGTATAACGTTTGGTTTGTGGTGGCCGGTATTGTGGTGGCCGGCTTATTATTATTATTACTGTTCAGGCGTAGTCGGCAGTTTTCGGTAGGGGTGTTAATAGCAACGGTGGCCTGTGTGGCTTTTGTATTTGTAGTAAAGCCACTATATTTTGACGGACTAAAAAAGCACCAGCGTGCCCGTATTGATGAAGTGCTGGGGCTCAATCACGATAAGCGTGGGGTTGGCTACAACCAAAACCAATCTAAAATAGCTATAGGATCTGGTAGGGTGTGGGGTAAAGGATATTTGCAGGGTACCCAAACCAAATACTCTTTTGTACCTGCCCAAAGTACTGATTTTATTTTCTGTACGGTTGGTGAGGAATGGGGTTTTGCCGGCTCGGTAACCGTACTGGGCTTATACCTTTTTCTGCTGCTGCGTATAATCCACATTGCCGAGCGGCAACGTGCGCCTTTCTCACGTATTTATGGCTATGGTGTGGCCTCCATTATTTTTTGCCACGTTATTATTAACATTGCCATGGCCATAGGCTATATGCCTGTTATTGGCATACCACTGCCATTCATAAGTTACGGAGGCTCGTCACTATGGAGCTTTACCATCCTATTATTTATCCTGCTTAAGCTGGATAGTAATCGTATGGGAATGAACTACGCGTAACGGCGCTTAAGTAAAGCGTAAAACTTATCAGCGGTACTCTGCTTGCTGTCCCAGTTGTTTTTAGTAACGTAGTTTGTTTTCAGGAAACGGTCGGCCTCTTCAAAGCTGTTAAAGCGGTTTACAATTTCAATAGCTTCGCTGTATGCCAGGCTATATCCGTTAAACAGGTCTTTCACAAAAAGCAGCTTATCATTTAAACTGATAGCCGATTTAAGATCGGTAATAGGCAACTCCTGTTTTGGATAAGCCATTGCAGGGTTTGGTGTTTGCTGCGCTCTTAGTCGCTCATTTAACGTCAGCGGGCGGTCCTCATTTGCAGGTTCGGCTTTTTCAGCAGGTGCGGCGTATGTTGCTGCAGGGTGTGCTTTCTCCGGCTCCTGTGTGGTGGTTTTTGGTGTATTATCTATAACCGGCTCGGGGTTGGTAGGCACAATATGCGGCTTCTCGGTTTCATCAGTGGCTGCAGAGGTAGGTGTTGGTTCCGCAGCTACGGGAGCGAAACTTGTTTCAGGTGTAACGCCGTTTGTTTCGGTTTCAGGCGAAAAGGTATCAGCTTCATCCAAATCGAGATAATGTTTTACTATCTGCGGTTCCTCCCGCTCAAAAGCATAAGCGTCAGCGCGGCTATCGGCACTTAGGTCAATTTGCGGCGTAGGTGTGTCATTAGCTTGTTCTGAATGGTGTATTTCCAGTTCAACAGGCTTTTGCTGCACAGGCGGCTCCGGTACAAATGGCGTTTGGGCTATAACAGGTTTAACAGGCTGTACAACGGGTTCAAAATATTTAGGCTCGCCGGGCGTGTATTTAGTTTCAGGTGCAGCAGGCTCGGGTTGTACGGGCGCTGCTTTAGGTGCCTGCGGCCTCAAAAAATCGGGTTTGGGCAAGTTAAAACGCGCTATTTGTTCCTGCTGTGGTTCCGGCACTATAACAGGTTCCGGCTTTGCAGGCAGTTCAATCACCGGCTTAGGTTCGGGAGGTGTTGGGGCCGGTATAGTAAGTTCAATAGGTACTATCTTCTCTTCCTTTTTATTTTCAATGGCTGGTGGCAGCGCTTTTTGTTCCTGTGAGCGTTGCTGGTTGAGCTTTTTCAGTATCTCGGCATGGTCCTTTAAAAAGTGCGTGTTGGCAACAAAAAGTTCCAGTTCAAGGTCGTTTAATTCATCCGGGTTTTCCTGGAGATACTCATACTGGTCTAAAAGTTCTTTTATAATGGCGCCGGTCTTTCTAAATACTTCCTGCTGCTTCATATGGCTATAGATGTTAGGAAAAATGCTTACCAAAAATACTACAAAATTCTGATATTAGCCCTTCACTAACGAGTAGAACACGTGTATAACGAGGATGTTTTCAGAAGAAAAAATGAGGTTGGGGGTAGCATCGAAGTTATCTGTGGTTCAATGTTTTCCGGAAAAACGGAAGAACTTATCCGGCGTGTAAAGCGGGCCCGTATTGCCAAAGTAGAGGTGGAGATATTTAGTCCGGCGGCCGATATCAGGTATGATAAGCAGGCTGTGGTGTCCCACAATGCCAACTCTATACCTTCAAAATCTGTGACTAAAGCTGCAGAAATATTGCAGCTGGCCGACCATATACAGGTGATAGGTGTTGATGAGGCCCAGTTTTTTGATGACGAGCTGCCGCAGATAGCGCAGGCACTTGCCAACAAAGGCGTACGTGTGATTATTGCCGGGCTGGACATGGATTTTAAAGGCAGGCCTTTCGGTACCATGCCCCAACTAATGGCTATTGCCGATGCTGTCACTAAACTGCATGCGGTTTGCATGAAATGTGGCGGTCAGGCCATGTATTCCTATCGCCTGGTACCTAATGAAAGCCAGATACTCCTTGGCGAAAAGGAAACCTACGAAGCACGTTGCCGTGAGTGTTATCACCTTGATGGTGATATATAAATCAAATGCGGCACTATTGATCGGTGAATAGTTTTAATTTAAAAGTTATCTGTTTGCCGTAAAAGTTTACAACTCTATCATATTACGTTAATAATGCGAATCAAGGGTTAAAAGACAAGATAAATAAAAGCGGCAGCAATTTTACCAAAAACATGAATA
>MKTS01000011.1 GCA_001898335.1 Mucilaginibacter sp. 44-25 | reverse complement strand
TGGATATGCTAACTTGATGTTTTAATACTGCTTTGTGATCCGTTGGCTGAAGCCAACGGCAATGATTTGGATATGCTAAATTGATTTGTGGGGATTGTTACTCATTGCCGTTGCCTTCAGGCAACGGTATTTGTGGGAGATCCGTTGAAGGCAATGATCGGATATGCTAACTTTTGTTTTGGTACTGCTTTGTGATCCGTTGGCTTCAGCCAACGGCAATGATTTGGATATGCTCACTTGATGTTTGGGATTGTTTTCTCATTGCCGTTGCCTTTAGGCAACGGTATTGTGGGCGATCTGCCGAAGGCAATGATTCGGGCTTATTTGCTTGAGTTTCCTTATTACTACTTTGTGATCCGTTGGCTGAAGCCAACGGCAATAATTTGGATATGCTGAGTTGATGTTTTGGTATTGCTTTATCATTACCGTTGCCTAAAGGCAACGGTATTTGTAAGTGATGGTAATGATTTAAATTATTACTCCTTCAATTTTTTCAATTCTCTTATCATCGCTCCATAGTCTATACGCCGGTTAGCGGCACTAATAGTAGCCGCTAACCGGTTGGCGCGTGTTTGTTCTGTTTTGGCACCATTTATCCACTTAAAGAAATAACCCTGGTGCGATTTAGACAGGCTATTAAACCAGGCAAGTGCTTCAGGTTGTTCAAACTCAAAACACTCCTGCAGGTCGGCCGGTATTTCCAGTTTAAAATCCTTGTCGTGCTCCAGCCTTAACCGCAATATGGCCCCTTTCTCTTTGTGCAGCGCTTTTCGTATTTCTGCACGCAGAGCCAATATAAATTCGCCTTCGCCGGCCGGCAGTAAAGCCATACCCGAAACGGGGAGATCATCAAGCCAACCGCGCACACGCATGGCCTTTTTATTGCCGGGTAAAATTTCCTGCGCCACATCAAACGGAACCACTACATACGTCCAACCGGTCTTTTCACCGTTTTCTCCGTACTGGTGTATGATGGTATTGTAATCGATCATGTATCAAATATATCTTTTGATGCGCCAAATGTTAAATGTTTGTTAAATGAGCCGTTTTAACATTTCAGGTTGTAACGCGCGATATGGTTATTGCATCTTATAGATAAATAAACAATCATCAAATCAAAAAAATCAATACCATGAAAACCTTAAAATCAGTAACCATAGCATTAGCCTTGTTAATTACCTGCAGCTTTGCAAAAGCCGCCGATGAACCCACCGCAAACCTTACCCGTGTACATGCCATCAACGTATATCTTGATGCCATGACCCGTGGAAAAGTTGACGGATTAAACCAGGTGGTAGATCCATCGGCTAAGTTTAATATGTTGCGCGGCAACACCATTATGAGCTTTGATAAAAAGCAAATGACCGACTTTTTAAAAGCAGAAAAAGACGTTGAACAAACCTGCACCACCAACACAGAGGTAGTTGAAAGCAACCTGAACATAGCGGTAGTAAAAGTTGATATGAAATACCGCGACTTTACCCGCAGCAATTACGTAACCATAGCCAACACCGGCAAAGGCTGGAAAATAACCAACGTTTACAGCGTTTTCAAATAGTTTTATTTTAGTGTTTAGTGTGAGATGGGCCCCTGTAAAGGGGCTTTTCTGTTGTATGAAATATCGAATACCGAATGATGAACTATGAAGTAAGGAATTGTCTTATTTCATCATTCGATGTCTGGCGTTCATCATTCTATATTATTTAACTAATGGCGCAAGTACTGCCTGCCATTTATCGTAGCCTTTACTGTTTAAATGCAGCATGTCGCTTTCAAACAGGCTGGCATCAGGCTTTTGCGTTTGCGGGTTGAGTATTACTGATGTTACATCAACATAGTGGCTCTTGCGTTTGCCTTTGATGAACGCTTTAATAAGGCTGTTAGCCCTAAGTACCTCAGGCAGGAACTTAGCACGGCTTGGGCTTTGTTTTATAGAGAGATAATAGATCTCGGCATTGGGCAGGTTTTGTTTGATGATGGCCCATAGCTGGTAAAACTCACGAGCCGTAAACTCCCCGCTTTTGCCTGCGGCTATATCATTTTCGCCAGCGTAAATAAATATTTTACGTGGGTGATATGGGTACATAATATAAGGCGTGTAATAGTTAACCAGTTGTTCAATAGTGCAACCGCCCACGCCACGGCGAATAATAGGCTTATCGGCAAAGCGTTGTTCAAGGTCCGTCCATTTACGGATGGATGAACTGCCGATAAAAAGAATGCCGTTTTTAGGCGGAAATTTAAGGCTGTCCTGGTGTTTAAAATCGCGAATCTCGTTATCAAAAGGAAACCCTTTCTGGGCGAAGGCACCTAAGCCTGCCAGTACGAGTACAAATAGCAGAATTAATTTTTTCATAGTGATGGTTGTTGTATCAGGCGGTCCTCAAAAAACATGAATGGCAAAAAGCTTTGTACACCCTCAACCTCCCAAATGGGGCCGTTACTGCAATGTAACAATATTCTGAAAGGTTGGTGTTGCCTTTTCTCACATTCGGCCATTACCTGCAGGCAGGCCCCGCACGAGGTAATGGGCTTTGTTAACTCAAATTCGTTGGTATGGGCGGTAACGGCCATAGCTACAATAGGATCGTTAGCGTGTGCGGTACCCCAATGGAACAGCGCCACCCGCTCGGCACAAAGCCCGGATGGGTAGGCTACATTTTCCTGGTTGCTGGCGTGTAAAATGGTTCCGCTTTGCAATAATACTGCGGTACCAACCTTGAATTTTGAATACGGCGAAAGTGATGATTCAAGAGCCTTAACGGCTTCTTCGCAAAGCAGTTTATCCGATATATTTAAATCTTCAACAGTATTGTATTCTTTGAATGATATATTGATCTCGTGGTTTGTCATAAAGCCTCTCCCAACCCTCTCCAAACGAGAGGGTATTATTTTAGTAATAAACAAAAATCCCCCGCACTTTTTAGAACGGGGGATACAAGGTAAGTTTAATTTATTAAAAAACAATAGTTACTACGAGTTCAAGCTACTATCATTTCTGTTACACAGCTACCGGGAGCTCTACATCATCAAGTTTTTCGGCAACCAGCGGGTTAACGCTTTCGTCGTCCTTCTCTACGCGCAGGTTGTTTACAATATGTTGCTGACGGGTTGGCGTATTCTTGCCCATAAAATATTCCAGTAATGATTTTATGTCGGCGTTCTTTAATATCACCGGGTCAAGGCGCATATCCTTACCAATAAACAAACCAAACTCTTCAGGCGATATCTCACCTAAACCTTTAAAGCGGGTTATCTCGGGCTTGTTGCCTAATTTGGCTATGGCATTACGGCGTTCCTCATCGCTGTAGCAATAAATAGTTTCCTTTTTATTACGCACACGGAACAATGGTGTTTGCAGGATAGATACGTGACCGGCCTTTACCAGGTCAGGGAAGAACTGCAGGAAGAAGGTCATCAGCAGCAGGCGGATGTGCATACCATCCACATCGGCATCGGTAGCTATCACAATATTATTGTATCGTAGTGTATCAATGCCATCTTCAATGTTCAAGGCGTGTTGCAGCAGATTAAACTCTTCGTTCTCGTAAACCACCTTTTTGGTTAAGCCAAAGCAGTTAAGCGGTTTACCCTTTAAGCTGAATACAGCCTGGGTCATTACATCGCGCGATTTGGTGATGGAGCCACTGGCCGAGTCGCCCTCGGTAATAAATAACGTGGTTTCCTGCTTACGTTCGTGGTTATCATCAAAATGCAGCTTGCAGTCGCGCAGTTTACGGTTATGTAAGGATGCTTTTTTGGCACGATCATTAGCCAGTTTTTTAATACCGGCAATATCTTTACGTTCGCGTTCTGATTGCAGGATGCGTTTCAGCAGGGCATCAGCCGTTGCGGGATTCTTGTGCAGGTAATTATCCAGTTCTTTCTTCAGGAAATCATTAATAAATCCCCTAACTGATGGTCCATCCGGCCCAATATTTTGTGAGCCTAATTTGGTTTTGGTTTGCGATTCAAAAACAGGCTCCTGCACTTTAACAGCGATAGCGGCTACAATAGAAGCTCGGATATCAGCAGCGTCAAACTCCTTTTTGTAAAACTCCCTAATGGTTTTAACTACCGCTTCGCGGAAGGCAGCCTGGTGCGTACCGCCCTGCGTAGTGTGCTGCCCGTTTACAAACGAGTAGTATTCTTCCCCGTATGATTGGCCGTGTGTCATGGCTATCTCAATATCCTCGCCTTTGAGATGGATGATAGGATAGCGCAGGTTTTCGGCATCGGCATTACGGGTAAGCAGGTCATAAAGGCCGCGCTCCGAAAAATATTTCTGGTTATTAAAATTGATGGTAAGCCCCGAGTTGAGGAACACGTAGTTCCAGATCATATTCTCCACAAACTCCGGTATAAAACGGTAGTTACGGAAAATGCTGTTATCGGGCGTAAAGTTGATGGCTGTACCGTTACGCTGGGTGGTATCTTTCTCAGGTTCTTCGCGCACCAGTTCGCCTTTCTCAAACTCGGCAATTTTAGTGCGGTTATCGCGGTAGCTTTGCACCGTGAACGAGGTCGACAAAGCATTCACTGCCTTGGTACCCACACCATTTAAACCTACTGATTTCTGGAATGCTTTACTATCGTATTTACCACCTGTGTTGATCTTGGATACACAATCGATCACCTTTCCCAAAGGTATACCACGGCCATAGTCGCGTACAGAAACCTTATGATCGCTCATGTTGATATCAATGGTACGGCCCGATCCCATTACAAACTCGTCAATAGAGTTATCTACAATCTCTTTTAAAAGCACGTATACACCATCGTCATAAGCCGAGCCGTCGCCGAGCTTACCAATGTACATACCCGGCCTTAAACGGATGTGTTCTTTCCAGTCGAGCGAACGGATACTATCGTCGTTATAATTTACATTCTCTGCCATAATTTCTCAGTAATAACTTACAGGCGCGGAAGGCCCTATTTGCAAAAATAAACATACTGATTTTTAAATGAGCATTTAAAAATCTTAACATATCCACACCACTTATTATCAGGGCTTAAACTTTATGCAATTGCTGGCGCCAACAATATTCCGGAAAAACTCAGGTCCTTTTTGGTTAGAAAAGCAAACAGCCATTATGGTACCTGTATGGAATTTTTGCAGCGTTATAAGCAATGCATAGCGGTAATGCTTGGTTATTTTCTCATCGGGCAGGTTAATCATGAAAGATCTGCCGGCATCAGCATTGTAACGTTCCATTATACTTGGTGGCAATACACGTTCAAGAGGCTCGTTGTCGCCCGCGAAAGCCAGCGCCTGCGCTTTCCCAATCTCGTAGTATAACGAGTCGGGGTTGGCCTGCTGCTTGGCCTTATCATTAAGTGTTTTTTCATAAGCCGCCCAGTTTTCTTTTTGTGAACGTACTTGTAACCATATCTCAAAATCTTTACCAGGCATCTCCAGGGCGTAATCGAAAGAAACATCCTCGTTATTGGGTGCTTTTATTTCTTTAAAGCCTTTAGGGAAACTGAACGTGGCATTGGCATCAGCTACTAATTGTAAGAAATTTTTAAGCTGCTGGCTAACCGCGGGATTTTGCGGGGCGGAGGCAAATTTTACTTTACGGGGTTTTAACGAAGCTTTGTGCTCTTTACCGCTTTGCGCAAACAGAGCCGGTACAAAAGCAAACATCCATATACCTGTAAGTAATATTTGTTTAAATTGCTTCAAAATAATTAATAGGGCGGTTTAGTTTTCTAAACGAATTAAACACTTTTCTATTTCAATTACAACAAGTTTAAAATACAATTTTTATTTAACAATATAACATGAGTATACAGCCCCGCCTAAACCGCTTCGACCTCAGTATGATCGTGATTAGCCTGGTGATAGGGATGGGCATATTTGGTAGCCCAAGCGATGTAGCGGTAAAGGCCGGTAACGCCTGGGTTTTTTTTGGAGCATGGATATTTGGCGGATTGGTCACCTTATGCGGTGCGCTAACTTTTGCCGAGATAGGCGCGCGTTACCCAACGACGGGCGGCTTTTATAAAGTTTTCTCGTATTGCTATCATCCGGCGTTCGCGTTTATGATCAACTGGGTGCTGGTGATCAGTAACGCTTCTTCTGTTGCAGCTGTTGCTCTGCTGGGTGCCGAATACATTAACCCCATATTATTGCCTGCAAGTTTGCAAAACCAGGCAGGTACTAAAATAACTACCATTGCCACGGTACTTGTACTGTATGTTATTAATTTTTTAGGCATAAAATTGAGCGCAAGGGCCCAAAACGTACTCACTATATTTAAAGTAGTGGCCATACTGGTTTTATGCACAGCTATTTTTAAAAGTGATGCTACAGCCCATGTTGCTACGGCTGTTCCCTCACAGGGCGGTAACATGATATCGGCATTTGGCCTTAGCCTGGTGGCGGTATTTTTTACTTATGGCGGTTATCAGCAAACCATCAATTTTGGCGGCGATATTATTAATGCCAAAACCAATATCCCTAAGGCCATCGTATTCGGCATAAGTACTGTAATCGCGCTTTACCTCGCCATCAATTACGCGTACTACGCGGTGCTGGGCATTGGGGGTATACAGCAAACTCACACATTGGCGGCAAAACTGGCAGGTGTAATTTTCGGGCCTACAGGTTATAAGGTAACATCCATACTCATGTTTGTATCAGTGCTCGGATATGTAAACGTTAACATTCTGGCTAACCCGCGGGTATACTATGCCATGGCCGAAGACGGTATTTTACCACCGATATTTAAGCGTGTAAACCCCAAAACACAGGTACAGGAGTTCGGGATGACGGTGTTTGTTGCGGCCGCACTCATCATTCTTTTCTTTGTAGATTCTTTTAGCCAGATGCTTAAGTACGTGATGTTTTTTGATACCATTGGGCTATCGCTTTGCGCCTTAACCATTTTTATCTTGCGTAAACGTACAAAAGACCTGGACACAAGCGGTATCTACGTTATTAAATGGTTCCCGCTTATCCCGGTAATATTTATACTGGCTTATTGGTTTGTTACTGTTAACATCTTTATCACTTTTAAGGAAGATCCTTTTGCCGCCTTTTGGTGCCTTGCCGCTTACGCTTTGGGTTTAGGTATTTATTATCTCGGTGCGCGTAAACCAAAAACTATACAACCTGAGTAAACAATGGACTTATCTTACATCCTGAACGAACTTGGCGAAGAGCGCGACCAATATTTTAACTCAGTATCGCCGCCAATTATGCAAAGCAGCAATTTTACCTTTAATACGGTAAATGATTTTCGCGAGGCGCTCAGTGATGAGTTTGAAGCTACACTTTATTCGCGCGGGCAAAACCCAACGCTTAACATTTTACGGCAAAAGCTGGCGGCTCTTGATGGTGCAGAAGACGCGCTGGTATTTAGCAGCGGTATAGCCGCCATAAGCATACCTGTACTGGCTTTACTTAAGCAAGGCGACAATGTGATATCGGTACGTAACCCCTACAGTTGGACAGTGAAGTTATTTGACCATTTGCTGCCAAAATACGGCATCAATACTACCTTTGTAGATGGCACCGATACTGCGTATATAACGAAGGTCATACAGCCCAATACCAGGCTTATCTATCTCGAAAGCCCAAATACTTTCAGCTATGAGTTGCAAGACCTGGCTGCTGTAGCAGCTATAGCCAGGCAGCACGGCATCATTACCATGATTGATAATAGCTATTGTACGCCGCTTTACCAACAACCTATACAGCTGGGGGTAGATCTGGTAGCGCAATCAGCCACTAAATACATAGGTGGCCATTCTGATGTGGTAGCCGGGGTAGTAACGGGTAGTAAAACGCTCATAAAGCGCATATTTGAACAGGAATTCCTCAATATCGGCGCGGCATTGTCGCCACATTCGGCGTGGTTGCTCATACGCGGTTTACGTACCTTACCATTACGCCTGGGCAGGAGTTTTGAAACAACCAAACAGGTGGTAGCGTGGTTAAAACAGCAACCGCAGGTTGATAAGGTTTTATGGCCTTTTGATGCAGATTTTAAACAATCAGAGTTAGCCCGGCGGCAAATGAGTGGCTGCGGTGGGCTATTCAGTTTTACACTAAAAAACTCCACATGGCAGCATATAGAAAGCTTTTGTGATAGCCTACAACATATTTTAATGGCGGTATCATGGGGCGGACACGAGAGTTTGGTTATCCCTGCTATTGCCGGTGTCAAACCGGCTGATTATGAAACTTCAAATGATCGCCATCAACTAATAAGGATGTACATTGGGCTGGAGGATGCCGGTTACTTAATAGATGATATTAAACAGGCATTTAAGAAAGTATCTTTTTAAATAATTTTAAAAAGTTGTTTGCTACTGAATATTTATTTACTAAGTTTGTATAATGATTTTAGGTACATCACATATAAAATCAAACTTGCTCCTGCATAGGGAGTTAATTTATTTAGTTAATTGGTTGTAAATCCTCACTTTTTAGGTGGGGATTTTTTTTGCCCTGATTTTTTTAGATATTGAACAATTAAATAACCTTTTTATGGCACGATTAAATTTATTAGAAGAAACCCGGTACGAGAAGCTGCCGGTAACGGTCTACTCGGACCAGAAAGCGGCTTCGGTGGCTGTTGCCAAGCGCATAGCCGATCTGATACGCAGCAAACAGGAAGCAGGACAGCAGGCAGTTTTAGGCCTGGCTACTGGTGTTACCCCAATACAGGTATATGCCGAACTGGTAAGGCTGCACAAACAGGAGGGGTTATCTTTTAAAAATGTGATCACCTTTAATCTTGATGAGTATTATCCCATGAAGCCGGATGCCGACCAGAGCTACGTGACCTTCATGAATGAGAACCTGTTTAACCATGTAGATATTGACAAGGCTAATGTACATATACCTGATGGTACACTCGCGGCTGACGATGTAGCGGCTTTTTGCCTGGAGTATGAACGGCAGATAGAAGAACTGGGCGGGCTTGACCTGCAAATATTGGGTATAGGCCGTACCGGTCACATCGGTTTTAACGAACCGGGCTCAGCGCCAAACTCGGGTACACGTTTGGTAACCCTTGACGACCTTACCCGCCGCGATGCCTCGCGTGATTTTGGTGGTAAGCAAAATGTGCCTACTAAGGCCATTACAATGGGGGTAGGCACCATCTTTAAAGCGCGCGAAATTATCCTGATGGCCTGGAGCGCTAAAAAAGCGCCTATTATTCGTCAGGCTGTGGAGGGCGAAATATCAGGAGATGTGCCTGCTACTTATCTGCAGCTATCAGACAACGTGGAGTTTGTGCTGGATGTTGATGCCGCGTCGGGCTTAACCCGTTTTGATACCCCATGGTTGGTTAAAGACTGTGTTTGGGATGAAACACTGATCAAGAAAGCGGTAATATGGTTATCAACCGCGGTAGGCAAGCCTATTCTTAAACTTACCGAAGAGGATTATAACAACAATGGTATGGCACAACTGGCGGTAGAAAAGGGCCCGGTTTACCAGATCAATATTGATATATTTAACCAGGTACAGCATACTATTACCGGTTGGCCGGGTGGTAAACCAGGGTCTGACGATAGCCAGCGCCCGGAACGCGCGGAACCTGCACGCAAACGCTCTATTGTATTTTCTCCGCACCCGGATGATGATGTGATCTCAATGGGAGGTACGTTTATCCGCCTGGTTGACCAGGGGCATGATGTGCATGTGGCTTATCAAACATCAGGCAATACCGCAGTTTGGGATGATGATGTGTTACGCTTTATGGAATTTGCTATAGACTTCAAAGAAAGCGTAGGTGAGGACACTGCTAAAATGAAAGGCATATATGAAGATATGCGCAAATTTATGGTCACCAAAAAGCCTAACCAGATAGATACGCCGGAGATACGTGATGTAAAGGGGTTTATACGTAAAACCGAAGCGATTGCCGGAGCGCGTTACGCAGGGGTACCTGATAGTAATATACATTTCCAGGCCCTGCCTTTTTACGAAACCGGTAAAACGCAAAAAAATTCGGTTGGCGAGGAAGACATCAGGCTGACAATGGAGTTGCTGCAAAGGGTAAAACCGCACCAGGTATTTACCGCAGGTGACTTTGCCGACCCGCATGGTACCCATGTGGTATGTTTTAATATCATCATTGAATCGTTGCGCCGCTTGCGCCAGACAGAAGACTGGGTAAAGGATTGCTGGGTATGGATGTACCGTGGTGCATGGCAGGAATTTCCAACGCACGAAATCGAGATGGCGGTTCCGCTATCACCGGCAGAGGTGTTACGCAAACGCAACGCTATCTTTAAACATCAATCACAAAAAGACCGCCCTGTTTTTCCGGGTGATGACGCGCGTGAGTTTTGGGTACGTGCCGAAGACCGCAACCGTGAAACAGCACAGGCTTATGATAAATTAGGTATGGCCGAATATGCCGCTATGGAGGCTTTTGTACGTTACCATTACTAATATAGTGCAGCCTTAAAAAGTAAAGCCACCTCATGTACATGAGGTGGCTTTACTTTTTGGTTTTATAGCTGATTACAGGATCAGGATAAGAACCAGGATAATAATGATGATAGCACCTAATGAAAGGTAAATACCACCGCTACCCATAGCCTGAGCTTCTTTTTTCAATTCTTTAAGCTCAGATTTAAGCTCTTTTTTCTCGGCTTTGTTCAGCTGAGATTTGTCCATGGCCTTAATTTCTTCAACGCGTTCTTTGATCTCCTCGCAGCGGGCAATGCGCTGTTCTTTGGTCATATTGGCAGCCGCCTCTTTGTACATATCTTTAGTGTCGATAGTGGTAGCTGCATTGGCGTTAAAAGAAAATACAGTTAATAAGAGAGCGATAGCGAATAGATAAAATTTGTTTTTCATAGCTTTAATTATTGTTGAGTATGTAATAAAGTGCCAAAGTGATGTAAATGTTTTCTAAATATTAAAAAAAATCTAATCAGATACTTACGTAGTATGAGGCTTCAAATACATGCCCAACGGCTACTTTTTGTATCGCCTCTTTCTCTTTAATGTCTACAGGCTCACCGGCTTTATCGGCGCAACCCAGCCAGGGCTCTATGCAAACAAAATCGGCACCGGGTTTTGACCATATACCCAGGTAATTAAAATGCGGAAATTCTACGGCTAATGTCTGGTCGTGCTTAGTGCTTTTAATGGTCACCAATCTCGATCTGAGATCTTTAAACACCAGTGCATCATTGGCAAATAGTTCGCGTTTCAGATGTAGTTTTTTACCATCCAGGGCGATAGGTGTTGTTTCGCCGGTAAACTGCCCGTCGCTGTTCAGCAAGTGTGATTGCAGGTCTTCCTGGCTTTCAAACTCAAGATAATAATCTTCGTAGGCTTCGCCTTTATTGAAGGGTACATTAAAGGCAGGATGACCGCCCACCGAAAAATATACGGTCTGGGTGTCGCGGTTGATCAATTTATAGGTAATACGCAGGGCGTTATCAATTAGCGTATATAATACCTGGAAATCAAATTTGTAAGGGTAAACCTCCAGTGTATGGTCTGAATAGGGCAGCGAGAAGCCGGCATGCTCATTATCGCCTTCCAATACCAAAAACTCAGACTGGCGTGCAAAGCCATGCCTGTTCATATTGTAGGTTTTTCCGTCTACATGCAACTCGTTATTTAGCAAACCACCAACAATTGGGAAAAGGTTGGGCGCGTGGTAAGCCCAAACATCGGGGTTGGCCTGCCATAGGTGTTCAACACCGGTTTGTTTGTTTACAAGCGAGGTTAATTGTGCACCCCTGGCATCTATGATTGCCTTTAGGTATTCATTTTCAAGAATGGTCATGATGATGTGCGCGTTTTAAGAGCTATTAACAAATAAGGCGGCCTGCGGTTTCAAACTGGTGAAACCACCCGCGGCAGTAATTGTAAAAAAGGAATTATTGTTTATCTGTCTTAATGTTAGCTTTGATCACGGAATCCGTCTGAGCGCCGCTAAGCTTGTAGTTATACTTAAAAAGGGCGCCTTCAAAATCTCCGTAGGATGGATTAGGTATTACAATATACCTGCTCCCGAACTCTTTTTTCAAACGCTCGGTTGCAGCCATGCGGTCTGCTTCTGGTGCTTTATTATCGTAAGCCTTGTCAAAATCGGGCAGGTTATCTCCGCACAGCAAAACAATATTGCATTTAGCTAATACCTGTTGGCGGCGGGATTCCTTGCTCGATGGGCCATTTTTTAAAATGATATGTGCCGCATCGGTAAATGGGAGGCCGTATTTCTGTAAGTTCCTGGTTGTGCCTTCTCGTTCACTTTCGTCGCGGTTGGTAATGTAGTAGACTTGTACTCCTTTTGATGCCGCGTACTTAAAAAACGCGGGCGCGCCGGGTACGGTATCGGCCTCTGCCTTTGCCGTCCAGGCCTTCCAGGTATCTAAGGTGTATTCCTGGTTATTTAAAGCGCGCATGGCATCATAAGGGCTGTTATCGAGCAGGGTTTCGTCAATATCAGTCACTACGGCCATGGGTTTGGCATCTGCTGATGGTTTAGCCAGTGCTTCATCCAATCTTAACTTAGCCAAATTATACGCCTGGAAACATAGCGCTTTATATTCTGCCGCGCGCTGCTGCCACAGCGAAGCCCATACCTTGCCGCCGTTAGCTAATGAAACACTTTGCTGCGTTTGTTTTGGCGCAGAGCAGGCAGCCAATAAAGCGGTGCCTGCGATTACCATACTGATACGTTTTTTCATAAGGAAAGCTAATTAGCCCTTATAATAATTCGGGCTTTATTTTGTCTGTAAACTCCTTCACAAACTTATTTAATTTGGGATGAATAACAACGGTACAGTATGGCTTTAGCGGGTTGGTGCTGTAATAATTTTGATGATGGTCCTCAGCTTTATAAAATGCTGATGCAGGGCTGAGTTCGGTCAGGATGGGTTTATCAAAAAGTTGTCCATCGGTAAGCCGTTTGATCATAGCCTCCGCTTTTTGTTTTTGTTCATCGGTATGGTAAAAGATAACTGAACGGTATTGTGTGCCGATATCGCCGCCCTGGCGGTTAAGGCTGGTTGGATTGTGGGTTTTAAAGAAAAAGAGCAACAATTCACCCAGCGAAACTATATCGGCATCAAATTCTATCTCAACCACTTCGGCATGGCCTGTTTTGCCATTAGATATCTCTATGTAGGAGGGGTTCTGAACCGAGCCACCCATGTAGCCCGATGTTACCGAGAGCACTCCTTTAACACTTTGGAAAATGGCTTCGGTACACCAGAAGCAGCCACTGCCGAAAGTGATTTTTTGAGTATGCATAAGATGAGATTGCTTGCATTAAAAAAAATATCTATTCTGTTAACACCGTGAATTTAAAATCCAGCGGTTCAAAATTACGTATCAGTTCGTCAATAAATAACTGTCCCCATTTTACGTAGCTGAGGCCAAAATTTTCATTACGTTCCTGCAGGCTGTTTTTGGGGAAAAGGTCTTCTTTAATATGTTCTATCTGCTCAAGACGGGTTTGATAGTTGCGCTTTTCGGCTTTTACCAGTTTCTTTTGAAAATTATCTACGGCATGTTTTAACCTTGCCTGTATGGCTGCTGCCGATGGTGGCAGGGTAGGGTCTATCTTATGCGAAGCGAGTTTTATTTTTTCAAACGTGCGCTCAAATTCGCGCCATTCTTCGGTAAGGCTCAAATCATGGTTGCTATGTTTTTTCACCCAGTCGTTCTTGATCTCATCGGTGCTTTTAAACAACATAGCCGGAGAAAGCTCCATGCTTTTGATCTTGGCCGCGGTTTCCTTGCGGACCACTAAACCGGAGTTACGCAGTATCAGCACCGGAAAATCAATGCCGTAAAAGTCGAAGTTAGATTTTAGCTCCAGCCAGTAAACTACCTCGGCACCACCACCAATGTAAGCCGCATTGGGCAGTATACATTCCTGGTATAAAGGGCGCATCACTACGTTGGGGCTAAAGCGTTCGGGCGCTGCTTGTATCTCCTGTTTTAGCTCATCTTCTGTGAAAGTAATGTCGGTATTCATCACTTCATAGCGGCCATTTTCAAATACAATACGTTCGCGAAGTTGATCTTTCAGGTAAAAAAAGTTGATCTCGCGCGGATTAACCTGTATGTGTACGCCCAACTGTTGCAATTTGGAATTGGCTTCGCTGATGTTTTTAAAGCTGTTTTGCTCAATGATATCGCGCTCTATGATCGGTGCGAATTCGGCTTTTAGCCTGCGGTCGTCTGCATCTATAATAACCAAACCGTAACGTGCGAATAAGGCATTTACCAGGTAACGGGTGGCATCAGCCAGTTTATCAAATTTGGTATAAGCAGTCTCCACCATTTCGCCCAATTCAGACGAATGGCCATCGATACCCAAAACGCCTTTGTACTGGTTAATAGCCTGGCGCATAGTATCGGGATTGATGCGGCCTGTAGCACCCGCGGCCTCGTACCACCAATGCACTTTTTTACCGCCGATGTTGGTGTAATTGATCTCGGCAAAATCATGGTCTTCAGATGCCATCCAGTATACCGGCACAAAGTCTTTATCAGGGAAGGCTTCTTTAAGCTGCCTGCACAGCTTTATGGCGGTTACTATCTTGTAAATAAAGTAAAGTGGCCCGGTAAAAATATTTAGTTGATGACCGGTAGTGATGGTAAAGGTATTGTCGTTTTTCAGCAGCTCTATTTGCGCTTTAACAAACTCCTGCGATTGTAATTGCGGGAAATCAACGCCTTTGCCAAAGTATTGTTCAGTTAAGACCTGGGCAAGCAAGGGGCGATTGGCTACAACTTTTTTGTTGTCGAAAAACTCAGCAAAACCCTGCAAGGTTGGCCTGTAACCGTAAAAGGAACGTAACTCCGGAACATCTTCCAGGTAATCGATCACCGTTTGGGAGAAAAATCCCGTGTCTTTATAGTCAATACAGGCAGCTTCCATTTATTGTTGAATAATATCGAACATTGAAATTCGAATAACGAACATCGAAATTTCTAAAATAACAATGTCGAAATTAGATTTTAATATTTGAATAGCAACACGGCGCCGCTGCAAACGGTTTTATTTTACAATTTGTCCATAAAGGTCAAAGTCTTCCGCGCTGTTGATCTTTACATTAACAAACGTACCCGGTGCCGCATAATTCACGCTGGCATCTATCAAAACCTCATTATCTACTTCGGGAGAATCATACTCGGTACGACCTACGAAATAGCCTCCGTCGTTTTTGTCGATCAATACTTTATAGGTGTTGCCTATCTTTTCCTGGTTTTTTTCATAAGAGATGCCTTGCTGAATCTCCATAATGGCATCAGCGCGCTCCTGCTTTACTTCTTCAGATACATCGTCAACTAAAGTATGGGCGTGGGTTTTTTCCTCGTGCGAGTAAGTGAAACAACCCAAACGGTCAAACCGGGTATCTTCAACCCATTGTGCCATCTCTTCAAAGTCCTGCTGGGTTTCGCCGGGGTAACCGGTTATCAGCGTGGTACGCATAGCGATGTTCGGCACACGATCCCTTATCTCATTTACCAGGTCGATAGTTTTTTGCTTGGTAGTACCACGGCGCATAGATCTCAGCATGTTATCAGTAATGTGCTGTAAGGGCATATCCATGTACTTGCAGATGTTATCACGCTCGTTCATCACGTCCAAAACTTCCATCGGGAAGCCGGCAGGGTAGGCGTATTGCAGTCTTATCCATTCCACACCGTTCACATCACTCAGGCGACGAAGCAGCTCATCCAGATTACGTTTACCATAAAGGTCGAGGCCATAATAGGTAAGGTCCTGAGCAATCAATATGAGTTCTTTAGTTCCATTGGCAACCAGGCTTTGGGCATTCTTAACCAGTTGGTCTATCGGTGTGCTCACGTGTTTGCCACGCATCAGCGGAATAGCGCAAAAAGAGCACGGGCGATTACAGCCCTCGGCAATTTTAAAATAAGCAAAATGCGATGGTGTGGTTAATAACCTTTCGCCTATCAGTTCGTGTCGGTAATCAGCACCAATGTTTTGCAGGATGTTTTGCAGGTCGTTAGTGCCGAAATAAGCATCAACGTTGGTGATCTCAGCTTCCAGCTCGGGCTTGTAGCGTTCGCTCAGGCAGCCGGTAACAATTACTTTACCCACTTTACCCTGCTCTTTAAGCTCGCTATACTGAAGTATGGTATCAATAGATTCCTGCTTGGCGTTGTCAATAAAGCCACAGGTATTGATAACTACAATGTCGTTCTGCCCAACTTTGTCGGCCTCATGCACCACATCAAAGGCATTGCCTTTAAGCTGGCCCATCAGCACCTCACTGTCGTAAATATTTTTTGAGCAACCTAAAGTGACAACGTTTACCCTTGGTTTTGCTGTTGGCTTTACTTGCTTACTTATTTCCTTAGTCCTCATTATATCTCACTATGTCATTTGCGAGCGATAGCGTGGCAATCTCCTCGCGTTTATCATCTAAAAGCGACGAGATTGCTTCGTCGTACCTCCTCGCAATGAAAACCTCATATTTTATATCAATTAAACAAACTGTTGACGAATTCCTGCCTGTCGAACAGTTGTAAATGATCAATACCTTCACCAACGCCGATGTATTTTACCGGTATCTTAAACTGGTCTGATATACCTATTACCACGCCGCCCTTCGCTGTGCCGTCCAGTTTGGTTAAAGCCAGGGCATTTACCGCGGTAGCTTCTGTGAACTGTTTGCATTGCTCAATGGCGTTTTGCCCTGTTGATGCATCCAGTACCAGTAATATCTCGTGCGGTGCGCCAGGTATTACCTTTTGCATCACGTTTTTGATCTTGGTAAGCTCGTTCATGAGGCCTACCTTATTATGTAAACGGCCGGCGGTGTCAATAATTGCTACGTCGTCGCCATTGGCTACTGCCGAGCGCAGGGTATCATAAGCCACAGAAGCAGGGTCGCTGCCCATAGCCTGGGCCACAACCTTAACACCAACTCGCTCGCCCCAAAGTTTGATCTGGTCAACAGCTGCCGCACGGAAGGTATCTGCCGCGCCTAACACCACCTGGTTGCCTGCCTGCTTTAATTTATGCGCCAGTTTACCAATAGTAGTGGTTTTACCCACACCATTTACGCCCACCACCATAATTACGTAAGGCTTGTGGTCGCCATACTCAAGGGTACGGAAATCGTTACTGTTGTTTTCGGCAAGCAGTTTTTGTATTTCGTCTTTTAACAGCGAATTAAGCTCCGAAGTGCTTACATATTTATCGCGTGCTACACGTGCCTGTATACGCTCAATGATCTTTAGAGTAGTGGTTACACCCACGTCTGACGTTACCAGCACTTCTTCAAGATCGTCCAATACGTCATCATCAACGGTGGAGCGGCCTGCAACAGCTTTGGTTATTTTAGAAAAGAAGCTGTCTTTGGTTTTTTCGAGGCCGGCATCCAATACCTGCTTCTCTTCCTGAGTGGTTTCTTTCTTTTTAAAAAAATCAAATAATCCCATGTTAATATGCAGATGTGTATATATGCAAATGTGCAGATTGTTGTCCTAATACCCGAAAAAAAGCATCTGCATATTTGCGCATCTGCATATTCGCACATCAATCTGCCTGTAACAAAAAAAGCCCTCTCGTTTTAAACAAGACGGCTTTTATATTTTTATCAAAAGTGATTACAGTTTACCTGCAATAGCATCTTTAATGTTATCGTTTGGAACGATCTGCTCTTTGAATGAGTAAGCACCTGTACGTGGCGACTTAACCATTGTAATAACTTTTGAAAATTCTTTTCCTTTGCCTGTTTTCAGGGTTGCAACTACTTTCTTTGCCATGTTATTATGTTTTTATGTTGTAGTGTAAATCGAAATAGTAAATCTATAACGTTTATACTTCAATCAAATTACTTAATCTCTTTGTGAACTGTTACTTTACGTAATACAGGGTTGAATTTTTTCAACTCTAAACGCTCAGTTGTATTTTTTTTGTTCTTGGTGGTAATGTAGCGAGACATACCTGGCATGCCGCTGGTTTTGTGCTCTGTGCACTCTAAAATTACCTGAACTCTGTTACCTTTCTTAGCCATCTTGATGTATTTTTAATCTGCTACAGGTCTCGGGGTGAACATCACTGCTCTCCCAATCGCTGGCTGCAATTATATTGAACCTTTTTTTACAAACTTGTTGATACAAGCAGTTATACCGTTTTTGCTGATTGTTTTAATAGCAGAAGTAGATACTTTTAAAGTGATCCATTTATCTTCTTCAGGTATATAAAACTTCTTAAGTTTTAAGTTAGGATAAAACTTGCGTTTGGTTTTAACGTTTGAGTTAGAAACGTTATGACCGTTCATGTAGCCTTTTCCTGTTAAATCACAAATTCTTGACATGACAAATATTTTTTATTTACCCTTCTTCTAAAAAGAGTTTGCAAATATCAGGCTTTTAAGTGAAAAAGGCAATAGTGTAAATAAAATATTTAAAAATATTATCAACATAATTGATGTATGGTTCTCCTGTGAGTATGGCAAAGGATTGACGTAACTTATTAAATTTTTTTTAAAAGTTGAGTTAGGGATAGCATCATCTATCAAAAATAATTAATTTACGCCACCATTATAACCATATTATGCAAGTCAAATCATTTGAGGAGTACCAGCAGGCCTGGCGCAAAAGCGTGGAGCAGCCTGAGCAGTTTTGGGAAGAAATAGCCGGCAACTTTCAATGGCGCAAAAAGTGGGATAGCGTGCTGGACTGGAACTTTAAAGAGCCCAAAATTGAATGGTTCAAAGGCGCCAAACTGAATATAACGGAGAACTGTTTAGACCGCCATCTGGAGCAAAATGGCGATGTACCTGCCATTATCTGGGAGCCTAAT
The DNA here is from genome assembly GCA_001898335.1 of Mucilaginibacter sp. 44-25. Lineage (GTDB taxonomy): Bacteria > Bacteroidota > Bacteroidia > Sphingobacteriales > Sphingobacteriaceae > Mucilaginibacter. Next base: position 66,002 of record MKTS01000011.1, on the reverse strand, counting down.
GACCCTACAGAAGATCATCGTATTTTAACCTACCGGCAGTTGCATGATAAGGTTTGCCAGTTTGCCCATGTGCTAAAAAATAATGGCGCTAAACGCGGCGATCGCATATGTATATATATGCCTATGGTGCCTGAGCTGGCCATAGCGGTATTGGCTTGTGCCCGGATAGGTGCCATCCACTCAGTGGTTTTTGGAGGTTTTTCGGCGCAATCCATTGCCGATCGTATTAAGGATGCGGATTGCAATATCATTGTTACGGCCGATGGTAGTTACCGTGGGGCTAAAGAGGTGCCACTAAAATCAACCATTGACGATGCCCTGGTACAGTGCCCTTCGGTTAAACGTGTAATTGTACTCACCCGTAGCCATGCCCCGGTATCCATGATAAAAGGCCGCGATGTTTGGTGGGAAGATGAAGTAAAGAAGGTAGAAACACAAGGCAACCCGGAGTGCCCTGCGGAGGAGATGGATGCAGAGGATATGCTATTTATCCTGTACACTTCAGGCTCTACCGGTAAGCCGAAAGGTGTGGTACATACCTGCGGTGGCTATATGGTGTACACCGGATATACCTTTAGCAATGCTTTCCAATACCAGCCAGGAGAGGTTTATTTCTGTACGGCCGATATTGGCTGGATAACCGGTCACTCTTACATTGTGTATGGTCCGCTTAGTCAGGGTGCTACTACGCTAATGTTTGAGGGTATACCCACATGGCCTAATGCCGGCCGTTTCTGGGACATTGTTGAGAAATACAAAGTAAATATATTATACACAGCACCTACAGCCATCCGCTCACTAATGAGTTTTGGCGATGAAGTAGTTGCGGGTAAGGACCTGAGTTCGTTAACCAAATTAGGCTCTGTAGGTGAGCCCATTAACGAAGAAGCCTGGCACTGGTTTGATGAGAAAATTGGCCACGGCAACTGCCCTATTGTTGATACCTGGTGGCAAACCGAAACAGGTGGTTTTATGATATCACCAATTGCGGGCGTTACGCCTACCAAACCCGGCTATGCCACCCTACCTTTACCGGGTGTACAACCAGTTTTGGTTGACGAGAACGGTAAAGAGATTGAAGGGAACGGCGTAAGCGGTAATCTTTGTATTAAATTCCCATGGCCGGGTATGCTGCGCACAACTTATGGCGATCATGAGCGCTGCAGGCAAACTTACTTTGCTACTTATGAGAACCTTTACTTTACAGGCGACGGTTGCCTGCGTGATGAAGATGGTTACTACCGCATAACCGGCCGTGTAGATGATGTGCTGAATGTATCAGGCCATCGTATAGGTACTGCCGAGGTGGAAAATGCCATAAATATGCACAGCTCTGTGGTAGAAAGCGCCGTGGTAGGTTACCCGCATGATATTAAGGGCCAGGGTGTCTACGCCTTTGTGGTGAGTCCGGATAAACACGGCAACGAGGATTTAACACGTAAGGATATCATCATGACGGTATCGCGCATTATTGGCCCAATTGCCAAGCCGGATAAAATTCAGTTTGTGAGTGGTCTGCCCAAAACGCGCTCGGGTAAGATCATGCGCCGTATTTTGCGGAAAATTGCAGAGGGTGATACTTCTAATTTAGGTGACACCTCTACCTTGCTTGACCCGGGTGTGGTAGATGAAATAAAAGAAGGGGCGCTGTAAAGAAGAATAAAGATAATAGAATCAAGAAACAGGATTTAGTATCTCTTTTTTATTTATTACCTACAAACCAAATAGCCCGTTTAGCGTTCCTTTTAAACATCTAAATTTAGGAGAAACAAGCAATGGATAAATTAGAATTAAAAGGCGGCTGGAACGAGCTGAAAGGAAAAATTAAACAAGCGTATGCAGATCTTACGGATGATGATCTGAAATGGGAAGAAGGTAAGGACGACGAAACGCTTGGGCGCCTGCAGCAAAAAACCGGCAAAACCCGTGAGGGATTAATAGACTGGTTAAAAAGTTTATAATAAAATAATGTTAAGGCCGTAAGGCCTTTCTTTTTTTTCGCTAAATTAGAACTTTAAGGAATAGTTAAAGCAGGTAAGCATGTACACCATATGTGGCTGCCAGAAGTTTTAAACTTTATCTATAACCTCAATCAGTTTATTTTTCAACTCACTTACTACAAAAACTATGAAATTTACAACTAAAGACGGTACCGAGATCTATTACAAAGACTGGGGAAAAGGGCAACCCATTGTGTTTCATCATGGATGGCCATTATCCAGCGATGACTGGGACGCGCAAATGATGTTTTTCTCGCAAAAAGGTTACCGTGTAATAGCACATGACCGCCGTGGTCACGGTCGTTCAACACAAACGGCAACCGGTAATGACATGGAAACCTATGTGAACGACGCTGCTGAGCTTTATGATTTTTTGGGTCTTAAGGATGCCATACATGTAGGCCACTCAACAGGTGGTGGCGAGGTGATCAGGTATGTAGCCAAATACGGTAAAGGTATTGTAAGCAAAGCTGTACTTATCAGCGCGGTTACCCCGCTGATGCTGCAAACCGAAGCCAATCCGGATGGTGTACCAATGTCAGTTTTTGATGAGATACGCCAGGGTACCGCTTTTAACAGGCCGCAATATTTTGAAGACTTTACCATCCCGTTCTATGGTTATAACCGCGAAGGAGCGAAAGCTTCTGAAGGCATCCGTAAAAACTGGTGGAGGCAGGGTATGATGGGCAGTGTGCTTGCTCATCATGACGGCATAAAGGCTTTCTCAGAAACGGATTTTACCGAAGACCTTAAAAGTGTAGATATCCCGGTATTGGTATTACACGGCGAAGACGACCAGATAGTACCTATTGATAACTCGGCAAAAAAAGCGATCAAATTATTAAAAAACGGTAAGCTGATCACTTATCCGGGTTTTCCGCATGGTATGCCTACTACTGAGGCTGCTACTATAAATGCCGATATTTTAGCATTCATACAATCCTGATAATATCAGCGTAAAAAACAAAGGGTGCGTAAGGCGCCCTTTGTTTTTATAAGTACTTTCATTGTATGGAAACATTTAAAGTAACCAGGGTATTTGCTGATGAGTTTGGCGACAGTCATTTTCAAGACCTTTATTATCCGCTTACAGACAAAGGGGCAATAGGCTACCTTTCCGAAAAATTACCGGTTAAGGAACTCATGTTTCGGAAGGTGTCTCCGGCTTACGATGATTTGCATACGGCACCTCAAAGGCAGTATGTGGTGTTATTGGACGGGGCAGTGGAAATTGAAACATCAACAGGCGAAAAGCGGATCTTTGAGAATGGTGACATACTTTTGATGGAAGACATTACAGGCAAAGGGCATAGAAGCAGAAATGTAAAGCCGGCAGCGCGTAGCTCTCTATTTATAACCATTTAAATAATTGGGGTAAAATAAGATTACTTTTTGCAGCGTTTGGCAATAGTTTGATTGTTAGCTCGTTAATGTAACATTGGATTAATATTTGCTGATATTTAGTAAATCCGTTTTACATCATGAACAGTACAAAGAAAAGAGTGAGCAGTACGCTCACCAGCAGGCTTACCCAATTGCATTCTGAGGGCTACATTTATGATTTTGCCCTGAAAAGTAAAAACACCGTAATGTGCTTACAAAGCAACGCTGTTGCCGATAAGACTTCCTTCACTGTTAAACTGGTTGACCAGATTTATGACCAGTTGTGTAACAACTACCAGTACATACATGTGATTGAAACAGACTGTGGTGAAAAAGGCATCCTAATGCTGCCCGAAATTTACTTCGATAAAATTGTGCTGAACTAAGCATTTCTTTTTCAGGAGATTGATTATTAAAAATCATATTTGATCAATTGTCCGTTTCTCTTTACATATAACTCGTAGGAGCGGCTGCCCCAGCCCAAGACTTCTTCAATAAGCATGATACGGGCGTTTTGCGCAAGTCGGGAAATCTGTTGTTGTGTTGCGAAGGGAAGGTCTGTAAGTTTAATGGCACGTTCCAGTTCTATTCCCTCACTAAGGCTTAATTCAACAGCATAGCGCTGTTGTTTAGTAGCTAATTGGGCTTCCATACCTTGCTCAATCCAGGTAAACCCAAGTTTTACATTTTCTTTGGTGCGTAAGGTTTGTATTGAGCTGGCAAGCATCAACACGCCCGAAAGTACCATAGCTGTGAAACCGGTTCGCCTGAACCCCTGCTCTGTAAATAATAATAAAAGTTTTTTTGTGCACCATGCCGAAACTACCGCCGCAACGGAAATAAGCAATCCTGCCCACGCTGATTGCATGGTAAGCAGTCCAAAAGCTCCATAAAGTATAATTTTAACCAAATGCAATAGTAGTTCATTTGCCGCCCGGGTAGCAATAATTTGTTCCTTACTGAGGCCGTAATTAAGATAAAAGCGGTTAAATAATAGACCTACAGCGCCAGTTAGTCCTGAAATAAAACCTGTAGCCAAACCAATTACAGGCAGTATCCACTTCGATCGCTTTTTTTGGGATGGGGCGTCTTTTTTAAATATAAACGGAACGTTAATGACCAAAAACAGCCCGATCACAAATTCCATCCAAGCGGGGTTAATGCTGCTTAACAATTTGGCCCCTAACCAAACAGCGGGTAATGCAGGCGGTACAAAACGCATAACAATATCCCACCGGATGTGCTTTTTAAAGATCAACAGCCGCGAAACGCTGCTTGCCGCCGACCCTACAGACATAGCAGCCGGCACTTGGGCCGCAGGTAAAATAATGCCCAGAAAAGGTAGCAATATAAAGCTGGCGCCGCCACCGCATACGGCGCTAAGGCCAAAAGCCACTATAGCAATTATAAAAAAAAGCGCATACAACATCCTCTATTTTTATGCGAAATAAAGTATCAATTCTAAATAAAAACTGAAGTTGACATTTGCGAGATGGGAAATAATACTTCCAGATGGGAAAAATTATTTAAATGTATGCCAGAAGCGCAGTGTGGTAAATTGATCTAAATGACTTGTTACGACAAAAAACTAACTTATTGTATCAGAATCCGGCTTAATTGTGAAAAGAAGTTGTCTTCTACTTTTTTGAAATTGGCGGGGTATTTAACGAACCGATTTGTAAATGATTTGATAAGATCAGCTTTAATTACAGCCTAATAAATATTTTTAATCTGACTCAATTACCTTTTTTATAATATCTAAAGCTTCTGCGGCAGCATATTCATAATACTTATACCGTTTTTTAAAAAAATAAAAAATTGCAATCCGGCATGTTGGAAAACTTAGGAAAATATATTCGTTTGGAAGGTTAAAAAAATAAAAGTTAGGGACACAAGGCCTTATTACAACAAATGAATTTAAGCCATCTATTTTTTCCTTTATTGTTATACGGCGTTGGGAATTACGAAGCCAACTATATGATTTCCAAGGATTCATAGTAAGAAAATGTCTCATCATTGAAACCGGGAATTTCCCCCAATCATGGTCATATTCAGAATTTCCATATTTAATGTATTTACGACGACAGTCAAGAACTTGTAATTTGTAATCAATTATTTCCAGCCAGCGAATAATATTGCATACATCATAATTGCTGCAATCGTTAAATACATCCATGTTTTGAATCGCTCTAATAATGTGTTTCTCAATAAACGCAAGTATAGAATTATTGCATTCTGAACATGCTGGTACTAACGCCCTGTTGTAAATAACGGTTTGTTTGTTTACAACTGACGTCATAGTGTTATGTAATTCTGTTTCGATTAACCATTTTGGTAGAACATGTTCCTTTGTTATATTTGATGTAGAACTGCAGAAAACGCATATTTCTTCCTTAGGTTCAGTTGCTGGGTGGTATCTATAAGCAACATCCTTAGCTATGATTTTACCATATTTTCTTAAATTAACCCGTAAAGTTTTTAGTTTCAAATCTACCTGTGTCATAGCATAAAAGATACACAATAAATGATTTAAGCTTGCAAATATGGGAACTAAAAACCCCATATTTATCCCTCCAAGTATTGCTTTAAAAACGGTTGTAATTCTCAAAGATCCGTGGTGAACTACGAAACTTATATGAGGAATGGGCACACTCAGCGAAATTGCACTATAAAGTGAATCTCGTTCTACCTCTTTAGCAATACTTAAATTTTTGGTATAAAATTATTCGATAATTTCTGAATTTACACGTACATAATGGCAGCATTACAATTAAAGACTGTACGTGAAAAAGAAAATCCGCCGATTTCATGCGAAATTCGGCGGATTTTGCGAAAAGAGTGGAGAATATCGGAGTCGAACCGATGACCTCTTGCATGCCATCAGTGATTTTAGAAATTATCGATAGTTATGAATTTCATCCAACTACTTAATTAACAGTATATTATGTTGAATTTTCTTGTTTTAGTTCTTGTTTTTATAAGAGCATTTAAGTACTTTTGTGTTACCTGAGTGTTACCCGGGCAAAAGTAAAATAATAAAATGAAAATAGGCATAACACCATTTCTTTGGATTTATAAAGAAATTCAGGAAAATGATAAGAATCAAATTGCAGGTGAGCATGAGGTTAGAATCAAAATGACCCACAACAGAGTGCGGACTTATATGGCAACCGGCTTTAGTTCGTCTGTCGAGAACTGGGATAGCGAAAAAGCTTATCCATTGACCAGTCACCCTAGATATAAAGAATTAGCCGCGAGAATTGACGTAATGTTGGAAGACATCGGCTTTGAAATGAAGCTTGCGGAGAAAGGAGGACGGAATATCACTCCTATAGAAATCAAAACAACCCTTAACAGCAAGGAGAGAATAATTGCGGTAGCAGATAAGCCAAATAAGATTATGGCTTATACGAAAATGATAGAGGATAATTATCGGGGAGTTGATAATCATGGCTATGCGGATGTTTTTTATAATTTTAATCTTACTTTAAAAAAGTTGTTGAAGGAAAAGGATAAGATGTTTCTTGCATTTACTAAGGCCGACCATGAAGCTTATGAGAAACAATTAACCGGTAAAGCAGAGTCAACAATCAGTAACTATTTAAGGACATATTATAGAATTTGGAATCTTGCCATTCTTGACGGGCTTTGTACAAAAGACCATCATCCTAAGCAATATATTAAGTTCAAGGCATACAAGAAAATAAGGACCAAGAAAAGGTCTATCAAAGCTGATTATTGGCAAAGACTCCTGAATTTAAAACCTGCCAAGGAAACCCGGATCTACAAATCTCATTTGATAATGCAATTTATGTATTATGCTCGTGGAATGAACTTTAACGATATAGTGAGGCTAAAGTGGGATGATATTCAAAACAATGGCTTGACATACAAACGGACAAAAAATAAAAGACATTATGATTTTGAACTTCATCCTGTCGCGTTGGAGATTCTTGAAATTTTTAAAAAACTGCCAAATCAATCAGATGCCGGTTATGTATTCCCATTTATTTTGAAGGAACATGATACCTCGAAAAAAATTGATGCCAGAATTGATTCTGCATTAAAAGATTTTAATGAAGATTCAAAAGCGATGGCTTCAGCAATTGGCTGGCACAAAAAATTCACATCAAATGCGCTTCGTCATGGCTTTGCTAGCCACTTAAATGAAGCTGATGTCGATATAAAAATAATACAGGAAGCTATGGGGCATGAAACTGAAAAGCAAACGAGGACTTATCTTGACGATATTGAAGACAGTATTATTACTAATGCAATAAATTCAGCTCTAATTGTTAAGCAAAAAAGCAGCCTGAAATAGAATAATCACAACTTGATATTTTTATGTTAGCACATATAAATCATTCCTTTAAATTGTACTTCAATTCTCTTTCCATGAACGCATCACTACCTCCTTCCAAGATATCACATACGTGCTCTTTAACTCCCATTTGATTTAGTATACCAATTGCTGAGGTATTTTCAAATGAATTCTCCAGAGAGCCCGTTATATATTCAAATCGATATTTTTCATTGTCCTTACTGTTATCCTGACCATTCTGATTTGCTATTATAATATTTTCAGCGTCGGTAGGTACCACCAAATTCGCGTTATGGGTAACAATAATGATCTGTCGTGTTATCTTTTTTTCTTTTATGAACTCTTTTAATTCCTTGTAAACCGTACGGTTATCCAAGTTATCTTCTGGCTGATCAATTAAAATCGGATAAGCGGCATTACTAAGATGCAAAATTAAAAAGAGCAAAATCATTCCCTTTTTCCCGGGAGACATTTTAAGGATGCTTTCTTGATTTTGAGACAATTCATATTTGACTATAAAAAAGTCCTGAAATAATTTTTTGGCAACTGTCGGTACGTCACCTCCTGCATTAAATTTGATACCGCTTGACTCATAATTTAATATTTTTTCAAAAAACAACTCTATGCTTTGAAGATGGGTTGCTTCATCATAGATAAAGTTATTGTCGCCATTAATGAAAGTACCAATCTTACTACTTAAATAGCCCTGGCTATTAATTAGACTAATAATATTTTCACGGAATTTTGAAATATTGAAAACGACTTTTGATGATAGGATAATGCCTTTTTCAATGCTTATATTACTAAAATCAGGGTTGGAATTTACGGTATCGGCAATAGCTTTATAAGATTCAAAGATATTTTCGTATGCCTTTAAAAAATCTTTTTTTGCCGTTACCTGGCTATCCAATAAAGTGCTTCTTGTCGTCTCAAAACCCGCAATTTCATCCAACACAAGTTGCTCCTGGCTTATTACCTCATTGAGCTCATCAAGTTTCTCCTGGTTTTTAATTCTTTGAAGATAGGGAGATATCAAACCCCTAAAGTAGGCCAGCCTCTCATCGTTTAGAACCAAAAGATCATCTACCTTTTCTATTCTTCGCCTTGCCTTGGCAATCAATTCATCTAATAGGTCATTGATGCGCTTATTATCACTTAAAATCTCTTTGCTGATGAATTCACCAAGGAAACTTACTCTGAGAAATTTAGCAACCGTGTTAATATGAATATTATTTAAAGATGGTCCAATATTAGTTTTTAATGTTGTTAGATGGTTTACATAATCACTTTCATACGTTTGTTTAAAGCCGGTGAGGTTTGTAAAACGGGAAGAATAAATGCTTTGCAAAGTCCTTAGTTCCTGATATCTCGTTTCCTCCTCTGGCGTAAACCCCGAGCTTTTGCGAAGCGCGTCAATTTCTTCAATTTTTTGCCTAATATTTTCTTCCCTTGCTTTTTTGTCCCCCTTAGAGCGGATACTCGCTGCGTTTGCTTTTAACTGTTCCCTAATCTGAAAATAAGTTTCAATCGCCGCCGTCAACTTTACTTTGTTTTCAGTTACAATTACTACTTGAGCGTCATAGAGCACCTTAAATTCGGGTTTTTGCTCCAGGATTTCCTGAATCAATTTCCGAAGCTCAGATTGGCCGCCTTTCTCAGCCAGGTAATTGATATACATCTGCGGTACGTAGGTGATCTGGCGAGACTTTTCCTGTGTGTTATTTTTTAGTGTAAAGGTTTCTCCATCTTTCCACTTTACCTCAAAATCAAATTCCGGTTCTTTTTCAAAATCATAGGCCAGATCCAATTTAGAATCCGCAATTTTATGACTAACCTGTTTAGAGTCAATCGTTTTAGCGATATAATAAAGTAAGATGGATTTTCCAGACGACTTACCTCCAATAATAGCGTTCAGTTTATCGTTAACCTCAATCTTAGCTTGGGGAAAAGTTATGTCGGTTGCCTTACCAATAAATCTAACGTTGTCAATTACCAAGTAATCCTGTTTATCTTCCGGCCGCTCTTTTTCAATACGTACTCTCGACGTAGGCTCATATAAAATCTGTTTGAAGCCGTTAAAAGTAGGGTCTGCTTTGATCCATTGATAGTTGCCATCTTTATCTGCTTTACCATATTCATTGAGACATCTGGCGTCAGAGGCCGTAGTAAAAATGGCTTTAGATTTAAATAGGGAGGGATTGGTGGCAATATAATTAGCTACTTTTTCTATACTTTCCTTATTGTTACTTTGCAGGACAATGGCAGGCAAATGATTGAAGATATTAGATAACAAAGTCCTATCTGTTCTCGGGCGCTCCTGAAAAAGCCCATTGTCTGAATTGCAATGTGGATAAATGAAGATACCATCGGAGACTTGTATTTCCTTTATAACATCCTGTGGTGCTTTATTACAAACATTTAAAACATTACCTGTTTTGGGTGCATCTACTCCAATTTTTGAAAGGAACGTCTTCACACCTTCTGAAAAGGTTGTTTTACTATATGGAGGCGCGGCGAAATAAACCAGCATATGAATACCGCTAACATTAATTTCAACACCACACAATACCTGACATGTTGCATTTTTCGCTTTTGAAGCGAATTCATCCAACAACATTTCGTCATGATAATTGTGATCTGTAATACCAATTAAGCCAAGATGTGGTTTATAAATTTCAAGAAAGGCAAAGAATGTGCTGACATGATTTACGCAACGTTCATTTTTAGGAATTGTGTCGTTACCAAAATAGGCTTTACTATCATACAATAAAGCATTGCTTTCACCACCAACCCTGCTAACGAAGCTCCCCCATTTTTCGGCATCAAGTCCTTTAAGTGGCTCATAATAGGTTGCTAGTGATTTGTAGCCATCGTCAAGAATAGTTTGAATCTGAAGATCCCAGATTCTCCACGCAGCACCTTTCTGATAAGGGTTCATATGACGCCATCCTCCTTAAGACCCTGAATTATAATGAGCATCGATTCCCGGAACTGATCATAAAAATTAATAGCATCCATTTTTGATTGAAAACTGCTATCATTTAGCTTATTAAATATATTAATGATGACTTCCTCAAGCAGTGAAGCATTCCACGAAACAGTAGACATATAGATATTGGCAATAGGAAAGTAATTGCCTTCAGACTTTAGCGCGGTACTGTAATCATTTAATATCTTGCCAAACAAGTATCCGCGAATGACCATTCCTTGTCCGAGATCAGGAAAATACCCTCCCCATTTGCTGATATTGTTAAAACTATTAAGTAAACCATTCGAAATATAAATGAATCCTGATCTAATCAGTTCACCTTCTATTGTGGGCTGATGCAATTCCTTTTCAATTTCCTGCAATTGCATTTTTAGGGAGGCGTTCCGCTCATGTTCTAAAACTAATTCCTGAGCTTCATTCGGAAATTTAGGCAAAAATGATATTCGGTAATCGCTCACCTGTATATCGCTCAATAAGTTGAAGTAATCACCAATTCTCGTCATTTATAATCAATAAGGTTATAAAGTAAAGATATCAAAAAAATCAGCCGATTTGCCTTTACTTACTTTTCTGAATATTGCAGATTATACGCCTATAACTTAGTATATTTTGATTTAGTTAAGTAGTCATCAATTTCCTCGGCACTATAGAGGCAAGTGCCTCCTAATTTCCTAAAGGGGATTTGACCTCGGTTGCGCAAATGTTGAAGGGTAACTTCAGAAATACCCAGCAGCTCCATTACTTCATGGGTTTTAAGCCATTTTTTTGGATGTTTGGTGTTAAGTAGGTTTTCAATATCGGTCATTAGCTGCACCCGGAATTTCTCCAAGTCGTCAGCCGTTAATACCTGTATTCCCATAATAATTTAATAATAAAATTTATAGAGGTGCTCCTGATTTACAGGATCACCCGCAATGAACTTGCGTTTATTGCCTCAATGGAGTTTGAGGTTTTAGAAGTTTTTACCGACTACGTTTTGATCGAGTTTCATCGCTCGATTGTTGCTGGTGGAGTATATTATTTTCAATCAGTCAACAGGATCGAGATGTAGTTCATTTGGTATTTCAAGAACCACGACATCTTCCGGCAATTCCATTAAATCATCCGGTGGCATGTAAAGTTCATGTGTTTCGGTATTAAAGCAAGCTAAAGCGGCTTTATATCATAAGGCCCATCTATCATGGCCAAACACCAATGAAATTTAACGAACTAAAAGGACGGAAAAGGTAATAGATTAAAAAGTCTGAAACCTAAGCTGCCAAACTGTAGATAGCGCCCAGGCTTGTTCCATGAGAACGAAGAGGAAACTTATTTTTATACTATGATCCTGTTTGGGATTTAGTTTTATAGAATGCAGCATATAGTTAGCGACAGCATGAAGTACCTTGTTGTATAGGGGGACATTTTACCGTTCCATAACTGCAAAATACACAGCAGTCACCAGCAAGTGGTTTTAAGTTTGAGTGACACATTTCACATTCATAAAAGTACTGGCAGGAATCTGTAGGCATTGTTTCTTCCTTTTTATGACCGCATTTCGGACAGGTTAGCACAGATTGTAACTGAATTTCTTTGACCATGGTATTTCTTTGAGTTTATTTAACAGCGGTAACCTGATAACCTATTTGGGCAACTTTGTTTTTCAGGCTGTCTGCTGATGTTTTTTTAGGATCGTAATTAACCGAAGTCTGCGCTTTCTCAAAGGAGGTAGACACTTTAACTACACCCGGAACTTTGGATAATACCCCATCGATATGTTTGGTACAGTCAGCACATCCCATGCCTCTAACGGTCAGTTGCACCCATTTCAAATCGCTTTGTTGAATGGTTAGTGCAGAAGATTGTTTTGGTGCACCATACAAGACTGATGAATAGTAAGGGAAGGCTATCAATATGGCGGATAACACAGTAACAATCAGTAAAAACTTTTTTGATTGCCAAAAGGAAACGGGTTTCACATCACAACAATCATTAGTTTGCGCTTTTGAGTTATACTGCCGATACCATGCAAATGCGAAGACGAGAACCGTAAAACCAATTAGGTAAGGTCTTGCGGGTTCAATCCATGAAAAAGATGAAGCTAAACCGCTAACGCCTCCTAATAGAGCAACCATCGGCGTAATACAGCACAACGATGCTGCTAAAGCAGCAAGTAAACCTGGTATCCAACTTTTATTTGTATTAGTGGTAATCATATTGATTCTGTTGTTAAAGGAGTTTGCAATAGATTAAACAAAGGCAGCAATTGACTTGTATTGCAAAGCGAGTAGAAAATGGTCTGGCCGCTTTTACGGAATTTTATAATATTGCCATCCTTAAGTTTGCGAAGATGCTGGGATATGGCAGGAATAGTCATACCCAATATGTCACTCAGGTCGCAAGGGCAAAGCTCATTTTCCTGTTGTAACAGGAAAAGTATTTTTAGTCGAACCTCATTACCTGATAGCGACAAGACTTGAGCAAGCTCAGTGAAAATAGGTTGCTTTATTTGAAGTGATTCTTTGCAGATATTAATCTGCGCTGCATCTGCAAATATTCGGCTACATATACTCATAATTGAATTAAAATACAAATATAAGTATTTAAGCAATTACTTAAATAAGATTATACCCTTTTCTTATTTAAGATATAATCTTATTTCCATGTGGCTTTATTTTTAGAGGAAACCTTATCACAATTAACCGGCAGATCGCCGGTATTTTGATTTTGCAAATTAATAAAAAATTAAACTAATCGACGGGTTTTCAATAATGCCTGTTAAAGGCCGAGTTGCGCATGTATTCATTGAACCTGCGCTGGTACTCCCGTTCTTCATTCATTCTTTTATAAAGAACATTACACCTCCAAGCACAGGCACCGCAAGCTATGAAAGCAACAGCTAAACAGGTTAATGTTTCCTTCCTTGCCTCCGCCCTTTGAGCTTCAGTCATTTCAGCCTTAGTATGCATCCTTCCAACAGCGCCAAAAAAGGCAAACATGGAAATAATACAGGCTAATAAAATGTTACGTATGATGGCTTTCATGGCGTTAAATCAATTAATTAAAATTACTAATTAAATTAGTAATTTCCAAGTGCTTAGTTAATTTAATTCGTAAATATTATTGTTTTTACGGGCGTTCAAAACCCTATCACGAATGGTATCAAGGATGCCGGATTCAGGAATACCCTCAAAGCGGATAACCTTATTTTCTTCATCTGTACTTTTTAAGGTGAGGTACATCAGTTTGCATATTTGCAACATAAATGGCTGGGTAATAATGTAATCTTTCACCCTAAACATTTCCACCTGGTCAATGCGTTTAAAGAATATCCCCTTTGTGATCAGGATGTATTCTGCACTAACCAGATATTTATAACTACGGATGTATAGCAGCCGGTACCAGGCCACCCCGCATACTGCAAGGCTAAACAGTATAAAATAAGGAGAGAGGTACCAGGCCAGCATCAGAAACGTCAGCGCTAACAGGATAAGCGGGAATGCTTTGAAAAAGGCGAACAGCATAGCCGGCCTCAATAAAATATCATCGTTCTGAGTCATATTGTAATTGTTCTAAAAAGGTTAATGATCGAGCCGGCTTGGCGGTTCGGAAACGGGGACGTACGCCAAAGGATTCCTGGAAGGCATGAAGGGAAATTTGCTCCTGCGTAAAAATCTGCAGATACTTATCACTGTAAATATGGATCTCGTTATCTTTAGATATTATCCTGAGCGATATACCTTTGATGGCAGCAGCCAATTTGATATCGGTAATATTTCCGATCATATCTTTGCCAAAAACCAGGGTAACTTTGCGTCCGGGATAATTCTGTCTGATCCAGTCTCCCTGTTCTAAATGCAGCCTGTTGCCGATAGCTACAAATGCCAGCTGCTCCAGCCGTGGAAAACGATGGCGGTTAAGCGTGATAAACGCCATCGCTTCCATCACTGAATACGTAATGATCAGATGTGTTGCATTAGGCAGCCCGGCCACCCAAAGGTTTTGTGTGGAGGGCACGATATGATAGCCAGAACCATAGCGTTCAAACTGATCGCCATAGCTAAAGGTTAGTTCAGTTGCTGCCCCAAAAAAGATTTGAATCTCCAAAGAAATGCCAAGCCCTGTTAAAAGGGGATTCATAGTTATTATCGTCCTTTTCGGGATTGCGAACGCTCAAACTCGTGCGGTTTGAACCCATGCTGGTTCTCGATATCCTTGATGGCCTGGTAATAACCGGGGCTCAATTTCGCAGCTGCTGCCGGATCACGTTTCTTATTGAACAGGGCATTCAGCCCTTTAAACACCATATAGGATAAACCACCGTCCATCAGAATAGATGCCACCAGGGCCAGTTTATTGGAACGAATGCCGTGCTTATCCGTTGCCGAATAGCTGAAGCGGGTGCCATCAGCGACCTGCACTTCCTTGCCCTTCCGGTATTGTTCTTTTTGAGCCTGGGTCAGGAATTCGTTATTAACCATATCAGGTGCCAGGATCTTCTCTGTGTCAGAAACGATAAACTCCTTGGTTTCCGGATCGTATTCTACCAACATTTCCTTTTTATTGCCATGGTTATCGAGCGCGATCCGCAGCACGCTGCCAACTTCACCCTTTTGTAATTGCAGGGCTTCATTATTGGTCAGCAGGTCGGGAATTTCCGCGTCACGGTAAATCGGGTGGATCAGGAGGTCAAGCTGTCCCTTTTCATTTGGTTTCAGTGATATCTTGGCGTTGATGGATTTGATCTTGACATTTTCGGCTTCCAGGTCATGTAATTCCATTAGGCCTGTTCGGCGACCTGAAAGCAGTGCTTTCAGGTCATCGACGTTTAACAGGAGCTGCCCGCCAGAAGCCAGCCCGATAGTCTCCAGGTCCTTGACCGGGAGATCATTTTCTTGAAACATGATCGGGTTCATACTAACGGCCTATTTTATGTTGCTGACCTTGCTCCTCGGACTGGCCCTGTTCTTCCTCCAGTACCATTTCTGGTTCACGCGGGTTGGTTTTAGCCTCTAACAGGGATTTGTAAAGGCCATAATCCGGTTTTAATACCTTGCGGGCACCAGCGGCATCTTCCACTTTGATGCTTTTGGTTTTATAGGTTTCCAAAACTTTATAGGTGGTGTCCATGTATGCGATCTCATCGCCCTGTTTAAAACCTACTGGTTCAGCACCTTGTTTTTGTTCCCGCTTTTGTGAAACCCCCAATAGCAGATTGGCGATCTTTTGCGCGTCCCTGGCAGCTTTGGCAATTTCAAAAGGCTCATCCTTTAAGATCTTGGCAAAGGTGCTCATATACGCAGCCTGCTGTCCGAAGTTATGGCCGATCTTAAGTTCGCCACCGATAAGGATTCCGGCAATGGCAGCCCGCATTTCCTCGCGGGCATAATCCAGCGAACCAAATTTGCCTTCCATCGGGCGTTTCAAACGGTCCTCGTGGCCTGTCCAATGCGCCAGCTGATGTATGGCCGCCTGCAGGTATTTGGTTTCGTTCTCAAAATGTTCCGGTTCAGGCATAATGATGGCATCCCGTTGCTTATCGTAATAAGCTTCCTGCCCGCCGTGGATGATCACCGCTTTGCTGTCTTCGATCAGTTTATTGGCCCTTTCAACAGGGGATAGCGTTTGGCCCTCATCTTGTTTGGCCAAAAATTCCTCCAGGGGCTGCATATCCTTTAACTGGCTTCCATTGAAAAGGAAAGCCTGACCACGCTGCGGTTTATCGAATTCCACGGTTTTGGTTTGCGTAACACCCGCATCATCCTTAATTGGTTTGCCTTCAGCGGTACGGATGGCTTGGATGTCGCTGGTCTTTGGAAATTCGATCAGTGTGCCTTTTTCTTCTTTTTTCACCCAGTTACCCGCATAACGTGCCGCATCTGCCGACATCCACCGCGGGTCGTCATGGCGCTGCATCCCGAGGATCAGCGCATTCATGGCGCTGTAGCCTTTACCGGTTGTGGGATTGATCGGTTTTACAAAGGCAGGCATGCCATTTTCTTTTACCGGTTTTTGAAAAAGGGAATTACCATCCTTAATTTCAGCGATCAGCTTGTCTGAAAGCTGGATCGGCAGTGCTTTGAAAGTTTTGCTCATTTTCTTGTTTTTTTAGCAGTTTGTATAAAAGTTTAATTGGATTGATGTATTGATGCCTGTAGCAAATACTGAAGTGTAAATGCTCGCCGGTCACGTGTCCGGTAGCTCCAGTGATGCCAATAGGCTCACCGGCGGTTACGCTATCGGTGGGTATTACAAAAATTTGACTGAGGTGGCCGTATATGGATTCGACATCGCCATGGGCGAGCCGAACGTTGATGCCCAGGCCATTATCATAGCCGGTTGTTTTGACCAGTCCACTAAGGATCGCATAAACCGTATCATGGCGGGCTTTTAGATCGACACCCGAATGCATGGCGTATTTGCCGGTAAGCGGATGGATACGGTAACCGTATTCAGAATTTATTTTTAGATGTTTAAGGGGCAGGCAGACCAGGCAAAAGCTGATCAGCAGTTTCATCGGCTGTAAGATTTCGCCAATTCCTGTTTTTGAGCAGGGCTGATAGAATCCAACACTTTTTCCTGCAAACCGGGATGATCGTTAGCGATAGCTAATGCGGAGTATAAAGCCTGGGAAGTGCCCCTGTCCTGCAACAGCATGATCTTGTACATAGCCTTAAAGTCATCGAGTGGCATGGACGAGCCGTTGCTGGTCAGGTCATTGAAGATCTCCTGTTTATCTTTTAGCATCATGACCTGCGCAGCAGGGTAAAATGCTTCCCCGCCCGCAGGAAACCGTACATAATTTTCTGTTTCAGACCTGGCATAGGTTAACACGCCGATCTGGCCCCGTTTTGCTTCCCGGTCAATTTCTAAATCCGGCTGCACCAAAACGAGTGTACCGGCTAAGGTTTGATTTTCCATGATAATTATTGTTTAATGTTTACCTGCCAATTTTTCGGGTTGGCGTTAAGTCCAGGACCTCGTTCAGCCTGATGGTCGCCTCACGATGGAGTTCCGGATCATCCTGTATAAGTATATAGGCTTTCGTCAGCTGATCGGGCGATTCGGATGCCTGCAGCAAACCCAGTGTTTGGAGATTTTGGGCTACAGGCGGCCATTGCACGGACTTGAATTTTTCTGCCAATTCCTTTAACTCTTCGGTGGTTTTCAGGACAAACAGTGTTTTTGCGCTGAAGGAATCTACTTCCTCGCCCTCGAATGCTACGCCTATTTTATCAGCCTCAAAGTCTGTAAATTCAATGAGGCCGATTTTGCCACAATGGTCAGAGGTCCAGAGGACGGGGCTGACCATGACCATTAAGCCTATGGTTTCTTCCTGTTTCATGTTTTTTGCTTTAGATGTTTGTTTGTATTGAAGGAATTTGGCCTGCAAGGCCCTATCTTTTCAAACCCCTGGTTTGATCTATTCCAAGAAAGCGGTCTAAACCAATGGTTACCGCATCGTGAATGTTACCGTTCTTTTTAACCAGCTCCATCGCCGTGCGGATATGTTTTTCAGTTCCATGATCCAGTAAAAGCGCGATGTTTTTGAGGTCTTTAAAATCATCAACGGATAAGGTCAGCGCATTTTCATGCAGGAAATCATAGATATCGCCCGGATATTTGAAGGTGAGCAGCGCATCAGCGCCGTAGAAGCCAACCTGGTGATCATCAAAACCCACATAAAATTCATCGGTGTTCAGGATCGCAGCCGTAATAAAACCGATCTCGTTCTGTTTATTTACCGGGTCATCTTTCAAATCAGGGTGTACCAGCAAATAATGAGGTAACTGTATTTCGTTTGTTTCTTCTTTCATTTCTTCATGGTGGCTTTAACTGGTACTGTGGGGGTTGGCGGCTTAAAGGCCAATACCATTTCCTGTATTTCCTGGCTGATATGGTTAAAGTTCTGCCGGAGTTTTTCATCCAGCTTGCCGCCGAAATCATAAAAGGACGGCAAAGGCTTATAGCCTTTTTCTTCCCGCTTGATGGCTTCCATATCGAGATTGATCCGGCAGTTGATCGCGGACGTTTCAAATTGCCCGGTAAACTTTTCCTGTACATCGGAGGCGATGACGCCAACCATCTCGCCGGAATTGAGCGATGCGATCTTCCCTGCCGGAATAAGGGCTTCCAGTTTTTCATTCAGGGAAGTCGAGGTTTTATTGCGGTCGATGGACAGGCCTTCACCGATCTGTTTGGATTTACCAAAGAGGCGCTCCAACCATTCCAAAGTATCCTTATTCCTAACGGAGCCGGAAAGCACAGTACCCACTACGGCGGTGATGGTGGCTGCGGTATCTTTTCCGTATTGCTGGTTGAACTGTGGCAACTCCTGTAATCCCATCAAAACGGCTACCTTATTCGACCTGGCAGTTGCTATTAGATTTTCCACCCGGTGAACAAATAAGGTGGGTACCTCATCCACGATCAGTGCAGAAGGCAAATTGCCTTTGGTATTGATCAGCTTGGTCAGGCGGTTGATGATGATGGAATAACAGGCCGAATTAATATTTTGGGTATTCGGATCGTTTGCCAGCACCAGCATTCCGGGATTTTCCTTGTCTGAAATTTTCAAATCAAAATCATTGCCGGAGAATACCCAGTACGTTTCCTTTGTAGCCAACCGGCTGATAAATATCTTCAGTGTACCGATCTGTCCCTCTAACTGATCAAACGCTTTAGCGTTATAAGCAGTCATGAAGGGCGATAGCAGCGAACGAAGTTCCGGTTCGGAAGTCAATGCATTAAATATTTCCTCGTAAGAGCGGTTCAACAAGGCCAGTACATGAGGAAAGCTGGAATAGATGCCGCCTTTATATTTGCTCATGAAATAAACACAGGATGCCAGGAAGTTAATAGCAGATTGCGTGAAGAACTGGTCGCTGCCACCGGAACGGTCGCCTTTTTTTAATGCCTCTACCAAAGCTTCGGCAGTTTCCGCTGCATCGGCCAATGACTTGATATAATCTGCCCTCCAGGGGTTGATCCTGCGACTTCTTTCAATATCGTTTAGGTTGATGACATGAAAGGCGAAGCCTTTTAATTTCCCGTTCTGCTTGGCCAGCAGGTAATGGTAATAGGCGATATGGCCGAGGTCAGGGAACTTGAAATCGTAGAGACAGACCGCAAATTCTTTGGCAATCAGCTGACGGATAAAAGGATTGACTATACTAAACGATTTACCCGAACCGGGTGTACCGATCACCATCGTCCCGCGAAAAACATTGCAGATATTGATCCAGCCGTTTCGCACCTTTCCCTTGTAATAGAAAAGCATGGGGATATTGACCGAATAAGGTGTATCCACCCGCTTGACCGGCTGCATGAAGCTTTCCGCCTCCGTATTCCATTTGTCCTTGCCCAGGCCTGATTTGATGAACTTGGAGATGTTGTCCATAGACAGGCTCACCATGAGCGCCCCGGTAAAAGAGCAGACCAGGTAAAGCAGGTTATACCAGCTGGTATAGGCAAATGCTACCGGGGAGGCACGCCCCGCAAATACAAGGCTGCCGAAGAATAAAAACAGACCGATAGCAAGCGGATAGATGATATGCTTTTTAGGGTCGAGGTCTGTTTTCTTTTTTGCCAGCGTACCGATGCTGACCAGGCAGATAAGGCCAAACGTGGTCAGCTTACTATAAACCTGGGCAGAGTAAATGACCAGGTGGCTAAGCTTATCCAGTGGGGTAAAAAAAATGCCCCAGAAAGGGGCGTCATGGTAAATAAAAATAGCAGCTTCTAAACCTATGGATATATAGATGGCGCATTGCAGAAACCCATGGAGTTTTTGCTGCTCTCTGGTTTCTTCCATAATATAATGTGTTTTTTAATGGCATGGAAGGAGGGCTTCGCCGTTCTTCCATATCAGGAATGTTATCAAATAAAGAAAGCCATCGGCTTATGCGGATGGCTTATAGAGATCGCTCTATCAATTGGGGTTAGCGCTGCATATGCTTACGCTTTAAGTACCCGTATATAATTTTATGCACTTTAGTGCCGCCGTTGATCGGAGCAAAAACGATATGCTCCGGCCATATCGGTGCTTTTGATGCAGCAGCGATCTCATGTGGAAACGCGGTATTATGGTAATTTAGATTGATAAAGAAGCCTTTGGCTTTTTTACGGCAAGTGATCTCCTTAAAACTAATTGAGTTCCAGCAGTTATTTACTTCATAAAAGCAACTATAGTTTTTATCGACAAAGAAGTATCTGCCTGCTATTTCAGCCAATGGCAGCTTGATGTCAGATTTCACCCGCCATTGCGGATTGAGTTCATCAAGCTTTGCAGCCTCACCCGCAGGGTCTAAAGCGCTAAAGGAGTGAAACCAGTAAATGTGAATGTGTTCGGGAGGTGTCTCCGCAAATGGGCCATTATAACAATTCCTGATCAAAGGGTCATACCATATTTCGATGTGATCTTTAAAAGAGCGTGCTTCCCCCATATCGATCTTGTTTTCGGGATTTTCAACCTCAATCAGATATTGCCACTGCGCATCAACGAAAAACCATGTTTCGCCCAATTGGATTACCGGCCTTGGCCTGGTATAGATACTGATCTGTTCCATAGTTTAGATTTAAGATTTTTAACGTTTAATACCAGCAGGAACCAGCTCAATCGAATCATCGACATCTTCAATTGTCATTTGATCTGCCTGTGCCTGCTTTTCCCTTTCGGCTATTTTTTGATTGATCTCCAAATCCAGTTTTTCCACTTCCTTTTTTAAGGATGCCAGTTCATACTCCTGGTCAAAGGGCCTCAGCGACAACTCACGAATTTCCGGTATCTGTTTGTTGATGCCATCCAGTTCCTTTTCGTACCGCTCCGCCATGCCAACAACCCTGTTGATCGCATCCAAAAAATACCTTGCCGCGTGCTTAGGATTGTCAATATTGGGCGCGCCGCCATTTTGCATATACTTAATACCGGTTGACCGGCTTTCAGCGTATAGCGAGGTTACATGGGTGATCCGACTGGTAAATCCATCCTCGATTGTTTGCAGCTTACGCCTGATATAAAGTTCAAACCCATACAATTCACCTAAATGAAGATCAGGCTGGCTATAATCGGCGGGCGACCAGTTTTTATATAAACTGATCAGGTGATTACCAATTGCAACGGTATCTGCCAATTCGGTATCTTTTAATTTAAGCGGGTTCTGCTTGGTGCCGTCCTCATCCAGTTTCAGGACCTTTTTGTAATTCACCTCATCCTTGCGAACCAGCTCCAAAGTAGATTGGGTTTCCCGGCTTTTCTTTTCCAGGTCTTCCAACAGGTAGCGGCTGCGGGCAACTTCCTTAAAGTGAGCGCCTTTATAACCTTCCAGTTCGGCAACTTTTTTTTCAAGGCGTGTCTTTTCCAACAAAGAAGTATCCCCTGATAAAATGGCGATATACTCAGAGAAACTCATGCCGCTTTGTTCATCCATCGCCCCTTCATCCAGGGTACGCACGGATAATTCATTGTTCTTCATCTGACTGATGAAGATCTGTTTGTTCTTCAGCAGATTGAATTTATAATTGTCCAATGATTGCTCTACCGCATAAATGAAGTTCCTGACCTTGTTGCCATAAAACTGTTTGGCCAACCAGTTACCTTGCCGCGCACCACGCCCATCACGCTGTTCCAGTTCAGAAGGTTTATCGAGTAAGTCAATAATCTTACGACTATCTTCTCCTCTAAGAACCGTACGTGAGAGTTTCCCCTCATACGGCTCAAGTAATTCAAAATTTCTGTTAAGAAACCAGCTCATAATTTCCCATTTTTTGGTGTCTGATTGATCTGTGGCATCTGTCATGTACAAGCTTTCTTATGATTTTCGCTTCTACGAGATGTTCTGTTACGTTCCATGACGTATCCTTGTCAATGGCATCGCCACAGATCGGACATTTGCGATTTTGCTTTTTCCAGATGTGCAGTAATGCATTTCTACCTTTAAGTGTTTCCAACATTTTGTGCGTATCACGCTTGTCGAAATAAAGGTTCCATTCGCTATCGAATGGGTTTGCATCCGCCTTAACTTTCAGATACCTGGCATACTTGGTGTCCGCCAGTTTCTTCAGTTTTATTTTATCTGTACCACCTTTCTTATCAAAGAAGGCAACGAATTGCCAGCCCTTGTTTCCTACCCTGTGGAAGTATTTATCGACTATCCACGTTTTACCCTTCTTAGGGTGTCTGCGTTTAGCCCATTGCCACAGTTTAAGGAATATCTGATGGTCGGCTCTCTTGAATACATCGGTTGCAGCACCATTTTTGTAATAGTTTGCCCAACCTGTGATGACAGGGTTTAACAATCTGATTAATGATTCCTGCTTACAGGCCTTGTTGGCATCAATGATAGTTCTGATTTTTTCGAGGAATTTCTGCACTTTATCCTTTGCAGGTTTAGTCAGAACTTCATCTTTGTATTGCCTAATGTTGAAACCTAAGAAATCGAAACCATCTTCAATATTGGTGATCTTTGTTTTTTCTTCTGAAAGCTGTAAACCTCTTTCAGTTAGAAAATCGATCAGTAACGGCTTGATTTCCAGTTCCAATGTTTCCTTATTGGCACTTGTGATGATAAAATCATCTGCGTACCGGATAAGGTTAACCATTGGCGATACCTGAACTCCATTAATAGTCCTTCTTTTGTACCTGTCCGCAAGTACTTTTTGCAGACCGTCTGAGGTCATATTTGCTAAAGTCGGTGAGATGATCCCGCCTTGTGGGGTACCTTCTTCGGTTAGGAAAAGCTGTTTGTCGAATATAAAACCACTTTTAAGCCATTTCTTTAGCATCAACTTATCCATAGGGATATGGTTGATAAGCCATTCATGACTAATGTGGTCAAAGCAGCCTTTAATGTCGCCTTCCAAAATCCATGTAGGAGAATAACCTTTGCATAACACGTTGTGACATTGTGAAATGGCATCAGCCGTGCTTCTTTCCTTACGGAAGCCATAAGAATGGCTGTCCGCCAAAGTTTCCGATACAGGTTCGAGAGCCATCAGGTATAATGCCTGCATAGCCCTGTCCTTCATAGTAGGTATGCCCAACGGTCTTAACTTTCCGTTGCTTTTTGCTATATGCACCCTTTTAAGAGGCTGGGGTTTGTAATCCCTGCGTCTTAAATCCAAAGTAGCCTTAGCTTTCGCTTGGGGAGTAGTCCATAATACTTTGTCTACTCCCGATGTCCTTCTACCATTATTGGTAGTTACCCGTTTTACTGCCAATGTTTTAGCAGCAAACGAATGGGTCAGCATCCATTGTAAAGCTTTCACTTTACCATATCTGCATTCTTTTTGAGCTTTTACAATACGTGCTTGTAGCTTTTTAACCTCCTGTTCACATTGAGTCCAGTCAATACTCTCCCAATCTAACCTTTGGTCGGTCGGTGCACACGCTGTTTGATTTACGTTCATTTGCTTTCCTCCTTTGAAAAAGTTCTAAAAGTTTATTGTAATGAATTACCATACAGAAGTCTGCCCGCTTTCGCGTGAGGTAACGTTTAAACCTCTATCCGTCTCATTACAAAACGG
This sequence comes from Mucilaginibacter sp. 44-25, assembly GCA_001898335.1. Taxonomy (GTDB): domain Bacteria; phylum Bacteroidota; class Bacteroidia; order Sphingobacteriales; family Sphingobacteriaceae; genus Mucilaginibacter. Next base: position 41,806 of record MKTS01000011.1, on the reverse strand, counting down.
CATTCGCTTTTTCTGCTTTCTTATACCCGCACTGCTATCGGTTGACCTTACGGGCAACTTTCCTGCGCCAGCAGGAGCATTACGGGCTTACCACGTTCCACATAAGTGACGAACGAGTGGGTTAGGTTCTGTCTATCCACCGGCAGTGCTTAATCCGTGTAACCCTACCTTGGAAAGGGTTATCCGACTGCTTACCTTTTGGTTAGAGCCTATCAGTATCTTTGGCTCAGTCGACATTACGATGTTTAAATAACAGTTCACTTACGTTAACCATACCACTCAGCCTTGCTCCCCAACCGTTTAATACTATGGTTTTCGCTTCCCCTCGCGGTTCAAGCTGCTTCATCCTTCGATGAAAGGGTTACTTTGTCACGACAGCTCCATACATCAGATTACTCTTAATGCATGTGTCGTTAGGCTACTGCTGACGGAACAGCAGGTTTAATCTTGATTGTTAAACAATCACTTATGCGACCTCGTGTCACACCCAGGGGATATCCAAATGGTGCATGGCAACGATACGTTCCTGAACATTTAAACCTGTTCCGGCTTTTTCGGTACTGCCGATCAGAATCCTGATCTCCCCGGCGTTCATTTTTTTAAATAGTTCTTTACGCTGTTTATCGGTTGCCCAGTTGTGTATAAAGGTGATCTGGTTAGCCGGGATGTTGAAATCATTGATCAGCTTATCCCGCAGCGCATCATACACATTAAACTCATCAGTTTTTGGCGTACCGATATCGCTGAAAATGATCTGCGTCCCCTTGTGTGGCGTACTTTCATGATAGATCTCCGCCACATTCCGCGCGCAAACATTGACTTTATTGCCTGGGTTGTCGCCATATTTATCCGGGTTTACCAACCGCATATCTACCGCCATTTTCTTGGCATAGTTGGTGGCGATGAGCATCCGGCCTTTGTCCTCATCTTTGGTCAGGGGACGCCTGCCGATAAAGGTGGCATCACCCGTCTTGGCGAATTGCATCAGGCGCTTAATGAAGTCCTGCTGATCAGGCGTTGGCTTGATATTGACCAGTGTTTCCTCAATTTCCGGCTTATCGAGATTAATATGTTTAGCTGTTTTGTAATCGGTGATCTGGTTATAAAACAGCGCGAGTTCCGGCACTTTGATAAAATGGCGAAAACGTTCCTTCGCCCGAATTTCGTTGGTGACCGTAAATTCAAAGTCAACGGTTTTGCGGGCATAAACCGCTGCCCATGCATCAAAATTGCTGATATGCTGCCTTTCCAATTCCCTCGGCCGGAGGTACTTAAAGATGAGATACATTTCCGTCAAACTGTTGGAAATGGGTGTGCCGGAAAGGAAGGTAGCGCACAGGTCCGTATCGTAGCGGTCCTGTAAGGTACGAATGGCAAAAAGCATGTTAAGCGCTTTCTGACTGCCTGCCATGTTCCCCAAACCTGCAACTTTAGTATGCCTGGTGGTAAACGTGAGGTTCTTAAACTTATGTGATTCATCAATGAACAGGTGATCGATAGCCATTTCCCGGAAATTGATACCGGTATCCTTTCGGTTTTCGATGGCATCGATCACGCTTTTCAGCTTGGCCTCCAGGTTTTCCTTCCTGATCTCTAAACCTTTTAGCTTCTCTTTGGTGATCTCTTCACCGCCGCTTTGCATCGCCAGTAGGTCAAGCTCCGTGTTGTCCAGTTCGATCTCTAAGATCTGCCGCTGGATCTCCGGGTCCTGGGGGATCTTGCCAAACTGGTCATGCGTTAAGATAATGCAGTCCCAATTGTTGTTTTTGATCTCGTGAAAAATGCGTTTACGCTTTGCCGGCTCAAAATCATTTTCTCCCGGTGCCAATAGTTTAGCTTTTGGATAAGCCAGCCGGAACGTATCGGTGATCTGCTGTACATTAGCCTTTAAAGCCAGTATCATTGGTTTATGAACGATCCCCAGCCTTTTCATTTCCATGGCGGCAATGATCATAGTCAGAGTCTTACCGAGCCCTACTTCATGGTCGATCAGCCCTCCATTGTTTTGAATCACACGCCAAGCCGCATTTCGTTGCGAGGGATAAAGGTCTAAGATCTTTAAAGCTTTAAAATCAAGGCCCGGAAAGGTCAGGTGGCTTCCGTCATATTCGCGCAACGCATAACAGTTATAGGTGTCATTGTATAACTTCTCTAAGTACTTCTTATCCTCATTAGGCAGTTCCAGCAGCCAAAGCAGGTAGCGCGCCCTGATATTATCTACCTTGCGGTGCGCATTTTGTATTGCTTCGGTATCCGGCACGCGGACCACTTTGCCATACTGTTCTACCGGGTAGGTAAAATGAGGATTGGTATTGAGCAGCGCGTATTCCAGTAATGTACGGCCCGTGATCTTGTTGCTTTCCTTTGGGGTGACCGAAAACTCTTCATTGGTTATCGTATTGCCTTTTTTGGCATAGCTTACCTTATAATCGTCTATGGATACCAGATAATTGATCTTGGTATCCAGTTTGAAAAGGTCGGTGGCAAAGCGCTGGTAATAATCAATGGGCACCCAGCGCTCCCCAAGGTTGAAATCCAGCCGTTCAAACGGGATTCTTTCCGGCTGTACACGCCGGATGGCGGCAAGGCTTCTCGCAAACTGAAGGTTTTGCGGGTCTTCCCCGGCCAGCTTTTCTGCCGCCTGAAGTTTTTGAACCACGTTACCGGAAAGGTAATTATCTGTTGTTTCCCAGTTCAGTGTTTCCGGGTTTTGCAGGATCTGTTTATCCAGCTGCAGAATGATTTCATCGTCTGTTAAACCAGTGATCTGCCCGATAAGCGTTAAATCCACCCTGCCGGTGTCGTTCAAGCATCTTGCCAGCGCTTCGGTAGGATCATCGGTTTTCAGCATTTCCTTTTGCTGAAAAAGCGGTCCGTAAAAGATATCGGAGCGAACAAACTTTTCCCCCTCCCGGATTTCAAGGGAAGACAACATTTTAAAGCCTAACGCCGCATCATTTAAGATACGGTTCCGGTTGGCATTTTTATTCAGTTCACCGTGTTTTGCAATGAAATTCTCATAATAAAAATTGAGTGATTTGCGCAGTTCGGGGAACTGGATCTCATGCTCATTTTCATAACCGGAAAGTTCCAGGTATATATCCCGCAGGGTCAGGTAATCCTCATAAAAAGGCAATTCGGGTTGCGGATCAAGCGCGGTGAATTTTGCCTCGAAATTGTGAGGTTCACCGATCAGGCCAAGCTTGCCATTAAAGGCGACCAGGGTATCCTTTATATAAAAGGGTTTCAGGTCTGTGAAAGCTTTCGGCTTGTCAGGTTGTAATTTAAAAGCAGGTTCCAGGCTGGTATCGCCTTCGTAGCGGTAATCATGGCCAAATTGTTTTAGTTTAACAGATAGCGCATCTAACTCCTGTCCAAGGGTAAGCCCTGTCATCCATTTTCCGGGAAAGGAGATCTCGGATAAGTTGCTGTATAGTTTATAGACATACCTGTTATTTGATTTGGCGCTCGCGGTCAATAGTAGAATGCTGTCATGCAGGGGTTTGGCAGTTGTGCGGATAACGCTGATTTGCCGAACGGTACCGGCATCTACAAATTGCTTATCCAAATCATCCAGGTAAGCTGATGCTTTGTTATCCTGATCGGTTTGAACCGGCGCATCAAACAAACCTAACTGGCCAAAACTCAATCCTTTTTCGTCGGCTGTTTTTGGAGGTTGTGGTACCGGTAAAAAGGTAAACTGTTTAAGTTGCGTCTCCTTTGTGTCAAAGGAAATCGCTTCCCACTTGGCGTAGTTAAAATTGGCAAAGCCATCCAACAACTGCTCCTGAAGTGAAGGAACGATATCCTGCATATCGCCGTTTTGCCAGGCGACCCGTGAGGCTTTGCCCCGTGCATTGGTGCCCTCGATAATTTCGTCGGCGTACACCAATTCATTTTTATCAGCTAACCAGGCATTCAGATGGTACTTACCAAATGAATTTTCCACTTCTATGGTATCGATCAGCAGGCTTTCGGCTTCGGTGAGGGTTTCCTTCATGTCGTTTTTCTGTACCAGGATGAGATGCATGCCCACTTCGACATTCGCATTTTCCTTCATCAGGTTGGCAGGCAGCACGGCTACGCTTAACAGGTCAGCGGAGGTAAACAGGTATTTACGGGCTGTTTCATTGGATGGGTTATTCAGAAAAGCATCCGTAACAATATAAGCCAGGATACCACCATCTTTGATCTTGTCCAGGCCTTTAGCAAAAAAGTAGGTATGGACTTTAGATGATATGCCGCTTTTATTATAGGCCGGGTCATGAACCGCGATCTTACCAAAAGGGATATTGCTGATCACCACATCGGATTGCGCTTTTTCTGTCGCAGCGGTTTCTTCCAGTTTTTTGATCTGAACATCCACAGGTATCTGAGAAACCGAGCATAAGGCAGTCAATATTTTACCGGTGAGAATATCCTTTTCAACAGCATTGATCTGTTGCAGGCCATCAAACGCTGCTACGGCCTCATCAATAAATACACCGACCCCGGCACTTGGCTCATAAATTCGTTTTGGTAAAATACGGGCCTCTTTCATGGCAGCATAGATCGCCCTTGGAATATAGTCTGGTGTATAATAGGCAGTTTGTGAACTGCTTTTCATGGCATCGATCGTAGCCTTATATTCCTTTGATGTCAGTTTTTCCTGCAACAGGCCATGCAGTTCCATCACTTGTGGGTAGAGTTTTAGATCGGTTTTTGATGCTCCCAAATTCTCCCAGGTCCAAATGTCCCCGGGGGGAAACAATACTGCTTTTAAACCGCCGAAACCTGCATATTTCCTCAGCGTTTCTAATTCTGTTTCGGAGAGTTGCTGTCCAGTAAAGTCCAGCGCGATTCGGATGGCCGCAACATTGTCTGCCATCTTCCTTACCGGATTAAATGCCATACTAAACCTCCTGTAAATAATTTGCTATGGTGCCGATCACTTCATATTTTAGGAAGCGGTCGTCCTCGTCAAGGCCCTGAATGAGCGGGGCGCAGACTTCGAGGATATTGGTAAGCTCGTAGTGGAGAATCCCGTTGTTGGAAAAGCGCAGGTAGGCCCTGAAAAATTCTTCTTCCAACACAAGCTTTACGTAATCGTAGGCTATGGAATCAGTCATGATAATGATAATAGGATTAGTTTGGGAGCGTATCCGCATCCAGTATGTCCTGGTAGGAAATACTCAGGGTAACGATACGACCGGAAAGCTGCTTTTCGCTTAGCTCTGCATGTAATACCTTGTTACCGGGAAAGGACATCTTTTTAAATACAAAGATATTCCTGTAATTTTTCGCAAATGCCGGCGGGCTTAACAGCACGAACACCGGTTTAACTTCAACGGACTGGTTGTTGGCCGCTTTGGTGACCTTTTTATCATCCACTTTGAACCGGAAATCAGCAATGTCATATTTAAGGTTTGTTTTATTGTGATAGCTGATATCCAGAAAAATATAATCACCAACCGTATATACATGGTTCAGCTGTCCTTTAATACCAAAGGCTTTTACCTTTTCCATACGTTTATCCGGGGTTTTGGCGAGGAGGCTGAGGGCCAAACCTTTCAGTTGATTTTGGGACAGGCCGATTCCGGAAATGTCCAGCGGGTGCATGTCATCAGGAACGATATTGATCTCCGTAGGTACACCCGGATAACCCGGTAACAGACGGTATTGTGCAATGAATTTTTCTCCGGCAACGGTAACTACCGATCCTAAAAACGATTTGAGGGAATCACGCAGTTTTAAACGCAGGACGTTTTTAAGCGGCAGATCGCCAATGAGGTCTTTGGTGGAAATATCCACATATTGTATTGGCTCAGGCGAGACAAAATGTATCGTCAGGTTTTCCGGTAGGTAAACTACGGGCAGTTTTTCCTGGGCATAAAGGGATGGGGCGCATAGCACCAATAGATAGCATAAGATCTTTTTCATGTTTGTTATTTTTTATTATCGGTAAGTGGCAGTCCGAAGTGCTGCGCTTTAATAGAATTTTGTGAAGTGTTTTATTTCATTTTATCTACATTCAATTGTGCTTCGCCATTTTGAGCGTTTTGCAAGGCATCAGGGTCAATTAAATAGAGGTATGAATTGTATTTAAGCTTTGCCTTGTTTTTGCGGATGAGGTCAGCGATGGCCGATGAGGTTGATTGAAAAACCTTACTCAGCGAGCTCATGATAAACTGGCTATTGCCCGAACTGCCATCTATGGTTACCCCTTGCATGGAATTGCTGCCCAGGTCTTTCGTAAAATCGCGAAATGCGGATGAGGGTACATACAGGCCCGGCAACCCATCCATATCATAGATATCCAGCTTAACCGGAAGGATTTTCCCATCGTATAAAATGGATGTAATGGTGAGCGTAACCCGCTGTTCTGTAAAACCATTGATCTGTGCGAAAAGGTAAGTGCCTTTTTTGATGAGGTTATTACCTGCCTTGATATCTTCCAATAATTTCAGCCTCAAGCGTGATCCTGCAAACCCGGTTACGTTTTCATCGATCACCGCGCTGATAAATGCCGGCTCTTTTTCGGGCAAAACGGTATTAAAATCAGTGGAGATCGCGTCAGCTTTTGCAACCGAAAGTTTGATCTGGTTTTGTTTGGTCTTAGCGATCACATCGGCAGCCTGTTTTTTCTTCAGCTCCTCCTTGTACGCAGGATCATTTTGCTTATTGATACTATCCATAATGGCCATTTGTGCCCTGAAAACATCCATCGGGTCCTTTTCTCTCGCAACTGAAGTTATCGGATGTGAAGGATTGGCCTGTCTTCTGTTGATGGACTCAATAGCTTTGGCTACCTGTTGGTCCCCGGATGAGCCGGTTGTTGTTTCTTGCCTGCTATTGGTATGGTTCCCGGTGCCAAACTTTAATCTCATGGCTTGCCGGATGGAATCCAGCCTTTTCTTTTGCTGCTCCGAATAATCGTTATTAAATGCAGGGTTACTTGAGTTTTCGCGGGGGATCACGTTTACGGCTGTCAGGCCATCAGCCTCTTTATAGGTGCTGCGATAAGCATCGAGTTTATCGGCTAATTGTTTTTTGCGCACGTCAGCCGAAACCTGGCCGACAGATCCGTTTAGTCCTACGGTTTCTTTAACTTCTGCCTTTGGCTTGGAAAAACCACTTTGCCAGACGTAAAAGAAAAGGCACAAAAAGGGCAATAGAATGAGTGGCAGCACATATTTGGGCTGTTTAAAATCAATTTTCATAAGATTTATTTTAGTGATTGGTGAATTTTGGACAGGCGGGAAAGAGCGCTATCCAGTAAGGTACTATCATCGGCAGAAAGCTGGCTTTTAGCGGTCAGGCTATCCACCAGCTTTTTAAGGTTCATGGTTTCGCGGATATTCCCGGTGGCCTGTAAGATCTGGCTAAATCCATCCTCCACAGGGTTGACTTTTTTAACTACAGCTACCCTGGTTTTTTCAGGTTTCCGAAAAACGGTAAATGACAACACAAATGATAAAGCCAAAAGGAAGATCATGCAGCCCCAAAAAAACTTTGGATAGGCAGCCACCAGCCTTTTGGCCGCGTTCCCGGCAATTGCAAAATAAGTGCCAAACTCCTTATGTATTTCGCTGTACAGGCTATCCCTGGGATCCCTGTTAGAATGTATTCTTTTCCACATCTTGCAGGTCTTTATTTTCAAGGGTTTTCCAGTTCAGGATCAATACGCCGTGCGGGTTGTTATCACTGCGCGGGATATCTTTCAGGTAACCTTCGGTGATCAGGGAGCGAACAACCGTAGAGCTTCGGCGGTCAATTTTGAGTTTACCGTAATAGCGAAAATAGTGTTTGGGCATATCCACCGAGATGGAATCCGTCTGTAGGGTCAGTACAGAGCTGGAAGAAAGGATCGAGTTGAAAAACCCATTCTCCTTCAGGTTATTATACTGCTGCATCCCCGATTCATCTACGAGGTACATGGCCTTTTTCATTTGGTACTCCATATAATTATCATCCGGCGTTAAGGAAAAGAAAAGGGAATGAAAAAGGTCAACATCTGCCCTGTATTCAGCAGGGCGGTTCATCTGTACATCAGTTTGTTTGGCCAGAATGGGGATATTATTATCCAGGATATAAATGCTTTTTTGTGCATTGGAAACCATCTTATATGCATAAAGGCAATTCATGCCGACGATGGCCAGCGAGGTAAGCAGGCTGCCGGCCGCGATGAATGTCGCCAGCTTGATTTTGGCTTCAATATTTTTGATGATCATGATTATTGGCGTTAAATAAAAAAGGCCGGCCCGCAATCGCGGGTCAGCCTGACATTAAAGGGAAAAGGAAAACAAGAAGATCTTAGAAGAAACTGCCCGTGGCCTTGCGGGCCATACTCGCAACGGTTCCGGCACTACGGCCAAAAGTAGAGGTGGCCGAACTGATACCGGAGGTGGAGATGATCCACGTTGAGATACTGGGAACGGTGAACATACAAATTGCGCCGATCAGGAAAACAATGATCACCGTTCCAAATGAAAGGATGCCGTTTCCGGCAAACCATGCCATTTTTTCCAGGTTGGCACTCATCCCGTTTTCGCCCACAAGCTCTTTGTATTTACTGATCTCCGAGGTCAGTGCATATTCCTGCATCAGGCCCGTCAGGTACATTATCAGATAGCCGATGCCGCTGTATAAGTTGACAGAAATAAAACGGGCGATCCAGGTGCTGAAACTATCGCGGAAGGCCGGCAGGATGCTTACGGCGACTGCAAAAGGGCCCAGAATAATCAGGATAGAGGAGTAAATAATTTGTATCATAAAGATGATATAAACTGCCAAACGCAAGATCCATATCCCCAGCAATTCCAGCAATTGCGTAAAGAGCAATTGCATTCCCACAGTAAGCCGGTTCTTTAATTCCAATAAGGGTGAGACCACGCTGCTGATACCTTCTTTTACCGTGCTGGTTACGGAATCCCATGCTTGTCCGTACCAGGTATCGCTTTCCTTTTCCGCCACCTCCGTTTGTGCCTGGTAAGTATAAAGCGAGTTGGCAACGGCCAGCATCAGGCTGGAGCGGTTTAACCTTAAATTATTTACGATCGTTTGCTCACTGTTAAACATCTGCTCCGTTTGATTGGTTACCAAATCGGTTGGGAAGGCGATCATTTTAACGAATGGGCCCCACCACAAAATTACCATGGCCAAACCAAAGGGCCGCATTAATGGCATGATCTCCAATTGCTTGTCACCAACCATCATTTCATAGGACTTGGTCGCAAAAAAAATGATCATAAAAATAGCGGCAAGCGCTTTAGCATCGGTAATAAAGAGGTCAAAATGTGTCCATATGGAATCTTTCAGGCCTTTTAAAAACACCATGACACCGGCCTCGTAAACTCCGTCACCCTGTAGGAATTGCAGGGTTTTGGTATTATCCGGATTTGGGGTGGATTGGGCGAACAAAATTGTTGTACAGAGACAGAGCAGAATAGCTAAGGATAATTTCTTTTTCATTGCAGGTGTTGTAAAACTTGTTTGGCGATCTGGATGTCCGTTTGCGGCGTCCAGTTGCTGACTACCACCTGACCAGCTTGTAGCTTTTGCTGCTGTGCGGCCATATTGATAGTGGTTTGCGCGGATGAAGTACGAATGGCCCAGACGCCGGCAAGCCTGCGGTATTCCATCAGGTACCGGTGATAAGCCAGGATGCGTGCGCCACGATCCATAGTGGTTGAATGTGCGGCATCGACCCGTTCTTTCAGCATATCCAGTTCATTTTTGTACCAGCCATATAAACCTTCAGCAACCAATTTGGTACTGACCTGCGGGGAAAGGCCGGCCAAAATGGAAGCCATTGAATTATTCAGCACAGGTTTCAATTCATTTTTGTAGTACAATTGCCATAAGGGATCGACATCCGAAACAAGGCCGGTTTGATTGGCAATTTCAGATAAGGCCGTATTCCGCACAGTATCGGATTGAAGATTATATTTATTATCCGTGGTATTCATGACCCCGACCAATGCCAGGCGCTGGGTTTGCGGGCCGGTAGCACTGAGGGGACGCAAATCCTTTTTATGATAACTCGGATGAAACAAGCCCCAGGTCAGCCAGTAATATGGGTTGAGACTGAGAAAGCCTGCCTTAGGTTCAAATTTATTTTTGTCCCATTGCAGGTAAACCATGCGTTCCTGCTGGTAGCGAACGGCCTTATCCTGCGCGGGCACCTGCCCGGAACAATGCTGTATCAGCGAAAAAAGTATAAATGGTAGTGGTATTAAAAAGTATTTCATGATTCTTTATGATTTTAAATCGTACTCAAGCATTCATCAGGCTTTATTGGATGAATGGTTATTGCCTTAAGTATTTTGCGTTTTGAATGATCTGATCAACAATCCGGATATCCTGACTGATAAAATTGGCAAATGGATTTAAGGAGGCGATCACGCCCCGTTCCTTTGCCCAATACATGGCCTTCCAGGTACCATAGGCCAAGCCATCCAATATTTGTAACTGGGTGATCACCTTGCGTAATAACTGGTCACGGGCATTATAGTCGGCGAGTACGTTATTGCCCTCTTTGAGGACATAACTGGAAACGTCCGTTACCAAAGCCAATGACCGCGTTCGCATTTCAGCAGCCATGTTCCCGGCAAATACCAACAGATAGGGTTCGCTTCTTGCCATTGACAATGCCTGGTTGATATAACCGGTCATATCAGCAATGATCACCGCTATATTTTTAACGGCAAGTCCATCCTTTAAAGCGGAATTAACATTGGAGAGCCCTTGATAGATCATGGTTTGGGCCAGTACTACTGAGCCAATATTGGTATTTAGATCGTTGATATTGTTATTGATCTTTCCGAGATACTGGTCATGGGTAACCTCCGCACCACTTCTGACCGAAGCATTTTGAGAAACGGCAACAAGGTGCTGGTAATCGATCACATATTCCTGGGCTTGTACCCATTGAAAACACAATAGCAGCAAGCCGGATATACATAAGTTTTTCATTTTAAATATTTGGCGTTTTGAATGATCTCGCGGCCAATAGACTTATCGGCATCAATGAAATTCTGAAATGGGTTTGCGGACCTTAACAGCGAGGCAAGGCTGGAATACTGCATCATATTGAGCATATTGCCTGACAGGTCCTGGATATTGCTCAGCTCGGAGATCACATAATCAAAGAGCATCTTCCGGTCTGCAGCTTTCATTTGATTAACATCGCCAAGCGTCAGGGTGAGCCCAGTTACATAGCCAACCAGGCTTCGTGCCTGCGTGGTAAATTGAAGGGCAGATTGATAGCCGATGGCAATTAAAGCAGGGTTTTGTTGAACTAACTGAATGATTTGTGTTTGGTTGCTAATGATCCGGCTCACCATGGGTGTTGCATAAATACCGATGTCCGCAATGTTTATGGCTGTACTGAGTGTATTATACCGCTGTTGTAAGGTGCGGTACATGTTTTTCGTTTTCGTTAGTAAGGTCAGGTTGGCTTGTTCATTTGCCGTTGCAATTGCCTGTTGGTTCATTACCTTAACCTGTAATTTATTCTCGGATTCCGATTCGTTAACCAGCTGGTGCAGGGCGGGAATGTTCAGTATCTTATGCTGTGCAAACGCCGCAGTCACAACGAAAAGTAATATGGCAGATAGTAAGATTAACGTTTTCATGATTCTATTTGATTTTTTCATCATTCCTATGGAGAACTGTCCAACCCGGCCTTTTGGTCCAACCATAAACCTGGAGCTTGGACGCCAGGGGGAATTCCTTTTCCAGGAATTCATAAGCACTTGCAGGTTTCGCAGAGCGTTTTTTGACTGTGCCGGGAAAATTTGGAATCTCCATATTGAGAAAATGAAGAGAGACCTGGGATACATCGCCTTTATGACAAACCATGAGATATTCCATTGTCTTTTTATCGCTGCCCCTTTGCCATCTTGGCCTCAGCCATGTAAATGTCCCGCCGACCGTGTAGCCGAGGCGAGCCATATATTTCCGGCAGTCCACAGCCTGTTTTGACGGAACCCAAACAATAACCGTATGCCTGTCGGCGGTAAAATTCCATAGTGCCTGCCGGATGAACTCAAAGGCGTTAATCGATCGTTGCAGTTGGGGAGGTAAATTATCAGGCAGGCAACGCCCCCTCGTTCTGTAACGTTTGTACAGTTTCCATGGAGGGCAAATCATGATCAGATCAAATTTCATTGTTTGAGGTATTTAGCGTTTGTTAATACTTCATTGGCAATCCTGACGTCCTGGTTCTGCCATTCCGCCCACGGGTTGAGTGAACGAAATATGCCGTTGATCTTTGCCCAATACATGGCCCTGTCCATGCCATAGGCAATACCGCGCAGGATGCGCATTTCATCAGCGATGTGGTTAAGCATTTTGCCGCGCTCGCCGGAATCCATCAGATTATTGCCACCTTTAAAAACAAAGGCGCTGACATCTGCAGCAAGGGTGGTTGCCCGCGCTTTAAAATCACGGGCACCCCGTTCGGCAAAAAGCAATAAAACCGGGTCGGATTTCGCCAACATGACAGAGGACTCCACATCCTTAATAATGTCAGTACCGCATTCAGCGATCTCTTTAATAGTGGCCAGGTTATTAATGACCGAGGCTACCTGGCTCAGCCCCTGATAGATCCTATTTTGCAGGTCGTTAACGATCACCAACTGACCGGTTACGGCCAGCTGGCCTTTCTGGATGAGGTCAAGTTTGTTATTGGTCGTATTCAGCTGCCCGTTGATCACACCCGCATTTACGGCGATGGCAGCGGATACGGCAGGGTCAATCGTCAGGGTCTGTGCATAGGCATTGCAAATACCCAGGCAAAGGATAATAGCTAATATTGATTTTTTAAAAAGGTTAATTTTCATGGCTGCTGTTTTTGGTTAACCTGTGAGATGAAAGCAGGTAAAGATTTCCCGCTTTCTTTGAAATCGCTGATAAAGGCATCAAGGCCATCAGGATAAGAGCCGAATCGGCTGGTGTAGCTTTCCACGGCTGACTTTTCCGGTTTTTCTGTCGTATAGGTCAGGTATTGCTGCAAGGACACTTCTACTCCGTAAACCTCCCCGACAGCGCCACGCCGGATATAGACTTCTTTAAACCGGCCACGGTTTTCTGTATTGTCAAGCTGGTTAATGGTAAATATCTTCCGCCTTTCGGTTTCATTGATAGAAAGCAAGGCAGCGATATCATTGTAATTATCCTTGAACTTCGTTTGGTCCAGCAGGCAGATGGTATCGGAATTATTGATGATACTATCCTTTACTACCGCATTTCCGATAATGTCCCCAAGTTCCTGGGTAACGACAATGGCCTCGCCCCAAAATTTCCGGACAGTTTTATAGAGGTACAGGAGGTAGCCTGCCATAAGCGGGCTGGCGATGGCCTTCCATGCTTCTTCGACCACCAAAGCTTTGCGCCTGTTCGACCGGTACCGCATTTTCTGGATGAACACATCCATAATGGATAACGTGACGAGTGGAAAGAGGGTCTTGTTCTCCTTGATCGAATCAATTTCATATACAATGAATCGCTCGGTAAACAGTGATTTATCGGTGTCCTCATTCAGTAACCGGGCAAACTCGCCGCCTTTGTAAAACTTTTTAAGGACATATTTAAACTCGTCAAAATCAAAAACGATCTTTTCTTCGGTTTTGATTTCCGGGACCTTTGTTAAGGCGAAGTCATAAAAGGTATTGAAGCTTAAATCGCCATTATCAGTAAAGAACTGGCTGTAATAAGCTGATATCACGTTGGCGATCACATCGCGTTCCACCGGGCTTAAATTTCCTTCTGCGCCTTTCCAGGTTACCCCGATCAGGGTACAGAGAAAATCCTTCTTTTCTATGTTGTATTCCGCCTCGGTGATACGAAACGGGTTCATGGTTATTGGGTTTTTATCTGTATAGGTGATATATTTCCCTTTATAATAGGCACACAAGCCCGAGTAAGAGTGGCCGGTATCCACGATGACCATATCCATATTATAGAGCATGTACTGCTCTATAAGGGCATTCATAAAGAAGCTTTTGCCGGAACCGCTCGGCCCAAGTACAAATTTGTTGCGGTTGTTGATGCGACCCGTACGCATGGGCAGGTCGGCCGGGTCCATGCCTACGGGAATACCCTGCCTGTCAGTAAACCTTAACAGGAAATCAGAAGGTTCATCCCTCGGCAGTGATTCTTTAAAGAAGAAGCAAACTGCTGCATCGCAGGTCGTAAGAAACCAATCATATTCCTTTAACTCTACGGTATTTCCCGGCAGCGCGGTGCGGAATAATTCCAGCTGGTTATAGGCATTTTTGCTCGGGATGATCCCTAATTGAAAAAGCGAGCTTTCAATAAAATTGACCGCCTTTTGTATGGCAGTAACAGGTGCTGCCACCAGGATATTAAAATGGCAATTGACGAGCAGCTGACTTTCGCGGGCGACATCATTCAGCAGGAGATCGATATCCTCCACGCATAATTGATTGGCCGGGTCTGGAATCCCGGCGTGCCTTTTCTTTTTTTGCTCCAGCTTACGGAGGGTCGTTACCTGGTTTGGTATTTCGATAACCTGGTTATAAACGATCACATCCACACCGGGCACCTTAAAGAGAAAAGACATGAAATCCACGGGAAAGCCGCGCATGCTTTCCTTATCGTTTAATTCAATATGAGATGATACATCGGGCGGCAGATCAATGCTGTCAATGTTAACCAGGCTGATGCAGCGGACCGATCTTTCGCCCATCCTGATCTCCGTTTCCGAGGGGGCAAGATTATCAAGGACAATATTGGGGCTGCCAAAGTCCATGCTCAGCACCTGTAAGACCAACTGGTTTAATTGCCCCTCGTTAAGCGCATTGGCGGATGGCAGCACATCCAGTACTTTGCCAATGGCCTGCCTGAAGTCCCGCAGTACACGGCCATCATAAACATAAAACGCGCCTTTTTTTACCTGGCGCGTGATGGTTAAATAAGTGGCGACCTGCATACATTCCCGCCCGTTAAAATGAGCGTTGTACTGTTTTTGCAGGTATTCCGTGGCAGGCGGGCCTTTATAAGGAGACCGGCTGATGATATCCTGCTTTTGCAGCAGGTAACCATCGCCTAATATTTTGACGACATTAATAAGCAGGTGGTGAAATTCCTCGTAACCTGCCGGATAAGCAGAGTAACGGATAACAGGGTTGACCAGTTGAATGACAATGGAGCATTCGCCGTTAAGGCCAATGAGCAAATCGTATTCCCCGTCTTTATCCACCCCCGCATAGGGGATGTTAAACAAGGTTTTTACGGCCATAATGATTAAGGATGTAAATGTTTGAGGTACGGCTTTTGGAATGAAGGCCGCCTTTTTGTTTGCTGGCGGTAAAGAGTAGTCCGCCGACAACAAACCCGATCAGTACCATGGCGCCGAGCCACATATTGACCAGTGACATGGTTAAAGCCCCAAAAACAAGCCCGGTTAGCAGGGAGGCGATTCCCCAATAAATGAACTTGCCTTTGAAGCCCTTGAATATAAGGGGCCGTTGCAGCCCCTTATAAACAGGATACTTCCTGGCCATGATTACAAGCCGAAGAAAGCTTTGATCACCAAAGCAGACACAACGAGGAAGACACAACTGCCACCCCATCCCATCAACTCTTTGTTGATATCCTGGTCACCCGAATTCCACTTGGAATAAACGCGGATGGCACCAACGATACCAACGATACCGCCGATCACCAAAGTAATATTGGTTACGGGGGCTACGTAGGTTTTAAGGGTAGTTGTTGCAGTGTTCAGTCCGTTAACACCGCTTTGTGCGAACACGGGAATGGACAGGGCCAGCAATACGGCTGAAGCCCATAACTTTTTTGTTTTTAAAAACATTTAAGTGGAGAAAAAATAAAGGCGGAGATCTTTTAGAGCCAGCGGGGAAGCAGGCCGGTTATGCTAAAAAGAGCGTTCAGATCACGAACAACGCCCCGGTTATTTCACCCAAGAAGATGGCAGAATAAAGGCTGCCGATTAAATCCAAGAAGGATTTAAAATTGAAGAATTAAGGACAGGAATCTTTTAGTGCTTCGCGGGATGAAGCATTTGGAAAAACAGGCATTCAAATTCCGAACAATGCCCGCAAAAAAGGACCCGACAGGATCATAAAGAAAGATGCAAAAAACCAGGCGGCTACGGCCGAATCTATCCGGTCCTTACCCATCTGCCAGTTATGGTAAATTCTGAGCCCGCCTAACAGGCCGAATAAACAGGCGAGGACCAAACAAAAATCAACGGCAGAAAAAAAGGATGATGATAGATCTTGTTTAGCCTGCTGCATCTCTGCGATGCCTGGTTGAGCGAATGCCGCTGCTTTGAAAAAACAGCAACATGCTAACAGGAAAAATTTCATTCATTAGAAGCTAACGGATTTGATGTACTCGACCGATTCCTCTCGGGCGAGATTGAAAAGCTGTTTAAGGCTCACACCACCGGAAAAAGCAATAGAAGATTCCTTACCGGAACCTGTTATTTCTTCCACAAGTGATTTTACAGGGTGGATATCCTCGACAAAAGTAAGTTCATGTTTATCGTTGGCGGTTCCACCGCGGTTTGAACGCAGAAAATCCCAGAATATCAGGGCCGCGTAGTAGCTGGTATAGATGCCAAGCATCCAAAGAGCGAATTTAATCCAGGTCATAGTGTTGTATTTTGTAAGTATTGTTTGATGATGGTTTTGAGTTCGGGATTGGACTCAAACAGGTATTTAACCGAGAATGCGACAAATTTGGTAATATCAGTACCCGTGGCCATTTTAAACTTGTTCAGCAAATCCACTGTCTGCGGATCAAACCGAACGTGCACCATTTGGGTATGATTACTGTTATCATAGGCATACAACGATCTGGCTATAGTATTATGTTTGAGAACCGTACCCGTCCCACCTTTTTTTTCTATAGCCGGTTCCACAGGGGAAGGCTGATCACTTGCAGGCAGCTCTTCTTTCGATTTCGCCGCCGGTTGCTTTTGTTGTCTGCGGTCACAAAGGACGACTATGGTGTAATAGGCTGCGTAGGTACAAAACAATCCGAGTAAAAATTTCAATCGTGTCATAAGTATGATTTTTGAATAAATTGTTTAATGATCGTTTTTAATTCGGGATGCGCCCCGATAAACTGCCTGACGGCATAAGCAACGAATTTGGTAGCGTCCACACCAGTTGCTATTTTAAACTGGTTCAGGAAATCTACCGTTTGCTGATCAAACCGAAAATGTACCATCGTTTTATGGTCGCTATTATCGTATTCGGTCAGCACCTGAAGTATTGGCGCACCCTCCGAATTATTCTTCTGCAGCTTTTCAGTTTTGACAGCTTTTTTTCCGGTACTTTTCGGTTTACTGCCTTCTTGTTTTTCACTGGGCTTAACCATTTGCTCACGCAACTGGTCGGCTAATGATTTCATTTTTTCCATAGGCGATCTGCAAATATGTCTTCAAAAACAGGGGTGATGATCCCATAGAGGGACAGCGGCGTCTGGAAGGTGGTAATCCTTTGAAAATCGATCCGGTCCGGAATAGCCATAGTGATCTTGCCGAATTTGGAAAGCTGTTCGTTCACCTCGCTCATAATCTCAAACTTTACATTGGCTTTGATGCGGTTTGGAATAAACACCACCTCTACATTGGGATTAACCTTTTTTAGGACGACTGAGAAAAGCACTGTGGACTCAAAGGTGAACTCATCATAAGCAAAGGGGCAGATGACCAAATCAGCGGATTTAAAAACCGGTATCAGGCCGTCATCGTCCAGCTTGCCGGGCAGATCTATTAAAATTGCGTCCTTTTTATTTTTGGTCAGAACAGGAATTAAAGGTGGAAAGCTTTCCAGGTTGGCCGGTAACACATCATACGGTTCCTCGTTTTCCAACACTTTTGCCTTTTCAAATTTCTGCGATATGGATTGTTGATAGTCCATATCAATAATAGTAACCGGCCAGTCTTTAGCCAGGCTCAGGTAGTTTCCTGATAAAACAGTGAGCGTACTTTTTCCTACGCCGCCTTTTTGGTTGCCGAATAAACAGATCATAAGTTTTCAATGGAGTAATAATTTTAATGGTCTTACCGCTTAACGGGTATTAGTCCGGGCCTTCTTTTGTCTCCGGCGCTTCATGCCAAGCACTTGCTGATCGTCTACATCGTCAGCAATCATAATAGGCTGGATGTGAATCGGCTCCGGGGAATATTCAGAATAATAGGTTATGGCATTCTCGTTTAAATAATCATGCAGGTCAATTTTCGGCGGATGATTTAATTGTTCAATGTTAATTTTGTCGTCCAACAGCAATTTAAGAGGAAGTATTTCACTGCCTTTAAAAACCTGTTTGGTGCTATGGTCGATGACCGTATAGCCATAGGGCGCTTTTCCTTCAGCTGAGTGAAATACAAGATCAAGCCTGTAAAGCGATTTCATCTGCCCGACAAAGTCAGTGTTACTTTTGTGATTAATAAACAATGCTTTGAGGTCGGCTATTCTTGCTTTGTCGGGCTTATAGGTTTGTATGCGCTTTTGAAGCTTTTGCTCGTCCAGGTAATCCCGGCCAAGAAAACCCTGATTTTCCAGGATCAGATAGAATTGAGCTTTAGTACTGAACCGGTATTGCATGGCAAAGTCGTAGCCCAGTACCTTGTTGATATTCCTGACAGCCCGTATCTGTTCGTAATCCCGGTCGATCTGTTTTCCGTCTTTACCCACGCGCGAACTCACTAGATGAACGTGGTTATTATCTGTGTCTTTATGAAAGACAATAAGATATGGCTGGTCACCGTATTTCATTTCTTTCATCCACATGACGGCGACTTTTGTAAGTTCCTGTTTATTGTAATTACGGCCGGCAGCCGAAATGACGGCATGGAACTGCGTATTTTTGATGCCTTTATTTTGAGCTGAAACCATCAGCAGATAGTTTACCAGGTCCTGAGGGCGTGGATTATGGAGTGCCTGGGTAGCGCCAAAGTTGGCGATCAGCATTATCTCGCCTGTATTCCGGTCAACTTTATTTGTATTGTACTTTACACCGGCAAATGTCCTGGAAGGTTTTTCAAGAATGTGCGCTATCATGGATTATAGTACAATAAAAATCTACCTACCGATCCTCTTACCTGCCAATCAGCAGATCGTTAGAGTTATTAATCAGGGAATCCTGGTAGCGGGTGATCCCGATAGCAACCGATCCGCATCTACTTAGATCGACTAATCCAATAGTCTACGAATCTGAAAATCTACCGATCTCCTAATCACTAAATCTTGCGATCAAGCGATCTCACGAGCAGGTAATCTTACAATCTCCTAATCTCCTAATCCACCGATCTCACGATCTGCTACTCCCGCGATCTGCCTGGCATCAGTCGACAATTGTCTTATCGTCGGAATGGCAAGGGTCAAAGGCCCATTGCCCTGATTATTTTCCGAAGTGAAACCTCAAATTTTTGCTGAACCTGGATGTACTCGTCAAACAGTTGATTGAATTGGGTAATGATCGCCGGATTTAATGCACCTTGCAATCTAAGTGTGTTCGCATGTTTGGCTAACTGGTTGATATTATTACCAATCCGGGCCATTTCGGCACCCGCGCTATCAATGTATTTGATAAGCTCCCGGGAATTGATCACGGTTTTTTTTGCATCGGATAAAATACGCATCCTGATCAGGTCTGTTTTAGAAAGGGCCAGTGCTTTTTCAAGACCAGCTATTTCCATATACTCTTCTTCTGTAAACCTGACGTTAATGAACTTAGTTCTTTTACCCTCCTTTAATTTCGGTCGCCCGTTCAGCTTCTTTAAGTCAGCCATAGTAAAAACGAGTTGCGAAGTTTTTTTATCTCCCCCCTGGAAGGGCAAGAGACTTTTTGTGAAACAAAAAGACATCTTGCCGTTGCAAAAGCAACGGAAATTCTGATTATCAATTTGGGATTTTACCCATCAAATATGAAGTTGAGTGTCGGCAATGCCGCCACTCGTTACCTCACAAACGGAACTCGGACGTTGGCAAAGAAATTCGTTTTAGTCTCCTGCTCTTTAGCGACAGTTTTCAGCTGCGCTTTTAGTTTATCGTTATAATCATTAAACCCTTCATACACGGCTGAACGGTCAGTCGCATAGGGTAAAGCTTTTATAAAATCCCTGCTGGCGGTTTTACCTGCTTTATCTCGGTCGAAGTAAATATCCAATGAAGAATAAGCTTTTGCCTTGTTAATCGCCTGGTGCAGTAAGGTTAAGGTATTTAAAACGATAATGGTATGGTCGGCTTCCGGATTTTCATATCGCCAGCTTAAAAAGTCAAGGAAGCCTTCAAATAAAGCTGCTTTTTTGGGGTGCCCAGGTATAACAGTAATCCCTTTGTGTCCCATACAGCCTTTGAAATAACGATTGCGGACTTCCCAGGAATTATGTTCATTAAGCCAGCCCGCTGCGAAATAATGCTTACGTACATCACTATCATCTTCGATATAGTAATATACTTCGCTTAGGTAGAATTTTGCTACATCGTAAACACCACGGCTTTTAAGGTAATCTGTTATGGCCGGATGAACACCTAGAGGCTTTACCCGTTCGACGACATGATGAACTTTCATGGGTTTTCGAGGACGTGGCACTCTATGCTGAACCTGTTCCAGTGAACAAACCTGCTGTATCTTTTTAATGACCTCGTTAAAACCAAGGTTTTTCCAGTAGGCCAGGCCAAAATCAATGATGTTGCCGCCTTTCCCTGCGCCATGATCAAACCATACGCCCAGGTCATCATTTACACTAAAAGATGGCAGGGTATCGTTGTCCCTAAGCATGCTGATGTACATTTTTTCCCGTCCGCGTTTGGGAACGGGCTGGTAGCCCAAACGGCTTAGCAGGTCAACCAGAGAGGCCTGCTCTTTGAGCTCTTTCGCTGTTAATAAATTAGCCATAAATGATTATTTTGAAGTAAAAAAAAGTAGCCGGAGGTAAGCGGTGCTTTAGAAAAGTCATACTTGCCGGCAAAAAATAAAAGACGAATACAAAAAAATTATGAAAATAGTCCAGGAATAATTTTCTGAGTACCGGCAGCGGGTATCGATCCCGATAATTCATTTCTGCCGGTATATATAAGAGTCGGAATTACTCGCGTCGGATCCTACGATCCGGGCCCTCGCCTGCCTTCGCGCTTTCGGGTATTGCGGCTTTACGCTCACCTTCGCGAAATTTCCGGTTGTTGGCCGGATAATGTTTCATTCCTGTATGTCAAATAACGTCCGTTGCCATCTCATTTTGATTGTAGTATCAATGATTTGGTGAGAGCAAAACAACAGCGTTTTGGGATGGCCAAAAAGTTCAACTTTTTATTGCACCCCTGTTGCACCCCTTTCGCCCTATTGATAATCAGATATTTACCAATGTATATTTTATAAAAAAAAGGCCAGCGATTTCCCGTTGACCTTTCCTGTCGATGTAGTGGTTAATTAATACCCCCTGATTGTGGCAATTAATTTTTCAAGGGCTTCGATGGCAACTTCTTTATCATGCTGTTCCATATGGTAGGTGCTTTTTCGCATGCTGTTCCAGGAGATACGTTTGGATTTTTCGGTGGAGAGAAAGGGAACAATTGAACGGAAGATCAGACTTAGCGAGCTTGCAATAATCAGCCGGGTGTCGTCGGCAGCTTTTAAAATGATGCCGATCTGGTCGACGCTCAGCTTACAGAATATTTTAGTGAGCACATTTCCCTCAGCGGCAGGGCTATCTTTTCCATCGCCGGTAACAATCAAGCCAAAGCGCTTGATAATGGCAGCTTTCAAATCCTGTATAGCCATCAGGATATTTTCGCCGGTAACCGTTAAGGGCTGATCGTCCGGATAGGCGGCGAGGTTTACCATGGCCTGGCGTTCCAGTAAAAGGAGCGCATTATAATAATGGTTGACAACAACGTTTAATTTTCTGGAAGATAATAGGAAAAATGTGCCCGCTTTTAACTGGCGAAACACTTCCTGGAGGTCTTCCCGGAATCGCAATTCAATCGTAGTCAATTGCTGGACCTGTATAGCAGCAACATCAGTTTGCTGCGGGTTGAGGGTAAAATCGACGATCTCGTCTAACCACGCATATGGGTATTTATTTGTGAATAATGCCTTTTCCATAACCACGCTCCATTCTAGCTCATTGCAAAAATTATTATTTGTTCCGCAAATTTGGGCAGAAAAGGGGCTGACTAACAATAGGTAAATTCCCTCATTTGACATAATAAGTAGAAACCACTATACTAAAATATCAGGCATTAAATAGCTTATGCAGCAGGGCAATCTTGTTATTAGCCTCTGTCTTTTCGAAGATGTGCTGGATATGGTTTTCAACAGTTTTGCCTGCGATGAAGAGCTTGGTGGAAATCTCTTTGTAGGTTAATCCCTGACGAACGAGCAGCACAATCTCGATCTCCCGGCTGGTCAATTTATAATAGCGGCACATTTCCTCAAAGACTTGTGTGCCCTCACCAACCCTTGC
Organism: Mucilaginibacter sp. 44-25; assembly: GCA_001898335.1. Classification (GTDB taxonomy): domain Bacteria; phylum Bacteroidota; class Bacteroidia; order Sphingobacteriales; family Sphingobacteriaceae; genus Mucilaginibacter. Next base: position 19,359 of record MKTS01000011.1, on the reverse strand, counting down.
CAGTTCCAACAAACGAGTATACTCCAGACGGGCATTTTTAATGGAACGCCAGATAACAAGGATGGTTATACCGATTATTCCTGTATTGGTACACACGACTTCTACCAATTGACTGCTTTCGACCAGCCCAAAAAACGATAACGACGCCCAGGGTGTTATGGCGCAATACATAGCTATTTCCTCCAGGTATTGATGCGCGTTGCGTTCCTGCTTGTGTTTACGCCTGATCGCGCGAAACATGACATATAGCAGAACCATTGCATAAATGAAAGGTACGATCATCCCATATTTTAGGTTGAGATGGCCTTTTATGGCGAAGTCAACGATAAAAAAAATAATATAAGGCAAAAAAAGAAACAGGGGTACTCCAAAATAAGCATGCCAGCGAAGGGAAGGCAATGCAAAGGCCCTGTAAAAGTAAAAAGGGAAATAAGAGGCCATCAGGAACCCACTGCCGTAGGCTACCATGAGCTGTACGCTGACCGGAAACCCGATGTTAGGGTCTGGGAATAATCCGCCTGTGATATTATAAAACAGCATGAGGAACAGCAGGATCAGGTACCATTTGCGCTGCTCGTCCTGCGGACGGAACAGATAATAAAACAATTGAAAAAGGAACATGCCCGTTTCCAGGACGATAAATAGGAAAGTAACAATATGAATTTGCGTCCCGAATACCAGCATGTCAATATTAGTCGATTGTTCGCTTAAGAAAATACAGCGTGTAACCTAAATCCAATTGGTCATAAATCTCGAAAGCGAATTTTTTATACCAGGCAAGATTGCTAATTGTGGATGTTTCCAGAAATAAAGGCAGACCGTTTTTTGTCGCCGATGCGATAATATCAGCTAAAAGCAGGCTCCCTTGCCCCGCATGCTGTGCCCTTGGATCAACGCCAATAAACCATAAATAAGCCATGGGATGTTTTGGCTGGATCTTTCTGATCAGGCTTTCACGTCTCAGCGCTTTGAAGATACCAGCGATGCCAATAGCCTGAAAGATTAGTTTAACATCTAACCAAATCGCTAAAAGAGAAATTTTTTTTAAATGCGGGTATAAAATTAAAGCGCAGCCATCTTCTTGTTCAGTTATCCAAACGTCGCCAAACTTTAAACACATTTCAAAAGAATATTCCACCAGCGCACGAAGGCGTTTTATTTTATAATCATCTTGCTGTATGATATAATTTACACTTTGGTTGTCTATGAAAGATTGTGTCAGTAATCGAACGACCAGCAATTTTTCCTTGCTTGTTGCTTTAATCATATCTAATTTGTTTTATTATTCTAAATTATGTAGGGAAAAACATCTTGTTGACCTTTGCGACCATTTTTAATAAGAGTTCCCGGACTGCATAGCCGGTAAATTGATCTCCACTATAATATAATTTGTTCATACTTCCATAGGAAATATGTTCTTGTTTTTTGCTCATAAAGTGATTTGAAAAAAACCTTAATAATGCGGCTATGTTTTTCATAGCAAAAACATCCTCTTCATACAAAAGTCTTATTAATAATGCCAGTTGGGCTACAGTCAGCTTTAACTCGATTTTATCTGGTAGCTCAATCTCAGACATTTCAAGATGGACCGTTTCGTGCTTGATATATTCACCTAGCCAGCTTTCCAATTGGCTATTTATCGGTTGCACCTTCGGATCGAAACTCATGGATGTCATTACCGGCATGGATTTAAGGACCAGCAATTGTTTCATTAGCATCGGCAGCTGATCCTGTGGCCGGAGTGATAATTTTCTAACTTCTATAGTTTCCTGGTACCACTGGAAAAAATTGTGATGATTGAAATTCATATAGAATAGCGCTTCTGTAACAATTTGAGTTAGATCACGGTTGTCTGTAAAATCAGTCGTTACCGCTATCGTTTCGGTAAAAGAAATGAGGTATTCGGCAGATCGGTAGTTAAGTAGAGAATCAGGCTGCATCATAATAATGTCTCCTAAATAATCGCAGATGCAAGCCCTTAATTTAACATCCAATTCCACATTTTGCAGTGTTGCGCTGACTTTTTCTGCGGCTTCGGTCATTCTCTTTCTTACGGTGGAAATAGCTGCGTCAGGTAATTTGCCTCCATCATCAATATAATTATTAAAATATTGAAGCTGAAAATCTTTTAATCCTAACAGGCATTCCAGCAGAAAATCAGAGACCTTTAGTAAAGGATAAATTTCCTGCGCTGACGTTTTTTTGCTGCTTTCAATCTGCTTATACAGGCTATCTGCCGTTTCCAATATGATTTGTTGTTGAAACCCGATATAGCGTCTCATGACATGATCTTTAACCGGACTAAACAACAGGTCAGTCCAGCTTTTTTTTATCCGAAAGCATTCCGTACTTATACGGGCTTTCTCCTCATTCTCGTTTTCCAAAGACGGCTCACTTCCATTTTCAATCTCTAATAGATATTTAGCCGCCATTTGCGCCAATAGCTTCATTTCATCCTTTAGCATATTACTTTGATTATCTAAAAAATATCATCCTTTACACTCTTAACTTATCCCCATTTTGTCGGCTATTAAAATGTGTTGGCCCGCTGACAGTAGTCAGTACGGTGATTGTCGTATTGGTTGGATCTCCAATTATGGTATCAGTTGGGGTATCGGTTGAATTGATACCCGACAAATGATTAAAACTGTATAGCTTATTTGTTTTCTTTTTGAAGTTTTTTACAATTAAATTTTTCATAGCGATAACTTTTCAGTCAAATTAGGAGTACAAAAGGGTACACAACAACTTTGTTACACGCACGACAGCTTGCGGTAGAAAGACAACCGGCTATGACAATGGGATTACAATCCAAATTCGCATTTTTCAGCAAGTTGGATGGCAAATTGCTTTTTAAGCATTTTGCTGGCTGGGCTATTTTTATCGCCTATGAAATTAGCTTTGTCTGGTTTAGCATTGACACTTTCGCTTCATTAGAGAATTACATTTGTTATTATGGATTAAATATTTTATTATTTTATTTCAATGCGCATGTATTGCTTTCATCTGCAATAAAATCGAACAGATCATACCTGCTGATTCCTGTATTGATGTTATTCGAAATGCTGGTCTATTTAATTTTTAAATATTTGCTTGATGTTTTACTGGCATTTCCCCAAAATGCTGTTCCAAGCCAAAATGTTTACGTTAAAAAGCTGCTTGTACCGAATATTTATAGAGGAGTTTCTTTTATAGGCTCTAGCACTCTTTATTGGTCTGTTCTACGCGTTATTTCGTTCAGGAAACGTGTGCATGAAACAGAAACGGTGCAGTTAGTAACGTTAAAGGAAAAGGCGGAGTTAGAACGAAACCTAGCCGAGGCTATGAATGCTTATTTACAACAACAGATCAATCCGCATTTGCTTTTTAATACGCTAAGCTTCATTCACAATACCTATGCTAAACATTCACGTGAGGCCTCTCAATGTGTATTACTATTAGTTGACATAATGCGTTTTTCGCTAAACGAGGTCAGTATTAATGGCAAAACATCATTGGATAAGGAAATCGAACAAATCCAAAATTACATTGAAATCAACCAGCTCCGCTATGATTACGCTTTGTTTATTGATTTTGAAGCCGAAGGTGATTTTGAATCTTATCAAATTATTCCCTTGGTGCTGTTAACGCTTACCGAAAATATTTTCAAGCATGGTTACCTAAAAAAAAAGCAGGGCGCGGCAAAATTGCATATTACGCTAAACGATCAAAATGAGCTAAGTTTTATAAGCTGGAATTTAAAAGGAGATCAACCAGATTACAAGCGAACGAGGTCAATTGGAATAAAAAATGTAATCAAACGTTTAGAATTCAGCTACAAAGATCAATATAATATAATTATCAAAGACGAGAAAGAAAGTTACGGATTAGAACTGAGGGTGCAATTATGAATTTAAGATGTTATGTTGTGGATGATGAATATCATTCTATAGAAATGCTGATTGAATATATAGAACGGACTGATGGACTTGAATTACAGGGATTTTCCACCAATCCGCTTACAGCGCTTAACGAAGTGACCGGACCGAATCCGCCCGATATTACTTTTTTAGACGTAGAAATGCCTGAATTATCAGGCATGGCGTTTGCCGGATTAGTAAACCTGCATACCACGATTGTATTTACTACCTCTTTCCAGGAATTTGCCCTTGAAGCATTTGAAAAGGAGGCATTCGACTTTCTTTTAAAACCGATCAGCTATGCCCGGTTTCGCAAATGTATACTGCACATACAGCGGACGGGAATAGCCGCTCGGCCGGCTAAAAAAGAAAAAAGAGACTTCTTTTTTGTTAAAACGGAAAGCAGAGGTAAGATGGTAAAAGTGATTATTAACGAAATTCTATATGTAGAAGGTGCTCAAAATTACATCAAGATCCATTTGACCTCCGGTGATATTATGCCTTATTTGACCATTAATGAAACAGAACAATATCTTCCGATGGACCAGTTTTCGAGAATTCATCAATCCTTCATTATTAACAATGACCGGATAAAATCTGTTGAGCAAACACGGGTTACCTTAGAGAAAGATATTACTTTAAACTTAGGCCGGTTTTACAAAGACGCTTTTCTTGAAAAAATGAATGAATTGTTGTTGAGGTCAAGAAGAAAGTTTTAACCCTTCATTTTCTTTATAGCTTTTACCGATAGCTGGTATTTATAAAAGCAGTAATAAATTATTAGTTCCTGATTGCGTTGCCGGTCAATGAATAAACGGTTCAAATGCATATGTATTAAATCAGCGAGTAGCTGATCTCTTCTTTTAGTTGTAAAAAGGGTTGTCTTTTTTTGTAGCGCATCAATTCTTATTTTATAAAGGTCTGCCCACATAGTCAGTTTTAACGACAAATAATACCCCTCGTTGGTGAGCAGGCTGCTGATCTCGGTTTTTAACTCCCTGAATTTCTGGTCGAGATCTATTTTTAACGATTTATCAGGTGAAAATTCAGCATAAAATGTATTGACCATCTGTTCAAGAAAAATTAGCTGCTCATTAATTTCTGGTATAAAACAGTTTAATAAATAGGCGACTGAAACAAAGGCTAGGCTATGATAACTGTAGGGTAGGGATTTCCGGGCTGCTATTTTAATATAGCGCAAGACAAGTTCGCTGCTACCGCAAAAAAAGGATTCTACTAATGTGATGATGTCCGGACCGTATCTTTCCATTTCCCTACGATAGGTATCTGCCTGGTATTCCCTGATCAAATGATAATGCACAGTATTAGCAAGGCGCTTTTTTAAGCGTGCTAAAATATTACCAACAGCGGATTCGTTGATTTTTAGGCGCAAACGAATGTGGTAGCCGGAATCCCTATAACGAATAAAAAACCATAATAATAATTCTTTTTCGCCCAACTGGTTTAGCAGGGGAAGCAGCTTTTTAGTAAGCAGGTCATTAGCAATAGCAGGGGCACAATACAATTTTAAATAAAGCCATTTGCCGCCTAAGATATAATCCTGCTGAACCTTGGGTCTAATCATCAGATCCGGAATTCGGTTGCCTTTATAAACTTCTTGATTTTTATATAAAAAAGCAATGAACTGATTGACCAACGGTTTTCCTTCACTTGTGACAATTGGTTCAGCGGGTAAAAAAAACTCCTGGAAAACCGCGGTTCCCATGGATCTCAGACAATCTAATAAAAAGATGATCTCATTTTCTTTATCGATATCGAAAATGAGTTGCTGATCGAATTGGCTTAGTGCAATAAGTGACGGAAGCTGTAACGTTTCCCGCAGTATTTTAAATCGAATAATGGCTTCACCTTCAGTCGCTTCTTTTAATTCCTTTAAATTCTGAGTTGATAAATACCATTTTGCCGCAGACAGGATAGTGTTTTTATAAACCACACGCGGGTAGTGGGCCATACCCGGAAAGTATTGTTCCAAATCAAAGGTATAATTCCCTTGTAAACCCTGGTATTGTAAATCGCAAAGCAGGCGAAAAAGTGCCAGATTGTTGCGGCTGAAATTATAAGCAGAGGTTAAGCGGGGTACAATCACTCTGCCGTGTGACTTCGATTCTAATACCAATTCATTCCCGACGACGGAAATCCAGAGATCAGAAAGGGCAATTTGCTGTTCAACCGGAAAGGTAGAGATTGAATTTATAGGTATTTCATAATCATAGATATGCTGCCTTCTATTGATATTATCTGCATGTGTATCGGACAACTGCCCGATATCAGCAAAAATGACGTTTGGATTTGCTAATTGTTCTTTTGAAGCAAGTTCACGGCCAAGCCCATGCACCTTATTACTCCAGGCTGTAAAGCGTCCTATTAAGGCGGTTGCTGAAACCCCTCCTATGGTTTCAAGGTAGACATGATCACCAAGTACTCGAAAGACAACAGGTAACGTCGGCGGGGATGTGAAAGCTTGGTCGGGTGAAAGTTGTGATAAATCGGAGTCATTCAATTGGATCGGGGCAGTACTTTTGAAATTTTCATTCCATTTTCTAAATAATAACCGGTGAACCGTTGACCATTCCAGGTTTACCTTCTTATTCTGCTGATCTGTAAATTTCACATGACGCAACAAATCGGTTTCAGCAGCTGGAGAGACCGAGGGGCCATATCCTATGCCGATCGCTGGATCAATAGCCTCCAAAAGGAGAACTTTCCGCAAATCATACCTCGCTTTGAAATCATAAATAAATTGCTGTAGTAGTGATGTTTGCACAGGTGTGATAAGCAGTTCCAAAGCCCTAAGCCCATCCTTAATCTGCTGCTGGCGATGTATTGAAAGATTACCATTAACAACTTTTCTTTCCAATCCCGCATAAAATACCTGTTTTTCTATTTCATGTTTTAATGGAAATAATAAATCATTTACCTGCCCGGAAATTTTGACCAACTGGCTTGCATCAGGAAAATTGTAGGCTATCATTTGATCCTGAATCGTCGACAGGTCCTGCCGAATTAAAGTCAATGGCGTTTCAGGGTGATGCAAAAGTCTTTGCAGATAATCTTCCCCAATGATGTTTGTTTTCGTATGCGGTATAACGATATTCGCATCTATTAGGAAATTCAGATAGTCACTGGCTGTTTCCCAATCACATCCAGTTGTTTTTACCATATAGGAAATAATTTCTTTTCCTTGCTTATATTCTCCCGCACAGTAATCGAACAATGCGTTGGTTAATATATTTCCTTCGATAGATTCCAGGTCAAAAAAAATGTTTTTTTTATTTTGCGAATAAGATGTTTTAATAAATCGGAATTCTTTGCCAGATTTATATAAAGCCGGGTTACAGATGTAAGTGTAATCTTCTTTTTTATTGCCTATTAAACCCTCGGATAAACGTAAGATAACTTCCTGGTCAAGGTTCAAATGTAACTTTGCATCCTTTTTATTACCTAAGTTGATTGCCGCCGCTTCACCCCATACAGTCATAGAAAAAGATGAAAAACTTCCAAAAGGTGTAGGCCGGAAACTCATGCGGTTGTAGTAGCGCATGAAGCTTAACCGCTCACGTGAATTAAGGGCATTAAAATTAAACCCTTTTGCTGCTAATATTTGAAACAATTGAGGACTGGCCAGGTACAACGCGACCTGAAAATAAGAATCGAGCAGAATCTTCGCACTTTGATCAGGCGAGTATTGATCATAATCATAAAGCGGGCTCCTGAGTAACAGATCATTTAAAAAATCATAATCATTCATCGCGGTACGTATTTAGGTAAATAATAAATGTTCCAATAGTTGCCGCGAAATCAATTTGTAGCTTATACTATTAATAAATTTTAAAGTTAAAATAACTGTTGGTTAAAATTAAACTATGGTAAAAGACCTGTTATCGTTAGTTATTTAATAGGGTTAATTGCTAAAATTTGTAAATTCAGTTAATAAGGGGGGTATAGATCATAGCATTATTAACTATCAAATATAGTATTAGTTTAATAGATTTGATTTGTAGTTAAGTCCATTCAAGATTCCGGTCCTTAATAATTATTATCCTCCAAGAACGGAAACGAGAATTCTCTACCGATTTAGGATTATGCTTTGCCAAATAAGTTTAATTGATATTTAATAGAAATATCTAATTTTAAAAGTATTTCGGGTAAAGGAGCAGAATATATATAATTTTACAGCATGTTGATTTATCAACAAAGTCATACAATTGTGTCATTAGATGAGAAGATTGCTGTTATTTCTTTGTTTTCTTTCGTTCGGTTGTTCGACACAAAAATCCATCGTTACAGATCCTTCGGTGATTCAAGCACATTCTCAGCCAGTCAGAATATTTGGCATTGGCTATTGGAGGCCTGGTTATATGATCCTGACACTATTGGACGCAAAAAAGGAGTATTTACGATTATTATTAAACGTAATGATTCATTAAAAAAGAATGATATCTATTCACGATAGTTTTAAATCTAAACCTTATCGGATTTTGGCAGTAATACTTATAATCAATCCTATTGCTATTCAATAAACCGGCTTCCCAATTCAGGTCTGAGATAGAAACTATTTGGAATTTTTTGATGCGAGATTTTGTTCAATAGCTCTTTATGAACTCCAGGAGACCAGGTTAACTCTTGCTTATCATCGATTTTGACCAGGCCGTATTTCCCCGCGAAACCCACTTCGGCCTTGTGAAAGGAAAATTTTTGGCTGTCGCCCAGCTTTTGTATTTCAAAAACATGGTAAGGCATCATACCGCCGTCCAATTTATCTCCCTTTTTGATCAGGAACACCACTTTAAAAGTATCATTGCCTATAATATAATGTTCGTTAAAGACTTCTTGCATCATGATCTATATATAAATTAAAAGTAGGAATGTTAAGCATGTGCATGCTCACGGGCGGTATAAATTAACGGAGCACCTAATTCCGCTTCCAGTTTTGCCAATGTTTTAAGGGTTAAATTATGATTTCCTTTTAGCCATTTGTTAATTTCGGAAGGTTTTTTATTCATTTTCGCTGCCAGGTCTTTCTGGCTATAACCCTTCTCCTGCATAAGCTCGTTAATCCGAACTACGATGTCGGTGTACTGGCGAACGAAAATGCGAACTTCCTGCGGCGTTTCATCCTGTATCCTTTGTGCAACTTTACTTCTCATGACCGTACTTATTTATAGAAAAATTTCTTCGCCGTTATTAGCCGACCGCATTTTTCTTTTACCCTCATCAATTATGATTTCACCATCTCGTAATGCTTCTTCAATACGCTTTGCAAACTGGCAGGCTTCCACCCATTTAAGATGAATATCTTTACTTTCCTGATTTGTCCAGGAGGATTTGACACCCCCGTTAAACAAAACAACGATATCGTTCCGGTTATTAATTCGCAACGCATATAAGCGAAGCGGAAAATTAGGATAAGTAAACATTACTTGTTTTACCGTTACCTTGCCGGTATTAGGCAAACCGGTCACCTCATTTTCCGGCCGGTTAAACAAAGCGTCAATAGCGCCATGATCATCCCCCAAGCTATCCAGCACAAAACTTAACATTTGCTGGGTTGCTGTTTTTAGTTCAGGGATTGCATCGTATTTATTAAAGAACTTATCTGTTTCACTTTCCTTGCCATCTTCCCAGCGTACTGTATAAAAAGTACACTTTTTTCCTTCATCATCCCAAATTTCCAATGCAAAGATATTCACTTATAAGTTAATTTACAATATTTTGTTTTATATTGATTTTTCATCCATCACAAGGCGCTAAAATTAAGAATTATTAGATACCTGGCAAAATCAGGCACTTTAGGCGTAACCGCGACTGTGGAATCACCAATTGATTATATTTTAAGGAACAAATGATAATTATTATCAACGATAGGCGTTTAACTTTTTATAACATTACCACTTATGAAAGCGTTTGTAACCTCCTTATTTATACTTGCATCTTTATTTTTTGTAAAAGTTTCCGTGATTGCTCAACCACCGATCAAGATTATTGCCGGAAAAGTGTTGATCAATGATGGAAGCATGATATTTACGGCCTCAAAATATAAATCCACGATAGATAGCCTGGATAAAATTCTTAAAATTAATCCCAATGACACCACCAGTTTGTTCTATCGCGCTTTATTTTATTCACTTAGTAATAATTTGATGGCAAGACCTTATCAAAGAGAAGGCGGCCCCCTGGAAAATCTAATCACCGGGAAAGGTCAAATTGAAAAAGCGATCAATCTGGGCATGTCGAGTTTTAAAACAAGAGTCTTACGCGCTCAGATCTACAGTAATATTGCCTACAGATATTCCGGCGATGAATCATGGATGTTCAATAAAAAGCAGATTGCTGATCGAAAAACGTTGTATAATACCTATAAAGACCTGGCAAATAGATACTACGATGAATTGGCAAAGGAAGACGAAAACAATGCCTGGGATTACCAACGACTAAAAGTAAAAGGCGACTATCCTATTAGCCCATAAATAGAGTGGATCTGTTGATGGGTGACAGGCGATAAACTAATCGACGTTAAGAAATTCATCCCACTCGATTCCGTCAATAATAATGAAGCTTGATATTCCGCAAGCCTTACGGTAACATTGTTATTTTTTAGAATACAAATTTGTACCATTCTTTTCCGGATGAGGGCTGATTTTAACTAAATGGGACATCCTTTTTAAAGCCGTATGAAGTGAATTAGCCTTGAAATTCCAGCCCATATCTAAAAAGAAACGCTTAATCTCATTTGTTTCTTTAGGAGTATTGAGGAAATTAGTGGGTAACATTTTGTACTTAATGCAATATGGAATTGAAGGTTCCTGTCGTAAAAGAACACATACCGAAGTTACCGCCTTGTATTTTTTGGTAAGTATTTCACGCAAATTATTAGGAGGGGCAAAATTACTTTTACTCAAATCCTCTAATTTAATTGTCGTAAAATTGATAATCCCATCTAAGGACTTAATTCTAAACGATTTTTTTCCCGACTCAATGTTAACTAAAGTCGATGTAGACAGGTGCGTTAACAATGCAAAATCTTTTTGTGAAAGTCCCAATGCATCCCTAATTTCTATAATGTTGGAACTAATAATTAAACTTGAATTGTCCATAAAACAAATGGACATTGACAAATCGTGACATTTTCAATAAGTATTTGCTTTTTTTGAAGTGATTTATTATATTTGTTATAGTAATGTCATTCATCAATAATAAATTATAGAGTAAACACCAAAAAATAATTAAAAGGTATTAATAAAAAGTCTTGCGACCCATCTCAGGCCGTTACCGCAGGGCAGCAGATTGGTACCCCACCACTTTCAAAAAAGTGCTACATTAGCATTAATTTGATAAGTGTGGGGCGCTGCTGTTTACGCGTGGTAACATAAGGCCTGAGAACCAATATGGGGTCACGTGATGCAGCTCCCACACTTATTAAATATAAAAGCTCATCCCTCCCAAGACTTGTTTTATAGAACAAGTATGAAACCGCGAAAAAATAATATAATCAGTATAGCATCCCAAACTGTTTTTCCAACAGACTCGGCATGCTATGATTTTTATGCTTTCGATGGGTTTTTCAATTTCAAAAATCGCTTTAAAAACATTATTAAGTCCCCCGATTGATTGCTAATGGAACGGCAATCCAAGATCAGTTGTAGTTAATTTTATTTTCGGTTGCCGTTTTCCATTTTAGTTCTTACTAATTGGTCTTTTAACGGATACTTAATTAAATTTTAAATGAAAAAAACTATACTTTTTATAGTGTTGGCCACGCTTTGCTTTTTTTTTAACGCTTCGGCTCAAATTAATTCACGGCCACCTAACACCAATTTTACCGGGAAAGTAATTGACGAGCAAGGCACGCCATTGCCAGGCGCAACTGTTAAAATTCAAAATGAAAGCAGAATAAGCATTACTGATAAGGACGGCAAATTTACGTTTACCAATGCCCCAAGAAACGGTGCTGTATCCGTAAGTTTTATCGGTTTTCAGACAGCTAATATTCCAATGCCACTCAATTTTGATAACGAATTTACCATCCAATTAAAAGCAGATGCTAATTCATTAAACGAGGTGCAGGTTATTGGCTATGGTACGACAACAAAGCGATTGAATACTGGTAGCGTCTCGACAATTACTGCTACGGATATTGAGAAACAGCCTGTTACAAACATACTGTCGGCATTATCAGGTAGGGCTTCTGGTGTTAACGTGCAAACAACTAATGGGCTACCCGGAGGTGATGTTAGCATCCAAATTCGTGGTAAAGGCTCTTTAACAGCCGGTACGAATCCTTTATATATCATTGATGGCGTTCCATTTGCATCTACCTCATTAGTATATAACACAGCATTGGCGGCTGGTATTAACGGAGCGATCAGTCCCTTAAATTCTTTAAATCCTAATGACATTGAAAATATAAGTATCTTAAAGGATGCTGATGCAACTGCAATTTACGGTAGCCGAGGTGCAAACGGAGTCGTACTTATTACCACTAAAAAAGGCAAAAGCGGAAAAGCCAAAACAGACATCATTCTATATCAGGGTATATCACAAGTAGCTAATTTGCCTAAGCTCTTAAATCTACAGGACTATCTTACGATTAGGAAAGAAGCCTTTAAAAATGACGGACTGACCCCATCCTCAGATCCTACCTCACCAAGCTATGCGCCTGACTTAAAAGTGTGGGACACTAATAAATCAACCGATTGGGCAAAATATATTTTAGGTGGTACCGGACATGTAACCAATCTTCAGGCAAACATTTCTGGCGGGAACGAGCAGACAACTTTTGCTTTAGGAACCAATTACAGGACGGAGAGCAGTGTGTTACCCGGAGATAACCGCTATACACGCGGCGGTATACACATGAATGTCCAGTATATTTCTCCAGACCGTAAGTTTAATGTCCTGATGTCAACTTCTTATACGCAGGATAACAACAAGCTTGTTAACCCGGCGATAGCATTATCCAGTGATATTCTGTTGCCTCCCAATTTTCCAATTTATGACCAAAATAGAAAGTTTAATTTTTTAAATGGAATTAATCCGGCGGCATCTGTACAGAACACATCTAATATTCAAACAAATAATATTATTACTAACGCGGTTGTAAGTTATAATATTCTTGCCGGACTACAGATCAAAACAAGTGCAGGCCTGAATTATTTAAATATGAATCAGATAATGGTAAATCCGAAATCAGCTCAAGACCCAAGTATTTCTCCCCAAAGTTCCGCTTACTTCGGCAATAACTCCACTAAATCCTTTATTGTCGAACCACAGATCAATTATTCCTTAAAGAAAAACAAGTCAAATCTTGATGTACTTTTAGGGGGGACATTTCAAAAAACAGAAAATAAAGGCGAGATCATTTATGCTACCAACTTCAACAGCGAAAGTCAACTCGAAAACCTGGCCTCTGCCGCGACGCTAAGACCTTCAAACTCCTATATTGATTATAAATACGTATCTATTTTTGGAAGAGTAACTTATAATTGGGATGAAAAATACCTGATCAACGCGAGTGTCCGCAGGGACGGATCATCTCGGTTCGGACCAGGGAACCAATTTGGAAATTTTGGTGCGGTTGGTGTAGCATGGATCTTTAGTAATGAAGGTTGGATTAAAAGTAACTTGAGCTGGCTTAGTTTTGGTAAGATCAGATCAAGCTATGGCATCATAGGAAATGATCAGATCGCAGATTATCAATACCTTTCAACCTACAAGGCATCAAACTATGTGTATCAGAACATCACCGGTCTAACGCCTGCAAGAATTGCGAACGATGATTTTCATTGGGAATCAAATAAAAAATTTGAAATCGGTTTAGATATTGGACTGACTGGCGACAGAGTACTTCTCACCATAAACCGCTTTCAAAACCGCAGTGGCAGCCAACTGGTGAATTATGCTATTCCATTTATTACCGGCTTTGACAGTTATCAGGCAAACTTACCTGCCTTAATCCAAAATCAGGGTTGGGAAGTGGAAATTAGCACAAGAAATATTCAAAAACCAAACTTTACCTGGTCCACTAATTTTAATATTACCACCAGTAAAAATATACTTAAAAGCTTTCCTGACCTGGCCACGTCCAGCTATGCGAATATTTATATTGTTGGTGAAAGTATAACAAGGGCATACGGTTTCAGATTCGCTGGTGCCGATTCACAAACAGGAGCGTCTTTATATCAGGTTAAAACGGGAGGAACAAGTTCTTCTCCGGCATTTGAAAACTTTTATTATACAATGGGCGATACAAACCCTAAGTATTATGGAGGAATGAATAATGCTATTACCTATAAGAATTTTCAATTGGACCTGTTTGCCCAGTTCTCCAGGCAATCTTTACCAGGCAGCCTTATTCCATCCGGTTCATTGTCCAACAATTTCGCTGTTGCTTTAAGCCGTTGGCAAACTCCCGGTAACAGCACCAACATACCTAAAGCAACAACTGGGACAGACGATTATTACTATACACTTTCTTCGGCTAATTTCTTCAATGCCTCGTATATCCGGTTAAAGAATGTTTCGCTTTCCTATACATTCCCTGAGATCTGGACAAAATCCAGAAAGATCGACCGATTAAGAATATATGCACAGGGAGAGAATATAGCAACATGGTGGGACAAAAATACAGCATTATATGATCCGGAAAGTGGCGCATCTGCTAATGTTCCACCACTAAGAACAATAACTATCGGCTTTCAAATTACCCTTTAGATCAAAAAAATGAAAAAAACTATAACTCTGCTATTGATTATACTGGTCTATTCCAGTTGTAAAAAGCTAATTGAGGTGAATAGTCCTCAAAATCAATTAACCACAATTGATGTGTTCTCGGATACGACATCAGCAGTTGCTGCATTGGGGAATATCTATGCGCAACTGGACAGAACGATTGAGGTCAATTATTCAAAATATTTGGATATGTATACTGATAATCTGGATTACACAGGCTCCACTCCACAAGATCTTGAATTTTTAAAAAGCACTATTTCTGTTAGCAATTCAACAGATCTGGCGATCTGGAAAAACTTTTACCTTGTTATTTATCAATGCAACAATCTTATAGAACACCTGCCAAAATCCGGCAACCTGCCGGTGGCTAATGTTAACCAACTAAGTAACGAAGCCAAGTTTTTAAGAGCTTATGCTTATTTCTACCTAGTTAACCTATATGGCAAGGTTCCATTAGTATTGAGTACGGATGTTAACATAAGCGCACAAGCGCCGCAAAGTGAAATTTCAGTCATTTACCAGCAGATCATCAAAGATTTAACTGATGCAAAACAGGGATTGCCCGCTGCCTATACAGGGATTGGCAAGATAAGAGCAAATAAGTGGGCTGCTGTTGCACTACTATCTAAGGCATATCTTTTTCAACAAAACTGGACTGCAGCAGAATCTGAAGCTACCGATGTAATTAAAAGCGGCCTTTATAGCTTATTAAGTACGCCCAATAATGTTTTTTTAGCCGGTAGTGACGAGGCAATACTGCAAGTCTGGACACAAAACGGCTTTGTTACCAGTGCAACAAATCTCGTTCCATCGTCGAATACTTCATTACCGAGATATCCGATGTCTGCAAATTTACATAGTGCCTTTGAAGATGGTGATCTAAGAAAAACAGCTTGGATCGGCACCAGCAATGTAAGATCAGGAAGTGTAACAACGACTTATCACTATTTATACAAGTATAAGAACCGCGTGGTTAACACTACCAATCCCGAATACCTTATGGTGCTACGCTTGGCAGAAATCTACCTGATCAGAGCTGAAGCAAGGGCACAGCAATCAAAGATCACTGGAGTAGGAAGCGCGGCGGATGATTTAAATCTCATCAGAAAACGTTCAGGAATAGCAAATAGCACAGCTACCACTCAAAGCGAAATGCTCACAGCAATAATGCGGGAACGACGAGTTGAATTGTTTGACGAATGGGGAAGTCGGTTTTTCGACTTAAAACGAAACGGACAATTAAATGTGGTGATTGGAACGTATAAAACTTCACGGTTGTCTACTGCCGCCCTGTTACCTATCCCTCTTAATGAACTAACATACGATCATAACCTCGTGCAAAACCCGGGGTATCATTAATCAATCCTTAAAACAATTAGTATGAAACTTAGAATAATAATAATACTATATCTATTGGCCGGCACTCATCTTTTAGTTTTGGGCCAGCAAAAAACTGTTAAACCTCTTAATATCGGGGATCATGTACCAGACTTTCTTTTCCAAAACCTAAAAAACGCCGCTAAGCCAACTCAACGGGCTTCAGAGTTATATCGTTCCGGCCTATTGATCATTAACTTTTGGGCCACATGGTGTGTTCCATGCGTCAGGGAAATGCCTACTTTGAATGAACTTCAAAAGAAATACAGTGATAAGTTGCATATCATAAGTATTACCAATCAATCAGATATGGTTTTGACTACATTTCTGGGCAATCATAAGGACCTTGCCTATCTGACTTTTTCGGCACGCGATACTTTACTTAAAAAATACTTTCCTCATACCATTGTACCGCACAATATTTGGATAGATAAACAAGGAATAGTTCAAGCAATAACTGGTGATGAACAACTCAATGAAAAAAATATTCTTTCCTTTATTAATGGTAACACCAATCTTGCTACCAAACATGACGATCTTGAATTTGATTGGAGAAAACCCTTAAAAGTGGCGGATACGGAGTTTGTCCATCGATCAATAATTACACCGCAAAAAAGCAGTATAGGTAATGGCGGAGTATTGCTACCTGACAGCAATGCGAATGCAACCAGATTCCTTGCATGGAACAGAAGTAAAACGGATTTATTTTGGGCTGCATACATGAAAAAACCAATGCAAAAAAGAGATTGGAATTTTGTAGAAATTCACACCAAAGATTCTTCAAGTTTCTTCTTCCCGGCTTATACCAACGAACTCAATTGGACGAAAAGATATGGGATGACAATGTTTAATGAATGGTCTGGAAAGAATCTATTATGCTATGAATTGTCATTTTCGAAAAAAATTAATTTAGCACAGTTTTATCTTTTAATGGCAAAAGAGCTATCGTTATATTTCAATGTTAAAGCAAGAGTTGAAATGAAACCAACGGATTGTTGGGTAATTACTCAATTGCCATCGAAATTTAAAGAAAATGATTTTAAAGAAACGAATCGAGAACCGCTACAGATTGTTGGAACTTCGATGGTTGTAAAAAATCAGACGTT
Organism: Mucilaginibacter sp. 44-25; assembly: GCA_001898335.1. Classification (GTDB taxonomy): domain Bacteria; phylum Bacteroidota; class Bacteroidia; order Sphingobacteriales; family Sphingobacteriaceae; genus Mucilaginibacter. The sequence continues at coordinate 2,228 of MKTS01000011.1, read as the reverse complement.
CAAGGAAATTGCGGAGCAACTTTCAGAAATGTATGGTAACGAACCTCCATTTATAGATTTAACAGGAATTAAAGAAAGGATTAGTTTAAAGAAAGATTTTGCCGATCTAAGTGAAGGATTGAAAGTGTCAATGTTAAAAGATTATTTTAACCGTATAGGCCTTGATATAAATTTAAATAAATACAATTATCCATTTTTGATTCTTGACGACCAATAAAAAAGGCAACAATCAGATGATAATTCTGATTGTTGCTAATAGTGTGTTAATTGTAGTAAATAGTAGGAGCACCTGTTGCGGTAGCACATTTAACCGAAGTTGAACCAGGACAACCCAAATCGTCTCTTGCCTGATCCACTGTTGCATTTGGAAGGCTCCCTATTGGAGTTCCAGATTGGTTAAAGTGTGTCCAATTATAAGTTGGATCATTTGCCTTAGGCGCTGCCTGAATTTTTTGAACGAATGCGCCACCTATACCAACGGCGAACACTAAGGCTAACATACTAATTTTTAATTTTTTCATGATATTATATATTAAGTTTAATAGTTACGCCATTGATTAAAATTACAGGCAATGGCACTACCTGTTCTTACGCGCGTGAAAGTATTTTATAGGTATCACCGCCATGTTCAATTGCCGGTGATGTTTTATGTTTTTTTAAATATTTGATTGAAAAGTAAGCGGCCAGGATAAAAAATGCATTAAAGAACAAATGCTGCTTCCAGCCCATTGTAGAGATAATACCTCCGCAGGTACAGGGAAGATGAGATCCGGACAACAACATAATAATTATGTAAATTTCAAAAGAAACCAGCAGGAAAGCAGATGCCTTAAGCGCTTTAATTTTTATTGATGGAACAAACATTCCTACAGCTAATACTATGGCAAGAGTAAATTCGACCGCAGGTACTAGCCACCCTAAAACAGGTGCCGCTATTTTCATCAGCGGCACAGGGGCGAGACGCATTTGAAAGACAAACTTATCATAATCTAAAAATTTACTGGCCGATGTATAGACAAAAAGCAGACAAAGAAGCAATAGACAAATTTTGGTCAGAATCATTTTCATGGTAATTGTATCAGTTATGGGAATACACCAGCAAAGTAAACACAACCAGCAGCTCTAAAACAGTAGTAAAAGGGTAGTAACTTTTTCTTAAGAATTAATTCGTTTATCAGAAAAATGGATCGATACAAGCAGGCGGTGAACCGAAGCCGCACGCTATATTGCTTATTAAATAATTCTTTCGACGTAATTTACTACTACCCCTATACCCCGGTTAATATTAAAGAATCTGTTGTGTGATAGCACAACAAGAAGTGATTTTAAGGGTAATTTTTAATTTCAGCGATGCAAAAGAAAATCGACAAGGATAGCGGTGGCGTTCATGATCACCAAGCTATGTTTAGTACGCTCTCTTATCAGACAATTATTGGACTGATACAACTGTTGATTGACGAAGGCTTAACAGATCAGGACGAGCGAAACGGGTTTTACGTCAATGCCAAAGATTTCAGGGCTAAAGCAAAAGAAATATACCGAGGAATTGACGAGCTTCAAAAAAAAGAATTAATCAGATACTGCCAATTTAAGCGGTATCTGTACCGTCCATTTAATTCGGAAACATGACCTTCAACAGGGAGGATAGCCATTAAATTAAATATTTTACCGCCCGAAAAGCAATAAAGGTCTTCTTCCTACAAATAAAGTTACTGATTAACGATGCTGCTAACCATTAAGGTCAGTTGGTTATTTACGATTTATATAGGGTCGATAAACATAACCAGGCTTAGTGTCAGAAGTTATAATCATTTGAATTGGAAAATAATTTGTAGATATTTATTGTCAATCACTGCGATCATGAGCGACAAGAATTTGAAAAAATTGACCGACCTGGTTAAATAAGAACTTAAAACCATTCCTACCAAGGAACAGGCGCTTCAATCCTTTATCTCGGCAGGCATCAAAAACGACAAAGGGGAGTTCACCGCGCCTTATTGTTTGTAATTTTTTTGGATAGCCGTAATTTGAGGGTTTTTCGATCCCGGTAATAGTTTTGATTTTATGAGTAGCTGGACAGAAAATACGACAGTAACTGAATATTCAAATAAACAGGCATAACGATCTTTGTTGGTCAGTTGGTCTAAAGGTTTTATTTCATTAATAATGCGAATCAAGAGTCGAAATATGTTGATAACTTCAGGAGATAAATCGTTGATTGTGAGCGA
>MKTS01000010.1 GCA_001898335.1 Mucilaginibacter sp. 44-25 | reverse complement strand
TCAAGTTAGCATATCCAATCATTGCCGTTGGCTGAAGCCAACGGATCACAAAGCAGTATTAAAACATCAAACAAACACCGTTGCCTAAAAGCAACGGCAATGAGAAATCAGCCTGTAAAAAGTCGAAGCCTTGCAAATCAATAAAGTGTTAAAATGTGCATAAAATATGCTAACTCGCACCTTATCATATCTGCACATTCTCTTATCTTTACCCATCCGCATTAATTTTATAGCTGTATAAATGAGCGAAGATATTAGCCACACTGATACTCCCGAAAACAACGAAGATAACGTACTTCATAATGTAACCTCTCTCAACGGGTTATATGAAAACTGGTTCCTGGATTATGCCTCTTACGTAATTCTTGACCGTGCCGTGCCGCACATTAACGACGGCCTAAAACCCGTGCAGCGCCGTATATTACACTCGCTGAAAGAGATGGACGATGGCCGCTATAACAAAGCCGCCAACGTTATTGGCAACACCATGAAGTACCATCCCCATGGCGATGCCTCTATTGGCGATGCCATGGTACAGATAGGACAGAAAAACCTACTGATAGATTGCCAGGGTAACTGGGGCGACCCCATCACCGGCGACTCGGCCGCGGCACCGCGTTATATTGAGGCCAGGCTTTCAAAATTTGCACTGGATGTTGTGTTTAATCCCGACACTACGGTTTGGCAGGCCAGTTATGATGGCCGTAACCGCGAGCCTATTACCCTTCCGGTTAAGTTTCCTTTATTGTTGGCCCAGGGTGCCGAGGGTATTGCCGTAGGCTTGGCTACCAAGATCTTGCCACATAATTTTGTGGAACTACTGGATGCTTCAGTCGGCGTATTGCGTGGCGAACGCCCGAATTTATTTCCGGATTTCCCTACTGGTGGCATGGCCGACGTATCTGCCTATAATGACGGGCAGCGCGGCGGCAAAGTGCGTGTTCGCGCCAAAATTATCGAGCGTGACAAAAAAACACTGATCATTAATGAGATACCTTTTAGTACTACCACCGGCAGCTTAATTGATAGCGTAATATCGGCTAACGATAAGGGTAAGATCAAGATCAAGAAAATAGAAGATAACACGGCTAAGGATGTGGAGATTGTGGTGCACCTTGCGCCGGGTATTTCACCCGATGTTACCATCGACGCTCTTTACGCATTTACCGACTGTGAGGTTTCCATATCGCCCAACACCTGCGTAATACAAGACGATAAACCACGCTTTATGAGCGTGAACGATATGCTTACCGAAAGCACACACTTTACCAAGGACCTGCTGAAACAAGAGCTGGAGATAAAGCTGAAAGAGCTGATGGAGAAGATATTCTTTAGCTCACTGTTAAAGATATTTATACAGGAAGGGATGTACAAACACCCCGACTATGAAAGCTCTACAGATTTTGAAACAGTAGTTGGTGTTCTTAACCGCTTATTCGAGCCTTTTTTCCCTCAGTTCTATCGCCCTATTACTGCGGATGATTACAAGAAGCTCATTGATAAGCCAATGAGTAGTATTACCCGTTTTGACGTAAAGAAAACGGATGAACAGATCAAAAACCTCGAGGCGGAAATAAAAACCGTTAAGTACCATCTTAAGCACCTGGTTGATTATACCATTGCCTGGTTTGAAAAACTGAAAGAGAAATACGGTAAAGGCCGTGAACGTAAAACCGAACTACGCACCTTTGACCGTGTTGAAGCGGCGCAGGTTGCTTTGGCAAATGTTAAGCTTTATGTAAACAGAGTCGACGGCTTTATCGGCTCCGGCTTAAAGAAAGACGAGAATGTAGAACTGGTTGGCGAATGCTCCGATATTGACGACATTATCGTTTTCCGTAATGATGGCCGCTTTATTGTAACCAGAATGCAGGATAAGGTTTTCGTAGGTAAGGATATTGTACACGTAGCCGTTTTCAAGAAAAACGACGAGCGCACCGTATACAACATGATCTACAAAGATGGACAAAGCGGTGTAGCTTATATTAAACGTTTCTCGGTTACCGGTATCACGCGTGATAAGGAGTATGACCTCACCAAAGGCTCAAAAGGCTCCAAAGTATTGTACTTCACTGCCAACCCTAACGGTGAGGCCGAAGTAGTGAACGTGCAGCTGAAACCTCATTCCAAACTTAAAAAGCTCCAGTTTGATGAAGATTTCGCTCAGATAGCTATCAAAGGCAGGGCCTCAATGGGTAATATCGTTACCAAATATCCCATTAAAAAGGTTTTACTGAAAAGCAAGGGCATTTCTACCCTTGCCGGCAGAAAAATATGGTATGATGATATCCTGAAACGCCTCAATGCTGATGGACGTGGCAAATACCTGGGCGAGTTTGACGGCGATGACCGCATCCTTACAGTTATGGCTAACGGCGTTTACGAGCTTACCAGTTTCGATCTCAATAACCACTTTGATGATAAGATGATCCTGATCGAGAAGTATGACCCTGCGAAAGTATTCGCGGTGGTACATTATGACGGGAAATCTAAGAATTACATGGTAAAACGCTTTGCGTTTGAGGCGATAGCCATAGGTAAACAATCCTGCATAATCAGTGATGAGAGTGGTTCTAAACTGGTCATTATATCCGGCGCGGCACAGCCGGTGGTTAAAGTAGAGCAATTAAAGGGCAAAACCGCAGTAGAAGAAACAGTAGAGCTTAACCTTACCGATCTGATAGATGTTAAAGGGATGAAAGCGATGGGTAACCGCCTATCGGTACACCAGGTAAAAGCCGTGGAACTGATTGCCGAACATGATGACGAGGAAGATGTACCCGACCCGGCTCCTGATTCTGTTGAAGATACCGAGATCATCGTCACCCCTGAAGAAAAACAAGTAAAAGATGAGGCCCCTGTAGCTGATGAAACTGACAGTAGTCCTGAACCAGCAGAGCAGCCAAAGAAAAAAATAGATCTGGAAATTACCAATCCGGACGACATAGATATAGATGATAAAGGCCAGTTAGGATTATTTTAAACTAAATTATATATGCTGAAACGTATTGTACTATGTGCCATGCTTGCCATTGCTGGCAGCGTCCCTTCTATCGCCCAAACTGCTACTCACACATTTGCCCTGGGTGATAAAGACTTTTTACTTGATGGAAAACCGCTGCAAATGATATCCGGCGAAATGCATTACGAACGCGTTCCGCGCGAATACTGGCGCGAGCGTATCAAAATGGCCAAAGCAATGGGGCTTAACACTATTGGCACCTATGTTTTTTGGAACGCTCATGAGCCTTTACAGGGGCATTATGATTTTACTGGTAACAATGATGTGGCCGAATTTGTACGCATATGCAAGGAAGAAGGTATGTGGGTAATTATGCGCCCCAGCCCTTATGCCTGTGCGGAATGGGAATTTGGCGGCTACCCATGGTGGCTGCTTAAAGACCGGAACATGAAGGTCCGCAGCAAAGAGCCCTCTTTTATCAATGCTTATCGTGCTTATATGATGGAGGTAGGTAAACAATTGGCCCCACTCCAGGTAAACCACGGTGGTAATATCCTGATGGTGCAGATAGAAAACGAGTACGGATCATACAGTAACGACAAAGAATACCTGGCACAAAACGAAAAGATCTTTAGGGATGCCGGTTTTGATGGTTTGCTGTTTACCTGCGATGGACCAAGCCAGATGCCTGCCGGCTACCTACCCGGTTTTTTACCTGCCGTAAACGGCGAGGATAACCCGGCCAAGGTTAAAGAACTCATCAACAAGTATCATAATGGTAAAGGGCCTTATTACATAGCTGAATGGTATCCGGGCTGGTTTGATAGCTGGGGCAAACCGCACAGCGGGAGTAATGCCGATGAAGATGCTAAAAAGCTGGATGAGGTATTAGCGGCAGGTATATCTATTAACATGTACATGTTTCATGGCGGTACCACGCGCGATTTTATGAATGGTGCCAACATGAGCCGTAACGAGCCATATTCTCCGCAAACCTCCAGCTATGATTATGACGCGCCTTTGAACGAAGCCGGTGACCCTACGCCGAAATTCTACAAGTTGCGTAATGTAATTGCCAAACATTTACCGGCAGGGCAAACCTTACCGGAGATACCGCAAAAACGCCGTCGCACCTATGCGCTGGAAGTAACAAAGGTTTCGGGCGTGGCTAATTTGTTCAATAACCTTGGCCTGCCTACAGAAAGCGAACGCCCTATGAGCTTTGAGGATCTTGACCAGGGCTATGGCCTGGTGCTTTACCGTACTACTTTAGCGAATGCTTCAAACGGCCTACTTAAAATTAAACAATTGAGAGATTACGCTACCGTATATGTGAATGGTAAACGCTTAGCCGTTTTAGACAGACGCCTGGGCCAGGATTCGGTGCAATTGGCGGGTGTTAGCCCTAACAGTACCCTGGATATTTTGGTAGAGAACAATGGCCGTATTAACTATGGTCCTTATTTAACCGATAACCGCAAAGGTATAACCGAAGCGGTAATCCTTAACGGGCAGGAATTGCTGGGCTGGAAGATGTATAAATTCCCGCTTAACAGCACATCGGGCTTTAAATATATCACATCAAATGGAGAGGCTATACAACAACCGGTATTATACCGGGGTACTTTTTCGTTACGCGGTGTGGGTGATACCTACCTGGATATGCGCGCGTTTGGTAAAGGTATAGCATTTGTTAACGGACATAACTTAGGCAAATACTGGTATATCGGCCCCCAGCAAACCTTGTTTGTACCGGCTGCATGGCTCAAAAAAGGCACCAATGAGATCGTGATATTTGATGAGCTGCATAATACAGATGTCAAAGAGATCACCACAATTGAACACCCAATATTGAACGAATTACATAAATAAACACTTAAAACAAGAAGAGCCGCATATGCGGCTCTTCTTGTTTTGCTCTCTGTGTAATTGCGAGGAGAGGAACTACGAAGCAATCTCATAGGCATGTTAAGGTGCTTGTTCTGTTAGATTGCCACGCTATCGCTCGCAATGGCATATATTATTTCTTCACTGCAGCCTGTGCTTTTTCAGCAGCTTCTAAGTGATGTTGCAGTATAGGTACATGTTTGGTGGCAAAAGCTTTAATTTCCGCGTCCTTGCCATCCTGCGCTTCCTTTTTAAATTCTTCTACATCCTCTTTATGGTCTTTAACCATATATTCGGTGTATTTTTTATCGAACTCGGTACCGCTTAGTTTAGCCATATCGTCAACGTCTTTTTGCTTATCGTTTGAGAGGATAGCCGGCAGGGTGATCACTTTAGTACCTGCCAGCGTTTTTAATTCAGCGTTGGCCTTTGAGTGGTCGTTAACCATCATCATACCAAACTCTTTCACTTGCGGCGATGAAGCTTTTTGCTGAGCCAGTTTGCCCAACGTAACTTCCAGCATGCCACCATTTGCGGCGTTCACCATAAACTTAGCATCATCCTTAAGTTCAGTAGAATCTTTAGATGCCAGTTCCTTTTTGTTGCTGTCAATAGCGGCATCGGTACTATTGCTCATTACGCTTTTTGAGCTGTCGGTATCCGCACCGCCTTTGCTTCCATTGCCGCTACATGCCGCGGCGGCAATCATAATTGTTCCTAATAGTAATTTTGTTACGTTTTTCATGATAGATTTTTTTACTTATTAGTTAACCAACAATTATGCCATGGAGTTTGCGTAAGTATCAATTTATCAGTCACGCAAATATTTGAATTTAGAATTTATCCCTTTGAGGATAATCCTCTCATTTGCCATGTATACAATCTATTGTACGCTTCTATTGATGTTGCATGATACCAGACCTTCTCTTATTCGTAAAAATCACACGTTAAAAGACCTGGTATCAGCTGTATTCTTTAATAAATACTCAATGATCCTTTCATGCGGATTAAAAGGCGCCAGCTCATCCAGCCCCAGTGATTTGATGGCGATTTTTATCAACTCGCTTTCGCTTACGCCTACCGATCTCTTTTGCTTACGCAGAAAGTATTTACCTGCCTCCAGCATTGCTTTTAAGGGTATCAACCCTATCAGCTCGCTGCCTGTAACACGGGTACCGCGCTCATGGGCTTTCTTACGAACCTCATCAAAGGCCACATGTACCGGCGTAACTTCAATATTGGTCAGGTTCATGGAGATCTGGGCGATGCCGTACTCCTCAATAAACCAGCCTATCGCTTTAACACTTTTGAGTGAACCTGGGATTCTCTTTAATTTACCGTTATTATCGGTTAGTACTTTACCTGTTATGGGGTCGCTTTCGCGTAAGCTACGGCCAGTTTCGCGTACATCAAATGCTATAGCATTGGCTAGTTGGGTAGAGGTGGTATTTAGGTTAACATTGTAAGCAACTAAAAAATCGCGTGCACCAATAACGGTAGCCCCGCGCTTTACATCATTTTCTGCGGGGCCAAAATCTGGTGCCCATTCCGGCTGTTTTATTTTTTTAAAGAAACCCTCGTACTCACCAGCACGGATGACAGATAAATTGCTTCGGCTTTTATTAGGCTGTGCATACTCGTACAAGTAAGCGGGTATCTGTAACCCCTCGCCTACTCGTTTGGCCAGCTTCGTGGCGTATTCTACCGTTTCTTCCATGCTGATATTGGCAATCGGTATCAGCGGACAAACATCTGTAGCGCCCATCCGTGGATGTTCGCCTTTTTGCTTACTCATATCGATCAACTCTCCTGCTTTTTTTATAGCCCGAAAAGCCGCCTCTATCACCTGCTCCGGCTCGCCCACAAAAGTAACCACTGTGCGGTTGGTAGCTTTGCCGGGGTCAACATTTAATAAACGTACACCATCAACAGCTTCCACCTCATCAGTGATCTGCTTGATAATACCCATGTTTACCCCTTCGCTAAAGTTGGGTACGCATTCAATTAGTTTCCTCATCAATTTTCTGGTAAAATGTTACTGCAAGATGCAACGACGATGCAATCTCATATACATCAATACCTGACCATTAAGATTGCTGCCGCTGCTAATATAACACGGTTACAAAGTTTTCAGAGCTTATAATAGGTATATTAAATTAATAGTAGCAAAGGCAGCTTAAATGCAGGTAATTACCGTAGGTATCAATATACCCCAAACTCGCCATCGTCATTCAAATTGACGTTGTGGTTTTGGGCGGTTTGGTTGGCGAGAGCCAAGAACTGACCGCTTTTGATGAGTTTATGCAGGGCGTTAATGTCCGTAGCAAATATTCTGTCTTCTTTTATAGCAGGCACATGCTCACGCACCAATTGATAGCAAGTCTCTATCATACCGGTAGACTGCAGTGGCCTGCGAAATTCCAATGCCTGTGTGGCATAAAGTAATTCGATTGCCTGTATGTATTCGATGTTATCAATGATCTGGTGCAGCTTTCGCCCGCTGATAGATCCCATAGAAACATGATCTTCCTGGCCTAATGAAGTCGGCACACTATCGGCACTCGCCGGGAAACAAAGCGTTTTGTTCTCGGTAACCAAAGCTGCAGTGGTATATTGCGGTATCATGAGTCCGGAGTTCAGGCCTGCATCGCTGGTCAATAGTTTAGGTAAGCCATAACGCCCTTCGCTCATCAGGTAGCAACGCCTGTCGGCAATGTTACCCAGTTCTGCTGCTGCGATAGCTGCATAATCGAGCGGGATGGCCATTGGCTGCCCGTGAAAGTTGCCTCCGCTAATAGTATCATCAGCGTTAAAAACAATAGGGTTATCAGTAACAGAATTAAGTTCGATCTCCGTCATTTCCTTTAAATGCAGCCACGCATTGCGAGAAGCACCATGTACCTGCGGCATGCAACGTAACGAGTATGGATCCTGCACGCGGTCGCAGTCGGCATGTGAGCTGCCTATCTCCGATCCTTGCAACATAACTGACAGGCGCCTGGCTACATATTTGGTGCCTTTGTATGGTCGTATAGCATGCAGACGCTCATCAAATGGTTTGGCCGATCCCATCAATCCTTCTAATGATACCGCTCCGATGATGTCCGCAGTATCTAAAACATTTTTTAAACGCTCCACCCCTTTTACCGCAAAGGCAAGGATGAATTGCGTACCGTTTATCAATGCTAACCCTTCTTTAGGGCCGAGCGTCAACGGCTGCATGCTATTCTCTTTTAAAACCGCGTTAGCCGGGTTACGTTTGCCATCAACAAATACCTCGCCCAAACCTATCAAAGGCAGGAAAAGGTGCGACAGTGGTGCCAGATCACCCGATGCTCCTACGGACCCTTTTTCGGGCACAACCGGTATCACATTATTTTCGATATGCCAGATAATACGCTCTAAAGTTTGTAACGCGATACCGGAGAAGCCCTGCGCTAAAGCATGCACTTTGGTGATGAGCATCAGTTTGGCAATCTCCTCTGGAATAGGGTTACCTATGCCCACACTATGGCTTTTCAGGATATTACTTTGCAATAGGCTGGTATCCTGTTCAGAAATGCGCGTATCACACAGCGGACCAAATCCGGTATTGATGCCATAAACAGCTTCAGTTCCATGCGCTATCTTCCCCACTTCGCGCCATGAGGTATCAACACGATTTTTGGCCTCTTCATTAATAATTCCTTTTACCTTACCTGCAGCTATGTCAAGGCATAGGCCAACACTTAAATGATCTGTACCGTAATTAAATGTTTTCATTTGAGGTGTCGGCTTTAAGTTTATCGCTTACACGTCCCGACAGGTTGTAAGCGCGAAAAGTATCTTCCATAGCGGTAATGGCAGGTAGTAATTGCTGTAACTGTTCGTTACCGCTGGCAAGCTCTGTCATGCTGGCGCTAATAGCATCCCAAACAGGTAGTATCTGTTGCAGCAAAGCTTTGCCCTTCTCTGTGAATTGTACCATTTGGCGACGGCCGTCATCTGCACTTACTGTGGTCTCCACCAAGTTGCGGTTCTTTAAATTAGTGATCAATTGACTGGCGGCAGGGTGCGATACTTCTGTTTTATCGCTCAACTCTTTTATGGATAGTGAGTCGTTCTGCGAAAGCAGGTAAAATACCGGGAACCAACTGGCATCAAACTCAATGCCCTCATTCTGGTAAATGCGGTTAATCTCACTCAGGAAAGCTTCGCTTAATCGCCTTAACCGACTACCTAATACCAGATAGCCTAAATTTTGGTACAAATTCATGTACGCAATTTATATAAGTGCTTATATAAATGCAAGTCACATTTTATGGTTGATTTCTCAATGGAATGTATCAGCCTTTTTACGCGCCAATCCTTATTTTAGGGGCCTTAAGATTAAATTTACACAATGAAAAAGAATGTACTATTAATTTTATTCAGCCTGATAACGGCAATAAGTTACGCCGGAGGAATTGACACCTTAAAAAAGAACGGCTACACACTCATCATATCGGGTAACGACGCCAACTTTGATAACAGCCTTCGTCAAAAACTCATTAATACGTTTTTTGAGGTGTATCCAGATATAGTAAAAGAATATAACAAGAACAGCCTTAAACAGGTGAAGTTCTTTATAGATACGGCCTATCACGGCGTGGCGGCTACCGATAATGGCCGGGTAGTTTTTAGTAGCGAATACATGACCAGGCACCCTGCCGACCTTGATGTGGTAACACACGAAGTAATGCATATTGTACAGGATTATGGTTACACCAACGGCCCATGGTGGATAACTGAAGGCATAGCCGATTACGTACGTAACGAGCACGGTATTGCCAATCAGGCAGCCGGCTGGAAACTGCCTGATTACAAAGCCTCACAAAACTTTGATAACAGTTACCGTGTAACCGCCCGCTTTTTTACCTGGATAGAAAAGCATGTAAAAAAAGGTACCGTAAAAAAACTGGATGATATAATGCGCAAACATACTTACAGCGATGACACCTTTAATCAACTTACAGGTAAAACCGTTGAGGAGTTATGGAAAGAATACGCAACGAATCCGGCGCTATAAGTTTCAAAGCAATTGCCATAAACAAGAACGGCTTGCCAAATGGCAAGCCGTTCTTGTTATATATTTGAACAGATCACGAGCCGCTTAATGCTGCCGCACCGCTTACAATCTCGGTTAATTCTGTTGTAATCGCTGCCTGGCGCGCCTGGTTGTATGAAAGCTTAAGTGATTTCAATAACTCACCGGCGTTCTCAGTCGCTTTATCCATGGCGGTCATACGGGCCCCGTGCTCAGAAGCGTTTGAATCTAACACTGCGCGGTATAACTGTATTTTAATATTCTTAGGGATCAGTTGCTCTACTATCTCTTCTTTTGAAGGTTCAAGAATGTAATCTACCTGGCTTTCCGGAGTAGCGTCTTTTTTAGCAGCTTCTTTCTCGTTCTTTTCAGGTTTTGGTACAGGTAGCAGCTGCTCAGTGATCAAAAACTGCATTGCCGCGTTCTTAAAGTGGTTATACACCAGTTCAACACGGTCATACTGGCCATTAACAAAACCTTTCATTATCTCATCGGTAATTTTTGATGCGTTAATGAAATTCAGGTCAAGGTAAAGATCATTATGGTTACCTACTACATTAAACTTGCGGCGGGTATAAAAGTCATGACCTTTTTTACCAATAGCTACTATAGATACATTACCCGCTTTCATTTGGGCGCTGTATTTCTCGCTGATAAGGTTATTGGCAGCTTTTATAGCATTGGTATTAAATGCACCGGCTAAACCACGATTTGAGGTTACTACAACCACCAATACACGCACGGGCTCGCGCTCCTGCAGGTAAGGTGATGCACCATCCTCCAAACTTGCAGAAAGGTTAGCCAACAAGTCTTTCAATTTGCTGGCGTAAGGGCGCAATTGTATAATAGCATCAGTAGCCCTGCGCAACTTTGCCGCAGAAACCATCTTCATGGCCTTGGTGATCTGCTGCGTTGAGTTTACAGACGCTATCCTGTTTCTTACTTCTTTTAAATTAGCCATTCGTTATTAATGTGCAAATTTCAAATGTGCAGATGTGCATATGATTGCAACATTACACTGTTATCTGTGAATTATCTGAGGAGATATGCTGATCTGCACATTTGCAAATCAGCATATCTGCACATCTAATTAATAGTTCGCTGATATTTCTTTAGCTACGGTTTCTAACACGCCGGTTAGCTGATCGTCAAACTTACCTGCTTTAAGGGCTGCAAGCACCTCAGGGTGGCGCACCTCTAACTGGCTGGTAAATTCTTCTTCAAACTGGCGTACTTTGTTAACCGGTACGTTACGCATCAAGTTCTTAGTACCAATGTAGATAATAGCAACCTGCTTTTCTACTGATACCGGAGAGAACTGACCTTGTTTAAGGATCTCTACGTTACGTGCACCTTTATCAATTACTGATTTGGTTGAAGCGTCAAGGTCCGAACCGAATTTAGAGAAAGCCTCTAACTCGCGGTACTGTGCCTGGTCAAGCTTTAAGGTACCTGCTACCTTTTTCATTGATTTGATCTGCGCGTTACCACCTACACGAGATACCGAGATACCTACGTTGATGGCCGGGCGGATACCGGCAAGGAACAAGTTAGACTCCAGGAATATCTGGCCATCGGTAATTGAAATTACGTTGGTTGGGATATATGCTGATACGTCACCCGCTTGTGTTTCAATGATAGGTAATGCAGTTAATGAACCACCACCTTTTACAATGCCTTTGATAGACTCCGGCAGATCATTCATTTGCTGAGCGATGCTGTCGTTAGAGTTGATTTTAGCGGCACGCTCTAATAAACGGCTGTGCAGGTAGAACACGTCACCAGGGTAAGCCTCACGGCCTGGTGGGCGACGTAGTAACAATGATACTTCGCGGTAAGCAACAGCCTGTTTTGAAAGGTCATCATAGATGATCAAAGCAGGGCGGCCGGTATCACGGAAGTACTCACCGATAGCTGCACCCGCAAACGGAGCAAAGAACTGCATGGTAGCAGAGTCTGAAGCGTTTGCAGCAACTACGATAGAGTATGGCATGGCGCCGTTCTCTTCTAATGTACGTACGATGTTAGCTACGGTAGAAGCTTTCTGGCCGCAGGCAACATATATACAGATCACAGGTTTACCTGCGTCATAAAATTCTTTCTGGTTGATGATCGTATCGATACAAACCGCAGTTTTACCTGTTTGGCGGTCACCGATAACCAACTCACGCTGGCCACGGCCAATAGGTATCATCGCGTCGATAGCTTTGATACCGGTTTGTAATGGCTCGGTAACCGGCTGGCGGTAGATAACGCCGGGTGCTTTACGCTCCAAAGGCATCTCGTAAGTTTGACCGGTGATTGGGCCTTTACCATCAATAGGAGTTCCTAAAGTATCAACAACACGGCCAAGCATACCCTCGCCTACGTTGATAGATGCAATACGGTTGGTACGTTTAACGGTGTCGCCTTCCTTAATATCGTCTGATTTACCTAACAATACCACACCCACGTTATCTTCTTCAAGGTTAAGTACGATACCCTGTAAACCGTTACCAAACTCAACCAGCTCACCTGATTGTACTTTGCTTAAACCGTAAACACGTGCAATACCGTCACCCACCTGGAGTACAGTACCCACTTCTTCTAATTCAGATTCTGACTTAAAGCCTGCTAATTGCTGACGCAGGATAGCTGATACTTCGTCCGGTCTTACCTCTACCATTTTAAATTTATTTAGAGTTTATTTTTCTGTTATTAAACTGCCTTAGCGGCAAAATCTTTTCTTAATTTATTGAGGGCGCTTTGTACGCTGGTATCCAGTTGTCTGTCGCCAACGGTAAGTACAAAACCACCTATTAAAGCTGCATCAACCTTGGCGTTAAGCTGTATGGTACCGCCAATGGCTTTCTGCAACTCATCAGTAATAACCTGTTTGTTAGCGGCAGATAGTGGTGTTGCTGATACCACGGTAGCCTTAGTGATGTGTTTAGCTATATTGTACAAATTGATATACTCTTTAGCCGTTACATACAAAACATCGCCGCGGCCTTTATTCACCATCAACTTAAAAAAGGCAATGGTTAATTTATCAACCTTACCGCCAAATACGCCATCCAATATCTGCACTTTTTTGTGTTGCGGAACAATTGGGTTGCTCAATACCGCCTTAAGTTCAGATGATGCCTTAACGGTTGCAATAAAGGTATCCATATCAGCCTTTATCGCATCAACAATATTTTGTTCCTGCGCAAGCTCAATAAGCGATTTGGCGTACCTGATTCCTATGGTTACTTCTGACATAGTATTTTAGTAGTGAGTGGTGAACAGCGAGTGATGATCAGTTAACTAATCTCTAAACTCTGATCACTAATCTCTAATTATAATTTCACTTCTTTTAACAGTTGCGATACCAACTCGTCCTGCTTTTGCTGATCTTGCAGCTGGTTTTGTAAAATCTTTTCGGCAACCTGTATAGATAGCGTAGCCACCTGGTTTTTAACATCAGCCATCGCTATAGCTTTCTGGTTGTTTATTTCAACACGTGCAAGCTCTATCTGGCGCGCGCCTTCTTTGTGGGCAGCATCTTTAGCATCAGCAATGATCTGCTCTTTTATTTTCTTGGCTTCAGAAAGGATCAGGTCGCGCTCGGCACGGGCTTGTTTTAACAAGCTTTCGTTCTCGTTGGTAAGGCGGCTCATTTCCTCTTTAGCGGCTTCGGCTTTCAGCAAAGCATCTTCGATAGAACGCTCACGATCATCAATAGCGCCCATGATAGGTTTCCATGCAAATTTAGCAAGCAGGAAAAACAGCACTAAAAACGATACGGTGGTCCAAAATACCAAACCAATTTCAGGAGTTACTAATTCCATGTGTTGTTTTATATATGTGTTTAAATGTCGTTTTTTTTTAATAACCTTACCTGCCGCCAACCGCTGCAGGTAAGGTTAAAAGTTTTCTCCGGGTTGAGATTATTTCAAGCCCAGGAATGATACCACCACACCGAACAGAGCAGCACCCTCGATAAGAGCGGCAGCAATGATCATCGCAGTTTGGATTTTTGAAGCAGCTTCAGGCTGGCGAGAGATACCTTCCATCGCTTTACCACCTACCTGACCGATACCGATACCAGCACCGATAACCGCTAAACCTGCACCTAATGCAGCAATACTTCCAATCATTGTTTTAAATTTAAAAGTGAATATATATTATATGGTTATTTACAATTATTAATGGTGATGCTCTTCTATAGCAGTACCAATGAACAGGGCGGTCAACAGCGTAAAGATGAAGGCCTGCAACGCGGCAACCAGCAACTCTAACACATCCATGAACACCACGAAAGCAACTGATACCGGCGCAATAGCCATGCTTTTGAACACAAATATCAATGATATTAAGCTCAGTACGATGATGTGACCTGCGGTGATGTTAGCAAACAAACGGATCATTAACGCGAAAGGCTTAGAGATGATACCCACCAGCTCTACCGGCCACATAATTGGGTACAACCAAACCGGTACATCCGGCGCGAAAATATGTTTCCAATAGTATTTGTTGCCGTTTACGTTTACAATGATCAGGGTGATAACTGATAGTACAAAAGTTACCGCGATGTTACCGGTTAAGTTTGAACCACCCGGAAAAAACGGGACCAAACCGATAAGGTTATTGATCCAGATAAAGAAGAACACGGTTAACAGCAAAGGCATAAAGCGCTGGTATTTGTAACCGATGTTGGGGCGGGCAATATCATCACGCACAAACAGGATGATAGGCTCCATAAAAGACTGTAAGCCTTTTGGCGCTTTTCCTACTCGCTTTTTATAAGCCGCAGAAACACTAAAGAATATAATGATCAGCAACAAAAATGAGATCCACATACTTACCACGTTCTTGGTGATAGAGAAGTCGATCAGCTTTTTGTGGATATTAAGCATGTTGGCGCCGGCAATAAGTTCCTCACCCGGGCCTACAATACTAATTTTATCCTTTACCAGGCGATAAGTATAATATTTACCGGTATAATCGGCGTGCCCGTGCTCAAAATGAGCCGAAGAGAATACTTCAAAACCTTTGTCGGTATATAAAATAACCGGCAGCGGGAAAGTGGTAGTACCCCACAAATGCCAGCTGTGCGAATCGGCAATGTGTTCAAGTATTACCTCACTTGGGCTAAACTCCTCCTTATTGTGGCTTTCTGCACCGGTAGCGGCATGTTCCTCATGTTGTATAGCAAAACTTTTACAAGTGAAAAACGTGAGAAAAACGCCTAAAATGAGGCTTAAAGCTATTTTTTTTGAATTCAAAATATGGCTTAAATACATTGAATGGGTGTTTTTTGCTTTTAATTTTGGTTGCGCAAGTTACACAACAAAACGTAAACTTCAAAGGCGGTATTTAAGAAATATAAATAACAGAAATTGGCTAAAAAAACGCCATGATCCGGGTGTATTTTTGACACAAAAACCAAGGCGAAAGCCATACATCCAAGCATCTTTACCACCGTTGTAGCCAGGAAGGTTTGGGCATATAAACCGGGTTTAACACGCTGCACAAGCCCTAATGCGGCAATTACCATAAAAGTAAATACGGTGATCAGGAAAAAAAGCGCCCAGAATTTTGGCACCAGCCAGGTGATTTTTCCAATACTTTGCAGCACATAAGGTGGCGCGGCCAGCAGTAAAATAAATACCACAAAACGCAGGTATACAGTTATTTTTTTCAATTTCTTACCGCCCTTATCACCAGATATAAAGAAACAAAAACACCAATTAATGATAAAACGGCAGTTACCCATTTAGTAGTGTGGCCTGCAGCATTGTCTATTTTGTAGCCGGCAAAAGCAAATACACCTATAACCACAATCATTTGGAAAGCCACGCCGGTATATTTAGCGTAAGCATTTACTTCGGTTTTACCACTGGTGTTATCCTTTTGTTCATTTTGTGCCATGGGGCAAATTTATTAAACCTATTGCATAATGTTTAGTATTTTAGCGAGGCATTTATAAGCAGCCTGCAACCTTGTCTAAACCATTAACGCATAACCGCCAATTGAGGGATATTTTCACTTTAAACAGATGGGTATCGGCCCGGTATATGGTACTTGCCACTATGATCATATTGGCCGGCTGCTCGCTTGAAAAACAAAGCGCGCTTAACCGTGGGCTGCAAAACCTCACCGCTAAATATAACATCCTGTTTAATGCTAATGAGATCTTACGCCAAAAGCAACAAGCATACGAGCAGGCCTATGTAGATGATTACAGCGAACTGCTGAGCGTTTATCGTGATACCATTGCCGGCATGGTGGATCAGCAAGACAAAGACCTTGACGCCGTTAAGGCACGTGCCAATACCATCATCAGTCTTAAGGAGCAAAGCCACTACCTGGGCGATGCTTACCTGTTGCTATGCAAAGCCGATTTTTATGATGGTGATTATTTTGATGCTATTGAATATGCCAATTATGTAGCACGTTCTTACGGAGATAAACAACCCGATCTGAAACAGGAAGCACTGGTATACAAGGCCCGTGCGTTATTGTACATTAAACAACCTGCTGATGCCAAAGCAACCTTAGACACCGCGCTGCAAAACATCAACTCCAAAAAAAATATAACCGCGGATGTGTATGCCAGCAAACTGCAATATGACATCAATGTACAGGATTATGCAGATGCCGAAAACATGGCCAAGCTGGCCATACAATATGCCAATAGCACCGAGCGGAAGATACGATGGACATTTATACTGGGGCAGTTACAGGAACTTAATAACAAGCCCGTTGATGCCATAGAAAGTTATGGCCGGGTAGCCAAAAGCAACGCGTTGTTTGATATGGCCTTTAACGCCAACCTTAACCGCATACGTATTGAGGAAGGCCGTAATGGTGTTAAACTTACCCGCCTCGCCCGGCTGCGTTCGTTATTAAAGAACCAGAACAACCGCGAATTTAACGACCAGATCTATTACCAGATCGCGGAGCTGCAATATACCGGCGGCGATATAGACGATGCTTTAAAGAGTTACCGGCAGTCTGCAAGAGCGACCACCCGTAACCAAACACAGAAAGGCCTTGCTTACCTGCGCATGGCAGACATATACTTCAAGGATAAAGCGGACTACATAAAGGCCAGTAACTTTTACGACAGCACGCTCGCTAACCTGCCCCCAACTTACCCCCGGTACTCCCTTATCAGGAAAAAAAGCGAAAACCTGCAGGTATTGGCCGACAGGTTACAGATCATAGCCCGTGAGGACACGCTCCAAATGCTGGCCCGGATGGATGAAGCCACACGCACGGCCCGCATAGATAAAATGGTTGACGCACGCATCCTGCAGCAATCAAAAGCGATTAGCATAGTAACGACCGCGCAGGCACGTACAGCGGTAAACGTGAACGAGCCGCCTGCGGAAAGCCTGCCAACCGGCAGCGCCTTCTATTTTAATAATACCAACGCTGTAAGCCAGGGTTTCAGCAGTTTTAAACGGGTATGGGGCAACCGCAAACTGGAAGATAACTGGCGCAGGGCCAATAGGGCAAGCAGTAACATCACCCAAAACAACAGCATTCCTATTACCGCTACCGACCCTGACCTGGTAACAACCAACCCCGACAATCCGGGCAACCCTGCAAATATTAACGCGGCCAACTATCGCCAGCAACTCATGCAGGACCTGCCTCTTACACCACAGCTAATAGCACAATCAAACAAACGCATGTTTGATGCCTACATGGATATCGCCAATTTTTACCGCGATATACTGGAAGATAAAAAAGAAGCAATAGCCGCGTATGAGAAGATATTGGTCCGTTTTGAGGGTAATGATAATACACCGGCCATCTACTATAATCTGTATCGCCTATATACAGATTCCAATGAACCGGCTATGGCTAACAAATACAAGGATATGCTGGTGAAAAATTATCCCCAAACGCCATTCGCCAAAACCATACTCGATCCCGATTACGCAAGGCATATGAATGAGGAAGATACCGGTTTCAGCAATCTTTACAACAACGTTTATAATCTGTATGCCAATAAGCAATACTCACAGGTGGTTACCGCGGCCGATGCGTTGATGGCGCAATACCCTAACAATCGGTACGCGGCCAAGCTATATTACCTGCGTGCCTTTGCTGCGGCGCATAGCGAGCCACTGGCTCCTTTTAGCGCCGAACTCCGGCAGATCGCCTCCCGCTTTCCTGACGACAAGCTGATCACTCCGCTGGTTAACCAGCATCTGGCCTACATCGCCGCAAACCAGCAGGAATTGGCCCAACGCAAAGTAGTTCTTACCGACCGCGACGCCGCAGAGCCTTTATTTACCATACCGGTAGTGTATCAGCAAAATACCGAGTACCGCGTACCTGCCGAAAAAATTGAAATTGTACCTGATGTACGCAAGCCCGAAGAAAAGCCGTTGATTGCGCAACAGCCTGTGGTTAAAGAAACGCCAAAAGCAGAAACCAAACCTGTTGATATTACGCCGCCTGCACAGCAACCGATTTTAACCAAGCCTACTGAAGCAGGAGTTAAAACCGCTCCAGAGCAGCCAAAAGCCACTACGGTAATAACCGAAAAGCTAACGCCATCTATATTTAACCTGCGCGATAGCTCCAACTACTACTTTGTTATCAATGTAAGCACAGGCACAACAGATCTGGCTTCTTCACGTTTTGGCATTGGGCAGTTTAACAGGGTTAATTTTGAGAAGGGAGCTATCAAACACCAGCTAAAAGCTATAGGAGCTAACAACCAGTTAATTTATGTTGGCCGCTTTACCAACCTTGGTAATGTTAAGGACTACGCGAGGGCCATTATACCTCTGCTGCCCGATATTATGAACATCCCGAGGGATAAATACAGCTTTTTTATCATAACAAAGGAAAATCTGGATAAATTAGCCGATCGGAAAACATTGGATAGTTACATTGACTATTATCAGAAAAATTATTAAAAAGCATGAAAGCTAAGCTATCGCAACAAGATATAAAACGTTACAACTGGTACATATGGCGCTTCTTTATTGCCTGCTTCGCTGTATTTGCGGTTGTGCTATTCCTCATAGCCTTCCAGGTGTTTGGGCCACTGCCCTCGTTCAGGGAGTTAGAGAACCCTAAAAGCGACCAGGCCTCGGAAGTAATTTCTTCTGACAAGCAAGTTATAGGAAAATACTATATAAAAAATCGTACCAGCGTTACTTACAAGCAAATATCACCCAATGTAATTAACGCTTTAGTCGCCACGGAAGACGCCCGTTTTTTTGAGCATTCCGGTATTGATTTCCAGCGCACGTTTACCATTGTGCTATATAACCTGGTAGGTAAAAAACAAGGTGGCAGTACCATAACGCAGCAGCTGGCGCTTAACCTGTTCTCCGAGCGTTCGCACAACCCCTTTAAACGTGTTGTTCAAAAATTACAGGAATGGATCACTGCCGTTAAGCTCGAAAGAAATTATACCAAAGAGGAGATCCTCACCCTATATTTAAATACCGTTGATTTTGGCGCTTACAACACCTTTGGTATTAGCTCGGCATCGCGCACGTACTTTAATGTCACACCAGATAAGCTAACACCAGACCAGGCTGCTCTGCTCATCGGCATGATCAACGGCCCGGGCATCTACTCGCCTATCAATCACCCGGATAACGCCCTTAACCGCCGTAATTTTGTTTTACGCCGCATGGCTGAGGAAAATTACCTGAGCGCAGGGCAGGCCGAAGAATTTAAGGGCAAACCACTTGGGCTTAAATTTAATCCCATTGACCACAATGACGGTATTGCCACCTATTTTCGAGCGGTATTAAAAAAGGAAGTGCAAAAGATAATGGTAGATAAAGCCATTTTTAAACCGGACGGCGTAACCCCTTACGACCTGGATCGCGACGGATTAAAGATATACACCACCATTAACGCTACCATGCAGCAATACGCCGAAGATGCTCAAAAAGAGTATATGCGTAACCTGCAAGCTCAGTTTAACGCGCACTGGAAAGGCATCAGCTTGTGGAAAACCATCCCTACCTTTAAATCACTGCTGGATAAGGGTATGAAACGGTCTGACCGTTATATCGCCGCCAAGCAGTTAGGAAAATCTGACGAGGAAATAAGAGAAGAATTTAATACGCCGGCCAAAATGAACCTGTTTACCTGGCGTGGTGACATTGATACGTTGATGAAACCCATTGACTCTATTGTGTACTGCAAAATGATGCTGCGCAACGCCATGATGAGTATGGATCCTACTACCGGTTACATTAAAGCCTGGGTAGGCGGCACCAACTTTGAACACTTCAAATACGACCAGGTAAAAATGGGTACCCGGCAGGTAGGCTCTACTGCCAAACCTTTCACCTATACGGTGGCTGTGGAGAATGGTTTTTCGCCATGTATGCAGGTACCTAATGAGCCTATTACTATTACGGGTTATGGTACGCCATGGTCGCCACGCTCATCGCCAAGTGAAACTGTGCCCGGGGTAATTACCTTACGCACCGCGCTGGCACGTTCGCAGAACTGGGTTACCGCCTATGTAATGAACGAGGTTAAACCACAGCCCGTGGCCGATCTGATCAAAAAGATGGGAATCACCAGCCCTGTGCCGCCATACCCATCCATTTGCCTTGGTACTTTTGACGCTTCGGTATTTGACATGACGGGGGCTTACTCGGCATTTGCCAACCAGGGTGTTTGGACAGAGCCTACCTACCTGTTGCGTATTGAGGATAAAAATGGAAACGTATTATATAATAATTCGCCCCGTGTAGTGCAGGCTATTAACGAGCAAACCGCTTACGTAATGACCTACATGCTAAAGGCCGTTATTGACGAAGGAACCGGCTGGCGCATGCGCGGTACTTACAAGCTTATGAACCCTATAGGCGGTAAAACCGGTACTACCAATGATAACTCTGATGGGTGGTTCATTGGCATCACCCCGCAATTGGTAACCGGCGTTTGGACCGGCTGCGAAGACAGGGATATCCACTTCCGCTCTACCCGCCTGGGCGAGGGTGCCAATACCGCGCTGCCTATATTTGCGTTGTATATGAAGCGGGTATATGCCAACCCCGAACTGGGCATTAAAAAGAATGTGGACTTTGTTCCGCCCAAATCCGGACTGTCTATTACTCTTGATTGCAATGCCTACAGCCAGCAGCAAACCGGGCAAACAGAAGTGGAGAAGAAGTTAGATTTTTAAGGATAGGTGATCACAAGAAATACAGACAGATAGCGCCAATGATATTTCATTATTTACCCTATCTGTTGTAAAATTGCATATGTTGTACTGTCTTTCAGAAACACCAATCATATTACCACCGCAAGAATGTCACTTTTTAGCATTTCAACCTTGTGATCGGCAATATTAGCAGTACTCTCTTTATGAGTCACCAGTAATATCCCCATGTTTTTTTTAAGCGTTAGTAGTAATGCTAATATTAAACTTTCCGTTCCGGGATCTAATGAAGCAGTTGCTTCGTCTAATAAAAGCAGTTGGGGCTGGGTAAACAAAGCGCGTAATAAAGCTATAATTTGTTTTTGCCCACCAGATAAATTTATTCCTTCTTCTCCTACTTTAGTTAATAAGCTCTGCGGGAACTGGTTAAAATAATTTTCCAGACCATATTTAGCACATAATTCAAAAACGCGCTCTAAATCTTCGTTATTAGTGCTTAAACAAATATTCTCAAGTATAGAGCAATTAAATATCTTAACTTCTTGTGGTACAACAGCTATTACATATCTCCATTGATAAGCAGATATATCATTCAGATTGTATTTTTCATCAACAATAATATTACCATGCTGCTGCTTGTAAAACTTTTGCAACACTTGTATAATGGTACTTTTACCGCAACCGCTTTCGCCTAGCAACGCGGTTATTTCGCCTTTTTTTACTATGAGATCTACTCCACTAAACAATTGCTTTCGGCCTGTAAATCGAAAACTCAGATCTTTAATTTCCAATTTGCTAAAGTGTCCGTCCCATTTATCCTCTGTGTTTGGCAAAGTGCAATCCTCTGGCTCAACTGCTGCAAATTCATACATACGGTTATAGGCAACTCTGGCTTCTTGTATTTGCAAATTAGTTAACATTAGCCTGACGCATGAAGGTATTATACCGATACCAATGGACAAAACGGCCATCATTTCACCAAGCTTTAACTGTTTATGCAATGTGAAGTAAGCTGTTTGAGCCATTACAGAAAGGATAATAATAGTTGCTATAATTTCTATAATCAAATTAAACCGGTTACCGGTTTTACCCAAAACTATGCTACTATTTTGAAAAGCATTAAAAAAATCTCCTGTACGAGCAGCAAAAACAGGCTGTTTATTTGTTGATTTAATTACGCTTATACCTTGTATGGTATCAATATAATTACTTTCGTTTGCTGCGTAAGAGCCCATAACAGCGGTGTTTTGATTGATAATCCTATTGTTATAATTCCTGGCTATTAAACCCATTAACGGTACAGTAGTTAAAGCGGTAATCGCAATACTATAGTGGTAATGAAACAAATAAACCGAAGAAATGGTGACCACCAAAAAATCGATAATAAATGTTCCGCTTAAATAAGTTATGCTATGCTGTATGCGCATTGTGTCGTTAAGCCGCGCGATCAGGTCACCGGTTTTGCGGCTGTCAAAAAAAGCTTTGGGTAACATTAAAAGTTTCTCAATAAAAGTACTATTGATGCGTTCATTAAAATCTTTTGCTTGTTGCAGTATAAATAAAGACCTTATATAATTTATACCGCACTTAATAAGCAGCAAAAAAAGCAGCATGATAAAGCCGCCAAACATCCTGCTTATTTGATGTTTTGGAATAATTACATCAATCAATTTCTGGGTAAAAACCGCTGTTGAAAGGCTTAAGCATGCGATTATTACACCCAAAAAGGTGGCCGTTAAAAGGATATTATAATCTTCTTTTATTAACGATATAAACCACCGGCGTTTAGATGCATTCTCCGCCTTTGCTTTAATGAAACTATTGTTGGGCTTTATCAGTAATAGAAATTTGTTCTTCCATAGTATATTAAGCTCGGTTTCTTTATAGTAAGAAACACCATTTGCCGGGTCGCCAATTAAAAACTTTTGACGAGATCTGTCGTAGCCGTAATTTAACACAAAGTGCTCCAGGCCGTTTTCTAACACTACCTGTAATATACTCAGATCGGTTAAGTCTTTTAAATGTACTATTTCGGCTTCAAAACCATCTGCATCCAAACCTAATTTTCGGGAACCCTGGCATAATCCCAATAAACTTGTACCCATACTTGTAGTGCCACTGAGTTCTCTCAAATTTTCAAGACTGGTATTGCCGCCAAAATAGCGTATAGCCGAAAGCAGGCAGGCTACCCCGCAATCACTAATATCCTGTTGCATTACGAGGGTTTGTTTAGCTTTTTTTTGCATCCTTAAGGTACTTTACAATTGCGCCTGGTTTCACTTCTCCTCTATATTCTTTTACCAGCATATGCTTCTGATTGTAGATAAAAACAGATGGTGTTGGCGAATGCCCAAACCATTTAAAGAATTCATAATCTTTATCATAAAGCCAGGTAATGTAAGGATAGCTACTGAGCTGATACGTTTTGGCAAAAGCCCTAACCTGCGCTGGTGTGTTAACAGACACCATTAGCACCTGTATATTCTTAAACAATGGCGCATATTTGCTTATCTGGGTAGCTTCATACTGGCAGTGCTCACAATCGGTATTATAATAAAATATACAAACGGGTATATTAGGTTTTAATAACGCCGCGCTAAACTTTTCTACATTTTGATTATAAAACTGGAAATTAGGCAAGTTTTGCTTTTGTAAAGCAATGGCCTTATCATGCTTGTATTTTTGATTTGTTTTATAGGCAAAAAAACAAAGCATCACAACTATCGCGGTAGCAAAAACTGCAAGTATTCTTTTCTTCATCTTAGATATGGATTATCAGGAAATTACCTGTTACTTATGAAGCTGGGGTTAAATTCACCGTTAAAAAAACAACGCAACATAACCATACTACCAAAGCTGGTATATAACTTACAAAAACAATTCGAACCCCTTTGTCCATGTCTGTTTTTAAGGCCTGGCTAATACCCGCGGCCAATATAAACCAATATAAAACCTCAAATATATTAAGCGTTTGGAGAGGATAAACCAATAGCGGAGATATGGTTTTTACATCAAACAGATTTAAAGCCGATATCGGGTAAAATTGTTGCACATCTGCTATTGTATAGTTGGTTTTTACAAAAAAAAACCAAAAGAATTTTATGAAAATTGATAATAAGAAAACAAATTCAGCGGTTATAGCTATGGTAAATGTTTTCTTAAAACTCAGTTTAATATTCTGCAAAATAATGCCCGCCTGCAGGCATAAAGTGATAATAGTTATTTTTATTAACAACCATATAGGAATAACCACATAACCAAACCAGGCATACTTTGCCTGAGAATCAAAAAGCTGATCTATGCGGCTGTTATCTAACTGGTCCTGAAGGCTATTGTAGTAGACATTTTTGGTTAGCAGTACTTTTTGAAATAAAAAAGTAAGTACCATACTAATAAATACAAGTATCAGATACAGGTATAAATTTTTGTTTCGGGCGTTCATTAGGGGTTCTGTTTTGGATATAAAGTAAAAAGCTATAAGTATTCATATCATAAACAACCCCATTTGCAAGCTTGCCCAGGTCTAGTCTGTTCCTTAAAGCGGGGGTTAGTTTTAGCTCAGCACCGTCTTTATCACTCACAATTGATTGTGGCTTATCACAGGGCACTAAACAGCCGACGGCGTTATGCCTGATTTTTAAGCGATGGATAAGGCTTTTATGAATAAACGAAGGCAAACGCTTCTGCTAATCATTAGTAGTAAATATTATGCTGCTTTATTACCTATTATGCTGCTTTATTACCGGCACCAAATATTAACCTATAATGTTTCTTTAAAACAACTATTACAAAACCTAAAAAAACTAAACTACATAAAGCAAGAGTGGTAAACTTAACGGCAGAAATACTGTACCAGCCAAATGCATTGTAGATACAGAAAGTAAATATTG
This sequence comes from Mucilaginibacter sp. 44-25, assembly GCA_001898335.1. Classification (GTDB taxonomy): domain Bacteria; phylum Bacteroidota; class Bacteroidia; order Sphingobacteriales; family Sphingobacteriaceae; genus Mucilaginibacter. The sequence continues at coordinate 65,365 of MKTS01000010.1, read as the reverse complement.
CCAAGTTGAAAAGTATAATAGAAACGATTTGACTACGTGTAAATGTCATAACGTGATAATTAAAGTTTTTTACAAAAATAAGCATCATACAGCAACGCTGAGTGCTGTATGATGCTTAAGAATTAGCAAGCAGCTGCAGCACCGCTCAGTCCACCGGCAATAACACCAACAACGGCGCCAGCACCAGTACCCAAAACCGGAACAGCACTACCTGCAGCAGCACCGCCCAAACCACCGATACCTGCACCGCCTACAATACCGGCAGCACATTTACCCCAACTTGACCACCAGCCACCACCATTAATGTCTTGCATTTGCTCAATTTCTAATTTTTTCATTTGCCTTTAGTTTAAGTTAAATTTTAATTACTATTACATTTATAGAAATCAAATTTACGCTACAGCTAAAATAAATTTAAGAAATTACAAGAATATTATATTCATTAGGGCATAAAAATATTCTCATAAAATATAATTTAAGAGAAAATCTAATCTATTTCTAATGCGTTAAAAGAAAAATAGTTACATATTATATGTTGCTTTATATATTATATAACTATTATGATGAGTTTTGGTAATAAAATAAGGCAAGCGCGCCATGATAAAAATATAAAACAGCAAAACTTAGCTAAGCATTTAAATATAACGCAAGGCACATTAAGTAAAATTGAGAACGATAACTTGTGTATTTCTGCCGATGATTTGTTAAAAGTTGCCGCCTACACAAAAACCCCTGTCCTTAAATTACTCCCTGATAATGTGCAAACTGAACTTCAGAATGATTATGCCAACATCATTAGTACGCACGATCAAAAAGATCAGGCTTTTCACAAACGTATAATAGAATTAGAAGACTTAGTTACAGATCTAAAAAGCCGTAAGCAGGAACTTCAAGACAAAATTAAACGCAGGGATTTAAAAATAGAGGAGCTAAAAATGAAATATGCACAGGTAAACAATTATTAGCAACATCCCGCTACCGATCTAACCATATTTGGCATGTATTACACACAACACTTGTCTTTTAAATTTAACCTGTACGCTATTTTACTGTAGTAGTTGTATTTTAGCGCCAATCACTTATTAAATATAATAGTGGGTTAAAAGACAATTATTCTTTGTGTGTTAGGTGGTATGGAAAAATTCGATTACCGAGAAGCGTTAAAAAATATCCCTCATAAACCCGGCGTATACCAATACTGGGATGTGAATAACGAGCTGATATATATTGGCAAGGCAAAGGACCTGCGCAACCGTGTGGGTTCTTACTTTAACAAGGATACGCAGATCAACGCCAAAACAAGGGTACTGGTATCTAAGATACGCAAGATCACCTTTACCATTGTTGATACGGAGGTGGACGCCTGGCTGCTGGAAAACAGCATGATCAAGAAGCATCAGCCACGGTACAACGTAATGCTTAAGGATGATAAGACCTACCCCTGGATCATCATTAAGAACGAGAATTTCCCGCGTATTTACTGGACCAGGCGCATTATCAAAGACGGCTCAAAATACCTTGGCCCTTATGCCTCAGTAAGCATGATGCATACCATATTAGGGCTTATCAAAGAAACCTATCCGCTGCGCACCTGCAACCTGGCACTCACGCGCGAAAACATTGATAAAGGCAAGTTTAAAGTATGCCTGGAATATCAATTGGGCAACTGTAAAGGCCCTTGCCAGAATTTTCAGTCTGAACAAGATTATGACCGCAACATCAGCGAAATTACCGATGTTTTGAATGGCAAAATAGGCAATGTGGTGCGTAACCTTAAACGCGATATTGACGAAGCCGTTGCCGACCTTAACTTTGAACTGGCCCACCGTCTTAAACGCAAATCGGACCTTTTAGAAAACTACCAGAGCAAATCAACAGTAGTAAACTCGTCAATTACCGATGTGGATGTATTCAGCATCGCATCCGAGGAAAAATATGCCTTTGTTAACTACTTAAAGGTGATGAATGGCACTATTATCCAAACGCAAACCATTGAGCTTAAAAAACGGCTGGATGAAAGCGACGAGGAACTGCTGGAGATAGCCATAAGCGAGTTCAGGAGCCGGTATAATAGCACATCGAAAGAGATCATTGTGCCGTTTAACATCGACCTGGAAGATACCCGTATTAAATTTACCGTACCAAAACTGGGTGAGAAAAGGAAACTGCTGGATCTGTCGCAAAAGAATGTGCAGTTCTTTAAAAAAGAAAAGATAGACCAGTACGAAAAACTTAACCCCGAAGTGCGTACCGAGCGCCTGCTTTCGCAAATGATGAAAGATCTGCGCATGAATCAGTTGCCCCGCCATATTGAGTGTTTTGATAACTCTAACTTCCAGGGTAAATACCCGGTATCGGCCATTGTGGTTTTCAGGGATGCGAAACCCTCCAAAAAGGATTACCGCTTTTTTAACGTAAAAACAGTTGAGGGACCAAACGACTTTGCTACAATGGAAGAAGCCGTTTACCGCAGATATCGCCGTGTGTTGGATGAAGATACCGGCCTACCCCAACTCATCATTATTGACGGTGGCAAGGGCCAGCTCTCATCGGCTATGAAAAGCCTTAAACTGCTGGGTATTGATAAACAGGTAACCGTGATAGGCATTGCCAAGCGCCTGGAAGAATTGTACTACCCCGGCGACCAATACCCGATGTACCTGGACAAAAAATCAGAAACCTTAAAGATCATACAGCAACTGCGTGACGAAGCGCACCGCTTTGGTATTACGGCCCACCGCAAAAAGCGCGACAAAGGCACTTTAGCCACCGAATTGGAGCTGATAGACGGCGTAGGCAAAACCACCGCAGAAAAGCTTTTAAAATACTTCAAATCGGTAAAGAAGATACGTGAAGCTACTGAAGCGGAATTACAGGAGGTAGTAAACCTGAAACAGGCTAAAGCTATAACCGCATACTTTAATCCTGCTGTAAGCGAGCAAAAAGCAGGCGGCTTACTACCTTAAAATTTCATTATAACAAAAAGACCCGCTTATTTCGATAAGCGGGTCTTTTTGTTTAACCAATGAGATTATTCACCGTATCTCCAAAGGTTGAGTTCGTAATCAAGCAAGGTTTTCTTGATACGATCTGATTCGTATAATTTATCGATACCCTGCATGTAATCACGTATACGCTCATCCTTATCGTTTGATTGTTTTACAATGTAGCTGGTAAAAATGCGCTTTACAAAGCAATCATCAAAGCTTAGCCCGGTAGCATCGTTGTTACGGCTTACCGCTTCCTTGGTTGCTAATATAGGGCGCGCTTTAGGGAAATAGATCCAGAAAGCTGGCTGATACTCGAGGTCTAAACCAGCGGCTTTAGGTTTAATAAGCGGCGCTATACCGATAATACGCGGCTCAAAAATAGAGCGCTGTTTATCAAACACCCAGTCTTCCTTGATCCTGAATTTAATTACGCTATCGGGGTTAAACTCTCCGGCACGTACTTCAGAACCTATCTTATTACCATCTTTATCAAATTTATCTACCACGGCGCTGTCAGCCATTCTGCTTTGGGCTTGTGCGGCCGAAAGCGGTTTGCTGAAGCTGTCGCCGTTAGGATCATCCTTGCTCGGAGTAGGGTCATAAGCAGTCAATTCACCATCGGCTATAGCCGCCATTAGCACGTCAATAAGGCGCTGTTTGGGCGAAGCCAAATATTGGTTCATTTTCTCGCGCAGGTCAATCTCTCTCCATATACGCCTTGCAAACATTACATCAGCCTCGCGCAGGTTAGCATAAGGCGTTACACGAGCGCTCAAAATATTATTTTTTTTGTAATAGCCATCGAGCGGGCGGTCAAAAGCTTTGCGTGAGGTATCGGGCTGTACAGCCGCACTTGTAGTTGCACCGGCCTGCGAAACACCGCTGTTAGGGGCGGCCTTTACCGCCGCAGGTTTAGCAGCTCTTTTTGTGGTCCTTTTCCTTTGCGCAAAAGTAACGCTGCAAGCCAGGCAAAGTAAAATGATCAAATAGCTCTTTTTCATAATCTCTCTATTAATTAGCCGTTAACACAATAGCGTCCAAACCGCGCTGTGTACCATCAGGGCCAACAGCCACAATATCTTTAAACACTACGGTTGAACCCGGCGTTATGCCGTTCATCGCCGCTTTCATTGCGCCTGAAAGTTCGCCGCCGGTTGTGGTGTTGATAATAGCGTCCTGGCGTGGTTTTATAACGATCAGCGTAAAGCGTGTTACGTTAAATTTAGCGTCAAAATCAAAGTTCTCCAACTTGGCAAATACCCTGTCTTGAGCGCGCAGGTTAGCCGCGCTGGTGTTACCACCGCTTTTGCCGGCAAACATGGCTTTAGGGTCAGGTATACGCTTCACACGGAACTCCGAGGTGCCGAGCACCATACCTTTATCACCTGTTACGGTAACTTTAGCCGTACCTACAGAACTTACTGTAGCCGTATAGTGCCCGTTAGAGCCGCTAATAGAACCGCCGCTCATGCTCACCTTCATGCTTTCTTTGGAAACACCCGGTGCAGATACCGATAGCGGGTTAGGCACACCGATATACAATACATTCATTTTATCAGGCGATACTACTGCAGATGGTTTGGCTACCATATAGCTGCCACTTACAGGATAAGTTTTTGGCGGCCCATCAACCTGTTTTACAGATAAGGTACCTGTCCAGGTGCGTAAACCCTCACCACTGGTTGTCACCGTATAAGTACCTACACCATTTGAAGTTGGCACCGTAGAGCCGCCTACCGTAATACTTGGATTAGAATTGGCGTCATAAGCAGTAAGGTAAATTTCTGCTTTGTAAGGTTGCCCTGCCAAAACATAGCTGCTTGGCGCAACCGCTACAGCCCTGAATTGGTTAAGCGTTACCTGCGCTTCATCAACTTTACCTAATAGTTTTTTAACCACTTCATTTTCGGCATTCTTGTTATCAGCCTGTATTTTGGCTAATGTAGTTAACGCCGCACCCAGTGGGATACCCTCACCGAAGTAGGCCTCCTGCCAGGTCTTTTTAACATATCCCGGGCGGGATGGCAGATCATCAGCATTAAGCGAGAAATTAACACCCTGGGCATCCTTACCCAGTAATGCCAATAACTTTTCTTTGGTTGCCTTTATCTTTTCTTTCAGCACATCGGCCTTTTTGCCGTTGATCATCACTTCTGATGATATATCCAGGCTTTCGCGTGCATTTACATCATCGATGTCCGGGTTAATGCCGCCGCCTTTCTTTATCAATTCGGCTTTCAGTTCTTCTACGTAACTGTTCAGCTCATCTGTAATTTTAGTGGCTTCTTTAGCTTTAGCCAATAGCTGGCTCGCCTTTTCGGGCTGTTCTTTTAATTTGGTGGCCTCAAATGCGCTGTAAGTAGTTTTTAAACTGTTGGTTACATTACCTCTTGAGGCATCTAAACTGCGTGTAATATTCTTAAACGAATCAAGCAGACTATCCGGTACGTTAAGGGCTATTAACCCTAATAATACCAGGTAGAGTATACCTATCATTCGCTGTCTTGGGGTTTCTTTACCTCCGGCCATCCTATGGTGTATTTATTGCCTGGTTATCAAAATTATTAGCTAACGCGGGGTTGGTTCATAGCGGTAAGCATGTTACCGTAAATTGCATTTAATGATGCAAGGTTTTTAGCCAAGCGGCCCACTTCGTCTTTAAATTGCTTTGAATCTTCAAGCGACTCATTGAAATTACTCATAGTTAATGACAGGTTCTGGTAAAACTTGTTCATTGATTTTAAGTGCGCGCTTGAATCCTGCAATTCCAGTTCATACACCGCATTAAGCGATGACAGGTTTTTAGCCAGGTTATTTACCTGCTCATGATAGGCTTTGGTATCAATATTAGTGCTGGCCATTTCGGCAAGATTAGCTGATGCACGGTCAAAAGCGTTGCTCAGGTTATCGTAACTGGCTGTTGCTTGTTTCACCTTGTTAGTGAAAGCGATGGTAGCATCGCCAGCGTCGGTAACACGTGAAATAGCGTTTACTTTATCGCCAAATGTTCTTAAACCCTCGCCAAGGCTGCCGATAAGTTCAGGGCCTATTTTAGCGTCTTCGAGCATTTTATCTAAAGCAGCGGTGTTTGAAAAACCTGCGCTCACCGGGGCGGCTACAGGGCGTGCAGATACTTTAGGCAATTCGCCGTTATAATCTTCACTTAATTCAGGATACGCACGTGTCCAGTCGATCTCTTTTTCCTCTCTCTGGAAACCAAGTATGAAGAATAACAGTGCCTCGGCTAATAAGCCTATTGAGATAAAAGTACCACCATATGGCCAGTGCTGTATTTTAAATAACAAGCCTATGATAACCACCGTTGCTCCCCATGACACGATATTACTAATTCCGAAGGGTTTCTTTTTACCAGCCATAAATTTGTTGAGATATTTGTTTTATTATTTGTTTTTAGCGTTTGTCTCTGATGTCCCTGCCCATGTAATCGGTTACACAACGGAAACCGATGTATGATTTGGCAGTATCCTGGTACTCAAAGGTACGGGTTGAGTTTTGAAGGAAGTAGCCGATATCTTTCCATGAGCCGCCACGTACTACTTTGCGTTTCAGAACTTCAGGGTCGGTAGCTTTAGCTTCATAGTTAAAGGTTGGGCTAAGGTCATGCACAAATGTTGAAGCCGATTCGTCATAGGCTGATGAGGTCCATTCGGCCACGTTACCTGCCATATTGTACAAGCCAAAATCATTAGGGAAATACGAGCGTACGTTAACGGTATATGCGCCACCATCATCGGTATAGTTACCGCGCCCCGGCTTAAAGTTAGCCATCAGGCAGCCTTTGGCGTTTTTAATATATGGGCCGCCCCAAGGGTAATCAGTACCCACACGGCCGCCACGTGCAGCATATTCAAACTGCGCCTCATTAGGTAGGCCGTAAGGGTTGTTGTGTGGTAACTTGCGTTTATCTTTTGCGCCATCACTAAGGCGTGTGCGCCATACAGTAAAGGCACGGGCCTGGCGCCAGGTAACCCCAACTACCGGGTAATTACGGAAAGCCGGGTGAGAAAAATAGCCCTCAACCATAGGCTCATTGGCCGCATATGAAAAATCGCTTAGCCACACCAGCGTATCCGGGTATACACCTACGGTATCGCGGATAATGAAATCTGAACGGCGCTTGTTTTTGTCATTACGGTAGTTTGATGCCTCACGTAATGACATGATAGAATAGTTATATTTCAGCAAACGGATATCGATCTCATTTCGATCGAATACGCGGTCATCGCCCTGGTAATACAGCCCCTGTAATTTTTGTTGATTGGCCGAAGCGTTTTTACCGCGGGTGCTAAAAACAGGATTTTTGGCAACGTAATCCCAGTTAATGTATTTACGGCCGTTTGGATCAGCCGCTGCGCCCTTTTTAGGCTGATAATAATACTTAGGATCGTTGAGGTAATTGGTAATGGCTATTGAATCGCGTACCCAGAACACAAACTGTTTGTATTTGGTATTCGATATCTCCGTCTCATCCATAAAAAATGGCGGAACGGTCACCTGTTTGGTTTGCGCGGTTTGCGAAAAGGTAACATCCTGGTCGGTTTGCCCCATTAAGAAGGTACCGCCTTTAATGTATACCATGCCATAAGGTACCGTAGATCTGAATGAACGTTGTTTAACACCGGTTACCTCGCCGCTGTTGCCCCCTCCTCCAATACCACAGCCGGTTAGTACAGTACCGGCCAAAACTGCTATTACAAAGTAAATTTGTTTCATTGTATATACCAATCAGTAATATGCTTCAATCTTCAAGTAAACGAAACGCCCCGAATATATTAATTTTTAACGTATACAAAGCCAAATATTCAATTTTAAACTGAGCAAAAACCCGCGTTGATCGAATGAATTTCAAGTCGTTGCACTCAAAAAAAACGGTGAAATATTTAATCATTTTGATAAAATATTTCACCGTTATACGCTTGATAAAACAGAAAGTTGCAATTAACTACTGTTTATTTTATTTATTCGCTTGTTTTACGTACTGCTCAATGGCCATTGTCATGGACGGCGCGCCGGGTGTAGGTGCGGGTATGTCCAGTATAAGACCGGCTTCAAGCACGGCTTTATGAGTGGTTGCGCCAAATGCGGCTATACGGGTATTATTCTGCTTAAAGTCAGGGAAGTTCTTGTATAATGATTGTATGCTCGACGGACTAAAGAACGCGATGACATCATAAAACACATCGGCAAGGTCGCTCAGGTCGCTACAAACAGTGCGGAACAATACCGCCGGGGTAAAATTATAACCGTTGTCCAGCAAAAACTTTTGCGTTTCCTCGGCGGCTACATCAGAGCATGGATAAAGGAACTTTTCGGATGAGTGCTTTTTTAACACTTCGGCCAGATCGGCAGCGGTTTGCTTTCCGAAAAATATTTTGCGCTTACGGTACTGGATATACTTTTGCAGGTAAAGGGCAATGGTTTCTGAAAGGCAGAAATATTTCATCTCAACAGGTACTTCAAAACGCATTTCTTCGCAAATGCGGAAAAAGTGATCGGCAGAGTTGCGGCTGGTAAAGATAACAGCAGTAAAATCGGCCAGGTTGATCTTTTCTTTGCGAAAGTCTTTCGCGGGCACCCCTTCAACATGGATAAAAGAACGAAAATCGATCTTTAAGTTCAGTTTTTTTGCCAGTTCGGCGTAGGGGTTTTTATCACTTTCAGGTTTGGGTAAGGTAACCAGTATACTTTTTACCTTTTTCTTTCTGTCTTCCAATGCCATTTTATCTACCTAAATCCAATATTAAGCGCCTTTATTAGTATTAATATAGGGCAAATTTCGAGGGCACAAAGATACATAAATAAATAAAACTTATGAAACCTGAAATTTGCTATGATGCTTACGCTGCTGCGCAGATATTGCCAAATAAAAATAATAATGACCAGCAATAACGTTACAACCAGCAGGAATGGAATAAATTTATCTGCTATGAGGCTAAAGCACACAGCTACAGGCAAAAACACAAATGTGATGTTAAAGTAAGTAAGCGCAAGTGTGTTGATATATTCGTTAACCAGTTTGTTAATATCAAACACGAAACCCAGGAACTTAATTACAAGAAATTTAACAGCAAATAACGCAATGATAACAAACGACAGGGTTAAAAACAGTTGAAAGCCTGCAATGGTATAATAAACCTTGTAATAACCGGTGGTAAGCAGGTAAAGGAACATGCCCGATGTTAGCCCGAACAACGCGAAAAGGCCGATAAATGTCCATGCGTTTATGGGGCTATCTTCCTTACCGGCGGGACCGGTACTGCGGCGCTGGTAAAATGACTGGAATACATTACTTACATCTTTACTGGAAGCAATGTTTAAGCATGCCGCGAAGAGCAGCAAAACAAAAATAACCCCTATTACCCAAATATCGCGCGCGGGGCGGTTGCGCCCGTATCCTTGCTGAATAGTTGTTTTTGATGATAAGCTCAGAAAAAAATCGCCTTTATAACGGTTTGTCCTTAATATGCTGTCAACAAACGCATTAGGGCGGTTAGGGTCGGGCTTGGCTATGTAGCGCTTAGCCAGCGAGTCGGAAACAAACTGTTCATGCAGGGCCGTTGCACGTGCTACCGAGTCGAGAAACGGCAGTGGGCCATTGTATCGCGGCCGCGGCTTTACTGCTGTAGTATCTGTTGTGGTAACGGCGCTATCCTGCGTTACCTGCGCCTGCGCCATTGCGCAAGTGCAAAAGGTAATTAATAAACATACAATCAGCCAGCGCGTTTTTGCCATCCGCCGCAAAGTTATTGTATTTGGGCGAAGTTTAAATAACAGATATTTACACGGCAATTAAATTAATATCCCGATTTTTGCGTCATGGCAGGAATGTAATTAACCATTGATTTTCAAATAGTTAAAAACATAAAGTAACAAATAAGTAACATCACCAGTAAGATAAAGTACCATAAATCACGATAAAGTAGCCCTATGTATAACCCGTATTCGCCCAAATCAAGCATAATCATGGTTTCCGCAGGTTCCTGCTCAAAGGATTAACAAAAACAGAAGTCGAAATCGGCTTACTTTCCATCGGACATAACCTCAGAAAATAGGAAGCGTAAGCAAAACTTCGCTTTTTTCGCTAAAATCCTGCTCAAATAGAAAAATCCCCCGACAATCTACCATTACAAACTTTGTTCCTAGTGGGGCTATTAAATGCTTTTTAAACAAAAACCATCTCATAAACTAGTTATGAGATGGCCTTCTCTTTTATCTCCAGTGACCTGGAACCCAAATTGAGCCGCGACGTGTGTTTCGCCAATGCCCTCTAACATAGAAAGCCCCCGGTCGAGGCGGCGCTGTCCAATAACCACCATGCCAAACATATCTGCCACCACTTAGCTGCCAGTCTTCATCTACCCAAACGTGGCGGGGCGACGGCGCGGGCGGCCGATTAATAACTACGGCAGGTCTTGCAGGACGAACTCTGACGATGATTTGACCAAAACTTTTGTTTCCGCCTAATGTTAGGACGGATAACAATATTATAAAATTTGCTATTTTTTTCATAAAAATGTATTGAGATTTAATAAATATATTAACGATAATGACCCGGAACCCAATGCCTGCCACCGTAAGGACCCACATCATAGTGACCGGGAATCCATCCGGGTCCACGCCTGACTACACAAGAACTAAAGCTGAATGCGATTACAAAGAGTAAAAGCAGATATTTCATTATTTTCATTTTGATAGGTGTATGATTAAACAATTAATTAATTGACAGCTGCATTGTGTTTTTTATTGTAAATTGTTCGGCTATCCCGGCTTTCTTGATGGCGGATCATGCTCCTTTCCCTTGGGCCGACTTTTCCGTTTGCTCTTGCAATTCTTTTTTCTGCGTTAATATTTCGTTCATTATTTCTCAGCGTATGTGCCTCATGATGGGTCAATTCACCGCTTCTTACACCTTGATTAATCCTTGCTTTTTGGTTTTTCTCCCGGTGATTGATCAATGGTGTCCTGGTCTGTGCGTTGGATACATTGGTCACTGCCAGCATGGCAACAAATAAACCACCAACAATTGCTTTCTTTTTCATAGATATTATTTAGTTGTTATTAATTCATTTTCTAGCGGTGGTTAGTCCGCCTGTTTTCCATTTCTACTGTGTTTTGCCTTTTTTAATTCTTTCCATTTAAGGTATGTTGCTTCTTGATCAGCAGAGAGTATTTTTTCCATCCTGCCGTCAGTCTGGGCAATAATTTGCCGTTTTGTTAGCCGCCGGTTTCTCTTTTCTGCTTGCCTGTTAGCTTTAAGGCTATCTATGCGAACAGCTTGCTCCAACATTATTACTTTTACTTTTCTGGCTTGTTCTTTATTAAGCGACAATTGTTTTTGAAGTAAAAGAGTCTTATGTTCAGCCCTCTGATTGGGTGTTTTTTGCATTTGCTGCGCACACGCTACGTTCATAATTGAAATAAATCCACACAGTATGATTAGCTTTTTCATCTTTAAAATTGATCGATAAATACATCCTTATACAATGCATCGTATCTTATATAAGTGTTAAACTCAATATTCAATTAAAGGTTTAATCTTTTTCAAAATATACCTTGCTATAAAGGGTATGTAATCATTTTAGGGCTATATTTGCCTAAAAAAAAGTATGTATTCTAAAGAGCTGCTAAAGGGTACAATTGAGATTATTATCTTGAAACTACTGTCGGAAAACGTTAAGATGTACGGGTATGAGATCACCCAAACGGTGAAAGAACTTACCGCTAATAAAATTCAGATCAGTGAGGGTGCGATGTATTCGTCTCTCCACAAATTGGAAGCGACTGGGGTTTTGGAAACAGAATCTGTAATGGTAGGCAAAAGGCCGAGGGTATATTACCGGCTGACGAAAAGCGGCGCTGCCGTAGCAACCGAAAAGATCGCTGAACTGGCATCTTTCATCAAATCGCTAAATGATGTAATTGATTTTAACGTAAATATCGCATGAAGCGAGAATTAACGGAATTTGAGTATGACCAGATAATAGGTTATTTGAAACATTCTGGAGTAATTGAAGACAAATTAATCATAGAGATGGCCGACCACCTGGCAATCCTGACAGAATTATATCTCGGTGAAGGAAGTGATTTTGAAACTTCATTTGAGCGGGCGAAGCAAGACGTCAAGCAAAAAGATCTGCTTGAAATTAGTGAAAACACTGAAGGATTCAAAGGATATCCAAAATTCCTCGGCAAAAAGTTCTTGGTATCATTTGCAGTCATGATATTAACTGTTTTCATCTTCGGCTTGCTTATGAAATATCAGCATATACCCAAACATAGGCTGGTTATTGTAATATCCAGACGGTTGATCAGCTTCGCACTTTTACCTTTGTTATTGCTTTATAATCTGACGATATCTGCTAACAAAGCCAAACAGGTGCTTCAGTTTGTTTTCCAGTTTTCATTATTTCAGACGATTGCGGAATATCTGATTAAACAGAAAATAAGTATTATTTTTCTAAGTTCAAGTGTAGTATTTGGATTAATCTGGCTGTTTGTATTTCTTATCGTTCCCTTGATAAGAGACAAGAGAATTACAAAGGTTAAGAAAGGCATTTAGATTAAGCTAAATGCATTACTGCGTATAAAGCAGCAACTGATATGATGATCCAAAGAACAACGCCCTGGAATAAAGGTTTAAAACCAACTGACAAGATCACTTTCCTGGATAAGCCTGCACCGATCAGAAACAACGTAAGGGTTAATCCGGCCTTAGCAATGGCGATCATGTAGGGGCTGATAATTTTAGTAGCTGGGATATAAGTATTGGCTATCATAGCCAGTATAAATAAGCCTATGAAATAGGGGATGCTGATCTTTTTTGATTTATTTTTAAAAATAAAGGTTGACATAAAAGCAACCGGGATGATCCATAAGGCACGGGCTAATTTAACAGTGGTGGCCACTTCTAAGGCATGAACACCATACTTACTTGCAGCACCTACTACTGAACTGGTGTCGTGGATTGCGATAGCACACCACAAGCCGAATTGAGTTTGAGATAGATTAAAGTGATGTCCTATTATAGGAAATATCACCAATGCTATAGAGTTAAGAATAAATACACATCCTAATGCGACAGATATTTGTTTTTCCTCCGCTTTGATCACAGGTGAAATAGCCGCAATAGCGCTTCCACCACAAATGGCCGTGCCTGCTGAGATAAGAAAAGAAGTTTTCTTTTCGATATCTAACCATTTACCCATGAAATAGCCAAACACAAGGGTTCCGGTTATGGAAGCAATAGTAAATAAAATACCTTCTTTACCCGCTTGCATGGCACTATGTACATTCATCCCGAAACCCAGTCCTACTACTGCTATTTTAAGCAACAGGTTAGTAGCTTTATGATTTAGGTGCAAGTAAGGATGACCGGTGAATTGTGCTATAACAATTCCTATTAACAAAGCTATTGCTGGGCTTGCAAAAGGTGAAAGGCAAAAGATCACACAAATAAAAAATAATATCTTTTTAGCATTGGTGCCAATATTAAATATCAGGCCGGTCGATGGTATTGTTGATTGTTGGGTATTCATATTCGTTGGTTTGATACCCAAAGATCAATCAATTTACCCCTGTGTTTTTATCATAAAATAGGATGCTCAATAACAAAAAGTTGTTGATTCATTTGAAATATACAAAAGATAAACTGCTGTAAAGTTAGAAAAGGACTTGTGTGATCCTTGATGAAACAATTTATCTTTTTAAAATACTGGCTAAAAAGCCTGGTAAGTGTAAGTTCCGAATATTGCTGTACCGGCAAATTACTGCACTTTTCGGGGCCGTTTACGGAAAATGTACCGAGCACCAAATAACCGTCATCCTTTAAATTCTTGTTTACGGTATATAAGTATAGTTGCTGATCCTGCGGGTCGGTCAGGAAATGAAAAGCCGCCCTGTCGTGCCAAAGATCAAATTTTTCCGTTCCTGTAAATAAGAGCATATCACTGATTATCCATTTAACTAATATCGATTTTAAACCTAAACGTAATTTGGCTCTTTCAATAGCTGCTGACGAAATGTCAAGTACCGAAATATTGGTATAGCCCAGTTCTAATAGATGATCGGCTAACAAACTGTCGCCGCCCCCGATGTCAATGATCGCAGCACTTTTGGGTAGGCCTAATTCATCAATGATCTTAAGGGAAGTAGCCGGTATCGGCTCATACCAGCTTACTTCAGAAAGTGGTTTTGTTTGATAAACATTCTCCCAATGCGCTTTTCTTTCCATGATTAACGGGATAGTTTTAATAAATAATCTGCAACTTTTACACTACTATAGTCACCAGCTCCTTCATGATGAAATACCAACTGCCCATTTTTATCAAAGATTACGGTAGTGGGAATAGAGCCTCCCAAAAGATTCTCCGGTATCACACTGTTGGCCTCGTAAAGCGGAAGGGTGAATTGATGTTTATTCATAAATGGTACTGATTTACTAAAGTCGTGATCTGCATCTACCATTATAAAAACAATATTTTTATTGTGCTGAAGTTTTTCATAGAGCTCATTAACAGATGGCATTTCCGCTATACAGGGCGGGCACCATGTCGCCCAAAAATTCATAAATATGACCTTACCTTTCTGTTGACTCAGGCTGAGCGTTTGCCCGTTAGTGTTTTGAAAAGTGATATTTGGCAAACTGGTATTACCGGTGGTTTTTATCGGCTGCGATATATCGGGTTGAAATAAACCAACCTGCATTAAACCGCGAATCAGTAAAGCCCTGGCAGACGGGCTGAAAAAAACGATGAGTACCAATACAATGAAGACTCCATTCAGCATATTTGCAACGGTCAGCTTTTTACGAATGGATGATATACTCATGTTTATAAAAATGCTTTTATAGATTCACCAAGGTCATATACTTTTACTTTATTGCCAGAAGCATTGTTAATGATACTGCTGCCAGCCGCGCTGCGATAGCCACCTGCGCAATGTACAATTATGGGTTTATTAAAGGGTATTTCCGAAACTCTTTCCCTTAATTCGGGAAGCGGTATATGGATTGCATTTTTAAATACCGGGTGTTCCTTCACTTCTCCATTATTCCTGATGTCAACTATAGTATATTCCGTTTGATTCGTTGAAAACCTATCTATGTCGATGACATCCATTATTGCTGTCCCTGCCTGAAAAACAAATGCCCGCTCAATAAAATGCTCATAGCCAATCTTCGCGCAGCGCAAAATAAGGCTTTCGAGAATTTCCTCATTTTCTGCAACCAGGTAAAACGCTTCCTCCGGTGCGATGGTGCTACCCAGCCAGGTTTCAAACTTGCCACCATTTTGCAGGTTGATAGATCCCGGAAGATGCCCTTTTTTAAATTCTTTTTCAGCCCGTGTGTCAATGATATAAATACTGCTGTTTAGTATACCAGCCTGGCCAATCGGAACATTTGTAATTGCCTGCTCCAGGTTACCTGCACCTTGCTTATTCAATTCCACATCAAACGGAAAATATTTTGGCACAAAGGGCTGATCTTGTAAAAGCGTAGTTATAAATTTCGATTCAGTCATACTTTGTAACGACCAGTTACTCAGTTTTTCAGCGCCAATGGTGCTGCTATTGGCCTCACTTAAAGCCTTGCCACAAAGTGTTCCGGCCCCATGCGCCGGGTAAACAATTACGTCATTGTCCAACACCATTAATTTATCCCGGAGTGAATGATACATTTTGGCTGCTAATTCTTCCCGCTTAGCTGTTAAGTTACCTGCACTCTCACGCAGGTCTGGCCTGCCGCAATCACCGATGAATAAGGTGTCACCTGTAAATACCGCTTTGTCTTTACCATCGTGCCTTAATACGATGGAGATACTATCAGGAGAATGGCCGGGCGTGTTTAATGCTTTCAATGTGATCTTGCCAAAACTGATACTATTTCCATTATCAAAAGTTTGATGCGGATAAGCAGCGCCTACTAATGCAGAACAATAAATGGTCGCGCCGGTTGTTTGATGTAATTCTAAATGCCCGCTTACAAAATCGGCATGCGGATGCGTTTCGATTATGCCGTTGATCGTCGCTCCATTATTTTCAGCAAAAGCTAAATATTGACTTACATCCCGTGAAGGATCTATTAAAACGATTTGCCGGTCACATTCACTTAAAATAGCATAGGAATAATGCGATAAGCCTTTATCTTCAAATTGTTCTATTTTCATATTATCTGTAATTATTAATGAGGCAATTTCTCCCTTAACAAACCATAGGTCCATGTTCCGGCAATAGCGCTCAGCAGCGTGACAATGATTACCCAAAAACCGCTGCCGATCTCAGCAAACAGCGGCCCCGGACAAGCCCCCGTAATTGCCCAGCCCAAACCAAATATCAAGCCGCCATAAACGTTACCCCAATGAAATATTTTGTCAGGAACAACAATTTGCTCCCCGTGTATGGTCTTTAACTGAAACCGTTTGATGAGCTGAATTGAAATGATGCCTACGACTATGGCGCTGCCGATGATCCCATACATATGAAAGGCCTGCAAGCGAAACATTTCCTGTATCCTGAACCAGGAGATTACTTCTGATTTGACGAGGATAATACCGAACAGCATCCCCACTACTAAGAACTTTATATTTTTCATAACTGTAATAAATAAGGTAAAATAAACCAGGTCATCACAAAGCCGCCGATCATGAAGCAACAGGTAGCAACTAAAGAAGGCCATTGCAAAGAAGATATCCCCATGATGGCATGACCTGAAGTGCAGCCTCCAGCATACCGGGTTCCGAAACCAACGAGGAACCCACCCACAACAATAAAAATGAATCCACGCAGGGTGAATAGCTGGCTAAAGCTGAATATATCCTGCGGCAATAATCCACTGAAATCCTTGACACCTTCCTGCTGCAGCAGCGCTGTCGTATGTGGATTGATATTAACCTGCCCGGAGTTCGAAAGCAGGTAGGTTGCAATAAAACCGCCTATAATAATCCCGACTGCAAAGAAAAGATTCCAGCTCTCCTTTTTCCAGTCATATTTAAAGAATGAAATATTGGCGGGGATGCAGGCAGCGCAGACCTGTCTAAGCGTTCCTGAAATACCAAAAGTTTTATTACCTAAGAGTAGTAAAGCCGGTACGATCAACCCGATCAGGGGGCCAGCCACATACCAGGGCCAGGGTTGTTTAATTAGCTCCATATTATTTAATTAAAGTAGTGATTAACACAAAAATGCCCATTAACAACACGAACCATCCAAAAGCAGGCTTTAGTTTAGTATCGCTTATATATTTGGTTAAATAGCTGCCTATTATAATTCCGACTATGGCAAATGCCGAAAACAGTAATAAGAATTGATAGTTAATAGGGGCATGCCGGCTTACGTCACCCAAAACACCCAACAATGAACTGATGGTCATGACCATTAGGGATGTGCCTACTGCTTTTTTCATTGGCAGACTGGCAAACAAAACCAAAGAGGGAATAATCAAAAAGCCACCGCCCACGCCTACAAAACCGGTGATGATGCCAACTATAATGCTTTGGATCACCAATTTGGTATAGCTCAACCGTGAGTCGCAAACTAAAATTTCTTTTTTCTTTCTGATCATAGAAATTGAAGCGGCCAGCATTAACACCGCGAAAACAAGCATTAATAATACCGGCTTGGTCAATTCAAACGAACCCATATTTAGCAAATGATGCGGCATGGCAGGCATCACCCATTTACGCATGATGAATACAGCTATTAATGATGGGATACCAAATACAAAAGCTATTTTAAAATTCACATTACCTTTTCGGTAATGGCTTATCGCGCCTGCCGAACTGGTTAACCCTACGACAAACAGGGAATAGGTTGTCGCTATAACAGGGTCGATCAGGAAAAAATAAACTAAAATGGGGACAGTAAGAATAGAACCGCCACCGCCGATCAAACCTAAAGACAGACCTATTAATATTGCCGCTACGTATCCTGCTATTTCCACTCGTTTTTGATTAGGAAACAAATGTACCAGGATGCAGACTGTGAATTGGTGACCTATGTTACAGAGGGATATTTAATGTGATTTTATTTCTGGAGAGCATAATTAATTCCTGTTTTTCCATTTGTTTGAGCAGCCGGGAAACCACTTCGCGAGTAGTACCTAATTCTTCGGCCAGTTGTTGATGGGTAATGCTGAACTCATTCGATCCGTAAACACTTGCTTTTCTTTTCAGCAAGGTAACGATCCGGTCGTCTAATTTTTGAAAGGCTACGGCATTGATCACATCGAGCAACTCCTCGAAACGCTTATGATAAAGCTTAAAGATAAAGTCAGCCCATTCCGGGTAAATCTTGATCCATTCGCTGGCTTTGGCTATTGGGAGCATCAACACTTCCGAATCTTCTTCCACCACTAATTTGACTTTGCTGGTATCTTCATGTATACCGGCTAAAAAAGACATGATACAGCTTTCGCCTGGTTTGATATAGTAAAGCAGGATCTCGCGGCCATCTTCATCTTCGCGCATTACACGCATGCTCCCGGAAAGCACCACCGGGATGGACCGGATATAACTATTCGATTGCATCATCACCGTTTCAGCCGGCAGGGTTTTAAGCTGACTGTTAGCACGCAGTTCTTCTTCGAAAATTGCTCCGAATAGTTTCATAGAGTAAAGATAGCGGAACTAAGGGATTACTGTTCAAAAACTAAATAATCCGGCGTTACCCCCTGCAGTTTTAAAGCTTCATTGATAGCAGATACCATTTGGTCCGGGCCGCATACATAGAAATGTTTATTGAAATCTATAACTTCGGCTTGCAAAAATGCCGCATCTATCCTGCGATGGTCATGCGCGACATCGTTTTGACGCGTAGTTGTGAATATAACATTCTGGCAAAGCATATCCTGCAGCTCGTCTTGAAGAATGATATCCTGATCGGTCTGATTTGAGTAGAATAGTTTATTTCCTTCCAGCTGACCATATTGATGCAATTGCCTTAATATGGCCAGCATAGGTGTAATGCCTGCACCGCCTGCAATAAAATATCCCGGCCCTTTATATTCAATAGCCCCCCAAACGTCTCTTAAAAGGAGTTCGTCGCCTTTTTGCAGCATAGCCAAATGGTTAGTTACTCCCTGATGATCATTATAAATTTTTATAGTGAATTCAAGAAAACTGTCATTATTAAGGCTGGTAAATGTAAATGGGCGTTTTTCTTCCTTCCAATCGGGGGCATTAATGGACAATTCGGTAGCTTGCCCGGCATTAAAATGATAGCCAGCAGGCTTTGTCACTCTAAATCGTTTTACATTGTGAGTGATGTCTTTGATCGAAATTATTTGCACGATGTTTTTCATTTTATAAGCGTTTTTTATTCAAAAAAATCCTTTTATATATATGAAAGCTTATTTACAATACCTGGCTATCATTCTGTTTATCCTTCGTAAATAAAGCCTTCACCTGGCAGGTCATTGTAAGTGCGCTTACTGCAAGATAAATGGTGAAAGGAGCAATAAAGATCATGGTATGCGTGTGCAAATACCAGTCGATAGCGGATAGTGCCGGCATAAATACTACGATTATTGCCCTTATACCCGCTTCTTTATAAGAAAGGTTTTGCGGTGCATCTTTATCAAACCAACCTGTTTTGGTTTTAATCCCAATCATTGCTTTGTCTTCCAAAGCGATATGTTCAACTTTTTTTACCGGGGCGTAAGTGTAGTGACAAGATTTACCGGTGATTAAGATTTTAGGGTCGACTACTAATTGAAATGTTTTCATGATGTTTTTTCTTTTTGTTGATACAAATACCAATCAGAAAAACTATCAATTTTTATCGCGATTGTTTATTTACAATAACCCTTAGTTATTAATCAAATAGCATTATAAACTTAATGTGTCTTGTAAGTTTTCGCAAAACGCATAAATAATTCCGCCAATGAAGACGGTTGCCCGTGCGGTTGAATAAAGTAGAAAGGCCGTTCTATATTAAAGTCTTTAATGTCTACTATTTTCAAAGTATTTGCCTTGAGTTCATTTAGTATAGACTGAACGGAAAGGAAGGCGAAACAATTACTATGCATCAGGTATGATTTAATGCTTTCGGTTCCGCCTAACTGCATTTCTGTTTGCAGGTCGGATAATTTAATATCGAATGGCTTGAGCGCGTGCGCAATGACATCAAGTGACCCTGAGCCGGGTTCGCGTAACAGTAAAGGAAGCATTTTTAATTCCTCAGGCTTTATCATATCCTTTTTAACGATATTATTAGTTGCACTGCAAACCAGCACCAGTTCATCGGCAATAAATTCCTGGTATTTTATCTGCGGATTACGATTTATTCCTTCTACCACTCCCAGGTCTATTTCTTTATTTAATAAAGCCTGTTCTATTTGCTCTGTATTACCGGTCACCAGATTTACGCGCGTGTCTCTAAACTTTTTGTGAAACTGTGCCAATACCTGTGGTATCACATACTGTGCAACGGTATTACTGCCACCAATCCGCAACACGCCCGAATGCTGTTTTATCAGTAAGTTCATATCGAATTCTAATTCTTTATAAATAGCCAATAGCTTATCGGCATATTGAAGCAACATATCGCCCGCCGGGGTCAATACGATCTTTTTATTTCCGCTGCGCTCAAAAAGGGTTGCCTTATATTCAGCTTCTAACTCTTTAATGTGTTTGGTAACTGCTGGCTGGCTGATATACAATTCAGCTGAGGCTTTGGTGAAATTGAGCCTTTTGGCTACTGTATAAAACACTTGTAATCGGAAGTCTAACATTTGGATGAATTAACGTTTTAAGATAACCTGGCAATCATTAATATAAAAGGTAAAACTGAAAAGGCGAAGGCAGCTATAATCACCCCTGTATTAATTGCCTTATCGCCTAATTCGATTGTTCTTTCTGTAAATTGGTGATGAGTTAAGTTTTGTAAAGTTTTCATGATCTGTTTGATTTTGTTAATCAAAGATCAATCATGAAAACGCATTATTTTCATCACCATTGTACATGGTTGATAATGTAAAGTTATGAATTATTTGTTCGCAGATTTACTCAAATATGCAAATAGCCATCCAAGTACTAATCCGAATAACCAATTCGCTATAAAGAAATAACACATCCCTGCTAAGGAGAGTTTGTAATTGCCAAGCAAACCATACCCTAAAAGTGGTAACACTATAACTCCATTAATTAGCCATGGCAATAAAGAAAAGAGGCTGCCTTTAATCCAGCCAGACATTTTTAACAACCGGCTAAACCAGCAGACATAAATTATAACCATTACACGTCCTGTAAGGTAATGAAAGACTACGCCAAATAATGACGTATATAAAAAAGCAATATGGCCGGTTATTGGCCGGCCATATTTTAATAATAATTTTAAAAGTCCGCCACCTTCCGCCTTAATATGGATCATTGGTGCAAGTTGGAGCAACAATGTATTTACCGAGATGGCAATAAAGCTGGCAATTAAGGCGTGCTTTAATAAAGGCCCCCTATGCCTGATTATTCCCAACCCCATTTTTCAAATATCGTATGACCTGCCGGGCTTTGCAGGAACTGAACAAATTGTTTAGCCTGTGTGCCATGCTTACTATTGGTGGCTAATGCAACTGGTGTACCCCGGTACAAACGCAATGAAATTGGTAATTCTACTATCTGAGTGATCTCTTTTAAGTTTTGATGCCAGGAGGCATAGGTAATCCAGGCATCATAACGGTTGTCTTTTTTCCAGGCTTCGATGCCCAGCGCTGTATTGGCAAAAGAGCTGCTAATATTATTTTGTATCGCTCCGATCAGGTTTTCTTTACCCGCGATATCTTCCCATAATCCAAACTGCCCCGCACCATTCACATCTAAGACGTGGATTCCCGGTTTGGTTAGGTCCTTCAGCGTTGCAACATGTTTAGGGTTCCCCGGCCTGACCAAAATGGCCGCTCTTCTTTTATACAACTCAACTCGTGTAACGGCATCAACCATCCCCGGATGGGCCTGAATAAACTGGGTAAGCATATATTCAGCACCACCATAGAACACATCGGCATTTTGCTGAGCCTGGGTCAGCCATTTAGGGTCGGGGCCGCCCATCACCTTTACAGGGATACCTGTTTTCGCGGTAAAAGCTTTGGCGCAATCCTGCATCGCCGATAGCGGACCACCTGGGCCGTAAACATGAAGCGTATCAGTCTGAGCAAATGCAGCACGGCTGATCAGCCCGATAAGAAATATTATTAAAAGATATTTTTTCATGCTTTCGTGGTTGATGAAGGCTGTGGCGTATAACGCAGGTAAGGTTTAATAATACGATGCCCTTTCGGAAATTTTGATTCAATGTCTTCCGTCTTAACACCCAAGCCAATAATCACATCCTCGCCTGCTTCCCAATTCGCTGGCGTAGCTACGCTGTATTCGTCGGTTAGCTGTAAAGAATCTATCACCCGTAATACTTCATTGAAATTACGCCCGGTAGATGCCGGATAGGTGATCATCAGTTTAACTTTTTTATCAGGCCCGATGATAAACAAGGAACGAACGGTGGCTGTTGCCGACGCATTTGGATGTATCATATCATATAACATCGATACTTTTCGATCTTCATCTGCAATCAGTGGGAATTCTACGCTGCAATTTTGGGTTTCGTTAATATCGCTGATCCAGGCAAGATGCTTATCAAGCGGGTCTATACTTAAAGCAAGCGCTTTTACATTACGTTTGTCAAATTCGCCTTTTAATAGGGCTGTCTTACCCAGTTCCGTAGTACATACGGGGGTATAATCAGCTGGGTGAGAAAATAATACACCCCAGCTGTCGCCCAGGTATTCATAAAAATCAATTTCCCCGATGGTAGTTTGTGCGGTAAAGTTTGGAGCTAAATCTCCTAAATGCAATGACATATTTTTAATGTTAATGTTCGTTTATTATTTGGTTGTAAATCCGTATTTGCGGTATATCGCTTTGGCTGCCGGGCTAACTAAAAAGTCCATGAAATCCCTGGCTGCCTGCGCATGCGGCGCATTTTTTAGTTGTCCTGCAACATAAGTCGCGTTGATATTCTGATCAGAGGGAATCTCGACCATATCAACCGGGTGCTTGATCATCACCTGGTAATAAGCCTCACTATACCATACCGGTGCTGCGTCCGATTGACCGTACATAATACGCATCGGTGATTGACGATGGTGGATCTGGGTAAGGTAAGTGGTACTATCTTTTACCTTATCTTCCATAATGGTCTTACGCAAAGATTCTGTTCCCGCAAGTACGTAAGCCTGCTCAATGCGTTTACCTATCCCTTCAAAATCCGGGTTCGGCATACTAACACGGATCGCAGCCTGCCCTAAATCTTTTAATCCTTTAATATTTTTCGGATTGCCTTTCTGTACCATTATGGCTAAACGGTTATAGGCATAGGCTTCGGTTTTGCTGAAATATTCCGGCATTTGATCCGTGCGGTTTTTTCCTGCGGTATAAACATCAGGTTTAAGCGTGATACGCAGGTTACCGATGGTGATCGAGCCACCCATAATTTGTTTGGCTAAAATGCCCGGAGGCAACGTTTCCGCAAATACCCGCTGGTATTGTGGATAAGCCTTCTTAAATGCCGCCATCATATCATCCAGGCACATAAACTGGTTACCGGCAAAGAACACGACTAACTGGGGATCGTTGATATCGCCGAATAGATCGGGTACGTTATCTACGCCCGGCACGGTAAACATGACCTTACTTTCGGGAGGGCTGTTCCACGGCGGATCAAAACGGTGATCCTGCGCTTTAACCTGGCTGCTGCATGCAATAAGTGCCGCTACGCTAAACAATATATTTTTATAACTTTTCATTTGACTTTAATGGTTGTAAATGATTTTTAGAAATGATAAGGAGGTTATGGATGAACTACAGCCCAGCCTTCATACTGGCGGATGATGATCTCGCCATTACCGCTAGGTACGTATGATACAAACGGGAATAGGTCGTTTTTATCTATTTTTCGTTCTTTGATCGTATTGCTGCATTGAGCTAAAACAACACCTTTGGCCTGAAGGTCTTTCAGCGTTTGCTCATATGCGTCGCTCTTCATATAAACGGCAACGCCATCGCCGAAAGCGATAAGCTCCACATGCAATTTGCCTTTCAGGCGGACATCTTCCAGCGCGTTGTCAATATTGCGCAGCGTGGCCTTTATTTTTTTATCGTCGTTTGAATTCAGGATATACAGCGCATCGTAATGCTTCAACTTTGCTGTCGCGCCGGTAAAAGCTGCAGGATCGGTTTGGGCGCTTGCTGTTTTTACAAAAGTTAAAAAGGCGAAGGCTACTAAAATTAAGGTGTACTTTTTCATGGTTTTTATGTTTATGATTTTTTAACGGTTAATTCTTTTTGTGCGTCTTTGATTGGCTTAAAGGGGCCAAGTTTGTGCTGTTTTTCGCTAAAGGCATCCGCATACGGCCCAAAAGGAAAATCTATCGGTTTCTTTTTCAAATCCTTCCAGTCATTGTGCTGGTCTTTGTGCGGACGGGGTTGGGTGTTAATAAAGGCTGCTACGTTCCAGGCTTCTTCATCTGTCAGCTGCGGGCTTTCATAAGTGGCGCCGAAAGGCATATTGTTTTTAACAAATCCGGCAAGATTAGTCAGCCTGTACATACCCGCACCATCATTATAACTATCCTTACCCCATAGAGGCGGATTGGTGTAGGATTTTTTATCGGCAGCTAACATGCCTTCTCCGTTATTGCCGTGACAGCTTTGACATTTCATGGTAAAAACCGCTTTTCCTTTTATCGGATCGGCAGCCCCATCCATGAAGGCCAACTTTTCTGTTGCACTTCCGAATAGTTTCTGCCCTTTTTTTACATCCTTACCGATCCATTTCATATAGGCCAATATAGATTGGATCTCTTTTTTTGAAGTATCCGGTACTTTACCTGCCAGGCTGCGTTCAAAACATTCCGCTATTCGTTCTGAAGCTGGCTCTATCTTACCGCTGCGCCCACTCATTTTTGGATAGCTGGCAATGAAACCGGCGTAATCGTTTCCGAACAATTTAGTGCCGCCTGCAAGGTGACAATTCTGGCAGTTCATGCCGTTGGTAATATGCGCAACCGAACCCTGCGGGCCAAAATATTGAGATGTATGTACTAAAAGCTCTTTTCCATAACGAATCATGTCGCCTGCTTTTCCTGCCGGGATGGTGCTTTCATCCGGCGCTTTCCAGGCATCTTCAGGTATGGCTCTCGGCGTAGTTCCAGCTGCGGCAAGCGGAGATGAAGGAGCAGTAACACTGGTTGTAGCTGCGCCCTCATTTGCTTTGGGGCTTGCTGTAGTTCCCGATCCGTTATTGAATAAGGAAACTATTGTAATTGCCATACATGCTACAGCAATCAACGTTATATAAATCGTATAGCGTGATACCTTCACTATCGTTTTAACCAGTTCTTTTTCTTCTTCGGGTTGCATGATACTATTATTTATTAAGAGGATTATTATAATTCTTTTACGCTTAAAATAGCGCCGTTAATGTCGTAAATTATCTGGTAATCTTCCCATGAGCCATAACCCTCGGTAGCCATTGTACTTCCGTTATGATTGTCAATAGTTAAAATATACTGCGTTCCTGTATTTGTGGTGACTTCCTTAATTTCATCCTCATAGAACGACGCATATTTGCCCTTCTTTAGTGCATTTTTAACAGCCACCGGCATATCCTTCGTCCAGTTCAACTTTGTCGAGCTCTTCAACCAGGTTCCGTCTGCAGCATAAACGGCGGTATATTTTTTATGGTTAAGCTTAAATTCTGCCTTGTAACCGGCTTTATCCATTTTCCAATCCTTAAGTACTGCGCCGGGATATTTAGCTGTAAATTCAGCCGTAACTTGTTCTGGCGCTTTTACACCGCCCGTTGCAGCATTGGAGTTAATTGTAAATCCTAATACCATCAGGATAAGTGCTGTTTTGATTATTGAGTTTTTCATTTTGTAATATTTTGTTGTTATTTAATACATCAAAAGTAATTACAGAATGAGGGGTATTTTTATCATGATTAATGATGTTCAATAACTAAAAGTTATAAAACATTTTAATTATAAACCAGGTATCAGGTAGATTACTAATAAGGCACCTACTATCACAATAGCTAGGGTTAGTAAAAGTGAAGGAAGCTGTGATGGCTTATAGGCCTTATTTAATAATTGCTTTTCCGTATTTCGATATCTCAGGTACGAATACAAAGCCATAAAAGCACCAATGCCAACCAGCAAGATTCCTATTTGTGTAGAATAACCTTTGCCGGGTAATACGGTTTGTTTGGTATTCAAGACCAATGAGATCTGTTTAATAAAAAGCGCAAATTTTACCACCACAAAGCCAAAGCCCATTATGGCAACACTGGTCCTGATCCAGGCTAAAAATGTTCTTTCATTAGCGAGGTGATCGCTGGGGTTTGAAGTTGGCTTGTTTTCTTCGGTTGACATAAGTGTTTCATAAACAACAAAATGTCTAATTAGTTAGCAACGATTTGCTTTATAGGGCGGTAAGCCATGACAATTAAGCTATTGCAGGCTTTACTAATTATAAGATAACTCGTTAAACAAGTATAATCTCAGGTAATGAAACCATAACCTGTGCTTAGTGTTATTGAGTAGATAAATAATTAAAACATGGATGAATCGATAAATGCTAAAGAGCGCGACGAAAGGGAATTTGAATCGAGTGAGGCTTATGATTTTGAGTATTGGGCAAAACACTTTAAAATTTCAGTCGATGAATTAAAGTCCGCAATAAGTAAAGTAGGAAACTCTACAGAAGAAATAGAAAAGTACTTAAAAAAATAAGGTAGTGAAGATTACAAAATACATTCATTCTTGTCTTTTATTTGAAAAAACTGGCTTTAAAATTCTATTTGATCTTGGAAAGTTTTCTTTTGCTGAAGGGTTGGTCACAGCGGAAATGTTTAACGATGTGCAATCGGTGATTATCACCCACAATCATCCCGACCATTTGGATATGGAGAATTTGAAAAAGATAATTGAACTAAGCAAGGCTACTATTTATACTAACGCAGAAGTTTCGAAAGAACTTTTTGCCAATGGTTTGGAAAGTATTCTTGTCGAAGAAGGCGAAATGACAATTGGTCCTTTTAGTTTGAAGGTTTTGAATGTTGCTCACGAGCATATACTGGATAGCCCCTTGCCGGATATGCAAGCTTACGTTATTGACAGTAAAATATTGAATCCGGTTGATTCGTTTGAGCAAAAGCTTTATGCATATGAAGGAATAAATTTATTGATTCTTCCAATCATGGCACCCTTTACCACCGAATTGAAAGTTGCTGAATTTGGCGACAAAATTCATCCAAAGCATATACTTCCGGTTCACGACGGGTATGCGAAAGACTTTTTTCTGAAGCAACGGTATGAGAACTACGCTAAACATTTCAAGAAGAGAAATATTGAATTTTATGCTGCCGGAGAGGCTGGGTTTAGTGTAGAAATTGATTAAAGGTGGCTTTCCTGCTTGTCCTTACTATCATAAAAATGTTCCTTTATGATAAGGTTCTTGTTATTAAAGACATTTCTTTTACAGATAAAATTCTAACTTAATTAGTAGTTGAATTCACCATTCCATTTTCAACGCTTAGGCACCAAAAGCGCAAGGTGGATGAAATGTCAAGGCCGAAGCACCGCTAAAAAACAAATTAAAATGCTTCGCTTGTATAGCCTTTACATTTCATCCGCCGGTCGGTAACTTTGCCGAGCGCGGTGAAATGGAATGGTTACCGACCAATTCCACGTGATTGATCTTTTTTATTTTCTTGATTCTGTTCGGGTTGCTGCTTGTCCATGATTTTTGCATATTGATTTAACTCAGCAGTTTTTACAAGGTCATTCGCCCAATCAGGAATTAATTCTGCTCGCTCCTCAATTTGGCCAGCCTCGATTGTTAAATAGGAGGTTAGCTTCCTATCTAACTCATTTGATGCAAAGCTTTTCACTAAGTGAACAGAGTCGAAATCTTGATAGTATTTAGTCAAATTCTTCAATCCCATTTCATAATTAGCTTTTATATTATCCAGGCTAACCTGATGACCACCATTCGCCACCCGAAGTTTTACGCGTTCGATAGAAGCCTCCAGGCTATCAAGTCCGAAAAAGATGAGCCTGGCTTGATAACCAGATTTTTTAAATTCAGTTACAGAGCTCATCACCTCTGAGGATCTGAAATTAGTTTCAAAGGCACAATCGAGCGACTGTTCCATTGCTTTATTCTTCCAATCGGAAAATATATGCCCATTTACGGCTTCGTAGAGATTGCCACTATCGGTGGACGGGAATTCTTTCTTTAACAATGCAAACTCCTTATCACCGTCAAATATGGGCGTACCAGGCAAAAGCATACTCGCCGACAGCGTGCTCTTACCGGCACCATTGGGTCCGGCAAAAACATACAATTGTGGATGCTTCATTAGAAACTTCTCCTGATAGTTTGGGTTTGGCCCGTATCCGCATTTACTTTTACAAGTTCACGGTGGTCAGTATATTGATGTATAAAGACATCTTTGTCTTTGCAATATGTATCGTCCTGATAAATATTATATAATCCTTTTTGCAGGTGTTCTGCTTCAACCTGTTCAATTTCCTGATCCAGCCAATTATTCTGCTCTTTTAAAGAACGTTCAAAAATCGGTTTAAATGTTAATTGATCCATTAGTTGATGCAGTTCAGAATTTTTATCTACCGTAGGTGCTATCTTTTTCCATTGCTCCAATGGAATTAATACACCAATTGGCTCATGTTTAGCATTTATAAAAATGCTAAGTTCGCTGTTCTTCTCAAACTTATTCAAATTTAACGTTTTGTTCATTGTCTTACAAATAAAGGGTTCACTTATTCTGTTTTGTCTGTATGGTGCAAAAACTGTTTTATTCTTCCAGCTTTCACTTTATGTTTTTTAAAAGTTTTATTTGGGGAGAACCGGTTAACAGTATCTCTAGTTGATATATTTTCAGCGTTGTTTTTCAGTTTAAATTCATATGCTTCGAATGCGAAGCCCATTGTCGTACCTGTCAATGCGGCTACCAGTAGGATGAGTATGCTGCAAATGATAAGCAGCCAACTCGTCTTTGGATCAAAGTAACGTTTAGCCAATGCCCTTATATCTATATTCAAGGCGTCTATTTTATCTATAACTTTTTGGAAGGATGCAGTGGACGTTTCTTTGCCGGATTCGGCATAAGCTTTTTGAATTTCCGCAAAGATCTGTCCGAACTCTTCACTGTAGTCAGGTATATAAACCTCAGGATAATTCGTTTTACTTTCCATTGCTTTAATTCTAGGAACAAGGTCTTTAATATTCTCTATATGCTCTTCGAGTTTTGCTTGTCTTCTTTCCATATCCGTGTTGGTTTTGACTAAGGTGTCAATAAGTTCATCTACTCCATTTATCCTTTGGTTTAGTTCATCTATTTCTTTCATCTTGATATTCCTCTACTTTGCTGTTGTTCATTTTTCTTTCGCCGTCTTCTTTCCGGGCTGTCATCGTCGTCGGCTATATTGCCAAGCATGCCACCTAATAAATCCGCTCCTGCTGATAGCGATTGCCTCAGGTAATGGGTTTCCGGCTCCGGCTTTAAATAAGTGGTTTGTTCAGTCTTGTCCTGACTTTCTCTTTCCTGCTTTGCGTTTTCCATTACTTCTCTTAGCTGGTCTGCCAAACTCTTTTCCGGTTTAGCCTGCTGTTGTTCTATTGCCTGGCTAAGCTTTGCATAACTTAAACTCCGGTCTATCTCTGATCCTTTATATTTATATTCGCCTTTGCTGAAACTAATGCCCTGCACCTCGGTGGTACCGCTTCTATATTTTAAGTGGGTAACAATGCCCTGCTTAGCCAATACCTGCTTTAGCTCATTGATATTTTTTACTTTTTTGCTGGCCGTACTGATAGCATCAAATAATTCATATTTGATTTTGTCCTCGCCTTTTAGCTGTTGGCGGTTGACCCGTTCTTTACCCGGTGAGATATAAAGGCCATGCTTTATGGTCAGTTCCTTTGCTACCTGTACATTTCGCTGCTTTTGAAAGTTATCGGATATGGTTTTACCATTGTTGCTTACCCTGTTGTAAACGATGTGAATATGCGGATGATCTTTGTCCCTGTGCTTAACAATCAGGTACTGTGTGTCTTGTATCTTCATTTTTTGCAGATACTCTTTAGCCATATTTACCATTATCTCATCGTTCAACTTAGCGGCATCGTTTACGCTCCAACTCAAAGCAATATGGCCAACGGCCTTTCCTAAATTGGGATTGTACTTTCGTTGCAGGTTAAAATCATTGATGATTTGGTTGACCTGCTGCATTCTTACGCCTGCGGCATCCAATACGACCGCATCATATTTTTGTACCACGTAGCGGATGCATCCTCCAAAGCTTCTACCCGTTATCACTTTTCCTATCATGGTTATTGAGGTGTTTTAAAGTAATATCTATCTCGTTCAAAATCTTACTGCAATCCCGCGCTACGGTTAATAACCCAAGTTGATGCGCAAGCTTAGTTAGCTGATTAAGGTTGTTGGCCAATTCGGCAAGCATCCAAAGGATGCGCCGCTCATCGTCTGTTAAGCGGGGAACCACAATGGCACTTTTGGCTGCTGCTCTTAACCAACTGCTTGAACGCATGCCTGCGGTTTTGGCTTTACTGTCGATATAAAAGCGCTCGGTCGCTGTCATTCTAATGCGAATAATTAACTCCCGTTTAACCTTTTTTTTCGGCGCACCGCCTTTGTTTTTTGATTGGGATAACTGTTGTTTATGAGTGGTCTTTGCTGTTGCTTCCATCGGTTAACTCCTTACTCTTTCTTCCATTTTCCTTTTTGCAACCATCGGGCGCAAAAGGCAAGTTTGCCCGATGCCGACAGGCATCCGGGATGTTTTTGTGGCAACAAAAACACAAACTTGCTCCTTACAAGCGGATAAAAAACGGCCATTCGCCGTTCGCCCTTTATACCGATATACATCTATACCGCAAGCAGTATTTTCTGATGAAAAAAAACTGGTTTACCGTCCCAACCCCAGCCCCTTTTATTCAGGCGCTTCGCGCCTTGCCTCCGCTCGCAAAGCGCCCCTCCTTTGGGCGCTCAGGTAATCGTTCACATCGTTATAGCCTTTGTAAAACTCGCTGGCATCAATGCCGTTGATATCTGCTTGTCTCAACTTTTCTGCGGCGGTTTGTCCGGCCTTGTCGTTGTTTAAAAACAGAAATACATCTTTGTAACTTTTCAAAAAAGTGGTCTTGCCTGTATTCCGTTCGGTGCTGACCAGGCAAAGGATGGGCAACATCTGCATCGGTATTTCGAGTAGAATTTTTAAATAATCCAAACCGTATTCGAGCTGGTCGCCGAAAATATGGCCCAGGTAGGCCAGCGTCCGTTCTGGCTGGCCAATCTTCGGAACATGTATAAATGGATGATACCGATTATAAAAATTGCCGATAAACCGCTTGTAATGCAGGTATGACGGTACAAAGCAAAAGCCATCATATTTCGGTATACCGGACAGATAGCTCTTGCCATGATCTTGCTTAATGCACTCTACCGACCAGGGAAGGAGCAGTGTCATGCGGTCACCCGAAGCGAGGGGCTTTTGAACGATCTTGTAATAGGCCGTGCCGATTCGGAGATAAGGATATTCCTGTTCCATATTTCCCCTTATTTTCTGCGCAAACGGCGTTTAAAAACAAAATTTTCTGCTTTCTCGGCTATGTCTTTGTCGGTTAGCCTTTTATGGGACATCAGCCAGCTAACGATCTCCTTTTTAGAGAACCTGACACCACCGTTAGGAAGGACAATGCAGGGAATCTTTCCTGCGGATTTTAACTGGTAAAGGGTTTGGCGTGCGTAACCCGTAGTTTTCTCTGCTACCTCATAGCCTCCTATTTCATCTTCGTCGCTTGGCACCAGTATTGGTGCGGGCAAAGCTGTTGCGGATTCTTTTAAAATGGTCAACAGATCTGATACTTTAAGATCTATTACCCTGGTGTTTTCATTGATATTCATTCGACCTCCGTTTTGGTTAACGGAAGCAAAAAAATAGAACAAAATTGACCAATACGACCGATTGGGCGGTATCGTATGAACGTACTTTATGTCATGCTTGGGTACATTATGGAGTTCTATCCAAAACGTTTATTCTTTAAGGATTGATTTATATACCTCGACATAATCATCGGGTAAGGTTTTAAATCTTTCGTTCTCTAATACGACAAGTCCTTTGTTTTGACCGATCATAAAAACGGAATGCAATAATCCCCTATGACTTTTTTTCAAAATATCCTCCGAAAGTATTTTCCGGTCTTTGATGCAATATTTAAGGAAACCTGCCAGCGTTTTGTCGGGCGCACCATTACGTATAATTTCGGTAAGCGCTATTTTTCCCTGCTCATTATATTTAAAAAGTGGCCCGCTTTTACTATGCCTGTTTAGGTCTTCTATTAATTTTTTAAATGCCATTTCCTTTTCTTCTACTGTTTTACCTTGCCGCCAAAAATCATAGAATGACTGCGGTTTACGCAATAACTGAAAATCCTCCTTGTCTATCTGAGCAAGTGCAGAAAGTTGTTTTTGCCAGTCCTTGCTCCAAAACAGATAGAAAACAGCATCGATATTTTTCTTGTTTCCGGCAGGAAAAATCTGACCAATCAAGACGTAGCCTATAAAAGAGGTAATAATAAATCCCAAAAGACTTATAGCAACAAAATATGTGCCTTTAGAATAGACACCGAAACCCAAAAACAAAAGGCCGATCAACAAAAACGACAGGCCATAGAAAACCATCAGCAGGTAGTGAAAAATACTTACATTGATATAAAACAAACGAAGCTTGTTAACCTCTATCGGGTCAAGACCCTCAAAAGTACCCTTAACCTGCAATAAACGCTCCTGTGTCGGCAGATTATGAAAACGGCCACTTAGTTCGTCCTGCCAGTTTTTAAAACTTATCGATAAAAATAATTGGACAGGCAATAGCCAAATGCCTAACACGCCAAAGGTAATAATCAGCGGCAAGCGTATTCCAGGAACCAAAAGGTAGACCAGGGTAAACGCTATTACTAAACCGATTTCAAAAAAAACCTTTTTCATATTCAAAGTTTAGGAAATTTCAACATTTCGTTTCGTTTCTTTTCGTCAACGATTTTGGCATAGATTTGGGTCATTTCAATTTTACTGTGCCCCAGCAGTTCTTTCATAGTATATATATCGATTCCAAAAGTCAGGCCAATGGTCGCAAAAGTGTGCCGGGCAGCATGAAAATGGAGGTTTTTTTTCAGACCGGCTTCC
The DNA here is from genome assembly GCA_001898335.1 of Mucilaginibacter sp. 44-25. GTDB lineage: Bacteria > Bacteroidota > Bacteroidia > Sphingobacteriales > Sphingobacteriaceae > Mucilaginibacter. The sequence continues at coordinate 32,081 of MKTS01000010.1, read as the reverse complement.
AATGCCCAGAATTTTAAGTAAACATTCACTACCTGACTCGTTGGCAAATCCCAAAACACTTTCTTATTTGTAGGATGCTTGACCACTTTTGCAATAATCATTTTTGCTTCATCGGCCAATGGTACAGTAACAATTTTCTTTATCGTTTTTGCCGGTCGAAAAATCAGCTGATCGTTAACAATTTCATCATAATGCAATTTCTTAATATCCGAAAAACGCAAACCAGTAAAACAAGAAAATATAAAAGCTTCCCTGATCTGGCTGTTTCCTCTTTTGGGAACGTAATGAGCTAAGGTTCTCACTTCCTCAATAGTGAGAGTGGTTCGCTCTGAGTCTTCCTCCTCGATAATCTTAAAACTACCAAAAGGAGAAGTTTGAATAATCCCTTTAATTACCAGTTTATTGAAATGCTGCCTGAATACGGACATGTAGGCATTAGTTGTATTTCTGCTAACCTGATTAAGCAGGTAACTCTGAAATTTATCTAAAAATTCTTCATCTACTTCCTGGAATAATATGCTTCGTTTGGGGCAATACTTTCCAAGATGAATGATCAGGCATTCCAGTTTATAATTAAATTTCTTTGCAAGGCATTGACCAAGATAGTCCTGAAGATAATAATTGATCTTGGCAGGTTGCTTATAGCCATGCTCCGAGAAATTCAGTTCGTCCTCTCTTTTATTACGAAGTGCTTTAATAATCTTCAGTTTCTCTTTATCAGGTTCGCTAATACGGCTTGCTGCATCAGAATAGTCTTTATCGACATAAATCTTAAGAAACTCGTAATTGCGCTTACCTTTACCCTCACCGGTATTGGAATAGACATCCAAATAAGCACTAAATTTGCCTGTGCTTAGCTTTTTGTATCTAATAGTTACCATGACTTATTAATTACTGTTTATTGTTACTTTTGTTACTCGTTAAACCTAAATAGTAACACCCAAGTAACAAAAGTAATATAAAATAGAATAAAAAACAAAAGATTAAGGAAGCTATTAAAACGTATTTAACATTGATAATCAACACATTAATATCATTAATCTATCCCATTCTTTACGGGATTATATACTCTTAAAAGCATGGCCGGTATTTACATCCATATCCCTTTTTGCAAGCAGGCCTGTCATTATTGCGACTTCCATTTCAGCACTTCCTTAAAGTATAAGAACCAAATGCTTGAAGCTATACATAGCGAATTGGAACTGCAAAAAAATTACCTGCAAGGCGAAAGCATTGAGACTATTTATTTCGGAGGCGGCACGCCATCTGTTTTGGCATCAACAGAAGTAAATAAAATAATTGATCATATCACCCAACTGCATACGGTAATTGGCAACGCGGAGATCACCCTGGAGGCCAACCCCGACGATATTGACCGTGAAAAAATTAATGGTCTAAGGCAAACGCCCGTTAACCGTTTCAGTATCGGCATACAATCATTCTTTGATGAAGACCTTGCCTGGATGAACCGGGTACACCGAGCGCAGGAGGCAGAAGATTCCGTGAAACGCGCGCAGGATGCCGGCTTTGAAAACATCACCATTGATCTCATATACGGCTATCCCCTGCTTACTGACAGCAAATGGAAACATAACCTTGATACCGCGTTTGCACTTGGCATCCCCCACATATCTGCTTATAGCATGACGGTTGAACCGCAAACAGCGCTGGCAGCATTCATCAGCAAAAAGAAACAGTCGCCCATGAATGAGCAGCAAAGCGCCGAACAATTTGCCATGATGCTTGATGCCATACGATTAAACGGGTTTGAGCAGTACGAGATATCTAACTTTTGCAAACCGGGGCATTACAGCCGCCATAATTCTAATTATTGGAAAGGTGTAACCTATTTAGGTATTGGCCCATCAGCACACTCCTTTAATGGCGATACCCGCCAATGGAATATAGCCAATAACGCTAAATATCTGGAGCACTTGAGTAATAACCACATCCCTGCCGAAACGGAGACACTTACCGAGGCCGACCGGCTGAACGAATACATCATGACCTCGCTCCGAACCATGTGGGGGCTTGATCTTGGCAAACTGGATAACATAGCCAAAGGTTCATCATCTATCCTGATGAAAACAGCCGAGGAATATATCGCGCAGGAAAAAGTGTTACTAAGCGAAAATACACTTACTTTAACCGCAAAGGGTAAACTATACGCAGATGCTATTGCTGCCGAGATGTTTTTCCAGGCTTAATCGTTAACTGGTCTGGTTTTTAATTTACCCGAATTACCATGGTGTGCCTGGCCAACCACACACCAATCGGGCCCATACTCCAATTAGCTATTGCCTACACCGTTTTAGAGTGTGAAACGTAAGCCCGCTTTAAAACTGACATGAAGCTATCGCCGTATCTTCTATAAAAACAAGAAACCTCAAAAACAACAATGAAAAAATTGATCATCGCGGCCTTAGCTATAGTAGCTACAGCTATTGCCCCAAGTACTTTCGCTCAAACTAAAATGGTTGGCGGCGCGCCAATGTATCCAACAAAAGATATTGTGGATAACGCTGTTAACTCTAAAGACCACACTACCCTGGTAGCTGCTGTTAAAGCTGCCGGTTTGGTAGAAACATTAAAATCGGCAGGCCCGTTCACCGTGTTTGCACCAACCAACGAGGCTTTTAACAAATTACCTAAAGGCACTGTAGAAACTTTGTTAAAACCAGAGAACAAAGCTACGCTGACCAAAATTTTAACCTACCACGTGGTTGCCGGTAAATTAAACGCTAAAGACATAGCTGCCGAAATTAAAGCCGGACATGGTGTTGCCGAACTTAAAACCGTTAGCGGTGGTACGTTAAAAGCCATGATGAAAGGTAAAAAGATCTATCTGGTTGATGAAAAAGGTGGTAAAAGCTGGGTAACTATTGCTGATGTTAACCAAAGCAATGGCGTTATCCACGTAGTAAATGCCGTATTAATGCCTAACTAATTTGATTGGCAGAAATTAATTTGCAGATACTTTAATGAGCATAAGCCGTTACTGAATACTGCTAATTCAAAGATGAGCCCGGATGGTTTGACCATCCGGGCTTTTTTGTCAGCCGAATTTAAAATTGAGTTAAGCTGATGTTTGCTCTTTATTAAATAATTAATTTTGCGTAAATTATTATAGTAAGAAATGAGTTTGTCCCTTACCCCTATAGACAGAGTTGACAATATCTCTAAAGAAGACTTTGTTAACAACTACCTAAAGCCCCGTAAGCCCCTGGTAATTAGCAAAGCTACCGAAACATGGCCTGCTCTGCAAAAATGGACCTTTGATTACCTGAAGGAAGTTGTTGGCGATAAAGTAGTGCCTCTGTATGACAGCTCTAAAGCCGACCCATCAAAACCCATAAACGCGTCGGCTGCCGAAATGAAGTTTGGCGACTATATCGACCTCATTCAAAAAGGCCCTACCGACCTGCGCATTTTTTTGTTTGACCCCATTAAACATGCTCCGGGCTTGCTGGAAGATTACCGCTCACCATCAGACCTGATGGGTGGTTTCCTGGATAAGTACCCTAATATGTTTTTTGGTGGCCAGGGTTCGGTGACTTTCCTGCATTACGATATTGACCTGGCTCATATTTTCCATACGCACTTCAACGGCCGTAAACATATTATCCTGTTCGACTATAAATGGCGCGAACGCTTATACTGCATGCCATTTGCCACCTACGCATTAGAAGATTACGACATTGCCAACCCCGATTTTGAGAAATTTCCGGCGCTTAACGGTATTGAGGGGCAGGAAGCCATACTGGAGCATGGCGAAACGCTGTTTATGCCTACCGGTTACTGGCACTGGATGAAATATCTGGATGGATCATTCTCCATTTCGCTCCGCGCATGGGATAAATCATGGGCCATAAAAGCAAAAAGCCTTTACAACCTTACCATACAGCGCAAGTTTGATGATATCATGAAAAAGAACTTCAAGAACCGCTATATGGACTGGAAAGAGGAATTAGCTATTAAGCGTGCCAACAAGGCCCTGGCAGAAGGTAAACCGTATTAATTTTAGATTTCGGATTTAAGATTTTAGATTTATTTAGCCCTTTGTGCTTTGCATAGGGGGCTTTTTTTTGGGAAACTTTCTGCTCGCAACGATAGTTATTGTCCAACTCTCTTTAGAGAGTCTGCAAAATACCCAAAAACTTAACACCACTTTAACTGCAAACCAACATGCATGGCCGTTATTTGCCATATTGAGATGAGGTGTCTTACCTCATTATTGTATTCAATGCCGGCAATATGAGCTTTAAACTATCCCCAATTGATACTGTTGATACCATTAGCGCACATGATTTTCAAAATAATTACCTCAAACCACGCCGCCCGCTGATCATCAAAGGACTGACGAACAACTGGCCTGCCCGCGAAAAATGGACGCCGGAATATTTGAAAAGTGTGGTAGGCAACAAAGTTGTCCCGCTGTATGATAACTCAAAAGCCGACCCCGCAAAGCCCATTAATTCTGCAGCGGCAGAAATGCCCTTCGATGAATATATTGACCTTATCCGCTCCCAACCAACTGAACTCCGAATTTTCTTCTTCAATATATTTAAGCACGCGCCACAATTACTTAATGACATAGTGCTGCCAAAGGAGCTCATGGGCGGCTTTATAGAAAGTATGCCGGCCATGTTCTTCGGCGGCTCAAACTCCGAAACGTTTTTGCATTATGATATTGATTTGCCGCATATCTTCCATACCCACTTTGGCGGCCGCAAGCATGTTATACTGTTTGAACACAAGTGGAAAAAACGCTTATATTGCCTGCCCAACGCCACCTACGCATTGGAAGATTATGATGTTCTTAATCCGGATGTAGAAAAATACCCATCGCTAAACGGCATCCCCGGCACCGAGGCGTACCTGGAACATGGCGATACCCTGTTTATGCCCACCGGCTACTGGCATTGGATGAAGTATTTGGATGGCTCCTACTCACTTAGCCTGCGCGCCTGGGACAAGTCATGGGCCATTAAAGCGAAAAGCCTGTACAACCTTACCATACAGCGCAAATTTGATGATGTGATGAAAAGGAGCTTTAAAAGCCGCTACATGGATTGGAAAGAAGGCGTAGCCATTAAACGCGCTAACCAAGCATTGGCTGAGGGAAAACCGTATTGATTTTAGATTTTTTGATTTAAGATTTTAGATTTACTCAGCCCCTCTTTTCATAAAGCGAAGAGAGGGGTTAAAACTTAGCGACGATCGGGTGAGTCGGCCTCCCATTCCTGCAAACTGCACTTCCAAAATGGAAAGCTTTTCACAAAGGCCCTTCATACTTCAAAACTAAAAACAGCTTCTACACTGTTAAAAGGCGTTTTTTACGAAAATTATACGATAAGGCATCCTTTTAGTGGCATGGCTAACAACGGGTATAACCGTTTGTAAACAATACTAAAATGGAAGATGAACGAATAATTGTGAGACTTGCCCAATCGGCTGATTGTATTTACGCGCAACAAATTTCTGAAGAAACCGAACGCTCTGCCATTGCACGCGGTTCCGGTATCTCTAAAAGATCAATAGCATCCATACTTGATAAAATGAACAATGGCCGTGCTGTAGTAGCTGTATCTCCTGATGGGAAATGGGCCGGCTTCTCGTATTTTGATGTTTGGGATAACGGCAAATTTGTATCAAACAGCGGCCTTATTGTATCACCCGAGTTCAGGCAGCATGGCGTGGCACATCAGATAAAAGAAATGGTGTTTAACCTTTGTCGCGAGGCTTATCCCGAAGCTCAGGTATTCTCCATTACATCCGGTTTAGCTATTATGAAAATGAATACCCACCTGGGTTTCGAGCCTGTAACCTACGCCGAAATAGCACAAGAGGAAGCTTTCTGGCAGGGCTGTAAAAGCTGTGTTAACTATAGCATCCTAACGAGCAAGCAAGGCCGCAACTGTTTGTGTACTGCTATGCTTTATACACCATCAGAAAACTAAAGCTAACCAACATGATACAAGCGTTTACAGATAATACCGGCAATAGGCCACACCGTGATTTAGGTCACGAGGCTATTTTGCTGCTTAAAAAACTCATCAGCACCCCATCACCCAGCGGCAACGAATTTGAAACCGCTGATATTATACAAGCTTATTTAGAAAACCATGATATTACTACCCATCGCCTGCACAATAATGTGTGGGCTTTTAACCGCTACTTTGATAAAAGTAAATCAACTATCCTGCTTAACTCTCACCACGATACTGTTAAGCCAAACGGCGCCTACACTAAAAACCCCTACTTCGCGCAGGTAACAGATGGCAAGTTATACGGCCTCGGCAGTAATGATGCCGGGGGTTGCCTGGTTTCGCTTATGGCTACCTTTGTACATTTTTATAACGAAAAAGATCTTTGCTATAACATTTGCCTGGTTGCCAGCGCCGAAGAAGAAAACTCCGGCAAGCATGGCTTAAGCGAGGTACTGCCACATTTAGGCGATCTTAGTTTTGCCATTGTTGGCGAGCCTACCCAAATGCAGATGGCCACTGCCGAAATGGGTAATATGGTGCTCGATTGTACATGTTATGGTGTTGCAGGGCATGCCGCCAGAAACGAAGGGACCAATGCACTTTATAAAGCTTTATCTGATATTAATTGGTTTGCCAACTACCACTTCCCCAAGCAATCGGCATTTATGGGGCCGGTTAAAATGACGGTAACGCAAATTGATGCCGGCATGCAACATAACATTATACCGCATGAATGCCATTTTACCGTTGATATTCGTTTGAGCGACTGCTACCAACCCAACGAAGTTTTAGATATCATTAAACAAAACACCACTTGCAGCATATGCGCCCGCGAAGGCATTTTAACTGCTTCCTGTATAGATAGCATCCATCCCATTGTACGTACCGGGGCAGCAATGGGTTTGCGTAGCTATGTATCGCCCACCAGCAGCGACCAGGGATGGTTATCTATCCCCTCGCTCAAGATGGGGCCTGGCGATTCGGCCCGCTCACACATAGCCGATGAGTATATTCATCTTGATGAGATATATGAAGGTATTGAAACTTATATCAACCTGCTTAACGGGATGATCTATTGTTTGGTGAATAACCCCACTTAATCCAATCGCGTTATTGCAGGGCACGAAGCAATGTGTACCCACAAAAGCCGTTCTGCACAGTTCTGAGATTGTTTCGGCCTTCGCAATGACGTATTATTTGAAAACTTATATTGAGTAGCAGATTCTATCGAATCCTCCAATATTGTCGATTTTGATTTAGCCTGCTCAACTCGAATGGTCGCAAACGATCAACCATTTGCCATTTATCTTTTTAAACCAGAGCGTAAAATAACCAATGGGGTTATCCTTTTCGCGAGCAAGGTGCCAGGCACCCATTACAAAAGCGTCGGTTTTGCCGAGCAATTGTATCTTATCCAGCCTGAAGCTCAGCTTCCCCATAGCTGCCTTACCCGGGTAACCTTTCTTATAATTATCCAACGCCTGCTGCCACCCATATACCGGGCCGCGCTTGCCAATAAAAACCAGCGAGTCCGATTTCCAGTAACTTTGCATAAAAGCATTGAGGTCGCCGTTGCTCCAGTCTACTTGCTGTTGGTGCATCACTTTGGCAATAGCTTGTTTGTCTTGCGCAATGCAGTAAAAAGATAAAAAAAGCAGTAATGATAAGAGGGTAAGTTTCTTCATAGCCTAAATATAAGTTTTACCATGAACTTTATTGAAATGATAACAAATAATGATTAAGGCTTACAGGCTTTAAACAATTGTTAAGTATTTATTAAGTCAATTATCATAAATTTAACACTGCATCCAGTAAATCCTTTATAGCTTTACGCAAAATTTCAAATTCACGATATGAGAAATAAGGTATTATGCTTTGGTGAGGTATTATGGGACGCTTTCGGCGAAGAAAAAAAGGCCGGTGGCGCCCCCATGAATGTGGCCAGGCATTTGGCTCAACAACATGTAAGTGTGGTATTTGCCAGCCGTGTAGGAAAAGATGAATCGGGTAAAGGGCTTATTAACTTTTTAAAAGAGAACAAGCTTTACACGGCTAATCTTATCCAAAGAGATAACGCCTTACCCACGTGCGAAGTAACGGTAGAACTGGATGAAAAAAACCAGGCCACTTACATTATACCTGAACCGGTTTCATGGGATAACATACAATCAGATAAAAACCTGCTTGAAGAAGCCAAGACCGCTACCATAGTGGTATTTGGAAGCTTAGCCAGCCGCGGTAAAACCACCCGCGATACGCTATTGAACCTACTGGAAGAAACACCGGCCTTAAAGGTTTTTGATGTAAACCTGCGTGCCCCGCATTACACCGTAGCTGATATTGAAACCCTTGCCGCCCGTGCTAATATTATTAAAATGAACGAGGAAGAAGCTGAATTGCTGATACATGGCAGTAATGGCTTACTCAGGGAGAAAATGGTAGAATTCCAAAAAAAATATCATACACAAACCATTTGTGTTACCCGCGGCGAAAACGGCGCCATTGTATGGCATAACCATGAATTTTATGAGCACCCGGGCTTTCCTGTACAGGTAGCCGATACCGTTGGTGCGGGAGATGCCTTCCTGGCTACTTTTATTGCCGGCCTTATTGAAAAACAGCCCATGCAGAAAGTATTGGTTGATGCCTGCGCAATAGGTTCATTTGTAGCAAGCAAACGCGGTGCTAACCCTGTTTATGTACGAGATGAAATTACGAACATAAAGGAGGGGGCGCAGGTGTAATTGTCATTACAGCTTAACAATTGCGCTTTATTGGTGCTGTAGTTAAACTTTTAAGCCGGATAATCCGTTACTTTATATCAGAAAGGGTATACTATGCGTGGTTTCGGATTTTCGAAGTTTACACCAAATCAGATCCCCAAAGGCGGGTTTGAAGAATTGCTAAAACTATTTCTCGAATTATTAAATTATACCGCCGGCGATGCCGGAGAGGCACTGGCATGGCTTAACGAACTGGATAAGCAATATAATATCACCAATGACAATTATGGCATGGGCGATTTTATTGATGAGCTAAAGCAAAAGGGTTATCTGGACGAGAACAAACAGGATGGAAGTTTCAATATTACCGCCAAGGCCGAGCAAAGCATCAGGCAATCGGCACTGGAAGAGATCTTTGGTAAGTTAAAAAAATCAGGAAAGGGCAACCACCGTTCGCCTCAAAGCGGGCAGGGGGACGAGCGCAACGCCGAACGCCGTGAGTTTGAGTTTGGCGACAGCCTGGACCAGATAGATATGACCCAGTCTATTCATAACGCGCAGATCAACCATGGCATCGGCGGCGATTTTATGATGACCGAGCGCGACCTTGAGGTGGAGGAAATGGACTATAAAACCCTTACCTCAACTGTACTCATGATCGATATTTCGCACTCCATGATCTTATATGGTGAGGACAGGATAACACCCGCTAAAAAAGTAGCGATGGCTCTGGCCGAGCTTATCCGCACCAAATACCCTAAGGATACACTGGACATTGTGGTGTTTGGTAACGATGCCTGGCCAATTACTTTGCAGGATCTTCCGTACCTGCAGGTTGGCCCATACCATACCAATACCTACGCAGGTTTAGAGCTGGCTACAGACATGCTGCGCCGCCGCAAAACGCATAACAAGCAAATTTTTATGATAACCGATGGTAAGCCTACATGTTTAAAGGAAGGCACACGGTATTATAAGAACAGCATTGGCCTCGACAGAAAAGTGGTGAACAAAACGCTGAACATGGCGGCACAATGTAAACGCTTAAAGATCCCTATCACCACATTTATGATAGCCAAAGACCCTTACCTGCAGCAGTTTGTGCGCAAGTTTACCGAAACTAATGGTGGCCGCGCATTCTATAGCTCTCTTAATGGTTTAGGCGAATACATTTTTGAGGATTACATAAAAAACAGAAGAAGAACGGTACGTTGATGTGCTGATGTGCAAATTTCAGATATGCAAATGATGTACGCACAGATACCAATGAACAATTGAACAAATGAACCATACAGAAATAAATAACCTTGGTCAGCTTAAAGAGTCGGGCTATGTGAGCCGTTCGGTAAAGGATGAATTGAGGGCCAACCTCATCAAACAATTACAGAAAAAAGAGGGCGGCTTTGAAGGAATAGTTGGTTTTGAAGACACCGTTATTCCCGATCTGCAAACGGCTATCCTATCACGGCACAATATTTTGTTGTTAGGTTTGCGGGGGCAGGCCAAAACACGTATCGCCCGCCTGCTGGTAAACCTGTTAGACGAGTATATACCTTACATAGAAGGATCAGAACTATTTGATGACCCTTTGGCGCCCATCTCCTGGTATGGACACGAAACCGTGGAAAAACACCGTGATGCCACGCCTATAGCCTGGTTGCACCGTAGCGAGCGATACACCGAAAAGCTGGCTACGCCTGATGTTACCGTTGCCGACCTCATAGGCGATGTTGACCCCATAAAAGCCGCCACTTTAAAGCTGACCTATAATGATGAACGCGTTATCCACTTCGGATTGATCCCACGTGCGCATCGTGGTATTTTTGTGATCAACGAATTGCCCGATCTACAAGCGCGCATACAAGTATCGTTATTTAATATACTGCAGGAGCGCGACATACAAATACGTGGTTTTAAACTACGTTTACCGCTTGACCTGCAATTCGTGTTTACGGCCAATCCGGAAGACTACACCAACCGTGGTTCTATAGTTACCCCGCTTAAAGACCGTATAGAAAGTCAGATATTAACGCACTACCCTCGTTCTGTAGAGATCTCGCGCAAGATAACCCAGCAGGAGGCTTTGCTAACGCCCGAGCAACGCGCTACTATTGAGGCAGATGGCCTGGTGAAAGACCTGGTTGAGCAAATAGCCTTTGAAGCACGTGCATCTGAATACATCGATAAAAAATCAGGTGTATCAGCGCGTTTAACCATCGCGTCATATGAAAATTTGATCAGCAATGCCGAACGCCGCATGATCATCAATGCTGAAAAATCAACATTTGTACGCATCTCCGATTTTCTGGGGGTAATCCCTGCCATTACCGGTAAAATAGAGCTGGTTTACGAGGGTGAGCTGGAAGGTCCTGGCAAAGTAGCCAACATCCTTATTGGCAAAGCTATTAAAAGTCTGATGCTGCAATTCTTCCCTGATCCGGAGAAAGCTAAAAAATCAAAAGCGCCAAATCCTTATGCCGAGATCGTCAACTGGTTTGGCGATGGTAACACCATTTCGCTGATAGATAACCTGCCACTTGAGCAATATAAAAAATTGCTTAACAGTGTGCCGGGCCTTAAAAATCTGGTAAAAACTTTCCATCCGCGCCTAAGCGAAAACCAACACCTGTTATTAATGGAATTTGTGCTGCATGGCCTGGCAGAGTTTTCGCAATTAAATAAAGGTTTCCTGGACAACGGATTCGCCTTTTCAGACATGTTCAACAGCCTGTTTAATCTGGAGCCGGACGATGATGACGAAGATTTTGATATTGACGACAGGTATTAACCCCAACCAAACCCTCCCCTAAAAGGGAGGGTTTTTTGTTTGTAATATGAGCCTGTCGAAGACCTCACACGACGGGTGAGTGGTTCGACAAGTTCATCATGACAGCGAAGTGAGGAAATTTAGAGAAGCTACAGTCATTTAATTAATACCTTTGTCATTTCTATGCTGCAGGCCTTTTACATTATTACCCTACCACTGGTACTTTTAGCCATTGACTATTACATATTGCAAGGGCTGCATGCGGCTTTCCGCAAGCGGCCATTTACGCGTAAAAGGTGGTTTGCCATTATCTATTGGTTTTCTTCGATTTTCCTGATCACCATTATGATGCTCAGCATCTATGGCAACCTTTCCGTTGGCGCACGGGGAGCCTTTTTGTTCCTGTTTTTTATTACCCTGCTCTTTAAGATATTTTATGCGCTATTTATTATAATTGACGACATACGCAGGGCAATAAAACGTATTATCAAAAGGCGACAAAAACGTCTTGAGCCAACTCAACCAACATCTGACGATTGGTTTTTCGAAGAAATCCCACGCTCAGATTTTTTGATGAAGGCGGGCATATTGGCAGGAGCCGTACCCTTGTATTTGCTAAAACACAACATGTCTAAAGGCATCTACGATTATCAGGTTAAAAATGTAAAACTTTACTTACCCAACCTGCCTAAAGCGTTTGATGGATTACGTGTTGGCCAAATTTCTGATATACACTCCGGCAGCTTTCACAGCGTACATAATATGCGCGGCGGTGTTGACCTGCTGATGCAGCAAAAAGCCGATATGATATTTTTTACCGGCGACCTGGTTAATAGCCGTACCGAGGAGGTAAACCGGGTAGTTGATGTGTTTAAGAAAGTACGTGCGCCATTGGGTGTATACTCCATATTAGGCAACCATGATTACGGCGACTATGGCAACTGGCCAACTCCTGCTGCCAAGGAAAAAAATATGCAGGATATGTACCAGGCGCATAAAAACCTTGGCTGGGACCTGTTGATAGATGAACACCGCCGTATTAAAATTGATGGGCAGGAACTGGGCGTATTGGGTATTGGCAACTGGGGCGAGTTAAGCCGTTTCCCCAAATATGGCAAAATGGAAAAAGCTGTTGCAGGTACCGATGATTTGCCAGTTAAGCTGCTCCTCTCGCACGATCCCTCGCATTGGCGTGCGGAAGTAATACCTAAATATCCGCAGATAGATGTGATGTTCTCGGGCCATACGCATGGTATGCAATTTGGCGTACGTACCGATGATTTTCAATGGAGCCCTATTGAATATGTTTACCAGGAATGGGCTGGCCTTTACCGCGAAAAGCACCAGCAAATTTACGTGAATGTAGGCTACGGCTTTTTAGGTTACCCCGGCCGAATTGGAATATTGCCGGAGATTACGATATTTGAGCTCAAAGCTGCGACCGATCCAAATTACAAAGCCTGAAAAGCGGCTGCTAAAAAATGAAGAAAACACTTTTAAGCGCTTTTGATTTTTTGCTTTTTAGCAACCTGTTTATGGCGATTTGCGCGGTAGCGCAGGCGTTGGTTACTTTTCATTTAATTGATACCAAACCCATCCATACGGTTACCGGCCTGTTGTTTGCCTCTACCTTGGGTATATACAATTTCAGCATACTACTGAGTAAGCCCAAGCACCCTGAAAAATCGCCATACCGCCGGGTAAAATGGTTTTTTGCGCACTACCGGCTCATGGTTACCTTTACCATGATATCGCTGCTCTCGCTGATACCGCTTTTCTTTTTGCTCTCCATGGAATCGCGCATATTACTGGTATTCCTTTCGGTACTATCATTTTGTTACAGCCTGCCACTGTTTACTGTTGGTGAACAAAAGTTCGGATTAAGAAATATTCCGGGGTTGAAGCCTTTTCTTATAACCCTGGTGTGGACATTAAGCTGTGTTTTGCTACCTATATTGGAGGCCCAGGATATGCACCTGGCTGATATATCTACTCGTGATATCACCATTTTAATTGCTAAACGTTTCCTGCTCATTGGCGCGCTAACCGTACCCTTTGATATACGCGACCTTTTCCAGGACAGGCAATATGGCTTAAAAACCATCGCCGTTTCATGGGGCGAAAAAAATGCTTACCTGTTTTGCCAGTTGTTACTTGCAGGCTACATTGTGCTGCTGTTCATGTTCAGGAACAATGGCTTTAATGTAGATTTCTTTGCTTTGGCACTTACCGCTGTACTAATGGGCTGGCTCATCTTCAGGTCTAAATGGAAAAAAAACGAATACTACTATTTCTTTTATCTTGATGGCGTTTTGGTATTGCAATATGTAATGCTTGTTGCGTTTACACTGATATTTGGCAACCATTAATGGCAAAGGGTAACTACGATAACGCCGCGCCATTTTATGACCGGCTCTCCCGCCTGGTATTCGGCAAGGCGCTTATTAACGCGCAGGCTTATTTGCTAAAACATATCCCCCCTGACGCCACTATATTAATTGTTGGCGGCGGTACCGGCTACATTCTCGAAGAAATTACTAAACAACACCCTACCGGTTTAAAAATCACCTATGTAGAAATATCGGCTAAAATGATGGCTTTATCTCAAAACCGTAATTATGGCCACAACGAGGTTAACTTTATCAACAAGCCTATACAGGAAGCCCGGCTTTCTCAAGCATTTGATGTGGTGATCACCCCCTTTTTGCTGGATAATTTTACCGATAAGAACCTGCCGGCAATATTTACGCCCATACACCAGGCACTCAAAGACGGCGGGGTGTGGCTCTATACCGATTTCAGGCTTACAGGAAAACTTTGGCAAAACCTGATGCTGAAAAGTATGCTCTTGTTCTTTAAAATTTTGTGCGGGGTAGAATCATGGCGATTGCCTAACGTGGCGGGGCTTTTTGCACGGCATAAGTACTCCATTATAGATGAAAAAGGCTTTTATGGCAATTTCATCATCAGCCGGGCTTATCAAAAATAAAATGGGGAGGGTAAGTTGATAACTATACCTCTCCCCGATAAAAGATTTTCCTTTTTATCGACTAATAAACAAAGCGGTAGCCTATTCCCCTAACCGTTTGCAGGTAGGTAGGCGAGTCTGGATTGTTCTCTATTTTTTTCCGCAGCCGTACAATGTGCATATCCAGTGTGCGGGTATTTACATCGGCGTTGTAGCCCCAAACTTCCATCATTAGCTCCTCCCGGTTAATTACCTTATTCTTATTTTTCAGGAAGTAAAGTAAAATACGGTTCTCCAGTATGGTAAGCTCTGTTTTGCGCCCATCACGTATAAGCAAGTGGGTGTTGGGCTGGTGTTCCATATTCCCAAATCTGTGCGATTCGGTTTTCTCACTGTTCAGCGAAAACTTGATCTTGCTTTCTATCATTGCTACCAGCACATCCATGTTAAAAGGCTTGGTAATATAATCGCTTACACCGAAATTATAAGCGTCGATCTTATCAATGTCCTGCGCCTTGGCTGTCATCATAATCACCAGCTTATCAAAACCGTTTTTACGTAATTCTGCGCATACTTCGGAGCCTTGTTTACCGGGCAGCATCCAATCCAATAGTACTATATCAGGCTGTTCTGCCAGAATCATTCTTTCGGCATCATCGCCATTATTGCTTTCCAAAACCTTATAGCCCTCACTTTGCAGGCGCTCTGCCACCAGGAACCTCAGGTTCTCATCATCCTCAACCAGTGCTATCTTAATTTCCTTATTCATTATTTAATTATAATTGCTAATTATCAAAAGGTAATATCACGGTAAAAGTCGACCCTTCTTTAACCTTGCTGGTCACCGTAATTTCGCCACCCATAAAGTTAACCAGTTCTTTACAAAATGCAAGCCCTAAACCCACGCTTCCGTTTTGGTTGTACTGGTTCTCAATCCGGTAAAACTTTTTAAACACATCTCCTACCTCTGGCCGAGCAATTCCTATGCCCTTGTCGGCGAACTTAAATACCAGGTTGCGCTTTTCCGGCCTGATATCAATATGCAGTTCCTTACGCCCGGGATGCGAATACTTATACGCGTTTTCCATCAGGTTCTGGAAAACGCTCCCTAATAATACAGGATCGGTATTAAATTCGTTTACACCGGAGGCAATGGTATGGCTCAGCGCAAAATCCGGATATTTTATTTTAAACGTATTTACATAGCCCTGCACAAAATCGCGCAGCGCCACATTTTCTTTGTTGATGTTGATAGACCGGTTTTCGAGTTGGGTAAAGGACAGCAACCTATTCATCAGGTCGTTCAGCTTATCTGCCTCCTCGTCCAATATCTTTCCATAATGCTTACGCTGTCGTTCGCTGAGTTCGGCATCGCCCCTAAGGTTTGAGCCCGCTATTTTTATCACACTTACAGGCGTTTTAAACTCATGCGTAAAATTGTTAATGAAATCATACTGTAGCTTAAAAATCTTAAGGTTAACGTTGAGGTTACGGTAAATAAGCCATATGATGAGTATCATAAACAAGTAAACCAGCATCACTATAGCGCCTATGGGCAAAAAACGCCGGCCTATCTCCTTTTTAAGATGCTCGTTGCTTGAGGTAAAATACAGTTTGTAATTAGAGAACGCGCCGGTTAAGGCGGCTTCTGTCACCTTTCGGCTTCCGTCAACATCAAGCGGGTCATACACCACCGGTTCTATACTAACCTGCTGGTAAAGCTCGGGGTGGGTATTCTTTACCCGCAGAAAATGCGCGTCAAGCAAAAACGTCATCATATTTTGCTTGTAAAAGGTTTTACCCGCGCTGTTGCGCAATAACGACTGGTAAATCTTTACATCCTCTCTTCGGGGTATATTCAAATAGCTGATCTTATCTGGGCTTACGTCATAAAAAGTACGGAAAATCTCATCCTGTGTGGGTAGTTTGGTAGTATCTGCCACGCTAATGAAATTACTAAGCTTGTAAGCCATGCGCTTAAAGTCTTCCTGATTGGCAAAGGCCATATCCTTTAATCCTCTTACCGCATTGCCCTTTAATTTATACTGGTAAATAGCTTTGACCGATATACCACGGCCGTTTGTAAAATGCACATTGGTTGGCTTGTTACCTATCTGCAAATCATAGAATAATATGCGCCGCACAAAGGGGTAGGTTTTAAATACTGTTGCCGAATAGTTGGCGGCTGACGCGGAGTCCAAAAAACCCTGGTAAGAGGTGATCTCAGGTATCTTGAGCTGAAAAAAGTCGTTATACGGTTTTGAGGTTTGGTCGAGTACTTCCACCTTTTTGGATGAGAACTCGTTTTCAACATACTTCGCCGTAAGATTGTATGAAATAATAACCGCTATTACAAAGCTTACGGTTATCAGCACCAGGAAAACCGTTAAAAGCGTAAAGTTTTTGCGGTAGATATTCTTAGGCGCTTTCATAACAGGCTAAGGTTTAACCTGCATATTTGTGTTCAGGAATTTTTCTATCTCGGCATACATTTCCATACGGTTATGCTCACTTTTAAAATAGGCCCGTTCATTTTCTTTAAGGCGATAGATAACGGGCACATTCCGTTTTTTTAATTCGCGAACAAACTGGTTAAGCTCGCTGATATTGGCCCTGGGGTCTTTAGCTCCCTGGAATATCAATAAAGGGCTTTTGATCTTATCAGTATGGAAAACCGGCGAAATGGCCCGTAGCTGGTCGGCATCTGTTTCAGGGTTGCCCACCATTTCATACGTCATTTTCAGAAAAGGTTTAAAAAACGGCGGCGCATCTTTTAAGTAGGTAAAGAAATTGATGAGGCCATATTTTACAATAGCGCAGTTATACATTTCCGGATGGAACGATACACCATAAAGCGCCGAAAAGCCTCCAAAACCACCGCCAAATATGGCTATCTTTTTGGGGTTGGCCACTTTTTGGGCAATGAGCCATTTTACACCATCGGTAATGTCCTGCTGTATTTTGCCGCCAACCTGTTTAAAGCCCGCCTTACGGAAAGCCTTGCCATAACCTGCGGAGCCGCGGTAGTTCACCTGGAAAACCGCATAACCCCTGTTGGCCAAAAATTGCACCTCAGCATCGTACCCCCATGAGTTGCGGCCCCAAATATTATCATGCGGCATTACTACCACCGGGAGGTTTTTTGCCTCTTTGCCTTGCGGTGTGGTTAAATAACCATTGATCAGCATACCATCACTCGCGGTAAAAGTAATGGGCCGCATATCACATAGCTCCGAGCTGCTGATCTCCGGATTAATATCACCCAGTTTCGTTAACTGGTCTTTATTACGCTCATACAAATAGTAAGTGCCGGGGTTCTTATCCGTGTACCCAACAATAACAAACTTATTCTCGTTACTATCGCGGTCAACAATATCTACCTTATAATCTTTAATTACGGCCTCCAGTTTGTTATACATATGGGCAATAGCCGCATCCAGATAATGCTTTTGCGGCTTGGCCTCGTCCCAGCCAACATACTCAATGCGTTGCTTATTCTTTGAGTAGCCTACATCCATCAGGTCGGCTTTGTCGCTGGCAAAAACAACCCGTTCCTGCTGTCCGTTCTCGGCATCCATCTCTACCAGGGCGGTCTTATCGCGATTAACGTTTGACAGTGCGTAAAAACTATTGGTTTCACCCGCAAAGGCTATCGGCTCTACCCGGTCGTTAAAATTATTGGTGATGATGGTTTTAAAAGGCGAGCCATCATCGGGCCTGAACATCAGACTCTCGTTTACCCCATCTGAAACCTTTACCAGTCTGATGCGCCCGTCGGCATCAGGATACCATTTAATAATATTACCAGGATTGGGTAAATACAACTTTAGCTCACCGGTTTTCACGTTAAGCCTGTACACATCAAAATTTACAGGATCGCGCTTGTTCATGGCAACGGTAACCACATCAGGCTGCTGGCGGTTACGGTTAATAATACGCATCCTGGTACTGTTAAGGGTAAGCAGGCTGTCGTACTTCATGGTGGCTACATCAAGCGTATAAACCCTAAACTGGTCTATAGCGATGATATCCTGTGTGAACACAATACGGTTATTAAATGTCCAGGTGTAGTCTCTAACCGAATAATCAGTAAACTGAGTGGCTATATTTTCGGCGCCGTTAACCAGCGATCGTATGAATATATTTTGTTTACCTTTATAAGGCTTTAAATACGATATATAATTACCGTCGGGAGAGATCTTAAAGTTAGTTTTTTCGGGCGTTTTAAAAAATACCTCAACCGGTATAGAACGTACCTTATTTTGCTTACAGCCGGTAATTATCACTGCTGCAACAATCAAAAGTAAATATCTGAAGCGGATCGGCATTTGTATTAATTATAAATAAATATCGAGGTCAAAATAACTAATTTACTCAGAGTTTTATAACTATGTCACTACAATTTTACCCGGCTGGTACGTTATATAAAAAGCGGTAAAATACTCCATTTTTTCTCATGAAATATTTGTACGGCCTGCTTTTTACACTTTTGATATGCTTTACCGGAGTAGCGCGCGCGCAAAGCAATAATGCAGAATTAGCCCGTGAATATTCACTGAACAATGAGCACCAAAAGGCCGCTGATATTTACCAGAAACTTTTTAAACAGGATAAACAGGCCTACTTCCAGTTGTATGTTGGTGAACTTATTGCCCTTAAGAAATTAAACGAAGCCGAAGCCGTTGCCCGTACAATGGTACGCAACTATCCCGAGAATTATGAGTACGTAATTTCGTTAAGTAACATCTATACCCAACAGGGTAACCCAGGCAAGGCCGAAGCCTTATATAACGACCTGATCAAAAACCTGCCCGCGAACCGCAACGCGGTAAATATGCTGGCCTCGCAATTTTACCAAACAGGGAATGCCGACCTTGCCATACGTGTTTTTAAACGGGGGCGCGAGCTGTTAAAGGATGATAAGGCTTTCGCATACGAACTTATGGCGCTTTACCGTTACAGGCACGATAAAGTATCACTTACAGAAGAATGCCTTAATTTTTTACCTGCAAATCCGCTGTTCATTGGGCAGGCTAAAAACGCTTTGGCCTCTGTTTACGAAGGAGGTCCCGATTATGATATGCTGAAGGGTGCCTTACTTAAAGGTTTACAGAAAGACCCGCAGGAAGTGGTTTACACCGAAATGCTTACATGGGTATTTATACAACAAAAGGAATATGATATGGCGCTTAACCAGGCGCTTGCGCTAAGTCGCCGCCAGAATAATGGCACGGCCCAAATTGATGACTTATGCCGCACCCTGGTTGCCAATAGCGCTTATGACGCCGCTATACGCGGATACGAGTACATCATTGAAAATACCGACAAGGCAAGTGGCGATTATATTGCCGCAAGGATAAACCTGATAGACACGCGTAACCTGAAGATCACCACTGGCCGCTATAACCCTGCTGATCTTCTTAGTCTCGAGAGTGATTATAACAGCCTGCTGGCAACTTACGGGCATAATAAAACCACAGCATTTGCCATGCAAAAGCTGGCCAACCTGCAGGCGTTTAAATTGCATAAACTACCCGAAGCAAAGGCGTTACTGGAAGAAGTGGTTGGCATGGCCGGCATTGATCCAACCCTGCTTGCCGCCTGTAAAATTGACCTGGGCGATGTATACCTGTTGAGCAACCAGCCATGGGATGCCACCCTGCTTTACAGCCAGGCCGAAAAAGACAACCCTAACACGGCCGTTGCACAGGAAGCTATGCTACGTAATGCCAAACTGGCCTATTATACCGGCGACCTTGCCTGGGCAAAAAGGCAGCTGGATGTTTTAAAAGCGGCCACCACTCAGCTGATCGCTAATGACGCGTTGAACCTTTCCTTATTGATCAGCGATAACCTGAATGTCGATAGTACCGGTAAGGCGCTAAAAATGTATGCACGGGCCGATCTGCTCATATTTGCCGAACAACCGGCTAAAGCCCTGCAAACGCTTGACAGTATAGAGAAACAGTTTCCGGGCAATACGCTTGAGGCTGATGTACTGATGGCCAAAGCCCGCATCAGGATACAGGAAAAAGACTTTACCGGCGCCGTTCTCTTATTAAAAGACATTACGGAAAAACACAGTACCGACCTTTGGGCCGATGACGCCGTTTTTATGCTGGGCGACATTTACGAAACCCAACTAAAAGATACCAATATGGCCAAAACCTATTTCCAAAAGATCATTACCGATTATCCCGGCAGCCTTTGGATAAATGATGCACGTAAACGGTTCAGGGCTTTGCGTGGGGATAAAGTTAGTTGATCAGAGATTTGTTAATTAGAGATCAGTTAACCGGTTTATGCAATTGGAGATCAACCAATCACCGGTGTAATGATCTAATCACATCAGTGTGATCCTAAATACAAAATCACTGCAATCCCAACAAAACAAATTGTAATTTTACCACATGATAGTTTACAACGATACCGTAATTTTAGATGACGCGGCCGAGCAGGAATGGCTTACCTGGATGAAAGAGGTACACATACCGGCTATTATGGCTACCGGCTGCTTTAGCTCATACCGTATACTCAGCATAGTTGATTCGCCTAACGACGGGGTTACTTATTGTGTGCAATATAACGCCGATACCATGGAGCAGTTCCAGGAGTTTTACAGCAAACACCTGTTTAAGTTTAAAGACGCGCATGAACAACAATTTGCCGAGCGTTTTGTATTGTTCAATACGTTAATGAAAACAGTTGAATAATAATGACCATCACAGACACCATCATACCCGGAGCTTATATCTTTGAGCCCAACGTTTATGCCGATGATCGCGGCTACTTTATAGAAACCTTTAATAAAAAGCATTTTATACAAAAAGGTATTGATGTTGATTTTGTGCAGGATAATCAATCGGTTTCGCATAAAAATGTAGTACGCGGCCTGCACGCCCAAAAAGGGCCTTTTGAACAGGGTAAACTGGTGCGGGTAATAAAAGGTGCTGTTTTGGATGTTGCGCTTGATGTACGTGTTGGCTCGCCAACTTATGGCAAACATGTTGCCGTTGAGCTTACCAGCGAGAACAATAAACAATTTTACATACCGCCCGGTTGCCTGCATGGTTTTGTATCTTTAGAGAACGATACCATATTTGCTTACAAGGTAACCAACTACTTTGATAAAGCCTCTGAAACAGGCTTGATATGGAATGATCCTGAACTGACCATTGGATGGGGTATTAACGAGTTTGACGCTATCGTATCAGAAAAAGACCAATTGTTGCCCGACTGGAAATCATACCAAAGCCCCTTTGTGTATTAATCCGGAAGTGCATTTTTACTGATAAAAAAAGCCGTAACATAAATGTTACGGCTTTTTCGTTTAACAATAAAACAACAACCAAAAGGAATATTTAATAATTTGATTAATTATTTGTTAATACCTATAACTTTATTTTCCTATCTTTCGTATACCATGATAGCTGGCCGGCTACATAACTAAACTATTTAATTCAGTAAATACTAAACACGTATGAAAACTAACTTTATGTTCCGTACCGGCGCAGCAGCCGTGTTCGCGGCCACCGTATTATTTGCTTGTACTAAAGAGAACAACAAAACCGCTACAGCCGACACCCCACAAAACGGTATATCCTCAGCGGTATTGAAAAACATCTCCGACCTCGGCTTTAGCACCGACCAGGTAAGAAAGGTAAGCAACGGTTACCTGGTAGAAGGCGATATTGTATTAACTAACGAAAACTTAACAGAAGCAAGTACCAGCCCTAACGTACGCATTGCCGAAACTGAGCAATACCGTACCACCAACCTGGTAAAAAACCTTCCGCGTACCGTTACGGTATCTATTTCTAACCTGCCAACAGTTTATGCAACCGCAACGCAAAACGCTATTGCACGTTACAATGCTTTAAACCTGAGGCTTAAATTTCAGTTCGTTAGCAGCGGCGGTCAAATACAGATCGTTGGTTTTAACGAAGGCCCAAGCGGTGGCTACATTACTTTAGGCTCATCAGGTTTCCCAACCAAACAGGGTAACCCTTACAGCCAGATCCAAATGAACACCAACTCACAGGCTTATGGTACAAACCCGGATGTTAATTACCTTACCTCTGTGCTGCAGCATGAAATGGGCCATTGCATTGGTTTCCGCCATACCGATTACTTTAACCGTGCATTTAGCTGTGGTGGTACCGCTACTAATGAAGGCGCGTCAAACGTAGGGGCAGTACTTATCCCAGGCACACCATCAACCGCTGATGCCGGTTCATGGATGCTGGCCTGTTCAAACGGAGGCGACAGAACGTTTAACGCAAATGACAAAATTGCTTTAGATTACCTTTACTAAACCAAAATATAGCTTTGATTAATGTAAGCAAGTGCTTTATTTTAAAGGGGAATTTTATTCCCCTTTATTTTTTACCTTATGTTTAAACTTTTTGCCTGTTTTATCCTGTTATTTATTTCCGCGTTCGCTTTGGGTCAGCAGTTACCTAAAGACGCGGTAATGAGCAAAACTTTCGGAGCAGCAGGCATTAACAGTAAGTTTAATGGTGAAACTGTATACCTTTTAAAAACTAACGGTTCCGGACCGGCTATACCGGGAACTAAAATTTTAAGGCGCCTGGCCTATAACTATTACATTGTATCTGCTAAAGGCACACTTAACAGTACTGATGCCATCTCAGTAAGTCCTGCAAATCCTATCTGGAAAGCCGACGACAACCTCATTTACGCTTATCAACACTCGCCGCAGAAAAAGGTGGAGCTGACGCTGGCAACCAGGCAAAAAAATACCGGATTAGCATTTTCAACCATCAAAGTAAAGCTGGCCGATCTTCCGCAGCTACTAACCGATACCACCATTACAGCGGCTACATTAGTAAGAAAAGCCCATACCGAACTCACTATTAATGATCTTGATCTCGGGGAAAATAACATTGACGCTATAGCTGCTTTATATCCCACTATCAATGGCAGCGGTATAAAAGTAAGTGTTAAAGAAGAGCAATTTGATAAAGAAGACCTTGACCTGCTGGGGCGCACTTTTAAATCTATCGACTTGCCCGAAAATAGCTCATCCCACGCTACCATTATGGCTACGCTCATTGGTGGCAGCGGAAACTCTTTTATTAAAGGCAAAGGAGCCGCTCCAGAAGTTAAACTTACCTCATCAGATTTTGCTCGCCTGTTACCTGATACCATTACCGCCTTCAGAAATTTTGGCATTGGCCTGCAAAACCATTCTTATGGAACCGGTATTGAAAATTTTTACGGCATTGAGGCCGCTGCTTATGACCAGCAAACTTATGAGAACGATACCCTGATGCATGTTTTTTCATCGGGTAATATTGGCACCACTACGCCAAATACCGGTGTTTATGCAGGCATTAATAACGTGGCTAACCTCTCCGGTACTTTTAAGCAGGCAAAAAATGTACTGGTAATAGGTGGTACCGGCTTAACCGGCATACCGGAAGATCTTAGTTCATCGGGCCCGGCGTATGATGGCCGTGTAAAACCCGAACTGGTTGCCGATGGTGAGGACGGAACCTCCGGCGCTGCCGCGTTGGTTACCGGCAGCGTGGCGTTGCTAAAGCAAACTTACCAGTCAAAATATCATCAATCCGCGCCATCAGCACTGATCAAGAGCATACTCATCAATACTGCCGATGATATTGGCAACCCCAACGTTGATTTTAAAACAGGTTTTGGCAAGCTCAACGCGTTGGAAGCACTCCGTAGTTTAAACGCCGGCGATTTTAAAACTGATGCTTTAACGCAGGGTTTAGTGGCAAGCTATCAGATAACCGTTCCGGCTAATGCTTCAACATTTAAAGCCACCCTTGCCTGGGCCGACCCCGCCGCGGAGCTTAATGCCCCTGCCGCCCTGGTAAATGATTTGGACCTCTCCATTACAGGGCCCGATGGGAAAACATACCAGCCCTGGGTTTTGAGTACTTATCCGTCGGCAGATTCGCTGCGTGCCCCGGCAAAAACGGGTCGCGATTCGCTTAACAATGTGGAGCAGGTAACACTGCAATCGCCGAAGGCAGGTGTTTACACCATTAATATTTATGCAAGACGGATAAAGAACAGTAAGCAGCCATTTTTTGTCAATTATCAAACCCGTGTAGCCGGCCAATTTGAGTGGATTGCGCCAACAGTATTAAGGCAATTGATTCCCGGCGAAGATGCATACCTAAGATGGCAGCATACCTTCACCAATGTAAACGGCATACTAAGTATCAGTTATGATAAAGGGCAAACCTGGCAACAGCTTTCGGGCGCGGTTAACATCAGTCAGGGTTACTATAAATGGCAGGTACCCGACGCCTTTACCCAGGCAAGGATAAAAATGCAGATCGGTAGTAATACCTTTACCAGTACCGATTTTGTGATCTCGGCTCCACGCACCCTACAGGTGGGCTTTAACTGTACGGATGGGCTACTACTGCACTGGAACCCACAGCCAAATGCAACTGGCTATCGTATCTACACCATTAACAACAACCGTTTACAGCAGCTTTCATCAGCAACAGATACCTCTATCATTATACCGCCACAATTGCAAACCTCAAAATACTACGCTGTGAGCGCCATAGGTAATGGTTTTGAAGGTACAAAAAGTTATACGATTGATGCTACCGCGCAGGGAGTAGGTTGCTATGTAAAAACCTTACTGGCTACACCGCTCAACAAAACTCAAATTACACTTAACCTATCTGTAGCCAGTACCCAGGGGCTGGCATCGGTAACATGGCAAAGGCTTACCGGCAAGGATACTTACACTACCATAGGCAAATCCAACATAACGCCTGGTACATTAAATTACAATTTTGTTGACACCAGCCCCCGGGCAGGCCTTAATTATTACAGGGCGGTTTTAAACAAAACAGATAACAGTACCATAACCACCGATACGGCGAGTGCCGTACTATTACAAACCGACCAGTTTACCCTTTATCCTAACCCGGTAAGTACCCAACTTAATATCCTCGCCGGCGACTCAAAACTCTACACCTTCACCTTATATGATATGGCGGGCAGGCCGGCTTTCCATACCACTTTTAATAATTACGAAAATCATCTCATCTTACCAGTGATCCCAGGCGTATACGTTGGGATTATCTCGCTTAATGGTAAAACTTTACTCACAAACAAAATTGTTAAGTTACCGTAACATAATATCGTCACAGTTAGTCTAAACTGTAATTTTAACACTTTTTAACATCTCGCTCATTTTTATTACTAAATCTTTAGTTATATATTGCGGCATCAAATCCTAAGTATGAAAGTCACAATTACGGCACTGGTATTATTCCTGTGCTCTTTAACTGCGCTTGCGCAGCAAACACCCTATGCTATTAAGGGTATAGCTGCAGATAGCGTTGCCAATGCTAAACTGGCCAACACATCCATCAGCGTACTTAACGCGAAAGACTCCACTCTCCGAAAATTTACCCGCGCACGGTCTGACGGCTCTTTTAGCATCAGTGGACTTGGCAAAGGCAAGTTTATCCTACTGGTCACCTACCCTGGCTACGCCGATTACGTAGAGCCATTTGCGCTTGATTCTGTAAAAACTACCCGCAATTTCGGTAACATTAACATGAACCTTAAATCGCGTTTGTTAAAGGAGGTTATTGTGAAGGGTACTGTAGCGGCAATTAAGATTAAAGGAGATACCACAGAATTTAATGCTAAAGCATTTAAAATAGAACCGAATTCAAAAGTAGAAGATCTTTTAAAACAGTTACCAGGTATACAGGTAGACAAGGATGGAAAGATAACCGCCCAGGGGCAATCAGTTCCTAAAGTATTGGTTGACGGGGAAGAATTTTTCGGTGACGACCCTACCCTTGTTACCAAAAACATACGTGCCGATATGGTTGATAAGGTGCAACTCTATGATAAAAAGAGCGACCAGGCTACTTTTACCGGAATTGATGATGGCCAAAAAACCAAGACCATTAATATTAAACTAAAAGAAGATAAAAAGAACGGCTATTTTGGTAAAGTAACGGGTGGCGTTGGTACCGACGATTATTACGAAACCCAGGCATTGTTTAATATATTCAGAGGAAAAAAGAAATTCTCTGCCTATGGCACGGTAAGTAATACCGGTAAAGTAGGTTTAGGTTGGGAAGATAATAACAAACTGGGCACCCAGGACGGTATGACCTTTGGTGATAACGGTGAGATCTATATTTCGGGCAGCGGCGACGACCTTGATTCATTTAGCGGTCAGTATAACGGCCAGGGTATACCTGTTGCCCGCACAGGTGGCGTACACTATGATAATAAATGGAATAACGATAAACAGTCTATCAACTTTAACTATAAAATTGGTTCGTTAACTGTTGATGGCCGGCAGACTTCACTTTCCCGCAATACGCTGTCAGATTCGCTTGTTATAGGTAATAATTCTGACGAGACCAGTCACAACTTCATGTTCAGGCAAAAGGCCGATGCTACCTATCAGGTTAAACTGGATACCACTTCAAATTTAAAAGTAACGGTTGATGGCACCCTCAAAAACTCTGAAACCAACACCACAGATAAATCATCTACCTTCAGGAACGATACCTTGGTAAATAACCAAAACAGAAGGCTGGATAATAAACTCGACGGTAAAATTTTCAACGCGACGGTATTCTACAATAAAAAGCTTAAAAAACCGGGCCGCACTTTCTCCGTAAACATAACTGGCGGTGTTAATGAAAGTAAGGCACACGGTAATCTTTACTCACAGATCAATTATTTTAATTCAACCGGTACAGGTAAAGACAGTACCAAACTGATCGATCAGTTTAAGACCAACGATCTCAGGGGATCTAACTTCCTTACTAATATTACTTATACAGAACCTTTAAGTAAAGCGCTATCATTAGTATTTAATTATGGTATCAGCATTAATAACAGTAACGCCGACCGTAAATCATACAGTCAATCGGCCCCGGGGAACTATAATGTGCTGATAGATTCTTTAAGCAGCGATTACAAATTTAACCAGTTTAGCAACCAGGTGGGTGCCATATTTAATTATAAGAAGGGTAAACACACCCTTAATTTTGGCACGCGTGTGGCCGATCTGCGCTTTAAGCAAATTGCCACCTTTATGCAAAGTGGTTCATCGGTTGATAATATTCTGGAGCGGCATTTTAACAACTGGAATCCGCAGTTAACCTATCAGTTCCGTTATGCGTCACAAGGCTCATTCAGGTTTAGTTATAATGGAAGCCAAAATCAACCAAGTATTGACCAGATACAGCCGGTACGCATTAACAACGACCCGCTGAATATTACTATCGGTAACCCTAACCTTAGCCCGTCTTTCAATCACCGCTTTAACGTTAACTTTAATAATTATAAGGTATTAAGCGAGCAATATGTGTCATTATATAGCGGCTTCACTTTTACTCAAGACCCTATTGTAAATAACATCACCACCAGTACAGCTACGGGTAAAAACACTTTTGAGTATGAAAATCTTTCAGGTAAAACACCGCTCAATTACTATGGAGGCCTGTACATGGGGCGTAAAACCGGTGTTTGGGGCATTAACGCAGGAGCTTCGGCAAACGTGAATGGCGCGGTGTATTATAGCTTTAAAACCGATGATCTTTCGGGAAAACGCTTAAACCGCACTTCATCTAACACCATCAACGCACAGTTACAGCTAAGTAAATACGTGCAAAAGAAATATTCTTTTGATCTATCGGCAGGGCCGATGTACAACACAGGGCAGTCATCATTAAGCCCGAATATTAATAACAACGGCTATGGTTTTAGCGCTAATGGCAGCATGAGCTTTTACCTGCCTTTTAAATTTCAAATTGGAACGGATGGTAACTATAGCTACCAGGCAGCCACGCAATCCTTGCCTGACGATTTCAGGCAGTTTATCTGGAATGCACGGATCAGTAAATCATTCTTCAAGTCTGAAAACTTAAAGTTGATGCTTTCAGGCAACGACCTTTTAAACCAAAATTCGGGCTTTAATCGTAATTCAAACGGTACCAATTACAGCGAAACTCGTTCGGTTACTATTAGAAGGTACTTCCTGTTTTCGGTAATATGGGACTTTAATAAAATGGGCGGCGGAGCGCCTGCAAAAAAATAACATGAAAAATTTAATACTAACCATTATAGCTTCGTTGTTCTGCAGCAGCATATTCGCCCAAACCAACGCGCATTTCACCACCTCGGGCACTATTGAATATGAAAAACGCGTAAACATGTACGCGATCATTAAGAAACGTATGGGGGATGACGAAGGTAGCTTTGGCGCGCAGGCGTTTGAGAACTACAAGAAAACTCAACCACAGTTTAAAGTATTAAAGAGCACCCTTACGTTTACCAATAACAAAACCTTGTTTACGCCCGCGGCTCCTGCTGAAAGCAATAACAGCTGGTTTAGCGATGTCCCGGAGGGTTTGCAGGGCAATACCGTTTATACCGATTTGAGCACCAACATTAGTACCAGCGCAAAGCGTGTTTTTGAGGAACAGTTTTTAGTAAAGGATACCGTGCGTAAGATCAACTGGAAAATTACGGATGAAACCCGCGAAATTGCCGGCTATAATTGCCGCAGGGCCAACGCGGTTATTATGGATTCTGTTTATGTGGTCGCTTTTTATACAGATGAGATACCCCTATCTGGCGGGCCGGAATCATTTACGGGTTTACCAGGGATGATATTGGGGGTAGCTATGCCACATGATAATATTACCTGGTTTGCTACCAAGGTAACCGACCTACCCGTATCTGAAAATCAATTAAAAATACCTGCCAAAGGTAAAGCAACGGATTACAAAGGCTTTGTAGCTACCATGAAAAAAGTGATGAAAGATTGGGGTACTTGGGGTCAATCTTACCTCAAGAGCTTTTTATTATAATTCCTATCTCCTATTCCTTATAACAGCCGCATGCTTTTTAAGTATGCGGCATTTTTTTGCGCGCTTTGTAAAGGCGTTTCGTTATGATAGCGGCTCTGTTCAACAAAGAAAAATTCCATGCCATTATCCTCGCCTGCTGCAATAAACTTAGGGAAGTTAATAATACCTTCTCCCAGGTCACAGGCGGATTCTTCTTTGCTGCCGGCAGGTAAGCGCTTTTTCAGCACATCGCGCATATGCGCCATCGTGAAACGCCCTTTGTACTTTTTCATATAGGCATAAGGGTCGGCACCTTCGGTAACGGCGTAGTAAACATCCATCTGGTAATCAACAAGCGCTTTATCGGTATTATTTAATAATACATCAATAGGTAATTGTCCATTAACCGCTTTGTACGGATAATCATGCGGGTGGTAGCCGAACCGCAATCCGTGCTTTTTACAGATAGCTCCCCGTTGATTAAAATCTTCCGCAAATCGTTTAAAGGCGTCAATATCTTTCTGCGGGCCTAACCAGGGGCACACCAGATATTTCATACCGATTTCGGCCGCCTGCCCGGCTAATCTGTCAAACTCCTGTAGACTGCAGGGGTTATAATGACTGCTGATCAACTCTAAACCAAAACTACCGGCAAGTTTCTTGAAATCTTTATGGCTATATCCCCAAAATATTCCCTTATCGCTACCATAACTTTCTATTTGCTTGTAACCCATAGCACCAAGCAGCTTAAGCGTACCAGCCGGATCGCGCTCCATATCTTCTTTTACCATGTATAGCTGCATACCTAAGGCAGGCTTCTTATGGGTAATATTCGCCATGGTCGGTGATACTGCCAGTGCAGCTAACATGCCGCCGGTTTGGATAAAGTTTCTTCTGTTCATGCGTTAATCTTTTAGGGTCCTTATGAGTTATATTAATCAGAATTACAGGTCCCTTACAATTACATCACCGGTCTTTTTATCCTTGAGAATAAGTTTTCGGTCGCCATGGGGTAGTATTTCTTCCTTAATGAGGTAGTATTGCTCATCAAACTCAGCAAATTTATTACCGCTGTTATCTTCTTTTCGCCCCCTCCAGTCATCAATTATTACCGGCTCCCATAACCCACTTTTGGTTGATGCGTAGGCTGCATCGATGATGGCATTCACCACGTAACCATCATAAAAAGTTTCAAAAGGTTCGCGCTTTTGCTCAATGGCTTCAAACATATCGGTAAACATGTGATTGTAGCCCAGTTCGTTTACCTCATCGCCGACAGGGAATAACCACCCAGTGTTACTTTCCGCTTTTTCGGCTACATAACCACCCTCTTTACCGGTGCTAAACATGTCAAACCCAGTACGCAGAAAGTTATTGATCCATATGGTGCCTTCTGTACCCATTACCTCATCGCGCAAGTCCATACCACCTCTAAAGCACCAGCTTACCTCAAACTGGCCAATAGCACCGTTAGCATATTTCACCATACCTATAGCGTTATCTTCGGCATCAATTGGATGTACCTGCGTAGCTGCCCAGCACATCACCTCAACCGGGCGAACATCCTTACCAATATAGTTGCGGGCAATTTCAATACAGTGGCAACCCAAGTCCACAATGGCACCACCGCCACTCTGCTCTTTATTCCAGAACCAATTACTATGAGGGCCCGGGTGCGCTTCGCGGCTTTTGGCCCAAAGAATGCGGCCAAGGCTGCCGCCTTTAACACTCGCTAAAGATTTGTTGAACTTAGGCGTATAACAAAGATCTTCCAGATAACCACCCATAATCCCGGCCTGCTCCACCATATCCAGCATTTGTTTAGCTTCGGCAGCAGTGCGGCCCAATGGTTTAGTGCATAACACGTGTTTACCAGCTTTAGCGCAAGCTTCAACCGCGGTAAGGTGAAGGTCATTAGGCAGCGAAATTACAATTACATCTATCTCCGGATGATTTACTACTTCTTCAAGGCTATCGCTGTAAATAGGTAGCCCATAATCAGCTGCGAATGTCTTAGCCTTTTCAATATTTCGTGAATAAACCGCATGAAGCTTATCAATACGCCTATGACCGATCAATGAATCCGCATAGAACCTGGCAATAAAGCCCGAGCCGAGCATTGCAATTTTCATAAAAATAAAAGGGAATGATTTATGCCGTTAATATAACGGTAGCAGGGCAGATATGCAAGTATAGGGCAAAGACTTAATCCTTGATGTTAAGTTTGTTACTTTCAATAAAATCTTTAATAGCTGATACAGCTTCATTGCTTTTATTATCCAGGTCTAAGTCGCTTATTGATTTGAGGTAACCAACCAGTTTTTCTGTTTTATTCGCATCTGTTACGGCGAAACCCATAAGCCATTGCTCAAAACTTTTTTCGGGCGTAGACCGATCAACCAACGTGATGATATTCTTGTGCCTTTCATCGGCTTGTATACGCTTGTACAGCGCATCAATAAAATTATCCTTACCTTCTAATAATTGTATAAATGTACCTTCAGAATAAAGTAATACGCCTGAAATCTTGAGTGCTGCATTATGTATACGCGAACTGTGCAGAATATCAAGCAGCTGATTTTCGTGCATAGGATATGCCGATTTACTTACATAGACAATAGTTTTCATGGTATACGTAGATGCCTCAATATTAATAAAAATATTTTGGCAGGCAAACTTTTCTTGGCAGTAAGAGCAGCAAATCACCTATTTGTGACAATCAGATATCTGCTAAAATAGCTTTATTAGATATTGGAGAAATATAATCCTACGTATGATGGCGTTATA
>MKTS01000009.1 GCA_001898335.1 Mucilaginibacter sp. 44-25 | reverse complement strand
CAATCAGTCCTATACCTTCATCGCCAAATAAGTATCTTTATAACGGGAAAGAGTTACAGGAAGAGACCGGTGACTATGATTATGGCGCGAGGCACTATGATCCGGTAATTGCCAAGTGGACAGCTATCGATCCGATGGCGGAGACATTTGAACATACGTCGGCTTATGCCTACGTTCTAAATAATCCAATAAATCTAGGAGATTACGACGGTAGAGATACAATAAAAATGTTGCAAGAGGTTACCGTCACTGCTAAACGTAGTCTTGTTAATCCACCTATACCTGTTTATATTCCATATCATAAAATTGAACCAATACAGACATTAAAACCAGGTGCCCCTCCTTTACCAAATCCGCTTTTAGCGTTTCTTTCTTTGGTGTTGACACCACAAAATTCTTTGGACGATCATTCTGAAAAAGATGCCCTCGAAAAAATGCATAAGGCAAAAAAGGAAGGAGATCTAATTGAAGAAGTATTAACAGATGCTAAACCTGGACGAAAGACCAAAGGTAGAGTTAAACAATATGATAAAGAAGGAGGATTGGATAAGGCCAACGAAGATTTTGATAAATTGGTTGACCCGAAAACAGTAAGACCTATTCCCGCAGGAAGGCAAGGCCAAACGCCGAATGGTACGATGATAAATGTTAGGAGTGTTAGTAGTGATGGACGTCCTACTTTTGAAATTCAAACTAAAAATCCAATTAAAATAAGGTATGACAATTAATATGAAAAATTTCAAAATAACTAAATGGGATCCTATTGATGGTTTACCTCCGATGTTATATTTAGAAGGTTTATATGACGATTACGAAGGTTTCAGGCTCCTATTGAAAGGTAAAAACACGGCAGATAGATTGGTAAAAATAAAGTTCGAGTCACACATTGGTTATAGAAATACCGATGAATCAAATAGACTGAAAATGTTATGTGAAAATCCGATACTGACATCACAATGGACTTTATTTACATCAAATAATAGTGACTTTTTAGAATGGATTATTGCACAAAGTTCAGACACGCTAGATACATCTAAAATTTATATAAATTATATAATCTGTACTCCAAATGATATAGTTGAAGTTCTCAGTGCCGAAGAACCAAGCATAGAATGGTTGTAGTTTTATTTCTGGGTAACAGTCGGCAATTACACTAAAGTAAATTCTAATCTTACGCTGGTTTCTCAAAAAGGAAGATTATTTAGCATGCTTGATTAGTTATACTTACTTAGTATTACATATAATTTTTCCTAATTTAAACCTCATCCTACAATACATATTGAAAATAGACTTATCTCATAGAAGTTGTATGAAAGAATTTGTTACGCAAATCTTTATCGGCTTACTTTTATTTCTATTTCTTTCTTGTGGCGGCAGAAACGAAAAACAGCAAACTAAAGCACGGGGCGAGAAATTTGCTGGCGAAGTTCCCTTTTACAAAAAAATAGCCGATGATAAACAAGAGAGAACGCGTCTTTGGAAAGCAGCAATTGATAGTGGCGATTGTTCTTCATATAGTAAAGTGGCATTTGCATACATCATGACATACCGTGAAGTAGACCTTTATTATTATTCTTTGATCATGGCGAATAAGTACCACTGTCCTGACGCATACTTAACACTATATACTATTTTAACACATGAAGCCGACCCAGGCGAAATAACAATACTGAGTGATGACCAAGACACGCAAAACTTAGCTCGTTATTATCTTTTCAAGGCTAAAGAATTGGGTTCGACAGAGGCTAAACACTTAATTGAACTTGAATACACTAAGAGCAAAGCTTCAGTCAATTCTACATATTTTCTTAAAAAGTTAATCCACTAATTTCTAAATGTAAATACAATGAAAACGGCTGACACGGCAGCGACGCTATCCTTCTATTTTTCAGTTATTATCAGATGACGCCAGATAAAACATCAAAAAAATTAGGGAAACTCGTTGAGATGACTCGCATGGATAAAGGAATGAGCGAGTATGAATTTGCCCAGGCATTAGATAAAAACGTATGCTACGTTCGCAAATTAGAGGGGGGCGTACTTAATCCGTATTTGGTTGAATTGGTCAATATTGTCGAGGCATTTGAT
Source organism: Mucilaginibacter sp. 44-25 (assembly GCA_001898335.1). Classification (GTDB taxonomy): domain Bacteria; phylum Bacteroidota; class Bacteroidia; order Sphingobacteriales; family Sphingobacteriaceae; genus Mucilaginibacter. Next base: position 721,468 of record MKTS01000009.1, on the reverse strand, counting down.
ATGACATTTTGTGAGTTCTTTTCGCGTTTTGAGGATTGACAATAATTAAAAAAAGGAATATAATCCTATCCCATTTTCTTAGGAGTTGATCTTTGACAAGTACATTCTTAAACGAAATCCAGCTCAGCTATAAACGAAGTCAGCCTATTCAAAGCATGCCAAAGGTGCATGATTCCCAAAGTGCTTATCAGCTTTTTATATCCGTATGGAATCAGAACCGTATCGACCTTGTAGAAGAATTTAAAGTGCTATTATTAAACCGCGCTATGCATGTAATCGGCGTTTATCATGCTGCAAGTGGATCAACGTCAGGTGTAGTGGTAGACACAAAACTGATACTTGTTTCAGCGTTGAAAACGAATGCGCACAGCATTATCATGGCGCATAATCATCCATCGGGAAACTTAAAACCAAGCCCTCAAGATTGCGACCAGACGCAGAAAATGAAAATTGCCTGTAAGGCATTAGATATAGAAATGGCAGACCACCTCATTATAACTAATGATGGCTATTATTCTTTCGGAGATGGGTTAAGCCATGAAAAGAAAAAAATTAATGGCTCTGTCTATTTTGAATGCCAGCAGCCTTTTTAAAGCAAATAACTGCTTGGAAAGCCATAATCTCTCAAGGAAAATATTCCTGCGATATAGGATTATATTGAAAATGGGATGGAATCGGCATATAAGGAATTATGCATGGCTTTAAACCAAATTTTGATCCACCGCAACGCGCAGGCCACAAGCAGGGGCGTTTTGTTAAAGTGGTTAACCCGCTTGGATGTCTGGAATATGCAGATGGGGCTAAGATTGACCTGCATAAAGAATTAACGGGCAATAAGCATACAGTAGAATTAATGCCCATACACACCAATATCATGCGCCACTCTGACTTGCATCACGGTGGTATGATTATAGTCGATAAATCTTTAAAGCCCCAGCGCGGAAATATCGTTGTTGTCAGATATAACGATGCGATAGTTATTCGGAGAATAGAGAAGTCGCTCACCCATTGGGCGCTTGTGGCAGACGACCCGAGGGAAGAAAAACTTTTACTTGGTGAGTTTGCTGACTACCAATTAATAGGCGTTGTAACCCACGCCATCAATCCATGTAGATAAACATGAGGCCGCCTCATAATAGACTTTATGAGACGGCCTTCTGACTATTTAAAAATCAATCACTGCTTCCAAAGCTTCATCTGCTTTTTTGTGGGAAAAGTTAGATTGATATTGCATCGTTGTGAGGATGCTTTCATGACGATACATCTTTTGCAGCACTTTTGGATGAATGTCTTTTTCTTCAGCGCGTTGCGCAAAGGCATGACGCGCTTTATGCGGTGAGGCATTTTTATTAATTCCAAGTAACGCCATTGTGTCAGCCATGTGGTGGCCGATTAGACGGGTTACAGAGTTTATTCTTCTTCGCAATGCATAGCGGTTATTAAGATTATCCAGCTTTTTTAAGAACGGAAACACAAGATCATGCGCTTGCTCATCATTGGTGTATTCTTCAATAATAGCGGCTATAGGTGCAGGAACAGGCAATGATCCAGGTTCACCATTTTTCGACATCATGTAGTAAAATCGGCCATTTTGAAAATCAGACCATTTTAGTAACAGGGCATCGGTAATGCGCATCCCTGCAAAGTAAAAGCAAGTCAGCCAAATGTTACGGCTATGGTGCAAGTGCTTTTGATGCGCCGGAAATTCATATTGTTTAAGCAGGTTTATTTCGTCGCCAGTAAGACCAATTTTCTCAGTCTTACCGAACTTAATCATGATTTTCTCCCTGCCGCCAAATGGGTAACTGTCCTTTGCTGCCAAGCCCGCAGTGATAGCGCGGTTGTACAGGGTGCGAATTGCCAGCAAGTGGTTGGTAACAGTACGGTCACTTAATGGCTTTTGCTCTTTTGTGTTATTGTTCGTTTGTGTTTTTAGGAACACGGTGTATTGGCGCAGGAATTCAACCGTAATTTGCGGAAAGGTTACATCCTCCCCTGCAAACGCATAAAAGCGTTTCAGGCGGCTTTCATCAGTTTTACGAACATCGTAATTGCCGAGTGCAAATTGTTCGCGCAGGTGGTTATCTGCGACATCCTTGAACAATGGCAGTTTGGGCGCTGGTGTCGGTACCTGTAAAGGCTTTGGCTTGATGGCGTTTACGACATCTTCCGCCGAATAGGTTTTTTTGTCGGTTTCAAATTCGAGGATTTTCTCGTTTACTTCAGCAAGTTTTTTCGTGAGGAAATTTGTCAAGCGCATATGGTGCGGGTGCGCCTTTTTTACTTGCTGCTTTGATGCATCCCAATGGTCGCGGGAAGCAAGCGCATTGCCCTCAAACAAATAAGCAGGAATGCCATTTTGAGAAACTTTGATGCCGATTGGGAATTGTTTGTTTTTGTCGGGACGACTCCAAGTGACGATTTTTGCGGTAGCCATGATGGAAAACTTTTTAAATGAATAAAATTGTTCTCCATGCCCCCTTTCAAAGGTCGCGATTTGTTAACGGTTTTGTTAACGGTTCGGCTGGATTAACCTGTGGTTTGATGGTGTTTTGTGGTTGTTGTCCATAGCAAGAATTGCCATTTTCAACCATTTCAGACCATTTTATTTCAAAGCTTGCAAGATTATGAATCCTACGCTCTAACCATCTGAGCTACCCCGCCGGATAAAAATAAATCGGTTCTAAATTTACTTTAGCTTGCCTTTGCAGTCTAACCATTAAAGATAGGGGCCGAAAAGGTTTGCAAATATAGTAGATTTTAGTTTTCTTTAGAAAAAATGTTTAACATTTAGCCCCCGATTGATTTGTAACGGTACGAACCCTATGTCTGAAAAAAAGAAGTTCAACCTGGAATATGAGATAAAGTCTTCTCCCAGAATATTATACAGTTTCCTAAACGAGGCCAATGGCCTTACCCAGTGGTTTGCCGATGATGTTACCGTGCGCGATCAGGTGTATACTTTTACCTGGGATGATGAAATGCAGCGCGCCAAGCTGATCACCAACAAGGAGAATAAGCTGGTACGTTTCAAATGGCTGGACGATGAACCGCAGTGCTACCTGGAAATGGAAATTATACAGGATGAGCTGACTAATGATGTGGCGCTTGCTATAACCGATTTTGCTACAGAAGAAACCATTGCCGAACGTAAACTCATCTGGGATAACCAGATCGATTACCTCATTAGCACCCTGGGCGCATAAAACTTAATTTCCGTATTTTTGCCGACCGGATATGCCGTATGCAATTATTTGTATGCATAGGCGTTTCATTGCATACTGTTAACGCTTAATGAAGAAAATACACCTGTTACTGCTCAAATCATTCATCAGGCCATTTGTGGTAACGCTGGTTATTGTAATGTTTGTGCTGCTCATGCTGTTCCTGTTCAAGTACATTGATGACCTGATAGGGAAAGGCTTTCAGTGGTATATCATTCTCGAGCTGATGATGTATAACTCGGCCACCAATGTAGCCATGGCGCTGCCGCTTTCGGTGCTGTTATCATCTATCATGACGTATGGCAGCCTGGGCGAAAACTATGAACTGGTTGCCATAAAATCTGCCGGTATATCATTAAGGCGAGCCATGTACCCCATGATGGTGGTGGTTGTGCTGCTGAGCATTGCCGCTTTCGCTTTTTCTGATTACATGCTGCCGGTAGCTAACCTTAAATATTACTCATTATTATATGATGCCCGTCAGCAAAAGTCAGCCGATCTGATCCCCGAAAATGTATTCAGTAACCGCTTCCCGGGATATACCATACGTGTAAAGCGTAAAGACCCTGATGGGCAAACCCTTTACGATATCATGATCTACCAGGGTTCGCCGGATAACAGCGGGGTGCAGAACGTTACCTTCGCCAAATCGGGTTTAATGTACCGTACAAAGGATAACCTTTACCTGGTACTGAAACTTAAAGACGGCATACGCTACCAGGAGGATAAAAGCGATGTAAGCTTTAATCCGCGCCAGCGTTTTACGCGTTTCAGGTTTAAAGAAACGGAACAAAAATTTGATCTCTCCGGGCTAAAAATGAAACGCACAGATGAGGGCGAGTTTCGTAACGCTGCCCAAATGATGAATTTGAGGCAATTAAAGCACTTTGTCGACTCAGCAGGGCGTGGAATTGACAGTACCCGTATTTCCAATTATAATCTGTTATCGGCGTATTTAAAATACACTACGGTGCCGGTATCCTCAAAAACGGTAAAGAAACCTTTACCTGCCGATAGTACCCGTGCAAAAGAAACCAGCGCAAAAATAAATGCCCTTAATAATGCCATAAGCGAGGTAAACCAGATACAGGATGCTTTGCGCAGCCGTGTAAATACCCATGAAGAGGCATCGCGCAATATACGCCGGTATATGCTGGAGTATCAGAAAAAATTTACCCTTGGGGCGGCCTGTATCGTGTTGTTCCTGATAGGGGCACCATTGGGTGCTATTATTCGTAAAGGTGGCCTGGGGCTGCCCGTGGTGGTATCGGTTATCTTTTTCCTTATTTATTACATCATCGGCACCATTGGCGAAAAATCAGCCAAGGAGGGCGATTGGTCGCCTGTTACCGGTGCCTGGGTCGCTATCGCGATCTTATTACCTATCGGGCTATTCTTGTCATATAAAGCGGCTACCGATTCCACTTTGTTTGATATTGAGGCTTATAAGCGTTTTTTCGGCCGCCTCAAATTAAAGCTAACTAAACGCGCCTAAGTAACTTTTACACAATCCCGACGCTATTCATTCAAATATCAACTACATTTGTTAGCCATGAATCAGAGGCTTTGGCCTGGTTCAAATCTTAAAATAAATGCTTAATACAATACCCGAAGCCATTGAGGCCATAAAAGCAGGTAAAACCATTATAGTGGTTGATGACGAGGACCGTGAAAACGAAGGCGATTTCTTAACAGCGGCCCGCAATGCCACTCCCGAGACCATTAACTTTATGGTTAAATACGGCCGTGGCCTGGTTTGCGCGCCAATTACCGTTGAGCGCGCCCGTCAGTTAGAACTTGAGCCCATGGTGAGCCATAATACCACCTCGCACGAAACCAACTTTACGGTATCGGTTGATCTGCTGGGGCATGGCTGTACTACCGGCATCTCAGCTTCGGATCGTTCTAAAACTACACTGGCCCTAATTGACCCGGCAACCAAACCTGCCGATCTGGGCAGGCCCGGTCACATCTTCCCGCTTATAGCTAAGGATGGTGGCGTTCTGCGCCGGTCTGGCCATACCGAAGCAGCAGTAGACCTTTCTGTTTTAGCCGGTTTTGAACCTGCGGGCGTTATTTGCGAAATTATGCGTGAAGATGGCGAAATGGCCCGCCTGCCTGAACTGCTGCTAATGGCTAAGGAATTTGACCTTAAGATAGTTTCAATAAAGGACCTGATCGCTTACCGCCTTAATACCGAATCATTGGTGCGGAAAGAGGTTTCTGTAAAGATGCCAACCGAATGGGGCGATTTTGATATGGTTGCCTACACCCAATTGGATACCGGTGAGAACCACCTTGCGCTCATTAAAGGTGAGTGGGAGCCCGGCGAGGCGGTAATGGTACGTGTACACAGCTCATGTGTAACCGGCGATATATTTGGCTCATGCCGTTGCGATTGCGGCCCGCAGCTACACAAGGCTATGGAGATGATCAGTAAAGAGGGGAAAGGCGTAATTGTATACATGAACCAGGAAGGCCGCGGCATAGGCCTGGTAAATAAATTAAAGGCCTACCATTTGCAGGAAAACGGCTTAGACACCGTTGAAGCGAATATTAAACTGGGCTTTAAAATGGACCAGCGCGACTACGGCGTTGGAGCGCAAATACTACGTAACCTGGGCATCTCCAAAATGCGCCTGCTTACCAATAACCCTAAAAAGCGCGCAGGGCTAATTGGCTATGGCCTTGAAGTAATAGAAAATATTCCTATCGAGATTGCCGCTAACCCGCATAATGAAGCCTACCTGCGCACCAAGCGGGATAAAATGGATCACGCTATTATGCGCGAGAATTAATCGTTATCGTTATTGTCGTTGTTATCTTCGGCTGGTTTTGTTGGTACCGGGTTAGTTACATTAGGCTTTTGTACCGGGGCCGGTGATACCGGAGCCCTGTTTCGGCGGCTTTGCCTGAAAATGTTACGGAAAAACTCTCCAAACGTGTCAAAGTCCCGCTGGTAAATTAAGCCTATACCATTTACATACTGCGGTAGTAGCTGGTCGTTTAGTGTATTTAGCGTAGTGGTGTTTAGTGCCCTGTAAGAATATTTAGCGCGCAGGTTACCATCCTTACGAATGAGGTATTGTATCTCAAAGTCTTTAGTAAGCGTCCTGAAATCAGTATTCAGCAAGCTTTGGCGGGTGTTGAAAAGGTCGCTGGTACCGGTAGTTGAGTATAAGTTACCATTTATCACCAGCCTGTCGTTCCAAAACCTTAACGATGCGCTGGCATCATTCAGCGATCGTATATTCAAATCAAAGTATTTGATGTTTGATTGTGATATAAAGCTGTTCAGTTTATTAAACGCGAATTCACTTACCGCTTCACCCGCTGTACCTAAGACCTGGTTGGTTAAATTAGTGCCCGTGCCCGATGCAAAGCTCCGCCTTACGATAATGCTTAACGCCTGCTGGCTGCGGTTGTTATTATCGGCCAGGTAGGTGTTCAGGTCATCATTAATGGCCGGGTCAACAGGGAAGGTGAAGTTAAAATCGATATTAGGTTGCAGGAGCGATTTGGTTAATATCAGTTCGGCCTGTACCAATACCTGTTTTGATCCGTAAGGCGATTGCAGGCCCGCAGCCGTGTAAAGCGGCGCTATATTGGTACGTACCTCATAAATAGCCTTCAGGTTAATCTCGGCATTATTAGGGTTGCCCGTCCAATGTATGGTGCCACCCTGGTTTACGGTAAAGTTTTTACTGATAAAGTCCTTGGCGGTAAACTCAAATTTACCGGTAGTGATGAGGAAGTCACCAAACATTTCAAAATCGCCCAGGCTGTTGATATTAAGTTTTAGATTTCGCGCCTGCCCAGATCCTTCCAGCACCCCATAATCAGTACTGATGCGCACAATGGTCGACTCATTAACCGTAAGGTCAAAATTAAGCGTAACACCATTGAAAGGGTTTTTCTTTTCAACCGGTTTCTGCAGCGTGTCATTATGGTTAACATACCTGATAAAGTCATATTCGCTGGCAGTGGCAGAGGTATTCAATGGAATGTTGAAAACCGTTCCGTCCTGTGTACTGGCCGTGATATCAATTTTCATGTTATCAATAGGCCCTGCAAATTTAAACGTACCGGTACCATATGCTGTTCCATAATACAGGTGGTTGTCTTTAAAGGTAGTATTTAACGCTTGCAGATTAGTAGCTTTAATGGTAACATCGAGTGTCGGGTTTGACAGGTTATTCAGGTCTACCTTGCCGTTCACTTCTCCCTTGCCACCTTTTATGTCTTTTAACACCATGCCGTCAATGGTGATAATGCTATTATTTACCGTCAGCCTATCATTAATGGTGTAGGGAGTCTTAAGGTAATTTACCGTTAGCCCGGTATTATTAAGTGTTATATCTCCGTTAAGCTGCGGTTTAGACGGCACTCCTGTCATTTTAACGTTTGCCGATATGGACCCTTTTACATCAGAAACCAGATTTTTTATAAAAGGCTCAAAAATAATGGCTTCGGTATGGTCCATTTTAATATCAAAGTCGAGCTGGTCATCTTCGCCCTTTTGGCCAATGAGGTAAGCGCCATCAACATTCATGGTTTCCATACCACGGTTGGTAATGTTAAGCTTCACATTGGCGCGGCTGTTCTCATTATCCAAAACGGATTGCAGCTTTACATCACCTACCAGTGTTTTGTTCATGGTAAGCGAGTCTATCCCCAGCTTTGCGTCTACCCCCGGTTTTTTGGTAAGCGAGTTAAGAACAACATCTCCGTTTAACGCGCCTTTAAGCAGCACCCCGGATGGTTTGGTAAGTTGGTTAAGGGTAGCCATACTAAACTCATCAAAGGTGACCTTTAGTTTATCAGCCGGATTATCAGATATAAAGCCATTTATTAATACTTTCTGCTTGCCATTTGATAACTCAAAATTTTGCACCTGCGTTTTTCCGTCAAGCAAGCGTATACGTACCTGCTCCTGTATCTTCCAGTTCTCGTGCTCGAGTATAATATCTGATGGTAGCAGCTTAAGTTTAGCCGTGGTGTCGCGCCCAAACTCAACCAGGCCATAAAGGTCCAGCTGGTTAATGGCCGATTTATCCGATAGTTTCACGTTAAAATTAAGGCTGTCCTTCTTCAGGAAGTTGGTTATCGTGATGTTTTTGATATACAAACTATCAGTAAGATCTATCCGGTTGAGCGATAAGTTGAGCCCGAGGAAATCATCGGTTGTGCTTTCGTCAATAATGAAGTCATGGAAAACTATCTTACCCAATTTTATGGTTTTTATGTAACCGTTGAGTGTGGCCGTTTTATCATTAGAATTAAACTTGCCTACAAATGTGCCCTGATCGGGAATCTGCAGGGTGGGCATAAACATAGCGGTAACCGGCTCAATATTTTTGAGCGTAAGGTTAAAATCAAAGTTCTGCGGCTTTGGTGGCGTTATTTCTGTCTTTAAAGATGGAATGTATTTTTTAGCGATGGTTTTATAGTAGGAGGGCAGGGTGGCCAGGTCATAGCTTCCTTTAATACTACCGTCGGCAATGTCTGAACGGAGCGATATTATCCTGTCGGCGCCTTTACCACTTGCAGATAGGTTTACGGTATCTACTACATAACTCTTTCTTGGGTCGTCGAGCCTTATTTTAGTTAACAGTATGCTGCCATCCAGGTTGTCCAGATTATTACCTGAGAAATCGGTATTAATGTCAGTAGTGAAGGTAATGGTATCTTTCAATAGCTTCAGCTGCTGCAAACGTGCATTGGTAATATTTCCTGCTATATTGTAAACAGGCAGCTTAGGTTTAAGATCGACGCTGCCATTAAGGTTGAGCTTTACGTTTCGGTCATTTATACTTAGCTTACCGTTAGCTTTTCTGTTTACAAACCTGCCGCTTGATACGAGGTTATTATATGTATACCCTTTAAATTGCAGATAGGCGATACGTGCATCACCACGAACATTAAGATTTTTTAGGTCATCGCCACGCCCGCTCACATTGCCGGAAAAAGAAGTGCGCCCAAGCGACTGCTCATTAATCAGTTCGCCAAGGTTAAAGTTGCTGGCTACAATTTTGCCGCTGTAGCTCGGTATGCCTGCCTTGTTTATCTTCAGGTTGATATCCGGGTCAAAGCGGCCCAGTTTAGTTTTAAAGGTACCAAAAGCCACAAAATCGTTTTGTAAGCCTGTAAATCTACCCGTAAAATTCACATTGCCAAACTTGCCCACAACATCAGGTACTTTGGCGTTCGGTTTACCTGTGAAATGGCTGTACAGGTAATCCATATCCTTTTTATTAGTAGCAATCTGGTCAAAACGCAGCTGTAAAAAGGTATTGTCCCAGTCGGGTAAGCCGGTTAAGTGAAAATCACCTTTAATAAAAGTAGATTGTGCCGCGGTAACCGTAAGGCCGGTAGCGCGCAGGTTATTTACCAGGCCGCGTACCCGGCCATCAACGCCCAGTTCAAAACTGGTTCCGGTTTTGCTGAGCGCATCGGTGAAGTAGGCAATATCTTTTGATGACAAGTGCGAGGAGCGAAACTCGGCATCCATATTTACTTTGTTCTCAAAATCGTCCAGGTCGCTAAAGGTTTTGAACCGCATCCTGAAATAGTTTTTCAGCGTAGAGTTACCGGTTAAAATGTTCAGGTTTTGGAGTAATATCTGGTTGGTATCAACTGTGGCGTTGGTGTTAAAGTTTTTTACAAAGAAACCGCTTTTCTCTTTAAGCGTGAGCCCCGTAACTCTTGCCTTAAAAAGGTGGTTACGCAGATCCATGTTGCGCACTATGGTAGAAAAGTGGCTAACATCAATATCATTAAAATTAACACCCTTTACAAAAGCCGTACGTAAACTGTTTTTGTACCTGAAATGGAAGTTATTTACCGTAATTTTTTCAAAGTTGAGTGTCCAGGGTTTGCTCTTGGTTTTTGTAGTATCTCCGGAATTAAAGTAATCAATAACAAACTGCAGGTTGGTGGTGCTGTCCTTTAATTTTTTTAAGTAGAACGAGCCATTATCAAGCTGGATGGTCTTAAAGTCAAGACGTTTCTGTTTAATGCTGTTGAATACAGAAAAACCGGTAAGCTCAACAGCAAGTTTGGGCGTACTAAGCAAGGTATCGCGCTGTTTATCCAGAATATATAAGCCCTCAAGCACTACCGACGAGAAGGGTTTAATATAAAGGCTTTTTACATCAACCGTGGTGTTAAGCTCTTTTGAAAGATACTTTGTAGCCTTTTTTGCCGCCCAGGTTTGTACAGGCTTATATTGAAAAAGCATTAACACTATGCTAACCAGCAATAGGATGATGAGCACGATGCTTAACGCTATTTTAAGTACTTTTTTAATAACTTTGCAATTAGATAGAATACAAAAAAGTAAAATTCAAAAACACGATAAGTGTTTTAATTTTTGAATTTATTTATAACTCTGCTCAAAAGCTGGACGCCAATTATTTTTTTGACTTTCGACTTTTGACTTTATACTTTACAAAACGTGCCTGCAATTTTAGCTATAGAATCATCATGCGACGAAACCTCAGCTGCTGTTTGTGTTGATGGTGCAATATTAAGCAATGTTATTGCTAATCAAACCATTCACGAAGCTTATGGCGGCGTTGTTCCCGAACTGGCCTCAAGGGTTCATCAGCAGAACATCGTGCCGGCCGTGCAGCAAGCATTATTTAACGCAAAAGTAAGTAAAAATGATATTGATGCGGTAGCTTTTACACGCGGCCCCGGTCTTTTAGGTTCATTATTGGTAGGTGTATCTTTTGCTAAAGCTTTTGCGTTGGCCAGGCATATACCGCTTATTGAGGTTAACCATATGCAGGCACACATACTGGCGCATTTTATTGCTAAAAAAAAACCGGCTTTTCCTTTTATATGCTTAACTGTATCTGGCGGGCATACACAAATAGTACTGGTTAAGGATTATTTTGATATGGAAATAATTGGCCAGACACTTGATGACGCGGCCGGCGAAGCTATGGACAAGACGAGCAAGATACTTGGCCTGCCATATCCGGGCGGCCCGCTCATTGATAAAAATGCCCGGAATGGTAACCCCGATGCCTACCAGTTCCCTGAGCCACAAATACCAGGCTTCGATTTTAGCTTTAGCGGGCTTAAAACTTCTATCCTCTACTTTATAAGAGATAACGTAGCTGCTAATCCTAATTTTATACAGGAGCATATGAATGATATTTGCGCATCTGTTGAAAAACGCATTGCAACTATATTGCTCAATAAATTAAAGCGGGCCGCGCAACAGTACGGTATTAAGCATGTTGCGCTTGCCGGAGGTGTATCGGCCAATACAGGTTTACGTAACCTTTTACAGCAAATGGGCGAGCAGAATGGCTGGGAAGTTTTTATACCTAAGTTTGAATATTGTACCGATAATGCCGCCATGATAGCTATAGCTGGCTACCATAAGTATTTAAAAGGTGAATTTATTGGGCAGGACGTAGCTCCTTTAGCCAGAATGCCATTTTGAGCAGTCTATATACTGTGAAGCAGAAATTTTAAAGATCACAATGGTCTATTGACCATTGACTATTAACTAATATATGAACGCTCCTTCTCTTATTTTCTGGATCATATTTGTAGCACCATTAGTGGCCTTTTTAATCTGGCTGATGCGGCAGGATAAACGCAAGGGTAAAACCGGGCTGGTGGTGTTAGTTATTACCGTAGTGCTTTGCATAGCTTATATGTACTGGAAAACAGGGGGTAAATAAAAAAGCCTCCCGGTAAAGAGAGGCCTCATCTATTAAGGACTAAAAGTAATGGCTTGGCTTGTATAGGCGGATAAACTCGTATGAGCTAATTAGGAAATCTGGTTTATTCCTCAACCAATGCATCGCCGGTAACGGTAGCTTTTATTTTTGCTTCCAATTCATCAGCAAGTTCGGGGTTGTCCATTATTAACTGTTTTACAGCGTCGCGGCCCTGTCCAAGGCGGGTATCACCGTAGCTAAACCATGAGCCTGCTTTTTTGATGATGTTGTACTCCACGCCCAGGTCAATGATCTCGCCTGCTTTAGAAATACCTTCGCCAAACATAATATCAAACTCGGCCACGCGGAACGGGGGAGCCACCTTGTTTTTGACGATCTTTACTTTAACACGGTTACCTGATACTTCATCCGTATCTTTAATTTGCGATATACGACGAACGTCTAAACGTACTGACGCGTAGAACTTTAAGGCGTTACCACCTGTAGTGGTTTCAGGGTTACCAAACATTACACCTATCTTATCGCGCAGCTGGTTAATAAAGATACAGCAGCATCCGGTTTTGCTGATGGTACCGGTAAGCTTACGTAATGCCTGTGACATGAGGCGTGCATGTAAACCCATTTTAGAATCACCCATTTCGCCTTCTATCTCTGCCTTGGGTACAAGGGCGGCAACCGAGTCGATCACCAGGATATCAATAGCTCCCGAGCGGATCAGGTTATCAGCAATTTCCAATGCCTGCTCGCCATTGTCTGGCTGAGAGATTAGCAGGTTCTCTACATCAACACCTAATTTTTTTGCGTAGAAACGATCAAACGCATGCTCTGCATCTATAAAAGCGGCAATACCGCCTTTTTTCTGTGATTCTGCTATCGCATGAATGGCCAGGGTAGTTTTACCAGATGATTCAGGCCCGTATATTTCAATAATACGGCCTTTAGGCAAGCCATTAACACCTAATGCTATATCAAGGCCCAATGAACCGGTTGAGATGGTTTCAGTTTGTTCAACTACCGATTCCCCCAGCTTCATGATGGTACCTTTTCCATATGATTTTTCCAGCTTATCCAATGTAAGCTGTAGTGCTTTCAATTTATCTGTGTTGCTCATCTTAAATTAATGTGAAACAAATATAATAAAGTTTTATTAAATGCTAAATTTTTTAGTAAAATATTTTTCAGCAGAATTTTGTCATTCTGAGCGATAGCGAAGAATCTAACACACGCTATTACAATGCGACAATTAGATGCTTCACTATGTTCAGCATGACAAAGGCTACACCGTAAACTTACCCAACCATCCTTAATCCATCAATTATTGTTATCAACACTGCGCTTCTTCAATTCTTTGCTGATGTTGTTTAGCGTGCGTTTCTTTTTGGCAGCTTCTGCTTTCTTGAGTCGGTCGTTCTCGGCTTTAAGTAAGGCTTTTTCGGTATTGTGCTGTTGGTAATATTTACAGAACCAGGTAAGGGGGCATATTTCACATTTAGGCGTACGGGCTACACATATATATCTGCCATGCAATATAAGCCAATGGTGTGCTATGGATAAGGTATTCTGTGGCAGGTTCTCCACCAATTGCTTTTCAACCGCCAGCGGGGTAGTAGCCCTGTTGGTTAAGCCAATGCGGTTGGCTACCCTGAAAACATGCGTATCTACGGCGATAGCGGGCGCATCAAATACAACCGAAGTGATCACGTTCGCCGTTTTGCGGCCAACTCCGGGCAACTGCTGCAATTCATCCATACCCGATGGTACTTCGCCATTGAATTTTTCAACCAGCATCTTTCCCAATCCGGCCAAATGTTTAGCCTTATTATTCGGATAACTTACACTGCGGATATAATTAAATATTTCATCGGCATCAGATGAGGCCAGTGCAAAAGCGTCGGGGAAGCGCTCAAATAAGGCCGGTGTGATCTGGTTGATACGTTTATCGGTACACTGGGCCGATAATACCACGGCAACGAGCAATTGATAGGGGTTATTATAATGCAGTTCGGTAACGGCATTGGGTTGGTTTTTAGAGAAATATTCTACAAAGTGTTTGTAGCGTTCTTTTTTGAGCATGTGGTTAATGGTTCATTAATAATTATAGAACCCTTGCAAAAATCTTTAATTGCGGGGAGAAGGGCAAGAAAGGATGGAGATTTAATTGCATAGAAGCCTCTCCTCAACCCCTCTCCAAAGGAGAGGGGCCTATTGAAAAGTTTTTATGAAAGTCTCCCCTGGTGGGGGCAGGTATAGAGGGTGCTAAATAGAAAGGTTCATAGCTCAAAACCGGGTAATACTACCACTGAGATTTGAACCATGAACCAGTAACGTGTTTGCGTACTAATTAACGCAGGCTTTTTGAATAATCCAGAATACGATGAATTGTTTGCGGTTTCGGCTCTTTCTTCAAAAGATCGAGCTCCGCCCGGATAGAGTGATAAAAAATCACATCATCCGCTTCTAAATTTTCATGTAAATCAGATTCTTTCACCTGTGCTTTATTTGTGAACGCATTAAATGTTGATGTAAAGGTTTCACCCATAAGCTGTTTGTTTGTAATTATAAAGTTAACGATAGTTTTTGATGAATATTTTAGAAAGATGAAAATTAAATGAAATTTTTTCAGGTTCAGTTTTCGCCTCTGCAGCAGTCATTAAAACTAACATCCATTAAACTAAAAAGCCCCGGATATATTATACATCCGGGGCTTTTATTTGTAAATAATTTTAGTTTAACGAAAAGTGAGCAACCAACCGTTAGCAACTAATTTTTTAAACTCAGTTCTTTGTTCTGCATCATCTTACGCAGATTATTTAAGGCGTAACGCATACGGCCAAGAGCGGTATTAATACTTACGTCAGTAACGTCAGCTATTTCTTTGAAGCTCATATCGCCAAAGTGGCGCATAATTAAAACCTCTTTTTGCTCTGCGGGTAAAAGTTGTATAAGCGCTTTAAGGTCTTTATGTGTTTGCTCGCGTACCATGCGGTCTTCGGCGCTTTCGTCGTAGTGGCCAAGTACCTCGAAAATGTCAAAGTCGTCACCGCCACTAACCATTGGGGCGCGTTTCTCGCGGCGAAAATGGTCTATCACCAGGTTATGCCCAATACGGGTAACCCACGGCAAAAACTTACCTTCCTCGTTATACTTTCCGGCTTTTAGGGTATTTATTACCTTAATAAACGTATCCTGGAAAATATCTTCGGCAAGGGCCTCGTCTTTAACCAATAAATAAATGGAAGTGTAAATTCTGGTTTGATAGCGTCTTATTAATTCAACAAGCCCGGCTTCTTCACCTGCAATATAGAGATGGATTAGATCCTGATCACTTTTCAATTGAAAATCCATAGAAAGCTACTTATAAACTAAATTAAAATTTTTGTCGTTATTAAAAGTAGAGTTCTATCTATAGCGTTTTCGTTTTAGGGTGAAATATCTTATCCTCAAATGTAATCAACTTAAAAAATAAAAACAAATATTTTTTAGCGGGGATAGTTATGTTTCGCCAGGTATTGTTTGGTTGCCAATAATTAAGCTTTACAATAACTGCTTAATTATCATATTCAAAAACTGAAACCTATTTGCAAAAGGCTAAAAATTTTAGGATTTTTGCAGTTCAAAAGTTCAGGGTTAAAAGAACAATGGTTTAATGTACAAACCCAACGTTTAGACTATTTGTTATACCTGTGGTTTAACCGGATTGAAAATAATCTGCTACCCATCTATGAACAATGAACTATATACCGAAACAATGATCAAAGAAGCAGATAAAGATCCGCAGAAACATATTATTATAAAGGGCGCAAGAGTACACAATCTCAAGAATCTTGATGTAGCCATACCTAAGAATAAATTGGTGGTAGTTACCGGCATGTCGGGTTCGGGTAAATCGTCATTAGCGTTTGATACGCTGTATGCCGAGGGGCAGCGCCGTTATGTGGAGAGCCTATCATCATACGCCCGCCAGTTTTTGGGCCGAATGAACAAGCCCGATGTGGACTACATTAAAGGTATAGCGCCGGCCATTGCTATAGAGCAAAAGGTAATTACCAGTAACCCGCGCTCAACTGTGGGTACCTCAACTGAAATATACGATTACCTCAAGCTGCTTTTTTCAAGGATCGGTAAAACCATATCTCCTGTTTCGGGCGGAGTGGTTAAGAAAGATACCGTTACCGATGTGGTAAATTTTATTTCGGCTTTGCCGGATGAAACGCAGGTAACTGTTTTATGCCCGCTGCACCCGCATAATAACCGCAGCCTTAAAGAGGAGTTGGCCGTACTGATGCAAAAAGGTTTTGTGCGCGTGGAATTAGACGGGCAGTTAGCCCGTATTGAAAGCTTGCTGGAAGATGAAAGTATTGCTGCTGATACAGAAGTTAAGGGCAAGAAAAAGAAAAAAGCAGGTGCCGATCAAGAACAGTCTGACGGTTACGATGAGCACGTGCGCATTGTAATTGACCGTGTTACCAAAAACATGGAAGACGAAACCATTAGTCGCCTGGCAGATTCAGTACAGACCGCCTTTTTTGAAGGAAAGGGTGATTGTTACGTACGATATAAAGAACCTGAAGCTGAAAATGAAACGGAGCATTTTTTTTGCGACCGCTTTGAGTTGGATGGAATGCGCTTTGAAGAACCTACGCCAAATTTCTTTAGCTTTAATAATCCATACGGCGCCTGTAAACGCTGTGAGGGTTACGGTAAAGTGATAGGAATAGATGAAGACCTGGTTATCCCTGATAAGAGTAAAACTGTTTACGAAGGAGCGATAGCCCCGTGGCGCGGCGAAAAAATGCGTGAATGGAATGATGTGCTGGTGAAAAATGCCATTAAGTTTGATTTTCCTATCCATCGCCAGTATAACCAGCTTACCGAAGATCAGCAACGTTTGTTGTGGACAGGTAACCAATATTTCCGTGGGTTAGATGCTTTCTTCAAAGAAATGGAGGAGCAGACCTACAAGATACAGTACCGAGTGCTGCTTTCGCGCTACCGCGGTAAAACTACCTGCCCTGATTGTAAGGGCAGTAGGTTACGTAAGGATGCTTCGTATGTAAAAATTGAGGGCATGTCCATCACCGATGTGGTGTTAATGCCGTTGGACAGGGCCCTTGAGTTTTTTGACGGACTAAATTTAAGTGAGAACGATGAAAAAATAGGCAAGCGCCTATTGATGGAAATTACCAGTCGCCTGCGTTTTTTAAATGATGTTGGGTTAAGTTATTTGACGCTGAACCGGTTGTCCAACACGCTTTCGGGTGGTGAATCGCAGCGTATTAACCTGGCAACTTCATTGGGTAGCAGCCTGGTGGGGTCGGTTTACGTATTGGATGAGCCGAGTATAGGCTTGCATCCGCGTGATACCGAAAGGCTGATCTCTGTTTTACGTTCGCTGCGTGATGTGGGTAACACCGTTTTAGTGGTAGAGCACGAGGAGGAAATTATGAAAGCCGCCGACCACATTATTGATATTGGCCCGGAGGCCGGCACACATGGCGGTAATCTTATTTTTACCGGCACTTATGACCAGATCATTACCGACGACGACAGCCTCACCGGCAAATACCTTAGTGGTAGAGAAGAAATCGCTATTCCTAAAAATCGCCGTAAGTGGCATGATTATATTGAGATAAAAGGTGCACGCGAGAACAACTTAAAGCATGCTTCGGCCAAGTTCCCGTTAGGGGTGCTTACAGTGGTTACAGGGGTATCCGGTTCTGGTAAAACCAGTTTGGTGAAACGTATTCTGGCACCTGCACTGCAAAAAACTTTAGGTAATTATACCGGCGACCAAAGCGGCGCCTTTGATAGCATAGAGGGCGATTACAATAAAATTGAACAGGTAGAGCTGGTAGACCAAAATCCTATTGGCCGTTCTTCACGCTCAAACCCGGTTACTTATGTGAAAGCATGGGATGAGATACGTAACCTTTACGCCGCACAACCGGCTTCCAAAGCAGGCGGGTTAAAGCCCTCTGCATTCTCGTTTAACGTTGAAGGCGGGCGTTGTGATGTTTGCCAGGGCGAGGGTGAGGTGAAGATAGAAATGCAGTTTATGGCCGATATCTTCCTGACCTGCGAGGCCTGCGGCGGTAAGCGCTTTAAGCAACACATCCTGGATATCACTTATAATGATAAGAATGTATCTGAAGTGCTGGACATGACCATTGATGAAGCGGTTGAGTTTTTTGCCAAAGAGCCTAAAATAATCGCTAAAATTAAACCATTGGTTGATGTTGGTTTGGGTTATGTGCAGTTGGGCCAATCGTCCAATACATTATCAGGCGGAGAGGCGCAGCGTATCAAGTTGGCAAGCTTCCTGGTGAAGGGTAACAACACGCATAAAACCATGTTCATTTTTGATGAACCAACTACCGGGCTGCACTTTGCCGACATCAAAAAGCTTCTTAAATCATTTGATGCTTTAATAGAAAACGGTAACACTATCCTGGTAATTGAGCATAACATGGACGTGATCAAATGTGCCGACTGGGTAATAGACATAGGTCCCGAAGGCGGCGAGCGTGGTGGCAACGTCGTGTTCGAGGGTGTACCCGAAGATCTGATCAGGAAAGAAGATAGTTATACAGGGAAATTTTTAAAGGAACGGTTTTAAGCCTCCTAACTCCCCCTTAAGTGATAATAGAAATAATAAAGGCGATGAGTGATCATCGCCTTTGTTATTTCTGCTATTTCTTTGAATACGGAAACGGTACCCTCATCCTGATCTCGCTGTCCTCGCCGGCTTTGTTGGTGAATTTGGCTTCTTTAAGTACACGCACAGCTTCTTCATCGCAGCCGTAGCCCAGGCCTTTTATAACGGTAATATCTTTGGTACTACCGGAGCCGCTTACGGTAAGTTGCACGGTCACAAAGCCGTTTACATTGGCGGCTTTGGCCTGCTCGGGGTAAACAAGCTTACTGAAAATAGCTTCATTGCCACCTATGGGTTCAATAGCCGGTAGTTCTTCCTCAGTTACTTTGTAGTAAAGGCCCGGCGGGTTTGGGTTGGCGGTACTGCTTACAGGTTTATAGTCAATTCCCCATTTTTTGAGATAGGATTGTAAAGGTGGTAAGCCTGCTTTTTTGCGCCTGTCGTTCACAAAAGCCTCGTCGCCGATAGGAAATAACTGAAAAATGCCTTTTTTTGACTCGTGCACTTGTGTGCCGTAAACCTGCGGCTGGTTCTGCGCTATCCGCACCCTATCAACCATTAGTGGTATCAATGATGGCGAAAGCTCTCCCTTGTCAGCTGCCTCAATAATTACAGGCAGGTATTTTTTCTGTGCTTCCAGATCGTTATGCTGTATCACATTAAAAGCGACGTCGCTTAGGTTTAGCCCGACCAGTGTTTTGCCGGGGTAGCCATAATCGGTTATAATACGCTCTATTTTGGCCAGGTTAGCAACATCCGCCGCCGACTGCTTCGCCATTAAAGCTTTGTCCTCGGCCGACCCTGTGCCATGCTTTTTAGCTTCGGCAATCGCCGCAACACGGTACTGCTGATCGGCTTTACCAATGGCGGCTATGTCTCTCAACAGTTTTTTGTTGGTTTGGGCGAAGAGGGTTGATGAAGCAAATGTAAGGATGATAAGAGCTTTTAAGGATTTCATGGGTAAAGATTGGTTGGACTAATATACTATAATAAAGTGCGTCATCGCAAGGAACGAGGCAATCTCTTTAGTATGGGCAGGTGCCAAATTTAGTAATAGGCCGCTCAATTGCCGCAAAGGGCTGTTACTTTGTCTTGATACAAAGTAACCAAAGATCAAGTCAGCAAACAGGCTTCTTTGCCGCACAAGGCCTTTGCCCTGCAAGCTGGCAGAACCACGGGCTGCAAAATCTTGCCGCTACTTCGTTCGCTCATGGCTCTCGCTTCAGGCAAGTATTGCTATGCCCTTCCGCCGCACTGCCCATCATTGTTCTGCCCGCCTTCGCCCAAAGCTTTTTTGCTGACAGGAGAGGAAAAGAGGAGTACAGACAGACCGCCACCAACAAATGCGACATAGCGTAACGTGCGGATAGCACAGGCATTGCTTAAGTACAACCCAATGTAGCACGTTACCAAGTCGCGACTTTTCTTTGGTAACTTTCTTTTGAGAGAAAAGAAAGTTACTTCCACTGACAATTTAATGCCTACTGCTATTCCTAACGAAGAACCGATTCTGCAGATTTGCCTTGGAGGTATTTAGTTTTTTAACACAAAAAAAGCCTCTCCAAACGGAAAGGCTTTTTGAATTTTTAATTTTAACTTTTAACTTATTAAGAAGCCATTTGTCTGCGGATGATGTTTAACGCACCACCTGCTTTAAACCACTCAATTTGCTGTGCATTGTAAGTGTGGTTTACTGCAAAGCTTTCGGTTGAGCCGTTTGCATGGTGTAAAACAACGGTAAGTTGTTTACCAGGTGCAAACTCGGTTAAGCCGGTGATATCGATGATATCATCTTCCTGTATTTTATCGTAATCGTTGCTATCAGCAAAGGTGATAGCCAGCATACCTTGTTTTTTAAGATTAGTTTCGTGGATACGGGCGAATGATTTTACCAGTATGGCACGTACACCTAAGTGGCGTGGTTCCATCGCGGCGTGCTCACGTGATGAGCCCTCGCCGTAGTTCTCATCGCCAACTACAACAGTACCTATGCCGGCAGCTTTGTAATCGCGCTGGGTAGCAGGTACCGGGCCGTATTCACCGGTCAGCTGGTTTTTAACGCTATCAGCATTATTATTAAAGTAATTGATAGCACCGATCAACATGTTGTTTGAAATGTTATCCAGGTGACCACGGAACTTTAACCACGGGCCTGCCATAGAAATATGGTCGGTAGTACATTTGCCTTTAGCTTTTATCAGCAGTTTCAGGCCGGTAAGGTCAGTGCCTTCCCATGCGTTAAACGGCTCCAGTAATTGCAGGCGAGCCGATGTAGGGCTAACAATTACCTGCACATGGCTGCCATCTTCGGCGGGGGCCTGGTAACCGGCATCTTCAACCGCGTAACCGCGTACCGGCATTTCAATACCTTGTGGCTCGTCCAGTTTCACCTGTTCGCCATTTTTGTTGGTTAAAGTATCAGTAAGCGGGTTAAAAGTTAAGTCGCCCGCAATAGCAAACGCTGTAACAATCTCCGGTGATGCCACGAATGCGTGGGTATTAGGGTTACCATCCTGGCGTTTAGCGAAGTTACGGTTAAACGAAGTGATGATAGAGTTTTTGCGTGTAGGGTCATCGGTATGGCGAGCCCACTGGCCAATACAAGGGCCGCAGGCGTTAGCCAATACCACACCACCCATTTGAGCGAAGGTATCTAAGTAACCATCGCGCTCAACAGTATAACGTACCTGCTCGGAGCCCGGTGTAATGGTAAATTCAGCTTTAGTAGCCAGCCCTTTATCAATAGCCTGTTGTGCAATGGATGCAGAACGGGTAATGTCTTCGTATGATGAGTTGGTACATGAACCGATCAAACCAACCTCAAGGGTTGCAGGCCAGTTGTTCTCTTTAACGGCTTGCGCAAATTTAGAGATAGGCCACGCCAAATCCGGTGTGAACGGACCGTTTACGTGTGGTTCAAGCTCATCAAGGTTAATTTCAATTACCTGGTCAAAGTATTGTTCAGGGTTAGCGTAAACTGCATCGTCGCCGGTTAAGTGCTCAGCAATAGCATCAGCCATATCGGCAATGTCACCACGTTTGGTACCACGCAGGTAATCAGCCGCTTTTTCATCGTAACCGAAAATAGAGGTGGTAGCACCTATTTCGGCACCCATGTTACAGATAGTAGCTTTACCGGTGGCCGACATTGAACGTGCGCCTTCGCCAAAGTACTCCACTATGAAACCGGTACCACCTTTTACGGTAAGTATACCGGCAACACGCAGAATAACGTCCTTGGCAGATGTCCAACCAGATAGCTTACCGGTTAGTTTAACACCTAATAGCTTAGGGAATTTTAGCTCCCATGGCAAACCTGCCATTACGTCGCAGGCATCGGCACCACCAACACCAATAGCCACCATACCCAAACCACCTGCATTAGGTGTGTGTGAGTCGGTACCGATCATCATGCCGCCAGGGAACGCATAGTTCTCTAACACTACCTGGTGAATAATGCCAGCACCGGCTTTCCAGAAACCGATACCGTATTTGTCTGATACGGATGAAAGGAAATCGTAAACTTCGCGGTTGGTATCAACAGCGGTATTTAAGTCGGCAACGGCGCCTACTTTTGCTTGTATCAAGTGGTCGCAATGTACGGTTGAAGGTACGGCAACCTGCGGGCGGCCGGCCTGCATAAATTGCAACAGGGCCATTTGAGCGGTAGCATCCTGCATGGCAACGCGGTCTGGTGCAAAGTCCACGTAGTCGTTACCACGCTCAAAAGCTTTTGAAGCATCACCTTCAGAAAGGTGGGCATATAATATTTTCTCTGTTAATGTAAGAGGTTTACCGGTCGCTTTGCGGGCAGCATCCACACGGGTGCTGTAGCGATCATAAACCTTTTTGATCATGTCTATATCAAAGGCCATAATAAATTGATCTTTATGAGGTAAAAGAATGTTGTAACCCGTTATGGGCCAACAGCCGCGAATTTACAAATTATAACAGTTAATACCGCCAGGGGCTTTAGGCAATTGTTATTTGGATATGTTCTAAATAAGGCCGGGCCAAAAAACCGGAAACAAATAAAACCCTGGTGATCGCAGCTTGTTAAACTTACCATGTCTATAACCATCCGCCAACCCCAGCTATCAGAATATCCTTTGCTTGTTGACCTTTGGGAGGCATCCGTAAGGCAGTCACATGAATTTCTCACTAATGATGATATTGCCTTCTACCGGCCTTTGCTGGTCACTTACATGCCTATGATGGAAATTTATTGCACCGATGATGAGAACGGTATAGCCGGTTTTATAGGCATTAGCGATGGCCTGGTGCAGGCGCTTTTTATAAAGCCTGATGCCATTGGAAAGGGGCACGGCAAGCGTTTAATAGGATTTGCTATCGAAGACAAACAGATAAGCAGGGTGGATGTTAACGAACAGAATATTAAAGCGTGTGAATTTTACGAACGGTTGGGCTTCCGCGTTATCGGGCGCAGCGAGGCTGACGGTGCCGGCAAACCATACCCTATCTTAAATATGGCGTTAAATTATGAGCTATCCGCTTATCCTCGGCCAGTGGCCAAATAATATTCCTTATTGCATTATCCACCACGCATAAAACACTGCAAAGGCTTTACGCCATTGGGCTTCGTTATGCCTGGCATCTTTCATAATCAATGGAGCAGGCACATGTTTCCTGTCGAAACCTTTTGTTAATAGCAGGCTATCCATCCGGGCTACATATGCTGTTTCGTCGCCTTCCTGGTCGCCGCAGGCTAAAAAGAAACGGCTTTTGATATCAGGCTGGCCGGTTGCAATTAATTCATACATCTTTGGCGCTATCCAGAACGAAGGGGAAAATACCCCTGCAGTACCAAATATCCGCGGATATTTTACGGCCGCGTACATAGATATCAAGCCACCCATTGAGCTGCCGGCAATTACGGTGTGTTTAGCGTCTTTAAGTGTACGGTATGCGCTATCGATGTGAGGTTTAAGGGTGTTTACAATGAAATCTGTATAGGCAACACCCTCTTGTGTGCCATATTTACTGTCCCAGGCATTATACTCCATGATACGGTTTGGCCCATTATTAATGCCAACAATAATTACCTGTTTCTTGGGCGGATAAGTCTTGAGTAACGAGTCGATATACCAGCTAAATGCAGGGTCTTTTGTTCCGCTGAAAAGGTTTTGGCCATCGTGCATGTAAATTACAGGATATGCACGTTTGGAAGAAGTATATCCGGCAGGTAAAAAGATCCGTATAGCGCGGTCGCGGTTAAGTTGTGGAATATGGATATTTTCATTTATAATTCTGGCCGTATCTTGCGCGAACGATGGGGCGCAAGCCAGGGAAGTTAAAAAGATGATGAAGTAAAAAATAGATTTTGGCATATAGTTAATATAGGTATTTATATGTTGCCTATAAAGCTTTAAAGGTAAACCCAAGCCTGGTAAAATGTTCTAACACCAACGGTAACGCATACTCCATTTTATGGAAAGCCTTTATGCTGTCATGAAAAAGCACAATGGAGCCATCGCCGGCGTTTTTGGTCACATTTTTCAGGGCTTCCTCCCGCTTAAGGCTCATGTCAAAGTCGCCGCTAAGCACATCCCACATAATTATCTGTATATCCGGCCGGGCCTGCTGCAATAGTTTTATCTGCGAACGTTTAATTCGGCCGTAAGGAGGGCGAAATAAGGGTGTATTTAACAACTCATTGGCCTTGAGGTAATTTTGCAGGTAAACCTGGTCATCAGTATCCCAGCCGCGCAGGTGGTTATAGGTGTGGTTGCCAATGCTGTGGCCTGCCTGTTTCACCTCTTCAAATACATCCGGATGTTTACTCACATTATCGCCTATGCAAAAAAACGTAGCCCTGGCATCGTACTTTTTTAAAATATTTAGAACAAAAGGTGTAACAATGGGTATAGGGCCGTCGTCAAAAGTCAAAAAAATAGAACGGTTACCCGGTTCGGCGTTCCAGATGAGTTGCGGATAAAGTTTTTTAAGCCACCAAGGGGTCTTAACCAGGTACATGATTAAAATAAGGAGTTAATGCTTAGTTGTTTTTATTACCCTACTGTATAGGCAAGGTAATATAAGTTACTTACAATTGTACATATTTAATATGAAACTAAACTTACCGGTCACAAAAGTAACTATTGCCTGCCTCATATCACTAATGGGTTTAAGCATGCGCGTTAAGGCCCAGGAAGTGGTTACCCTGCAACGTGCCATTGACCTTGCGCTGGAGCGCAACCTTACCATTAAGCAGGCGCAATTCAGCGAGGCTTTATCTGAGGAGAATCTTAAACAATCCAAATATAACCTGCTGCCTAATTTAACTGCAGGTCCCCAGGCTTCTTTGAACTTTGGCCGTAATATCGACCCTTCAACCAACCAGTTCATTAATCAGCGCATTTCGGCGTTAAGCGGCAATATGTCCTCACAAGTTACCCTTTTTCAGGGCGGGCAGTTACGCAACCAGATCATCGAAAACAGGTTATTACTTAATGCCGACCGCAGCTATACTGCAAAGATCAAAAATGATCTGGTCCTTAACGTTGTAACTCAATATTTGCTGGTGTTAACCAATCAGGATTTGGTTACCGCTGCAAAGCAGCAAATAGATGTAGCCAAAATTACGGTTGACCGTGCGCAGAAAAACTTCGATGTAGGTAACCAAACCCTTGCTGATCTGGCACAGGCCAAGGCCCAGCAATCAACCGCCGAACTCAACTATACCACTGCCGAAAACCAGTTGGAGTTATCTGTTCTTACGCTGAAGCAGTATATGGAGATGCCCCCGGCCACCAATATTGTTTTTGAAAAGCCGGATATTAGTAAATTTAAAAACCTGTCTACCGTGTTTAACCCGGAGGATGTGTTAAAAACAGCCCTGGCCGTAAACCCGGATGTAAGCCTGGCCGAAGCAAGGCAAAAAGCCGCCGCGCAGGATATTAAAGTGGCACGCGGCAATTACTACCCCAGCATTGTACTGTTTGGCCAGTTGGGTACCAACTATTCAGACGCGCGCAAGCTGGTTTCAGGCGTTACGCCCAGTGGCCGTATGGATACTGTGGGTTTTGTAGGTGGTAACATGGCTACCCCGGTTACGGTGCCGGGCTTTAATCCCGTTTATTCCAATTATCCGTTTTTCAGGCAAATAGGCGATAACTTTAATCAATCGGTAGGTATTAGCTTACAGATACCCATTTTTAACCGCTTTAGTGCCCGTACATCAGTGCGCAAAGCCAAAATCACTAATGAGAATGCTTTGGTAACCGCTCAATTGGCGCGTAATAACCTAAGCAAGATCATCTATCAGGCGGTATGGGACGTACAGGCCGCTAATAAAAAATACCAAAGTTCGCTGCAAACGTATACGGCCAATAAAGAGGCGTTTAATGTGATACAGCAGCGCTATAATGTGGGGCTTGTTAACTCGCTTGATTATAATACCTCACTTACTAACTTAAACAAATCGCAGTTTGATCTCATCCAGGCACAGTATGAACTGGTTTTCAGGAGCAAGGTCATCGATTATTATCTCGGAAACCCTATAACACTGTAAATAAAAACCCGCACCATCATGGGAAAAACTACTAAATATATTCTGATAGGCCTTGTAGCGCTTGTTGCCCTGTTGTTTATTCTTAAGGCAGCCGGTATCATCGGGAAGCCGCAATTAACACAGGTTGCTGTTGAAAAGGCCGAAACGCGTGATATTAACGAAACTGTATCAGCCAGTGGTAAAATAAAGCCGCATGTTGCCGTAAAGATAAGCCCCGAAGTATCCGGCGAGGTGGTAGAACTGCCTATCAAGGAAGGCGATGTGGTTAAAAAAGGCCAGTTGCTATGCCGCATCCGCCCGGATATTTTAAAATCAGGTTTTGAGCGTGCCGTGGCTTCATATAATACTCAAAAAGCGAGTGTGGGTAACTCTATGCAAATGCTCAAACAATCTGAAGCTACGTTTGCCAATCAGGAATCGATTTATAAGCGTAGTAAAGAATTGTTTGATAAAAAGGTATTAACCATTGCCGAATTTGATAAAGCCAAAGCCGACTATGCCGGCGCAAGAGCCGCGTTAGAGGCAGCCCGCCAAAATGTAGTAGGTTCAAAATATGGTTTGGAGCAATCACAAGCTTCAGTTAAAGAGGCTTCTGATAACCTGGCCAAAACCACCATATATGCCCCTGTTGATGGTGTAGTATCTAAACTTTCTATTGAAAAGGGCGAGCGCGTATTGGGTACTCAACAATTTGCCGGTACTGAGATCATGACGATCTCTGACCTCAGCAAAATGGATGTAAATGTTGATGTGAACGAGAATGATATTAACAGGATAACTGTAGGCAATAAGGCACAAATTGAGATTGACGCTTTCCAGGGAAAGAAATTTTCTGGTGAGGTGATTGAAATAGGCAGCTCGGCCAATGTGGTAGGCACCAACGCCGACCAGGTGACCAACTTTACCGTTAAGGTACGTATCACCGCGCAGTCGTACATGGATCTGCTTAGGAAGAACGCCGAAAATCATTCGCCTTTCCGCCCGGGGCTTACCGCTACCGTAGATATCAATACCAATCATGTAAAAGCGCTATCGGTACCTATACAATCTGTTACCACCCGTGAGGAGAAGAAGGCCGATGACAAAAAGAAAAATGACGACGATAAAAAGACCGCTAACGATGCGCCTGCAAAAGAGTATGTGTATGTGTTGCAAGGTAACAAAGTAAAGCAGGTGGAAGTGAAGACGGGTATACAAGACGATACTTATATACAGATATTATCCGGCCTTAAAGGCGGCGAAGAAGTAGTTTCGGCTCCATTCGCGGCTATCTCAAAAACGTTGAATGACGGTATGATGGTAGAAAAAGTAGACAAGGCAAAGCTGTTTACAGATACTAAGAAATAATTATTTAAGGGATTTAAAGGTGAAAGGACAAAGCATCAAAGCTTTGTCCTTTTTGTTTTTGAGCCAGTGTTAAGGAATAATTCTCAGGATCGCGATTAATACTCTAAAAGTTGTCATGCTGAGGTACGAAGCATCTATCTACGAGACGATCACTGCTTGACAGATTCTTCGCTGTCGCTCAGAATGACAGTAACTTTTTTCCTTGTCGGTAAAAGCTTCCGACGAAACAGGCATCCCTCCACGGCAATGAACGGACGAACGTTAATTATAGCATTATCTTATGGCTCAACTTGCTTAATGACTAACAACCTCGTATAATTTCACTAATTTGCGGCACCGGTAGAACCAACAGCCGGAAGGGACATTAATTGCATCAATGCTAAAGCAACTCAACAAAATTGCTGTAATTGGCGGTGGCAGCTGGGCCACGGCTAATATTAAAATGCTTACGGATAATACCATGCCTAAGGAGATTTCCTGGTGGATGCGTAATGCCGAGGCAGTAAACTATATCAAGAATTTTCGTCATAACCCGCATTATTTAAGTTCTGTAGAGATAAAAATACCGGCAGAGAATATCAGCACCGATCTTAAGACAATTATCAGCCATGCCAATTTTGTTTTATTGAACGTACCTGCCGCCTTTTTAAAGGAGGCGCTAAAGGATATTACTCCTGATGATCTTAAAGGAAAATATATCGTGTCGGCCATTAAGGGTATCGTACCCGATGAGAACAAGATCATCGGTGAGTTTTTGCACGAAAAGTACCAGGTGCCTTTCCATCATATACTGGTTTTAAGCGGCCCCTGCCATGCCGAGGAAGTGGCGCTCGAAAAGCTGTCATACCTTACCATTGCCTGTAAGGATACCGCGCTGGCAGCGGCATTTGCCGGTATGTTAAGCACAAGATATATAAAAACAGTAGTGTCTGACGATATTTACGGCACCGAGTACGGCGCTGTACTAAAAAATATCTACGCTATAGCCAGCGGCATATGCCACGGCGTAGGTTATGGCGATAACTTCCAGTCGGTGCTTATTTCCAACGCTATTCGCGAGTTGGAGCGTTTTGTAGACGTGGTACATCCTATTGACCGCGATATTAAGGAATCGGCCTACCTGGGCGACCTTTTGGTAACCGCTTATTCGCAATTTAGCCGTAACCGCACCTTTGGTAACATGGTAGGGAAGGGCTACACCGTAAAATCGGCGCAACTGGAAATGAATATGATAGCTGAAGGTTATTATGCAGTAAATTGCCTACATGAGGTAAATAAACAGTACAAGGTAGAAATGCCTATATGTGAGGCTGTTTATGCTATTTTGTATAAGAAAAGCCCACCCGCGCTCGAAATGCAAAAATTGGCAGAGAAATTGAGTTAGTATATACAATTAATTAATATGCTACCATATCATGAAGAAACTATTTAAATCAGCCTTGTTTGCTGCCGCAGTATTTGCAGCATCATCGGCAATGGCGCAAACACACAAGGATACTACTTTAGGGCAAAAAATTGGTCACACAGCAAAAAAAGGCTGGAGTGCTACCAAAAAAGCCGGTAAAGCTGTAGGTAATAAAACTGCTGAACTGGCTTCAAAAGGCGCATCAGCTGTGGCCGATAAAAAGTATGATGATAAAGTGGGCCCGCAAGGACAAACCATTTATATCGATAAGGATTCTAAATATTACTACGTAAATAAAAAAGGACATCATGTTTACGTATCTAAAGCAAGGTTGAAAAACAAACCTGCCGAAATGAAATAAGAACTCAAAAAAGCATCCGCTACCAGGCGGGTGCTTTTTAATTACCTAATACCATATTGAAAAAGTTCGCGCTCATATTTGTACACGTGGCCGGTGCCTATATATTAGGCATGAGTGCCTGCCACACCAATACTTCCAATAAAAAAGTACAAGGTACATGGAAATCCAAAGACGGATCTATCCTTCTTAAAATAACAGACAAGCAGTTTGTGATGGAAAATGATTCGCCGGTGCCTGAGGATTACTTTGTAAAAGGCGATACCATTTTTACTTCATTTGAAGGTAACCAACCTTATACCAAGTTTGTGATCAAAAAACTTGCCGACCATGAAATGAGCCTGATCATGCCTGATGATTCGGTTGCGGTTGATTTCTCGAAATAAAAAAACCTCCCGATGTATTACATACAGGAGGTTCAAAAACAAAACTAAAACAATACCTTACGGCTTTTAAACCGCAGGCACACTAAAACTAAAATCTTCTGCGGCGCTCAGGGCGTTCTTCGCGGCGTTTACCACTAAAATCGCGGAAACCGCCTCCGTTGCTATTGGCACCGGCACCTGCAAAGCTTTTCTCGCGGCGTTCGCCACCTTCACGGCGTTCGCCACGGTAACCGCCTTCGCGTTTCTGGTAGCCACCTTCTCTGCGACCACCGCCACCACTACGGTTGCTGCTTACGCCTTCGCCTGAAATTTCTATACGAACCGGACGGCCTTTAAAGTCAATGCCTTTAAAGTTGTTCATCACGTTGTCAACATCAGCGTTCACTACTTCGAAGAAAGAGTAAACACCTTTAACATCAATCTTACCAACGTTACGGCCGCTTATTTTGGCATTGTTGCAAATGTAACCCAGCAATTCGCCTCGGCTAAACTCATCTACACTGCCCAGGTTAATAAACAGACGGGTGTATTCCGAACGCATGCCATCGCGGTTAAAGCGATCGCCTTGCGCGCCTTCTCTGCTGCGGAAATCATCAGCAGGGGCGTTCAAGTCTGGTGCATTCTGGTAATACTCCAGGAAGCGGTTAAACTCAAGCGATGCAAAGCGTTTGATCACTTCTTCCTTGCTCAGTTCAGCAAATTCATCCATAATACGCGGGATGTATTGCTCGATCTGCGATTCGTTAACCTCAACGTTGTGTACTTTGTGTACCAATGCAAAAAGTTGTTTTTCGCAAACATCAAAGCCGGTAGGTATTTCAGCTTTAACAAACTTTTTACCTATCACACGCTCTATCTGGCGTATTTTACCTAATTCTTTACTGTTAATTATAGAAATAGAAACACCGGTTTTACCTGCACGTGCCGTACGGCCGCTGCGGTGGGTGTAGTTCTCAATTTCGTCAGGTAAAGAATAGTTGATAACGTGTGTAACATCGTTAACATCAATACCACGTGCGGCAACGTCAGTAGCAATTAACAATTGCAGGCTGCGCTCGCGGTAGCGTTTCATTACCTTATCGCGTTGTTGCTGTGAAAGGTCGCCGTGTAAAGAGTCGGCATTGTAACCATCTTTTATCAGCGCCTCTGCAATTTCCTGGGTTTCAATTTTGGTACGGCAGAAAACGATACCAAAGATCTCAGGGTTATTGTCAACAATGCGTTTAAAGGCAGCGTATTTATCACGTGCACGTACTACATAGTACTCATGCTCGATATTTTGGTTGCCAGTGTTTTTAGTACCCATGGTTAACTCAAAAGGGTTATCCATGTATTTTTTAGCAATTCTTCTTACCTCTGCAGGCATAGTGGCCGAAAACAGCCAGGTCTTTTTCTCGTCGGGAGTGGTTGATAAAATATTGTCAATATCTTCCTGGAAGCCCATGTTGAGCATCTCATCAGCCTCGTCTAAAACAACATACTTAACCTGCGAAAAGTCTATCGCCTTACGGTTAATAATGTCCAGCATACGGCCAGGTGTAGCCACAACGATCTGCACACCGCGGCGAATTTGACGCAGTTGATCGCTGATGCTTGCACCGCCATAAACGGCAACAACATGTACGTTGTTCATTTTTTTGGCGTAGTTATTAATGTCGTTCGTGATCTGTAAACAAAGTTCACGAGTTGGGCATAAAACAAGCGCCTGCGGATGATTTTCTTCGAAATCTAATAGTTCTAATAACGGCAGTCCAAAAGCAGCTGTTTTACCGGTCCCGGTTTGGGCTAATCCGACAAAATCGTTGCTGCCTGTTAACAATACCGGGATTGACTGTTCCTGGATTGGAGTAGGATTTTCAAATCCTAATTCAGAGATGGCATTAACAATATCATGACGGATTCCCAGTTCAATAAATGGGTTGTTCATGAATTAAAATAACGAATTTGGCAACATCGCCAAATCGGGGGCAAAGGTACGTTTAATATTTGGTAATGCAAATATTGCCCTTGTTTTTGGTAATGATGACTTTGCTGTGGCAGTATCCGCTAATAAAATTCAGAAAATCAGTCAGATATAACCTGTTTTGATTAGATGACCTGTAGATTATGCCCGGTCATATAAAGAATGATGATGATACCACCTACCAGAATACGGTACCAGCCAAATAACTTAAAGCCCCGTTTTTCTAAGAAAGTGATGAATGATTTTATGGCTAATAACGCCACTATAAAGGCTATGGCATTACCTACGGCTAAAAGCTTAATTTCTTCGCCTGTAAAGCGGTGCCCTTCTTTGTAAAAGTCGTAAAGCTTTTTGCCGGTAGCGGCAAACATGGTGGGTACCGCCAGGAAGAAGGAAAATTCCGCAGCGGCTTTACGGCTAAGTTTTTGGGCCATGCCGCCAACAATAGTAGCTGCCGAACGCGATGTACCCGGAATCATGGCCAGGCACTGGAACAAACCTATTTTAAAGGCCGTTGGGTAGTTAATAGCTTTCTCTTCCTTAACATCGGCATGGTTAAACCATTTGTCTACAAATAATAAAATAATACCGCCAATAAATAAGGTGATGCCTACAGTAAGCGCGCTTTCTAACAAAGCATCTATCTTTTTACTGAAAAGTAAACCGAAAATGGCTGCCGGTATAAATGCTACAATAAGTTTAAAGTAAAAATCAAGCGATTGGAAAAAACGTTTCCAGTATAATATGATGACCGATAGGATAGCGCCTAATTGTATAGCAACAGTAAACAGTTTAACGAAATCATCGGCAGCTATGCCCATTACAGATGATGCGATGATCATGTGCCCGGTAGAGGAAACGGGCAAAAATTCGGTTAGCCCCTCAATAATGGCAAGGACTATTACGTGTATAATATTCATTACTTAGCGGCTGGCTTTTTCAATATAGCATAAAAACCAATGCCGAAGCCGGTTAAAACTACAATAGGTGCTATCACAATTTTGGTAGTGCTGTAGATGTCGGTTGTGCCACTCATCAATACAAAACCAAATGCAACCACCGCGATGGCAATGATCAGCCACATATAATTGTCTTTACTAAATACAAATTGCGCTGGTATAGTATTCACAGGTGCTTCGGTGTTTTTAGCAGCAGGTGTTGCCGCTTTGCCTGTTGTTTTTGTTTCTCTTAATGCCATTGATTAAATTATTGAAAAGGGTGAGTTAATGAATTATTGAATACTTGTTTAATGACTCAATGACCCAATGATTATCTGTATAGATCGTATATTTTTAAACGTAAAAACTTATTAACTGCCAGAAATGTACTGAAGCCTGATATAAAGATACCGATAGCTACTACCGCTAAAAACACAAAACCAAATTCGGCAGGGCTTTGGAGTATCACCAGGTCAGGTATTTGCTGATTGGCAAAATACAGCGTACCGATGAGTATAATAATGGCAATAAGCGCCCCTAACAGGCCATGCCATATGCCATACAATAGAAAAGGCTTACGTATAAAGCCCTTTGTAGCCCCTACCAACTGCATTGATTTAATGAGGAAACGCTGCGAATAAATAGCCAGCCTTATGGTGTTATTGATGAGCGCTACAGATAGTATTACGAATATACCGGCAAATACGATGATAATTAAACTGATAGAAGTGATGTTAGCGTTCATTTGGTCAACTAACGACTGCTGGTATTTCACTTCCTTCACCAGCGGGTTTTTCATCAGCTCGGCCTTAAATTTATCTATACCTGCATTGTTCGCATAATCAGCTTTCAAATAAATATCCAGCGATTGCGATAATGGGTTGTAACCCAAAAACTTTACAAAATCCTCACCAAGGTCTTTTTGCAGGTTACGTGCGGCAAGTTCTTTGCTCACGTACTGGGTTTGTTTAACCATAGGGTTGGCGTCCAGTTGTTTTTGCAGTTGCAGTACATCGGTTTCATGGGCAGAATCGTCCATAAAGATGTTGAGCACAATGTTTTCCTTTACATAGCGCGACAGGTTGTTGGCGTGTACCAGTATCAGCCCCAGCAAGCCTATCATCAATAGAACCATAGCTATACCAAAAACGGTAGATATATATATCGTTTTGGTTTTCTTTGCCGACGCGCTTGCTTCAAATTCTTCCATGTGCCCTTGTAGATATGAGTTTAGATGCATGCCATGAGCAGCGCTCTTTTAGCTTACACCAGGTTCTATAGTTTGCGAAATTAACAAACCAGCCATAAAGGTAAAAGTTTCCGCTTCAATATTAACAATAATTAACTAAGTGCGGTTAGGTTACGGGTATTTGATGGTTCATATCCGCAAACTGGCGCCAAAAAAATAGTTGCGTGGAGGTGCGGGATTAAAATAGCGGTTGCCTACCGCGTTCAGGTCGTTCCCCAAACTGTAGCGTTGGTTCAGCAGGTTATCGGCACCGGTATAGAGTTCCAAACCTATAGTAGGACTAAGCCGGGTTTGCCAGGATACCCTTGCCTGCAGCAAATGGTATTTTTGGGCATATACCGAATTGGCATCATTAAGAGGGATACCCGACGTATAATTATGCTGCACAAAAGCAGCTAACTGGTAAGGTAGCAATGCCTGTACGGATGATACGATCGCCTCCCGTGGCACACCTGTTAGGCGGTTCCCTGAATAATTATTACCCGCCGCCTGGTAATTGCCGAACGTAAACCGGCTTATAGTGACAGCTGTATTTACCTGGAGCCCGCGCAAAAAGCCGTTGTTTTTCCTCCTGATGAGCCAGTCGGTAAAGGCCAGCTCGAAGCCCGGCTGGTTGGTGCCTCCGGCGTTGATGTAATATTCAGTTTCGTTGGGGTTGAGTTGCCGTACAATAGCATTATGCAGTTTGTAATAAAAAACAGAAGCATCAAGTATCATGCTTTCATCAAAGTTGCGCAGCCTGAATCCTGTTTCGTAATTCCAACCGGTTTGTGCCTGCAAAGCGGTGTTGATGATATTATCTGTAGGGCGAACCTCGGCGGTGGTGGGCGTTGAGTAACCACGGCTAACAGAAGCTCTCCATATGAAATTATTGGTAAGTTCATATGACAGTGCTATCCTGGGCATCAATACCGCGTTAAAATTGCGGTTGGTAAAGTCTGTTTCGTTAAGCGGTTGCAGGTTACGGAATTTGTAACCGTAATAATTTATACTGGCCGTGGCTTCGGCGTGTAAGCGTTTAAATATATCGGCAGCGTAGCGCGCGAAAAAAAAATGCTGGCCGGTATTGATCTTATCTATTTTCTGAACTGCGCCTTTTTCGCCTCCGTTGTTATCGTAGTTACTGATCTGCGAATTAGTTTGCTGCCATTCCAGCCCCAGGTTTAGTTTCCAGTCGAAGTTTTCCTTCGCGATGGCTGATAGGGTAAAGTAACTGCGTACACCTAAGGTGTTTTCTGCCCGTTGTTCATAATTGGTAATAAAGGGGTTGGCAAAATCTACATGGTTACCATAAACGGCTAATACATTGCGTATCCTGTTGCTTAACGCGGCGTCGTTCACCAACCCACCCCATAGTAACTTGGTATTGATGCCAATATGCTGATCAACGGCACCGGGCAGGGTTGCCGTAGGCAGGCGTGCCGAGCGGGGATCAGCCATCATTTGGTTGTATGTTAGCCCGCCGGGTGTTTGGTAATCCAGATCGGCATACAAGGCTGTGGCCTTTAATTCGCTGTTACTGGCATAGCGGTAGGTATCCGAGGCTTGCAGATAGAGGCGGTGCATGCGGCTGTTTTGCCTGTACCCATCATAATTTTGGTAGGATTGATTAAAACTAAACCGGTTATTACCGGCTACCTTTTGTAATGATACTTTTTGATGAAACAATCCGTAAGAGCCACCATTCATACCGGCGTTTAAAAAGCTGCTGTCAGCACGGTTAACAGTATTTAATAAAACTACTCCTCCCGAGTTTGCCCCGAACAAGCTGCCGTCGGGCCCTTTAAGTATCTCGATATGCCTGATGTTTGCGATATCTATGGCATTAAGATAAGTGTTCCCGCCGGCATCGGTAAGCGGGATGTCATCAAAATATATTTTTACGTCGCGTATGCCGAAGGGAGAGCGGAGCAGACTACCTCTTATGCTAAGCCGGTAGCTGCCCGGCGAGCGTTCCTCTGCCCTAAGGCCTGGCAGAGTGTTGAGGGCGGTAACAAATGAATTATCAGGCTGAAGCCTAAGCTGCGGTGTGCCCAACACGCTAACAGACGCAGGTATAATAATAGCCGGACGCTGGCTCAAATAACCATGCACAGTAACCGGCGCTAACCGGCGTGTGGTGTCAGGCTCAGGCGATTTTACCGTTTGTGCCGATAACGTTAGATGGGCGGCCAGAAAAAATAATATAGCCTGAACATGTTTTTTCATGTGCCGCTAAGCTAACTAAAAAGTTCTTGTTGGCAGGGATTTAATTAGAGCTGATACGCCAGATGCGGTTGCTGGTATCATCTGCAACCAGCAATGCGCCGTCTTTAGTAACCGCTACGCCTACTGGCCTGCCAAAAACCTCTTTCTTATCCAGGTTGGCTATAAAGCCGGTTAAAAAATCTTCAGGCGGGCCGCTTATTTTGCCATTGTCAAAAGGTACAAATACTACCTTGTAACCTGACAATACCGAACGGTTCCAGGAGCCGTGCTGACCTATAAAAGCGCCGTTTATGTAGCGGGCGGGGAATTTGTTGCCATTATAAAATTTTAGACCCAGCGAAGCCGTATGCGCTCCAAGCGAAATATCGGGGGTGATGGTCTTTTTTACCATATCAGGGCGCTTTACTTTTAGTCGCGGATCTTCGTGCTGACCAAAATAGGCCCAGGGCCATCCGTAAAAGCCGCCCGGCTTCACGCTGGTAAAATAATCGGGCACCAGTTCATCACCCAGGTTATCCCTTTCATTCACTACGGTATAAAGTGTACGTGTTTCCGGCTGGAGGTCCATTCCGGCAGGGTTGCGCAGGCCCGACGCATAAATACGCTCGCCGCTGCCATCGGTATTGATCTCTAAGATGTTGGCACGCCTTTTCTCCACCTCCAGGCCATGTTCAGCAACGTTTGTACCCGAACCTACGGCTATGAAAATTTTGCTCCCATCAGCATTGGCAATAATATTTCTGGTCCAATGGTTGTTGTAACCACCAGCGGGTAAAGATACTATCATCTTTCCCGGCGAAGTAATTTTAACCTGCCCGGGCTGGTAATAGTATCTCCATAAGCCATCCGTATTGGCTACATAAAAGTGATTGCCTATTATCAGCATTCCATATGGCTGGTTAAGGTTTTCCAAGAATACACTGCGGTGGTCTATTTTACCATCTCCATTAGTATCGCGCAGCAAAGTAATGCGGTTGGCACTTTTCCCCAGGTTCTGCGATTTGGATATGCCCAGTATTTTAGCACCCAACTTTTTAACACCGCGTGCCTCGGTGTTAGCTTCGGCAACAAAAATATCGCCGTTGGCGGCTACATATATATTACGCGGGTTTTTCAACGTGTCTGCCAGCAGGCTTACTTTAAAGCCAGCAGGGGCCATGGGCGTTTTGCCAGCCGGCCAGCCAATTACCTTGCAATAATTTTTAACGGCCTCGGTAGCATAGGGTGAAGGCAATTGTACATGCTGCTCCCGGGTTTTTACTGTATCGGCTTTAGCCGGATCAGGCTTTTTCTGCTGGCAGCCAAAGGCAAGAAAAGCTATAGTTATAATGGTTGAAGATAGTTTCACTTTAGACGGGTTAATTAAATAACTAACCTGAACGTTAGGCTATTGTTTGGTTATCAACCTACTTCAAATATTAAAAAAGTACTCAATTGTTTTATATTTGAGCATCTCCATGCAATTTAAACTTAGGCTGTTAGTTTTCTTGATTGTCGCGTTCAGCTGCAAAGCGTATGCGCAGGTATGTACAGGCAGCCTGGGCGACCCGGTTTTTATCTTTGATTTCGGATCGGGCAATACGCCTAAATTTCCCACTACCGATTATAAATATGTTACGGCTGTTTGCCCGCAGGATGGAGAGTACGGCGTAGCGAAATCAGTAATAGGCTGTTATGGTAATACCTGGAATAGCATAATGAAAGACCATACCGGTAATGATGGTTATATGATGGTAGTAAATGCCGATAATATTGCTAACAAGGAATTTTTTTCAAAAGCAACCACCGCTGATGGTACCAATGTTGGCGTATTGTGTGAAAATACTACCTATGAATTCTCGGCCTATATACTCAACGTGGTAAGGCCGGACTTAATTGATTATATAAAGCCTAAAATCACGTTTGTAATTACTACACTTACCGGTGATATTATCAAGCAATCGCCTCCTATAGAAATTCCTGAAACCACTGATCCTGCCGGATGGCAGAAATATGGCGTGTTTTTTACCACTCGGGCAGGAGTAAATGCTGTAATAGTAAAAATGATCAATAATGCACCAGGCGGCAAGGGTAATGATTTCGTGATGGATGATATCGCTTTCAGGCCTTGTATACCTGATGTTGTACCGATAGGCTTTTCAACAGATGCATCAGGCGCGCCCAAAAACCAGTGTGCCGATGTAGATGGAAGCTATACCATTAAGGCAGTGCCACCATCCGGCTATGATTTTGTGTGGCAACAAAATATTAACGGCGCGGGTTGGGTAGATATCAGTGAACCAACGCCTGCTCTTACCAGGAAATTCCCGGCAGGCTCAGCTGCAGGGGTATATCAATACAGATTAGGTGTTGCGAAAGCCGGAAACCTGTCCACACAAAATTGCAGGGTATATTCAAACGCTGTCAGCATTAATATCAATGCTGTGCCCAGCCCTGCAGCTTTACAGCCGCAAACTGTTTGCCAGGGAGATGTATTAACCTTATCTGCCAGTGGTGGTACTACTTATGAATGGACGGGCCCCAACTTACCACCAACTTCTCAAAACCCAGTGGTTATACCGAATATAGATATGGCCAACGCTGGTTTGTATCATGTAAAGGTGATATCGGCGGCAGGGTGTTCCACTATATTGCCGGTTACTGTAAACGTTAATGCCCGGCCGGTGGTAACCGCCA
Organism: Mucilaginibacter sp. 44-25; assembly: GCA_001898335.1. Classification (GTDB taxonomy): domain Bacteria; phylum Bacteroidota; class Bacteroidia; order Sphingobacteriales; family Sphingobacteriaceae; genus Mucilaginibacter. Next base: position 682,826 of record MKTS01000009.1, on the reverse strand, counting down.
GTACTGCTATGAGTGCAGTTTGCAAAGGCAGCAGCACACAACTAACGGCCACTTCGGTTACGGCAAACAGTTACAAATGGGAGCCGTCTACAGGCCTTTCCGATCCGGATATTGCCAACCCTGTGGCAACGCCTCTGGTAAATACGCATTATACTGTTACGGTTACAAACGCGCAGGGCTGTAAGGGTACCGCGGGCGTGGATATTGTTGTAAAGCCTCTGCCCGAGGCTGACGCTGGCAGCGATAAAGTAATTTTTGAAGGGCAATCGGTAAGGCTCAATGGTGCTGCCGGCGGCAGCGTTGGTAACTATAGCTGGAGCCCGGCTTCTTCGTTAGATGACCCGTATAGCCTTACACCATTGGCAAGCCCCACGGATGATGTTACCTATACACTTACCGTAAACTCCGCCAATAATTGCGATTTGGCTACCAGCCAGGTATTTGTGCGGGTGTACAAAAAGATAGTTGTATCTAACAGCTTCTCGCCCAATAATGATGGTATAAATGACCTTTGGAATATAGAGGCACTGATCACCTATCCGGAAAGTGAACTTTCGGTATATGACCGTAACGGGCAGCAGGTATTCTTTAGCCGTGGTTATAGTAAGCCATGGGATGGCAGGCGTAACGGTGCCGATCTGCCAACCGGAACTTATTATTACGTGATCGATCTGAAAAACGGAACCTCTAAGTTAAAAGGTTGGGTGCTTGTCATTCGTTAATGGCTATTCAAAATGATAGTTGATGCCTATCTGTACACCTGTAGCTGTTATACGGTAATAAGGGTCTTTACAAATATCACTTTCGGTAAGATAGCCTGCGTTTAATTCGATTTTATTTCTGATGAGTATGCCCGCTTTAAAAAGGCTGGCAGTAGCGGTTTTTATAAACAACCCAAAGGGCTGGTAACTCAATGTACTGGGTGAGCCATCAGCGTTACGGAACGCTTTATTAGTGTAATTAATAAGGCTTGCCTGCAAGCCTGCACCTATAAAAAATTTAAAATTGTTTTGGTTATAAACATTGTAGAGTATCTGCGGGGCAAGAAAAAAGTTAACCTCGGTGAAGTTAAAAACCGCATCGTTGTAGGGTGATACCTTACTTGTATAGGCTGCGGAATAGCGGCCTATACCTACTCCCGTTTCTACCCTAAGCGCTAACTGGCGGGTATGTGGGTTTGGATACACGTTTAATCCGCCTGTAATGACCGGAAGCACAGAGGTCTTATTAGGTGCTCCCGCGGTTGTTACTCCACCATCCGTGCGGAACATAATTATATTGACGCCGGTGCCTGCAAAAAAATAAGCAGATTTCCGGCCGGTATTGATGTTAGCGGATAGGCTGATGTTATTAGTATTTATTTCTTTAACCAATCTTGTCAAAGCATCTGCGTTATATTCTGTTCTTTGTATATGGTTATTTACCTCGCTGTTTAGTTTGTTGTTATTAGCGGCAATGATACTCAACTGTTTGCGATAGGTGCGCTCGTCAATGCTTTGGTCGTTTAACTGGTATGAACGATAAATGAGTTCAGTTATTTCCTGGCCGTTTGCCGCGACGAAATACCTCGTTTTATCCGCGTCGCGGTATTCATAAAGGTTGAGTTTATCGCCGTTTATGATGCTTTTCAGAAAAATACTTTTTGTGGTAAAAGAAGTATCCCTGCCATTGGTATTACCCAATACATCGGCGCTAACGTTACCGCTGTAACTTTGATAATAATCTATATTTTTTATGCATATCGAACGTACTGATGCAGGTAACAGGCGTTGTGTGGCGGCATTATTGCCGGCCCCTTTAAAATTTATGCTTTCAGGGTTTGTGCTCCACTCCCTGTAATCAACAGAGCCACGTACGGTGTCGCCTTTTAGGGAAATATAATATCCCGGTTGATAATTACTTTGTGCAAAAGCCGAAAAAGAAATAAAGAGTAATGCGGTTAAAAAAAATAATAGGTGTTTCATTGTGATAATTGGCGGCTACAATATAATTAACCATCCGTATAAACACAATAAATTTTATTATCAGAACCTGATAAACTTATCCATTTGTTCGTTGGTGTACTTAATAGTGTCCTCTTTTATCAGGTCGCCTTCAGTATTCATCTCGCCGCGTATACCGGCAATATGTATTTTCAAGGGCATAACGTGCAGGTTCAAATAATGGCACACACCCGTAAAATGGTCAATTCCGCGGATGTTACCATACTTGCCTGATGATAGGCCCACAAGCGCCGCCTTTTTATCGTAAAAGCTTTCGGGGAAGCTACAAGCATCCACAAAAACCTTTAGTACACCGGGGAAACTGCCATTATATTCGGGTATCACAAACAAGAACTTTTCTGTCGCGCTAACCATTTGCTGTATGGTGGCAAATTCCTCGCTGCGCTTGCCGTACAGGTCGGTTTGTATCAGGTTGGCCGGGAGGTCCATCAACGAGAACAGGTTAGTTTCAAGTCCCTTGCCGGCCAGTTGCCGCTGGTAATATTCGGACAATTTAAGCGTGGAGCTTCCGGGGCGGTTGGTTGATGCTATGATGGTGACCATGATATGTTAGAGAATAGAGGTTTGTGATTGGAGATTAGTTTGTGTGAGTATTAAAAATAGGCTTAAGTCTTGTAAATCAATTAGATGAAGTCCTAATCTCTGTTCTTAATCTTTAATCTCTCAACCTCACTAAATGTTTGTAAGTTGGCAAAACTGTTAATTTCTCAATTGTTTAAATCCGTATCTTTAGCGGCGGATAAAAAAACAGTACAAACATAGAAATTTCTGTTTCTGTTTTGCGTTGATAATAAACCGCAGTTACAATTTTTTGGGAGATATAGAATGAGTAAAATTATTGCTTTAGCCAATCAGAAAGGTGGCGTGGGGAAAACTACATCGTCAATTAACCTTGCAGCGAGTTTAGCCGTATTGGAATTTAAGACCCTGCTTGTTGATGCCGACCCACAAGCTAACTCCACATCGGGTATTGGTTTTGATCCACGCAATATTAAGAACAGTATATACGAGTGCATCATCAATGATATTAACCCGCATGATGCTATACAGAAGACAGATACGCCGAACCTTGACCTTTTACCCGCGCATATTGACCTGGTAGGGGCCGAGATAGAGATGATCAATCTGGAAAGCCGGGAGTATAAAATGAAAGCCGTGTTGGATAGTGTACGCGACGAGTATGATTTTATCATCATCGATTGCTCGCCATCATTGGGCCTCATCACTATTAATGCCCTTACGGCTGCGGATTCGGTGATCATACCGGTACAATGCGAGTACTTCGCATTGGAAGGTTTGGGTAAGCTGTTAAATACGATCAAGATTGTACAGTCGCGCCTTAATACCCAGTTGGCTATAGAAGGTATACTGCTTACGATGTATGATGTAAGGCTTCGCCTGTCAAACCAGGTGGTTGATGAGGTGCGTACGCACTTTGAAGATATGGTGTTTGATACCATTATACAGCGCAATACCCGCCTAAGTGAGGCGCCAAGCTTTGGTGTATCCGTAATTATGCATGATGCCAACTGCAAGGGCGCTGTAAACTACCTTAACCTGGCACGCGAAATTATCCGCAAAAACGGTTTGGTTAAGGACGAGGAAATGGCTAACACCGTAACCGCTTAATTTAATTTATGAGTACAGAAAAAAGAAACGCTTTGGGTAAAGGCTTAAGCGCCTTATTGAACGATACCCCGAGCGTACTTCCTAATAAAAATAATGAAAACAGGCCGAGCGTTTCGCGCCCGGTATCTGAGGTGGATAGCCTGGGCTCTATCAGCGAAATCAAGATCAGCGAGATAGAGGTTAACCCTTTTCAGCCACGTACTGAGTTTGATGAGCAGGCCCTGGCCGACCTGTCAGCATCTATAAAATTACAGGGACTTATACAGCCCATCACTGTACGCAAAGTAAGCGCGCATGCTTACCAGCTCATATCAGGCGAGCGCAGGTTGCGTGCATCTAAACTGGCAGGTTTAAGCCAGATACCTGCTTACGTACGCACCGCCAACGACCAGCAAATGCTGGAGATGGCGCTGATAGAGAACATCCAGCGCGAAAACCTGAATGCCATAGAGGTAGCGCTAAGCTTTCAGCGGATGATAGATGAGTGTAGCCTGAAGCAGGAAGAATTGGGCGACCGCGTGAGCAAAAACCGGTCTACCGTAACCAACTACCTGCGCTTGTTAAAACTACCTCCAAGCATACAGGCATCGCTGCGCGATAACGAGATCAGCATGGGCCATGCAAAAGCTTTATTGGCTGTTGAAGACCCTGCCGCGCAATTGTACATCCACCAGCAGATCATCAAGAATGAGTTGTCCGTACGCAAGGCGGAAGAACTGGTACGCGAGATACAAAAGGCCCCTGTTAAGAAGGAAGGTAAACAGCCCGAAGAGTTATCTTACCAGCTGAAAAAGATAGAGGACGACCTGGCATCAAAGTTTAGTACCAAGGTGCGCCTTAAAGTTAACGCGCAGGGCAATGGAAGTATAGAAATCCCGTTCTTATCCGAAGACGATCTGGGCCGAATACTGGAAATGCTGGATTGGTAAACCAACATCATGATTAAAAGACTCTTAGCTGCTGTATTTTTCCTGGGTTGGGTAACCCTGGCCATGGCGCAAACACCCGATACTGTATCTGCAAAAGTTAATGCTGATACGGTAAAGAAAACGGCCGAGGCTCCAAAGGTATTTATCCCTAAAATAAAAAAGCAACCTACTTACCATCCGGATAGTACGCACAGCCCCAGTTTGGCTGTAAAACGGTCGCTTATTATTCCCGGCTGGGGCCAGTTGTATAACAAAAAAGGCGCCTGGTGGAAAGTGCCTGCCATATACGCGGGCCTTGGCGCTTTAGGTTATTCCATAGTAGATAACCAGAAAAAATACAAGATGTTCCTGGCGCTTACCCGCATTAAAAATACAGGCGGCATACCCCAGCCCGGGCAGTTATATTACAGCGACTATATTAAATATCAGAAGGAATATAACCTATATATTAACGCCAACGCCACCCAAACGCAGGAAGCCTCAAGCAACTACCAGCGTAACTTCCAGATCAGTATACTGAGCGTGTTACTGGTATGGGGTGTACAAACCATTGAGGCTTATATTGAGGCTAAGTTTATTCAGTCTTACACGGTTGATGATAACTTGTCATTTAAAATGATGCCGGCGTTGATTAATCAGCCGGTTTTCGCTTCGTCTGGAGTGGGTTCTTATATTCCAGGGATAAAAGTTACATTTGCCCTTTAAACACACCGTAAACCGATGAAAATAGCACTTTTAGGCTACGGCAAAATGGGTAATATGATCGAACAGATCGCCCTTGACCGCAAGCACGATATTGTCCTGAAGATTGATAAGGATAACCTGCATGAGCTTACTGCTGATAACCTGCAGCAGGCCGATGTAGCTATTGAGTTCAGCACGCCATCAACCGTGTTAAGCAATATTGAGCTTTCTTTTAAAGCAGGTGTCCCTATTGTAGTAGGCACCACAGGCTGGCACAACGAGATGGGGCAGATAAAGGAACAATGCGCTGAGCACAACGCATCCATGATATATGGTACCAATTTTAGTGTGGGTGTAAACATATTCTTTCATGTGAACCGGTTACTGGCCCGTATCATGAACAATTACCCATATTATGAAGTACAGGTAGAGGAGATACACCATACGCAAAAGCTTGATTCGCCAAGTGGTACAGCCATTACTATAGCCGAAGGCATTATTGATAGTCTGGATGCCAAAAACCAATGGAAAAACGTTTTGATAAGCGATAGCCAGCCCGATAACGAAACTGTTGCCCCGGAAGAAGTGCTGATCGAATCCTTGCGGATCGAGAACGTACCCGGTACACACACCGTAATTTACGATTCTGAAGTAGATACCCTTGAGTTTAAGCATACTGCCCATAACCGCAACGGTTTTGCCCTGGGCGCCGTATTGGCCGCCGAATGGATAAAAGACAAAAAGGGCTTCCACGCTATTGAGGAAATGTTTGATTTTAATAAATAGAAGCTTTACCGCACAACCTATATATACATGAACTGGAAATTCTGGAAAAGAAATAAGGATAAAACCAAAAAGAAAAGCACCCGCAGGGAGTGGACCGAAGCCATCATTTTCGCGGTGGTGGCCGCTACATTGATCCGTACGCTTTTTATAGAGGCCTATACCATACCCACCCCCTCAATGGAGCGCTCGCTGCTGGTTGGCGATTTCCTGTTTGTGAGCAAGGTGAACTATGGCGCACGTACGCCAATGACGCCCATTGCTTTCCCGTTTGCGCACCATACCATGCCCATTATTGGTACCAAAGCCTACTGGGATGGCATAAAACTACCTTACTACCGCCTGCCAGGTTTAAGTGAGGTAAAAAAAGGCGATGTAGTGGTATTTAACTACCCTATGGAGGCCGATTCGCCTTATTATAGGCCGGTTGATAAACGGGAGAACTACATTAAACGCTGCCAGGGCGCCCCGGGCGATACCCTGCGCATCATTAACGCGCAGGTATATGTGAATGGCAAGGCCGCGCCAAACCCTCCGGGTGAACAAACCGATTATACGGTTACCACCACAGGAGTAGACCTTAACCCCGATGTACTGGCCGATCTGCAGGTATCTATCTACGACCCCTCGAACCCGGTACCTACCATGACCAAGGCCGCCGCCGCCGCTTTGAAGGGATATTCAAACGTAAAGTCTATTACGCCTAATATTAAACAACCCGGCAAAGCCGATCCCTTTAACCCGGTATTCCCTGCGGCATATCCAAAATATAAGTTAAGCCCTAAGTATAAGGACTTTGACTGGAATGTTGACAACTACGGACCAATCATCATTCCCAAAAAAGGTTGGACGGTTAAGCTCGACAGCCTTACCCTGCCTGTTTATGGCCGCGCTATTGAGGTGTACGAGGGCAACAAGCTGCGTATAGAGAATGGCAAGGTGTTTATCAACGATAAGGAAGCCACTACCTATACCTTTAAAATGAACTATTACTGGATGATGGGTGATAACCGCCACGACTCCCTGGACTCTCGCTATTGGGGTTTTGTACCAGAAGACCATATTGTAGGCAAGGCCTTATTCGTATGGATGAGCTGGGACGATAACGCGTCATTCTTCCATAAGATACGCTGGAGCCGCCTGTTTATGGGGATCCATTAAGCAAGCTTAAGCGTTAAATAAAAAGGGTTGTCCGCACATAGGGCAACCCTTTTTATTTAGTTAAAAAACTGCCTCGCCGTGTATAGCTGATAGCCTACCGGTTGGCGGTTACAAACGCGGATAAGCCATGGAGTTTAGCTCCTATAAAATGCTTCTCAAAAATGATGGGTAATTCCGTTCCGTATAAGTAATATAGTAATATAAGACAAGCGGAAAAATTTAATAATCAATTACTTGCGACTGACATAATTGCGCCACCTTACTTTAATTAAAAATTGTAAGTACCCGGTTATCAGGCGTTGTTGATTTACCCAAAAGCGTTCCGGGTGGAACGCTTTTGGAACAGCATAAACCAGCTTTATAGTACCAAAAAGCTATATGTTGTTCCGCTGCGGAACAAATAGCCAACAATAACTTTTTCGCATATTTGTTATTGCCTAAACAATTCGTTTTACCAGTGGTATCCATAAAACAATTGTCGCTATCAGGTAACTCAAAAAGACGGCTGCCGGGGCTACTACCAATAATTTTATGGCCGGATCAACATTCCAGGAGCGGAATATGATAGCCAGGGCAACCAGCGCCAGTGGATGTAGAATGTAAACAGCAAACGCCCGGCGGGATAGAAATACGGATGTGACTGTTGTTTTGTTCCAACGCTGCTTGCCAATACCTAAAAACGCGGTGATAATACAAAACCCAATGCATTGTTCCCATAAAGAATAGAGCAAAGACAGGCCATTGAACCCGCCGGAATACCAGGTGATCGGAAACCCAAACTTTACCCTAATAACATAAAATACAGGGAAGAACAACAATAATATTAATGCGGTGCCGCGCATACGTTTTCCTGTACGGTAGGAGAGCTGCGCCAGCCAGTTGTTTTTTGCTGCCAGCAAGCCAATAATAAACAGCATGATATACTGGGTAAAATGCCCCGGTTGAAAGCCCAAAGGCTTAAGCACCCAGCCCACCGGGAACAGGATGCGAACTAAAAAGCTGATCAATCCCGTACCTAATGCCACAAGTATAATGGCCCATGGGCCGGGGATGGCTGTTTGGCTGCTTATCTGTTTAGCAAAAAGCTTTTGGTAAGCTATATAAACGAGGGTAAATATCAGCAATGCAGCTACAAACCATAGTACACCAAAATCTATCCAGTCGTCATACAAACTCAGGTATTTTAGGTAGCTGACATGATGCCCGCGTACAAACCTGTGTATAAGGAAAGATACAAAAGGCGAGAAAATGAACGAATAAAAAAGCAATGGTAGCCCCAGCCGCAGCAAGCGGTCGGTCAGGAACTTTTTAGCGCCTTTTCGCTGGTAGGAAGAGTAGCTGAAAAAAGCTGCCAACAAAAAGAAAAAGCCCATGAAAAAAGATTGATTGGTACTGACGAATACCGTGAGCGGTATTAATGCCCCTGCGATAGCAGTAGGCTCTTTATAATACCATCCGCCCGAAGCGCCATACATTACACAGGCATGGTGCAGTATCACGAGAATAGTGAGTATTACCCTGATATGGTCAATATAATAAAGCTTTTCAGTAGCGTTCCTGGAAACTGTAGGGGATGGATGAAGTGCAGTCATGGTATAAGTTTAAGCGATCTTATTTCCGCGGCATCCAGGCCTGTTATAGCACCTTGATGTGTGGAAGAGATGGCAAACCTACGGCAGCAATACGTGCAAAAAAAGCCCATTGTGACCAATAGCAAGCTATTGTGACGAGTAACAACCTAAGCAAGGGCAATACCTGCCAGTTGCTCGTATTGATGATTAAATAACGGTAATTGCGTTCTTGATACAGGTACGCTTTGCGCTGTCATGTGCAGCAAAACAGTATACCCCTGAGCGTTGCCTGATACCTTTCTGATCTGGTGCAGGTTCACGAGGTATGCCCGGTGGCATCTGAATAAAAAGGGATATGGGGTTAATTGCGCTTCAAACTGTTTAAGTGATATCCTTTTCAGTTCTGTATGTACCTGTTCGCCGGATAGCATTGTGAGTTCAATATAATTACCGTCGGCCCTGGCGAACAGCAGCTGCGCCGGATCCATGTAAAAGTCGTCTTGCTGTACCTGGGTTTTAATATGCAGCCTGGTTGTGGTGGTATCTGTACCCGACGGCAAGGGAATGATAGCAGGTATATCCGTATCATTCGCTTTGATTGACCTGGACGAGCGGAAATGCGAGCCGGCAAACAGCAGCAAAAAATATAAGAGTACGCCGGCAAGGTAACAGTTCCGTATTTCTTCCCACAAGTACCGCCATGACCAGTTATCCGCGTTATTGTAAATGATGCTCCTCAAAAAAAAGCTCATGATACCGGTAATCAGAAAAATAACCGCCAGGTGCATATATTCCTGCCCCGAACTCCACAAAGCTGACTTTACGGCTCTCGACCTCACATGGCCTAAGCCGGCAAAATAAACATATACGATCAGCGCGGGCGATAGCGCATGCAGGCCGCAGATGAACAGGTAATTAAATTTATGCTCAGGCTCATACACACCGAATGGCCTAAACAGGAGCAGAAAGATAAATATCAGTAAAAATTGTACGCTTACGGTTTTAAGCAAACGATCATGGTGATACCTGCATGGATAAGCTACCTCTTTACGCAGGTGTTGCTTTAAAGACACAAGTTGCATAAATAGCGCTTAGGAGGATCGGGAAATTTTAACATACAGGTATTAATGCAACAAATATAATGCATTAAAGTACTTTAATTGTTCATCTGAAAAATGGTTACACCATTGATTTTGGAGTGCTCTGAGCGTAATGCTCATTTTATCAGAATGAAATAAAGCAATAAGCTGATGCTGGTTATTTCGATACCACATCCGACGATAATGAGTGATCGCATTGGTCAACCCCTACCACCTTACCCGCTTTGGCTTTGAGCTTGCTGTAATACTGGCGCTCAAAAAGGGCCATTTTTATCTTCATGTCTTCCAGCAATTCCAATGCTTCGCACAGGAGTTGCAGGCGCTCGTTGCTTAGTTGCTCGGTAGTGGTCATGGGCGTTACATTTATTAGGCAAATATAAAACACCCCAAAACAATTTACTAATATTTTTAGCAAATTAATTAATCATCCCCATCAATATAAAATCTAAAATCGTCAATCTAAAATCAAATATCTAACCGGTCTTTAACCATCAGGGTGTCGGCCATCATATCGTGCAGGCATTGTTGTTTTTTGTTAAAGAAGCATAGCAGGTAGCCGGTAAACAGGATAGCCACTGAGGCCAGTTTGGCCGCGTTGCGGGTGAGGGAGCGGTTGGTAGTAACAGGGTCGCCGTACATATCGCATACCTTTATGCGCATGAGCTGTTTGCCCAGCGTACCCTGTTTTGGGCCGCTTTCGGCTTTTACACTGTAGATGAATTTAGCGATGGGGGTTAGGGCCACAATCCCAATAGTAATGGCCAGGCGGGTTTCGCGGTGCTCATCGCCGGGAATGATCAAATAGAGCAGCAGCATCACCGCGAAGGCTGCGAAAACGAAAATCCCGAATACGAGCAGCCAGTCGATAGCGGCTGCAATGGCGCGCTGGTCAAAACTGCCAAAATATTGCAGCGGCAGCGGCCTGCGCGCAAAGCCGAACAACGCTCTTAGCGATGGCAGCTCATGCGCCTCCTTATAATCAATCATGCCGGGCGTTTTAACAAAGTCGGTAGGTTTTATCTGATGCCGCCGCAATTCGGCAATGGTAAAAGGGCCCTGTGGCTTGCCGTCAATCACCAGGATGTAGCTATCGCTTTCGGACGGATCGGAAGAGTTGCCGGTTTGCATGGTATCAAAATTACGTAAAAAAAGCTTCGCCGTTGACTCACCCCGACGTCGCATTCGCTCGTCGACCCTCTCTGCTGCAAGCAGCAAAGAGGGTGAAAAACTTCTTCATTATCCTCTCTGTTGCCTGCAGCAGAGAGGATGGTCCAGCGTAGCGCAGACCGGGTGAGTCGGCCATAAACAAAAGCGTCCCCGCCAAACCGGCGGGGACGCTTTTGGAAAAAACTGTAATTAGTAACGGCTAACTTTAAAGTCTGACAGGCCGCCTTTCATAACAATGTACATTTTGTTAGGGGCGTTTTCAAAACCGGGGGTTTCATAACGGCTGTTGCCTTTATCGGTAAAGCCTGGGAAACTGTCTGATGACAGGCCGGTGCTGGTAGTGATCTGTACTGCCGCGGCATTGGGTACTTTAATATCTACCTCAGATACGCCGGTTGATACCTCTACACGGGTAGCACTAACCGGCATGCCCATTTTTACTTCAAAAGAGCCTGCACCACCATTTACGGTAAGGTTGCGTACCCTAAAGGCTGATAGGTCAAAATCAACCTTGGTAGCGCCTGCTTTTACGTTAATGTTCCACACCGGTTTGGTGTTCAGCTTAATGGTAGCAGAGTTGGTGTTATCGCTATCCCACTGTATATGGCCTTTTTTATCTTTCATACGCAGTTCCAGCACCGGGGTATTACCTTCCATGTGGTTGGTATATAAAAAGCGGTTTAAAAACTCTTTAGTGCTGGCTTCAAACAACTGCGCGGTGGTATCTTTAAGGATATACTCGGTACCGCCTCCGTTTATCTCCAGGCGTGCTTCGGCAGTGCCGGGTTTAAAGGCTTCGGTATAATTGCTGCTGCCCTGCACTTTTCTAATGGTGGTACTGTCGCTGTCGTTATCGTCGTCGTCATTATCATCATCTTTATCAAAGTTATCGTTACGGTGCCAGCCTCTATCATTAAAGCTCCAGTGGCGGTTAAAGGGCGAGAACCAGTTGTTTTCAAAGTGGCCGAAGATGAGCAGCCCGAAACCTAATACTACCACACCTATTTTAAGGGCGCTGGCCCAAGGCGTTTTGTTATTGGCAAATACAAGGTTTACCCCTATCATGATGAGGAATATGGGCCACAGGTGCCACAGGTTACCCCAGTGAAAATCAATTACATTATAATTATCTAACAGGAATATTACTCCTATGCCTACCAGGATAAGGCCCGGTACCAGTTTATCGCTTCTCATGGCTTATAGTGTTGAGGTGTTGTTATCATTGTGTTGTTTATCTTCAGTGCTTTCAGGCTGTGCCGGGGCGGTAAAGTCCGCTTCCTTTTTATCCTGCTGATAAGCGTCGGGCTGTGTCCAGGGTTTCTTTTTACCGCTAAAGATAATGGTGATACCCAACAATACCAGTATAACCGGCCAAACTCTTTCAAAATCAATATCAGGGAACCAGTTGAGGTTATCGATCAGGAAAATGGAGCCTAAGGCTATAAGTACCACACCGAAGATAGCGCCCGCGTTTGAGCGTTTAGGGGTAGGGTACATAAAAGGCTGGCCGGGCTGGTTTACCGGGGGTACGGTATAATCAACCTTTATATCGCCATAGGGTTGGTGGTAGCGGTTATCATAACCGGGCATTGGGTTTACGCCGGGCTTAAACGGATCGCGGTAGCCAAAGGGTTTTTTAGGTAAAACGATCCATAAGATAATGTAGGGCACAACACCTACACCTTTTAATACCAGGGCCAAAACAAATACTAATCTTATAATAGATACATCTACATTAAAGTACTCTGCCAGGCCTGCGCAAACCCCACCAATGGCTTTGTGTTGTTCGTCGCGATAAAGTTTCTTTTCCATTTTATTTAGTTGTTAAGTGGGCCCCCTCTAAATCTCCCCCAATAGGGGAGACTTCTTACAGGGAATATATTTTTTTATAGCTGGCCCGGTGCAGGTTTAATCATCACTTCGTCAACATTGGCACCGGCGCTCATACTGAGTATGTTGGTTATTACTGATGCCACATCTTCGGGGAGTACCATGTTATCGGGGTTAACCGTTATGCCTTTCCACGAATCTGTTAATGTTGAGCCCGGGATGATAGCGGTGACTTTTACACCGTGCTGCTGCATTTCGAGCCTCATTACCTTATTAAGACCCAGCAAAGCGTATTTGGTTACACTGTACATACCGGCCTCTGCTATGGGGTTAATACCTGCTACAGAGCATATATTGAAAATATGCCCTTTACCGACGGAAACCATCCGTTTACCGAAGAAACGGTATAGTTCATAGGCAGGCATCAGGTTGGTAGCTATCTGTTTTTCGAAGCTGTCGTCGTTGTCATTAAGTATGGAAACATGCCTGTACATCCCCACATTATTCACTATAATGTCGACGAAACCCATATTTTTCTCGGTGAAAACGGCAAAATTTTTCAGTTCATCGGGCTTGCTGCAGTCGGCAACGGTGCCGTAAACCTTTATCTGTGGGTTCAGTTGTTGTAACTCAGCGGTAAAATCTGATAATTCTTGCTGGTTGCGAGAACAAATTGAGAGGTTTATTCCTTGTTTAGCAAATGCGATGGAAACGGCCCGGCCTATGCCTTTGGTGGCACCGGTAATAAGTGCGTTTTTCATACAATAATATTTAGCGATCAAGGTAAAGCAATTACCCATAAGCTGTAAAGCTTAAATTAAAAAATGTATTTTTAGCAGAATTTTACACTATTTATGTTCACAAGTTTCGGAAAATATATCCTGCTGCTGCGCTTAAGCTTTAAACGGCCGGAAAAATTTAAGGTGTACTGGGCCGAAGTGATGCGAGAAATGGTATCGGTAGGGATAGGTTCATTAGGGATTATCGCCATTATCTCTGTATTTATTGGCGCGGCTACTACCATACAGGTAGCCTTTCAGCTGGCCAGCCCGCTGGTGCCGCTGAGTATTGCCGGTAAAATATCCCGCGACTCCAATATCCTGGAGTTTAGCCCCACCATATCCTCATTGGTACTGGCGGGCAGGGTAGGTTCAAACTTCGCTTCGCAGATAGGTACCATGCGCGTGACCGAACAGATAGACGCCCTGGAAATTATGGGGGTTAACGCTCCCGGTTATTTAATTTCGCCCAAGATTATCGCGGGCGTAAGTATGGTTCCGGTGCTGGTGATCATGTCTATCTGCCTGGGTATTACCGGTGGTTATATTGCCTGCCTTGCCGGAAGTGAAATTACCCCTGCCGATTATGTTGCCGGTGTGGTTGATGGCTTCGACGGGCTTACCATACGCGTGGCGCTGGTAAAAGCGGTAGTATTTGGGTTCCTTATTGCTTCTATATGTTCTTACCAGGGCTTTTATACCTCGGGCGGCGCGCTTGAGGTAGGCCAGTCGGCCACACGTGGTGTGGTGTACAGCTGCGTAATGATCTTATTTGCCGACCTCGTTATTACCCGTTTAATGCTATGATTGAAGTTAAGGACATTTACAAGACCTTTGGCGAGAACGAGGTATTAAAAGGTATATCGGCCACCTTTCAAACCGGGAAGAACAACCTGATCATCGGTGGTTCGGGCTCGGGTAAAACCACCATGCTTAAATGTATCGTGGGTTTGCATGAACCCACCAAAGGCCAGGTGTTTTTTGAAGGGGAGAACTTTACTGAAATGGATTTTGAGCAGCGTGTACCCATACGTACCCAAATAGGGATGCTTTTCCAGAACTCGGCTTTGTTTGACAGCATGACGGTTGAGGAGAACATTATGTTCCCGCTTAACCTGTTCACCACCCAGTCTATCAGCGAGAAACGCGACCGCGCCAACTTTTGCCTGGAACGTGTTAACCTTAAAGGGCGTAACAAACTTTACCCTTCAGAACTATCAGGCGGTATGAAAAAGCGTGTGGGTATTGCCCGCGCTATTTCTATGGAGCCTAAGTTTTTGTTTGTGGATGAGCCTAACTCGGGCCTCGACCCTAAAACATCCATCCTGATAGATGAACTGATAGCCGACCTTACCATTGAGTATAACATGACCACCGTTGTGGTAACCCACGATATGAACTCCGTAATGGGCATAGGCGACCATATTATTTTCCTGCACCAGGGCCAGAAATGGTGGGAAGGCTCCAATAAAGAAATAGCCCATACCGATAACCAGGAACTTAACGACTTTGTATTCGCCAGCAAATTTATGCAGGCGGCGAAGGGGAAGTTGTAGGTTAGAGATTAGTTAATTAGTGATTGGAGATTAGTTTTCTTTTTGCGAAGAAAGGGGTTCTTAACTGATTTAGTCCCATTCTCTAATTAACTAACTCCTAATCTCCCACAACTAACTATATTTGCATTTTTATTGAATGTTAATACTGATCACTGATTAACAAATCTCTGATCACTAAATAATAAACGGTTAGGCCTAATCTCTAATTAACTAACCTCTAATCACTAAGAATGATCAACCTCCTCACCCCAACGCACTGGAAAGATTACGAGCTGATAGATTGCGGCGATTTTGAAAAGCTGGAACGTTTTGGTAACCTCATACTGATACGTCCCGAACCGCAGGCGGTTTGGGGCAAAGCGCTTAACCAAAGCGAATGGCAGCGGCTGCACCATATCAGGTTTAAGGGCCGTTCAGCTACCGCTGGCGACTGGGTAAAGAAATCGCCCCAGATACCCGACCGCTGGCACATCGAATATCAAAACGACGATGTAGCCATTAAATTCCGCCTGGGTTTAACCTCTTTTAAACACGTAGGTATTTTCCCCGAGCAGGCCGTAAACTGGGATTACATATCCGGCAACATCAAAAAATTTACCACGCCTAACCCTAAGGTGCTTAACCTGTTTGCTTATACAGGTGGCGCGTCGCTGATAGCGCGGGCCGCGGGTGCAGATACCACACATGTGGACTCTATAAAGCAGGTGGTTACCTGGGCCAACGAAAACCAGGAACTATCGGGCATTAAGGATATCCGCTGGATGGTGGAGGACGCCCTGAAGTTTGTTAAGCGCGAGGTAAAGCGGGGCAAAACCTACAACGGCATTATCCTCGACCCGCCCGCTTATGGTAATGGCCCCAACGGCGAGAAATGGAAGCTGGAGGATAACATCAACGAGATGATCCATGATGTGATCAAATTGCTCGACCCGGAGGAGCATTTCCTCATCCTCAATACTTACTCGCTCGGGTTTTCATCGGTGATCATTGAGAACCTGATAAAAAGCGCCTTCCCCAAAGTACAGAACCTGGAAATAGGCGAACTATATTTACAGGCTACAGCGGGCCCTAAACTGCCTTTGGGTGTTTTTGGAAAATTTTTTAAAAACAGAGGTTGTTAAACCTGCTATTTTTATCTTTACATTGGTAAACTCAAACAATACTAAACACTAAACGAACGCACGTTCGCAATTACCTTTATGAAATTCAAAAACGTTCTATTTTCGGGCCTTGTACTCGCTCTTTCATTGGTCATTTTAAGCAGTTGCGGCAATAGCGGCGGTGCAAAAGGCGGTAAAAATTCCGATACTTCAAAAAAAGCAAAGGCAGCGGGCGATGCGCCGGACACGCTAAGCGTGGTTAAATCGAGCTACCCGCCGGTTGACAAGGCCAAATACGATTCGCTGCTTAAGTTTAACGCGCATAACGATACTACCGGCCGCTGGCCTGTAAAAGGTGCGCCATATCCGTTGGGTGGCGCTATACTGCCTTTTTACCGTGTAGTAGCATTTTACGGTAACCTGTACTCTAAAAAAATGGGTATACTGGGCGAATTGCCGCCAAACCAAATGCTGGCTAAGTTAAAAACCGAAGTTAAAGCCTGGGAAAAAGCCGATCCTAAAACACCGGTAATGCCGGCACTGCACTATATTGCGGTAGTGGCCCAGGGAGATGGCGGTAAAGATGGCAAATACCGTTACCGCATGCCTTTTAAACAGATTGACAGCGTGCTGGTACTGGCTAAAAAAGCCCATGCGCTGGTGTTCCTGGATGTGCAGGTAGCGTTAAGCACCATCCATGCCGAATTACCTTTGCTGGAGAAATATCTTAAAATGCCACAAGTGCATTTTGGTATGGACCCTGAATTTTCTATGAAAGATGGCACCAAGCCAGGCAAAAAGATAGGTACTTATGACGCGGCCGATGTAAACTATGTATCGGGCTACCTGGCTGATCTGGTAAAGAAGAATGGCCTGCCACCAAAAATATTAATTGTACACCGCTTTACCCGTAAAATGGTTACCAACTATAAAAACATTAAGCTGCGCCCCGAAGTGCAGGTGGTAATGGATATGGATGGCTGGGGCGAACCCGACCTGAAAACCGGTACTTACCGCTACTTTATTAACCAGGAGCCGGTACAGTTCACGGGCTTTAAATTGTTCTACAAAAACGATATCAAGAAAGCGCCGCACCATATGCTAACTCCGCAGGAAGTATTGTCGCGCTATAGCCCGTACCCGCTGTACATACAATATCAATAAGGTCCCGCTAAAAAATTAAAGTGGTGAGTAATTCGGTTGCTGTAACGTGACTGAATGGCTCACCACTTTTTTTATGGAATATTATTTTTAAGCCCGTTACCTGTTTTTAACCAGTACGTAGGTTTTGGCCCATTTATCATGCCAGGCCTGGTTGCGGCTGTCCCACAGTACGGCAAGGTAGCCTACCCATAGTACCAGCCCCGAAACAAATTTACCCAGGTTGCGCAGTAGCGCTCTCCCTATGGTCAGTTTCCGCCCATCCTCATCACTTACTGCCAGGCGGCAAAGTATTTTACCTAAACTGCCCCGCATGGATGATGCCTCCCACAAGGTGTTATAAATAGTGGAGAAAATAAAGACCACTGCGTTAAATTTAAGGCGTATCAGCAAGGCTTCGGTAGTGATGGCGTCGCTTTTTGTCACTTCCAGGGTTTGCATAATAAGCCCCGGCAGCAGTGCCGATATCATGAGCGATATAATGATCGCGTCGATCAAATAAGCCAGCAGCCTTATCCAGAACGAAGCCAGGTTATCTTCGGTAGGGAAGTAAAAACCACGGCTTTCAAAATATTGGAACAGCTCCGGCAGGTCTGATGCGCGCTGCCAGTCGGCAGCGTTTGGTGCCATTATCATGGTATCCACATCGGGGTTCATTTGCATGATCTGCTGCAGCGTGTAGGGGCCTTCTTCCTGTTCGTTATATGATATGTAGTACTGCTCTTCCATGTTGTTAGTATAAAGCCGCCGCCAGTAAATTGTTTGCGTGTTCAAATTTACTATTCCTGCAGGTATTTGTTTTGGTAATGGGTTTATTAAGCAAAATATTACAAAGCCGCTATCACTCAGCCAACCCCGCAGCACTATCCATCGTATTGTTAAAGAGTAAGCATGCGAATATATTATACAAAGTTCCTAATGGTTGCGTTGCCGGTAATGATATTGCTGGGCACAGTGGTATACCTCTACTTGAATAAGGGAAACGCCGCTGCTTTATCCGGCAATAATGCCGTTACTCATGACGTGGCTTTTTGCGCGGTAGAAAAACCCGAACAATGGTTGCCTGGTATACGATCGCTCAGTTTAGCCATTAAACCACCGCTATACATCAGCACTGATGAGCGCCGGTGGAACAAGTTTAACCTCTCTGTAGATGCCGGTACGCAGCTCGCCTGGCATATATTTACCCGGCAGCCTGTAAAAGGCGTGGCCCTTGTATTTGACGACGGCAGCAACGTAAAGCTCAACGGCTCCCCCGATGGCAAATACTGGAATGGCGGCAAAACCATCAACTCGCCGGTAACCTACCGGGTACGGGTAGGCCGTCAACTATCCGCGGCTTATGCGATAAAAGTAATTAGGGATATGCCGCCCGTTATCCACCTTAAAAATGTAGCCATCATCCGTAACCGTAAAAAGAGTGATTCGCTAAGTATTAAGATCAATGGCGTAGCCGCTGATGATTATGGCCTAACCAACGCCCGTGTGGTGCTTTTGACACTGAACAATGTTAAAGATTCACCGGTGAGCGGCGATAGTTCTGTTGCGCCTGATAAAAGCTTAGGGCGTGGGGTAACACGCCACTCATTGCAAAGAGTGGTTATGTTACCGGCCAATGCTGTCCAACCAGACAGTAAGCTGAGCTTTTACCTGCTGGCGCGTGATACTTACGGGCACTACAGTCGCTCCGCTACTTACACCATTCATCCCTAAACCCGCACAAGTTTTTTACACGGATAATTGAAAAAATTAGTCTGTGGCAAAAATAGAAATCATACATTAGGCTTACCGGCCTTCGGGCACCTGTTATAAAGCTTAAAACTATGCTGGTTATTTTTTTATGTATCGTGCTGCTCGTGCTGCTGGTAAGCTGGGGCAAGATAAACCCTTTTGTGGCTTTCCTGCTGGTATCAATAGCCGCCGGGTTGTTATTGGGTATACCGGTCAACAAAATAACGGCCTCTATCCAAAAGGGCATTGGTGATATTTTAGGCGGACTGGTGATTGTCATTTGTCTTGGGGCCATGCTGGGCAAACTGGTAGCTACCAGCGGGGCGGCACAGCGAATTGCAGGCGTACTGGTAAGCGCGGTAGGGCAAAAACATATCCAATGGGCGCTGGTCGCCGCGGGGTTCATTATCGGTATTCCGCTTTTTTATGGGATAGGTTTTGTGCTGATGGTGCCGCTCATTTTCTCGGTGGTGGATAAGTATAAGCTGCCTGCCGTATTTATCGGCCTGCCCATGATAGCGTCATTATCGGTTACCCACGGGTTTTTACCCCCGCACCCATCACCATCGGCATTGGTAGTGCTGTTCCATGCCGATATGGGCAAAACCTTTATTTACGGGTTGATGATAGCCATCCCCGCCATTATACTGGCCGGGCCGGTTTTCGCAACATTTCTTAAAAAGATCCCTTCGGCGCCACTGGCCACCTTTAGGGCGGCCGAAATGACCGAAGCGGAAATGCCCGGCGCTTTCATCAGCTTTTTTACCGCTTTGCTCCCTGTATTACTGCTCATGCTTACGGCTTTTTTTCCGTACCTGCATGTGCAAAACCCGTTGATGGTAAAAGTGGTCACCCTGGTGGGCGATCCTTCCATCGTTATGCTGATCGCGTTGCTGGTGGCCATTTACACCCTGGGGATCAGGCAGGGTAAAAGTATGGCCGTTATATCGGGGCAGCTTACTGATGCGGTTAAAGATATTGCGCTCATCCTGTTAATTATAGCAGGTTCGGGCGCGTTTAAGGAAGTACTTACCGCCAGCGGCGTAGATAAGTTGATTGCCGCGCGCCTGGGCGAACTGCATATGCCGCCACTGTTGCTGGGCTGGTTAATCGCCGCTATCATCCGTATTAGCCTGGGTTCGGCCACGGTGGCGGGCTTAACCGCGGCGGGGATAGTTGCCGGGCTGGTAAGCGCTGGCGGCGTAAACCCCAACCTGATGGTGTTGGCCATTGGCGCGGGCAGCCTGGCCTTCTCTCACGTGAATGATTCGGGTTTCTGGTTATTTAAAGAGTATTTTAATTTAAGCATGAAGGATACCTTCCGGTCGTGGTCGGTAATGGAAAGCCTGGTATCGCTGATCGGCCTGGCCGGGGTGCTCATCCTGAATGTTTTTGTAGGATAGTATGAAAAGAATATGGCTATTGATAATGGCGGGCATCATGGTTTGTTTTGCCGCCGGCGCCCACCAAAGCGAGGGCAGCTACTTTACCGACGCCGATGGGGTGAAGATCTATTACGAGGTACAAGGGGAGGGCTCCCCGGTAATACTGGTACACGGCTTTACCAATAACTCGCAAAGCTGGAAAAAAGGTTCCTTATACCCGGCCCTGCTAAAGGCCGGTTACCAGGTGATCATATTAGACCAAAGGGGCAACGGCCGTTCTGATAAACCGCATACCGACGCGGCCTACCGCTATGATGCCGAAGCGAAGGATATTATGGGCCTTGCTACGGCGCTGGGCTTAAAGCAATATGCTATAGTAGGTTATTCGCGCGGGTCTATTATTACCTCAAGGGTAATGGTGCTGGATAAACGTGTGCGGAAGGCGGTGATGGGTGGCATGGGCGCGGCCTATACCAATCCGCAATGGCCACGCCGTGTACATGCTTACCGCGCCTTAATGGGCGATACCACCCTGCACGATGTTGATGAAATGATGGCCTGGATACATAAGAACAACTTTGATAACATCTCGCTGATGTTACAGCAAAAACACCAGCCATCCACCAGCCCGGCCGAGCTTGCCCGTGTAAAAATACCCGTGCTATTAATTGATGGCAACCTTGACCAAACCAATGGCGATGTACATGAGCTGCAGCGGCTCATACCCGGATCGGTATACACCGAAACACCCGGCGACCATAATAGTGCAGGGAATACTGAACAGTTTGCAAACACGATTCTGGCTTTTTTAAGGCAATAAAGGGCTTTTAAGTAAATGGCGTATTATTTGTACAGCATGTATTTATATTAAACTATACACACAATGAAAAAAGTAACCATACTATGCGGCTTAATACTTGCACTATTAACCAGCATAAATTTTAATGCCGCTGCACAAATGAGTAAACAGGGTAAAGGTGCCCTTATAGGCGGCGCGGGTGGTGCCGTAGCAGGCGCGTTAATTGGTAAAAGCGTGGGCGGTGCCGTAATTGGTGGCGCTATTGGCGCAGGTGGAGGTTACATTATAGGTAATGAAGCCCGCAGACGCGAAGAAAAACGCAGACGTGCCGCTTACCTGGAACGCCGCAGAGCTTGGAAAAGAGCTCACCCAGGCAAAGCTTATCCTTATTAATAAATTTGTTATTAATTATATGAAGCCCGCTGTAACAGCGGGCTTTTTTTATGCGTAATATTTCCAGAGGCGTACGTTCTGACGCATAGTATGAATATATAATTACCGGTAAATTTTATTTCTAAGATATATATTGTTTTATGAGTATATTTGTGCCATAGTCCGCTAATTTACAGATCCGTATTTATTTTCAAATTCCTCTCATTTTTAGTGACTATAATACTTAAATACCTTATATATTTATTTAATTTTTTAAAGCACCTGCATGGTAAAGCGTATTTTAGTATTAGATGACAACCAGGACATACTTGAGGTTGTACACGAAACCCTCACTTACGAGAATTTCGAAGTGAAAAGCATAACCGAGGGTGAAGACGTGATGCCGCAGGTTGAAGCATTTAACCCCAATCTTGTGATACTGGATTACCGTGTTGCGGGTGCTAATGGCGGCGAAATATGCCGTACCATTAAATCTCATCCCCAATTTAGCAATGTGCCGGTTATTATATTTTCGGCCTATGTTAACCACTCGGCAGACCTGTTCGCTTATGGCTGCGATGCTATTATTAACAAACCATTTGATTTGAATGAACTGGTGGATAAGGTAAACAACCTGATAAATAATTAACATCACTAAAACATATACAAACCGCCTATAACCGGCGGTTTTTTTATGCGCAAAAAAAAGCCGGAACATTTTTAAAATGTTCCGGCTTTCAATTTATCAGGAGAACCGATTATTTAACTTCTTCAAAGTCAACATCAGTTACGTTGTCGGCGTTGCCGTCCTGTTGGCCACCCTGCGCGCCTGCATCGGCGCCCGGTTGCTGGCCTGCTTCAGCAGAAGCTTTGTACATATCCTCAGAAGCTGCAGTCCATGCGGTGTTCAGCTCTGTTTGCGCTGTTTCAATCTCATCT
Source organism: Mucilaginibacter sp. 44-25 (assembly GCA_001898335.1). Classification (GTDB taxonomy): domain Bacteria; phylum Bacteroidota; class Bacteroidia; order Sphingobacteriales; family Sphingobacteriaceae; genus Mucilaginibacter. The sequence goes on along the minus strand of MKTS01000009.1, from coordinate 660,147 downwards.
AAGTTTTTAGCAGAGTAAGCAGCTTTCAGTTTTTCTAAACCGGCTTCGATAGGTGCTTTTTTGTCAGCAGGTATCTTATCACCGTATTCTTTCAGCTGTTTCTCGGTAGAGAAGATCAGGGCATCGGCGCTGTTCAGTTTCTCTACTTCTTCTTTTGCTTTCCTGTCCGCATCAGCGTTAGCTTCCGCCTCGTCCTTCATTTTCTTGATCTCGGCATCGGTTAAGCCTGATGAAGCCTCGATACGGATCTTTTGCTCTTTACCGGTAGCTTTATCTTTTGCAGATACATGTAATATACCGTTGGCATCAATATCAAAGGTTACTTCGATCTGAGGCACACCGCGAGGTGCTGGTGGTATACCATCCAGGTGGAAACGGCCTATGGTGCGGTTTTGTGCAGCCATTGGGCGCTCACCCTGTAATATGTGTATCTCTACTGATGGCTGGCTGTCAGACGCAGTTGAGAACGTTTCAGATTTTTTGGTCGGGATGGTAGTGTTAGATTCGATCAGTTTGGTCATCACACCGCCCATGGTTTCAATACCTAATGAAAGCGGTGTAACGTCTAACAATAACACATCTTTAACTTCACCGGTTAATACACCACCTTGTATGGCAGCACCGATAGCTACTACCTCATCAGGGTTAACACCTTTTGAAGGCGCTTTACCGAAGAATTTTTGTACGGCATCCTGTATAGCAGGGATACGGGTTGAACCACCCACCAGGATGATCTCATCAATATCCGACGCGCTGTAACCTGCGTTTTTCAAAGCGGTTTTACAAGGGTCGATAGTACGTTTGATCAGGCTATCAGCCAATTGCTCAAATTTAGCACGGGTTAAGGTTTTAACCATGTGTTTTGGGCCTTCGGCACCTGCGGTAATGTATGGCAGGTTAATTTCGGTTTGGGTAGAGCTTGATAACTCGATCTTAGCTTTTTCAGCGGCTTCTTTTAAGCGTTGTAAAGCCATAGGGTCTTTGCGGAGGTCAACACCTTCGTCGCTCTTGAACTCGTCGGCCATCCAATCGATAATTACCTGGTCAAAATCGTCACCACCTAAGTGTGTATCACCATCGGTTGATTTTACTTCGAAAACGCCATCACCCAATTCCAGTACAGAAACGTCATGTGTACCACCACCGCAGTCAAACACCACAATTTTCATGTCTTTGTGTGCTTTGTCCAGGCCGTAGGCAAGGGCAGCAGCGGTAGGCTCGTTAATAATACGACGAACTTTTAAACCCGCGATCTCACCGGCTTCTTTAGTAGCCTGGCGTTGCGCGTCGTTAAAATATGCAGGTACGGTAATTACCGCTTCAGTTACTTCAGATCCGATAAAATCTTCTGCTGTTTTCTTCATTTTCTGAAGGATCATGGCAGAAATCTCTTGCGGGGTATATTTACGGTCGCCAATTTCAACACGAGGGGTGTTATTGTCGCCCTTTACCACTTTATATGGCACACGGCCTACTTCGCTGGTAACCTCATTGAATTGGTTACCCATAAAGCGTTTTATAGAGTAGATGGTTTTGGTAGGGTTAGTGATAGCCTGGCGCTTTGCAGGATCGCCTACTTTACGTTCACCATCGTTAACAAAAGCTACAACGGATGGCGTAGTACGTTTACCTTCGCTGTTAGCAATAACTACAGGCTCATTACCTTCCATTACTGCTACGCAGGAGTTGGTTGTTCCTAAGTCAATTCCAATTATTTTAGACATATGTTGATTGATTTTTTTATTTGTTATTAGTTCTGTTTTTCTCCCAGCTATTTAACAATGCTTGTGCCAATATGTATTTGGCAGTAAAACACATTTATGGCAGTCAAAAACAGGAATAAATAGTCAGAAACCACGGCCTGGTAGGTGACAGGTTGGCATATTTATGACGAGGCATGCAGCCGTTTTAGGCTTTTCGCGGTGGAGAATAATAGTTATTACTCCACCGGGTCAATCCAGTTGCCGTCTTCTTTAATAATGTTGATGAGTTCATCCAGCGCGTTATCCGTATTCACGTTCTTTTTCACTACTTCCTTACCGCGGTAAAGGGTAATTTTATCCGGACCGGAACCTACGTAGCCGTAATCGGCATCGGCCATTTCGCCGGGACCGTTCACTATACAGCCCATAATGCCAATTTTTAGCCCTTTAAGGTGGCTGGTGCGACTGCGGATCATTTGTGTGGTGATCATGAGGTCAAACAAGGTACGGCCGCAGCTTGGGCAGGATATGTACTCGGTTTTGGATATCCGCGAGCGGGTAGCCTGCAATATGCCAAACGAGGTGGAGGTAATTACTTTCGCGGGTAGCAGCGGAGCGTCTATCCAGATACCATCGCCAAAGCCATCAACCAGTAAAGCGCCAAGATCGGTAGAGGCGAAGAGTTGTAACTGAGTATCAGGGTCAGTTTGTCCATGGTCCATGGTCGATGGTTGCAAGTCATTTTGACTTTTGACTTTTGAATTTTGACTTAAATCATACGTGCGCTTAATCACAACAGGTACATCAAGCCCAATTTCCAGCATTTTAAGGAAGAAGGAACGTTGGTCGGCCATGCCGTGCAGTTCGGTTGTTTCCAGCACAAATACCAGTGATTGATCCAAAGGTATGGCGCCAAAAGCATCGGTATCCAGGTCGGCATGGGTGATGCGTACCAGGTTAAGTGCCGATGAACGGTCTGTTTCAGATGCAGTATACTCCTCAAGCGTAAACACCGGGTGGCAAAGCGTTTTATTAGCGAGCTTTTGCCAGGTGTTGTAATTGTACAACTGGCGTAAGTTGCCGGGCATATTAAACGATGGCAAACTATTGCCCAGGAAAACAAAATCTACAGACTGTTCGCCCATGTTATATTTATCCAGCAATGGCGAATACAGGTAACCGGCAGCATCAAGCACCGAAGCGTCCTTAAGGTTAGCGTTCTCCAGGTTAAGCACTACGCGTGGCACCATGTGTCCGCCAATAAACGCGTTGGCCTCGTAAGTTTCGCGCTTTTTGTATTCGTAGGGAGAGTATAACGCTACGCTTAGTCCATGGTCTATGGTCGATGGACCATGGTCTTTTTGACTTTTGACTTTTGACTTTTGACTTCTCTCAGCGTAGCGCTGTACCAAAGCTATAGCCACAGGCGCTTCGGCTTCGGGTTCTTCGGTGAGCGATACGCGTACGGTATCGCCGAGGCCGTCTTCCAGTAAGGTGCCTATGCCCACCGCAGATTTGATGCGACCATCCTCGCCGTCGCCGGCTTCGGTAACGCCCAGGTGCAGCGGATAGTTCATACCTTCGGCCACCATACTCTCTACCAGCAAGCGGTAAGCCTGTACCATTACCTGCGGGTTACTGCTTTTCATGGACACTACCAGGTTATAATAGTTCAGTTCCTCACACATGCGGATAAACTCCATGGCACTCTCTACCATGCCCTGCGGGGTATCGCCGTAACGGCTCATGATACGGTCGCTCAGCGAGCCGTGGTTGGTGCCTATGCGCATGGCAGTACCGTATTCCTTGCAAACACCCACCAGGGGTTTAAACTTCTGGAAGATACGCTCCAATTCGGCTTTGTATTCGAGGTCGGTATAATCTATCTGGTCAAATTTCTTTTTATCAGCATAGTTGCCGGGGTTCACACGCACTTTCTCTACTATGCGCGCGGCTACTTCGGCAGCATTGGGGGTAAAGTGAATATCAGCCACCAGCGGCACGTTACAACCCCTCATGCGGAGCTGTTTTTTGATCTCGGCCAGGTTGTTGGCCTCTTTAATGCTTGGCGCGGTAATGCGTACATATTCGCAGCCGGCGTTAACCATGCGGATGGTTTGCTCTACGGTACCAATGGTGTCCATGGTATCGGTAGTGGTCATGCTTTGTATGCGGATAGGGTTGCTGCCGCCCATAGGCACATCGCCAATAAATACCTCGCGCGTAACAAAGCGCGAATAATCTGTTAACGAATTACAATATTTACCGGGAAGCACTTTAACAGCATCAGCATTCATGCAGGCGTGGAATTAGATAAGCACAAATTTACGAAAGAAGTTTAGAAGTTAAACGTTATTAAGTACTATGATGTTCTGGCAACATTTAGTTAAATTTGAATATGGCAATGCAATTTGTAACCGATGATTCTGAACTAACAGATGAATATAAAGAAATGATGGATGCGATGCTGTAGCAGATAGAAAATGGAACAGCAATGTATGTATCTGCGGATTATATCGAGAATAAGTTTATTCCTGAATGAGATACGGTTTAAAGTACAGGCGGCATTACAAGAGGTATTTCAAATAAACAAACAATAGTTGTAACGTTTGTGTGCATTTACACGTTTTTTGGTAGTGTAAAGGCTATATTAGGGCTTTACCAATAAGCGATGATGAAACGTTTTGTACCCCTTATTTTATTCGCCGCCTTATATTGCAGTTGTAATAACGACCAGCAAAGTACTGATAAACCCCTTAACCAGTCGGCTACTTTGATACAGCAGTTTAAACCGATCATACAGGGCGTTTGGGTAAAGAAGGATTATATAAAAAAGGTGAAAAAAAGCAAGTCGCCGCTGGAGGCTGCCGAAAAGAGCAAAGGCATTACCCTGATGCAGATAGATACCCAAAAAATGAGCGGCGAAAATATTGCGGTGCCACTTATACGCGATAACCACGAAGCAGGTAAGGAAACGCTGACCTTTGAGCCGGGACGCAATACCACCACCATTATGTTTGGGAAAGATGAGCTGAGCTATAAACTAAAAAAAGACACCACGCTTATCATCTACCATTACAATGCCGATACCCGCGAAACCGATCTGAACCAGTACATTAAAGTATCAGACAAAGCACCCGCATCCGGCTTTGCAGCCGGCATGGACGTGGCTATTAACCAGGCCATCATCGCCGGCCGTTACGAGGGTACCGATGCAAGCGGAAAAAAAATAGCGGTAACTTTTACCGACGACGGTAAAGTGAGCGGCCTGCCGGGTTTAAGCACCTATTTTGTACAGAACTACTTTGGCGCGCATCCCGAAAGCGGGCACGATCAGTTGATATTTAACCAGGGCGCCCCTGGCCAGAAAGTCTACTCGTTTATATTGCACAAAAAAGCACTGCGCTTGTATAATGATGCCGCGCAGATCAAGTCAAACAAGCCCTCATTTACGCTTAACCGTAAAAGGTAGGTAACTTAGGCCTGGCTATCCAAATATTTGTAAATGGCTATAAGGTCCTCGTCACCATGTTGCTCCGCGGCCGCTTCAAAGGTTTCCAACGCGGTTTTGCCCAGTGGTGTGGTCAAACCAATATCCCGCGATAGTTTCAGGTCTTTCAAAATATTTTTCAGGCTGAAAGCCGGTTTAAAATTATCGTTTACAATGGCCTCGCCTTTTAATTTGGTATAGGGGTTAGCAATAGCGGCATTACCCAAAAGCTCCAGTAATACTTCAGGCGCAATGCCATTGTTTTTTGCCAGGATAACAGCCTCTGCCAGGCCTTGTGTGTAAAAGCTTAATAAGGTATTAATAGCCAGCTTTGCCGCGTTGCCTGCACCGGTATCGCCAACATTTACAGCCAGTTTGCCCATGGTTTCTAAAACCGGTTTAACCTTTTCAAATACGCTTTGTTCGCCACCAGCCATTATTACCAGTTGCGCGGTTTCGGCTTGTTTTACACTGCCTGATACCGGCGCGTCCAGATAGCTTAAGCCATGTTGCTGGCAACGTTGCGCCATTTCTTTACTGATGTCTGGCGATACCGTGCTCATGTTGATGATCACTTTTTCAGAACCTTCAGCGGCTAACAAGCCGTCCTCGCCATCAAAAATATCGCGGATAGCCTTGTCATCTGTCACCATGATCACGACCACATCTGATTGTGGCAATAACTCTTTAGGGCTTGATGCGGTATTCGCGCCCTGCTCTTTTAACCCCGCCTCTTTATCTTTACTGCGGTTATATACGGTAAGCGGGTAACCTGCTTTAAGCAATTGCTTCGACATTGGTGTTCCCATCAGGCCGAGGCCTATCCAGCCGATCTTTGTTGTGTTCATAAATTATGACGTAATTACGTGGTCGTCGAAATATTTCTTAAGTAACAAATTAATAAACCGTTTTAAGTGCGTTTCGTTTAAAAAAACGTTAGACCAATTTTCAAATCTTTCGCATTGCACACCCAGGTAAAAGAAATACATGCTAACGCCAAGCATCGGGATCAGGCGGCGCTCTTCGGCGTTAATAGGCGAGATGCTTTCATATCCTGCTAAAAAGCTATTCAGCTTTTCGTTACGTTCGGCTTCAACCTTTTCCGTGCTGTAAAGTTGCAGAATATAGTAGGCGATATCTAAACACAGCCAGCCGTTACCGCAAAAGTCAAAATCAAATAAGGTAACTCTACCATCTGCGGTGATATTCATGTTATCAAACCAAATATCCATATGCACCGCGCCTTTTCGCAAATGGCTATCATCCGCACCGGCCCACAGATTAAGCAAGGTTTCCTGAGTGGAAAGCATCCATTGCATCTCGTCAGAATTTGCCGGCAGGAAATTCTTTATTTGCTCTATCGATCTTTGCAGCATCAATTCTGCCGTGTAAGTAGGTCGGGCAAGCGGTAAATGCTCCGTCAATTGATGTATCTGGGCCATGGTTCGCCCTATGGAATAGTGTACATCTGCCGGAAAGTTCAATAGTTTCTCACCATCGGCATAAGTGAACAATACACCATAACGCATGCCCTCGGGAGCATGTATTTCCTGAATGTAAACGCCGTTGGTATCGGGCAGGGCATAGCTAACCGGTATATTGTTGTCCTTTAGCAGATCAAGCAACCGCAATTCTTCTTCAATTTCCGGCCTGGTGCGCCAGCCAAAACTATAAACCCTGAATATATATTTCTGCCCGACCTGGTCATTGATCAGATAGCTGTGGTTAACGCCTGCCTTCAGCAGCTTACAAGTGATACCGGTATTAAAACCATAAGCATCCTGTACAAATTGCGCTAAATGGTCGGGCGAAATAATAGAACTGATAACAGGAAAATGATTCATGGCTTTAAATATTGGGGTACAAAGAAACAAAAAACGCCACTGCTTACAGGCAGTGGCGTAAAATATTTTAATAGTGGCCTTTGAGGGAGTAGATACTTATGATGTCATTATCAAAGCTGTAGATTAAACGATGCTCATGATTAATCCTTCTTGACCATTTGCCAACCAGTTGGTGCTTCAATGCTTCCGGCTTTCCTATCCCTTCAAAAGGCGTTTCTTTATAGATGCAATCAGTTCGCTGATTTTCTTTTGCACGCCTATATTCCCACTTTTTTTCCATTCCTGAAGATGAGCTAAAGCTGCAGAAGTAAATATTACTTCCATAAATTATCCGGGTCTACTATTGTCCCTTTTCCTGCCTTAATTTCTTCTTCACCATCAAGAACCATCTTTACAAACTCCGGGTCATACTCATCCTTTTCTGCCTCAAAAGTAATTTTGAAAGCTTTCATAAAAGCCTTTAACGCATCAGATTGCTCCTGATTAGCCGGATGTACAATTAAAGTTTCCATATTCAAATTTAACGCTTTTTCGGATAATTAAGTTGATGCTTGAAGCGCAAAAGAATGATGTAAAAAAGACGCGGAATTGTTTTGGCAGTGAACTGATATCAGCCTTATTCCCGTGCTATTTCTTTTTGCTGGTCTCAGTCACTTTCTGCTCGGCCTGTTTTACCTCGTCCTTTTCACTGAGCGGCATTTCGGTATGTAGTTTTTTCTCCGATTCGGTTAGCGGGTCCGCGCTGTCTTTTCCTGTTTTTTTATCTTTTGATGATGCCATAATATGATACCTCCCTAAAGAAATAACTTTACGGCTTTATAAAAAGTTTATAAAAAAGCGAATTTTAAAGGTGTTTAAACGCGTATTAAGGCTTAAGTTTCCTGAGCTCGGTTTTAATTTCCTGCAGCTGTTGCTGTGCCTGCCTGTTCTCCAGGTAAAAATAAATAGCGAAGGCTAAAAATATCTTTCCTAAGATAAAAACCGCCGCGAATACCCATTTCCATGCTTTATGTATGCGCATGAAACTGGATTCGGCCTCTACCTCAATATATTGCTGCCCGTTGCTACGGTCGTTGCTTCGGTTGTCGGTTTCTTCCTTTTCAATAAAAGGCTGCACATGTTTGTTCCGCAGCATAATTTCATCAATGCTGTCAGATATCTTATCCCATGCACGTGCGGGCGGTTCAACGGCCATATGCCTGGCAAGGTGTTCCATATCGGCTTCCAGCTCCTGTAATGCAATGCTCACTTCAGGATACTCTGTTTTCATACGCATCAACTCCTCTACTTCTGTTTCAGATGCAGAGCCCGTTACGTAAGCCTCCAAAATGCCGCTATTAATGTACTGCTGTATCATTTACGGTTACTCCTGATTATGTTGAACGATTGTTTTAAGATTTGCCTTATGGCTGTTTCGTCCTTCTTCAACTCATAAGCTAACTGCGCTATGCTTTTGCCGTGATAGTGTAAACCGCAAAAAACAAGCTGCTGTTCCTCATTCATTAAACCGGTTACCCTGTTGCTGCTTATTGCAGCCTGCCCGGCACATTCGGCAATGCAGTTATGCACCGTTTGCAACTGTTTACGGGCATAGCTCTGTAACCTGCAATAAACACTGCCATTATCCGGGTTAAATATATCCTGGATATCATTGGCTTGCAGGCTGGTGAAAATATCTATCAGATATTTTTCGGCCACAGTTCTGTCTTTAACTACTTCAACAATATAACCGAGCAGCATGCCGCTGTAGCTGGTGTAGAGCGACTGCTTTGCTTGTTTAATTGAAGGTAAAGAAGTTTCAGTATATGTTAACTGTTCTTTCAAATTAAAACCAAGTTAGTTAGTAAGGGATAGTCAAAAATATTTAATATTATTTAAATAATATCATACATGCTTCCCTAAAAAAAATGACCCTGTTGATTTATCTGGTTGATGCCTGTTTGCTGTACGCGATGTTAAATATAGTTAAATTGGTAGTTAAAATGCAAGGAATAACTTTACTGAAAAGTAAATTTACCTTGATGAGGACCTTACTGGTGGCTTTAGTAGCCTTTTGCGTTTCTTGCGTGGCACAAGCCCAAAACTCTGTGCAGGGTAAAGTAATGGAATACCAAACCCGTATCGCTATAGCCGGGGTTAGTATTGAAAATGTAAACAACCACCATACGGTAGTTAATAATGCCGGCGGCAATTTTTCTATTACTGCCAAATCCGGCGATATACTGATATTTAAGGTGCCGGCCTATCAGCCTGACACAGTATTGGTTACCCGCACAAGTTCCATAGAGGTTTTTCTAATACCTGTAACGCGTATGTTAAAGGCTGTTAACGTTACCACCACCACTACCAGCAATATGAGTACTTATTACGATCCAGAGTTTCACGGGCAACCGGTGGTTTACGCGCGCGATAAGGACTTGAATTTAAAGGGCGGGATTGTATGGCGTATACCGTACTGGAAAAAGGATCAAAAAAAGAAAGATAAAATAGCGGCACTTGAACAGCGCTATGCAGTAATGGAACAGATAGACAGGGTGTTTCAGCAAAAGAACCTATCTCAATACATTACCCTTGGCGAAGCGGATATGAAAAACTTTATAGCCCTTTACACACCTACACCTGAAATGGTGACGTCAAAAAAGTTTGACCTCGTTACTTACCTGAATGATTGTTTAAAGCAATACCGGGCGCTGCCGCCAGAAAAGCGACAGCCGCCACCCGACCTGTTTCCAGGCGCTAACCCTTAAACAGGGCTACGCCGCTGCCAGCTTTAAAAGCTTCGCCGAAAGCGTCTTTTAAAGGAGTGGTAAACTCAGGAAACTTATCTGCATGGTTTTGCATATACCGGCTTGCTACAGAGGTAACCAGCGCGGCGAAGCCTCCTATCAGCATGCCGTTAAGCATACTTTGCCTGTTCTTGCGGAAAACGGCCGCACCGGCGAAAGCGCCCGCGGCCACGTGCATGGCTATCTTGTTTAGGCCGGGAGATGGGGCCTGGTTATGGCTGCGTTCCGCAACTTTAAGCACCTTTACGGCTACGGTAGTAACCGGCGCCTGTACAAATTTAAAAATGGGGTAGGGCAATATGGGCGAAACACCATCATGGTAGTAGTGGCCCGCTATAGCCGGGGCCGCGCTCGCGCGTATGCCTGCCAGTGCTCCTAAGCCTATGGTTTGCCAAATGGGTTTCGTATTGTTAAGCATGGTACATGTATGTTTTGCCTAACAACAACGGCTGTGTAAGTATGGTTTGGCTAAAAACGTAAATGTTGTTACAACTGCGGAGTTGTTGTTTACATTGCCCGCTTCAAGCTGTCCTGCTTGGCCTTTTCGCGTTTTTTGAAGAAGCCACGTAGCAGGAAGTTGTGCTGTACGGCTTCCAGGTCGTCGTTAAGTTTAACTGAGCTTTGCTGTAAATAGTTCAGCGTGCTTTTTACCTGCACGGCCATCTTAGGGTCGTTTAACAGCACACCCAGCGCGTTATCGGTAGTGTTAAGCTTATTGCTGGCCTTGTTCAGGTTATCGGTAAGGGTGGTGGCATTGGCGGCTGCTTCCTGCAGTTTGGTTACTGATGCGCGGATACGGTTAAACGTAACGGTATCGGTTAAAACGTTATCGGCAAAGCCACCTTTGGTATTCATTTTCTGGCTAAAGGTGTTTAGCTGCATAGACATTCTTGTGGCGTTTTGCGTAGCGGCCGCTAAGTTGCTCATGGTTTGTTTAAGCTGGTTGCCCATGGTGCTATCGGCCAGGAGGGCGCCAACGGTACCTTTACCTGCCAGTATCTGGTGGCTTAATGCCTTAAAATCAGTAGTAATGGCCAGCAGGTTCTGGTTGTTCTGCTGCAGGGTTTTCATAATGTCGTCTGTTGATAGTAAACTTTCAGACTGTAATACATCGCCATCCTGCACAATGGGGGCCTGCGGACTACCGCCATCGATCACGATGATCTTGTTACCGATGAAGCCGTCGCTGCTGATGCGCACACCGGCATTGCGGTGTATGTAGGGCTGGGTAGCGGCGTCAACACTCATGATCACATCCACACGGTGCAAACCGGTGAACTTGATCTCTTTAATGGTGCCTACCTTAACACCCGAGAACCAAACGTTATTGCCTTTCTTTAAACCGGCAACATCATTAAATACCGAGCTGATGTGTATGCTTTTAACAAAGGTTTTTTGCGAACCGCCGAGGGTGAGTATGGCCAGCACAAAAACGGCTACGCCTAAAAACACAAACACACCTACTATAATTGATTTTCTATTTTCTGCTGCGTCCATATAATGGGATACTATGTCTTATTCTATAAAATTGTAATCGTAAAAAGGTTTTACACGGGCATCATCTGTAGCAAACACCTCATCAAAAGTGCCTACCCGCTGGAACTGCCCGTCAAGCAGCATAGCCACCCGGTCGCCAACCATTTTGGCGCAGGTAAGGTCATGCGTAATAATAATGGATGAGGTGTTATAGCTTTGCTGCACCTCGTTTATCAATTCGTTTATCTCGATACAGGTGATGGGGTCCAACCCGGCTGTAGGTTCATCGTACAGCATAATTTCGGGGTTGAGGATAAGCGTGCGGGCAATACCGATACGCTTACGCTGCCCGCCCGACAGTTCAGACGGCATCTGGTTAATGGTTTGCGACAGGCTTACGGCATCCAGCACCTTGTGTACGGCGTTATCAATTTCCTTGCGGGTTATGCCCTTGCGGTTACGTACCAGCGGGAACTCCAGGTTCTTGCGCACCGTCATACTATCATACAACGCGCTGTTCTGGAACGAGAAGCCAATGCGGATGCGCAGTGCTTCCATCTCTTTCTCGGTAATGGTGGTGAGCTCGTTGCCCAGCACGTTAATGGTACCGGCATCCGGGTATAACATGCCCGATATGAGCTTGATGAGTACCGATTTACCCGTACCCGAGCGGCCCAGCACCACCAGATTCTCGCCCTGGTACAGGTCCAGATCAATACCCCGCAGCACGTGGTAATCGCCAAACGACTTTTGCAGCCCCCTGATGCGGATCACCTCGTTATTGAAATCGATATTTGCCTTTTGCTTTTCCATTATCTTGTTAGCGGAACCATCCGGCTATCTGTACAATTAAAACTTCTTCAATAAACACCAGGAACATGGCCGTTACCACCGCGCCGTTGGCCGCTTTACCCACGCCCTCGGTACCCTTGGTAGAATTATAACCCTGGTAGCAGCCCACTATACCAATGGTGAAGCCAAACACCACCGCCTTGGCCAACGATGCCCATATATCCACAAAGGTAATAGGCTCAAAAGCCTGCTCTATAAAAGTAGCGTAGCTGGTGCCCTCGTTCTGGTTAATGTTAAGGTAACCGCCCAGCAAGGCTATCAGCGCTGTGTAGGTGGCCAGCAGCGGTATGGTAAAAGTGGTGGCGATAACACGCGTACACACAAGGAATTTAAACGGCTTGGTTCCCGATACTTCCATAGCGTCTATCTGTTCGGTTACGCGCATGGAACCCAGCTCGGCGCCTATGCTGGAGCCTACCTTGCCCGCCGCTATCAGCGCGGTTACCAGTGGGGCCAGCGCTTTGAGCACGGCAATGGAAACAAGCGACGGCAGCCACGAGGTAGCGCCGAAATCTGTTAACGATGGGCGGCTTTGCTTGGTAAAAATGACCCCGATGATAAAACCGGTAAGCGTGATGAGCGTGAACGAACGCACGCCGGTCTCATAACACTGGCGTACCACTTCCCTGAACTCGTAAGGGGGCACAAACACCTCTTTAAAGAACCGGATAATGAAAGCATACACCCGGTATAACATCAGGAAGAAGCTGATAACGCTATTCTTAACTTTTGTTAGCCCCGAGGGCGCTTGTTCTGTATGAGATTCTATGCTTTCCATTAATTGGGCAAAGGTATAACTTAACTGAAATATAGATACCGGTATTGACCGTTTTGTTTTAAAAGTTAATCAGTAAAATGTAATAATTGGGGGGCACTTATAAACGCAAGTAACTTGCTTACGGTTTTTTAGTGAGGAAAGTTTGTTGGAGAGGGGGGGCGTGCTTAGCTATTGAAGAATAAGTGGGTTTTTAATAGTGGTAAAGATGGGATTTATGAAAGCAGAACGCACTGGCTGAGCTGTGTCCATATACAAGCCATCATATTACAATAGGCTTAGTATGTCTCTTCTCTATGCGTCGAAAATATATCAAATATGTATTGGCATTGCCAATTTTTTAATTGATTTCTCGTAATTTATTTGATTTGAAAATATCAAAACTTCATCACCAACTCTGTTTGACGCTGATTGTGAAAGTTGATATAAAATTTTGTTGTTTGGGCGATATAAGTCGAGGATGAATTTTTGATTGTCGTACGATACCATCCAATTTTTTTTTAGCTTTGATACCGATCGCGAAAGTCTTTGATGGTCTTTTGCAGCATAAAAGTTCATGTATAAATCAGCACCTTTTAGATAATACGGAGGATCTAGGTAGATGAAAATTTCTTCTTTCTTTTTATCCATTCTTTTGATAAAATCGAGTCCATCATGGTTAGAAACTATAATTCTATCCTTAAAACTCGCAATTCGCCGAATCCGGGTAGCTAAATCGGTTTTGTTAAATCTAGCATCCAATTTATACTTTCCTGTTTGATGGAACCCACCTATAATTCCGCCTTTAATTACACCAGAGATGTTAGTTCTGTTAAGAAAAAAAGTAGACTGAGCTAATTCAAAAGTTGTTGCTTCGCTTGAATTATTCTGAATTTCTTTATAGATATTCCAGTTTTTAATGTTTACGTCGACACCGGACAACCACAGACAAAACTCCTCGGCTTGATTAATTATAGTCAGCCAAAATGAGTATATAGCTTTATCATAGTCATTGATATAAATTTTATTGACATATTCTTCGAATAAAAGTTTTAAAGCTAGCCCGGCCCCCCCTGCATAAGGTTCAGCATAGTTGTATCCAATCAACGAATTCTCGTAGAACAAGTTAGAAACAAAAGGAAAAATACAACTCTTACCTCCAGGATATCTTAATGGTGATGGGAATCGTATTATTTTATTATTCCTTTCCATGGCTTAGAGATAAGATGGCTCCAATAATGATAGACATTGCCATGGTTTGATCCATGTTAGCTGAAGCCTTGTAAGTATGTGCCCCGGTATGAAGCAATTGAGTAATGCTTCTTTCAGTTACATTTTGGTTTGAAAGTGTTGTTTTCAGATCTTGCGATAAAGTTCTTTTTGCTGTTTCAAAATAAAACATCAAGTAATCTTCCAGTTTACTTTTTCCGACATCTTTTTGTGCGGTTTCACATATTAGACGTAATGACATTCTGATTACTGCAGGGAAAGATTCAGATAATATTTCTTTTTGATCAACATAGAATTTATACAAATCTACAATGTCGCGGTATAAATCACTCACGTCACCATGTTTTAGATAAAGCTTGCTGCCAAATATATCAGTTATTTTCTTTACAGTTCTTCTTGATTGTCGAGGTGTCTTTTCATCATTGTTTGCTGCTAAAAAGCTAAATTGAGTTAAGTGGCTTTGTTTGTTTTTATTTTGGTCTATCGTTTCCTGATTGATCGGATTTAATACTTCAGCCACTTTTCCTCGGTTATGTCGAGTGCTAATAACTTTCTTTAACACTTTGTCAGCTATATCTGAAAGTATTGATTTGGCCTCATGAGTGTTGTGTGAGGTATGTAGTTTACCGTTTTTAACTTCAAAACCGATTTTATGTAAGTTGTCTTCATTAAAGACCTCTTCTTTTACAAATCGCTGATTTAGGTGAGGATACGATGTTATTAATCCGGTATCTTCTTCTAAAATGAGAAAGTTGCTTTTGGGGTCACCCATTTGCTTATGCAGAAAGATGTCTCGCTCAAGCGGATCCCATGAACCATTGTCGATGTGTTTTCGCTTAACGTTTATTAGTGCTACCTTTTTGGAACAAACATTACAGGGGATTTCGTTAGGATAATTAGGAATGTCAAAATATTGATCTGGCTTAATCTGAATCAGCCCGAGTTTGATTTTCCCAAGGATTACGCGTCGATTACCGTCGTAAACCACTGGTTTAGTTCCGTGGTAAACTACTGTTGGCAATTCGCTCAAATCATAATAATCCCCCATCTCTTGAGCCAACTTTGGCAATGACCACTTGGATCTCAAATCTTTGAGGGCAATATCAGCTATTGTTTGGTCTGTTGCATTCTCGTCAATATCATCTCTCGGATTCTCAGTCCAAAGTACCAAATCCTTTATTTGAATAGACTTAATTTCTTGATCTAAGTCTGGAACTTTATTATGTGACAGGGGCATTCTAAATTAGGTTTAATCTAAGTTGCAAACTAAATTTAATATTTCCTACCGTAAAATCACGTGATTTTCAATTAACTTTAACTTAACCAGATCAGCTTTTTACTTAATCGAAAGATTCATTCTTCCCAAAACCCTTATCTTAGTTTAACAATCCATTCACATGCTCCGCCCGCTAACCTTTAATATTTTCTGCTTGTTACTCGTGGCTTTCACCCTACCCGCCACTGCCCAGTTATACAACCCTTCCGACGGGCAGGCCACTAACCAAACGCGGCAGTTGTATTACAGTATGCAGCGCTTGGTAGGGGCGGGCACCATCTTTGGCCATCATGATGATACGGCCTATGGCGTGGGCTGGTGCTTTGTTAAGGAGCAGTCGGACGTGAAGAGTGTTACCGGCAGCTACCCGGCCCTGTACGGCTGGGACCTGGCCAAAATTGAGCACGACAGCATCAGGGATATCAACGGCATCCCCTTCAAATACCAAAAGCAACTGGTTAAGGAAGCCTACAGGCGGGGCGGCATCAATACTTTCTGCTGGCATATGGATAACCCCGCCAACGGTAAAACCGCCTGGGATACCAGTATGCGCACGGTGAAAGAGCTGCTACCCGGCGGCACGGCGCATGCTACATACTTGCAATGGCTGGACAAGGCCGCCGCCTACCTTAACGAACTGCGGGGCGATGATGGCGAGCTGATACCTATCCTCTTCCGTCCGTTTCACGAGCTTACGGGTAACTGGTTCTGGTGGGGCGCCAACACCTGCGCGCCCGATGAGTTTAAGCAACTATGGCGCTTTACTATTGATTACCTGCGGCAAACCAAAAAGCTGCACCAACTGCTCGTGGTATTCTCCGAGGCCGACTTTAACTCCGAGGCCGAGTTTATGCAGCGCTACCCCGGCAGCGCCTATGTAGATTTTTTGGGCTTTGATAATTACTGCTACAAAAATGTGGATGATTATAAACGCAACCTGGATAAAAGGCTGGCCATTATAGATACTATTGCCGCCCGCGAGCATAAGCTGGCCTGCCTGCCGGAAACCGGCTACGAACAAATACCACAGGCCAACTGGTGGACCACCGTTCTGCTGCCCATACTTCAACGGCATAAAGCCTCATACGTAATGGCCTGGCGCAATGGCCGGCCCGATCATTACTATGTGCCCTACCCCGGCCAGGTAAGCGAGGCCGATTTCGTGCGGTTCTTTAACAGTGGTGCCGTTATCTTCGAGAACCGTTTGGCGCCGCTGGGCGTTTACGGGCGGTATGTGTTGCGTAAATAGTTACCTGCCGCCGCCCGCGCCCGGGTCGTGCTGTAGTTGGTCGCCGCCGTTATCGCGGTCTTCCTTGTTTTTATCCTTCGCGAATTCCAGCTTACCAAACTTATAGCTCAGTGTAATACCGAACGACTGGAAAGGCAACTGCCTCAGGCTCGACTGGTTAAACGTTGGCCCCTTGGTGGTAGAGTACTGGTTAATATAATTGCTGAAAGGGTTGGTAGCCGCCAGGCCTATGCTGGCATTCTTGTTCCAGAACTGTTTGCGCACAGCAAAATTGTAAAAGAAAAATTTGGGGCGGTTACCCTGCAAGGTACGGGTAGATGAATTGTAGTTCACAAAAGCCTCGGCCATAAAATTATTACCGAACTGGTAGCTGGTATTCAGGTTAAGCCTGTATTGGAAAGCTTTAACATCCAGGTTGTTCTGGTCGTTATTAGGGTCAACCACGTTGTTCTCGCGGTGTATCAGGAAAATATTGGTACGCAGGTTAAGCTTCTTAGTCACCGGTACCGATGCGAAGATGTTGCTGCCGATGGAGGTTTGCGTGCCCAGGTTACTGCGCTGGGTAAGCAACACGTTGGTATACTCGCGGCCATTTACATCCAGCACGGCGTAAGGCGTGGTGAACTGTGAGAGGTCGTCTATATTGTGGCGGTAAAAGCCGCCGATGTTAAAATTGGCGCCGCTATCAAACGATCGGCTGTAGGCCAGTTCAAAGGCATTGCTTTTCTCCGGTTTAAGGTTGGGGTTACCCGTGCTGATGTTGTTAGGGTCGCTGATGTTAAAGAACGGGTTCACATCCTGGTATTCGGGCCGCTCAATACGGAAAGAGTAGCTCAGCTTAATGGTTTCCAAAGCATTGAGTTTGTGCGAAACCACTGCCGATGGGGCCAGGGTATTATAATCAGGGATAACCGTTCCGGGGAAATCGGCGGAGGTTTTGGTGTACTCGTTGCGCAGGCCCACCTTCACATCCAAAAAGTTCTTGAACAGCGAGGTAGATGCCGCCGCGTACACCGCGTAAATATTGCGTTTATAATTAAACGCGAAGCTTTGGCCTGCATTGTTCACATAGCTGCCATCGGCCAGCAGGCTATCGGTATTGGTTACGTTGGTTAATTTTTCAATGATGGCCTTGGCGCCGGTTTCTATATTAAAAGTTTTGGTTACGGGGTGGGTATAATCAATAGATATGTTGATCTGCCTGTCGTTACCGGGGTTGTTGCCACGCGCGCCGGTAGCGGGGCTGTTCAGGTTAAGGTAATCCAGTTCCTGGGTATAGCTGTTGGTGTTTTTACCGTTACTGCTGGTAAACAATACATCCAATTCCTGCCCCTCCTTGCTAAAACGTTTTTTATAATCTAAACTGTAATCAACCGAGTTAGCGCTAAACTTGCTCGATGAGTTGCGCAGGCTCAAAATATCCGATACGATATTGCCCGTAGCACCGCTCATGAGCGATTGCTCCTGGTTGGTAAGGCCGCTGCTGTTATTGCCAAAATGGTCAAACCCGATGCTGGCGGTCAGATCATCTTTTGGCGTGATGCTCCAGTTAAAGCTCAGGCCCGATTGGTAGCCGCTGCGTTTGGTATCGGCGCTGCCTGTTTGCAGCAGGTGCGTCATGTCGCCGTTGGGCAGGGTAGTGGTACGGTCGTTAGTGTTTAAGGCGGTGGTGTTGAGTTGCGCCCGCCCGCTAAAAAAGGCGTTCACCCCAAAGTTACCCTTGCGGGCATTGAGGTTAAATGAGCCGTTTTCCTGGCGGGTACCTGCGGTAAGGTTTATGCTGCCATTCACGCCCGATACTTTACTGTCTTTTAGAACGATGTTAATGATACCACCTGTTCCCGCGGCATCGTACTTGGCGCCGGGGCTGGTAATTACCTCAATATTTTTGATCTGGTTAGCAGGTATAGCCTGCAGCGCGTCGGCCAGGCTGGCGCCGAAAATACTGCTCGGCTTACCATTAATGAGGAAGCGGATGTTGGCATTGCCCTGTAACTCCACGTTGCCATCAATATCAACCGTTACCTGTGGTACTTTGCGCAGCACATCAATAGCCGCTCCGCTCTGCGAGGTAAGGTCGTTTTGCGCGTTATATACCATCTTATCAATCCGGTTCTCAACAATGGGCGCTTTGGCCACAATGTTTACGCCTTTAAGCTGGTTCTGGTTAGGCTCTAAATTTATGGTGCCTACGTCGGCTGCGCCGCCATCTTTAACTATTACATGTGCTATTACAAACTTTTTGTAGCCTATAAAGTCGGCGGTTACGCGGTAGTCGCCCGGTGCTATGCCGGCAATGCTGAAGTTTCCTTTTTCATCGGTACTCATGCCGTTAAACGGGCTGTCGCTACCTTGTTTAAATATGGATATGGTGGCATAATCAACAGGTTGCTTGGTTACCGCGTCAATTACTTTGCCGGTTATTTTGCCCTTGCCGCCGTTTTGGGCGTAAAGATGTACAGTGGTGAATGAAATAAATATGAACAGTAATATTTTGTACATGGCTGGCTTATAATAGAGGGCGCAATATTCGCAAGAAAAGTCCGTATAACGGTAGAGGTTTCGGAATTGTTACAGACGTTAGAGAAATCTTATTAGAGAAATAATATTAAGCTTGAAAGGGTGTTTGTTTATTTGGTTGTTTAAAAAATTTTCAAATATATCCTCAATAGTTTCGTTAATATTAAAATTAAACCATTCAAAACGAGTTTTTCAACCGCTTTTTTATAAAAAAATTACGTTAAGAAGATATTTATAATAAGTTATTATTATCTTCACAGTTTTATCCCTAATATGAAGAAAACAGATTTTATCTATTCGCAGGAGTCCGAGCCGCATCGCATCCGAACGAAAAAAATATTAAAGCAGTTTCCGCAGCTGCGTACGCTCATCGGTAAAAACCCCAATACCATATGGGCCATTTTAGGCATCGTTTCTTTCCAGATCGTATTAGCCTGGCTACTTCGCGACCAATCATGGTGGCTGGTTTTTGGCGCCGCTTACTTGTTAGGGGCCTTTGCAGACCACGCCCTGTTTGTAATGATACACGAATGTACACACCAGTTACTGTTTAAAAACCGTAACGCCAACAGGTGGGCCGCCATACTTTCTAACCTGCCGCAGGTAGTACCAACGGCCATGTCGTTTGAAAAATATCATATCAAGCACCACTCTTTCCAGGGTATACATGAACTTGATGCTGACCTGCCTAACCGCTGGGAAGCTAAACTCATCAATAACTCATTTTTGGGTAAGGCTGTATGGCTGCTGTTTTTCCCGTTGTTCCAGATATTCCGTTTGTCGCGCCTGCGCGAGATCAATCCGTTCGATAAATGGATCGTGATCAACTTCGTGGTGCAAATGGCCTTTAACGTGGCTATATGGTACTTTATGGGCTGGCATGCTGTAGCTTTTTTGGTAGCCAGTTTCTTTTTCTCAGTGGGCTTGCATCCGCTTGGCGCACGCTGGGTACAGGAGCATTACCTTACACATGGCGAGGAGCAGGAGACATACAGCTATTATGGCGGCCTGAATAAGGTGGCCTTTAATGTAGGTTTCCATAATGAGCACCACGATTTCCCTTCTATTCCATGGAATAAACTTCCGGAGATAAAAAGGACCGCGCCGGAGTATTATGATACACTGCACGCGCACCAATCATGGACAAAGCTTTTCTTCAGATTTTTATTTGATAAAGAAATATCATTATTTAACCGCATACTGCGCAAAGAAAGGGGTAAAGTTACGCTTAAAGATGTATCCAAGCCCGATGCTGAAATGGTAGTTACCGAAAAACAGCATTTTGTAGCAGCTGACTAACTTAACTAAATATGAACGGCCTAAAATAATTTAGGCCGTTTTTTGTTATAGTAGCTTATGGTCAGGAAACGCGCGCTTAAAATAGTGGTGCCATTAGTGGCTTTGTTTTTTGTGGCTGCCTTTGCCAAACACCGTTTTATTGACGGGAAGATACAACAGGTAGGCACGCTTAAAAGCAGGGATATGGACGAAACATCGGGCATTGCGGCATCGGCCGTGAATCCCGGTTTGTACTATGTGCATAACGATAGCGGCGATAGCAGCCGTTTTTTCGCTATTACCGAAAGCGGGGAGCTCAAATCTACAATAAAATTTAAGGGCGACCCGAAAGAGCCGCTCGGCGTGCGCGATTGTGAAGATATCGCTGTTGGCCCCGGTCCTGTAAAAAGGAAAAGCTATGTATATCTTGGTGATATCGGTGATAATTCGGCCAACCGGAAATTCATTACCATTTATCGCTTCGCGGAAAATAAGCATTGGCAAAATGCCGGTAAAACAGAGGCAACACCGGCAGTAATTAATTTGCGCTATCCTGACGGCGCCTGGGATGCCGAATCACTGGCTATAGACCCCCTGGATAAATTGATCTATATTATAACCAAGCGTGGCGATAGCGTGCGGGTTTATACATCGCCGCTGGTACCACCCGCCGGTGATACCGTTACCTTAACTTTTCGGGCCCGGCTATTCTTCGCGGGGCTCAAACCTTTTAAATGGATAACTGCTGCCGATATATCGCCAGGTGGAAAGCAGATCCTGGTGCGCAGCTATGAGAAAGTTTACTACTGGCAGCGCCGTGGAACCGAACCCTTGTGGGTTACCCTGCAACGTGAGCCCGAAGAACTGCCATATAAACTGGAACGCCAGGGCGAGGCCATAGGGTTTACGGCCGATGGCGAGGGCTACCTTACCACCAGTGAAGGCGTATATGCTCCCATCTATTATTATAAACTACCCGCCCAATAATGTAGCTTTACGGTGTTTTAAGGCGATACAGAAAACGTATATGCCTTAACCTCAATAATTAACAATTTTTTTTGTTAACGGGGCAACCTTTGCGCGGTAATAGCCGTGATGTATGCAGATAAGGTAATAATTTAATAGGAAACTGATACCCGCTTATGGGCGAAGCAGATTTACAACAACTGGTTAAAGGCTGTTTAAATAACGACAGGTTGAGTCAAAAACTGTTGTACAAAACTTTCTATGGCTTTACTATGGGGATATGTCTGCGTTATGCCAATAACCGGTACGAGGCTTCGGAGATCATGAACCAGGGTTTCTTTAAAGTGTTTAAAAACCTGGAACGCTATGATAGCGAAAAGCCTTTTAAGGCCTGGCTGGGGCGCATAATGGTGAATACCTGTATTGATTATTACCGCTCTAATTTAAAAGCGGCTTACACCGATGAACTGGAAAAAGCCGAGCATATAAACGATACCGATTTTGCAGATAAAAATATTAAATACAATGAGCTGCTTGACATGATCGGCAGGCTGCCACGCGCGTACCGTACCATATTTAACCTTTTTGCCATTGAGGGCTACACGCATGAAGAAATTGGCGAGATGCTGAACATCAGTATCGGTACCTCCAAATCAAACCTGCATAAGGCACGCGAAAAGTTAAAGGCAATGGTTTTAGAGAGCGAGCGCGTGCCGGGCTACATCAGCAAGCAGGCTAATTATAATATAACACCAACAGACCCTACGCATACCCCTAACCTTTCTATATCCTTTATAAACCAGGCAAGAAAAAAATGAAAGAGGAGAAAGAAGATAGTATTGATAAGTTGTTTAGCCGCGGTTTAAGCGACCCCGGCGATAACGCGCAGTACCGGGAGGATGACTGGGACCAACTGGAAGCTATGTTGGATGGCAAAAAGCCGGGCCGTAAAGCCGGCCGTGGCATTATTTACCTGATAAGCGCTGTAGCAGCTATGTTACTGCTGGTAATTGGCTGGTTGCTGTACAACAATACCCCTGAAACGCAAACTAATAACACTACTACACAGGTGGCTGCCACAAAGGAACACCCAAAAGATAATTCCGGTAATTACGGCACGCCCGCTCAGCAAAGGAAAGATCTCAAAAGTAGTACGCTTTCGGCCGGTAACAGTGCCAGGGGGGCAGTAGAGATGGGCCGTAAAAGTAATTCGTTCTTTACCTTATCTGCAGGGACGGGCGGCCGTACCACTACCGGAGCGCCGCAAATGGTTATACCACATTATACCGCGCCTGCTAACGGTGGAGCTAATACATTGGCAAAAGACACCACCCCGCCAGACACGCAATTGCAGCAAATGGCGGCTACCACCACACCTATTGATACGGTGGTTAACGCGCATATTATTCAAATGGCTGCCGTTAAAACCGCGGATAGTATTATCAATAAGGATAAGAATGGCAGGGAGCTGGTATCTGTAATGGGCGATAATTTAAAGCCCCGTAAAACTGTGGGTAGCGCCGTTAGTTACGCGCCTACCTTCGCGGTAAGCGTACTGGCATCGCCAGATGTAAACGGGGTAGGCGGTTTTAACAATACCCGTGTGGGTACCAACGCGGGGCTGCTGTTTACGCTTAATATGGCAAAATGGAGCATAAGCACAGGCGCTGTGTATGCCGATAAGCCATACACGTCATCTTTTTCGCAATATACATCGTCGTACCAATTCAGCAGTAATCCCACGCAGGTAAGTGCCAGCTGTACGGTTTTAGATATACCGCTTAATGTGGGTTACCTGGTTTACCATAAAAACCGCGATAAGTTCAGCATAGGTACAGGCCTGTCGTCCTACTTTATGCTGCGCGAGGATTACACATTTACTTATGCGCCTAACAGTGTGCAGGGGCCGGCTACTTACAGCATCAGGAACCAGAACCGCCACCTCTTTGGCGTGCTTAATTTAAATGCCACTTACCAGCGGGCGATAAGCCCGAGGTTTGGCATAGGGGTGCAGCCGTATCTTAAACTGCCGTTAACAGGCATAGGGTACGGGCAGGTAAATCTACGGTCGGCAGGAGTGGCCGTGGGCGTCACATGGAATATCTTATCGGGTAAAACACCTTAGTAAAACATGAAATATATCGGTTTAATTTTACTCGCGTGGTTAGGGATTAACCAGGCGGGGCAGGGAATCTATGTCTGTAAAAACGCGGCGGTAAGCCTGTATTCAAAGGCACCTATTGAGGATATCGACGCCCATTCTGATAAAGGCACCTCGGTTTTAAACACCACTACCGGCGACGTAGCGTTTGCTGTTCCCATCCGCTCGTTCAAGTTTGAAAAATCATTAATGCGGGAGCATTTTAATGAGAATTACCTGGAGAGCGACAAGTATCCGCAGGCGTCATTCAAAGGCAAGCTCAATACCATACCCGATGTAAGCAAAGATGGCACCTACCCGGTAACGGCTACCGGCCTATTTGAGGTACATGGGGTAAAGCAAAACCGAACTATTCCGGGTAAAATAATGGTAAGCAAAGGCGCTGTAAGCCTTACCTCCGAATTTATGGTAGCCTGTAAAGACCATAAAGTAGAGATCCCGAAACTCGTGTTCCACAATATCGCCGAAACCATCAGGATAAATGTTTCGGCGGCATATGCGCCTTATAAATAAACTTTAACACACACTTATATGAAAAAACCCCTGATGTTAATGGCCATGCTGCTATCTGCCGCTGTGGCAGCTGCACAAACAACGCGAAAAGACACTACCGGTAAAAGCAGCACCGACTCGTTGATGAACGCGCTTACCGCGCCAGAAAAAGGCGAGCCCGTTATCGCTACCTTTAAAGCAACCCGCCTTATTTTTACCCAAACCACTGAAACGGTTAAAAAGAAAGAGCTGAATTTTATGGTGATACACCGCTTTGGCGATATTGCCGGTTCGGCAGGCGGGGGTAAAACCTTTTTCGGGCTCGATAACTCCTCTGATATTTACATTGGGTTTGAATACGGGTTAACCGATAACCTTAACATAGGGCTGGGCCGCAGCAAGTTTGAGCAGATGATAGACCTGCAATTAAAATATTACCTGCTGCATCAAACTACAGATAACAGCATGCCGGTTGCGGTTAGTGTTATTGGTAAAACGGGGTTTAAGCCTTACCACGTTAACACCAATATTTTTGATAACACGCTCAACCGCTTCTCTTACTTCACACAGGCCATTATCGCGCGTAAATTTTCGAGTGCCCTGTCTGTAGAGGTGGCGCCATCTTATGTGGCCAATAACATTGAGTACCCGTTCCTGGTGGGTAATGAGAAGCGCTATTTCGCAATCTCTGCAGCGGGCAGGCTAAAATTCAGCAAGCGTATGGGTATAGTGCTTGATTACTTTCACCCCTTCTCCAGCTACCGCGATAACAGCGTAAACCCCAAATATTATGATGGTTTGGGCGTAGGGTTGGAAATAGAAACCGGAGGCCACGTGTTCACCATTAATTTCAGTAACGCGCAGGCTATCTCGGAGATCAATTACCTGAATAATACCACTTCGTCATGGGGAAAAGGGCAGTTCAGGCTGGGCTTTACCATCTCCCGCATATTTGATTTTAACAAAAAGCACCAATCATCTTATTAATAAAAACACTATGGACAGACAGGAATTTTTATCAAAACTGGGAATAGGTATGGCCGTCGTTTGCGCGGGCTGCGCTTTGGTGAGTTGCTCAAAAAATACGCCTAAACCAGGCGAAGAACAAACCACAAACCCACCGCCTAACAATACCGGCAACCTATTTACCGCCGACCTTAACAGCGAACTGACGGGCGTAGGAACTTCAAAGGTATCAAACGGCGTTATACTGGTGCGGCTTGCCGCGGCCAATGTGCCTGCTTCATTTACTGCTGTGCAGGTAGCTTGCACGCACCAGGGGGTTGATATTAATTACAGCACCAACCAGGGGCTGTTTGTTTGCCCGGCGCACGGCAGCCAGTTTAATACCTCGGGTGGTGTAGTGCAGGGCCCCGCGGCCACCGCGCTCAAAAAATATAATATCAGTATTAATGGCGCAACACTAACAGTATCCGCATAAGCTTTGCGATATTAAGCTTTATAGCTCCCTGCAAAACAGGGGGCTTTTTGTATGCCCGGACTTTCTGCAAACTTAACTAAACCGCCCCTGTTGTTTAAAAGGAACAACATAAAAGAACAATGAATGCCTATCAGCAAAAATGGTTAACCGTTTTAAAAAACGCGGGTTTAAAGGACTGGAAAATAGAAGCACGTGGCAATGATATTGAAATAGAAATGCCGCACGTAACAGATCTGAAACTGATAAAGGATAACCTGCCTGCTACGCTCGCCGGTATATCATTGGATATTAACCTGCCGCATGAGCGACTGAAGTTTATAGTACACAACGGTTACGAGAATTTTGAGTATGTGCTAAACCCGCATGCCGATGAACTGAACAGGCCTTAATACGTTTAAAGTTTTGCCTTGGTCGAAAAAACTGTTACGCAAAGCCCCATAAGTGCTATAAGCGTAAAGGACGCCCTTAATGAGATGGCGCCCGCTATAAAACCAATTACCGGCGGCCCTACTAAAAAGCCGGTAAAGCTGATGGTTGACACGGCAGCGATAGCCACACCCGGCGACATAGTTTTTGACTTACCGGCTACGCTATAAGCCAGCGGTACAACAGATGATACCCCAAAGCCAACCAGCAGGAAACCGGCTACTGCAGAATAAACATGTGGGAAAATAACAGCTATGGCAAGCCCGGTAGCGGTAAGCAGCCCGCTAACCTGCAGTGTACGCTTAAGCCCGAAGCGATGCGAAAACCAGTCGGCTATGAAACGGCCTGTGGCCATGGTGAACATAAATGCTGTATAGCCTATACCCATAATTTCGCGCGGAGCAAGTACCACTTTTTTGAAGTAGATAACGCTCCAGTCAAACATGGCACCCTCGCATATCATGGAGCAAAAGGCAATAAGCCCCAGTTTAATTAATGATTTATCGGGCATTACAAACGCGGGGCCTGCGCTGGTGGGTTTATCAAATTTAAGGTAACGCGCGGTAATAAGTATGGTTAGCAATACCACCATCATGATCATCACAAAGTGATGTAGCGGCAGCACCTGCCTGCCTATCATGAAAGTGCCGATGGCCGCTCCGGTAAAGCCAGCCAAACTCCACAAACCATGGAAAGAGGCCAGTATAGGTCGGCCGTACATTTCTTCGGCTGCCACTGCCTGGGTATTTACAGATATATTAACCGCGTTACTGGAAAAGCCGAATAGCAACAGGCAAGCGATAAGCTGTACCGTATTTTGTGCCAGGCCTAATGTGGCAAGCGTACAGCAGTACATGATAAGTGATGCAATGAGCAGGTTGCGGCTGCCTATGCGGGTAATGATCCATCCGGAGAATGGCAGTGAGCATACCAGGCCAACAGGTAACGAAAACAACACACCGCCTAAGGCTGCATCGCTCAGTTTAAGGTTTTGCTGTATAGTGGCAATACGTGATGCCCAGCTGGCAAAGCATAGCCCCGCCAAAAAGAACATGATACCTACAACAGCCCGTAAGGTTGTTCTGGTGAAATGATATGGAGGTAGCGCTGTATCCAAACTATAAGTGTGTAAATTTTACACAAATATAAGGATTATAGCTGCTATATGCAGGCAGTTATCATCCTTATAGAAACTCAAGTGTTACTGGCTAATATTAAATGAGCCATTGGCGACACCTGCGGCGTTGCCGTTAGCATCAACCAGGTTAATAGTGAAAGTACCTTTTATGGTTCCCTTAGGCGGCAGGGCCGAGTTCATGGTGTTTGAGATTACGGTTACCTTTCCACCTTTAGAAGAATCTATGCTGTAATTGCCAAAGTTTAACGATAGTATATCAAATGTGCCTGTGTTATCTCCAATATAATTAAATATAAAAGTATCTGTTTGGCTTTGTACTGCAAGGATACCATTCGCACCAAAAGCATTAGAATACGCTAAATTTTTATTGTATGTTTTCTGCGTGCTGCCAATTTGTACAATAATGGTATTTGTAGCTCCTACTGGTACGGTGCTGCCACCCCCTGTGTTTCCTCCGGTATTACCACCCGTACTCCCCCCTGTGTTTCCTCCTGTGTTTCCTCCGGTATTTCCACCGGTATTACCTCCGTTATCGGTACCACCTGTGCTTCCTCCGGTATTTCCACCGGTATTAGAACCCGCTGGTGGTGGTGTAAGAGAAGTGCCCTGAGGGTAAATTGGCGGGTCAAGCTTGCAACTGCTTACAAACAGGGCTATACAGATTACAGCGATAAGGTTATGGTAAAGTTTTTTCATACATCTCAGGAAATTCAGCATTAAAGATAAATAATCTTTCTTTTACTCTAACAGGCTTATACGGTTAACCTTATAATAAGTTAGATTGCTTTGAAAGAAAATGATCAGCAATTGCCGTCAGGCCCGCAGGTAGGGCCGTCCGTCACTTGTATGGCCGGGCGCTGCTGGTTCCATTCATTAAAAGCTTTATCCAGGGTCTGGCTGAAAACTTCGTTAGCCTGCGCTCCCGAAACGCCATACTTTTGGTCCATCACAAAAAAAGGAACGCCACGTATACCTAATTGCTGAGCCTCGGCAATATCATACCTTACTTCATCGGCAAAAGCATCGGTTTCCAATGTTGTTTTTATGGTTTCGGCATCAAGGCCTATACTTACGCCCAGTTCAATAAGTGTGTCGTCGTCGTCCACATTCCTGCTATCGGTAAAGTAAGCTTTAAACAAGGCTTCTTCTGCCGCTTCTCCTAAACCATGTTTTTTGGCCAGGTGTGTAAAGCGGTGCGCCTTAAAGCTATTGGCTACTACAGCTTTGTCCATATTGTACGTTAAGCCCACTGCTGCTGCCATTTGGGTAACATGGTTATTCATTTGCCGGGCGTAGTCGAGTGTCCAGCCCTTTACATCAGCCAGGTATTGGTTAATGCTGATGTTTGGGTCGGTTTGCATGTCGGGGTTCAGCTGAAAACTTTTCCATTCCACTTCAACTTTATCTTTATGCGGAAACTGTTGCAAAGCCGCTTCAAACCTGCGTTTACCAATGTAGCAGAACGGGCACATCACATCAGACCATATCTCAACTTTCATAGCGTTTTATTTTCAAACAAAGTTAAGCGGACAGGAATTGGCAAGGGTAAGGGGAAAGTAAAAATTAACTCACCCAAACTTTGCTACGCTGGTCAACCCTCTCTGCATAAAGAGCAGAGAGGGTGAGTCGGCTATTTTGTGGTATCCCGTTCTACCAGGTCCATGCCGCATTTGCTGCAGGTGCCCGGCTTGTCTGATGTTATTTCGGGATGCATGGTGCAATAGTATTTGCCTTTAGGTTTAGCGGCCTCAGTGGCCTTTGCATCCTTGTGCGTGGATGAATTACAGGCCGAAACACCCCATGTTAATGCTGTTACAGCTACTATCAAAATGTATCTTCTCATGATCATTTGTTTTTTAAAAATCCAATAAAACCCAATACCGACACAGCTAAAACGCCCAATGCCGCTAACATGCTGGCAATATCGCGCACGTTTTTACCGGCCCAGGCCATACCGAAGTACTTGTGTAAAAATATAAACGAAAAGCCTTCGGCGCGATCGATTCCCGCAACTTTGGTGGCCAGTTGCGAAGTGATGGTTTCTATGTACCAGTTTTCGCCATTCGGATAGCTTACCTGCTGCACCGGCAAGCGCTTATTGATAAAACCGTACTCGTTGGTAAATTCCCTTATCTGATTAATTTTCATCTGGCCTATTTGCGGTTTGCCGCCGTAGTAGGAGGCAAGATAATTGGCGTATATAGCATCTCCGTTATTCAATTCGACGCCATTGCCTACATCAAAATAGCTAACATGCTTTTTGGTGTCATTCAACTGGTAATAGGTTCGTCCATTAAATTGCGCCAGGGACACGTTTTTAACCAGGCTATCCGCTACAGGTAACGACAAGTTTGATGCTGTCAACTGCGCGGTTTTTACCATTTGCCTGATGCCGCTTTTGGCAGTATGTTTATCATTAGCCAATTTAACATACAGGTGAAATGCCCCGCTGATAGTAAACGTGAACATCACCAGCGATACCGCCAAGCCCAACTGCCTGTGAAAGCGGTGTACAAACCGGGTATCTTTTCGCTTGTCGCGGCGGCGGTTCTCGGTGGCTGTTTTAAACTTCTTCCAGAATAACCCATAAACGGTTAACCCTGATAGCAGCGATAGCAGCATGATCCCGACAATAATTAACAATACGACTACCCTGAATTGCTCGCTGCCAATAGCCGCCAGGAATTGCCAGGTATGCAGCTGCTCAAAAAATACCAGCATGATCTTACGGGTGTTATTGTTGAAAGTGCCCATGCGGCTTTGGCCCGTTTCCACGTACACATCCATCCCATCGGGGCGATCAAAGGAGATTTTCCAGACAGGCAGCAGGTGGTTGATCGGCTGATACTCGGCATCAAAAGTTTTTTGAACGCTGATGCTTTTGATCTTCGAGGTGCTGTCCTGCGTAAAGTATCGTGCAAGATAGGTGGCATAGCGCCTGTCGCCATCAGCAAGTACTTCACTTGTATTGGCCGAGTAATATCGGTAAGTACTATCCATACCCATTACCTGATAATAGGGTTGCCCTTGATAAGCGATCGTACCAAAGTTAATGAACTCCGCCACCTTGTTTTTATCCAGCACCTGTTTGAGCGATAGGGCCGGCTTCTCTTTCACCGGCTGCGCTTTGTACACCTCCTTCGCAATAGCAGGCCTGAACCAGTTAGACATGAATGGGTGCGAAAGCCCGCTCAATGTCCACATCATGACAGGGATAAGGGCTGTTAAGCCCAATATCCTATGCCATTTATAAAAATTTTGTTTTGCGGTTGCCATCTGTTAATATTTTGCAAATGAATAGCTAATGCCTAATGAATAAACCCTTGGCGGAGCAGCGTTGTAGGTATCGCCGTATTGGTTGCTCACTACGGTAGTGGCGTACAACTTATTAGTGAGGTTGAGCACGTTAAACCAAATACCGAAACCTTTTAGTGCGCCATCCTTTACATCGTAACCTGTACGGGCATTAAACAGATCATACCCGGCGTATGATTTGGTATTGGCCGGATTGGTAAAGTACGACCCAATGTGCTGCCACTCACCCGAAATACGGAAGCCATTAAGATAAGCCGGCTTGTAAGTCAGTTCGCTGTTGGCTATCCAGTTTGGCGCGTTGGCCATGCGGTTGCCATTGTACACCAGCACGGTGTTGGTGCCGGTAGCGTAGTTGGCGCGTACTTCGCTATAATCGCGGTAGGTGTGCCAGGCATTGGTACCGCTGAAACGGAAAGCCAGTTCTTTAACCGGGGCAAAAGCTACCGAATACTCTACACCACGATGGCGGGTAGCCCCGGCATTTTGGTTTTGTGTAGTATTATCGGGCAGTAGCTGGTTAATGATCTCGTTACGGCCTTCCAGGTCGTAAACGGATAGCTCCAGGTATAACTTTTTATCAAAGGCAGCGAACCATCCGCCGGCCTCATAGTTGTTGAAGGTGGCCTGCTTAAGCGGGGTTAACTGGCGGGCGCTGTACAGGTCGCCTGTTTCAGGCGGTTGGAAACCTACACTGTAATTGGCATACAAACCTTTGTTGTTACCAAAGTTATAGGTTAAGCCCAGTTTAGGTGCAACGATGTTGAAATCATTTGTTTCCTGCTGTTTGTATTTGCTGCCGCTGGTAATGCCATTGTTAAAATTGTAATGGATCCTGTCATAACGCAGGCCCATCACTATACGCAGCGCGTCTGTCGGTTTGATCTCATACTGGGTATAAGCGGCGGTATTGAACAGTTTGATATGGTAATTGTCGATATACCTGCCGGTATTGGTGTAGCCCGTGTAAAAATTGTTAGCCACATCTTTTTGAATATCCAGGTACTTGGCGTAATAAGAGCTTGGGCTGTTATCCAGATAAGCCCCTACGATCAACCGCGAATGCAGGAAATCGAAATCCTGACGGTGCTGGGTCAACAGGCCAATGCTATGGAAGCTTTGGTTGTTTTCCTGCCCGTTCGAGCTCAGGTATTTGCCGGTGTTATCCCTCACATCAGAAATAAAGTAACTTGGCAACTGCCCGGTTGAGTTGTTGCGATAAAAGAGCGTGAAAAAGGTATTGCTTTTATCGTTCCATTTATGGTCTAAACGGGTATTGGCACGCAGGGCTTTCACTTCGCGGTAGGTAAAGCGCTGGTTGGCACCGTACTTTCTGCTGTAAAACTTAGCGCTGTCTAAACTGCCCGGTGTTTGGGTATATAGGTAGTTGTAAGCCAAAGAGGTAGTTAAGCGGGTGTTGGCATCAAAGTCATAAGTGGTTTTAAAGTTACCGCTGCGTTTATCAAAGTCGGTATAATCCTGCCAGCCGTTACGCTGGCGGGCCAGGTAACCACCTACATACAGGCCAAACTTACCGCTGCTGAAGCCCCCATCGGCATCCACCCTGCGGTAATGGTAGTTATCGCCTTGTAAGGAAACATTGCCGGCGTAACCTGCCGGAGGGCCCTGTGTAATAAAATTAACGGCGCCGCCAATGGCGTTACTGCCATATAATGATGAAGCCGGGCCTTTAATTACTTCAATATCGCGCACGCCGCTCATGTTGATCTCGTAAAGCGAGTTATGGTTAAAAATACCTGTAGGGCGTATGGGCAGTCCATCCTCCATATACAGGTAAAGCGCGTTATAGGTAATGGGCTGGCGTATGGCCATGGTATGCTGCTCGTTTCCCAGGTCAACCATGTAAACACCGGTAACTTTATTTAACAGCTGGTAAAGCGCGGTAGCTTTGGTGTCATGTATCTGTGTAGCGTTTATTTTGCTGATGGCAATGGGCGCATCCTGCCTGGCCTGCCTTTCGCGACTGGCCGATACTACCACCTGCTGCAGATCAACCGTAGAGGGTTCCATCATCACCTCAATGGCTTTATCATTGGTGATGTTGATGATCTGCGGAGTAAAGCCGATCATGGTAAACCTAAGGGTAGTAACATTGTCGGCCTTTATTTCAAATTTGCCCTTAGTGTTTGTAGTGGTTAACACAACGCCTGTTGCGGCATTGCTTATCATTACGCCCTGCAATGGTTCATGCGTGCGGGCGTCGGTAACGGTACCGTGCAGGTTGCCTTGTGCAAAAGAAAATGCACTAACCATACACAGTATTATGGTATATAATAGTGTAGAGAGTTTCATAAAAAAGTGTTAGATAGCCTGCGCGAACAGGCATCAGATAGAAAAATACAGTTACCTGCAAATGCACGTAAGCACACTCCGATTTAGGGGTGTGTAAAAACTGTAACCTGAAAAATGATCTGGACTTTTTTATGCGAGCCGGGGCGGCTGATAGATATCTTGGATCTGCTGCGGCAGAGCAATGCGGTAGTTGGGTACGGGTGTAACCGATAACAGCACCGTGTAAAAAGTAACCCTTTCGGCCTGATTGTAGAAGGCTTCCTGGAAAAGGTTCTTTTGAGCCTGGCGTTCCTCTGTGCTCTTGTTTTCTTCGGCTTGCTTTAATTTCTTCATGAAATAGCATTTGCCGTTACAATGGAGCTGAGGTTTGTTACGGTTTTCGCACAGCTTAGCCGCGATGTAATTACGGTTCAGCTCAAAACCCGCGTAAATGAAAAAACGCGAGAAATTGGCCGATACCAGTGCTACAATCAATAAGTAAGCGGTTATGCGTTGCAACATGGGCGCAAAGATAAAGTTTAATGGCTACATTATGGCACAAAAATGTGCTTTTGCTACATACATTACGCACAAAAGCCCCGCCGGGTTGGCAGGGCTTTAACATTATAATATGGTAAGAGGTTATTGGGCGCGTTTGATCACAAAATGCGAGCTGCTGCCACCAAAATCAATATCCATAGCGCATGAATCAGGGTAGGCCTTGCCTTTGTGCGGGTAATCGGTGCCAGATACGTTTACGCTAAAGGTAAACTCGTCACCTTTTATCTTGCCGTTATCCAGCGCCACCTCGCCCATTGGCGAAACAGCACTACCGGTAAGCTTATCGCCATCCACCTTAAAATTGTACGAAACATCAATAGAGTTGCCATCTGGCGTGGCAATGGTACCCTTCCATCTTCCGTTAAGTTCAGCAAAAATGGCGGCTGCCATGCAAAACACTACTGTGCAACATAATAAAGCAGTAGTAAAGATCTTTCTTTTCATAATTACTTGTTGTTTTATGTTCTAAGATAAGGGTTTAATTATATCAAAACATCAACTACAGGTTAATAAAATAATAAAATGTGCAAGGCTGCATAGCACCACCTTGCAAATGCGGTAAAAATGGCTCATTACAAACTAAATAGCTTAAATAGGAGTTATTAATAAAAGGGCAATTTCGTTATGAATACTGGTGATAAACATTACAAATTCATAAACAGCCGGACTGGGTATGTAATTTTCTATACTTCCTTGAATAAAGATCTCGATAAGGACCAAATACAAGCCGAACTGGAAAAAATTAAAGAGCAGGTGGCCGTTAAGAATGGCCTTTACCACGGTACCGTTTATTGGGAAGAAATAAAGGAAGAAAACTAATTATTTACTGATGAGATAGGCTTTGGATAACACCTGCTCCCTTGTTTTGGCATTGATAAATTTAGGGAGGATGTTTTCCTGCGGATAATCAGTAAAGGTCTGCACTATTTTAAAGGCCGCTCCCTGCTGCCTCAAATAATCAACCGATGCCTGGCTGGCATAGAACAATGCCCGGCCCTGTGGTACAAATCGCTTAAAATCATCAAGAGAAATATATTGTACCGGCCTGTTACTGTAAAACTGGAACGAGTTATTAGATAATCTTAAACTGTACAGATCTGTTCCCTTGAAATTGCTGTTGGCATAACGGGCAGCGGTTACTTGCGCGTTGTATGATGCCAGGAAGGGGAAAAATACCGTATTCATGTAAAAGTTGGCGAATAGCGCCATGCAGCACGTCAGCATAAATACACGTAAACTTTGTTCTTTTAACCGGGTGATGATCAATATGGCTGTTATCCCGAATATGAGTGTGCCGGTAATGAACAAGAAGTTGCTCCCAGGCGCGGCCAGCAAATGGATAACGATGATCACCAGTGGTAAGGCTACCATAAATAAGCCCAAAACAATAGTACGATATTTACCCGCGGCCTTACCAAGCGGTGCAATAGCATAGTTTGCGGTGATAACCGCAAAAAGCGGAAAAATAATGTTGGTATAAAACGGCAATTGGAAGCGCGACAGTGAGAATAGCAACAGCAACAGTAACCCGCCGCTAAGGGTGTAGTGTTCGGGCAGTTTTATTTTGCGTACCAGGTTTTTAAGGTTGCTGTATATGGCATAGTAAAACAGCAGGCACCATGGCATAAACGTCCAGATCATGGTATGTGCGAAAAAGAATACATCGCCTGATTTTTTTTGCCTGATAGGGCCGTTGTTTACAAACCGCCCGAACTGGCTGTCCCACAAAAACCAGCGTACACCGCTCACACCTGTGCGCCCAAATACCACCTTTTCGGGATGCTGATCAAACTGTATGTACAGGGCATAAAACTCGGGCAGCGTAAACAACAGCGTGAGCAGATAGAGAAGCAGCCATTTCGGCTTTAACACTTCAAGGTATTTCTTTTGGGCTATCATTTGCCCCAGCAGCGCGCCGTAGATAGCCACTATTACAAATATGCCTTTGGTCATGATAGCGCATGCCGTTAACAGGGCGGCCAATAAAAGGTGTTTGGCGGTGCCCTTGGTATTATACCGGGCAATATGGTAAATACTGCCTATTACCAAAGCCATGAGGTAAGGTTCGGCGCGTACATCAATATTAGAGATGATAATATGCTGGGCGGTCATGAGTATCAGCACCGCTAACGCGGCAATCTCTTTGGTATAAAACCGCCTGGCAAAAAGCCAGGTATAACCTACCCCAAGCATAAAGAAAAACAAGGCAGGTAACCGATAGGCCCATGCGCTCACTCCAAATAGTTTAAAAGAAAGCGCCGCCATCCAAAAAGGGAAGTGGGGCTTATCCAGCCAGTCGGTTTGGTAAGTGTATAGTTGCAGCCAGTCGTTCTTTTGGGCGATCAATTTGGCTATAGAGGCGTACAAGCCGGGGTCGTCAGCAAAAAAGTCGGCGTTGATGCCGGCAAAGTTAACCACCAATGCCAACACAAAAAGCAGTAGATAAATAGGCCTGCGCTTATCCGTCATGTGGTGCAAATATAGCTACTTGCCTTATTACAAACGGTGGCGTGTAAACAAAAAACCCCTGGCGCGTAGTTACACGCCAAGGGCAAAAACTCACAACAATTGTTTTAACCTTTCGGTCTATTCCTAACTGCAATGTGAATTCATAAACTTCAGTGCATGTTTCGTGCCAAAATATAGTGCTTAAATGCAAATGGAATAAATTTACCGGCATTGATTTTAAGTCATATCTTTACCCGAAAACTTATTATACCAACATGAAAAGTAAAAACTTATTTAGAGCGGCAACCCTGTGTGTAGTTGCCATGCTGTTTTCGGCATTCGCCTTTGCTCAGGATAAACCCGTACCCAGCCCACGCGACAGCGTAAGCGCAAAAGTAAACGGCGCAACCATCACTATTAATTATGGCAGCCCTGCTGTAAAAGGCCGCAGTATCTATGGTGGCCTGGTGCCTTACGGCCAGGTTTGGCGTGCAGGCGCTAACGAGGCTACCGTGTTTACTACCGATAAAGACATTATGGTTGAAGGTAAAAAGCTCCCTGCCGGAACTTACGGCCTGTTTACTATCCCTACCGCCACCACCTGGACCATTATTTTTAACAAAGTGGCTAAACAATGGGGCGCCTATAAGTATGACGAAGCCCAGGATGCCCTGCGCGTTATGGTAAAGCCTGTTAAAGCGCCAATGAGCGAGCGTTTGGTTTACAAAATTTACGGCAAAGGCTTTTCGCTTAACTGGGATAAACTTTCGGTACCAGTGCGTATCAAATAAATATTTCTTAGCTTAATAAGATAACCCCGGCATCACCGGGGTTTTTTGTTATCATCAAAAACACGAATATATTTACCCTACAAATATGGCGCGGCAATTCACCAAACAGGCATACGTAAAAGCAGGTATAACGGTACTTGTACTGTTTATAGTTAACTACATGGTGTTGTTTTTTGCCGACTACCCCCATGCGGTTGAGCGTTATTACGCCAAAGCGTTATACCCGGTTGTTTGCCATATACTTCACCCGTTTTTCAATTTGTTCCCGTTTAGTGTGGGCGATGTATTGTATATAGCGGTGATCGTCTACCTGCTTTTTATCATCATCAGGTTGGTAAAGCAGCTGTTTAAAAAACAGTTCGCGGCTGCGGGGTTATTGGTACTTAAAATAATTGCAGGGGTTGAAGTTGGGATGCTTGTTTTTTACCTGTTCTGGGGATTAAACTACTTCAGGCCCTCTGCAGCCGAGCGCCTACACCTGGCCGATAGCAGCTACAGTGTTACGGAGCTAAAACAGGTAACCGCTGTACTTATTGATAGCGCTAACGCCACGCGCGGGCGTGTAAACGCTGCGGATATACGCCAAACTAACGATACCATTTACCATACCGCGCGTAAAGCCGTTATAGCTTTAGCCAACCGTTCGCCGGAGTTTAACACTTATCGGCCCGGGATAAAGCCATCTCTGCTTACCCCATTGCTCAATTATATCGGTACATCGGGCTATTACAATCCCTTTACCGGCGAAGCGCAGATGAATTATCAGATGCCTTTATGCAACCGCCCCTTTGTTGCCTGCCACGAAATGGCTCACCAAACGGGTTACGGGCCCGAAGACGAGGCCAACTTTGTAGGTTTCCTGGCAGCGCGCTCCGCTGCCGACAGGCTGCTGCGTTACTCGGCCTATAACCTGGCCGTAAATGAGTTTCTGCGTACCGTACGCTATACCGATACCACTGCTTTTAAGGAACTAAAAAAGCGCCTCTCGCCGCAGGTAATTGCCGATCTTAAGGCCGAGAGGGCTTATTGGCTTTCGTATCAAACCCAGCTAAACGCCATCAGCAGCGTGTTTTACGATAACTTCCTGAAAGCGAATAACCAACCACAAGGCCTCGAAACCTACAACCGTATGGTTTTGCTGGTAATGGCCATGTATAAAAAGCAAGGCTTGTAACAGGGACATGCAAAAAAAAATGCGTTCCGTATCTCACCCCGGAACGCACTACAACATCATCTCTCAAATAATGTTGATCAACTAAACCTCAGATAACATGTGTTTACCCAAGCTCTTTATATAAAGCCTCTCGGCTAAAATTATAGGAGTAATCCATCTGCCCGGTTACAAAAAATATTCCGTAGCTGGCCGGGAAATCTGGTAGTGTCAAATATACACATTGACTACAGGCCAATAAAATATATTGAACTAATGACGCTAATAATTGCATAAATGTTACAATACGGCTGGTATTTTAACAAAAATTAAAAGCTGTGCTCCAATAAATAATGCTTTTGTATGCCCTTATTTCACGGTCATCAAAAAGTATTTATTGGTGCTGCAATTTACAGCATGCTGACTGTTTTTATATACAACTATCACATTAGCAATGCGTTATTGTATGTTTTAGCAGAAAGGGGATCGAGAGCTGAAGGTATTTTAACCGCAATTAATTACATTAGCTTAAAATTTAAACTTTTGAAAGCCCTATCCTTTATCCTGTTACTCACGATTTTCTCCATTTTCGCATTTGGCCAGGTCGGTAAATTTGGCGAGGCGGATATTGCCGAATTGCAAATGACCGATTGTAGCTTCGAAAAAAACGCCTCGGCTATGATCCTGTTTGATGTTGCGAAAGTTAGCTACGACAAATGGAAAGGTATCACGATGGAGCGGCACAGGCGTATAAAAATTTTTAATGAGCAGGGCCTGAGTTATGCTAACATCAAGCTACCTTATTCTTCAGACAGCGATGTAAGCATGATAAGGGATATTGAGGCTGTTACCTATAACCTGGTAGGGGGTGCCCCGCAAAAAACGGTAATAGATGCCAAGCAGATCTATTCTCAAAAAATTGATAAAGAGTCAAGAGAATATATTATCCCCTTCGTCAATGTTAAGCCGGGGTCGGTAATTGAACTGCGGTATAAATGGAAAACAAGATACGGTAATAATTACCCAAGCTGGAGTTTTCAAAGCGATTTGCCGACACAGTACAGTGAGTACGACAGGGACTTTAACAGTTATGGCTTTAATACGGTAGCAAATGTTAACCGGCAATTTGAAAAGGATACCATTGTTACCACCAAGGAGGGCAGGCGGCATACCTGGGCTATGAAAAATATCCCGGCCTTTAAGCTGGAACTGTATATGCACTCTCTTGAGGATAATATACAATATATTGCTTTTTACCCGGCAGTTACTTTCAGGCGATGGCCTACGGTAGCTAATAAACTCATGGAAGATGAGGATTTTGGTAAACAACTGGATATAGCTATTGACGGGGAAGCCGATATTATTGGTAAAGCAGGTAAATTAAAAAACGATTTTGATAAGATCGAGTACCTTTTTAATACGGTTAAAACCAATATGCTATGGAATAAAAACGACATGTGGTATACGCGTGACGGTATAAAAAAGGCCTGGCAGAAAAAAACCGGTAACTCCACTGAAATTAACCTGATCTTGTACCACCTGCTTGCAAAAACAGGCTTCAAACCGTCGCTCCTTGTATTTGGTAAACGGGAATATGGCGAAATTAAAGCAGGCGACCCCGGTTATTCCAGGCTCAATAAAACCGTTGTACAATTAGCTGTTGATAGTACAAGCAACCTGGTGCTTGATGCCACATCAAAATACAACTCATATAACAGCACACCTTATGAGCTTTTGGGCTTAAATATGCTTAGTATTAACCCCGAAACAAAAATTAGCGATATTATTAAACTGAACAGTAATCACCAGTCTGAAGAAACTACGGTTCTGAGTGCGGCACTACAGGCAGATGGCAAGCTGAGTGGAACCGTAGAGATAAGCAGTTCATTTTACAAGAAGGTTAACAGGCTGATGCAGTATGATGAAATGGGCAGCCAGAAATATCTTGATGGCATAAAGGGCGACAAAAGCAGCCTTGTTATAAGTAAATATACCAGGGCGAACATGCAAACCGATACATTGCCGTTAAGCGAGCACTTTGATTTTACCATGAAACTTGCTGATGTAGACGATGATTATATTTATTTTAAGCCAACGGTACTCGCCAATATAGGCCAAAACCCGTTTTTGAGCGAAGAGCGCCTGTCTGATATTGATTATGTTTATTTGAATAAATTTACTTTTATTGGTAGGTACACTGTTCCAAAAGGATATAAAATTGATGTGCTGCCTAAGCGTACTACGCTTGCAATGGCAGATAACAGCATTATATTCAGGCGTATTGTAGGGGAGCAGGAAGGCCAAATTGTAAGTAATTATGTAATTAGCTTTAACAAGGCCAGATTTAGCCGCGACGAATATAAAGGCCTGCATGATTTTTATAAGAAGATGTTTGAGCTGCTTAACGAGCAAATCGTATTGAAAAAAGGATGAAATAGAAAATGAAGAAGACTGTTGCTGTGTTTTTATTAATGTGCTTGGCTGCCGGTTTGAAGGCGCAGAGCATCTCTTTTTTCGACTTAACCAACCTTACCAACCTGAGCGAGGGTCAGGCGCACACCTATCTGGTACTGGGAGGGGTTTTTAAGGATGAGTATCAGGAGGAGGTAAACGGTAAAAAGCTGGAGCATTTCCGTTCAAGATCAAATAAAGTGGCCCCGCAAACCATTGTGATTGGGCAAAACGAGGTGCAAGCGAACGGGACAGTATTACGTACGGTTACCTATACCACGCAGGACCCGCAGGATATTGTTAACTTAATAGCGCAGGCTAAGCGCTCAGGGA
The DNA here is from genome assembly GCA_001898335.1 of Mucilaginibacter sp. 44-25. Lineage (GTDB taxonomy): Bacteria > Bacteroidota > Bacteroidia > Sphingobacteriales > Sphingobacteriaceae > Mucilaginibacter. Next base: position 619,727 of record MKTS01000009.1, on the reverse strand, counting down.
TGGTACTTAAATTTCAGGGGCAGGACCAGGATAACAATATTTACAAGTTCGACAATGAGTTTTACGACATTGTGATGCTCATCAGCACTAATAACAATTAAGGCTCGGTACAGGTTACCCAAAAAGAATTTATCGGGTACCAGTAAATAAAAAAAGGGCGCCGGTTTAGGGCGCCCTGGTTATTTGTAGGGGATTTATTTACCGATCAGCGCGGGGTCAAACACACTTTTATCAATTTGCTGATTGGCTTTAATATCATGGTAAACCTCGGTTTGCAGCAATTTGTCGTTAATATAAAACTTGCATAAAGTTTCGCTCCAGGCACCCTCAACCAGTTTGTGCTCCTCAAACGTGGCTTCGGTTTTTGTACTGCCATCATACTTAAAGTAACGTACAGCCACCAGTTTATCCTTATCAACCCAAAGCTGGTTAACTTTTTCATTCGGCTTTGAAGCGCCTAAAACATACACCTCCCTGCCTTTCCAGGTAGTTTCATAAAACTTGTCCAGGTCAAAATGCAGGTGATCAAAATGATTGAATACCTGCTCTATCGGCCTGAAATACATACCGCCTAAAAAGAATATCAGTTCGTTCTCGTCCTTCGCGGCGCGCACCACCTTATTGTTCCTGAACACGTAAGAAGAGTCGCCCCGGTAAATTACCCCGTTACCGGAGTTGTCGCCGCCAAAATCAATGCGCAGCATATCCGGGTAAACAATACGCTCGTACCAGGTATCGGTTTTTACCAGTGTATCATTGCGGTAACGGCCGGTAGTTTGGGTAAAGGTGAGCGAGCTATGCCATTTGCTATGATAGCGGGTATACATTTTTTTGATCACCTCGGCAGAAGTTAGCTGTTTGGGCGAGGTAAAGCCCCACACAGATAGCAAGGTAATAATAGAGGTAATGATGGATGCAATATGCTTCATGTTCCGGGGGTAAATAGCTTAAGAGGTAAGTTCTTCATAAGCGGCAGTAAGGCCACGTTCAATACCATCGCCCTGCCAGTCGGTTACGCCCGGTATAGCGGTCGAGGCCAGTATCTGTTCTTTTGTTTTGCCGGCTTTAATGCTGCTGTCAACATAAGCTACCAGTCGTTCCATAAAGTTTTGCATGGCTTTAAGGTCGGCCATAGTGCCCACAACTTTGTCAGGGTCAAAGGCGTGGCCAAAAACAAATATGGTATCCTTATCAAATTTCTTTTGCGCGGCCTCAAGCGCCAGCGGCCAGTGTTTGCATGATGCGCCCGCGCTGCGGTCAACATAAGGGTAGCGGCGGTTAAATACCTGGTCGCCGCAGTGTACTATGTTGGCATTCTCAAAGTGGATAAAACTATCGCCATTGGTATGCCCCGCGCCAAAGTAATGGGCGGTAATGTGCTCGTCGCCAACCTTTATTTTCCAGTTGTCGGTATAAGTAGTATCCGGGTACAGCTGTTTATCGTCATTACCCTGTTTAAGGGCCGCGGCCTTCTGGTTGGTTAACGAGTTGGCATGTGCCACCACCTTATTTACCAGCCCCTTGAACGCGATATTGCCGCTGGTGTGGTCGCCGTGGTGGTGGGTGTTAATGAGCCATTGAAACGGCTGTGCCGATTTCTTTTTAAGTTCGGCAATCAGGTGGTTGGCCTGTTCTGGGAACTCGGCATCAACACAAACAATGCCCTCTTTGTTCACCATCCAGATAATGGTGCCGCCCTGTTCCGTAAAAATGCCCACGTTGTTGCGCAAGGGAGTAAGCTTATAAGCAGGAGGAGCAAGTATAGCTCCAAGGCCTTTGCTGCCAATTAATGATAATGAGCCTGCGGTAATAGCGGTATTCAATAAAAATTTTCGCCGTTGCATATTGATAATAAATCAGTTAAAGGTAAATGGAAATTTATTTGGTTAATTGGTTTTTGCATTAAGATTGGATTAGAATTGCTGCCATAAACCTTGTTGAAGGTCTGGCGCTTATTCTTAACCCTGGCATTAAACCGTGCAGGGGCGGCAACGGGTGTATAAATTTAACAGATAAATACGGGCTATGCAACAGGCCTTTGTGAATAGTTAAAACCATGAGTGGTGTTATGCGCCCGTCTTTAATAATTATTAACTTTACCGCCCAATGCAGCAACCGCACCCCGATAGCAAATACCGCTGGCTATACCTGTTTATAGGGTTGGCCGTACTGCTTAATTTTACAGGGCTGTTTATACCCATATTGGCGCCTGATGGTACGCTTTACGCCGTTATTGCCAAAACCATGGCGCAGCGGAATGATTTTGTAAACATCATGGTTGACGGAACCGACTGGCTGGATAAGCCGCACTTCCCGTTTTGGGTGGCTGCCATTTCTTTCAAGCTGTTTGGTATTAGTACCTGGGCCTACAAGTTACCCGGCATATTATTTACGCTCGTTGGCGCGGTGTATACCTACCTCTTTGCCCGCAGGCTTTACTCCAAAGAAATTGCCTTGTGGAGCGTGCTGGTACTGCTTACCGCCCAGCACATTATACTGTCTGATAACGATGTACGTGCCGAGCCTTATTTAACCGCGCTCATTATCGCCTCGGTATATCATTTTTACCGTGCGCACACCGCGAATAGCTTTTGGCAGTTATTATTAGGGGCGATGTTTGCCGGCTGCGCGGTAATGACCAAAGGGATGTTTGCCCTTGTGCCTATTGGCGGGGCCATTGCGGGCCATCTGGCTATTACCCGGCAGTGGAAACAATTATTTCATTGGCGCTGGCTGCTTGCCGTAGTGCTTACCATGTTGTTTATCCTCCCGGAGATCTATTGCTTGTACGTGCAGTTTGATATCCACCCGGAAAAGGTGGTGTTTGGGCATAAGGGCGTATCGGGCATACGGTTTTTCTTTTGGGATAGCCAGTTTGGCAGGTTCTTTAATACCGGCCCCATCAAAGGTAAAGGCGACCCGCTGTTTTTTATCCATACCACGTTATGGGCTTTTCTGCCCTGGTCGCTTTTACTATTCGCGGCGGTTTGGCAGTTCATCAGAACAGGGATAAAGCAGGCCACACAGCGCGAATGGTTTTGCATCAGCGGCAGCTTACTTACTTTCCTGTTATTTTCAGCTTCGAAATTTCAGCTGCCGCATTATCTTAATATCGTTTTCCCGTTCTTTGCTATTATTACCGCGCAGTACTTTATCGGCTTGCGCAACGCGGGTACCCTGGTTACCTGGCGTAACATACAGGCGGGTTTGGTAGTGTTGCTGTTGGCAGCTTTGGGCGTGTTGCATTATTATTTCAGGCCGGACGCTTTTGAGTGGGACGATGTGGTTACGCTTTTGGTATGGCTGGGTCTGCTCGTCTACATCCCGCTTAATTTTGCCGCTGCGGATTACCGGCAAATGGCCTTCCGTACGCTCATCGTTTCCTTTGTGGTAAACCTGTACCTTAACCTGGGTTTTTATCCATCGCTACTAAAATACCAGGCCGGAAGCGAGGCTGCCGTATGGATCAACCACCATAACCCGCAGCATTTGCCGCTGGTGCAAAGCTGGGAATATGCCAATTTCCCAATGGAGTTTTACATTAACCAGCCACTCACCATCATCAGTGAGGATGGCAGCGGCAAGATCCCCCAAACGCCATTTATGTTTTACGGGCCCGCCAGCGTTGTGGCATCTTTACAGAGCAGGGGCTACCGTATAGAAAAGCTACAGTCATTTGAGCGGTATTGGATATCGCGCTTAAAGCCGCAATTCTTAAACCGGGCCAAACGCGGTAGCTTGCTTATCCCGATGGAAGTGGTGATCGTACGTTAAAACTATACCACGCCGGCCATCTGCGGGTCTGATATGCCCGGAGCGCCTGTTTCCACCCGCCCGGCGTAACGCCTTTCAAAATCCGGAAAGCCTTTCACGGTTATCGTAAAATCGTACCAGTGGTGCTGTTTGCTCAGATCCAGTTTAATGTTTTGCGGCGCGAAGCTTTCCTGTTGTACGGTCAATTGCTTCTTGCCGGTTTTATAGGCATTGTCTGTTACCTCCACGGTTAAAGGTGTTGTTGTGCCGTTCAATGAAAAGGTAAGTACCACATTGCCCGTAAGCTTTTTGCCCAATTGTTCGTAAGAGGGACTGATCACAATACCAGGGTCGCCCGCGTGACCCTTAAATTCACGGAAGAAACCGTTGGGGCCATAGGTACGTAGGTGGTAACGCTTGTTCTCAAAATCGGCCAGCGGCCAGGTATCTGCAAGGGTATCGCCTGCTTTTGCGGCGTAGGCCCAGGTACGTACGGCTTCCATTTTTCCGGGTTCGGAAAAGCTCATGTAATTGCCGGGTGCGTATACGTTAAAGGGGGCACCGACGGCTTTTTTACCAAACACTTCATTACCGGCCCTTAAGGTCATTTCAAAAGCGGTTTTATCCTGGTTCAGGCTGCCGTCGGCATAAAGCTCATAGGGCAGGGCGCATGATGGTTTTGTACCGGGCTCCTGTTTAGGCAGGATAGCCGAATGACCGCGGCGCGACTTGATAGCCTCTATATCATCAGTACTCAGTTTTTTAAAGGTAGGCAGCGCTTTAAACTGCGCCTTATGTATGCCCTCCACAAAGGTGTTTTTATCCAGCGATTTAGGCGATGCTATTTTTTCGCCATGGTATGGGCGAAATACCGATGTCAGATCGCCGCAAACCGTTCGGCGCCATTCGGTAATATTGCTTTCGGTAACTTTTTTGCCGGTTTTAGCCGCTATAAATTGTTCCAGGAACTGCAGGTTAGAGGTATGGTCGAATACTTCGGAGTTCACATATCCTCCGCGGCTCCACGGCGAGGCGATGATCATGGGAACCCGGTAGCCCAGGCCAATGGCGCTCTCGCGCTGATAGCTGTTTGGGAATCCTTTGCGGTCCTTTTCCTGTTCGAGGGTTACAAATTCAGCCCGTGTATCAATTCCCCCAGATACCTTGCCTGTGCCGGGTTTGTGAGAGTGCGGGGCTACAAACGGTGGGATATGGTCAAAGTAACCGTCATTCTCGTCATAAGTAACAATAAAGATGGTCTTTTTCCATACCTCGGGGTTTTGCGTCAGGATATCCAGCACTTCAGATACATACCAGGCGCCGTACCAGGGCGCGCCTGGGTGATCCGAAAAATTCTCGGGCGCGGTGATCCATGATACCATTGGCAACTGCCCGCTCTTTACATCCGTACGGAAACTATGCAGCATATCGCCTTTGGGTACCTGCATCTGGCGCTCGGTACCATTGTCATCATAAGTAAGCGTGGTTAAACGGTGGTAATCCGCGTCGCCACGGTTGGTATTAAAGGCTTTAAGGTGCAGGTTCTGTTCGCGTTTGCTCAGCTTTTCAAAAGTGCCCGGTTCTAAAATGGCTTTGTTATCTTCAATGTCCTTAAGTTCTGCTTTCAGCTGTTTTAGTTGCTTGTTCAGGCTTTTTATTGAAACATCACCCGCAGGCAGCGCAGCGATCTTTTTATTTAAAGCCTCAATTTCGGCAGGCAGAACGGCTATGCGCTTTTTTACATATGCTATGTGCTCTTTGTGCAGGCGTACATGGTATTGTTTAAAAAACTCCAGGTTGTTATCGGTAAAGTTGCTCAGCCAGGCATCTTCCTCGCCCTCAAATCCTACGCCTACCGATAGCTCGTTCTGGTAACATTTCCAGGATATGCCCGCGTCTTCCAGTCGCTCGGGAAAGGTGGTCCAGTCGGAGTTCTCGAAATCTGAGTCCTCGTTCCATACATGGGCGCGTGAGTTTTCGTTTTGTTCCTTACGGATGGTGCCCGTCCACAGGTAATTACGGTTGGGGGTAGTGCCGGTTAATGATGAGCAAAAGTGCTGGTCGCAAATAGTAAAAGCATCAGCCAGAGCGTAATTAAACGGAAGGTCCTGCCGGGTATGATAGCCCAGGGTAAGCGGCATATCCTTATACTCCGGGTTGCCCGATTTCTTTTCGATGAGCCATTGGTCAAACTTGCCATCGTTACGGGCGTTCACCTGGTTGCTCCAGCTATGCGGCAGGGAGTTCATCCAGGTGGCTTTGGTATCTTTTATATCCAGATGGAATGGAGCGTAGGTTTCGCCTTTCTCATTGCTTTGCAGCCAAACCGGGTTTTTATTGGGCAGGTCTATCACACGCGGATCGTTAAAGCCGCGTACACCGCGCAGGGTGCCAAAGCAATGGTCGAAAGAGCGGTTCTCCTGCATTAATATCACTACATGCTCCGCGTCTGCCCAGGTGCTGCCGGGTGCGGGGTTTATGGCCAGTGCCTTTTGTATAGATAAAGGCAAAATATTGCTTAAACCTGCCGTACCGGCAAGTAAGGCAGCTTTTTTAATAAAATCTCTGCGCGTATCTGACATGGCTGCTAAGATAAAGAACCGATTTTAAACACCGGTTAAGCTATGATGATGCTTTTGTATCATTTTTATGATAAACGCAGGTAGTAAAGGTTAAGTTGCTCGCCGGTAGGGGTAGTTATTTCACGTAGAAAATTAAAACCACAGCGGCTGAGCAAATTTTGTGATCGGGTATTATCCGCGCTGGTAGTAGCGTATAGTCCGCTAAAAGTTTGGTTAGTTTTTACATTATCCAATGCAGCCAGGCAGCTTTCATAGGCCAGGCCCTTGCCTTCATAGTTGGGCAGTATGGCAAAGCCCAGGTCGGGCGCGTCAAGGTAACTGCGCTGGTACAGGCCGCATATGCCAATGGGTTCTCCGGTTGGTTTTAGCGTAACGCACCAGGGGCCAAAGCCAAGTTCATTAAAAGAGGCTTTAGTTTTTTCGATGTAGCCTTCGGCATCGGCCAGGGTTTTTATATTCCTTTCGCCAATGTATTGTTTCCATGATGGCGTGTTAAGCAGTTGGAAAATAAAAGACGCGTCGTTTAAATCAAGACGGCGCAATACCAGGCTGGCAGTAGTGATCATGCTACTAAACTACATAAAATAACAGCGCTCATTTGTTTTTAAAGCAAACATTTGCTTACTTGTGAACACCAATTACTCCTTATAAATCACCTGATTTGCCCATGAAACGTTACTGCCTTCTGCTTGATCTGAAAAACGACCCGCAACTGATAGCCGAATATGAAGCCTACCATAAGGCTATATGGCCCGAGATACATGAAAGTATCACTTCTGAAGGTATCACTAACATGGAAATTTACCGGCATGGCACCCGCCTGGTGATGCTGATGGAAACCGATGACACTTTTAGCTTTGATAAAAAAGGCGCCGCCGATGCCGCGAACCCAAAAGTGCAGGAGTGGGAAGCCCTGATGTGGAAATATCAGCAGGCTTTACCCGGTGCGCCGGAGGGGGCTAAATGGATATTGGCAGATAAAATATTTCAACTTTAGGCTATGAGAAAGTTCTTACTGACCACCTTTGCAGCCCTATTTGCCTTAACAACCTTTGGGCAAGGCAGCTATACCCCGGCAAAAGAAAACCTGGCGCAGCGGCAAAAATTCCAGGACATGAAGTTTGGTATGTTTATCCACTGGGGTATTTACAGCATACTGGGCGATGGCGAGTGGGTAATGCATAACAAGCACATTAGTTACAACAATTACAAACGGCTGGCCGATTTTTTTAACCCACAGGAGTTTAACGCTAAAGAATGGGTGCAGCTGGCCAAAAAGGCCGGTATGAAGTATATCACTATTACGTCGCGCCACCACGACGGGTTTAGTATGTTTGATACCAAGTTTTCCAATTACAATATAGTGGATGCTACGCCATATCACAAAGACCCTTTGATGGAGTTAGCCAAAGAATGCCAGAAAGAGGGGATAGAGCTGCATTTTTATTACTCGCTGCTGGATTGGGGCAGGGCCGACTATGCCTTTGGCAGCCCTGTTGTAAATGGCAGGCCGGTTAAAGGCGACTGGGAAGGCTACATTAAATTTATGAAAGATCAGCTAACTGAACTGATCACCAGGTACCCCGGTGTAAAAGGGATTTGGTTTGATGGTGGCTGGGACCGTAAGGATGCTAACTGGCATTATGATGAAATATACGGGCTCATACACCGGCTTAACCCTGCCATTATGGTAGGTAATAATCACCACCTGGCACCCAAGGATGGCGAAGACTTCCAGATGTTTGAGAAAGACCTGCCCGGGCAAAACCATACCGGCTTTAGCGGCGAGGCTACCATTGGGCAGCTGCCATTGGAAACCTGCGAAACCATGAATAACAGCTGGGGCTTTAATATTAATGATAACGATTACAAGTCTACCAGGCAGATCGTTAGGTACCTGGTAGGGGCGGCGGGCCGTAATGCCAATTTCCTGCTCAATATAGGGCCTATGCCTAATGGCAAGATACAGCCCGAATTTACCGATACACTGGCCAAAGTGGGCCAATGGGTAAAAGCCAACAGCGAAAGTATTTACGATACAAGGGGCAGCTACATACCACCACAGCCCTGGGGTGTGGTTACCGCCAAGGCCAAAACCCTATACGCGCACGTAATGGATGCACCGACCGAAGCTTACGTGTTTATCCCCGGTGTAAAAGAAAAAGTAACCAAAGCTGCCCTTTTAAGCAATGGCGCTTCGCTTAAGTTTAAACAGCAGGCAGAAGGGGTTTTTATATACACCAGCGGCGTAAAGTGGGATGATGCGGACACGGTGATAAAATTGACCGTGCAGTAAATTTTCGCGTGCAAATATTTAACCATGAAATACCTTGCCATCATACTAATTTTAGCAGGTTACACCAATGCGTTTTCCCAAAGTTCGAACGCGGAGGACAGCCTTATTTTTGACCACCGCTTCACCAAGTGTGAGCGAAGGTGGGTGGCGTTGGAGAAGAAGGAATCGCCCAATAATTTTTTATATGGGTTTATTTATATTGACAGGGACGCGGGTTTCACCTTTGACCTTAAAGGCTCGTTTAAAATTGAGAATGGCAGGTATATTAATGATACTTCAGCTTTTAAAGGTCAATCGCTTAAATATCGTATTGAGCCAAACTGGCGTAATGTAGCGCTTATTCCGCAAAGGCATTTTAAAGATCTTAACTTACCTGCCCAGCCTGCATGGATAAGTAATTACTATAGTTTTAAAGATAGTGCCGCTTACTATGGCCGTATCGGCTGGATCTACAATGATCTTAATGAACCAGATACCGCGCTGCACTATCTTAAAATAGCGCATGCTATTGATCCCGACCAAAAAGGGATAAGTTATGAGATGGCTTATGCCTACAATGTGATAGGTGATTACCCTGACGCGGCGGAAATAATGGAGTTAGCATTGGTTAAGGACCCTGGTAATTTAATGTATTATAAAGAACTTGGGTATGCTTACATGAAACAAAAGGATTACGAAAGGGCTACCGAGGCATATTTAAAAGGCTTTAATTTATTCACTGAAGAAGTTTCTGAGATAAAAGGCGAGTTTGCTTTTAACATAGCCAGTATTTACCATGCCCAGGGCAAAGAGCACGTATACAAGATATGGATGATGAAAGCCAAAAAGTTTACGCCCCCAACATCATCTTTCTATCATCAGATTACAGATGCCGGTTTTTAAATCCAACTCTTTGCCCTGCTCTCCTACAACATATGCTTAATTGTTCACCTTAACAGGGATAGGCGTAATGTAATAAAATGCGTTCCGGTCAACGTCGGTTATTTTAACGTCCATTGGTGCTGCCACTTTATTAATGTTCACGTTAATGCTGCCATCCGGGTTAACCGGCAGTGTAACATATTTCTTTGAATCGGCTATGGCGGGAGTAATGGTAGCTTTAAACAGGTTGGCGGTAAGTACCACCGCGATAATAGTGAGGACAATTTTGGTGTAAAGGTCGGTTTTCATGATGCTTATGATTTATGTTTAAACATAGCTAAACATCATGAAAACAAAAAATCCTCTGCCGGTGATGCAGAGGATTTGGAGCGAAAGACGAGATTCGAACTCGCGACCCCGACCTTGGCAAGGTCGTGCTCTACCAACTGAGCTACTTTCGCGTTGGGGTGGCAAAAGTATAATTTTAGATTTAATAGCAAAAAAATATTTGAATTTTTTTGGAGCATGGGTCGTCATGCCGGATTTATTTCGGCATCCCATAGGCTAAGTAAGTGCTAAGAATTGATGTTAGTCCGCTCAATTGCCGCGGAGGGCTGTTACTTTGTCTTGATACAAAGTAACCAAAGATCAAGTCAGCAAAGAGGCTTCTTGGCGCACAAGGCCTTTACCCTGCAAGCAGCCAGAACCACGGGCTGCAATAGCTTGCCGCTACTTCGTTCGCGCAAGGCCGAGCTTCGGCAAGTAATGCTATGCCCTTGCAAACGCACGGGCCACCATTGTTCTGCCCGCTTTCGCCCGAAGCTTTTTTGCTGCCGGGGAAATTTTATGTCATTGCGGGGAGCGTTAACGACGCGGCAATCTCATAAGCAGGTGAATGTTTGCTTGTCCTCTGCGATTGCCGCGCTTCGCTCGCAATGACGTAGTTTAACCGTAGTGCAATAAGAGAACATTGAGTTTAGTTGATGGAAAGTATTATTTGTCATTCTGAGAGTTAGCGAAGAATCTAAATCTGTGAGAAGCAAATCGTAGATCAGATGCTTCGTTCCTCAGCATGACAATTTGCGAAATAAACCCGATTGCAGCGGATACCGGCCTTGCGCCTAAGGCCGGTGCAGTATGAGCGTAAAGCGGGGCTGGTGGTTGATAGCATCAGTAACTATGCTTTACATATTGCGCTATATCACACATCTGTCTGTCTTCTTGAGGGGAGAATAAACCGGCTCCCGATCCCGCACCGGCAACCCGCTCCACCCCAGCCAAAAACTTTTTTACCCAAGCCCTTGAAAATCAAAAAATAGTATCTACCTTTGCAGTCCTTAAAATAAGGATAAAACTGTAAAAACAAAAAGCAAAGAATGCCTACTATTCAGCAATTAGTTAGAAAAGGTAGAGTAGCTCTGGAAGACAAGAGTAAGTCTCCGGCGTTGGACAGCTGTCCACAGCGAAGAGGAGTGTGCACACGTGTGTATACCACTACCCCTAAAAAACCAAACTCAGCAATGCGTAAAGTTGCACGTGTGCGCCTTACAAATGGTAAAGAAGTTAACGCCTACATCCCTGGTGAAGGCCACAACTTACAGGAACACTCAATTGTTTTAATCCGTGGTGGTCGTGTTAAAGACTTACCGGGTGTACGTTACCACATCATTCGTGGTGCTTTAGATACATCAGGTGTTGCCGGCCGTAACCAGCGTCGTTCTAAATACGGAACCAAACGCCCTAAACCAGGACAGCCAGCAGCTGCTCCAGCAAAAGGTAAAAAGAAATAATAAGGAGGATAGAAAGCAATGAGAAAGTCAAAACCAAAAAAGAGAATTATCCTTCCTGACCCAAGGTTCAACGATACTTTGGTTACAAGGTTTGTGAATAACATGATGTACGATGGTAAAAAATCTACCGCGTACGCTATATTTTATAATGCAGTTGACATTGTTGAGAAAAAAACCAGCGAAAGCGGTTTAGATACCTGGAAAAAGGCGCTTAATAACGTTATGCCAGCTGTAGAGGTTAAAAGCCGCCGTGTAGGTGGTGCTAACTTCCAGGTGCCTACAGAGGTTCGTCCGGAGCGTAAAATTGCTTTGGGTATGAAATGGTTAATTAGCTATGCCCGCAAACGTGGTGAAAAAACCATGATGGAGAAACTGGCAGGCGAGATCATCTCTGCTGCAAAAGGCGAAGGTGCTGCTGTTAAGAAGAAAGAAGATACGCACAAAATGGCTGAGGCTAACAAGGCGTTCTCACACTTCCGTTTCTAAGATTAGAACAAAATTAAAATGTCAAGAGATCTAAAATACACAAGAAATATCGGTATTGCCGCTCACATTGATGCCGGTAAAACCACTACTACAGAGCGTATATTGTACTACGCCGGTGTTAGCCACAAAATTGGCGAGGTACACGAAGGTGCAGCTACAATGGACTGGATGGCGCAGGAGCAGGAACGTGGTATTACCATTACCTCTGCAGCTACCACTGTAAACTGGAAATACCGTAACCAAAACTATCACATGAACATCATTGATACACCGGGCCACGTGGATTTCACCGTAGAGGTGAACCGCTCGCTGCGTGTATTAGATGGTTTGGTGTTCTTATTCAGTGCGGTTGATGGTGTTGAGCCACAGTCAGAAACTAACTGGCGTTTGGCTAACAACTATAACGTACCGCGTATTGGTTTTGTTAACAAAATGGACCGTAGCGGTGCCGATTTCCTTAACGTGGTAAAACAGGTTAAAGAAATGCTGGGTAGTGTTGCTATCCCGTTGCAGTTGCCAATTGGTGCCGAAGACCAGTTCAAAGGCGTGGTTGATCTGATCAACTTCCGCGGTATTGTTTGGAACGAGCACGATAAAGGTATGACCTTTACCGAAGTGCCAATTCCTGATGATATGCTGGATGAAGCAACTGAGTGGAGAGAGAAATTATTAGAAGCGGTAGCTGAGTTTGACGATTCATTAATGGAGAAATTCTTTGATGATCCAACCACTATCACTGAGCGCGAGGTATTAGACGCTTTACGTCAGGCTACATTAGCAGGTAAGATCGTTCCGATGACCTGCGGTTCATCTTTCAAAAACAAAGGTGTACAAACCATGCTTGACTATGTAATGGAGTTGATGCCTTCACCTTTGGATTCTAAAGGTGTTGTGGGTACTAACCCTGATACCGGCGAAGAAGTATTGGTTAAACCGGATGTTAAGGAGCCATTTGCAGCTTTAGCGTTTAAAATTGCTACCGACCCATTCGTAGGTCGCCTTTGCTTTATCCGTGTTTACTCTGGTAACCTGGATGCTGGTTCATACGTTTACAACATGCGTTCCGAGTCAAAAGAGCGTATCTCCCGTATATTCCAAATGCATGCTAACAAGCAAAACCCTATCCCTAACGTAGGTGCAGGTGATATTGCTGCGGTAGTAGGCTTTAAGGACATCAAAACCGGTGATACCCTTTGCGATGAGAAAAACAAACTGGTTCTTGAATCAATGGTATTCCCTGAGCCGGTTATCGGTTTAGCGATTGAGCCAAAAACTCAGGCCGACGTTGATAAATTGGGTATGGCTTTAGGCAAACTGGCCGAAGAGGACCCTACCTTCCGCGTACAAACTGACGAAGATACCGGCCAAACTGTAATTAGCGGTATGGGTGAGCTTCACTTAGATATCCTGATGGACCGTCTTAAACGCGAGTTTAAGGTAGAGGTTAACCAGGGTGCTCCGCAGGTTGCTTATAAAGAGGCTATCACAGGTACCGTACAACACCGCGAAACGTACAAGAAACAAACCGGTGGTCGTGGTAAATTCGCTGACATCCAGGTGATCATTTCTCCTGCCGATGACGAGAAAGAAGGCTTACAATTTGTTAACGAAATTGTAGGTGGTTCAATCCCTCGCGAGTTTATCCCATCTGTTGAGAAAGGCTTTAAAGCCGCAATGGATAACGGTGTGCTTGCAGGTTACCCGCTTACCAGCTTAAAAGTTCGTTTAATTGATGGTTCATTCCACGCGGTCGATTCAGATGCGCTTTCATTCGAGATCGCAGGTCGTTCTGCTTACCGTGAAGCATTGCCAAAATGTAAACCGGTATTACTGGAGCCGATCATGAAGATCGAGATCCTTACCCCTGAAGAAAACATGGGTGATGTTATCGGTGACATGAACCGTCGTCGTGGCCAGCTGCAAGGTATGGACACGCGTAACGGCTCACAGGTAATTAAAGCGATGGTACCACTTTCTGAAATGTTTGGTTATGTAACCCAGTTACGTACTATCACTTCAGGTCGTGCAACTTCAACCATGGAGTTTGACCATTACGAACCAGCACCGCGTAACGTACAGGACGAAGTTGTGGCTAAATCAAAAGGCCGCAAACAAGTATCTGTTGACTAAGTGTAGTATGATTACACCGATTAGTTTGTGATTTCACAGATTATCGGTGTAATTAATAAATAACCGGATCATACCTAATAAATAGCTCTTAGGTTGATTCATTAACAATCGGTGAGATCGTCGGAAAATCGGTGGTATCACAAAAATTTAAAAACAAAATGAGCCAAAGAATCAGGATCAAATTAAAATCGTACGATTACAACTTGGTTGATAAATCAGCTGAGAAGATCGTTAAAACAGTAAAGCCAACAGGCGCTGTAGTTAGCGGACCACTTCCGTTACCAACCGAAAAGAAAATCTTTACTGTATTGCGTTCACCACACGTAAACAAAAAAGCACGTGAGCAATTCCAACTATGTTCTTACAAACGTCTGTTGGATATCTACAGCTCAAACTCAAAAACTGTAGATGCTTTAATGAAGCTTGAATTGCCAAGCGGTGTTGAAGTTGAGATCAAAGTGTGATAGTACCGGAAGATCCGAAAAAAAAGAATCAAGATTTTAGAATCAAGATAGAAGAGCCACCCAATTTGGGTGGCTTTTTGTTTAAATACCATGTCATTGCTAGCGATAGAGTGGCAATCTCATCGTTATACGTATCGGGGCTAACACGTCACTTGATTCCGGTGTAATGACAATGATTTATGCTATATATGCTCGGGCGAACTATTAGGGTCCATCCAAACAATTTCCCAGTGGTGGCCGTCGAGGTCCTCAAAACTGTGCTGGTACATAAACCCATAATCAGAAGCGGGGTTGGGTATGGTGGCACCCGCAGCCTCGGCTTTGGCAACCATTTCGTTAACAGCTTCCCGGCTCTCTGCTGATAATGCTATGGAGCATTCTACCGCTTTGTGCGCGTCAATTATTTCCTTGTTGGTAAAAGTTTGAAAAAAGGGCCTTGTTAAAAGCATTACAAAGATATTGTCGCTGATGATCATGCAGGTTGCCTTTTCGTCGGTAAACTTGGGGTTAAAGCTGTAGCCCAGCTTAGTAAAGAATGCTATGGAACGGTTAAGATCATTAACCGCGAGATTTAAAAAGATTTGAGTAGCCATTTTTTTGAGGTTTTATTTACCTCAAAGTTAGTGTAGCGCGCTATTGCCGCTTATGTGCAAACACGACAACTTGATAGGCATAATGCGACTTGCAGGTTTATATCTTGCCGAAGTGCGGATGTTCGCTCAAAAAACTGAGCCATAGCCCCTCCAGTTCATCTACCAGTTGCGGCCGTATAGATATGCCGGATGCCTGGGGTGTCCAGGTTTGTACGGCAAGGTCGCCTGTTTTAAGAATGTCTAAAGAAAGTATCGGTTCCTTATCAGGGTTGAGTAAGGCATCAAACTCAATATTGATACGATGATGAGTGCGGCCTCTGCGTGTGGCTACATAAGGCTCCGATGATACATACCCCGAAGCAAAGATACCTTTGGGTTCAACACCTACTCGTACCACATAGGCGCGGTCGCCGGGTTTAATGGATTTATGGCTGGCGACACTCCAGTTATCCTCCACCTTTTCGCCAGCGATTAGGCGGGAGATGTCTTTATCAAGATCAGCCCATTCAAACTTATGAGGATTCCATCCAAAGAGGTAGGCATTCATGATTTCAAAAGATGGCGCTTTCTCCAGAGATTGATGCGGTTTATATAGAATATAATGCAGCCGAAAAAAGCAATAGTTATCAATAAGGCAATGCAGTAATATGTAATCTGTCTGGTTTCAGGCGTTAACATCAATATGTTGAAAATGGCTATAACAATAATATACCAAAGGCACACTACAGTCAGGATGCTTAATAATATTGTTTTCGACCAAAACCTTGCTTTTTCGCTCATCACCCTTTGCCGGTCAACTCATCCAGTTTATTACGCTCTGTTTGCAACTCGCGGGCGAGTTTCTTTTCTTTCTCGTTAGCTTTGGCTTTGTAGTTCTTGTATTCTTCTTCCAGTTCGTTATACAGTTTAATGCGATACTTTGCTTCGCGGCTATGGGCGCCGGAGCGGGCAATAACAATAGCGGCAATAGCCCCAAAGCCTATTACCAGCCCCCACATAATTAAATTATAAGTGCCTTTATTAATGGGTATACCCAATAGACTCACTTCGTTCACCTTCGCCTCAGAAGCCGCCAACGACTGGTCTTTGTTGTTAGATGATTTTTTAAGCGTATCAATGGTCTTAGCCTGGGCGGTTACCGTTTCCTGTGCATCCTTTAATTGTTTACGGGTTGCTTTCAGCGTGTCGTTATAATTTTTTACCAGGGCGCCTACCAATGGCTGCTGGTAATTATATATTTTAGTGAGCAGGTAAGCATACTGGCCATGCAAGCTTTTGTCCACCGGTTTTTGTGGTTGAGGTGTAGTTGCAACCGTTGTAGATACCGGTGTTTGCGCAGCAACTGCAGGTCTTTTATAAGGATTAGGCTTTGCAACAGCATTGGCCTTTTTGGTGGTGTCCTGTGCATGCGCGGCAGTGCCAAGGTTAAACATTAGGGTCAATAACAGTAATATACGCAAGTTAGAAAGCTTCATCTTTGAGAATTTGATTTGAGGATATGATCTATTATGTTCAAACGTAAAAATTTAATTTAAAGTTTCTGTTATCTGCTACCAATAAAATGCCTTTAAATGGCAGATGGTGTACAATTTAAGGTAACATAGCCGCAAAGCGCTATATTAGCCCTTTCAAATTTATGCTATGCAGATAGGAATGATAGGTTTGGGCGATATGGGTAAGCTGTACGCCAAAGCTTTTGCCGCAGCCGGTTATAAGGTGGTGGGTTGCGATATGCCTGCCAATCGCCAGAAACTGGAAGATGAACTTAACTCTTTGGGAATAACCCTGATGGATAACGGCAAGGATGTAGCACGCATAAGTGATCTCATCATCTATTCTGTTGAGGCCGACAAACTGGAGCAGGTAGTTGCCGAATATGGCCCTGCCACTAAATACAATGCTATTGTAGCCGGCCAGACCTCTGTTAAACACCCGGAGATAGCTGTTTTTGAGAAATACCTGCCCGCCGATGCCCGCATCGTTACCTTTCATGCTATGCACGGTGCCGGATTTGAACCCAAAGGGCAGAAATTGATCCTGATACCTCACCGTACGGATAAAACCGGCTATGAGGACATGTTGGGCCTTTTTAATGCTGTGGGTAGCGATGTGGTGGAGATGAAAGATTACCACGAGCATGACCAGATCGTAGCCGATACGCAGGCCGTAACGCACGTAGGTTTCGAGAGTATGGGTACGGCATGGAAATCTGCCGGTTTCTTCCCATGGGAGAATGCCTCTTATGTAGGTGGGATAGATAATGTAAAAATTCTAACTACCCTGCGTATATTCAGTTATAAGGCCCACGTTTACGCGGGTTTAGCCCTGCTTAACCCTTATGCTAAACAACAGGTACGGCAGTACGCCATGTCGGAGTCGGAATTGTTTAAGCTCATGATAAAAGAGGAGGCCACGGAATTCAGGCAGCGCCTTTACAAGGCCCGCGATTTTGTTTTCCATGAGAGCCGTAAGCCTATTATGCTGAATGATGCCGTGATGCGCGAGTTTTCGCTATCTGATAACTTGCACAAGCAAAAGCCAAACTCACACTTAAGTATATTAAGTATGGTTGATGCCTGGTACCATTTGGGTGTTAACCCTTATGATAACCTCATCTGCCAGACACCGCCTTTCCGTTTGCGGCTTGGTATAGCCGAATATCTGTTTAAAAACGAAGAGCTGCTGGAAGAGTCGATAGAAACGGCCCTGTATGATAAAACCATCCGGGGCGACGATCTGGAATTTCATTCTGCGGTGCGGGAGTGGAGCTCTATTATTGGTTACGGCGATATGGAAGGTTACAAAAAGCATTTTAACGAGGTGCAATCCTTCTTCACGGGCAGGTTAGAGGAAGGAAACCGCCAAAGCGCGGAACTGATAAAGCGGCTGATGCAAGCTTAATATTCGGTTTGCGAGAGTAAAGATAGGAGAGTTTATTCGGCATCCTCAATTGTTCCCCACTCGCTTCGTAGATCGTTTATCTTATTGGTAGTGCTGTATATCTGTTGCCGGTATTTGGTTTTGTTGTCTTCTTTAAATTCAAGATAAAGCAATCTGTAAACCTGCTGTTCAAGATCAATGATCTTTGATTTGATCAAGGCTATTTTATGCTGCTTCTCCGGCAGCCTGAGCTTACCTATATTCTTACCAATGCGGCCCAGTGTGTCTACTTTTAACATACTTTTTTTGCTGAGCAATTGTAAGCGTTGCTGGCGATTCAGGCTGTCTGTATAGTAAAAATCCTGGTTCAGTTCGTTGGTGAGCCGTTGGGTTTGCGCGCCAAGTTCGCTTAGTTCTTTGAGTTGGTACACGGGTGCTGCAATAATACAAATAGCGGTTGCCAAAACAGTAAAGGCTGTAGCCGAAAGGGTTGCCGTTAGCGTTTTTTGGTGTTTTAAGCCCAGGTAAGCCAACCACCCAAAGGCATAGCCGGATAGGAGCCCTCCAAAGTGAGCGGCATGGTCAACCTGCCTGCCAATAGGGATAATGCTGTAGGCCACAAAAATAGCCGTGCTGATGAGCAAGGCCCGTTTAGCATTGGCTTCATAAAAATTTGTGCTCAGGAGGGCAAGTAATATCCCAAATAAGCCAAATATAGCGCCCGAGGCGCCTGCCATTACACCGCTATGGTTCCATACAACCGATGTAATGCTGGCGCAGATACCCGTGAGCAGGTATAATATTAAATAGTTCCACTTACCCAGTTTGCTCTCCAGTAATGAGCCTATGTAGATAAGCACCAGCATATTACCGGCAATATGCAACAGCGAGAAATGTAAAAAAGTCCCTGTTATTAAACGCCATACCTGGCCGCTAAGTACCTGTGTGCGGTTGTTGAAACCCAGCGAAAGATAAATATCCTCCATATTCAAGTTTTGCAGCGCGTCGGCATGGCCGTTTTGTTTGGATAGCATGGCAATGGCTACCACACGGCCAATCATGATAGCCCATGTTATAAAAAATATGGCAATGTTTAACAGTACCAGTACAGGCGTTACCGTGTAGCCGGGTGCAGGTTTAAATACCGACAGAAAGCCCATAAGCTTTTCTTTGTAACCTAAAGGCGGGTTATCCAGCCTGATAAACTGATTATCGGGTATACTGTCGATCAGCTCCTGTGTGCTCGTTTGCAGACTGTCCTTTAAATGGAATTCCACGTAGCTGATTTCATTATACAGCAGCTCCAGGTTCTTGGCGTTCTTGTCATAATCAGTAAAAAAGAACTGATAACCCACGCATTCACTTTTTATTACCGCGTTGTTGCCTAATATCCTAACCGATATTTCTTCGGCGTATGATTGCCATGAAAGTTTAGTGTAGCCGATAATACCATCACGATCAAAATATCCCACGCGCCAGTTAAGGTTATTAAAAGCGTAATAAAGCAGGGTTAAATAATGGTTAGGGTTGTAATCGTTAAGTGGAATAACAGCGGTTTTACGCGGAGAAATGCCCCATGCCATAGTTTGAAGTTTAGGTATTTTTAGTTATGATATTAGATAAGTGGTATAAAGCAATCAAGTAAATATAATGATCCGCTCGCCGCTATCGCATGTTGATGAGGTAAATTTCTTTTTTGCCGGGCATTACAAATCTCGCGTCATCGCCGGTATTGTAAAAAGGTTCTGCCAGGGCTATATCTGCCGACTTAAATGATTTGCCGAGAAGCTGCTCAGCATCGTTAAGGCTGTAGAGTGTACCTTTGATGTTGAATACAAAGCCATAGTCGGACTGTGCCAGTTCCTTAAACTTAACCTTTTCTTTCGGGGTCAAAAAACTAATCGGAATTTGGTATTGTACACGCACCGGTTTGCCGTCTTGCATGCCCGGTGACCACGTGTCTAAAGACTCTATCACTTTTACCGCTTCAGATTCGCATCCTGCCCCAATACAGTTAACAGGCGTCACCTCCCTTACCACACCCTGTTTATCAATAACAAAACTGATGACGATACGGCCATTAATACCAATGAGTTTGGCGACCTCGGGGTATTTTAAATTCTGAGTGATATGCCTGCCAATGGCTTCTACACCGCCAGGGTAGGCGGGTACTTTTTCAATGGCCTTAAAAATGATAACTTTCTTGTTTTGCGTGCTGTCCTGGGCCTGGCTAAACATAACAGAAAGCGCGAGAAATAGCGCTAAGGATAAGATCGGTTTCATGGTGCTAAAAATAAAAAAAATTCCTCCGTTAACAGCAATTCGCTTTTGCCTGGTGCAGGGCTTTTGGGAGGTTGGGCCGCGAGTGTAGTTTAGCACTGAACATCAATCAAATAAATATGAAAAAATAATTCACTAACTATTTGAGAGTTAATACAAAATTTCTATCTTTGCCGTCCCTTAACAGGGGCAAATATGCCTTGAACGAAGCCCTACTGCTTCGATGGGCACAAATAAAATAAATAAAATGTCAGGAATTATTGGTAAAAAAGTAGGAATGACCAGCATTTTCGACGAAACAGGCAAGAATATTCCTTGTACTGTAATCGAAGCTGGCCCTTGCGTAGTAACCCAGGTAAAATCTGTAGAAACAGACGGTTACGCCGCTGTACAATTAGCGTACGGCGAGAAAAAAGAGAAGAACACCTCTGCTCCCCTTAAAGGCCATTTTGAAAAAGCCGGCACTACTCCAAAACGTAAACTTGTTGAATTTAAAACATTCGAAGACGAGAAGGCTCTTGGTGACACTGTTACCGTTGAGATCTTTTCAGCAGGTGATTTTGTTGATGTAGTTGGTACTTCAAAAGGTAAAGGTTTTCAGGGTGTTGTAAAACGCCACGGTTTTGGTGGTGTAGGTATGCAAACACACGGTCAGCACAACCGTTTACGCGCTCCGGGTTCACTGGGTGCGTCATCATGGCCATCACGCGTATTTAAAGGTATGCGCATGGCCGGCCAAACCGGTAACGCTCGTGTTAAAGTACAAAACTTACAAGTAGTTAAAGTTTTTGCTGAGCAAAACCTAATAGTAGTTAAAGGTTCCGTACCTGGAGCTAAAGGTTCATTCGTAATAGTGGATAAGTAAGATGGAAGTTAACGTATTAAACGTATCAGGTAAAGAAACAGGTGCCAAGGTGCAGCTTCCTGAGTCCGTATTCGGTGTTGAGCCAAACGATCATGCTATTTACTTAGATGTAAAGCAGTTCTTAGCAAACCAGCGCCAGGGTACGCACAAAGCAAAACAACGTAATGAAATTGCCGGTTCAACCCGCAAATTACATAAACAAAAAGGTACAGGTGGTGCACGTGCAGGTAGCATCAAATCACCTCTGTTTAACGGTGGTGGCCGTGTATTTGGCCCGCAACCGCGCGACTATAGCTTTAAATTGAATAAAAAATTAAAAGCTTTAGCACGTAAATCAGCTTTAACTTACAAAGCACAGGATAGCAATATCGTGGTTTTGGAAGATTTTAATTTTGACTCTGTTAAAACTAAAAACTATGTTAAGCTGGTAGAGGACCTTAACCTTACCAATGAGAAAACTTTATTGGTATTGCCTGCCGCAAATAACAATGTGTATTTATCAAGCAGAAACCTGAAAAGAGCAAAGGTTGTTACTGCCGATCAGTTAAACACTTATGACGTGTTAAACGCAGGCAAACTTTTGTTAACAACCGGTTCTGTAAAAACTTTGGAGGAAGCATTCGCTAAGTAATTATGGAAATTTTAAAGAAACCACTACTTACTGAAAAGGTAACTCAATTAACTGAGAAGCTTAACCGTTATGCATTCAAAGTTGATCACAGAGCTAACAAAATTCAGATCAAAAGCGCAATTGAGGCTATGTACGGTGTTAACATCACAGCTGTAAACACCATGAAATACGTAGGTAAACTTAAAACCCGCAACACAAAAGCAGGTGCAGTACAAGGCCGCTCTGCTACTTACAAAAAAGCCATCATTACACTGAAGGATGGTGAAACAATTGATTTTTACAGCAATATATAATAAGACATGGCAGTAAAGAGATTTAGACCGGTTACACCGGGTACCCGCTTCAGGATTGATGTATCTAACTCAGATATTACAACAAACGTTCCTGAAAAGTCTTTAGTTGTTGCTAACAATAAAAGATCAGGCGGCCGTAACCATAGCGGTAAAATGACTATGCGCTACCTTGGTGGTGGCCATAAACAAGCATACAGGTTAATTGATTTCAAACGTAACAAGTTTGATATTCCTGCAAAAGTTGCAACAATTGAGTACGATCCAAACCGTTCAGCACGCATAGCCCTGCTACACTACGCTGATGGTGAAAAACGCTACATGATTGCACCAGAAGGTTTAACAGTTGGTATGACTGTAGTATCTGGCGAAGGTGTTGCTCCGGAGGTTGGTAATACCATGCCTTTGAAAAACATCCCACTGGGTTCTATTATCCACAACATTGAGCTTAACCCTGGTCAGGGTGGTACTATCGCACGTAGTGCAGGTACTTACGCGCAATTATCAGCACGTGATGGCAAATACGCTATCATCAAATTGCCTTCAGGCGAAACACGTATGATCTTGTCAACTTGTTTGGCAACTATCGGTACCGTTTCAAACGGCGAAAAGGCTAACGCGGTGTTAGGTAAAGCCGGCCGTAAACGTTGGTTAGGCCGTCGCCCTCGCGTTCGTGGTGTTGCTATGAACCCGGTAGATCACCCTATGGGTGGTGGTGAAGGCCGTGCATCAGGTGGTCACCCACGTTCACGCAAAGGCTTGTTAGCTAAAGGTTACAAAACCCGCGACAAGAAAAAAGGATCAGATCGTTACATCATTGAAAGAAGGAAGAAATAACAATGGCACGTTCAATTAAAAAAGGACCTTACATTGATCATAACCTCGACAAAAAAGTCCTGGTATTAAATGAATCAAATAAAAAATCAGTTGTAAAAACATGGTCACGTCGTAGCATGATTTCTCCTGATTTCGTTGGTCATACATTCGCAGTACACAATGGTAACAAGTTTATCCCTGTGTATGTAACAGAAAACATGGTGGGTCACAAGCTGGGAGAGTTTGCCCCAACCCGTACATTCCGTGGTCACGCAGAAAAGAAAAAATAACACGCAATGGAAGCAACAACAAAAATTAAAAAGTCTGTACTAATCAGGCAACAAAAAGAAGCTGCAAAAGCTCAAACAGGTGGCGCTTCTGTTGCAAAGTTACAGGACTGCCCAACCTCGCCACGTAAAATGCGCCTGGTTGTTGACCTGGTTCGTGGTGTAGAAGTTAACAAAGCTTTAAGCATCTTAAAATTTACTAACAAGGAAGCAGCGATACGCGTAGAGAAGCTTTTGTTATCAGCTATCAAAAACTGGGAAGCTAAAAACGAAGGTGTACGTTTAGAAGATACTACCCTTTATGTAAAAGAGGTATCAGTAGGCGGTGGCCGTCAGTTAAAAAGACTGCGCCCTGCACCACAAGGTAGAGGTTTCCGTATCCGCAAACGCTCTAACCACGTAACGCTTGTAGTGGATAGTAAAAACGATAACAACTAATTTAAGATGGGACAAAAAGCACATCCAATAGGTAACAGGTTAGGCATTATCCGTGGTTGGGATTCTAATTGGTTCGGTGGAAATAACTACTCCGATAAATTAGTTGAAGACGAAAAAATCCGCAAATACTTATCAGCCCGTATCAATAAAGGCGGCGTTTCTAAAGTAGTTATTGAACGTACTTTAAAACGTATCACTGTAACTATCCACACTGCCCGTCCGGGTATCGTGATCGGTAAAGGTGGCCAGGAGGTTGATAAGATCAAAGAAGAGTTAAAGAAATTAACAAAAAAAGATGTTCAGATCAACATCTTCGAGATCAAACGCCCTGAGCTTGATGCTCAGTTAGTTGCCGAAGGTATTGCTAAACAACTTGAAGCACGTATCTCTTTCCGTCGTGCCATGAAAACTACAATAGCTTCAACCATGAGAATGGGTGCTGAAGGTATTAAAGTAATGACATCAGGCCGCTTAGGTGGTGCTGAGATGGCCCGTACCGAACAATATAAAGAAGGAAGGATTCCGTTACATACCTTCCGGGCTGATATTGATTACGCTTTGGCAGAAGCATTAACTACCTATGGTAAAATAGGTGTTAAAGTATGGATCTGCAAAGGCGAGGTATACGGAAAACGCGACTTGTCTCCGAATATCGGCAGCACAAGCAACCCAAGTGGTAAAGGTGGACGCCCTGAAGGCGCAGCAGGCTTTGGTGGCCGCGACAATGCTCGTGGTGGCGAAAGAGGCGGCGAACGCAGAGGTGGCGACCGTAAACCAGGCGGCGACCGCAGAGGCGGTGGCCAGGGTGGTAACCGTGGTGGACAAGGCGGCAACCGCCCGGGTGGTCCAAGGAGATAATTTCATTAACAGAAGTAGAATGCATATCCGTGAGGATATAAAAGCTTAACAAAATGCTACAGCCAAAAAGAACTAAGTTCAGAAAGATGCAAAAAGGCAGGATGAAAGGTTTAGCCACCCGTGGTGCTGAACTTTCATTCGGATCTTTCGGTATAAAATCACTCGAAGCGGCATGGATCACCAGCCGCCAGATCGAGGCTGCGCGTATTGCTGTTACACGTTACATGAAACGTGAAGGACAGGTTTGGATCAGGATATTCCCTGACAAGCCTGTAACCAAAAAACCAGCAGAGGTACGTATGGGTAAAGGTAAGGGTGCCCCTGAATATTGGGTTGCCGTTGTACGCCCGGGCCGCATGATTTTTGAAGCCGAAGGTGTGCCTTTGGAGATTGCTAAAGAGGCGTTACGCCTTGCAGCACAAAAATTACCGGTGCAAACCAGATTTGTAACACGTAGAGATTACGTAGAAGCGTAAACAGTAGGTTGAAAAGTTGTAAATGTTAAAGGTTGTAAAGAGTTGATTGCAGCCATTAGGTAACACTAAAACATTTGAACTTTTAAACATTACAACAACTAATTAAAGAAAAATGAAGAACTCAGAAATTATAGAGCTTTCAACCGAAGAGTTAGCAGCGAAACTGGGCGAAGAGAAACAAACTCTTACCAAGCTTAAATTCGCTCATGCGGTTTCAGCTATCGAGAACCCTTCACGTATCACTAAAGTACGTAAAGACATTGCTCGTTTAACTACTGAATTAACAAAACGCAAAGCGGCGGCAGCCACTGCTAAAAATTAATTTTAAGCGTCGGAAAAAATGGAAAGAAATTTAAGAAAAACACGTACCGGCCTGGTAGTTAGCAATAAGATGGAGAAATCTATCGTGGTTGCTGTAGAGCGTAAGGTGAAACACCCTATCTACGGTAAATTCGTGAAGAAAACTACCAAATTTATGGCTCATGACGAAGCAAATACCTGTGGTATTGGCGATACCGTATTGATTATGGAAACACGCCCGCTGAGCAAAAACAAAAACTGGAGGTTAGTTCAAATTATAGAGAGGGCTAAATAACATGGTACAACAGGAATCAAGATTAAATGTAGCTGATAACAGCGGTGCTAAAGAAGTTTTAGTGATCCGCGTATTAGGTGGTACCGGTAAAAGATATGCCTCTATTGGTGATAAGATAGTGGTTACCGTAAAAAGCGCTATACCATCAGGTAACGTAAAAAAAGGTACTGTATCTAAAGCCGTAGTAGTTAGAACCAAGAAAGAGATACGCCGTAAAGATGGTTCTTACATCCGCTTTGACGATAACGCAGCAGTTTTGTTAAACAACCAGGATGAGCCAAGAGGCACGCGTATTTTTGGCCCAGTTGCAAGAGAACTGCGTGAGAAACAGTTTATGAAAATTGTATCATTAGCACCGGAGGTATTGTAATATGGAAAGCAAAAAGAACACAAAGCCGGCCAAATTAAAGATCCGTAAAGGCGATTTGGTACAGGTAATAGCCGGTGATGCAAAAGGCTCACAAGGTAAGATAACTGAGGTTATCATTGAAAAGAACAGGGCAGTGGTTGAAGGTGTGAATATGATTTCAAAACACACTAAACCAAATGCAGCCAACCCTAACGGCGGAATTGTAAAGCAGGAAGCTGCTATACACATTTCAAACCTGGCGCTGGTTGAGCCTAAAACAGGTAAACCAACCCGTGTTGGCCGTAAAGTAACCGATGCCGGCAAAATAGTAAGGGTATCAAAAAAATCAGGGGAGGAAATTAAGTAATGACTTACGTACCAAGATTAAAATCAAAGTATAAAGAAGAGATCCGCACTGCGCTGAAAGATAAATTTCAGTACAAAAGCGTAATGCAGGTTCCTAAACTGGAGAAAATTGCCATTAACCAGGGTGTTGGCGGTGCTTCTACCGATAAAAAATTAATCGAGAACACCATTAACGAGCTAACCACCATTACCGGTCAGCAGGCAGTTGCTTCAAAATCAAAAAAGGATATCTCTAACTTTAAATTACGTAAAGGTATGCCAATTGGTGTACGCGTTACTTTACGTGATAACACCATGTATGAGTTCCTTGATCGTTTAATTGCTGTTGCTTTGCCACGTATCCGTGACTTCAAAGGTATTAACGATAAAGGTTTTGATGGCCGCGGTAACTACACTTTAGGTATATCAGAGCAGATCATCTTCCCGGAGATCAACATTGACAAGATCAACAAGATCCAGGGTATGGATATCACCTTTGTAACCTCTGCTACCAACGATGTTGAAGCATTGGAGTTACTTAAACAATTTGGATTACCATTTAAAAATCAAAATAGCAATGGCTAAAGAAGGCGTAAAGGCTCGTGAAGTAAAACGTGCCAAATTAGTAGCAAAATTTGCTGAAAAAAGAGCAGCGTTAAAAGCAGCCGGTGATTACGAAGCATTAGACAAATTGCCTAAAGCAGCTTCTCCGGTAAAACTGCACAACCGTTGCAAATTAACCGGCCGCCCTCGTGGTTATATGCGCCAGTTTGGTATTTCGCGTGTTACATTCCGCGAAATGGCCTTAGCTGGTAAAATACCGGGAGTTAAAAAAGCAAGCTGGTAATAAAACTTAAAGGTGAGAGGTGAAAGGCCAAAGGTTAATAAAAGCCTTTTACCTTTAGCCTTTCACCTTATACCTACAATACGGGTCTTAAAAAGTTATTCAAAACATACCATAATATGTTTTGAATTTTTTTGTATTTTTGCGGCTCGAATTTTTTTAAGAATCAACCGGTAGAAGGTCGGCGGGGATGTTACCCGGAGGAAACCACTACCATAATCAATAATAATGAATACAGATCCAATCGCAGATTATCTTACAAGAGTAAGGAATGCTATTAAAGCCAACCACCGGGTTGTTGAAATTCCTGCATCAAATCTGAAAAAGGAAATCACTAAAGTGCTTTTCGAAAAAGGTTACATTGCTAACTACAAGTTTGAGGAAAATGGCCCGCAAGGAACCATTAAAGTGGCGTTAAAATACCACCCGATAACTAAAGTTCCTGCTATCCGCAGCATTAACCGTATCAGTAAACCAGGTTTGAGGAAATACGCCGGTATGGACACCATGCCACGTGTATTAAATGGTTTAGGTATCGCTATCCTTTCAACTTCTAAAGGTGTAATGACCGATAAAGAAGCACGTCAGCAAAACGTGGGTGGCGAAGTTTTATGCTACGTTTATTAATAGGAGGAAATTAGAAAATGTCAAGAGTAGGAAAAGCACCTATAGCACTTGCCGGCGGCGTAACAGTTAGCGTATCAGCAGATAACGTAGTAACCGTTAAAGGCCCTAAAGGCGAGTTGCATCAGGCAGTTGATAGAGATATCACTATCGAGCAAGAAGGCGACCAGTTATTGGTTAAACGCCCTTCAGACCAAAAGCGCCACAAAGCCTTACACGGTTTATACCGCGCGCTTTTAAATAACATGGTAGTTGGTGTTACCACCGGTTACAAAATTGAGCAGGAGTTAGTAGGTGTGGGTTACCGCGCAACTAACCAGGGCAATACATTAGACTTAGTGTTGGGTTTCTCTCACCACTATGTATTTGAACTACCAAAAGAAATTAAAGTTACAACCACTGCTGAGAAGGGTAAAAACCCAACCATCATCCTGGAATCTAACGATAAACAACTGATTGGCCAGGTAGCTGCGAAAATACGCTCGTTACGTAAGCCAGAGCCTTACAAAGGTAAAGGTATCAAGTTCGTTGGCGAAGTATTAAGAAGAAAAGCAGGTAAATCAGCATCTAAAAAATAATCGTCATGAAATTATCAAGAAGAGACAGAATTAAAAAAGGTATCAGAAAACGCCTTTCTGGTTCAGCAGCACGCCCACGTTTATCTGTATTCAGAAGCAACAAAGGCATCTATGCACAAATTATTGACGATGTAACAGGTAAAACCTTAGTATCGGCTTCATCTTTATCAAAAGAGTTTACAGCCAACGGTACAAAGTCAGACCAATCAGTAGCAGTAGGTAAACTTGTAGCTGAAAAAGCTAAAGCAGCCGGCATCACTGACGTAGTGTTTGACAGGAATGGTTACCTGTACCACGGCCGTATCAAATCACTGGCTGAAGGTGCACGTGAAGGTGGTTTAAACTTTTAATAAGAAAGAGAAATGTCAACAATCAACATAAAAAGAGTAAAATCAAGCGAGATCGAATTAAAAGACCGCTTGGTAAGCATACAGCGTGTTGCCAAAGTAACCAAAGGTGGCCGTACTTTCAGCTTCTCTGCCATTGTGGTAGTAGGTGATGAGAACGGTGTAGTAGGTTACGGCTTGGGTAAAGCTAAAGAGGTAACTGAAGCTATTGCTAAAGGTATTGATGATGCTAAAAAGAACCTGGTAAAGGTTCCTATCATCAACAGCACTATCCCTCATGATCAGATCGGTAAATTCAGCGGTGGTTTCGTTTATATTAAACCAGCTGCTAACGGTACAGGTGTTATTGCCGGTGGTGCGATGCGTGCTGTATTAGAAAGTGCCGGTGTACACAACGTATTGGCAAAATCTAAAGGTTCATCAAACCCGCACAACGTGGTTAAGGCAACCGTATCGGCTTTGGCTCAACTGCGCGACGCGCACACTGTAGCTCAGCAGCGCGGTATTAGTTTAGGTAAAGTATTTAACGGATAATCAGTTATGTCGAAAATTAAAATAACTCAGATCAAGAGCGTTATCGACAGAAGCGAGCGCCAGAAAAAAACCGTTGAGGCCCTGGGCCTTAAGAGAATTAACCACAGTGTGGAAGTTGAGGCTACTGCAGCTATTATAGGTATGGTTAGAAAAGTTAACCACCTTGTAGCGGTAGAAAATATCTAATATCATGAATTTAAGTAATCTGAAACCTGCAGAAGGTTCTACCAAAAATAGGAAAAGAATTGGCCGTGGTACCGGTTCGGGCCGTGGCGGTACATCAACCCGTGGCCATAAAGGTGCCGGTTCACGTTCAGGTACATCTACTAAAGTAGGTTTTGAAGGTGGCCAGATGCCATTACAGCGCCGTGTACCTAAGGTTGGTTTTAAAAACCCTAACCGTGTAGAGTATGTTGGTGTAAATCTTGACGTGCTGCAAGCATTAACTGAAAAATTCTCTTTATCTTCAGTTGATTTTGATACGCTGAAACAACATGGTTTGGTGTCACGTAACGACGTAGTGAAAATCCTGGGTCGTGGTGAGTTAAAAGCCAAATTAGAGGTTAAGGCACATGCATTTACTGCTACTGCTCAAAAAGCAATTGAAGCAGCAGGTGGTACCATCGTTAAGTTGTAATTTCAATGAAGAAATTTTTCACCACATTATCCAACATTTGGAAAATTGAGGACCTAAGAGTGCGTATCATCAACACACTCTTATTTCTTCTGATCTATCGTGTTGGTTCATTTATAGTGTTGCCGGGTGTAAACGCGGCATCGCTTAATACATCACAAGCTAAAGAAGGCCTGGTAGGCTTGCTTAACATGTTTGCTGGAGGTTCGTTTGCACGTTCCTCTATTTTCGCGTTAGGTGTAATGCCATATATCTCGGCCTCTATCGTGGTGCAATTGTTAGGTATTGCGGTACCTTACTTTATTAAATTACAAAAAGAGGGTGAAAGCGGACGTAATAAAATTAACCAGTGGACACGCTACCTAACTATCATTATCACAGCGGCACAGGCTATCGGTTACCTTAAATCACAGGTAAGCGCTGATGCTATGCTCATTTCAAACCCATACTTTACCATATTAAACACCTGCGTTTTAACTGCCGGTACTTTATTTGTAATGTGGTTGGGCGAGAAAATAACTGATAAAGGCATAGGTAACGGTATATCGCTCATCATCATGGTGGGTATCATCGCGCAGTTGCCAAACGCGTTTGTGGTGGAGTTTGATTCGCGTACAACAGGTGCAGGCGGTTTAATTACATTCATTGTTGAGATCGTAGCGCTACTTGGTGTTATTATGTTCACTATCCTGATTGTGCAGGGTACACGTAAAATAGCTGTGCAATATGCAAAACGTATAGTTGGCAATAAACAATATGGCGGCGTTCGCCAGTATATACCTTTAAAGGTAAATGCTGCGGGTGTTATGCCTATCATTTTCGCCCAGGCGTTAATGTTTATACCGGCAACTATTTCACAGTTTTTCCCTAAAGCGAGTTCAAGCGGTATTCTTATCGCTTTATCAAACTACAACTCTTGGGAGCACAACGTGGTATTCGCGATATTGATCATCTTGTTCACTTATTTTTATACCGCTATCACTATCAACCCTAAGCAAATGTCTGATGACATGAAAAAGAATGGTGGCTTTATACCGGGCGTAGCGCCTGGTAACCCAACTACCAGCTTTATTGATGATGTTATCTCTAAGATCACGTTGCCGGGTTCTATCTTCCTTGCTATAGTAGCCATTATACCGGCACTTGCAAGTATGGTAGGTGTAAGCAGTTTATTCGCGAGGTTCTTCGGTGGTACTTCACTTATCATTCTGGTAGGTGTAGTGCTTGATACTCTGCAGCAAGTTGAGAGCCACCTGTTAATGCGCCATTACGATGGTTTAATGAAAACAGGCAGGATCAAAGGTCGCACAAGCGTTCCGGCTGCATCGGGAGCAACCCCGCCAGTTATTTAATATTTTACATGTCAAAGATCCATTATAAGTCTGTCGAAGAGATAGAACTCATAAGAGAAAGTTCTTTACTTGTTTCAAAAACACTCGGGGAGGTAGCCAAGGTTATTGCCCCGGGTGTTACTACTTTAGAGCTGAACACACTGGCCGAAACGTTTATACGTGATAATGGCGGTGTGCCTGCTTTTCTTAATTATAACGGCTTCCCTTATTCATTATGTATTTCGCTTAACGACCAGGTGGTGCATGGTTTCCCGGGAAAGCATGTATTGGTTGATGGTGATATCGTATCGGTTGATTGCGGCGTGATATTGAATAAGTATTACGGCGACTCAGCTTACACCTTTCCCATCGGTGAAATTGATGAAGCTACCAAAACCTTGCTACAGGTTACCAAAGAGTGCCTGGTAAAAGGTATTGAGAAGGCTGTTGTGGGTATGCGCATAGGTGATATTGGATATGCTGTGCAGGAACATGCCGAAAAGCATGGCTTTGGTGTAGTGAAGGAACTGGTAGGCCACGGTGTAGGTTTGCGCCTGCATGAGAAACCAGAGGTGCCAAACTACGGTAAACGCGGTGCTGGCATAAAGCTGGAGGAAGGTATGGTGATAGCTATTGAACCCATGATCAACGGCGGCCGCGCCGGCGTTAAGTTTTGGGATGATGGATGGACGGTATCAACCGTTGATAAAAAACCATCGGCCCACTACGAGCATACCGTTGCGGTAAAAAAGGGCCAGGCAGATGTATTATCGACATTTTCGTATATCGAAAAAGTTTTAGAAGAAAAAAAATAATTAATAAAATATTTTTATTAATTTTGCGTCCCGCTTTGGTGGGCGGATAAACAAGTAATAATCAATAAAATATGGCAAAACAATCTTCGATTGAGCAGGACGGTACAATTCGCGAGGCATTATCTAATGCGATGTTTAGAGTTGAACTGGAAAACGGCCATGAGATTATTGCGCACATATCCGGAAAAATGCGTATGCACTACATCAAGATCTTACCTGGCGACAGGGTAAAGCTGGAGATGAGCCCATACGACTTAACTAAGGGTAGGATAACCTATAGATATAAATAAGCAACGAGATGAAAGTTAGAGCATCCATTAAAAAACGCAGCGCTGATTGCAAGATCATTCGCCGTAACGGGAAACTTTATGTTATCAACAAAAAGAATCCTAAGTTCAAACAGCGTCAGGGATAATTAGAAAAACGAAAAACATTGGAGCGATTCGTACAACGGTAGCCGCCGTTCGGTCGTTCACTTAAAAAGCAATCAAGAAATATGGCAAGGATCTCCGGTATTGATTTACCAAAAAACAAAAGAGGCGAGATAGGCTTAACCTACATTTACGGTATTGGCCGTACAACAGCCCAAAACATTTTAACCCAGGCAGGTATTGATTTCAATACTAAAGTACAAGATTGGTCAGATGATCAGCTTACTGCCATCCGTACTATCATCAACGACCAAATTAAAGTTGAAGGTGCTTTACGTTCAGAAGTTCAATTGAACATCAAACGTTTAATGGATATAGGTTGCTACCGTGGTACCCGCCACCGTAAAGGTTTACCTCTGCGTGGTCAGCGTACTAAAAACAACTCACGTACCCGTAAAGGTAAACGTAAGACAGTTGCTAACAAGAAAAAAGCTACTAAATAGTAAGTGATTAATGATTAGAGAGCAGAGATTAGTTCCTTGCTCTCTGGTCATTAGGAATATAATTAAATAAAAAGACTGGCGGGTCCTGATTATTAAGTAATCAAGTAATTCACCGGATCAATAATTAAGAAAATGGCTAAAACTAAAAAAGTTACCAAAAAACGTATCGTTGTTATCGAGCCAGTTGGCGAAGCGCATATCAACGCTACCTTTAACAACATCATCATCACCCTTACCAACAAAAACGGCCAGGCTATTTCATGGTCATCAGCTGGTAAAATGGGTTTCAAAGGTTCTAAGAAGAACACTCCTTACGCTGCCGGCCAGGCTGCTGCAGATTGCGGTAAAGTGGCTTATGACTTAGGTTTGCGTAAAGTTGAGGTGTTTGTTAAAGGCCCGGGTTCAGGCCGCGAGTCGGCTATCCGTACCCTGCAAACAACAGGTATCGAGGTAACTACCATTAAGGACATCACCCCGCTTCCGCACAACGGTTGCCGTCCATCAAAACGCAGAAGAGTTTAATTCACTAATTTTTAAAGCTAAGATTCAACAGCTGCGGGCTGTCTGATACTTTAAAACACACATACAATGGCAAGATATACAGGCCCAAAATCAAAGATCGCTCGTCGTTTCCGTGAACCAATTTTCGGTCCGGATAAAGCGTTAGAAAGAAAAAACTATGGCCCAGGTATGCATGGCGCTTCTAAAAGAAGAGGTAAGCAATCTGAGTACGCAGTACAGTTAATGGAAAAACAGAAAGTTAAATACACTTACGGTGTATTAGAGCGTCAGTTCGAAAACTTGTTCCACACTGCATCTGCTAAAGAAGGCATCACCGGTGAGAACTTGTTAAAGTTTCTGGAAGCACGTTTGGATAATGCTGTTTACCGTTTAGGTATCGCTACTACCCGTTCGGCAGCACGCCAGTTGGTAGGCCACAAACACATTACAGTAAATGGTAATGTAGTTAATATTGCTTCTTACCAGGTAAAACCAGGCGATGTTATCGCTGTACGTGAGAAATCAAAATCTCTTGAGTCTATCACTAATTCAGTAGCTGGCCGTAAGGTTAACAAATATAGCTGGTTAGAGTGGGATGCTGCCGAGTTATCAGGCAAGTTCCTGAACTACCCTAACCGCGATGAGATCCCTGAGAATATCAAGGAGAACCTAATCGTCGAGTTGTATTCTAAATAAGATATGACATGAAAGATATGAGATTTGGGATTTTTCCCAAGTCTCATTTCTGGTTTCAGGTCAAAATAAAAATATAAAGGGTAAGGAAAGGCGGAAAACGGTATTTTTCATCCAGTTATCTAACTACCCAGCCCATAATCAAGTAACAATTAACCCAAGATATAAATGGCAATTTTAGCATTTCAAAAACCAGATAAGGTTATCATGCAGAAATCGAACGATTTTGACGGCACATTTGAATTTCGTCCGTTAGAACCAGGCTTCGGTGTAACCATTGGTAATGCTCTGCGTCGTATCTTACTTTCTTCGTTAGAAGGTTTTGCCATTACATCTGTACGTATTTCAGGTGTAACGCATGAGTTTTCAACCATTAAAGGTGTTGTTGAAGACGTAACCGAGATTATCCTGAACCTTAAACAGGTTCGTTTCAAAAAAACAGGTGATTCTGGCGATAATGAAAAGATATTTGTGATCATCAATGGTCAGGATGCTTTTACAGCGGGTGATATCACTAAATTCTCAAACAACTTTACTGTACTGAACCCTGAGCTGGTTATCTGCAATATGGATTCATCAGTAACGCTTGAGGTAGAGCTAACTGTTGCTAAAGGCCGCGGTTATATCTCAAACGAAGAAAATAAAAACCCTGACGCTGCCGTAGGTGTGATAGCTATCGACTCTATCTTTACGCCTATTAAAAACGTTAAATACACTTTAGAAAACTATCGTGTAGAGCAAAAAACCGACTACGAGAAACTGATCCTTGATATTTCTACAGATGGTTCAATCCACCCGGAGGATGCATTGAAACAAGCTGCTAAGATCCTTATCCAGCACTTTATGCTGTTCTCTGATGAGAACATGATGCTTGAGGCGCAGGCTAAAGAAGAAACTAAAGAAGTTGATGAGGAAATCCTTCACATGCGTAAGATCCTGAAAACCGAACTGGTTGATCTTGATCTTTCTGTACGTGCGCTTAACTGCTTAAAAGCTGCTGATATCCGCAGCCTGGCAGATTTAGTTTCTTACGACGTTGCTGATATGTTAAAATTCAGGAACTTCGGTAAAAAATCATTAACTGAGATACAGGACCTGGTTAAATCAAAAGGCTTATCTTTTGGTATGAACCTGTCTAAATTCAAGTTAGACGAAGAGTAATAGAGATTGGTGATTAGAGAATAGAGATTAGGTCTCTTCTTTAATCACCAATTTTTTTATAGTAGGTCAGAGATGATACAGTGACTAATCTCTGATCACTAATTAACCAGTCACTAACAACGCGTAATTCCGAGGGCTTGACGATAAACCGCCGCCCAACGGTATGCACGTGCCACAAACAACAAAAAAATGAGACACGGAAAAAAAGTTAACCACTTAGGCCGCACCGACAGCCACCGCAAAGCAATGATGTCTAACATGGCATCATCACTTATCCTGCACAAACGTATCACTACTACTTTAGCTAAAGCGAAAGCTTTACGTGTGTATGTTGAGCCTTTGTTAACAAAATCAAAAGACGATACTACTCACTCTCGCCGTACAGTGTTTAGCTATTTACAAGACAAAGACACTGTGAACATCCTGTTCCGTGAAGTCGCTGAGAAAATTGCTAACCGCCCGGGTGGTTACACTCGTATCGTTAAGTTAGAAAACCGTTTAGGTGACAACGCTGAAATGGCGATCATCGAGCTGGTTGACTACAACACAGTTTACGGTAAAGACGTAGCTGCTAAAACAGAGAAAAAATCACGTCGTCGTGGTGGTTCTGGTAAAGGTAAAGCTGCTGCTGCAACAACTGCCGCTCCTGCTGCAGAAGAAGTAGCTGTTGAAGAAACTGCTCCCGTAGCTGAAGCTACACCGGCAGTGGAAGAAACACCTGCTACCGAAGCTCCTGCTGCTTCTGACAAAGAAGAGAACGCTGAAAAAGGCGAGTAATTGATATTACTTCTTTAAGGTATAAAAGCCCTGGTGAATTTTCATCAGGGCTTTTTTGTTACTGTGCAATATGGTTTTGGCCATAGCTTTTGCTAAATATTTAAAACCCCGCTGTCTTTATCAGGTTTGTAATATATCAAATAGTATAGCATGGCTAAGATTGCAGACCAATTGGTAGAGATGCTGGTGAATGCCGGTATTAAACGTATATATGCCGTAACAGGCGATAGTTTAAATGAAGTGAATGACGCGGTGCGCAGGGAAGGCAGCATCCAGTGGATACATGTGCGCCATGAGGAAGCCGGCGCATATGCCGCCGGGGCTGAAGCGCAACTGACCGGTACACTGGCATGCTGCGCGGGGAGTAGTGGCCCCGGCCACGTACATTTGATAAACGGGCTTTATGACGCGCACCGTTCTGAGGCGCCGGTTATTGCCATTGCTTCAACCATATCCAGCTTTGAGTATGGTACCGAGTATTTCCAGGAAACCAATACCATAAAATTATTTGCAGATTGCAGCCACTATAACCAGGTAGCTACTACTCCTAAGCAGTTCCCGCGCATGATGCAGTCGGCTATACAGGCTGCGCTGCACCGCAAAGGTGTTGCTGTTGTTGGCCTGCCGGGCGATCTCACCAGCATGGATACCGAGGAGATCGCATCATCAACCGTAAACTATCATCCGGTGCCGGTTATACGGCCATCTGATGAGGACATACATAAGTTAGCTAACTTGCTTAATAAGCACCAGAAGATCACCATATTTTGTGGTATTGGGGCCGGAGAGGCGCATGACGAGATCGTAGCACTTTCACAAAAGTTACATGCTCCGGTGGCCTATTCTTTCCGTTCAAAAATGCATATCCAGTACAATAACCCGTACGAGGTAGGGATGACCGGCTTGCTTGGCCTGCCATCGGCCTATCATAGCATGCATGAGAGTGATCTGTTGGTATTATTGGGTACCGATTTCCCTTACACGCCTTTTATGCCTACCGATTGCAAAATTGTGCAGATAGATATTAAGCCGGAACGAATAGGGCGACGCGCTAAAGTAGATGTGGGCCTTAACGGAGATATTAAGGATACGCTAACCGCATTACTGCCTCTGGTTGAGCAACATCAGGACGATAGTTTTGCCAAAGCGCAATTGGAATTTTATGCGCAGGTAAAAGAAAACATGCGTATTTACATTGAAGACAAGGGTAAAAAAGATGACATACATCCCGAATACGTGGCGAGCCTGCTGGATGAATTAGCGGCCGACGACGCCATTTTTACGGTTGATACGGGCATGTCATGCGTTTGGGGCTCCCGTTACATAAATGCGACGGGTAAACGGCGTATGATAGGCTCTTTTAACCACGGCTCTATGGCCAATGCTATGCCGCAAGCTATTGGCGCGGCACTTGCCTTCCCTAACAGACAGGTAGTAGCACTTTGCGGAGATGGCGGGCTATCTATGTTACTGGGGGACCTTGCTACAATTACGCAGTATAACCTTCCTGTTAAAATTGTGGTGTTCAATAACCGCTCATTAGGTATGGTAAAGCTGGAAATGCAGGTAGCCGGTTTACCCGACTGGCAAACCGATATGCAAAACCCCGATTTTGCAATGGTTGCCAAAGCGATGGGGATCAAAGGCATTACCATTAATGATCCCGACGAAGCTAAACACAGCCTGCGCGAAGCATTCCTTTATAATGGGCCTGTGCTGATAAACGTAATGACCGACCCTAACGCGTTGGCTATGCCGCCAAAAGTGGAGCTAAGCCAGGTAAAGGGTATGGCAGTATCTATGACTAAGCTAATGCTTAACGGCCGCATGGACGAGGTTATTGATACCATAAAAGCGAATTATAAACATTTAAAAGACCTTTTATAAACACATGAATAAACGCAGGCAGCGTTTAATGCTGTGGGTTGTATTATTGATTACAGCAGGCTTTGTAGCCCTGTCGGTCTTTGTGCATGTATACCCCGACCTTTCAATAGACCTTCGGTTATCACGCGATGTACAGCGACACCAGAACGCATTTATAGACGGGTTGATGTATGCGATAAGTACACCGGGGTACCTGCCCGAATCTGTTATTATGGTGGGGCTTACCGCTCTGCTGTTCTTCTTGTATAAGTACAAAAAGGCAGCAGGCTTTACGTTGCTTACAGGGGTGAGCGCTTTGGTAAGTACTATAGTTAAGGTGCTGGTTAACCGCCCGCGCCCTTCAGATACCTTGGTGCGTATAGTAAAGAAAACGGCTCAGCAAAGCTTTCCCAGCGGGCATGTGCTATTTTACGTGGTATTTTTTGGTTTTATGATGCTGCTGATGCTGCAACTGGAAGGCATGCCCAAATGGATCAAATATCCGGTGATCATCATTAGCTCGTTTTTGATTTTTACCATTCCGGTATCGCGTATTTATTTGGGTGCGCATTGGTTTACTGATGTAGTTGGCGGATTTTTATTAGGGCTCGTTTGCTTGTATGTATTATCATGGTTTTACCTGCGCAAGCCAGCTAATGCTACGGAGGCCCCTGTTGCCGAAACTAAATAATATTTGTAATTTCAGGCTACCCAAATCCTGAAAGCAATGACTGTCACTACTTTATCCAACAAACAAAGGATAGCCTCTATTGATATACTTCGTGGTGCAATTATGCTGATAATGGCGCTTGACCATGTGCGCGATTTTTTGCATCACGGCGCCATGTTCTCCGATCCAACAGATCTTAAAACAACAACCCCGGCCATATTCTTTACCCGGTTCATTACACATTTTTGCGCGCCAATATTTGTTTTCCTAAGCGGTGTATCAGCCTATCTCGTCAGCACCCGCCGCACTAAAAGCGAATTAAGTGGCTTCCTGATCAAACGCGGAATATGGCTGGTTTTTGTGGAGATCATACTCATATCCTTCGCGTTTTCACTTAACCCGCTTTTTAATAGCATAGCCTTGCAGGTAATATGGGTGATCGGCATCAGCATGATTTTGCTGGGTTTGTTAGTTTGGCTACCTGTTAGGCTTATCGGCGCGATAGGCATACTGCTTATAGCAGGCCATGATCTCATCACTCCGATAGGCGCAACGCCCAACAGCACCGAAGATATTTTGCTAAAGTTATTTTTTACAGCACGAGGAACATTATTCTTCTTAGATAAAACGCACATCGTTTTTGACTTGTATGCAATTTTACCCTGGACAGGTATTATGTTTCTTGGTTATTTATTCGGTACGCTGTATAAAAGCACTTACAAACCAGCAAGCCGCAGGCGGTTCTTATTAATAGGTTCGGCGTCGTTATTCGTATTGTTTGTGGTTTTAAGGGTACTCAACGGGTATGGCGACCCCGCTCCGTGGTCGGTTCAAAGAAGCCCTGTTTTTACGGTAATATCATTCTTAAATATCAGTAAATATCCGCCATCCCTTATGTATTGTTGTTTAACATTATCAGTAGGCCTAATGGTGCTGGCAGTTACGGAGAACGTTTCAGGTAAGTTGGCGGAGTTTTTTAAGACTTATGGCAGCGTGCCATTTTTTTACTACGTGCTGCACTTTTACCTCATACGCATCATAACCGTTATCGTGTTCTTTTTACAGGGCTTTAAAACCTCGCAGATCATTACGCCTAATGACCCATTTCTGTTTACACCACCTCATATGGGTTTCAGCCTTAGGGTAGCATACCTATTTTGGCTGGGTGTAATCCTGATACTATACTACCCTTGCAGATGGTTTTCAAAATACAAGAAAACTCACCGGCAATGGTGGTTAAGCTATTTGTAGTTTATATATACTGCTGCAACACCTGCTGTAACTGCGAGGCCTGTAGCACGCCGCTTTGCCGCCATTTGCTCTGGCCTTTCTGGAAGATCATAAGCGTAGGCACGCTTTGTACATGATAGGCGCTGGCGGCAGATGGGTTTTTGTCAATGTCGATTTTTATGATAGTGACTTTATCGCCCAGCGCGTCTTTTACCTGTTTTAAAATAGGAGGCATCATTTGGCAGGGGCCGCACCATTCGGCAGAAAAGTCGACCAGGACGGGCTTGTCAGAGGCGATTATATCTTTAAAGTTTGCCATAACATCACTTGTTTAATAAGTATAACGATTAAGGCAGCCATACGTTTGAAAAAAATGGCTGGTTACAGGCCTTCGTAAGTTTTATCGATCAGGAAGGCAAGTGCCTCCTCTATTTTTTTCCTGCCGCCTGTTGTTGCCAGGTCGATGCCGCAAAAGGTTGACCCGTTTAATTCTGCGAATAAATTTAAATAATACGTGCCCGCTATGATTACGGCCATTACAGCCCTGTAGGCTTCGGCGTTATCGCCAAAATGCGGGTCGGTAATCCCTTGTAATAATACCTCACCGTTTGCTTCCTGCCTGGCAGTAAGTGTTTTTAAGGCATCGCGCTCTTCCGACAACCGCCAAAGTAAAATTTTCTGAAACTCGGGGTTTTGGTGAACATAATCAAATTGCG
Source organism: Mucilaginibacter sp. 44-25 (assembly GCA_001898335.1). Classification (GTDB taxonomy): domain Bacteria; phylum Bacteroidota; class Bacteroidia; order Sphingobacteriales; family Sphingobacteriaceae; genus Mucilaginibacter. The sequence goes on along the minus strand of MKTS01000009.1, from coordinate 579,467 downwards.
CCAGTATCATCTGCTTTACAAAGTTATGGCCGCCATTGGGGAACTCAGTTGGTAGTTTATCGCCTTTAACATTACTCCAGAAATCAAGCGAACTTATATACTCATCCAGCAAGCCATTCAGGCTGCCGAAATAATTGTAGATCATCTTTTTATCCATGCCCGCCACTTCGGCCACGCGGTTTATACCGAGGGTGCTAAAGCCACCGGTTTTAATGATCTTACCAACAGCTCTCAATAATTTTTGCTTGCTACGTTCCCTGTTACGGGTAGCAACAGGAGGCGTTTTTTTAGTTGTAGCCATTGTTAAAGGATGTTTTGCCAAATATGTTGAAAAGTTGAAACAAAAATAAGTCACCAAATAGTGACTTATTTAATTTTTTATGTAATATTTGTATATCCTGTAGGCGTAACGGCTAATGAACACATTTGAAAATACGCAGAATTATTTTAACAAACAATAAAAACAAACCCTCCTAAATCTTGTGCAATTTAAAGGCTATCTCATTACGAGTGGCCTTTTTGCTTTTTAGTTGCCTTCACTCATAAACCGTTGCCACCAGTTAGAATTGTAAGGCCCTGTAACATCGGTAGGCTGCCCTGGTTCTGGTAACAGCAGGTCAATGTTTTTTTGCTGGGCAAATGCCACCAGTTTTTCGCCGGGCTCATACCAGGCGTGGGGTGCCAGGTTAAAAGTAGCCCAGTGTATAGGCATCATCAGTTTTCCTTTTAAGGCCAGGTGGGCGTTGCTGGCATTATCCGGGCCCATGTGTATGTCTGGCCAGTATTTGCCATAAGCACCAATTTCGAGCAGTGTGAGGTCAAAAGGGCCATAGGTTTCGCCGATCTTCTCAAAATCAGGCGACCAGCCCGAATCAGCGCCAAAATAGATGTTATGCTGCGGGCCTTTGATCACGAATGATGCCCAAAGCGTTTCATTTCGGTGGGTAATACCCCTGCCAGAAAAATGCCTGGAAGGGCAGGCGGTAATACTGCAGTTTTTGATCATTACTTTATCGCCCCAGTCAACCTCATGTATCAGGGAGGCCGATATACCCCACTTTATTAAGTATTTTGGCACCCCAAGAGGGGTGATGAAAGGAACATTTTTACCGGCGAAGAAACGTATGGTGGCCTCGTCGAGATGATCGTAATGGTCGTGTGAGCAAATGACCACATCAATAGAGGGGAGTTGTTCAAGCGAAAGCGGCGGCTGAAAAAAGCGTTTAGGACCTATGAGTTGAGAGAAGGAAACCCGCTGGCTCCAAACAGGATCGGTAAGTATACGGATGCCATCTATCTCAATCAAAATGCTGGTGTGGCCTATCCAGGTAATGCGCATACCGTTTGCCGGAGGGTTTTGATAGATACTTATATCTGTCTTAAATGGGCCTAAAGGTTTCTTGGGGCTATTTTCCGCTTTATTATTGATGTATTCTTTCAGGATCGGGATCATCACATCAAGGCCACCCTCCTTTGTTGGGATGGTATTGATAAACTTTGGCCCTTCTTTGCGTGATTGGGGTATACTCATGCCGCAAGTATAAATAGTTTTGACTGTTGTGTAAAAATAGTCAGTGGTTATTTTACTTTGAGATGTTAAAGAAAGCAATCGCCGCATCAGCGCATTGTTGCAATGGCTCTGGTAACGTATCTTGAAGATAGGGGTGGGTAGCGTTAAACACATGGTCGGCATTATGTATTACCACAAATTCTGCGCGGGGCTGAGCTTGTTGTAACTCTCGGCCATGGGCCAATGGTACACTGGTATCCTTATCGCCATGGATGATGAGCCAGGGCTGGGTAATTTCCCCGGCTTTGCGCGGGATATCCAGTCGGGCTGGGTTTTTCTCCAGATCTTCCAGCAAGGTTACACGGTACGGCATGTCCTGCCCGGTACGCGCGTTTTTCATATACATAACACCTTGCAGCCGCCACTGCTCCTCAGCTTGTTTGGGCCATAAGTTATAAAAGCTGCTGATGGCTGCCATCGTCACCAGTTTTTTAACGCGGCTATCTTCGGCGGTTTTAATGATGCTGATACCACCGCCCATACTATGCCCTATCAGGTAAACGCCATCGGCGGCAGGTATGGCCGAGCCGCTGCAGGCAAAGTCGATTACGTTTTTCAGATCATCCAGTTCAACGGAAAATGTGTTGTCGCCAAAAGCTATCAGGTCGGCAAATTCGGTAATATGCTCAGGCGTAGTGCCGTTGTGTGAGAAGTTGAATTTCAGGAACCTAAAACCGTTTTCGGCAAAATAACGCGCTACCAAATGATGTGCGCCCCAGTCTTTAAAACCACGGATGCCATGCGCGAATATCACCAGCGGCGCTGTTGGGGAAAGATCATCATAAGTAAGGTCGGCGGTAATGGGCCTGCCCTTGGCGCCGGGTATGGTATATTGCTCGGTAAGGATCATGTTATAAAACTACACTTTCTTCCCGTTAAAAGTTATCCCGTACAAATCGGTACGGCGGTCTTTCAGGTTCTGTACGCTTCCATATTCATGTAGTTCACCTAATATAGATAAGTCGACATCTGCTATAACGATCATTTCGCTGTTTGGTGTAGCTTCAGACTGGATACCGTTCATAGGGAATCCAAAATCTGAAGGGGTAAACACCGCCGACTGCGCATAGGAGATATCCATGTTGTTCACGTTGGGCAGGTTGCCTACACAGCCGGCAATGGCTACGTAACACTCATTTTCCACCGCGCGTGCCTGCGCGCAAAATTTAACCCTGTTGTAGCCGTTCTGCGTATCAGTAAGGAAAGGTACAAACAATATCTGCATGTCCTGGCTGGCCAATATGCGCGATAGCTCCGGGAACTCCACGTCGTAACATATCAGGATGCCTATCTTACCGGCATCCGTATCAAATACACGCAGATCGTTACCGCCACGCATACCCCATGAGCTTATTTCTGATGGGGTAGGGTGTATCTTCACGCTCTCCTCCATGCTGCCATTGCGCCGAAACAGGTACGATACGTTGTACAGGTGCTCACCCTCTATTTTAGGCATGCTGCCCGCAATGATATTTACATTGTATGATACTGCAAGCTTTGAGAATGCCTCCACAATAGGCTCGGTATATTTAGCCAGTTCGCGCATGGCCTTGGCCGCGTCCATATGGTTGTACTCGGCCATTAAAGGCGTGTTGAACAGCTCGGGAAATAAAATAAAATCAGACTGGTAATCGCTCACCGCGTCAACAAAGTATTCGGCGTGCTTCATTAATTCGCTGATGTTGTTGTACGGGCGCATTTGCCATTGCACCAACCCTATACGCACAACCGTTTTGTGGTTAATAACCGAGCTTACCTCCTCATAGTAAACATTGTTCCACTCTATTAACGTAGCAAATCCTTTAGAGCGGGCGTCTTCGGGCAGGTAGTTACGCAATATCTTACGTACGTGAAAATCATTTGACAACTGGAACGAAAGCGTGGGATCGTATATCTCCTTATACTTTACCTTATCAATGTACTGGCGCGGTGTAAGGTCATTTTGGAATTTTTGGTAGTTGGGTATGCGGCCACCTGCTATGATGCTTTTAAGGTTGAGCTTTTCGCACAAAGCCTTTCGTGCCTCATATAAACGGCGGGCCAGGCGCAGGCCCCGATATTTGGGGTGTACAAATATTTCAATTCCGTAAAGCACATCGCCCTTATCGTCATGTGTTTTAAAAGAACCGCCCGCGGTTATCTGCTTATACGTATGGTTATCGCCGTATTTATCATAGTTAACAATAATACTTAAAGCACAGCCTACTACTTCGCCGTTTACGGTAACACAAATCTGCCCCTCGGGGAAAAGCTTAATGAGTTTTTTGATGGAGCCCGAATCCCAATAATCTTCGTCCATATCCAGGTAGGCCGATTTCATTGATTTTTTAAGCTCCTGGTAGTCCTGCGCTTCCAGGTTGCGTAGTTCTATACTTTGCAGATCCATAGTGCCTTTTTAACCCATTTTTAAGCCGATTGTTTTATTTAGGGTTTGATTGGCTTAACATTGAAACGCTGCTTATTTTCGGTGCCACCAAGCCCAAAGCATAAGTACCGGTTGTAAGAACAGCCTTATCCATGCCAGAGCTGGTGTTACGTGTACCGAGCCAACCTGCATGGGTGCATGCAAAAGCATACTGATATGCACGGGCATAAAAGCGCCTAAAATGATTATTATACACCATGAGGCAACCTTGCGGGTTGCTGGCCGTATCATCAATAATGCCAATATTATTTCCAATATCCCGGCCAGGTAATTGGCAGTAACAGGCGCCGGAATGTAGTGTGGAATAATACTGATATAACCTTGCGGATGTACAAAATGGTTGATACCGGCAAGCAGGTATAATAGCACCAAGATAACGAGGCTGATGTTTTTAAATATTCGCATTTTATGTTGTTCAATCGATTGATTAACGATGATTTTTATAAAAATACGCAATTTTATTGCGGAAAATGCATTATTTATAACCATTCTAAATACGTCTGTTTGACAAATAATTGACATTGCATCCAACAGGGTGTGTTACTTTTGTTGGGTTAAAAAGAAACTGCTTTGGAGTATTTAAAAGTTATCGCTTTTACACATAAACAGATCGAGCTGAAAGAACTGGGGAAGTTGGTGATTTGCCAGGAAAACTTAACTGACAGGCTTCGGGCAGTGAAAGAACGTTTCGCTATCAACGAGATCTTCTACCTGGCTACCTGTAACCGTGTTGAGTTTGTGATGGCCTCCAAACAACCGCTCAGCCGTGAGTTTGCCGAAACTTTTTTAGCTGCTATGCATGTTGGCCTTTGCCCGCATGTAACCAAAACTTTTCTTGATGCCGCTTCTATTTATGAGGGTCGCGAAGCACTTGTTCATCTTTTACGTACTTCATGCTCTCTGGAGAGTTTGGTGGTAGGTGAGAAGGAAATACTGGCCCAGTTACGCAAGGCATATGAAGATTGCCGTGAGGCAGGCCTTACCGGAGATAAGTTACGTTTGGTAATGGAATGTGTAGTTAAAGCCGCTAAAGAGGTTTATACGCACACTAATATATCCCGTAACCCTATCTCGGTGGTATCATTGGCTTACCGTAAGCTAAAGGACCTTAAACTTTGCTCAAACGCGCGCATCCTGATCATTGGCGCGGGCGAAACCAACCGTAATATCTCTAAATACCTGCAAAAACATAAGTTCTCTAATTTCGCGGTATTTAACCGCACGCTGTCTAAAGCACAACAGTTGGCGGCTGATCTTAACGGCGAAGCATTTGAAATTGCCGACCTGGCTAATTATCATAAAGGCTTTGATGCCATTATCACCTGTACATCAGCGGTTGAGCCTATTATTACTCCCGAAATATATACTTCACTGTTAAACGGCGAAACCGGTAAAAAAACCATTGTTGACCTGGCTATCCCTAATGATACCGCGCCCGAAGTACTGGAACAGTTTGATGTAAACTTTATTGAGGTACACTCACTTAACGAGGTGGCCAAAAAGAACCTACAGGAACGTTACCACGAACTGGTGCATGCGGAAGCGATAATTGAACAAAATATTGCCGAATATGGTGTAATGCTTAAACAGCGTAAAATTGAGCTGGCCATGCGCCAGGTTCCTGAAAAGATCAAAGAGATACGCAATAACGCTGTTAACACTGTATTTGCCGATGAGGTACAGGGACTTGACGAAGAATCTCGCGCCGTGCTCGAAAAAGTGATCAACTACATGGAAAAAAAATATATCAGCGTGCCCATGATCATGGCTAAGGATATATTGATCAACAGCTAATCGGCTACATTTTGCCCATTACGTACTAATCCAATATTTCTAATCAGCCGCTCTTAACAGGTTACTAAGGCCGGTCAGGCTTTCTTTACAAATTCTGATTTTAAGGCCATAGCCCCAAAGCCGTCTATTTTGCAGTCGATATTATGGTCGCTATCTACCAGGCGGATGTTTTTAACCTTGGTGCCGGCCTTTATACTTTGTGACGAACCTTTAACAGGCAGGTTTTTAATGGTGATCACGCTGTCGCCATTGTTAAGGATATTACCGTTGGCATCTTTTACTACAAAACCTTCGTCGGGTGTTTGGGCATCGTCCTGGTTCCACTCGTGGCCGCATTCGGGGCAAACCAGCAGATCGTTCATTTCATAGGTAAAGGCAGATGCGCATTGAGGGCAGGGGGCAAGTTCGGTCATGGCGGCAAATTTACTAAAATACCGGCACAACCGTATGCACAGTTATGATCAGCTAATTACACGGCGTGCCTTTAATATCATATTTATGCCGTAGCAGGTAGTAGCCAGGGCCAAACCTACACCTGTAAACACGATCATCGGCATTTTATTTAGCACGTGTTTAAGTGTAAACATAATGGCCAGTACGGCGATAAGGGTGCTCCATGCGCCGATGTAATAATCCATCTTTCTTTCAAATACCTTAGCTAAAGGGAAAAAGTGTAAGCCAACCGCCAGCGCTATGGCGGGCACCTGTAGTTCTGGATGGTGCAGATTAACCACAATGTTAACCGCCAGAAATATTCCGATACCCTCTCCGGCACAAATGATCATGAACCATTTTTCTTTTTTCTTTACTTCAGCCTCATTAACGGGCGCATCAGATACGGGTAAAGTGGGAGCGATTCTCCTGATAAGAAAAATGTAATAAACAAAGCCTATACAGGGTATCACAAAAATACTTAACAGCCATTCATAAGGCAATCCATTAAATCCGTAAAACGCTATGCCAGCCCAAACCAATGTAAACATGGTCATGAGTGTTAAACCGGATATGGTTTGTTTAGCGGTTTCGGTGGTTATGGAGTTCATTTGATATGCCGTTAATTTCTGCACTAAAGCTAATAAAAAAACATTATTAAGCATTAATATCACTGACCTGACAGAGACTTGATTTCATCTGCAGCGTGTTTTTTGGGGATTTAATGACAGCGACTTTTTAGAATTTATCAATGCTTCTTTTTGTTATCAATTATGGCCAGTCTCTGGCCTAAACGATGGTAACGCTTTTGGGTAACTATGAAGCTAATCGGAAACGTTACCCAACATTAGAAAGTTTTATGCCGGAGATCGCTAAGTTTTACGATCAGACCGCTACCGATATATCAGTCATAATTTCAAATTACCAGAAAAGGCAACCGCATGTGGCATCCCTTGCTCCATTTACCAATGGCAGTACAGATGTTGATCCGACTACTACGGAGATAAAAATAACCTTCAATAAGCCTCTTGCAGGGAAAGGTTACTCTATAAACCTCGGGCAATCCGGCAAAGAGCATTATCCCGTTGTTAAGGTGATCGGCTACACCGACAATAACTCAGCTATCGTAATACAGTTAGCGCTAAAGCCTGATTTTGAGTATGAATTCGTGCTCACCGGCCGTGCATTCAAGACTGCCGACGGTTATCCTTTAGAAAATGTGAACATCCATTTCAAGACTAAAAATTAACGCCGGGAACCCAATACAGCAGAAAAACTCAGCAGGGGATGAATAAGTTTACCCGCAGCGAATAAGCAATCACGCTTATTGATTTCTGCATAACTACCGGATTCTCAAATCGGAACATGGTCTTGATCCCGAAAGCGTGCTCATTAAAATGTAAGGCTCGCTTGTATACTTTTCATCGCCAGTAATTTAAAATCAAGTGAAATAGGGATAAAAAAGAAGGGCAAGCGACCGATTTTTCGTGCTTGCCCATTCTGGCTCCTGAGGCTGGGCTCGAACCAGCGACCCTCTGATTAACAGTCAGATGCTCTAACCGGCTGAGCTACTCAGGAGTATTTCTCGGTTTGGAGTGTGCAAAAGTATGATTTCTGATGTAATTTCACAATATTTGCACAAAAAAATTTTAAAAATATTTTACATGAGTTTGTTAGTCATTGGTACTGTGGCGTTTGACGCAATTGAAACACCTTTTGGTAAAACCGATAAAATAGTTGGAGGTGCTGCTACCTACGCGAGTTTAGCCGCTTCTTACTTCTACGATAAAACAAAGATCGTTGCTGTAGTAGGCGACGACTTTCCGCAAGAGGACATTCAGAATTTCAATCAACACCATATTGATACCGAAGGCTTGCAGGTTAAAAAAGGGGAGAAGTCATTTTTTTGGAGTGGTAAGTACCATAATGACATGAACAGCCGCGATACCCTCATAACCGAACTGAACGTGCTGGCCGATTTTGACCCTATCATCCCGGAGAGCTATCAGGATTGTGAATACCTGATGCTGGGTAACCTTACCCCGCAGATACAGCAAACGGTAATTAAACGGCTTAAAAACCGCCCTAAACTGATTGTGATGGACACCATGAACTTCTGGATGGACATTGCCATGGACGACCTGCTGCAGACCATTAAAATGGTGGATGTTTTAACCATTAACGATGCAGAAGCGCGCCAGCTATCAGGCGAGTACTCGCTGGTTAAGGCGGCACGTAAAATATTAACGCTTGGCCCAAAATACCTGATTATAAAAAAAGGGGAGCACGGCGCTTTGCTGTTCCATGAAAACCATATCTTCTCGGCACCGGCATTGCCATTGGCTGAGGTTTTTGACCCTACCGGCGCGGGCGATACCTTCGCGGGCGGTTTCATTGGCTACATGGCTAAGGTCGGTACCATCAATTTCAACAATATGAAGAACGCTATCATCTTCGGGTCGGCGCTGGCTTCGTTCTGTGTAGAAAAATTCGGTACCGAAAAGTTAAAGAACTTAACCCAACAAGAGGTAAATGAACGCGTACAGCAGTTTGTAGAGCTGTCGTCTTTTGAGATATAGCTTTTAGATGTGCAGATCACAGATGTGCAGATATGCAAATTAAGCTGCGTTGTCTGTGATCTGCACTATTTTTTTGTTGAATGAGATTGATTTAACGGTATCTGCACATCTGTAATCTGCATATTTGCACATCTTCTAATATTCCAGCCACTTCTTAACTTTTATGCCTACCACATCGCCTTCCTTGTAGGCATCAGGCTCATTATTTACCGCGCGAAGGATGATACCATTGCTTTCCAATATAACGTCCTCGTAGGCGCCCTTAAACAATACTTCTCTTACCTGCCACTCATTTGTTTTAAGCATTGTAGTGATGCGTATCCATTCCGGGTAAATTATAATGGTTGCTGAATGGGTATTAATGCCGCATACTTTAGCTTCGTCGGCATTGAGGATGTTGCAATTGGTGAGTAACTCAGCGGTGTACAGGTTTTGCGGATGGTTGTAGAGTTCCTTTGGATGGCCTGTTTCCACTATTTCACCTTGCTTCAGCACTACCAGTTCATCAGCCATGGAAAGTACCTCGGCCGGGTCATGCGATACCATAATTACCGTAATGCCGGTTTCTTTAACAATCTGCCTGATATCGTGTTGCAAACCTTCCCTGAAAGAGGTATCAACCTGGTTAAAGGGTTCATCAAGCAATAAAACCTGCGGCCGGGTAATAATGGCACGTGCAATAGCTACACGTTGCTTTTCGCCGCCGCTCAGGTCGGCTACCCGTTTAAGCGAAAGGTGCATCATGTTCAGCTGCCTCAATACCTGTTCCGTCTTTTCTTCTTTGGCTTGTACGTTGGTATTGGGCAGCATAGCCGAAACATTGTCCCAAACGCGGGCAAATAAATTCAGGTCATCGGTATGTTGGGTCACCATTTTCATGGCATCGTGGCCTGGGATCAGTTTTTCTTCGGGGCCCCAAACGCGTTCGCCATTGAAACTGACGATACCGCTATCAGGTGAGAGCAGCCCGTATAAAAGGCGTAGCAGTGTGCTTTTGCCACTTCCGCTTTCGCCAATAATAGCGGTTATTTTACCGGGTGTAATATCCAATGAGATATTGCTCACGCCCGACTGTACTGCCCCGCCATATGATCTGCTTACTGCATCTGCCCGTAAAAAAGTTTCGTTAGCCATTAGAGCCAAAGATACGTATTAGCAGCACTTTGAAGGTTTAGATTTAAGTGCAAGCAAAAAGGGATTCTCATGGTAATGAAAATCCCTCAGGTGTGTATTTTTAACGGCTTGCTTACCAGCCCACGCTCATGCCGAAGTTAAACTGCCTCAGGCCGTCCTGCGCGGGGCTGTTATCAAACATATTATTGAAATAATACTTGGCAAACACGCCTATAGAACCATAACCTACACGCAATGCCGCGCCATACCTTACTTTAGCGAAATGGTAATCGCCGGTAAGTTTGGTATCGCCTTGCTTGCTTTCCTGCTTCAGGCTGCTGCTGATGCGGATACCGAGGTCTGGCCCGGCCACAAAATGGAAGCGGCGTCCATCGGCATCATCATGTGTACGGAAGTCAAACGAGATGGGGATACGGATGTAAGTAGCCGATAGGCGGTTCTTGGTATAGTCAACATCATCCTGTGTGTAAGTAAGCGTTGGCTGCCCGCGCTGTATGGTGATGTTATTGCGCAGACGCAGGTTGGTCCAATCGAAACCGCCGGCAATGTACACCCTGAAAGCGCTGTTAAAGCGATAGCCCATTTGCAGCACATCAAAACCTATGCTGCTGCTGCGCCATGAGCGGTAACTCAAAAAGCTGTTGGCTGGCGAGAGGGTAAAGCTGCCGTTATCATTCAAAGTAGTTAAGCCGATATCAAAACGGGTAAACGTAAGCCCGAAGGAAAAACCCGGTGCTTTTGACGCGGTACGCGTTGTTGTATCATTAATATTTACCTGCGCTACATCGTCACCAAAACCCAGACGGATGCGTGTGCGGCGTGTTTTGGTTGTATCGGTTTTAACGGTATCAGTAGAGTTATTTTGCGCGAACAGCGTAGTGGCTGCCAGGCATATGGTTAAGGTTAATAAAAGGCGTTTCATGTTATAAGGTAATTAAAAATCAACGATCTTGTTTTTTTATTTTAATGAAACCAAGGTTAAGGCCTGTAACGCTTGGTTCATCTTCATCTTTGCTTGAAAATTCTATCAGTTTATCTTTCCGTTTATCTATTTTACTTACTACGGCGTTAAGCAAATCGCCAATACCCCGTATTTTGTGTTTACGTACAGAAGCGGCTGCAACGGTTTTGTTTTCGGCCGACTTGCCCGCTGCCAGATTTTCGGCAGTAGGGGCTGTCAGGCTTGTTTTATCCAACAATGGTGTGCTTTTATCAGGGACGGTAAATTTAATAGCAGGTGTTTTAGGTAAGGTTACCTGTGCCAGCCGTGTTGTTTCAATACCCGCGGTATCCGGTTGCTGTTCGGCAATCATTGGCTTGGACTGGGGCAAGGTTAACTGGTTGTGCATCATGTGTTTGCGCGCAGCCACCGGCCTTGCTTTGGCTATAACCCCATTCTCTGGCATAGTAACCCCGGCTAAAACGGGTTGCTTTGCTTCAGGCTGAGCAGCAGGTGCTTCTTGCGCAGGCTTCCTTTTTATGGGTTGTGTACCTGCAACCTGTTGCATCTTTACCGGTTTATCTGCAATTAAATAAACTCCTATAGTAAGCATCACCAGCACGGCGGCCGCGATGCTTAAATATACGCGTAGGTTGGTTTGGCGCATTGGCACATCCAAGCCGTTAGCTATGCTTCTCCATGCCCCGCGTGATGGCTCAACCGATAACTGGCTAAGCTTATCACTAAATAACTGGTCGAGCTCTTTATCCTGCATAGTCATATCTTTTACTATCTAATTTTAAGATCTGTTCTTTTAATATAGTCCTCGCTCTTGATAATTGCGATTTTGACGCCCCTTCGGTTATGCCCATTATTACGGCAATTTCCTTGTGCGAATAACCATCAATGGCATATAGGTTAAATACCATACGGTAACCCGGCGAGAGTGTTTTTATCAGCTCCAGCAGATCTTTAGCTTCGAGGCTGCTGGCGGCTGCCGCGTTCACAGCAGGTTCCTTATTGCCGGTTTCGTTAATATCTACCACCTGCAGCATTTTATGATGCCTGCGCAGGTATTCAATAGCGCTGTGCACCATAATGCGCCTTACCCAGCCCTCAAAAGAGCCATCGCCGCGGTAATCGGCAATTTTTCCGAATACCTTGATAAAGCCATTTTGCAGCATATCTTCTGCCTCCATACGGTCGGTAGCGTAACGCATGCAAACGCCCAGCATTTTAGGGGCCAGTTGTTTATACAGCTGCTCCTGCGCTTTGCGCTGCCCGGCTATGCATCGGCTTACCAGTTCGTTAATCGTGTGCTTAGGTTCCAAAAACATCATTTATTACTAAGATGTGGGGTTTGATGTTTTGGTTGCATGGGGTAGTGAAAAAAATTAAGGAGTTAAGCTTTATTGCGAATATAGCCTTAAGAGTATGACAATTACTTCCAATGATGCCACCAATTACCGCCCGATTCCCTATCGACGGTTTCCTGGGATTCAAAGCCGATGTACACACTGTCTATACCTTCTGCGGGATAATCATATTCGATCAAAGCAAGACTCAGATCTGAATTAAGAGCAGAATTACAGGTGAGGAATTGTTTAAGCTGATCTGTTTCTACGCAGATCCAGAAGACTAAATGTCTGGGATGTATGTCGTAAGCGCCGTAATGAGTAATAGAAAATTTTTCGGAGCAATAAGATCTCATGATCTCCGTCATGCGTCTTTCAATTAAAGCGACTTCTCTTTTAATGAATGGTCGTTATCCTCACTCATCTTACTTTTTTTCCCTAAACCGTTTATAGATCTTAACGGCCATCATCAGGATGATGCTGAAAGCGATGATACCCATCACTCCAAATATCCAATTTAAAGCGCTTTTAAGCACCACCAGGAAAACGATGGCGAAGAGGATAATGGTAGCCAGTTCGTTCCATAAGCGGAGTTGGGTAGATGTCCAGGTGAAATTACCGCGGGCCATCTCCTTCATTTTGTTCTGACAGATTAAGTGATAAACCAGCAGCCCCAGCACAAACAACAGTTTAATGATCAGCCATCCCGGCCATATCATGTACCAGTTGTGCAGATATAGCATTAAAGCACCGGCAATTACTACCAGGTACATGCTGGGCGTAGTGATTATCCACCATAGTTTGCGTTCCATTACTTCAAACTGTTCGGAAAGGATGGTTCGGGCAGGCTCGGGTTTTTCCTGCGCCTCGGTGTGGTAAATAAACAGGCGTACCATGTAGAACAGCCCTGCCATCCAGCAGACTACAAATATGATATGTATGGCTAAAACGTATTGGTACATAATGCCTGTTACGTAAAAGTGTCATTGCGATACGCCGTATGGCGGAGAAGCAATCTCAGCGGACATACGAAGATGCTGAGATTGCCACGTCGCTAACGCTCCTCGCAATGACAAATTTGTTATTGTTGGGCCTAATATTTAAACTCTTTTATCACCTCAACCGCGTATTTTACGTTATCAAACGGAATATCGGGCATAATGCCGTGGCCGAGGTTGAAGATAAAACCTTCCTGCCCGCGCATACGCTCAAACAGGCGATGGATGCGGTCTTTGATCACCTTTTTATCAGCGTAAAGGATATGCGGGTCAAGGTTGCCTTGTACGGCCATGCCTTTTGGTAACCTGTTCTTCATATCCAGCAGGTCCACATTCCAGTCTATGGAGATCACATCCGGTTTAGCTTCGGCCATCAGCGGCGCGAATACCGAGCTGCCTTTGCAAAAAGATATTACGGGGATATCTTTCCTGTTCAGCTTGCTGATGATCTCCTGGATGTAACGGTGTGAAAATTCGGTATAATCATCCCAAGACAAAGCCTGTGCCCAGCTGTCAAATATCTGTACGGCGTTTACACCGGCTGCAATTTGCAGGTTAAGGTAATCGGCAGTAACGGTGGCTATTTTTGACAGTAACTGATGCGCCAGCTCCGGCTGGTTATGCAGCATCAGTTTGGTTAGTTTAAAATCCTTTGACGATCCGCCCTCAACCAGGTAGCTCATTACCGTAAACGGTGCCCCTGCAAAACCGATCAAAGGGATGCTGCCGTTTAAACGCTGCTGTATAACTTTGATGGCATCAGCAACATATTGTAATCTATCGCCTACGTTGGTTTCCAGGGTGTCCACATCTGCCTGAGTGCGTACCGGGTTGGCAAACTTTGGGCCCACGCCTGCGGTAAAACTCAGGTCGCCGCCCATGGCCTCACCTGTTACCAGTATGTCCGAGAACAATATGGCTGCATCAATCCCTAACAGATCAACCGGCAGCATGGTTACATCGGCAGCTATTTCCGGTGTTTTACACATCTCCAGGAACGAGTATTTGTTTTTAATTTCCCAATACTCGGGCATAAAACGGCCTGCCTGGCGCATCATCCATACGGGTGGGCGTTCTGTTTTTTCTGAAAAGGCGGCTTTTATAAATAACGAATCTTTCATATTGTGCTCAGAGAGGCAGGAAAACAAGAGTCAGGAGTCAAGGCGTTCTCCTGTCCTGTTTCTTGCTTCTTGTTATCTTGCCTCTGTTAAAATCAGTGCTTTTGTATTTCCTGCCTAACTTTCAGGATCACGTCCTTCATTTTGGCAGATATGGTATCTTTATGTTTATCAGTTAATTGCAGGTACGCCTTTGCTTTATCGTAGTTGCCTTTACGCACGTTGATATTGGCAACGAGTACCAAAGCGGCTACGTGGTCATTAGCGTTCCTGAGCGGAAATAACGCGGCCAGTTCGTAATGCTTTTCGGCCTCGTCAAAATCCTGCTTTTGCAGGCATACGCCCCCGTATATAAATTCATAAAAGCCCCGGCGGTTCTTGCTCAGCATTTCAGGTTTATAAACCTGTTGCAGCAAATCCTCGGCTTTAGCATACTCTTTATTATGAAAAGCCTTTGCCGCCAGTACTATGGTACCCTGTTTAAAATAACCCCATATCAGCAGGCCTACAAACATCAGTGCTACGGCTGCCAACTGGTATACCTGGTACCTGATGGCGAAAGCCATCAGTATAATAAACATCCCTACAACTAATATCCTTGCCCTGTTTGTAAACATGCAATGCTATTAGTGGTTATCGGTAAACTTATAACCTACACCACGTATAGAGTGGAAATAAACAGGGTTTTTTGGATCCGGTTCAAAATACTTACGGAAGGTTAGGATAAAGTTATCAATGGTACGGGTTGACGGGTAAACGTCATAGTTCCAAACGGTTTCCAATATCTGCTCGCGCGATACGGCTTCGTTACGGCGCTCAATAAGCAGCTTTAAAAGCATGGTTTCCTTTTTGGTTAAAGGCGTAATGCTTCCGTCATCATTTATCAGCTCAAAGGAATTGAAATGAATGGTTTTGTCGCCAATTTTATAGCTGTTGAACTCTTTAAGGTCTTCACCCTTTAAACTACGTTTAATCAGGTTATTAACACGTAATATCAGTTCTTCCAGGTTAAAGGGCTTGGTGAGGTAATCATCCGCGCCCTTTTTAAGGCCCGATATTTTGTCCTCATTAGTGTTCTTGGCGGTAAGGAACATAATAGGTACCTCAGAGTTTTCCAGCCTGATGGTTTCTGCAACCACAAAACCGTCTATCTCCGGCATCATTACATCGAGTATGATGAGGTTAAATCTTTCCTCTTTAAATATCTGGAGCGCTTTTTTACCATTGTTGGCCGTGGTAACTTTATAACCTTCCAGTTCAAGGTTTAACTTAATGGCTTCTAACAAGTGTTCCTCGTCTTCGGCCAGCAAAATTCTTTTTTTAGTGGGTGTCATATCTTACGAATAGGTTTATGCAAAAACAACTTCAAAAATACTTCCGGCAGGGCGGTTATCTTTAACTTTTATACTGGCCTGGTGCTTATCTAATACCTCTTTAACAATGTATAAACCAAGCCCGGTACCTTTTGTATTACGTGTATCCTCGCTGCCTACACGGTAGAACCTTTCAAATATGCGATTTTTCTCGGTATCTGCTATCCCTATGCCGTGGTCTGCCACCTGAAAGATAATGCGGCCTTCTTTTTCAAACAATTTCACAAAAACGGTTTCGCAGGGGCTTGAGTATTTTACCGCGTTTTCAATGAGATTGGTTACTACTGAAGTGAGGGCAAACTTATCGCCTGTTATTTTAACGTTTGGCTCGATCTCCGCGGAGATGATCTGTTGGTTGCAATCGCATTTGCTTATCTGCAATCGGTTAACAATACTATCTACCAGTACCGATAGGTTAAACTCAGCTTTAGGGAAACTGTACGATCGGTTTTCAATTTTGGCAGCCAGCAGCATGTTTTCTACCATATCGTCCAACCGCTCCACATCTAAAAGCGATTTGTCGATAAAGTTGAGTATCTGCTCCCGGTTGAGGTCACGTTTCTGAATGGTTTGCAGCAATATTTTAATAGATGCCAAAGGCGATTTAAGCTCATGGGTAACAGAAAGCAGGAAGTTTTTTTTCTGCTCGTGGAGTTTGGCCTCCTTGTTAAGCGACTTATGCAGGAAATAGGCCCCTACCAAAAACACCATTATAAACATCATCCCTTCGCCCATGATCATGCCTTTACGGCTCGGGTTAAGGTTTACCAGCATATAACCCCACCAAACCAGTTCGGCAATGGCGTAGATAATGATGGCGTAAAATATTACAAGTGTCTTTTTCATTAGCATGCAGTTTTCAGTTCTTAGTTGGCAGTTATTTGTTGCAGATCGCTTTGGCGCAAACTGCGCACTGCCTGCTACTTACCACTACTTAAAAACAATATCTAAACTATCAAATATAGCGGTTTTTGTTGTTTCCAGATCAGCGGCGGTATGGGCTGATGATATAAAGCCAACTTCGTAACCCGATGGGCCCATGTAAACGCCACGGTTAAGTAGCTCCCGGTGCATTTCTTTGAACTTCACCATGCCGTTAGGGTCAATCTGTTCAGCCGTGCTGATGCTTTCCTGATCTGTAAACGCGAACCAGAAGATAGAGCCGATAGTGAACAGTTTAACCGGATAACCTTTGCCATCAGCGTATTGCCTGATATCGGTTACAAAGGCAGCTGTAGTGGCATTTAAATTTTCATAAAAGCCCGGCTTTAATAATTGCTTTAATTGCGCAATGCCCGCAGCCATAGCAACCGGGTTGCCCGATAGCGTACCTGCCTGGTATACCGAACCTACCGGCGATATATGATCCATTACTTCAGCCGAAGCACCGTAAGCACCAACCGGTAAACCACCACCAATGATCTTACCATAGGTAATAATATCGGGCTGGATACCATAAACACCTGCCGCACCTTCAAAGCCTACACGGAAACCGGAGATCACTTCGTCAAATATCAGTAAGGTGCCGTTTTGGGTACAAATATCCCGCAGGTATTGCAGATACTCCCGGCTTTGTAAAAGCAGGCCATTATTGGCTGGGATAGGCTCGATGATAACGGCAGCGATCTGGTCTTTGAACTCCGCGAATGCGTTGTCTAAAGCGTTGGTATCATCTAACGAAACCACAATGGTTTCATTAGCGAAAGCCACAGGCACACCTGCAGATGAGGTTTCACCAAAGGTAACCAGGCCCGAACCTGCCTTAACCAGCAAGCTGTCTGAATGCCCGTGGTAGCAGCCTTCAAACTTTAAGATCTTATCGCGCTTGGTATAACCGCGCGCCAACCTGATGGCCGACATTACCGCCTCGGTACCTGAACTGGTAAAGCGAATCTTCTTAATGAATTTATTGTTGCTCAGGATCAACTCGGCTAATTCATTCTCTAATGCAGTTGGAGCGCCGAATGACATGCCTTTTTGCATTACTTCGGTAACCTTTTCAATGATCGCGGCATTTGCATGGCCTAAAATAAGCGGCCCCCATGAGCAGCAAAAATCAATAAACTCATTGCCATCCGCATCCCAAATATGGCTGCCATTTCCTTTTTCAATAAACAACGGCGTACCGTAAACAGATTTAAAGGCCCTAACCGGTGAGTTTACCCCACCAGGGAAATAGGTTTTCGCTTTTTCGTACAGTTCCGCAGATTTGGCTCTGCTGATATCTTTTATACTCATCTTATTTGGCCCCCTCTAAATCTCCCCCAAGAGGGGGGAGACTTTTTGGAATAACATTCTAATAATTTTATTAAGCCCTCCCTTTTGGGGAGGGTTTGGGTGGGGCTTCTACAGCCACTTATTTTCCAGCACTTCTTTAGCGTGATAAGTCAGTATCGCGCTTGCGCCGGCACGGCGAAGGCTCATCAATACCTCGGTTATGGCACGCTGCTCATTCAGCCAGCCTTTTTGTATGGCAGCTTTTATCATGGCGTACTCGCCGCTTACATTGTAGGCCGCTATGGGTAGCTGGGTACTATCTTTTAAAAGTTTAATTACATCCAGGTAAGGCAAACCGGGTTTTACCATCAGGAAATCGGCACCTTCTGCTTCGTCCAGACGGGCTTCGATAAGTGCTTCCTGCTGGTTGGCAGGGTTCATCTGGTAAGTTTTCTTATCACCAAACTTAGGCGCTGAGTTCAGTGCATCTCTGAACGGGCCATAAAAAGCACTGGCGTATTTTGCTGAATACGACATGATAGAAACATTAGTAAAACCGTTATCATCCAGCACCTGGCGTATATAGCCTACCCGTCCATCCATCATATCTGATGGGGCGATAATATCGGCACCGCTGCGTGCATGTGCCAAAGCCATTTTGCCTAATACTTCTAACGTGGCGTCATTCAGTATCTCGCCGTTTTCCACAATGCCATCATGACCGTCGCTGCTGTAAGGGTCCATCGCTACGTCGGTAATTACGCAAGCTTCGGGGAACTCCTTTTTAACCGCACGGATGGCGCGCAGGTATAAACTTTCGTCGCGGTGACTTTCAGTAGCATACTTATCTTTTAGCGCTTCCTCAATGTTGGGGAACAAGTCAAAAGAGTTTAAGCCCAGTTTGAGGCAGCTCTCTACCTCGCGCAGCAGGTTATCGATAGAATAACGATAGATGCCCGGCATCGACGATACCTCGGTCTTTTGGTTCTCACCATCAACAATAAACAGCGGAAATATCAAATTGGCCGCGCTTACATGAGTTTCCTGCACCATCTGGCGGATCACTTCACTCTTGCGGTTTCTTCTTGGTCGTTGTAGCATACTAATAGTCAATAGTCCATAGACAATAGTCCATGGTCATAAATCTTTGCAAGGAACCAGTCTATGGACTCCTTTAAATCCCAAACACCGCCTCGGCTAAACCTACTTCGTCTGGCGAAAATGGAAGCACGTATTTAACGCCCATTTCATCAAACTTTTTACCGGTTGATTTGCCTATGGCTATTACTTTTTGGCCAGGCTCAAGCAGGTTGTCGGCAAAATAAGCGTCAACATTGCTTGGGCTGGTAAATATCATCACGTCGGCACCACTGGCCTCTACGTCCTCTTCTAAAACAGTTTCGTAAACCGGCAGATCAATGATCTTTGTATCGGCGGATAGTCCCTGGTGAATACTCCTCATCGGGTTATCGGCACCCGGGAAAAGTACCGTTGCGCCATTTGCCAGCGCGGCAAAATCGGCAGCAACATCAGCGGTATCATTTCCTTCGCCAACAAAATCAGCAAAGTGGCCATTCTTACGCAGCATATCCTCGCTGCCCGCACCCATTACGCCGAACTTTACCTTTTTAGGGAATTGCGGCTGCAGCTTAAAGAAATATTCAACCGCGTTTTTACTGGTAAAGAATACCCAATCAATGTTCTTTAAAATATAAGAATCAAAACGGGTGATCACCGGTACCGTACGTATCAACGAGCGGTCTTCTATTTCGATCTTATATTTCTCCAGTGCCCGGCGGAAGTAGCTGGTTGCCGATATATCTCTTGATATAAATACCTTTGAAGGGAACTTTCTGTCTTTAGCAAACTTGGCCAAAATGCGTTCGGTAACACCTTCAAGTGTTGGCGTTTCTATAAATAAACGATCAGGAAACTCATCCTCATCATCAGATTTTGAGGTGAACACCTGGAACTGCCCGTTTTCTTTACGACAGTAAACACCCAATGGCAGGTGGCAACCACCACCAAACTGTTTTAACACGCCGCGTTCTAATGAAAGCTGCTCGGCCACCTCGGGGTGGTGCAACGCCTGCAGGGCATCAAATAATATTTGGTTGTTATCACGTATCTGTATGGCTAATACCCCTTGCGCAGGTGCGGGAATAAACTCAGTAGGGGTTAGTTCTTCTACATGGAATTCGCTCAGATCAATACCTAAACGGCTAACACCGGCTTTGGCCAGCATAATAGCGTCATATTTCTCGTCGCGTAGTTTACCTATGCGGGTGGGTACGTTGCCGCGCAGGTCTTCTATTTCGAGATCGGGGCGCAAGGCTAATAATTGAGCCTTACGGCGGTTGGATGACGTACCCACAATACCACCATATTTAACGGACAGCTTTTGGCGCACATCAACGCAATCCTTCAATATCAGCAACAGTTCAGCCGGGTCTTCCCGTTCTGAAACTGCTGCGATGATGAGTCCCGGCGGATTTTCTGTAGGCAGGTCTTTATGCGAATGCACGGCAATGTCTATAGTGCCTGCCAGTAGTTCTTCTTCTAATTCTTTGGTAAAAAAACCTTTGCCTTCCAGTTTATCCAGGCTAAGGTTAAGGATACGGTCGCCCTGTGTTTTAATGATCTTAAGTTCTGCAGGGATGTGCAATGCTGCAAGTTGGTCCTTAACAAAGTTTGCCTGCCATAGTGCAAGTTCGCTTCCGCGTGTGCCGATAATTACTGTTCTGTCCAAAAGGTTAAATTTTTTACACTGCAAATTTAAGTTTTTACAGGTAGTAACGTGTTATTAATTGAGGATATGAGAGTATCCTGACTATCTGATGAGTAAAGCACGTTGGCTTCAGGTTATCCTCTTGTTGCCTGCCATATAAACCAGGCGTTTAAAATGGCATAAGTGCATATGAGTATCTGTCCGCAAATAAAATCGAACCGCTGGGCGCGTTCCGCTTCGTTGCGTTTTACCAGTTTTAACGAATAGGCCGTGCAGATAATTACCGTAAGGATAAATACCAGGGTGATACCGTGCAGCATATCTACCAGCGTAAATGAGCTGGACTCCGGCAGCGCGGAGTCAACAATGTATTTATTACCAATTACCGCGAACAAGGCACCAACGCTTAATCCGAAGCGCGAGTCGATACTATCGGCATGGATGTAAAAACACATGTAGGCAATAAGAAAAGCCACATACATTCCCAAGAACATCTTCCAGAATAGCCCCATCGCGTCGCGATCAATAGTAAGCAGTACCTTAAAATTGCTGTACTCGGTATGGGGTTGGGGTATTTTATCGTCGCCAAAGGCGGTTTCATATTTTTTTATACCGGTGCTGATGTCGATACTATCTATGTTCCAGCCTCGCAGGGTAAACCGCGGATCAAAGTGCTTGCCTAAAGTATCTGCCTTAAATACCAGCGCTTTGGAATCAAACTGCGAATTTTCAATAGAGAACCGTAGTTTTTGCTGGTCAAACGGGAAATTGTTGGTAGCCCAGGAGTCTTTCATTACTGCCTGTAGCTTCATCAGCATATATATGCGGTTATTGCTCGAATCGATAGTAGAGAAGGATGTAGTAACTGATTTGGCTTGTGGTACTTCCAGGTTGTGCAAAAAATCAAACTTTTTGTTCTTGTACTTAAGCCACAACCACATGTTAATGTTATATTCTTTATCCTTAAAGTTGATGTCGTGTATACTGGTAATGTATATACCGCATTGTACGGTATCGATAGGGGCATTCTGAGCATTAGCTTTTAAGGCAGATAGAAAGCCGGCGATAAAAATCAGGATCAGGGTTTTAACTGCTTTTAACATCAAAAGCTATTAACGTTCAATTACAGATGTTGTTTGCAGGTTTATTTAATTTAACGAATTGTTTTTTAGGCAATTAAAAAACAATTTAACTAATGTTTGGTTGGGTAATAACATAGCAGATACGTTACCCTGTTATGGGGCTAAAGAGAATATTATACAACAAAGTTGTTTTTTGATCCGCGCATCATAAATCCGCATGTGTTTTATACTCGTTAGTTATTTAAATACGAAAAACAAACACATGAAAACCAATTTTAGAAGCAAGGTAAACGAAATTGTCACCAACATCAGGCGGACCCGCGAAAGGCTTAACTATACACAAGACTACCTGGCGATGCGCATGAACGTTTCACAAAACGCCTACTCAAAAATTGAGCTTGGCTATTCTAAACTCACTCTGGCGAGGCTTATGGAAATATGTGCCATACTGGAAGTGCCGGTATCAGAAATGATAGAGCCGGGCAAACAACAGCAGGTATACCGGTTAGTGTACAACCCGGCGTTGCGCCTGCAAACCGTTTAGTTTACGTTAATATATTTGCAGTAATGGCCCGTTCAACGGGCCATTACTGTAATAAAGCTTTTTTGAATAAAAATTTAAATTAGCGGCTGATAATAATACCCCTTTATTGCATGCCTCATAATAAACTACCTACCGTAAAAGAGATAGCCAAACGGCTAAACGTTTCCACATCAACCGTGTCCAGGGCGCTGCACAACCATCCAAGTATTGGCCTGGTTACTACCATGCGGGTACATAAAGTAGCCCAGGAACTGGGGTACGAAATAAACAAAACGGCTATTTTTTTTAAGGAACGTAAACCTACACAATCGGCGTAATTATTCCTGACCTGGCCGAACCCTTTTTTTCGTCGGCTTTAACCGGGGTAGAAGATGTTGCTGAGGCGTGTAATTATAATGTGATCATAGGGCAATCGTTAAACAGCTTTGAGCGCGAAAAAAGGATAGTGGCCAATATGAAAAACCACAGGGTTGATGGTATACTGGTATCCATTACCAAAGAAACATCAACCTATGAGCATTTCGACCAGTTGCGTAAGTTCAATATCCCCGTAGTTTTTTTTGACCGTGTGCCCAACCGGCAGGATATCAATTATGTAGCCTGTAATCTGGTATCGGGTATGTTGCAGGCAGTAACTAAACTGGTAGCAAAAGGGTATAGGCGTATTGGGCTAATTAATGGCCCGACAAAACTTGCCGCCACACTTCAGCGCCTCCAGATCTATCTTAACTGCCTCAGGCAAAACGGGCTGGAGGTTGACCAGGATATCATTGTTTCTACCACGCTGAGCAAAGCCGATAACTTAGCGGCTATGAACAAGTTGCTTTCGCTTGCAGTGCCGCCGGAAGCGGTAATAACCTTTAATGACCATGTATTGCTGGATTGTATGGCGGCCGTAACAAATGCAGGCCTCGAGGTGAATAAGGATATTAGTTTTGTAAGTTTCGCCAACCTGCCCGTATGGGAGTACATGGATAAAAAGCCATTAGCTTCTATTGAGCAGTTCGCTTACAGGCAGGCTTCAACGGCTGCCGGCTTTCTGTTTAAGCTGATAGGGCACGCGGCGCAACCTGATGCTTCCGAAATGCCGCCATTGCAATGTGTAATTGATTCTGAAATGGTTGAATATCCTCAATAGTTATATTTAAAAAGTAAAATTTACACATACGGTTGCGTAACCTCTTGCAAACGTATGCACAAACTATTCGTATACCCGTTTTTGCCGGCATATTTTCCCAAGCCGGTAATTTATGCCATTTTTACTATGCAATAGCAGGAGTATTCGCGCCTGCCGGTAAACCATACCTAAAAATATATTGCGTAAAAAAGCATGCCGCGTAAGCCGGAGAACATAGCAGAGGTAGTATCAAACTTTAAATGTAATGCTGATAGCAGCTGGTTTAAAACGTTTGGCTCCGGCCATATTAATGATACCTTTTTGTTAAAAAGCTTGTCTGTTGGCGGGCCCCATTATTTATTGCAGCGCATTAACCACCATATTTTTACCCGGGTAGATCAACTGATGCATAATATGCATAGGGTAATAACACATTTAAAGCAAAAAGTTGGGGCTGCGGGTGGCAACCCAGTTACGGAGGCATTAACGCTCATTCCCACGCACACCAACCAATATTATTACCAGGATAGTACAGGCAGCTACTGGCGTATGCTGTATTTTTTGGATGGTGCCCGCAGTTACGATATAGTTACCACCAGTGGGCAGGCTTTTGAAGGGGGCAGGGCCTTTGGTAAATTCCAGGCCATGCTGGCAGATCTCCCGGCAAACGAGTTATTTGAGGTGATACCCGACTTTCACAATGCCCGTCATCGCCTGTCGCAGCTTAACCATGCTATCGCTAAAGGTACGCCGGAAAGGCTAAAGCAGGTGTCGCCAGAGCTGGAATTGGTTAGGCACTACGCTACGGAAATGCAATACTTTCAGCAGCCTGGGCAGGTGGCCGCGTTACCTCAAAGGGTGATACATAACGATACCAAGTTTAATAATGTATTGCTGAACAGCCGCGACGAGGCGCAGTGCGTGATCGACCTGGAAACCGTGATGCCGGGGTACGTAGCTTATGATTTTGGCGACGCGATACGCACCATTATTAATAAAGCAGCCGAAGATGAGGCCGATTTGGAAAATATACAGCTGAATATGCCTTTGTTTGAAGCCTACACCAAAGGTTACCTCAAAGAAGCCGCGGGCTTTTTAACCGAAGCGGAGGTTCTATCGCTTACTAAAGGAGTTTTATTGCTTCCCTTTTTACAGTCGGTAAGGTTTCTTACCGACCACATTAACGGTGATATTTATTACAAAATACATTTTGAGGGGCATAACCTGCAAAGGGCAAGGGCACAATTCAGATTGTTTCAGCTGCTACATGGCAATGCTGATATGTTGCACCAGATCATTTTAAACGAATATACAAAATGCAAGGGCCTGCTACGCTAATAGCCGTTGGTCATTGCAAAAGAGTACGAATCAATAACCGATAAAAATATGTTTTTATGAATAGAAGAGATTTTGTTAAGCAAAGCGCCATAGGCGTTGCAGGGTTAACCGTATTACCGTCAGGAACTTTATTTGCCAGGAATGCCGATAAGGTAAAATTGGGATATATCGGCGTGGGCCTGCGCGGTCGCAGCCATATTAGCGAGGGTTTACTGCGAGATGATGTAGAAATAGTAGCCATTTGCGATATACAAGAAAGCTCACTTAAATATTGCCGCCAGCAATTTGTAAAAGCGAATAAAAAACTGCCTGCCGAATACACCGGCGGTTTGGACGCTTATAAAAAGCTGTTAGAGCGTAAAGATATTGACGCGGTGATTATTGCTACTCCATGGCAGTTTCATAAAAGCCAGGCTATTGATGCCATGCGTGCGGGGAAATATGTAGGTTGCGAGGTAATTGCCGGTATTTCTCTGGAGGACCACTGGGATATCCTGAAGGCTCATGAGGAAACCAAAATGCCCTACATGACGCTGGAGAACGTTTGCTACCGCCGCGATGTAATGGCCGTTTTAAATATGGTGCGCCAAAACCTGTTTGGCGAGTTGGTGCATTGCGAGGGTGGTTACCAGCACGATCTGCGCGGTATTTTGTTTAATGATGGCAAAAGCTTTTACGGCAAGGGTGGCGAATACGGCCCTAACACCATGGGCGAATCGCAATGGCGCACACAATGGAACATTGACCGCGATGGCGACATTTACCCAACTCATGGCGCAGGCCCGGTAATGCACTATCTGGATATTAACCATGGTAACCGTTTTACTAACCTTGTTTCGTTTTCAAGCAAGTCGGTTGGTTTAAACCAATATATTGAGAAAGTATCACCCGGAAATAAGAATGCTAAGATCAAGTTCAGGAACGGCGATGTTACCACCACCATGATCAATTGTGCCAATGGCGAAACGGTAATGTTAAGCCATGATGTGCATTTGCCGCGCCCATACTCACTGGGTTTCCGTGTGCAGGGTACCGGCGGTATCTGGATGGATGTGGCCAACTCTATTTACATTGAAGGAAAATCAGCGCAGGAAGATGTATGGGACAAAGCTGACGCATGGCTGGAAAAATACGATCACCCGCTTTGGAAAAAGAACGAACACCTGGCAGAGGGTGCGGGTCATGGCGGTATGGACTGGTTTGTATTTAACGCGTTTGTAATGGCTGTTAAGGAACGGAGGCAAACCCCGATAGATGTTTACGACTCATTAACGATGAGCGTGATCACCCCGCTTTCAGAAAAATCATTAAAAGAAGGCAACGCGCCGCAACAATTCCCTGATTTTACCCGAGGTAAATGGAAGCAGAGTAAAAATACTTTCGCTTTGGATGATAGCGGGTTTTAAGTAAAGTTGCAGGCATAAGTTATGCCGGTTTAAACATGTTATTACGAGTATTAGATTGATATCGAAAAGCGTGACAATCCCACACCCAGCTTAAGTTTTGCTAACTATGAGATTGCTTCGTTCCTCGCAATGACATGTTTTCTTAGTCTCTTACGCTAATTTCCTTGCGGATATAAGGTGATGCAAATTGTTACATTTGCTTTATCCATGAAAGATATTCCATTACATCAACTTAAAGAAAGAGCCAGTACCGGCCTGGAGATGTGGCGTTATTATGCCGGGGATATGGATGCTGAAAACGAAGCGCCGCTGGCCGCTCATAGGGATGACCACTATATATTTTTTCTGGTTGATGAGGGTTGGGCATCAATGATGATTGACTTCACGAAAGTGGTTTTTCATGCTCAGACACTCTATTATATTTTGCCCGGCCAGGTGCACCAAAGCTTAGATTACAACGAAGCAGCTGGCTGGTTCATCGCAGTAGATACCATGCTGGTCCCGCCCGATTACCGAAAGGTTTTTGAGGGCAGCATGGACTTGCAACAGCCGCATCGGTTGAGTGATGACCAGATGAAGCAATGCACCAGTTTACTCACAGTACTGCTGCAGCGTTTCCAGGAGAAAGATAGTTTACCATTTAATCTGTCGGTGACACACTCTTTGTTGCAGGCATTTGTAGGTATGGTTGCGGGCTGTTACAATTGCGTGGCAAATCCAAGTGTACGGTTAACCCGGCCAATGGAAATTGTACAACAATTTAAACGTTTGTTGGTAGACAACATTTGCGCTGTTAAGAGCCCATCCGCGTATGCCGAAATGTTGCGGGTATCTGAAAGTTACCTTAACGAATCGTTAAAAAAGATTACTGGTATGTCTGTAAGTTACTGGATTTTGAACGAATTGGTGTTAGAAGCCAAACGTTTATTATACTACAGCGAATTAAACGTAAAAGAAATAGCCCATAAATTGGGCTATGACGATCATACCTATTTCTCCCGGATCTTCAAAAAATTGGAAGGCATAACACCTCTATCATTTAGAGCATCTTACCGTAAATAGTCCAATCATTCCCGTGGGTTTGCCATTGATGCCGGCTGCTTTTGACCGTTTCTTTGTCTTAAGCAAAACGCACATTATGGAAACATCTACTTTTCACAAACTAAAACAAAAAGCAGGCAACCTGCTTGAGCCGCGCTTGCTGCAAACCGGCCGTGTGCTGGATGTAAGACCGTGGTCGCCATCAACCATGATAGAGATTGACATGCATCTGCCATTTACCAACATGGAACATTGGGAGCAGGTGCCTTATATAAAATTTAGGGTTGACCCGCTAACTTATCGTGACTACACACCATCGGGATGGGATGCTGAGACAAGCACATGTACCATTTTTGTTGATGCGCTGCACAACGGCCCCGGCGCAAAATGGGCCCGGAGCTTAAAAATTAATGATACAGTTAGCTATCTCAAAAAGATAGGCTATACGCAGCATCAGCCGGACCAAACCTCAGCGATAATTGCCTTGGGCGACGAAAGCAGCGTTGGCCATTTGCTGGCACTGCAAAAAATGGTGTTACCACATACACGTTTTTCAGGCGGTATTGTTATGGGTAACGAATATCACCGCAAACAGTTCCACGAATTTTTGTGGACACCTATAGAACCTGTTGAACGCCGCGATGTTTACGGCCACCATAGCCTGATGCAATGGGTGTTAAAACAAAAGTACAGCCTGGAGAATACCATATTTTACTTAACAGGTAACAGTACCATGGTGGGGCAGTTACGCAAATTACTTAAACAGCAAGGCTATCCTTCATCACAGATCAAGGCACAGGGTTTCTGGTCTTAATTAACCTGCGTTAAGCATTACTTTTGCTTAACGTAGGTTTCAATGATCTCGTGGTTAATGTTGAGGCTGTCTATCTTTTCAATGCCTTTTTGTATAAGGGTATCACCCTTAAATTTTACGGTAAAGTCGAAATCTTTTCCCTCCCAATCGCGGGCGTTCAGGTAGGCTAAGTGCTCGGTGTATTTATCACCCTTAAAATCATAAGTGCCGCCGCCTGCGGTATAAGTAGCGTCCTTACCCTTGCCTTTGCTCAGATCATGGCGCATAAAGGCAAAATGGGTATCATTTAAAATTTTGATCATTTCCTGGTTAGGTACAGGGTAATCTTTAACACTATCGCCTTTTGTAACGGTAATGGCCGATACCAGTTTCCAGGTGCCCACCATAGACGAAGCAGATTTTGATTCAGAATAGGTACTTTCAGTGGGCTTTTGTGTGCATGATGCCAATGCGATGGTCGCAACAAGCAACAGGTTTTTAACTTTCATGAGATGGAGGTTTTTGTTGATTTAATACGAATATAAGTGCAACAATAGTAAATGCAAGCATGTTAACCTTACATGCAGGATAATACGTATAACTTACCGGCAAATTTTTACTCCGGAACCAGCGGATTGGTATTACCGGTACCCAACAAGCAGGCTTACCCACCTGAATACCAGAATAGCTCGCGCTTAACTTTTTACGGCTCATTGTTCAATAGCATCGAGATCAATAGCTCATTTTATAGACTGCCCATGGCATCAACCGTAAAAAAATGGGCGAATGAAGTGCCGGATGCTTTCAGATTTACCTATAAACTGCTGCGCGATGTTACTCATAACAAGGAGTTGCTGTTTGAATCTGATGATGTTTCGCGGTTTTTGCAAGTGGTAGACGCCGCAGGTGATAAAAAGGGTAGTTTATTAATCCAGTTTCCGGGGAAAACGGATATTGGTTCTGTAAAGCAGTTAGAGAAATTGCTGGTCAACATCGGTGATTCAGATTGGGACATCGCGGTCGAGTTCAGAAACAAGAGCTGGTATCACGAAGATGTTTACCGCTTGCTTGATGAATACCAGGCCGCAATAGTGACACAGGACATGCCTAAAGCTATGACACCGATGATAGATTCGCCCGTTGATTTTGTTTACCTGCGCTTTCACGGGCCAAATGGCGGCTATCGGGGTAGTTACAGTGAGGTATTTCTGCAGGAGTATGCCCAATTGATAGCCGAGTGGTTAGGTGATGGTAAAAAGGTTTACTGCTACTTTAACAATACCGCGGGCGAGGCTGTACATAATTTAATAACGCTGAATAGCATGGTTGCAGAAGCTGTCGGATAATAAAACAATTTCCCGATGTAAATGACGGACTTTCGTTACCACTTACACCGGGCAAAGCAATCAACATATCTTATATGATTACCATGGCAATTGTTCGCCTAAGTGGTAGAACCCACCGGTAGGGCCATCTTCGTTGATAAGGGCTAATTCCACACTGGTTTTGGCACCATCAACAATTTCCATAGGCGCAACATCATTACCACCAAGTTCGGTTTTTACCCAACCTGGGTGTGCAGAGTTTACTTTGATATTGGTATCGGCCAGTTCAATAGCCAGGTGGTTAGTAAACATGTTTAAAGCGGCTTTTGATGCGTCATAGGATAGCACTTTGATGGCCTCTATCGGGCTATTGGGTTGTGAGTGCATAGTTAATGATCCTAAAATGCTCGATAGATTCACGATACGGCCTGCATCACTCTTTTTAAGCAATGGCAGCAGCGCATTGGTTAAATAAACCTGGGCGAAAAAGTTAGTCTGGAAAACGTATTCAAATTCTTCTTCGGTTGTTTCGACAGTTGTTTTTTCAAACAACGAACGTTTTGGTGCCACCCCCGCGTTATTTACAAGGATATCCAGCTTGCCGAATTTATCTTCTACATAAGCGGCTAAAGCTTTTCTATCCTCTGCACTGGTCACTTCAAGTTTAGCGCCGTAAGCGTCTATTCCTTGCTGCTTTAATTTCTCGGCTGATTCATTGGCTACATCCAGGTTGCGTGCGGTAAGGATAACGGTTACACCTTTCTCACCAAGTTGTTTTGCGGTTTCAAAGCCTATACCTCTGTTTGCACCGGTAATAAGTGCTACTTTTTGATTTTTCATTGTTGTATGGAGTTATTTGTTTTATCTGTTATAGACCGTTCGGTCTTTTTTATTTCAAAAAAAATTTAAATACAGTTAGCTATTATTTCGTCCTTCAGGATTTTACTGATCTGTTTCATTACATCATTATTGTCGGCAACTCTGGCCATCAGTACTCCTCCTTCAAGCATCGCGAACATCTTAATGGCAAAATCATCTACCTGCCAGTCGTTCCTGAACTCATTGTTCGCTATTCCGCAATCTAAAATGCCTTTTAATAAAGCCTGCGATTCTTTAATGCTTTTGTTTACCCTTTGTTTTATTGCGGGGTTAGTATCATCGGCCTCGGAGCCAAAATTGAGCATCGGGCAACCACCTTCTATAACAGGCTTATCCACTTTGGCAAGGTGATCTATAAAATAGAACAGCTTTTCTTTAGCAGTTTTTTTCCTGTTCAAGCCGGAGCAAACGCTTTCACTAATAGTATTTAAACAATAGTCTACTACCGCTAATGACAGCTCTTCCTTGCTTTCAAAGTGTCCGTACAAGCCGCCTTTGGCCATTTTGGTAGCCTGCATCACGTCACTCATGGCAGTACCTGCAACACCTTTGGTGTTAAATACCGGAGCCGATTGCTCTATAATGAATTGTCTTGTACGTTCTGCTTTTGTCACGGTTCAAATGTAGACCGTTCGGTCTATTTTAGCAAGCATTCTTTTTACAAATGTTAATGTAATGACAATTGTTACAAACACCGGTTTAAACTATTATAGCTTTAGCACCGTCATACCACCAAAAAAAACAGAAAAACAGATGAAAAAGATATTTTTAATGTTAGCGTTTGTTGCCGGCATAGGTGTTGCCGCAAATGCACAAACCAAAGTAACCAAGACCCCGGAACAGCGCGCGCAACATAGGGCTGCGGCTTTAGCTAAAAAGCTTAACCTCAATGCAGATCAATCTACCAAGGTGAATGCCATATTCGCTCAACAGGCTTCACAAATGGATAGCCTTAAAACAAATAAATCCGGCGACCGGAAAGCAAACTTTGCAGCCCGTAAGGCTATATTTACCAACACCGATGCCCGTTTGAACGCGGTGTTAACCCCGGAGCAGCAAACCGCTTATGCCAACCTGAAAACTGAAATGAAAAATAAATTTCATAGCAGGCACCATGGCGCTAAAACCCCCGATGAAAAAGCGCCGCGTTTAACCGGCGTGTTAACTAAAAAGTTATCGCTAAGTGCCGACCAGTCTGCAAAAGTGAATAGCATATTGCTGCAAAGCGCTACGCAAATGGATAGCTTAAAAGCCAACAAACCAGCCGACCGTGCAGCCGTAAAGCAATCACGTAAAGCTATATTGCAGAATGCCGACGCACAGTTGAAAACAGTTTTTACTGCGGAGCAACAAAAAGCCTATGCCGACCTGAAAGCTAAAATGATAGAACGTATGAAGGCACACAGAGGCGCGAAAGTAACCGCGCCAAGTGCAGGATAAATAGTGTGATTGATGAGTAAGTGAGTGGCGGGCAGCGTAATGTTGCCCGCTTTTTTATTTTAAGGCATCGGCAAGGAGCTTGTTTAACTCTTTGTAGCGTTCGCCACGTCCATCGTTGTTAAAATAATACGCAACCAGCATGGCGGCATATTGCCCGTTATTATTTACCACAGGATAGCTGCCAAACAGGCCCGGGCTGCTTATATTACCGCCATCCATCACCCACTCGCCAAACCCATAACCAATACCCCCGGCTTCTTTCGGCGTGTAAGCGATCTTTACATCTGCTGTTAAACGGTTAACCTGCATTTGTTTGATGCTCTGTTCTGATAATACGCGTTTGCCGTCGGCAGCAATACCCTTGTTAAGTATCATCACCAAAAATTTCAGGTAATCATTTGCTGTGCTTACCGCGCCGCCTGCGGGTAGGGCTACCGGTTTGTGGCCAAAATGGGTATTGGTCATGTGTAGTGGCGTGGCAATTCGTTCGTTAAACAGCGTTTCAAAGGTTTTACCGCTTATTTTTTCCAATATGGCCCCGGCAATTTGTAAGCCCACGTTGCTGTAATGGAAAACTTTTCCGGGCGCGCCTTCCATTGGCATAGTGGCTATATCGGCAATAGCGTCGTCCATACTGTTGTTGTCTTTAAGTTCAGCCAGGCTTTCTTTTAATGCCGGGGCCTTAATAGCCGTAGTGTGCGACAGGCATTGCCATACGGTAATGCCACCTTTGCCCGCTTTGCTTAACGCCGGCAGGTATTTACCAATGGTATCTGTTAGTTGGAGTTTGCCCTCATCAACAAACGTCATCACCAGGGCGGCGCTTAGCCATTTGCTGCAGCTGGCAATAGGCTGTCGGCTATCCGCGTTCAGATCGGCCATGTCGGCCTCCTTGCCTGTGCGGCGGGCAACAAAGCGGTTAATCATCTTTTGTCTGCGCGATAGGTTATTTTGCGCCGCGGTATATACTACTTTCCCTTTGCTGTAAACAACCAGTACGGCCCTTCCGCCCATATCGGGCGTGTTTGCCTTAAGCCATTCATCTACCTTACTGAAATCGTTTTGGGCTGATAAGGTGCCAGTAAAGAAAATTAACGCTGATACAAGTAACGCTTTTTTCATGATGGATAAAGTTTTCCGAAATATAATAAACTCAGCGGTATTTAAAATATTCATGACCAAGGCATTTTGTATCTTTGCCACCATGATGCCTGTATATAAAGTATTACGTTTAGTTGTAGCTGTTTTGTTAGTAAGCGCGGTGTTCTCCTGCAGCAGTGAGGATAAAAAAAAGCCGGGTACGGATAGCACCGCTTTGGCTAAATCAAACACGGTAGTTACCATGCATGCCGATACCGGCCATCTGGTGGGTGCCTGGCATGATGAAGCCATTAAATCAGATAAAGGGGAGGAGATAGCTTATGAAGTGATCAGCAAAGGGCACAAGGTATACATACAGGCCATTACCTTCAAGGGTAAAGAATTAACCCTTAATGATGCCCCACCTATAACCGCATCGGCTTCAGAGATACGTAAAGACGGTGACAAATACGTTGGCGTAAATTCGCCTACCGAAGTTTACAAAATAGACAAAAGCGGCAACCTGCTCATCTACGATGGGGAAACATTAGTTGCTATCTGCAAAAGGATATTGTAATATCAGCAGGTAACTATTTATGGTTCTTGTTCCAGCCTATTTTCATTTTGCCATTTTCTTCGTGGGCGCGTATGTGTACCACAATACCTTTAAAGCGTTTCTTTTTACGTTCCTCAAGGTCAGTGATTTTAAAATCGTCTTTAGGGTTGCGCAGGGGGATGTCTAAAGCGATATCCGTACCTCTTTCCAAGCCGTAAACACCGGCAACATCCACATTTAATACGCTCGAACTTACCTCCAGTGGCTTAATGGTGATCATATCGCCGTTCACTACAAAGTGCCCGTCCAGTTTAGGTATCTGGATGTTTTTAAGGTCGCGGAAAGGGAACACAAATTTTCCTACCCCGAGCAGCGGCTGAAAATTAAGCAGCGCCGCATCCCGAAGACTCAGATCGAGATCACCTTTTAGCGAGCGTGGTACCAAATTACCCGCATCGGTAACACTGCCGCTGATATTTGTTTTTGCCGACAGGTAACCTTTTAAATTATCGGCGGTAAAATCTTTAAGAGCAAAATTGTTGAATGCCCTAAAAAAATCAGGCATATTCACATTACTTACCACGGCATTAACTGCGAAGCGGTTAAGTTTATCGCCCTGTATCACCTTACCATTCATTTTTAAAGTACCGCCGGCATGTTTAACACCCACGTTCTGTATCAGGATGCCGTTCTCTGTGGTTAAAAAGTCGGCATGGGCATCGGTAGCCATAAATCTTTTATAGTAAAGTTTGTTAACCTGCATATGCATTTCTGCACGACCACGTTCCAGCACGTTGCCCAATTGGTCAACAAAGTTACCGCTGTTTCCTCTGCTTTTAGTGGCCGGCGCCGCCTTTCGTTCGCTCAGGAAGCCCATAAATTCACCGAGATATAATGCCGGGCTATGAATTTGCCAGGTGAGCAGTATTTTTTCGGGCGAGTCGTAATACAAGTTCAGGAAGTTATTTACACGGCCTTCCATGGTAACTACGCTACGCCCGCTTTGTAAATGAATATTATTAAGTATCAAATCATTCTTTACAAAGTTGAGCGAGAAGGATGTATTTTTTAGCTTGAGGTTACGCGGCAGGTAAAACAGATCTGTATGGCGCAGGTTAATAGAGCCATTTACAAAAGGCTTGTTGATCTTGTAATCTACTACATCCGCTCGGTAACGCAGATTAATATCGGCAGAGCCACCACTAAATTTGGCAATATCATCCTGCAGGAACCAGTTAAGGTCGGCAGCCGGAAAATTGGACCGAAAATTACCTGTAGCGATAGGTTTATCAAGGTTAATAACGCTGCCCGTGTCAATGGTAAACGGCAGGTGGTTATAGGTGCCTTTAAAGGCCGTAAGCTTAATAACAGAATTAGCATCGCTCAAAGGCTGGCTTTTAATATAGCTATTGGTGAAAACACCATTAAATGAACAACTGTCAATAACCCCGCCGGGTGTGGTAAGCTTGTTATTATTCACTTTGGCGGTTACGTATAAAAGTGGATCGCCGGCACCGAAACTACCGGATATAGCAGCTGTAACCGCTATGGGGCGGTCCAGATTAAACATATTAAGCGATTTCTGTATGTTAGCAGCCAGCAGGTTGGAGGCATGTTTCCACAAAATACTATTTGCTGCAAGGTTGATGGTAAACTCGGTGGGTTCCTTTTTGGTGCGGAACAAGGCGTTTACCATAAAAGCATCGCCGCCTATATTTAGTGGTTTCACCTGTACGGCTATTTGTCCCTTGTCCTCATTATAACCCGCGTCAAAATCGCCCTCAAGCTGCTTATTCTTAATAAAACTGCCTTTTAGCGTATTAAAGGCCATGCTTTTTGCCAATACATTCAAGTGGAAATTAGCATGCCAGCCGCTGTCAGGATAGTTCATTTTTCCCTTAAGGTCATCAATGCTGAAGTTGAACAGCTTATGGTCCTTGCGGTTATCAACAGTAAAGTTTACGTTATCAAAGCTGAAGTTTTTTAGCTGCGTCGCCGAACTGCTTTCAGACTTGTTATCTTTTACCTGTTTCTTGTCTTTCTTAAATACTGAGGTGTTACTGTAGCCGGTGCTATCGGTATAGAGGTCTATGCTGGCATCGCTAATGGCAATGTGGTTAATATCAATGGTGCCTTTAAACAGGGCAAGTGTATTGAGCGAGATATTAAAATCGCGAGCATTAAGTAAAGTGTGTTTATGTTGCTCAAACTGCTTATCGCGCACCAGTACGTTTTGCAGGGTTAAGGAAATATCTGGCAGGCCGCGGAAAAAGTTAGGTTTTATATCGCCTATAACCAGGGTGCCATCTACACTTTTAGCCAGTTGCTCATTCACCATTTTAAGCACTTTTGTCTTATTGAATGATATATACATTGTTGCACCTACAATGAGCAACAAGATCAGCAGCGCAACCCCACCGATAATTTTAAGCGATATTTTTAACCATGCCGGCATATAAACATTTTAGTGATAAAGTATAAAGTAATGATTTTGTTTGTGTAAGCGGTTGATGTTTAAGAGCGTTAAGGAGTAAATCTGCTTGAAATAACTGATGTTAAAGGGCAATCTTTAATTTCATATCTTAGCTGCAACATGTCTACAACAGTGTTGCCACCAGCATTACGAACGGTTAACGTTACCCGTTATGTAACCCCTTTACGCGAAGGAGGATCGTTACCGGCTATTGCCGAAGCTGATGATGGATTTTTATATGTGTTAAAATTTCGGGGGGCGGGGCAAGGGCCCAAAGCGCTCATCGCCGAGCTGATTGGCGGCGAAATTGCCCGCAAGTTAGGTTTCCGTATTCCCGAACTGGTTTTTGTGAACTTGGATGAGGCTTTTGGCCGTACCGAAGCGGATGAAGAAATACAAGACCTGCTTAAGTTTAGCGTAGGGTTAAACCTGGCACTGCATTACTTATCAGGCGCTATCACCTTTGACCCCACGGTTACCGAGGTGGACGAATTGCTTGCCTCGCAAATAGTTTGGCTGGATGCTTTACTGACCAATGTTGACCGTACCCCTCGTAATACCAATATGCTTGTTTGGCACCGTGAGCTATGGCTCATTGACCATGGTGCTGCCCTGTATTTTCATCACAGTATGGATAACTGGGAGGAGCAGTCGCTGCGCCCGTTTGTGCAGATAAAAGACCATGTACTGATCAAAAGAGCCACGCAATTGCAAGAGGTAGATAAAGCTTTTAAAGCGATCCTGACTACGGATGTTATAACTGCCATCGTATCTATTATACCCGATGCCTGGCTAACCGACCGTTCATTTGAAACAGAGGATGATCAGCGGCAGGTGTATGCCAAATTCCTCAATAACCGCATAGCCAACTCAGAAATATTTGTAAAGGAAGCCGAAAATGCAAGACAGACATTTATTTGAGTATGCCGTAATCAGGGTGGTACCCAGGGTAGAGCGCGAAGAGTTTATCAATGTGGGCGTGATATTGTATTGTGCCAAACAGAAATTCCTGCAGATGCGCTATCATATTGACCGTAACAGGCTGTATGCTTTTTCAAAAGACCTGGATATTGATGTGGTAGAAAAAAATCTTTTATCCTTTCAAAAAATAGCGCAGGGGGGTAATAACGCCGGGCCGATAGGGGAACTGGATGCTCCGTCGCGTTTTAGGTGGTTAACAGCCACGCGGAGTACCGTGGTGCAAACTTCTAAAGTACACCCGGGTTTTTGTATAGACGGGGAGGATGCCATTGATAAACTTTACCGGCAACTGGTGCTTCAGGAATAAATAGCCCTCACTCACTACGCCTGATCACGGCGTTGTCGCCTTGTACAGGTATTTCGCCTTTTTGTGAGTCGTCTGCATTCGCGGCCGCGTCTTTAAGCTGGTGATACACCGTTTCCAGGCGGGGATCGTTTTTAACTATCTCAAGCAAATGCTGTAGCTCCTCCGGGGTAATTTCAATTTCTATTTTCATGAATATAGCAGATGCAAAGCTTAAGCCAAATACGCCTGGCCTATAAATAAAATCGTGTGTATGTAAAAAGTACACTATATGTTTTTAAATTAGCTTTTCAGAAACCAGTTTAAACCCAACATCATGACCTCTTTAGTAAAAACCGCCTTCCTTGGTCTGTTTTTCCTGTGCTTTTTAAACTGCACATTCGCTCAGAAAAGATTGGCGGTTGAGCCCCGGTTTAAAGTAATAGGCTTTTATACAGGTAAGGAAGACCAGGCACATATCAGCTTTTTACATGAGGCTACCAAATGGTTCCCGGCTATGGCTAAAAAGTATAATTTCAGGTTTGATACAACATCCAACTGGGGCAACCTTAATGATGCATTTCTGAAAAACTACCAGGTGGTTATTTTCCTGGATACCCGGCCTGAAGACCCCGCGCAGCGGGCAGCCTTTGAGCGGTATATGAAAAATGGCGGCGGCTGGATGGGTTTTCACTTCTCGGCATTCGCGCTTAACAATTCCGCGGTGCCTGCCAACTGGGATTGGTACCATAACGAGTTTCTGGGCTCGGGGCAATATGGCAGTAATACCTGGCGGCCAACCTCGGCCATCTTAAAGGTGGAAGACAAAACGCACCCGGTTATACAAGGCCTGCCTGCCACTTTTAAAGCACAACCCAACGAGTGGTACCGTTGGGAGAACGACCTGACTAAAAATCCCAACATCAAAATATTAGCTTCTATTGATCCGGTAAGCTTTCCTTTAGGCACCGGCCCCAAGCCCAATGAAATATGGCACAGCGGCTACTACCCGGTAGTATGGACCAACAAAAATTATAAGATGGTTTACTTTAACATGGGCCATAATGATATTGATTACGAGCACCATACCAATAAGGATCTTTCACATACATTTGGTAACCCTGTTGAAGATCAATTGATACTAAACACGCTATTATGGCTGGGCACAACACGTGTTATAAACGCAACCAATTAATTCACTAAATTATATATTCAGCATGAACAAAAAACTACTCGTGGCTTTGCTGCTCGGTGTGTCGGCTAAGGGCTTTGGCCAGCGTGTATCGCAAAAGCAGGCTTCGTATACTGCTGCCAACCGAACGGTTAAAGTATTTGTAACAGAAAAAGGCTCCGGCAAACGCCTTGCACCGGCAGGCGAAATTAAGTTTGAAACCGAGGCCCAGCCACCTGAAACGGAAACGGTGGTGTTTGTTGACCCGGATAAAAAGTTCCAAACCATGTTGGGCATAGGTGGCGCGCTTACTGATGCCGCCGCAGAAACTTTTTATAAACTGCCGAAAGATAAGCAGGAGGAATTATTATCGGCATACTACAGTAGCAATGGTATAGGTTACAGCTTTGGCCGTACTACCATACAGAGCTGCGATTTTAGCAGCAGCAGCTACAGTTATGTAAGTAACAACGATAAAGGTTTGTCTACATTTAATATAGCTCACGATAAGCAATACCGCATTCCGTTTATTAAAGCGGCTATCAAAGAAGCTGGTGGCAAACTGCCCATTTTTGTTTCGCCGTGGAGCCCGCCTGCGTTCATGAAAACCAACAACGATGTACTGCACGGAGGCCACCTTAAACCGGAGTATGCGCAAAGCTGGGCCAACTTTTATGTGAAGTTTATTAATGCCTATGAAAAAATGGGTATTCCGGTTTGGGGCCTTTCGGTACAAAACGAACCTATGGCAACGCAAACATGGGAATCATGTAATTACACGGCTGAGGAAGAACGCGATTTTGTAAAAAAACACCTGGGCCCGGTATTAGCAAAAAATCGGCTTGGCGGCAAAAAACTTATCATATGGGATCATAACCGCGATCTACTGTATCAGCGCGCCAGCACGGTATTGGAAGACCCCGCCGCCGCAAAATATGTTTGGGGGATAGGCTTCCATTGGTATGAAACCTGGACAGGCGCCGGGCAGAATTTTGAGAGCGTGCGCTTAACGCACCAGGCTTTCCCCGACAAGAACCTCGTTTTTACAGAGGGCTGTGTAGAAAAGTTTGACTTTAGTCGTTTAGACGACTGGGCATTAGGCGAACGCTACGGGCTATCCATGATCAATGATTTTAATGGCGGTACCGTGGCCTGGACAGATTGGAACATCCTGCTTGACGAAAAAGGCGGACCTAACCATGTAGGTAATTTCTGTTTCGCGCCTGTACACGCCGATACCCGCAGCGGCCAGTTACTTTATACTAACGCCTACTATTATATTGGTCACTTTTCTAAATACATTCGCCCCGGCGCTAAACGTATAGCCAGTTCGCCAAGCCGGGATAAACTTTTAAGTACAGCTTATCTTAACCCCGACGGCAAGATCGCGGTGGTGGTAATGAACCGTACCGATGAACGGATCGAATACCGTTTATGGATTAAAGGGCGGTCCGCTAAAACCGTAAGTGAGCCGCACTCCATTGCAACATTGGTAGTTAATTAATAACGATGCCATGTAGTGGCATGATGATTGTAAATGTTGACCATGTGTGTAAGGATAAGTGCTGGGGATAAGGATGAAACAATTGGGATACCAATCCCATTGATGTAAATGCGAGAAACGCCGGGAAGTTCACTTCCCGGCGTTTTTTGTTATGGTTATTCCGGTATCAGATCTGTATTCACAGGTAGTCAACCATGTTGCTCATGTCAAAGGCCGAAACATATTATTGTATATTTGTATCACACCAATTTTCTGCCTATGAGATCTCGCATCCTGACGCTATTTTTAGTGATACTTGCACTGCAGGTATCGGCACAGAAGCGTTTAACCTACTGCAACCCGTTAAATCTTGATTATGGATATACGCCTTTTGCCAACTTCGCGGCATGGGGTAAGCACCGCGCTACCGCCGACCCAACCATGACGCTTTTTAAGGGCAACTACTATCTGTTTAGCACCAACCAGTTTGGTTACTGGTGGAGCCCCGATATGCTGAACTGGAAGTTTGTG
This sequence comes from Mucilaginibacter sp. 44-25, assembly GCA_001898335.1. Lineage (GTDB taxonomy): Bacteria > Bacteroidota > Bacteroidia > Sphingobacteriales > Sphingobacteriaceae > Mucilaginibacter. The sequence continues at coordinate 539,281 of MKTS01000009.1, read as the reverse complement.
TCGCGTAAGTTTGTGAGGCCTTACAACGAAGTGCAGGGCGATGAGCTATGCGCGCCGGGTACCTTGGTTTTGGGAGATACCTTGCTGGTGATCGGCTCAACCTATAACAAAGATTTTACCCTTTGGATGAGCACCGACCCGCGCACCGATACCTGGAAGGCGGCTAAAGATTACTTTAAAGTAGGCGCCTGGGACCCGGGTTTGTTTGCCGATGATGACGGCAGGGTTTACATTTACCATGGCAGCAGCAACACATTGCCAATGTACGGGCAGGAGATAGACCGTAAAACGTTTGACCCCATCGGCCCTAAAAAGGAAATGATCAAGCTCGACTGGCAGCAGCACGGGTGGGAACGTTTCGGCGAAAACAATGATAACGTTTTCCTGACCGGGTTTATGGAAGGTGGCTGGATGAACAAGCATAATGGCAAGTACTATCTGCAATATGCTGCTCCGGGTACCGAAGGCCGTGGCTACGGCGATGGTGTTTATGTGGGCGATAAACCTCTGGGGCCGTTCACTTATCAAAAGCATAACCCGTTCAGTTATAAACCGGGCGGCTTCGCCAAAGGTGCCGGTCATGGTGCAACCTGGGCTGATAAGTTTGGCAATTACTGGCATATCTCCACCATGGTTATTGATGTAAAGAACAACTTTGAGCGCCGCATTGGTTTCTGGCCTGCCGGCTTTGATGCAGATGGCACGCTGTTCACCAATACATCATACGGAGATTACCCGCATTACCTGCCTAATGGTAAAGAAGATCATGTAAAGAACGGCAACTTTACCGGCTGGATGCTGCTGAACTACAATAAGCCAGTACAGGTATCATCAACCTTGGGTGCTTATGTGCCCAACCTGGCAGTTGATGAAGATATCAAAACCTACTGGAGCGCCAAAACAGCCAAACCCGGCGAATGGCTGCAAACCGACCTGGGCGATGTAAGCACCGTACGTGCTATCCAAATTAACTATGCAGATCAGGATGCTACATTTATGGGCAAATCTTTAGGCGTTTATCATCAGTATAAAATAACAGTCTCTAATGATGGTAAAACATGGCGTACCATTGTAGACAAAAGCAAGAATAAAACAGATGTGCCACATGATTATGTGGAGTTGAAAACGCCGGTTAAAGCACGCTTCTTAAAGATAACCAACCTGCATATGCCTACCGGAAAGTTTGCCTTATCAGGGTTCAGGGTGTTTGGAAAAGGAGCGGGGGCAGTGCCCGATACCGTTAAAAACTTTATTGTACTGCGGGGCAAGGCCGAGAACCGGAACTCCTGGCTGCGCTGGCAGCAAACAGATGGTGCGGTGGGTTACACCATTTACATGGGCATAGCGCCGGATAAATTGTACAATAACATTATGGTGTATAATGTAAACGAGTACTACTTTAATGGCATGGAGAAAGATGTGCCCTATTATTTCCAGATAGAGGCCTTTAATGAGAATGGTATAAGCAAGCGAACTAAAGTGATAAAGGTGGAGTAATAGGTGATAAAACCTTATGATTTATTACTGGTTTACACACAGTAAGTGTTTGAAAATTTCATAATTAAATAATATGCCGATTGAATTTTTTAATTTAGCGGCGGGAAAATTGTATGAAGATCACATTTGACTTTGAGAAACCTCTTGCTGAGATAGAGGGACAGATTGAAAAGGTTAAGCAGGTTGAAGAGAAGAACAAGCTTGACATGTCTGCCACCATAGCTGAACTGGAAGCTAAGTTGCATGAGGCACAGAAAGAGATATATCAAAACCTTACCGGTTGGCAAAAGGTGCAGATATCGCGCCATCCTGAGCGCCCATATACCTTACAGTACCTGGAGCTGATGTGCGATGATTTTATTGAATTGCATGGCGACCGTACCGTAGGCGATGATAAAGCTATTATTGGTGGTTGGGGTACCATGAACGGCCAAACAGCTATGTTCATCGGTCATCAAAAAGGCCGTAATACCAAAGAGCGCCAGTACCGCAACTTCGGTATGGCTAACCCTGAAGGTTACCGTAAAGCTTTAAGGCTAATGAAAATGGCCGAGAAATTTAACAAGCCGATCATTACCCTGATAGATACTCCCGGAGCATACCCTGGCCTGGAAGCCGAAGAGCGCGGACAAGGCGAAGCTATTGCCCGCAACTTGTTGGAGATGGCGGTGCTTAAAGTGCCTATCATCTGCGTTATCATTGGCGAAGGTGCTTCTGGTGGTGCATTGGGTATAGGTATAGGCGACAAGGTGATGATGTTGGATAACTCCTGGTATTCGGTTATCTCGCCAGAGAACTGTTCAACCATCCTGTTCAAGACCTGGGAGCAAAAAGAGCGCGCAGCAGAAATGCTTAAGCTTACCTCAACCGAGATGTTAAAGAACAAGTTGATTGACGGTGTGATAAAGGAACCACTTGGAGGCGCGCACCAGGATCCGGTTGCTATGGCAGCCACACTAAAAAAACAATTACTTAAAGACCTTAAATCGCTTAGTGAGCGCAATATTGATGAGCTGGTTACAGAACGTATTGATAAGTTCTGCAACATGGGGGTAGTCGAGGAATAATCTTTTATAATATTACAGGAAAGCGGCTTGTTGCCGCTTTTTTTGTTTTTAACGCAGCTCATTCGGGCTATAGCTAAGAATCTTTCAAGTGCCTAAAAACGCCGGGAAATATATCACTCGGCAAATGTAAGGGCGCCAACTAATAAAAGCTATTTCTTCTCCAACTCCTCAATTATCTTCTTCGCCATTTCATTATTCGGGTCCAACGCAACAGATCGTTTATAGTTAAGCAACGCTTTTTCTTTATCCCCTTTAGCGTTGTAGGCATCGGCAAGGCTATCGTATACATTGCCCGATTTGGGAAACAGTTGCGTGTTGTAATTAAATACCGTAATAGCATCATCAATACGGTTTTTCCCTTTATAATAGTATCCTATCATATTTAATGATGATTCACTGTCAAAACCATATTCAGTTGCATATTTGCTTTTTAGATGATTATACCACGGTATGATCTCGTTGCCGTTCAAACTATCCAATTGCCCGGCGAAGTCATTCAGCACCGATTTTTTAGGCTGCTGATAAGGTTTGCCATCCAATATATCCTCAATCGCTTTATTAACATCGTAAAGCGTGTTTTGCTTATTGTTGGTGAGCAGTATAATAGTTCGGCCCCGGGCCGGGTAAGCCGTCAATAATGCCTGGTAGTTAAGAGCGGTACCATCATGCTGATGATAGGTTAACTTTTCACCATCCATAGTGCCGCCGCCTAAACCGCATTGTTTGCCGGGCGAAAAAGGTGTAAGTATCTCGCGGGTAGACTGTGGGCTAATAAGCTTAAAGCTTTCCAAAGCCTTTTCCCATTTGTAAAAATCATCCAGGGTAACCGCGGTCCAGCCGGTAATTGGATATGCCATAGGCGACTGTAGCCTGGCGTTATTGTATGACCTGGCTACCAGAGGTTCATCGGTAGGGTCTACTATGGAATTGCTCATGCCGCATGGTTTGAGCAATTTATTAGTTACAAACTCTGCGAAACTGCTGCCGGTTATTTCGGCAATGATCTGTCTTTGCAATAAAGTATTACTGTTGTTATAGGCATACTGGGTGCCCGGTTCAAAATCGAGCTTATCAAATTTCTTTAGAGCTGCCATAGCTTCTCCATCAGATTTTAATTCGCCCCATTTAAGGTTAGGCAAACCGCTGGTATACTGCAGCAGATTTTTAATGCTGATCTTGTCTGCCCAGGCCGGAAGCCCGGTGAGGTATTTAGATATTTTATCATCAATGCTGAGCTTGCCCTGTTCCTTCAGCATCATAATGGCTACGGCATTAAACTCTTTGGCTATGGAGCCAATATGAAAACGGTAAGCTATAGTGAGGATTTGCTTTTCTGTAGCATCGGTATAGCCGATAGCGGCTTTGTAAATTACCTTGCCCTTATCCATTACCAGTACATTGCCTTTAAACACCCCAATGCGATTGCTGCGATGTATCAATGAATCTACAATGGTAGTTTTGGTTTGCGCACTTGCAACAAGCGTTGTTGCAAGTAGTATGGCAAGGCAGATAGTTTTCATGCTTGTTAGATAATGCAACGTGTATGAATGTTACAAGCATGATTTGAGCTATATCAATGCAAAAAAAAAGCGGTAACCACATGGTCACCGCTTTTTCATTCCTTTACAAGGAGCTTGGGTAATTATTTACCTCTGCTTTCTTGTTCTGCCTGGCGCAGCGCACGTGAAGTAGTTACCGAAACGATAGTATCTTCCTGTGCGTTGGTGATAGTAAGGTTAGGGATCTTGATATCGCCAACACGTACTGATTTACCAACTTCCAGTTCTTCAATGCTCACTTCAATGTTATCAAGGTGATCTTTCGGAAGAGCTTTAACACGTAGCTTACGTAATTTCTGCACTAATTTACCACCCACTTTAACACCCGGAGAAGTACCGGTTAATTTAACTGGGATCTCAATAGTTACCGGTTTGTTTTGATCTAACTCTAAAAAGTCGATGTGTAACAATTGCTCAGTTAAAGGATGGAATTGTGTATCCTTAATAATAGCCTGAGTTTTTTTACCTGCAACTTCAATGTCGATGAAATGAACAACCGGAGTGTAAATTACGGCTCTCAAATCAGCTGCGGACACTGCAAAGTGGGTCTGGGTAGCACCACCGTAAAGTACTGCAGGCACTAAGCCCTGGTAACGCAGTTCTTTAGCGTCTCTTTTCCCTACGTTCTCTCTTGGAGAACCGCTAATAGCAATTGATTTCATTTGTTTATTTAATTACCGTACCACCATTGGTACGGATGTCTTTAGCCTCTCACGAGGGTTTAATATTCTTCTTAAGACTGCTGACTTCCGACTGCAGACTTTCTTCTATTCTATTTTGAACAGCTGGCTTATTGAGCCATGCTCGTTTACGTTCATGATCGCTTTCGCGAACAGGTCTGCAGTTGATAGTACCTTTATTTTTTTACTTTCCTGTTTAAGTGGGATAGTATCGGTAACGATCAGTTCAGTCAGGGCCGAATTCTCTATGGTTTCGTAAGCCTTACCCGATAATACCGGGTGCGTACAAACCGCCCTTACCGAACGTGCGCCGCGCTCCATGATGAGGCCTGCGGCCTTTGCAAGAGTACCAGCGGTATCGCATATATCATCTATCAATACAATGTCCTGGTCGGTTACATCACCAATTACGGTCATGCTCTCTATCTCGTTAGCACGCTTACGGCGCTTATCGCAAATTACTACCTCTGCATTAAAATACTTGGCAAAGCTACGTGCCCTGTATGACCCGCCCATATCAGGCGAGGCAATAGTGAGGTTTTCTAAACCAAGGCTTTTTATATAAGGTACAAATATGATAGAAGCATCAAGGTGATCTACCGGTACATCAAAAAAAGCCTGTATCTGCGCGGCATGCAGGTCCATCGTCATAATACGGTGTATACCCGCCGCAACCAGTAAGTTAGCTACCAGTTTTGAGCCAATGGCCACTCGTGGCTTGTCTTTCCTGTCCTGCCTTGCCAAACCAAAATAAGGGATAACCGCGGTAATGTAGTGGGCTGATGCACGCCGCGCGGCATCTACCAGCATTAACAGTTCCATTAAATTATCGGTGGGCTGGTTGGTTGACTGGATGAGGAATACGTCGCAGCCTCGGATAGACTCATCAAAATGTGGTTGATATTCGCCGTCGCTGAAACGCGAAACAGCTACTTGTCCAAGCTCTTTACCATAAGATGTGGCAATGGCTTTAGCAATAGCGGTTGAACCCGAACCGGCAAATAGCTTAACTGTATTAAACTGTAAAGGCATTTTTTGATTTTATATTTCTGATAAACGGTTTGCGAAATGTAAACCGGAGATCATCATTAATATCAACCCCGTAAAAAAATTTCGGATTTCATATTTTCAGCGCGTTTAAGCAAATCTGAAAATCCGAAATCCGAAACTTTATTGTTGCCCGACCTGGATTCGAACCAAGACAAACGGTACCAAAAACCGTCGTACTACCATTATACTATCAGGCAATCTCCTTTGGTTTGAATGTCTCCCCGAAAAGGAATGCAAATATAAGACGATTTTTTACAAGTCAAAAGCAAAAAATGAAAAAATATACTGTGTAAGGATAACTGCCTCATAATCCGTTAAAAATTGTTAAGCTTTTAGCTTTTAGGTTAGATATACTGATGTTTTTACTAATTTCGGCTGCTTAAACCTGATGTATAGTAAAATCAGCATGAACTATAAGAAGATAAACAATATCGTGGGCTGGGCGGCCGGTATTATTGCCAGCATCACTTACATTTTAACACTTGAACCTTCAACCAGCTTTTGGGATTGTGGCGAATTTATAGCTTGTATTTATCGCCTGCAGGTGGCCCACCAACCGGGTGCGCCTTTATTTACCATGATAGGTAAGGTTTTCTCGCTCCTTTCTATGGGCGATAACACCAAGGTGGCTTATTTTACTAACCTCGCATCAGCATTAGCAAGCGGCGCTACCATATTGTTCCTGTTCTGGACTATTACTGCGCTGGCCAAAAAGCTATTGGTGAAAGCCAATGAGGAGATAGAAATTACTAAAACCGTCCTGATCATGGGTGCCGGTTTAGTTGGCGCGCTGGCTTATACCTATTCTGATACTTTCTGGTTTTCGGCGGTAGAATCAGAAGTTTACGCCCAATCATCGCTTTGTACGGCCATTGTGTTCTGGGCTATACTTAAATGGGAAGCCCATGCCGATGAACCCCGCGCCGATAAATGGCTCGTTTTTATTGCTTATGTAATGGGTTTATCTATCGGTATACACTTGCTAAACCTGCTGGTTATACCTGCCATTGCGCTGGTGATCTATTTCCGCAGGGCAAAAAGCGTTTCTACAAAAGGAACAATCGGCTATTTTATTTTAGGATGTATTACTGTAGCCGTTATCCTTTGGGGAGTTATTCAGTTTACGGTTAAAGGCGCTGCTTTTTCAGATCTGTTCTTTGTAAATACCCTGGGCATGGGCTTTAATACCGGTGCCATTATATTTTACCTGCTGGTTACGGGCGCGTTGGCATTTGGTATCATATATACCATTAATGCCAGCAAAACTTACCTGTGGTTAGCCATTGCATGCTTTTTATTGTTACTGGGCTTTAGTGCCAGCATTATTGGCCTTATTGCCGGTATAGCTATACTGGCTCTTTTAGAATATGTTTTAAAAGTGCGTACACAGCGCTCCATATTAAACCAGGTGCTTACCTGCGCTGTGTTCATCATGTTCGGTTACAGCTCATTCGTAATGATCGTGATCCGTGCAAAAGCAGGCACTAACCTTAACAATAGCGATCCTGAGGATGCTTTTGCCCTTAACAGCTACCTTAACCGCGACCAGTATGGCGAAACCCCTTTACTTTATGGTAACTTCTTTGACGCGCAACCTATAGACCAAAAAGAAGGCGCGATCATTTATCGCCGCGGTGATACAAAGTATGAAGAGGCCGGTAAAAAGATAACTACCATATACGACCGTAATACCTTATTCCCTCGTATGTTTAGCCAGAAGCCGCAGCATCCTGAGTTTTACAGGATGTGGAGCAACCTGGGCCCGGAAGAACACCCTACCATGGCTACCAACCTGGGCTTTTTTCTCAGCTGGCAGGTTACGCAAATGTACACGCGTTATTTCCTATGGAACTTTGTGGGCCGCGCCAATGATCTGGACGGGCAAATGAACCAGGGGCCCGACGGTAGCTGGTTAAGCGGTTTCAATTTTGGTAAAATACTTCCCAAAACAGTTACTGAAAGCAAATCTTATAACCGCTTGTTTTTCCTGCCGCTCATTATTGGTTTGCTGGGTGTATTCTATCATTTCAAACGCCATCAGCGCGATGCAGGTGTAGTTACCGTGTTGTTCTTCTTTACCGGTTTAGCTATTGTGCTATACCTTAACCAGGACCCGTTGCAGCCACGCGAGCGTGATTACGCTTATGCAGGGTCGTTCTATGCGTTTGCCATATGGATAGGGCTGGGGGTGCTGTTCATAGCTGATCTATTGAGCAAAAAGATCAACGCGAAAACAGGTGCCATTATCGCTACAACGGTTTGCTTGCTTGCCGCGCCGGTATTAATGGCCAGCCAGGAGTGGGATGATCATGACCGTTCTACCAAACTTACCCCGCATGATATGGCTTATGATTACCTTAATTCATGCGCGCCAAACGCCATTTTATTTACTTATGCCGATAACGACACATACCCTCTTTGGTATATACAGGAAGTAGAAGGCGTTAGGCCGGACGTGCGCATTGTTAACCTGAGCTTACTGGGTACCGATTGGTACATCCGCCAGATGAAGACCAAAATGAATGAGTCTGCACCGCTGCCGATAACCATGCCTGATAAGAAATTTGAGGCAGGTGTGCGCGATGTGATCTATTATAACGATAGTAAAATAAGCGGACCAGTTGAGCTGAAGGATGTTTTCGACTTTATTACATCTGATAACGCTAACGCGATGGTGCAATACCAGAGCGGTGAGAATGCCAACTATCTGCCTACAAAAAGCTTTAAATTAACCGTAAATGCCGATGAGGTAGTTAAGGCAGGTAGCGTGCCGGCCGACCAAAAAGGCCGCATTGTACCGGAAATGGACTGGACCTATCCGGGTAAATATGTTACCAAAGATAACCTGGCCATGATGGATATCATCGCTCATAATAACTGGAAAAGACCTATCTATTTTGCTACCACCGTACCAAGCGATAACATGATGGGTTTGGATAAATACCTTTACAGTGAAGGTTTCTCGTACCGCCTGATGCCATATAAGCCGGATACCGCACGTGCCGCGCAGGAGAACAGCAATACGTTGATCATGTACAACAACATGGTGAATAAGTACAGGTACGGCAATTTTAAAAATGCCCGTTACCTGGATCATGAGTCTATTACGCTTTTTTATCCATTGATCAGCCGCCTTTACTCAACACTGGCTGATAACCTGTTAAAGGAAGGGCACCGCGATCTGGCTAAGAACGCGCTTAAAAAGTATGATGATGTGATGCCTTCTACTATCAATTCTTCTGAAATTGCCATACGGAAATATTACATGGTAGAAACGCTTTACAGCCTGGGCGAAAATGATATGGCCGGCAAGCAGGTGAACGCTATAGATGATTATGTGATGAGTACCCTGCAATATAATTATAGCATATACCAAAAAGGAGATAACAGCCTTAATATGCGTGAGATTCAGCTTTCTCTTTCATTGCTGAATAGCCTGGCACAATCAACTAAAGAGTTTAAGCAGAGTACGCTTTCTGCCAAACTGGAAGCACAACTTAAAGAATACAGTAATAAGTTCGGCAGCCTGCTGCAACAACAACAGCAACCCGGGCAATAAATAAAAAAGCGATCTGCAAAGACACCAATGGCCGGAATTTCTTCCGGCCATTTTTTATGCTTTTATTTTTGACTACATGCGTGGTTAATACCCAAATTAAAGGATAAAGCAAGCAAGGCCTAATTTTATTACTTTTGCGCCCTATGGGTACAAGGCCCTATTTTAGTAAATATTTAAAAGCAGCTCCCGTTAACAGGAGCCAGGGGAGTATGAAATACTTAGTAGTTGGTTTGGGCAATATCGGGCCCGAATATGCCGATACCCGGCATAATATTGGTTTTATGGTGCTGGATGAATACGCCAGGCAGGAAAACGCTAAATTTTATAACATGCGCCTGGCTTATTACACAGAAGTAAACCATAAGGGCCGTACACTGCATCTCATAAAACCCACTACATATATGAACCTGAGTGGTAAAGCTCTTAACCATTGGATGAAGGAGCTTAAAGTCCCACTGCAAAATGTACTGGTGATTGTAGATGACCTTGCCTTGCCGCTTGGCACACTGCGCCTCAAACCTAAAGGTAGCGCAGCAGGGCATAATGGTTTAAAAAATATTGAAGCCGTTTTAGGCACCAATGAGTACGCGCGACTGCGTTTCGGCATCAGTGATAACTTCCCGAAAGGCCGGCAGGTAGACTATGTGCTGAGTGGGTTTGATGATGATGAAAAGCCTGAGTTGCCCGCGCTTATTGATCGTTCCATAGAAATGGTAAAGAGTTTTGCCACCATAGGTACCGAGCTTACCATGACCAAGTTTAACAAGTAGCGTTTTTGTTACAATATAAATAGTAGTAATAACAATAGCTTTGGTGCAACAGGCGCATGCCAGTTTGCGTCTTATCACCTAAACTATTAAATGAAAAAGCTCCTGCTGGTTGTGTTAGGCTGTATGTGGTACATGCTGAGCTTCGCGCAATCTTCTCCTCAAAATTTTACGGTAAAGGGTTTGGTAATTGATTCAGCAGCCAACAAGCCTTTAAGCTACGTTACCGTGGCTTTAACCGATGCAGGCAGCAATGCTCCGGTAAAAAGCATGCTTTCTAAAGATGATGGTACTTTTGAATTTGCCGGCCTGCCGCAAAAGCCTTACAAACTGGCGTTGGTTTACATGGGCTACGCAACAAAAGTTATCAGCATAGCAGGCGATAAAAAAATAACGGATGTTGGCAGAATATTGCTTGCGCCAACCCACAACCAGCTAAAGGAGGTTTCGGTGGTAGCAACCAAGCCGCTGATGAAACAGGAAGTTGACCGCCTTAGCTATGATGTGCAGGCCGATCCGGAAGCAAAAACAGTTACCGCGTTGGATATGATCCGTAAGGTGCCGTTACTGTCTGTTGATGGCAGTGATAACATTAAACTGCGCGGAAGCGGCAATTATAAGATACTGTTGAATGGCAAAGAGTCGGCACTGATGGCCCGTAACCCTTCTGATATCTTAAAGGCCATGCCGGGTACCAATATTGTTAAGATAGAAGTAATTACCACGCCGCCGGCCAAATACGATGCGGAAGGTTTAGCCGGTATCATTAATATTATCACCCAGAAAAAGGGAGATGAGGGTTACAATGGCTCGGTAAACTTAAATTATAACAGTATTTGGGGCCCGCGTGCCAACCTTAATCTTACCGTGAAAAAGGGAAAGTTTGGTATAAGCGGTTTTGCCGGTACCGGGCACAGGCCAAAACGCCCTACTGATTTCTACAACCAGACTGATTTCTTGCAGCAACCATCGTCTGTAATGCAAAATGGTAACCGTTTTGGTACGGGTAATAACAATTACGTGAGTACCGAACTAAGTTTTGAAGCCGATAGCTTAAACCTGCTTACCGGTACTTTTAATTATTACCAGGGCTCAAACCAAAGTGGCTCAACCCAATATACCACAGAAACCAACGCGGGTATTGCTAACAGCTATACTACTATCAATAACGGGGAGGGTACCAATCATGGTACCGACTTTGGCCTTAATTACCAGTTGGGCTTTAAGGGCAATAAAGAGCAGCTACTTACGGCTTCGTATAAATACAGCGACAACTCCAGTAATTCACTCAATTTTGTGTCGCCGGGTAATACCACAGATTTCAGACAATCCAATAACGCGGGCGCCAGGGAGCATACCACGCAGTTAGACTACGTGCAGCCACTTAAAAAGCTGAACATTGAAGCCGGCGGAAAAATGATCAACCGGCAAAACTATAGTATGTTCCATACCGATATTAAGGATGCCTTAGGTAATTATACTAATAGCGGGCAAACTAATGATTTTGACTATCATCAGAATATTTATAGCGTCTACAACTCGTATACGCTCAAATTTACCAAATGGACCTTTAAAGCAGGCGCCAGATACGAGCGTACAGCAATTGATGCCAATTTTACATCAACCAGCACCAATCTCGACCAGTCATATAACAATGTAGTGCCATCTTTTTCTATGCAGCGTTCATTAAAGAACAGCAGCGTAACATTTGGCTTTACACAGCGCATACAACGCCCGGGCATATATCAATTAAACCCCTTTGTTGATAGCACCAACACCAAGTTCATCAGTACCGGTAACCCGGCCCTGCGCCCGGCGGTTAACAATAACTTTGAACTTAGCTATGGCAACTTTGCTAAAGGTTCGTTAAATGTGAGCTTAAGTTATTCTTTCGCTAACAATACCATTCAGAACCTTTCCAGCGTAAACGGTACGGTTACCACCACTACATACGCCAATGTGGGTAAAAACAAAAACCTCGGGCTCGATCTGAACTGGAATTACCCTATTACTCCTAAGTTTAACGTAAATGTTAATGCCGAGCTTTTACGTGTTTGGTTAAAGGGAACGTATAACAACGATTTTTTTACCAATAGCGGCTACCAGGGCCATGTGTTTACTAATAGCAGCTACAAATTTGATAATGGATATAGGGTAGGAGTTAACGTAGGCTTTGATAGCCGGTATGTATTGCTGCAGGGTAAAGATAATTACTACCTGGGTTACGGTTTTAGCGCCTCCAAAGAGTTTTTAAATAAAAAGGCTAATATTTGGCTGTATGCAAACGGACCCTTTAGTAAGTATATAAAACTTGATTTTTACACCCGTACAGATGCTTTTAATAACTTTTCTTACAATTACCAAAACTTCAGGGCCATTGCCATTGGCTTCAATTACAAATTTGGTAAGCTAAGCTCTGAAATAAAAAAGAATAAGCGCGGAATAAATAATGACGATACATCAGGCGGCGCTAAAAATTAATATTTTAGCGGCATGAAGGTATACGGAATAACCAATTGCAACACTGTTAAAAAAGCGCTCGACTGGCTAAAGGCCAATCATGTGCCATATGAGTTTCATGATTTTAAAAAGCTGGGCGTTACCCTCGAAAAGTTAGAAGAATGGGATGCAAAAGCCGGGTATGAAAAATTCTTGAACAAGCAGGGCCTCACCTGGAAACAGCTGGATCCGGCGGTGAAAGAAAGCATCAAGACCAAACAAGACGCGCTTAAGTTACTGCAGGAAAAAACAAGCATGATCAAACGGCCGGTAATAGAGAAAAATGGCTTCCTTTTCTTTGGCTTTGATGAGCAGGTGTATGCTGAGCATCTAAAATAATCAAGGCAGGTTAATTCCCCGTAAGCTTGCGAGGTAAATTACTTATTACACTTGTATTTTGGCAGGTTACACAAAGGTATATTGTGTATACTTGCCCTTTGTTTTTACTAAATCACTAAATAATTATGAAATTGAAACTCATTGCCGGTGGGATGCTGGCTGCACTGGCTTTTATCAATATGGCCAACGCTCAGGCACCCGTAAGCAACTACAATTATCACGATGCTTTCGCGCCATTTTTTTACACTAAAAATGGTTCTGAGTTTCGTGCGGCTGATGGGCAGCCGGGGCCTAAATACTGGCAAAACCGTGCTGATTACCAATTAAATGCCAGGCTTAACGATCAAACCAACGAGGTAACAGGCTCAGAGGTATTAAATTATACCAACAACAGCCCCCAAAAGCTGGATTTTTTATGGATGCAGTTGGATCAGAACCTTTTTAAACAAGGTTCTCGCGGTGAGGCTATCATCCCGCCATCGGGCAGCCGCAATGGTGGCCGTGGCGATCTTTCACAAGGTGGTTACACTATTAAATCGGTAAAACTGGTTGGTGGCCCCGAATTGAAATTTACCATCAACGATACCCGCATGCAGGTATTTTTGCCACAGGGTGTAGCGCCAAACGGCGGCCAGATAAAATTGGCTATCGAATATTCTTTCATAGTGCCTCAATACGGTTCAGACCGAACCGGTATACAGGACACCAAGAACGGTAAAATATATACCGTTGCTCAATGGTACCCGCGCATGTATGTTTATGATGATGTACAGGGCTGGAACATGCTGCCTTATACCGGCCCAAGTGAATTTTACCTGGAGTATGGTGATTTTGATATTAATATTACCGCACCGGCTAATCATATCGTATTCGCATCAGGCGAGTTGCTTAACCCGCAGGAAGTATATACTCCCGAGCAATTGAGGCGCTGGGCTGCTGCCGAAAAAAGCGAGCAAACGGTAATCATACGTTCTGCCGATGAAGTAACTAACCCTGCATCACGCCCGGCAGGTAAAAAAGAACTTACCTGGCACTTTAGAATAAAGAACGCCCGTGATGCTTCATGGGCATCATCCGCAGCGTTTATTGTTGACGCGGCTAAGATGGATCTGCCAAGCGGAAAAAAATCTACCGCTATATCTGCTTACCCTGTTGAGAGCAACGGTAACAACGCCTGGGGTCGCTCAACCGAGTATGTAAAGAAATCTATAGAGTTTAATTCAAAAAAATGGTTTGAGTATCCTTACCCTGCCGCGACAGCGGTTGCCGGCGTGGTTGGTGGTATGGAGTACCCTGGTATTGTTTTCTGTAACTGGAAATCAAAATCGAAAGACCTTTGGGGGGTTAATGATCATGAATTTGGCCACACCTGGTTCCCGATGATCGTAGGTTCAAACGAGCGCCTTTACGGCTGGATGGATGAGGGCTTTAATACCTTTATCAATACTTTAAGCACTGCCGATTTTAACAACGGGGAGTATGCCAATAAGAAAATGGATATGCAGAAAGTAGGCGCATACCTTACCCGCCCTGAGCTGGAGCCTGTGATGAGCAACCCCGAGAACTTAAAGGAAATGAACAATGGTATATTATTATACTTTAAGCCGGGCATGGGCTTAACTATGCTGCGCGAAACCATTTTAGGCCCCGAGCGCTTTGATTATGCTTTCCGCACTTATGTCGCGCGCTGGGCTTTCAAACATCCTACACCTGACGACTTTTTCCGTACCATGGAAAACGTAGGTGGCGAAAGCCTGCAGTGGTTCTGGAGAGGCTGGTTTGTAAATAACTGGAGGCTGGATATAGGCGTGCGCGATGTGAAATACATTAATAACGACCCATCAAAAGGCGCATTGATCACGCTGGATAACCTCGACAAAATGCCTTTCCCGGTTACGCTGGAAGTTAAAACCGTTAGCGGCAAAGTACAACGCTTAACCTTGCCGGTTGAGATATGGGAACGTAACAACAGCTTTATGGCTAAATTCCCGTCGTCGGAGGAGATACAGTCAGTAACGGTTGACCCTGACAAAACCTCACCTGATTATAATACAGACAATAACGTTTGGAAGAAATAATATAAGTAAAACACGTAAACCCGGCTTTTAAGCCGGGTTTTTTGTTGCTTTTTGCATAGGCATGCAAACCTTTAATGTAAAACAGCGGTTTTAAATTTACTAATATCTGATGCTATGAAACGTCTGCTACTGCTTGTTTATATACTATCTGTTGCCTCTATTGCCGCTAAGGCGCAAACCACCCTAAAAGGAACAGTTTATGAGGACGGCTCAAGTACCCGTCTTGGTAATGTATTCATCAGGGATAATAATACCCGCAAAGTATCCATTACCGATAAAAAGGGGAATTTTGAAATAGAAACCGCTCCCGGGCATATACTTATATTTAACTCCCCGGGTTATATGGCCGATACACTTTATGTAATTGATATGCGGCCAAAGCGTATTAACATGTCTACGCAGTTTATTAAGCTAAGCGAGGTGAACATCACCGCCAAACGGCCTGATTTTAACCCAAGGGCTGAATACCCGGAGGTTTATGAAAAAAGTAAGGTGTATGTTTTTTCGCCCTCTACCTGGTTTAGCAAAGAGGGTAAACAGGCACGCAGGTTAAAAAAATATTTCCAGACCGAGGCTGAGCAGCGGCAGATAGACCAGGCGTTTAGCCCGGCATACGTAGGTAGTATTGTACCATTAAAGGGCAAGGACCTGGAAAACTTCATGACGATGTACAGGCCCGATTATAAATTTTTGAGAAGTAACAATCGCGAATCAATGGCGGCCTATATTAATGATAGTTATAAAAAGTTTATGGCGCTACCGCCGGATAAGCGTGCTCCGCAACCATTGAAACTGTAGATTTTGAAGCGTATGTATCGCGTGATAAAAAATATAAATTATTGTATTTCAGATTTAAAAGTTTTTCTCTACCTTTGACGTCCCTGAAAGGAGGTATTTGGGATTATGATCATTATCAACGTAAAAGACGGAGAATCATTAGATAAAGCATTAAAACGCTTTAAAAAGAAATTTGAGAAAACTGGTGTCTTAAGAGAGCTACGTAGTCGTCAGGCTTTTGAAAAGAAATCTGTTACTCGCAGGCATGTCGTTAAAAACGCCATCTACAAACAAGGTTTAAACCAGGAAACTGTTTAATTCTTTCTTTCGATAAAGAATTTTACAAATTTCTTGTCAGCATAAAAAAACTATTTGTACATTCAATTACTTGGGTGTTCAAATAGTTTTTATGTTTTTAGAGCTTTTCATTAATCATATCCGGCACGAGAAGCGTTACTCGCAACATACGGTAACCGCTTATGAGCATGATCTGCAACAGTTCTTTCTGTATCTGAACCCTGAAGATGCTCCGCCGGTATTTCTACAGCCTGCGGACATTACCCACCACCAGGTACGTGGTTGGATGGTGAGCCTCATAGACCAACAAATGAGCCCCAGGACGGTTGGGCGCAAAATTGTTACTCTTCGCAAATATTTTAAGTTTTTACTTTCATTGGGCCATGTTACCCAAAACCCTGCGGCCCGTGTGGTTGCGCCCAAGGTGCCTAAAGCGCTCCCGGTTGTTGTAGACAGCGATAGGCTA
Source organism: Mucilaginibacter sp. 44-25 (assembly GCA_001898335.1). GTDB lineage: Bacteria > Bacteroidota > Bacteroidia > Sphingobacteriales > Sphingobacteriaceae > Mucilaginibacter. Next base: position 522,646 of record MKTS01000009.1, on the reverse strand, counting down.
ACAAATTTACTTGACAACAGTAAACACCACTTTACAGATGATTTTAAAGGATTGCGCGATAAGTTGGTGATAGAAATGCTTTTTGGTACCGGTATACGCCTCGCCGAATTGCTGAATATAAAGGAAACTGATATTGATTTTTATCATAAAACCGTTAAGGTGCTGGGCAAGCGCAACAAGCAGCGTATAATGCCCCTCAATGCCGAGCTGATCAGTTTGATAAAGCAGTACGGTGAGGAAAAGAAAAATCAAAATTTTGATAACAATTCTTTAACCTTGGTCGTTACAGATAAAGGAGTCGGTGCTTATCCGAAGCTAATTTATTTAATAGTGCAGAAGTATCTTTCATATATCACCACTCAGGACAAAAGGAGCCCACATATTCTGCGGCATACCTTTGCCACCACTTTATTAAATAATGGCGCCGACCTGAATGCCATAAAGGAATTACTTGGCCATGCCAGCCTTGCAGCAACTCAGGTATACACACACAATTCAGTTGAGCGATTAAAGTCTATTTATAAACAAGCCCATCCAAAGGCATAAAAAGGAGGAAAAATGAAAATCACCGTGCAATCTATTCACTTTACTGCAGACAGAAAATTGCTTGATTTTATTCAGAAGAAAGCTGATAAGCTGGAAACTTTTTTTGACCACATTATTAGTGGAGAAGTATATTTAAAATTGGAAAATGTAGAAGATGAGGCTAATAAGATAACGGAAATTAAACTTTCGCTCCCGGGTGTGCAAATGTTTGCCAAAGAGCAGTGTAAGACCTTTGAAGAAGCTACCGACCTGGCGGTTGAGAGCCTTCGCAAACAAATTGAAAAGTATAAAACAAAAAAATCAATTGCGGCCGAAGCTGCGCGAAAAGCAGCCCTTGTTACGGAAGGCGATGATTTATAAGCATATATGAGGGCTAAAATTGAGCCCGGATCGGCAGGTGAATAGCCTGCCGATTTTTTTTGCAAAAATATTTTGTACAGGTTTATTTTTTTGTAGATTTGCAATCCCTTTCGGAGAGGTCTTAAACACATCTATCAACATAAAAAGGGAATGGTTCTTTAAAAAGAAATACATAGCGCAAAAAATATTTGCATCTCTAATAATGTTACAGCCGGAAACGGTGACGCGTTGTTAAAAACAAATAAGCCTCCTTAGCTCAGCTGGTAGAGCAACTGACTTGTAATCAGTAGGTCATTGGTTCGATCCCGATAGGAGGCTCTGTTTATTTCGGAGATATGTTGCTTAGCTTCCAATTGAGCAGTATAAATCCGAAATATAACAATGGGGAGATACCAGAGCGGTCAAATGGGACGGACTGTAAATCCGTTGCTTCGGCTACGAAGGTTCGAATCCTTCTCTCCCCACAAAATTCAGTATGCAGTTTCCGGTTTACAGTAAGCAGTTTAGCTGCCAACTGTTAGCCGGGAACTGCTAACTGGTTTAAGCGGAAGTAGCTCAGTTGGTAGAGCGATAGCCTTCCAAGCTATAGGTCGCGAGTTCGAACCTCGTCTTCCGCTCTTGTTAAAGTGAGCAGTTGGCAATTAGCAGTTGGCGGTCGTTAATAACAAAACTGCAAACTGTACGTTACAAACTGCAAACCCAGCAAAAAAAGCCGACGTAGCTCAGGGGTAGAGCACTTCCTTGGTAAGGAAGAGGTCATGGGTTCAAATCCCATTGTTGGCTCGAATACTTAACAGTATTATTTTAAAGAATAAATTAACCTACAAACAAAAATAAATCATGGCAAAAGAAAAGTTTGACCGCAGTAAGCCGCACTTAAACATCGGTACAATCGGTCACGTTGACCACGGTAAAACAACCCTTACCGCAGCTATCACCAAAGTATTAGCTGACGCAGGTTTATCAGAAGCTCGTTCATTTGATTCAATTGACTCTGCTCCTGAAGAAAAAGAACGTGGTATTACTATTAATACTGCTCACGTTGAGTACTCAACTGCAAACCGTCACTATGCACACGTTGACTGCCCGGGCCACGCTGACTATGTGAAAAACATGGTTACTGGTGCTGCTCAGATGGATGGTGCTATCATTGTGGTTGCTGCTACTGATGGTCCTATGCCACAAACTCGCGAGCACATCCTTTTGGCTCGTCAGGTAGGTGTACCTGCACTTGTAGTGTTCATGAACAAAGTTGACATGGTTGACGACCCAGAGTTGTTAGAACTTGTTGAAATGGAAGTTCGTGAGTTATTATCATTCTACGAGTTCCCTGGTGATGATATCCCTGTAATTCAAGGTTCAGCTCTTGGTGGCTTGAACGGCGATGCAAAATGGGTTGGTAAAATCATGGAGTTGATGGATGCTGTAGATAGCTACATCCCAATCCCTCCACGTTTGACTGATCTTCCTTTCCTGATGCCAGTTGAGGACGTATTCTCAATCACTGGTCGTGGTACTGTTGCTACCGGCCGTATTGAGCGTGGTGTTATCAACTCTGGTGAGCCGGTAGATATCCTGGGTATGGGTGCTGAGAACTTGAAATCAACCGTAACTGGTGTTGAGATGTTCCGCAAGATCCTTGACCGTGGTGAAGCTGGTGACAACGTAGGTTTATTGTTACGTGGTATTGAGAAAACTGATATCCGTCGTGGTATGGTTATCTGCAAACCAGGTTCAGTAACTCCTCACACTGACTTCAAAGCAGAAGTTTACGTATTATCAAAAGCAGAAGGTGGCCGTCACACTCCATTCTTCAACAAATACCGTCCGCAATTCTATTTCCGTACTACTGACGTAACAGGTGAAATTTCACTTGAACCAGGTGTAGAAATGGTTATGCCAGGTGATAACGTTACCATCACAGTAAAATTGATCAACGCTATCGCAATGGAAAAAGGTCTTCGTTTCGCTATCCGTGAGGGTGGTAGAACCGTAGGTGCTGGTCAGGTAACTGAAATATTAGCATAATCCAATACATACCCTTAAATGGGTATAGCTAACGGTTAATTTTTGTGTAAAGTACCGGGGCAAAGGTCTCGGTACTTTATTCACAATATGCAAAACATATAAATTTCTGGAAGCAGAAATTTACATACACGGGAATAGTTCAATGGTAGAATAGAGGTCTCCAAAACCTTTGATCAGGGTTCGAATCCTTGTTCCCGTGCTTTAAGCGAATAATAAAATGGCAGGCGTAGCTGAATATATTAAAGAATCATACATCGAGTTGACCGAGAAGGTAACCTGGCCAACCTGGAGAGAGTTGCAGAACAGCGCCGTTTTGGTACTGGTTGCAGCCCTGATCATTGCTCTTCTTATTTTCGGTATGGATCAGATAATTGGCTATTTGCTTAAACAGTTTTATACTTCACTAACCTAATTTATACTAACATAGATGAGTGAGCAATTAAAATGGTACGTAGTTAGGGCAATTAGTGGTAAAGAAAAAAAGGTAAAGCAGTATATTGATGCAGAGGTAAACAGGTTAGGCATTAGCCATCTGGTACCACAGGTATTAATACCTACTGAAAAATATTACCAGATGCGCGATGGAAAGAAGATCGCTAAAGAGCGTAACTACTTTCCGGGATATGTATTAATGGAAGCAGCGTTGGATGGTGAGCTTGAGCACGTTATCAAGAACATCAACAGCGTTATTGGCTTTTTAGGCGATAAGGCCGGCAATGCTATCCCGCTTCGCCAGGCAGAAGTTAACCGTATCTTAGGTAAGGTTGACGAAATGACCACCCAGGCCGAAACCATGAACGTACCTTACTATGTAGGCGAGAACGTAAAGGTTATGGATGGCCCATTCAACGGTTTCAGTGGTGTTATTGAAGAGGTGAACGAAGAGAAAAAGAAACTGAAAGTTATGGTAAAGATATTCGGGCGCCGTACGCCGCTTGAATTGAATTACATGCAGGTAGAGAAGGAATAGAGATTAGTTATTAGTGATCAGAGATTAGTTCTCTTCATCATCATTAATTCAAAAATATAAATAAGAGAGTGATTGTACTGATTAACTGATCACTGGTTAACCAATCACTACTCACAAAATCTTAAATGTTACTTAGCTTCCACTTACTAACATTGAGTTATAATAAAGTAAATTAAAAATGGCAAAAGAAGTCGGTGCGTTAGTAAAACTACAAGTAAAAGGCGGCGCTGCAAATCCATCTCCACCAATTGGCCCTGCACTGGGTGCAAAAGGTGTAAACATTATGGAGTTTTGCAAGCAGTTTAATGCACGTACCCAGGATCGTCCTGGTAAAGTGTTACCTGTGGTTATTACTGTGTATGTAGACAAGTCATTCGATTTTATCATCAAAACTCCACCGGTTGCTATTCAACTGTTGGAAGCAACTGGTTTAAAAAGCGGTTCGGCAGAACCTAACCGCAAAAAAGTTGCCAGCGTAAACTGGGAACAGGTTGAAACCATTGCAAAAGATAAAATGACTGATTTAAATGCTTTCACAGTAGAATCAGCCATGAAAATGGTGGCAGGTACTGCCCGCAGTATGGGAATCACCGTTAGCGGTACAGCTCCCTGGAATAATTAATTTATACAAATCAGTTTAAGACAGTGGCAAGATTAACAAAAAATCAAAAAGCGGCACTCTCCAAAATTGAGGCGAACAAAGCTTACACATTACAGGATGCATCTGCTTTGGTAAAGGAACTTACCAATACCAAGTTTGATTCATCAGTAGATATTGATGTACGTTTAGGTGTTGACCCACGTAAAGCCAATCAAATGGTACGTGGTATTGCAACCCTTCCTCATGGAACCGGTAAAACTGTACGCGTATTGGTGCTTTGTACTCCTGATAAGGAACAAGAAGCAAAAGACGCAGGTGCAGATTACGTAGGTTTGGATGATTACATTGCCAAGATTGAAGGCGGTTGGACTGATGTTGATATTATCATCACTATGCCAAGTGTTATGGCTAAAGTAGGACGTTTGGGCCGTATATTAGGTCCGCGTAACTTAATGCCTAACCCTAAATCAGGTACAGTTACTACAGAAGTAGGTAAAGCTGTAACTGACGTAAAAGGTGGTAAGATCGATTTCAAGGTTGATAAAACCGGTATCATCCACACTTCAATAGGAAAAGCATCTTTCTCTGCTGAGAAAATTTACGAGAATGCATTAGAAGTATTGCAAACCATCTCTAAATTAAAACCATCAGCAGCAAAGGGCACATATTTTAAGAGTATACATCTCTCTTCAACAATGTCGCCAGGTATTACAATTGAAACTAAATCAGTAGCGGGGATCTAATCATGAATAAAGAAGAAAAACACGACCTTGTTCTTGCCCTTACTGAGCAGATTAAAGAGTATGGTAATTTCTATATTACCGATACCGCTGATCTTACGGTTGCAAAAGTAAATAATATCCGCCGTCAGTGCTTTGAAAACGAGATCACTATGCAGGTAGCCAAAAACAGCTTGATCAAAAAAGCTATGGAAGCTGCAGGTGGCGAGTTTGACGCGATATATGATGTATTAAAAGGTTCTTCATCAATCCTTTTCTCTAAATCAGCAACAGCTCCGGCTAAGTTGATCAAGAAACTGAGAAAAACAGGTGATAAACCAGTTTTAAAAGCAGCTTATATCGATTCAGCAATTTTCATCGGAGACAATCAGTTAGATACCTTAACTAAGCTTAAATCTAAGGAACAACTGATAGGCGAGATCGTTGGCTTACTGCAATCACCGGCTAAGAACGTTGTTTCTGCTCTACAATCAGGCGGAAGCATTATTGCAGGTGTTGTAAAAACATTACAGGAAAGAGGTTAATCCAAACACCTTTAAAAGTTTGGACATTAAAAAACAAAGTATTTAAAAGTAAAAATTTAAAATAAAATGGCAGATTTAAAAGCCTTTGCTGAACAGTTAGTTAACTTAACAGTAAAAGAAGTAAACGAATTAGCTCAAATCTTAAAAGACGAGTATGGCATTGAGCCAGCTGCTGCAGCTGTTGCTGTTGCTGCTCCTGCAGGTGACGGTGGCGATGCTGCTCCTGCTGCTGCTGAGCAAACTGCATTTGATGTTATCCTGAAAGAAGCAGGTGGCCAGAAATTAGCAGTTGTTAAATTAGTAAAAGACTTAACTGGTCTTGGTCTTAAAGAAGCTAAAGATTTAGTAGACGGTGCTCCAAAAGAATTGAAAGCTGGCGTTTCTAAAGAAGAAGCTGAGTCTCTGAAAAAACAATTAGAGGAAGCCGGAGCAGTAGTTGAGGTTAAATAATTTAACCCTCCGCACACAATAGCATCAGACTCCGACCATTTTTGGTCGGGGTCTATTGCTGTTTATATACGTCCTTATATAAGAGGGTTGTGGTTTGTGGTTCATCCCTTCCCTTAAAATACAGTAAACCAGGCTTCTGGGATACTTAAAAGCCGCATACAAACAGGTTTAATAAATTAAAATTATAACACCTTGGCAAACGATAATAACCAAAGAGTAAACTTTGCAACCAGCAGAAAGGTACTTGATTACCCTGACTTCCTGGATGTTCAGTTACAATCTTTCCAGGAATTTTTTCAATTAGAAACTACTTCAGATAACCGCTACAAAGAAGGGTTATTTAAAGTGTTTGCAGAAAACTTTCCTATTTCAGATTCAAGGAACATCTTTGTTTTAGAGTTTCTTGACTATTTTATTGATCCGCCACGTTACGATATACGCGAGTGTATTGAGCGCGGATTAACTTACAGTGTGCCATTAAAAGCAAAGCTTCGCCTGAGCTGTAACGATGCAGAACACGAAGACTTTGAAACCATTGTACAGGATGTGTACCTGGGTACCATTCCTTACATGACGCCTAAGGGAACATTTGTGATCAATGGCGCCGAGCGTGTAATTGTATCGCAATTACACCGTTCGCCAGGTGTTTTCTTTGGCCAGAGCCGCCACACCAACGGTACCAAATTATACTCGGCACGTGTTATACCTTTCAAAGGTTCATGGATTGAGTTTGCTACAGACGTTAACAACGTAATGTATGCCTACATTGACCGTAAAAAGAAATTCCCGGTTACCACGCTGCTTCGTGCTATTGGCTATGATTCTGATAAAGACATCTTGGAATTATTTGAACTGGCCGACGAAGTGAAAGTAAGCAAATCAGGCCTGAAAAAATATATCGGCCGTAAACTTGCTGCAAGGGTGCTTAAAAAATGGGTTGAAGATTTCGTGGATGAAGACACCGGTGAGGTGGTTTCAATTGACCGTAATGAGATCATCCTTGAGCGCGAAACCGTACTGGAAGACGACCATATTGACATGATCATTGATGCAGGTGTTAAAACCATTATCCTTAACAAGGAAGATGCGGCCACCAGCGGTGATTATACCATTATATATAACACTTTACAGAAAGATACTTCAAACTCTGAGAAGGAAGCGGTTGAGCATATCTACCGCCAGCTGCGTAACGCAGAACCACCTGATGAGGAAACCGCCCGCGGTATCATCGACAGGTTGTTCTTCTCTGATAAACGATATGACCTGGGTGATGTGGGCCGTTACCGCATTAACCGTAAGCTTAAGCTGGATACCTCTGATGAAACTAAGGTATTAACTAAGCAGGATATCATCGCGATTGTTAAATACCTGATCAAACTCATCAACTCAAAAGCTGAGGTGGATGATATTGACCACTTATCAAACCGTCGTGTACGTACCGTTGGTGAGCAGCTTTACGCTCAGTTCGGCGTAGGTTTGGCCCGTATGGCCCGTACCATCCGCGAGCGTATGAACATCCGTGATAACGAGGTGTTCACGCCAACTGACCTGATCAACGCGCGTACACTGTCATCAGTGATCAACTCGTTCTTCGGTACCAACCAGCTATCACAGTTCATGGACCAAACCAATCCACTGGCAGAGATCACGCACAAGCGTCGTCTGTCAGCCCTTGGGCCAGGTGGTCTGTCACGTGAGCGTGCAGGTTTCGAGGTTCGTGACGTTCACTACACTCACTATGGTAGGTTATGTACTATTGAAACACCAGAGGGACCTAACATCGGTTTGATCTCTTCTTTGTGTGTACATGCTAAAATCAACAACTTAGGCTTTATTGAAACCCCGTACAAACGTGTGGTTGATGGTAAGGTACAGGTTGATGAGCCGGTTATTTACCTGTCTGCGGAAGATGAAGACGGTAAAACTATTGGCCAGGCTAATGCAGTATACAATGATAAGGGTGAGTTTGCTACCCCGCGTGTAAAAGCACGTTACGAGGGCGACTTCCCGGTTATTGAGCCGGAAAGACTGGATCTGATGGACATTGCGCCAAACCAGATCACCTCTATCGCGGCATCGTTGATTCCGTTTCTGGAGCATGATGATGCTAACCGTGCCTTGATGGGTTCGAACATGCAACGCCAGGCTGTGCCGCTTTTACGCCCTGAGGCGCCAATTGTAGGTACAGGCTTGGAAGGACGCGTAGCAAAGGATTCACGTACATTGATCAACGCTGAAGGCGATGGTGTGGTAGAATATGTAGATGCTAACCAGATCACCATTAAATATGACCGTAACGACCTTGATCGTTTAACTTCATTTGATGGCGACAGCAAAACATACCTGTTAACCAAGTTTAAAAAGACCAACCAAAGCACTACTATTAACCTTAAGCCTATTGTTAAAAAAGGCCAAAGGGTTGAAAAAGGACAAGTACTTTGCGAAGGTTACGCTACCCAGAATGGTGAGCTTGCACTTGGCCGTAACCTTAAAGTAGCGTTCATGCCTTGGCAGGGATATAACTTTGAGGATGCGATCGTGATCTCTGAGCGTGTGGTATCTCAGGACATCTTCACATCAATACACGTTGAAGAGTTTGAACTGGAAGTACGTGACACTAAACGTGGTGAAGAGGAATTGACACCGGATATTCCTAACGTTTCTGAAGAAGCTACCAAAGACCTTGACGAAGACGGTATCATCCGTGTAGGTGCCGAGGTTAAAGAAGGCGATATATTGATAGGTAAGATCACTCCGAAAGGCGAATCAGACCCATCACCGGAAGAAAAACTGTTGCGCGCTATATTTGGTGATAAAGCAGGCGATGTAAAAGACGCGTCATTAAAAACACCTCCGTCAATTGCAGGTGTGGTTATTGATACCAAACTTTTCAGCCGTGCTAAAAAGACCACCAAGTCTGAAGAGAAAGCACAACTGGAAAAACTGGATGCTAAGCACGAAAAAGCGGTTAGAGAACTTAAAGCTACTTTAGTAGATAAGTTATTTGAAATTGTTAACGGTAAAACCTCACAAGGTGTTTACAACGTTTACAAAGAGCTTTATGTAGCTAAAGGCGTTAAGTTTACCCAAAAAATACTGGCCGAACTTAACTACGAGAACATCAACCCGACTAAGTGGACTACTGATGATGATAAAAATGACCAGATAAAACTTCTGCTGCATAACTACAACATTAAGGTTAACGAAGAACTGGGTGCTTACCGCCGCGATAAGTTCGCGATAAGCGTAGGTGATGAGCTGCCATCAGGCATAGTACAGATGGCTAAAGTTTACATCGCTAAGAAACGTAAGCTTAAGGTAGGTGATAAAATGGCGGGCCGCCACGGTAACAAAGGTATTGTTGCACGTATTGTACGTGACGAGGATATGCCTTTCTTAGAAGACGGAACACCGGTTGATATTGTGTTGAACCCGCTGGGTGTACCTTCACGTATGAACCTTGGCCAGATATACGAAACTGTATTAGGTTGGGCTGGTAAAGAGCTTGGTGTGAAATTCGCTACCCCTATTTTTGATGGTGCAAGCCACGAAGAGGTAGAGGAATGGATCAAGAAAGCAGGCTTACCTGAGTCGGGCCGTACATACCTGTACAACGGCTTAACCGGCGACCGCTTTGACCAGCAAACTACTGTAGGTATTATCTACATGCTTAAACTGGGCCACATGGTTGATGATAAGATGCACGCCCGTTCAATCGGTCCGTACTCACTTATCACACAACAGCCGCTGGGTGGTAAAGCACAGTTCGGTGGTCAGCGTTTTGGTGAGATGGAGGTTTGGGCATTGGAAGCATTCGGTGCAGCAAATATCCTACAGGAGATACTGACCGTTAAGTCGGATGATGTTATCGGCCGTGCCAAAACATACGAAGCTATTGTTAAAGGCGAGAACCTGCCAACACCATCAGTTCCTGAATCATTCAACGTATTGGTTCACGAGCTAAGAGGTTTAGGTTTGGATATCACCTTGGAATAATATTGTTTTAAAGTTGTAAGGTTTGAATGTTGAAAGGTTAACACCACATCATTTGAGCCTTACAACATTTCAACTTTACAACGTTCCAACCTTTCAACAACATTAAAAAAAGAGGAGACTATGTCTTACAAAAAGGATAATAAAATCAAAAGTAACTTCACCACCATTACCATCAGTTTGGCCTCTCCGGAGTCTATCCTGGAGCGTTCAAGCGGTGAGGTTTTAAAGCCGGAGACCATTAACTACCGTACTTACAAACCAGAGCGTGATGGTTTGTTCTGCGAACGTATTTTTGGTCCGGTTAAAGATTATGAGTGCCATTGCGGTAAATACAAACGTATCCGTTACAAGGGTATAGTGTGTGACCGTTGCGGTGTTGAGGTAACCGAGAAAAAAGTACGTCGTGAGCGTATGGGCCATATTAATTTGGTGGTACCGGTTGCGCACATCTGGTATTTCCGCTCGTTGCCAAATAAAATTGGTTACCTGCTGGGCTTGCCAACCAAAAAGCTCGACCTGATCATTTATTATGAAAGATATGTAGTTATACAGCCGGGTGTTAAAGAAGTTGACGGAATCTCTAAAATGGATTTCCTTACTGAAGAAGAATACCTGGATATCCTGGACACTTTACCAAAAGAGAACCAGTACCTGGATGACAAAGACCCACAAAAATTTGTGGCTAAAATGGGTGCCGAAGCGCTTGAGGAGTTATTGAAACGCATTAATTTAGATGAGCTTTCATACAACCTGCGCCACCAGGCAGCTAACGAAACTTCACAACAACGTAAAAACGAAGCGTTAAAACGCTTACAGGTTGTTGAAGCTTTCCGTGGTTCAAAAACACGTATCGAGAATAACCCTGAATGGATGATCGTTAAGATCGTTCCGGTTATACCTCCAGAATTACGCCCGTTAGTACCATTGGAAGGTGGCCGTTTCGCAACTTCAGATTTGAACGACCTTTACCGCCGTGTAATTATCCGTAATAACCGTTTAAAACGTTTGATCGAGATCAAAGCACCTGAGGTAATTTTACGTAACGAAAAACGTATGCTGCAGGAAGCTGTGGATTCGTTATTCGATAACTCACGTAAAGTTAACGCGGTTAAAACTGAAGGTAACCGTGCTTTGAAATCACTTTCAGACATCCTGAAAGGTAAACAAGGCCGTTTCCGTCAGAACCTTTTGGGTAAACGTGTTGACTACTCTGCACGTTCGGTAATTGTTGTAGGCCCTAACCTTAAACTGCATGAGTGTGGTTTACCAAAGGATATGGCTGCCGAACTGTTTAAACCGTTTATCATCCGCAAAATGATTGAGCGTGGTGTGGTTAAAACAGTAAAATCTGCCAAAAAAATAGTTGACCGTAAAGACCCATTAGTTTGGGATATTTTAGAGAACGTACTTAAAGGCCACCCTGTGTTACTAAACCGTGCGCCTACATTGCACCGTTTGGGTATCCAGGCATTCCAGCCTAAACTGGTTGAAGGTAAAGCTATCCAGCTGCACCCGTTAACCTGTACCGCGTTCAACGCCGACTTTGACGGTGACCAGATGGCTGTGCACGTACCACTTGGTAACGCGGCAATTTTGGAAGCCCAGGTATTAATGTTGGCATCGCATAACATCCTTAATCCGGCAAATGGTACGCCAATTACAGTACCATCTCAGGACATGGTACTTGGTTTGTACTACATAACCAAGGGCCGCAAAACTGATGAAACCCGCGTGGTTAAAGGGCAAGGTTTAACTTTCTACTCTGCAGAAGAGGTAATCATCGCTTACAACGAGAAGAAAATTGACCTGCATGCCTTTATTAAAGTAAAAGGCCGTGTTAAAGAGCGCGATGGCAGCATCGTTACTAAATTGATTGAAACTACCGTAGGCCGCGTGTTATTTAACCAGCACGTACCGGAAGAAGTAGGTTATATAAACGAGTTGTTGACCAAGAAATCACTACGTGATATTATTGGTGAGGTAGTGAAAACTACCGGTATGGCACGTGCAGCACAGTTCTTGGATGATATCAAAGAATTAGGCTTCCAGATGGCATTCCGTGGTGGTCTTTCATTTAACCTTAAAGACATCAACATCCCTGAGCAAAAAGTTAAACTGATCGACCAGGCTTCAAAAGAAGTTGAGGAAGTGATGAATAACTATAACATGGGTTTCATTACCAATAACGAGCGTTACAACCAGATCATCGATATCTGGACACGTATCAACAACCGCTTAACGGCGAATGTAATGGATATCCTGAGCAACGATAACCAGGGCTTTAACTCTGTTTACATGATGCTTGACTCAGGTGCCCGTGGTTCTAAAGAGCAGATCCGTCAGCTGGCAGGTATGCGTGGTTTGATGGCTAAGCCGCAGAAATCAGGCTCAGGTGGTGAGATCATCGAGAACCCTATCCTTTCAAACTTTAAAGAAGGTTTGTCGGTATTAGAGTACTTCATTTCTACCCACGGTGCGCGTAAAGGTTTGGCGGATACGGCGTTGAAAACAGCGGATGCTGGTTACCTAACCCGTCGTTTACACGACGTTGCACAGGATATGATCGTAGGTGAGGTTGATTGTGGTACACTACGTGGTATCTATACAACTGCACTGAAGGATAACGAAGATATTGTTGAGCCTTTATATGACCGTATCTTGGGCCGTACAACCCTGCATGATGTCCATGACCCTATTACCAATGAGCTAATAGTAGCTGCGGGTGATGATATTACTGAAGAGATCGCTAAGAAAATAGAGAACTCTCCGCTTGAAGGTGTTGAGATCCGTTCGGTATTAACCTGCGAAAGCAAGCGTGGTGTATGTTCACTGTGCTACGGCCGTAACCTGGCAAGCGGTAAACGCGTGCAAATGGGCGAGGCTGTAGGTGTAATTGCTGCACAGTCTATCGGTGAGCCGGGTACACAGTTAACACTTCGTACCTTCCACGTGGGTGGTACTGCGTCAAACATTGCGGCTGAATCACAGATAAACGCTAAGTTTGATGGTGTTATAGAGTTTGAGAACGTACGTACAGTTACTTATGAAACTGCCGAAGACGGCGCTGTTGATGTGGTATTAGGCCGTTCAGGCGAGTTCCGCATTATTGAGCCGGGTACTAATAAAGTAATTGTTACCAATAACATTCCTTACGGTTCATACCTGTATATCAAAGACGGTGCAACCGTTACCAAAGGCGACCGTATTTGTTCATGGGATCCTTATAACGCGGTTATTATCTCCGAGTTTGCAGGTATCGCTCAGTTCGAGTCGGTATTGGAAGGTGTTACTTTCCGTGAGGAAAGCGACGAGCAAACCGGTCACCGCGAGAAAGTAATTATCGATACCAGGGACAAAACTAAAAACCCGGCTATCCAGATAGTAGATAATAAAGGTAACGTTGTTAAGGGTTATAACATCCCGGTAGGTGCCCACATCTCTGTTGATGAAGGCGACAAACTGCAAACCGGACAAGTTATTGCTAAAATCCCTCGTTCAACCGGTAAAACGCGAGATATTACAGGTGGTCTTCCACGTGTAACCGAGTTATTTGAAGCACGTAACCCATCTAACCCTGCGGTAGTAACCGAGATTGATGGTGTGGTAACTTTAGGTGGTGTAAAACGTGGTAACCGCGAGATCACCATTGAAAGTAAAGACGGACAGGTTAAAAAGTACCTGGTACCACTTTCAAAACACATCCTTGTACAGGATAACGACTTTGTTAAAGCTGGTATGCCATTGTCTGATGGTTCTATCTCTCCGGCAGATATCCTTGCCATTAAAGGCCCTGCTGCCGTGCAAGAGTACCTGGTTAACGGTATACAAGAGGTTTACCGCTTACAGGGTGTGAAGATCAACGATAAACACTTTGAGGTTATCGTTCACCAGATGATGCAGAAAGTAGCTATTGAGGATGCAGGTGATACCCGCTTCCTTGAAAGAGAAGCTGTTGATAGCTGGGATTTCATGATGGAGAACGACGAGATCTACGACAAGAAAGTTGTTGTTGAGCCGGGCGATTCTACCAACCTGAAAGCCGGTCAGATCATTTCATTGCGTAAACTGAGAGATGAAAACTCTATGTTGAAACGCCGTGATATGAAATTGGTTGAGGTAAGGGACGCTATTCCTGCAACTTCAAGCCCAATGCTGCAAGGTATTACAAGGGCGTCGTTAGGTACCAAATCGTTCATTTCTGCGGCATCGTTCCAGGAAACTACCAAAGTACTGAACGAAGCAGCTATCGCCGGTAAACGCGATAATATGCTTGGCCTGAAAGAGAACGTTATCGTTGGTCACTTAATTCCGTCTGGTACTGGTATGCGCGATTATGAAAATATCCGTGTAGGTTCTCAGGAAGAATTTGATCGCCTGATGGCATCAAAAACTGAAGAAGTGGAAGCTTAATCAGGTTTTTTTGAATATTTTTGCAAAGCCTTCTATGAAAATGGAAGGCTTTGCTATTTTTACTACTATGGAAGAACAGAATAATAACCAGCTGAATATTGAGCTTACAGAAGATGTGGCTGAAGGAGTTTACGCTAATTTGGCCATTATAACTCATTCCAGTTCGGAGTTTGTGCTTGATTTTATCAGGGTAATGCCGGGTGTTCCAAAAGCAAGGGTAAAATCACGTGTAGTGCTTACGCCCGAACATGCTAAAAGGCTGCTTTCAGCTCTTGAAGATAATATTGAAAAATATGAGGAAGCGCACGGCCGCATTAAAATACAAAATGACCCACCGGCGTTCCCACTAAATTTTGGTGGTACCATGGGGCAGGCTTAGTTTTAAGTCCATGGTGTATGGTCAATAGTCCATAGTTTTGGCAACGTAATTCTTACTATGGTCTATGGACCATCAACTATCGTCTGATCAAATGAACAAAGATTCAAAAATATATATAGCAGGTCATCGTGGAATGGTGGGTTCGGCTATTATGCGTAAACTGCAGCAGGAGGGCTATACCAACCTGCTTACGCGTACCTCGGGAGAACTTGACCTTCGCGACCAAAATGCTGTTACCAATTTCTTTTCTGCCGAAAAGCCCGAATATGTTTTTTTGGCTGCCGCGAAAGTTGGGGGTATTGTAGCCAATAATACTTACCGTGCCGAATTCCTTTACGATAACTTACAGATACAGAACAATATCATCCATTCATCGCATGTATATGGTGTTAAAAAGCTGATGTTCCTGGGGTCGAGCTGTATCTACCCTAAAATGGCACCCCAGCCATTAAAGGAAGAGGCCTTACTGACGGGTTTACTTGAGCCAACCAATGAACCCTATGCCATTGCCAAAATTGCCGGAATAAAAATGTGCGACGCATACCGTGCGCAGTATGGTTGTAACTATATTTCGGTAATGCCTACCAATTTATACGGCTATAATGATAATTATCACCCTCAAAACTCCCATGTACTGCCGGCGCTCATAAGGCGTTTCCATGAAGCAAAGGAGCAGGGAGCACCAAGTGTAACTATTTGGGGCAGCGGCTCGCCACTAAGGGAGTTTTTATTTGCCGATGACCTGGCCGAAGCTTGTTACTACTTAATGCAGCATTACGATGAAGCTGGTTTCATCAATATTGGTAGCGGAAAGGAAATTTCTATAAAGGATTTGGCGCTGCTAATTAAAGGTATTGTAGGTTATAGTGGCAATATTGAATTTGACGCCTCTAAGCCTGATGGTACACCCCGGAAACTGATGGATGTGTCAAAACTGGCGGAAAAAGGTTGGACTTATAAAACAGAACTAAAAGAGGGTATTCAACTGGCTTATGCCGATTTTTTAAATAAACACAAGGGTTAATTCTGTTTAAAAACCTTATGAATAAAATTTTAGTCTTTGGTGCATCAGGCCAGTTAGGTAATTGTCTGAAAAAGGTGGTTGAAGATAATTCTCTTGAGGGTTATATCTTTCCTGCGGAATCTGAAGCAAATATCCTCGATGTAAATTCAGTAGAAAAACTTTTTGCTAAGCATGATCCTGCACACTGTATTAACTGCGCCGCTTACACCGCAGTTGACAAAGCAGAAAGCGACCAAGAAACCGCTTATGCTGTTAACAAAACCGGCGTGCAAAACCTTGCTGACCTATGCAATTCTTACGATACGGTTCTGATCCATATCTCCACCGACTTTGTATTTGGGGGCGATGGGAACAAGCCGCTTACCGAAGAAGATACCACGGCTCCTGTAAGCGTATATGGCCAGAGTAAGCTCGAAGGCGAAATGGTTATACCGGCTTTGCTCAATAAGTACTTTATATTACGTACGGGCTGGCTATATTCTGAGTATGGTAACAACTTTGTTAAAACCATGCTGCGCATAGGCCGGGAGCGAGGCGAGATAAAAGTAATAAACGACCAGACAGGTACGCCCACCTACGCTATGGACCTGGCATTAACCATTACCGGCATCATATCATCAGGCATTAATAAGTTTGGCTTGTACCATTATGCTAATGAAGGTACCGCAACCTGGTATGATTTTGCCAGAGCGATACATGAATTTGCAGAAACCGGAGTAAAAGTACACCCTATACCAACAACCGAATATCCCACACCGGCAAAACGCCCGGTATATTCTGTAATGGATAAATCAAAAATAAAGCAGACCTTTAATCTGGATATTCCGCAGTGGGAAGATAGTTTGAAGGTTTGTTTAAGTAAGCTGGAGGCTTAGCCAAATGGTAATTAATTATATAACTCATTTTTAACGTATGAAAGGGATCATATTAGCAGGCGGATCGGGTACAAGGCTTTATCCCATTACAAAGGCCATAAGTAAGCAGTTAATGCCTATTTACGATAAGCCGATGATTTACTACCCGCTATCGGTATTGATGCTGGCGGGCATTAATGAGGTATTGATTATTACTACCCCCGAAGATAATGCGGGCTTTAAACGCCTTTTAGGTACCGGTGAAGAACTTGGCTGCAGGTTTGAGTATGCCGTACAGGAGCAGCCCAACGGGCTGGCGCAGGCCTTTGTAATAGGCGCCGATTTTGTAGGAAAAGATAAGGTAGCCCTGGTATTAGGCGATAATATTTTCTACGGATCGGGTTTTAGTAAATTAATACAAAGTTTTAACAACATTGATGGTGCCGCCATATTTGCCTACCCCGTTGCCGATCCCGAGCGGTATGGTGTGGTAGAATTTGATAAGGATAATAAGGCTATATCTATTGAAGAAAAACCATTAAAGCCAAAATCAAAATTCGCGGTACCGGGGTTGTATTTTTATGATAACAGTGTTGTTGAAATAGCCAGGAACATTGCGCCATCTCCAAGAGGGGAATACGAAATAACCGATGTGAACAAAGTTTATTTGGAGCAAGGTAAACTGCATGTAGGTGTAATGGACCGCGGAACAGCATGGCTGGATACCGGTACTTTTGACTCCCTAAGCGATGCTACCGAGTTTGTAAGGGTAATTGAAAAAAGGCAGTCTAAAAAAATTGGGTGTATAGAAGAGGTAGCTTATTTAATGGGCTATATCAATGCATCTCAGTTAGCTATTCTTGCTGATAAATATAGCAAAAGCGGCTATGGCCAATACCTAAAAAACCTGCTTAGCTAAGCAGGTTTTTTTAGATAATATAAAATATTAGTACCTAATATAATTAAGCATGCTGTGGTGTAAACAAACTTTCACCCTGCAACGATTTATCAATCATATTTTTGGTAATACGTATTACTTTTTCTTTGTCGGCTCCGGCCATTCCGCGTTTGCTGCACCAGTCTGTAGTGGCAGTATTTACAACGGTGCCTGAAGTAGGCGTTTTTCTGAACACGATAAATGTACCCAAGCCATTAGTCGCTTTTTCGGGGCCTTCAACACCGCCGTTAACCGCGAAATCGTAACCAAGAAGTTCTATTTTATCAAATTTTAGTTTCGAGTTATCAATTACCGGTATTTCTTTTGAACCCGGCTTGATCATCTTAACTACCGGCGCGCCGTCGTATTCAACTGTGGGTATTTTTAATATATCACCATTCTTTAAACCCGTACCCTCAAATAATGGCGATTTATCGTTTACTATTTTATAACCGTCTTGCCTGTTGGTTAATTTGGAGCCATACCCGCCACCACTGAAATCGGCGCCGATACTTGAGGTGATAGGATATTTAAGAAAATCAGTTTCCCACAAAATGGAGCTGTAAGGCGTATCTTTTAGGGGATCCAGATTATTATCCTTGTAACAGATCATAAGGTTATCCTTCTTGTTATACCTCACCTGCCAGTACATGGTATTGCCGGATAACACCAGCATGTTTTTACCACTGGCAACAAACTTATCCACGTTTTCGCGTGCAGCCCTTGTCCAATACTCGCTGTGGCCAACTATCATCAGCAATTTCGACTTTTCGATGTTCTTATAATCATCCAGGTCGGCGTCTGTAATGTAATTGGCATTATAATTCTGGGTGAGCATCCAAAAGAAAAAGCTCGATGTAAAATCTTTACGACCTACCAAGCCGTCCTGGTATCTTAAATAAGATGAAACAGTTGCCCTGTTTCCCAGATCGGGGTCATATGCGCTTTTGCCACCGCCATAATTATAGGCGTTATCGGTATTGGTAGGATACACAATAGTAATATCATACGGATTTTCGGTATCAGATATCACAAAGTAATTAGTGCCTCTGAAACGATATACACCCGGTTTAAGCGTATCAGGCAATTTAAATTCGCCGGTTTTTTCAAACTTGCAGCCATCCAGCCAGGGCTTTTCGGTATTTACCTTTTGTACTTTTACAGATGTTGTATAAGAGGCATATATCTTACCATTAAAATCGCTTAAATGAATTGCCTGCTTCGGGTTGTCGGGACCTGAATAATACAGGGTTATCATATCCCCGGCTTTGTAAGAAAGCTTATCGGTATAGCCGTAAAGGGTTTTACTAAAATCAGTACCTTTGATAAGGTTAGGACCTAATTCTGTAGTTGAATACAAGCTTTGGTCGTAAACTTTTGGTGGGATGTCGGGATTGGTTGAACCTGTGTTTACAGTATTGCCTGGTTTTGGCGTAGTAGTAATGATCTCGCTTTTTTTGCATCCAACGAGCACAAGCAAAGCAGAGGCAGATCCTATAAAGGACCGTCTATTAATAGTAGGGGGCATTTTATTATTATTTAATAACTGATGCTAAAATAGCAATAAGTCATTAATTTTAAGTCGCGACTATCTTAAATTTATATTAATTTTCAGTTAGTTACAACTTTTTTCTCTGTAAAAGATATTATTTCAGCAGCGTTTAGCCAATGAAGTTCATTATCCTTCCTAAACCAGGTTAGTTGTCGCTTGGCAAAACGCCTTGTATTCTGTTTAATTTTGTCAATTGCATCGTTAAGGCTAACCTTACCATCAAGGTAATCAAACAGTTCTACATAGCCAACCGTATTGAGCGCGCCATAGCGCCTTAGTGAATAAAGCTTTTCCACTTCGGGTAAAAGCCCATCCAGCATCATGGCATCAACCCTCATGTTTATCCTGTTATAAAGTTCCTCGCGCGGCAAATCAATACCTATTTTAATGGTGTCAAAACCACGTTGATTTTTAGTGCCGGTTAAATATCCCGACATAGGCTTACCTGTGGCTTCATATATCTCGAGGGCACGTATAACCCTTTGTGGGTTATTAATATCTACTGTATGGTAATAGTCCGGATCAACCAGTTTAAGCCTTTGCTGTAATTCGGCAATGCCGTTAACCGCCAATTCAGTATTTAACCGGTCGCGTATGTCGGGGTTGGCTGTGGGCAGGTCATCAAAACCCTCAGTTACGGCTTTAATGTACAGCCCCGACCCACCTACCATAATTACAACGTTATAGGTTTTAAACAGTTGTTCTAAAAGCGCCAGGCATTCGCGTTCGTAATCGCCAACCGAGTAAGGCTCGGTAACACTTAGCGTATCTATAAAATAATGAGGAGCGGCGGCAAGCTCGGATGTAGTAGGCTTAGCCGTACCGATGGACATTTCACGGAAAAACTGTCTGGAATCGGCCGACACGATAACCGTATTGTAATGCTGGGCCAATTGTATGGCAGCGGCTGTTTTTCCGGATGCTGTAGGGCCGGCAATTACTATTAAAGTAGGGTTGGTAGCGTTCATAGATAGAAAATGGTTTATAGTTCATGGTTCATAGGTTCTTTTGCCATGAACTATGAACCACCAACTATCTACTAATTAATAATCGTCACTGCGTCCGGAACGACGATCGTCCTCTTCAAAATTATCATCGTCGCCAAAGCCAAACTCATCTTCTTCACTCTCTTCTTCCTCGTGTTCATCATCATTACCGCTAAGGTGTTTAGGAGTACTCTCATCGGCATCAGTTACTTCAGAGAAATCTTCGGCATCTTCAGGGTTAAATTGCATTTCGTTCAAAAAGTCGAAGTCCTCATCAGCAGATGATACCACCGTTGGGTTAAACACGTTGCCAAATTGCTTTGGCGCTTCGCCAACAGAGCGCACTACATTGGGGTAAGTTACAGCCGGATCCTCGTCCAGAATGATTTTCATCAGCTCGACATGAAAGTCAAACGGGCGGTCGAAATTAAAGGTGTAGTAAAATTTCTGATGAGGATCGTCAATATAGTTGCTTAGTTTTGCTTTCTCCATCAATGGAATGTTGCGATCAATCCTTTTTTGGTTGGGCATGTACGTAATCTCATCACCCTTCATCCATTGATCGTTACTTACGTAGAATGATGATGGATATTCGGACTTGTACCCTGTAGACTGATGGATAGCTTTATGAAGATCTTCAAAAGTTTGGTTGGATTTAATATCGATATCCCTCGAAACGTCATCGTAATCTTCAAAAGTAACCCTGAACCTGTATAGTGCCATTGTGTTTATTTAAGTATAATTTTATCAGAAAAATATTTTATTTAATTAAAATTCAGTTTGCCACAACTTTCAAGCCAATTTCTTTTCCTTTTTCGATAGTGTATTTTATCGCTGCTTCGCGGTCGTTAGGAATTTCCCCTTCCAGAATAGCCTCGCGTATCTTGTTTTTGATAATGCCAACTTCGCGGCCCTCACTTATGCCAAATAGTTGCATAATATCCAGGCCGGTTACCGGCGGCTGCCAATTGCGTATGTTATCGCGTTCTTCCACATCTTTGAGCTTTTGTTGTACCAGCTCAAAATTCTGACGGTATTTTTTTACTTTATATTCGTTTTTCGTGGTTACGTCAGCCTTGCATAGCAGCATGAGTGCCTCAATGTCGTCACCTGCCTCAAAAAGCAGGCGGCGTACGGCAGAATCTGTTACCAATGATTGCGATAATACAATAGGGCGCAGGTGCAACTGTACCAGTTTTTGCACAAACTTCATTTTTTCATTCAAAGGAAGTTTGAGTTGTGTGAAAATTTTAGGCACCATGCGGGCGCCTTTGTCCTCGTGCCCGTGAAAAGTCCAGCCGTGGCCTTGTTCAAAGCGTTTAGTGGCGGGTTTAGCAATATCATGCAATATAGCGGCCCAGCGCAGCCAAAGGTCGTCGGTAGTTTCGCAAATATTATCCAGTACCTGCAGGGTATGGTAAAAGTTGTCTTTGTGCCCCTTACCGTTGATCACCTCCACGCCATACAATGCAGCCATTTGCGGGAAGATGATATGCAGCAGGCCGGTATCAAATAAATAGTTAAACCCTACGGAAGGTAGTGGCGACAGGATGATCTTATTCAGTTCATCCGTAATGCGTTCCTGCGAGACGATCTTTATCCGCTGTAAGTTACTTTTTATAGCTGCAACGGCCTCATCATCTATCCTGAAACGCAGCTGTGAGGCAAAACGTATGGCCCGCATCATGCGTAATGGGTCGTCTGAGAATGTTTCTACCGGGTTAAGCGGTGTACGGATCAGTTTATTGTTCAGATCTGTGATGCCCTCAAAAGGATCTATTAATTCCCCATAATTACCAGGATGCAACGATATTGCCAGCGCGTTAATGGTAAAATCGCGGCGTTTCTGGTCGTCCTCGAGTGTGCCGTTCTCTACAATTGGTTTGCGCGAATGGGACCGGTAGCTTTCTTTACGGGCACCAACAAACTCCACCTCTACATCCTGGTAACGCAGCATAGCCGTCCCGAAGTTCTTAAATACCGACACTTTAACGTTGAGATGTGCGGCAACTGCTTCGGCAAATTCAATACCGTTACCCAATACAACTACGTCAATATCTTTTGATGGCCTGTTCAGGAAAATATCGCGCACGTAACCGCCAATTGCGTAAGCCTGTACATTTTTTTCGGCAGCAAGTTTAGAAATAACAGAAAATACCGGATGTTGCAGGTGTTGTTTCATAGTGTAGACTGCGAACAGGCTCGTATTGGCAGAGGCAAATTTAATATTATAATTTTTAACGGCGTATAAATTCAAATGTGCCGTTTGGAGCCAGCCGCATAATGGTCGATGGCTTTTTTATTTCAGTAAGGTGCTGATCAACGTCTACCACGTAATCAACCCCATCTATTATATCCTGAGATATTTTACCAAAATATTCCGGCGAAGGCTCCCCGCTGATATTGGCCGAAGTGCTAACCAGAGGTTTGCGCAAGCGCTGTATCAGTTGCTGGCAAAAGGGGTGGTTGGTTACCCTAATGCCCACGCAGCCATCCTCAGAAATAAGCGTAGCAGGGAGGTTTTTGGCACCCGGCATTACCAGCGTAAGCGGATTTTCCGCGTATTCTATCAATGTGTAAGCAATGTCAGGTACTTCCTGTATGTAGCTTTGCAATTTGTTGTCTACATCAACCAGAATAATCATGCTTTTGCTTTCCTCACGTTGTTTAAGCGCGAAGATCCGTTTAATGGCATCGGTATTGGTAGCATCGCAGCCTATACCCCAGATAGTATCGGTAGGGTAGAGGATGATACCGCCCTCCTGTACTATCTTCAGCGCTTTATTAACTTCGTCTTTAAGCATAATTAAGGCACAAACTTAAGGCTTTTATTATTTTTTTCTCATCAAGCATTTCCATACACTTCGGGATGCCATATAATTTGCAGGTATTACGTACACACGGTTCGCATGGCAATTCACCGTAACGTATGACCTGCAGATTAGTTTTATTGTAAGGCGCCGTATTCCGTTCATTTCCCGCTCCAAAAAGAACAATAGTTGGTGTACCCACCGCGTTAGCTAAATGCGCAGGCCCCGAATCTGTAGTTAGTACCGCTTTAGCGCCGGCCATCAGTTCAGCCAATTCTTTTAAATTAGTTTTACCGGCCCGGTTATGTAAACGATCGGAGTTGTTTATTTCCCTAAGTAGTTCATCAATATAAGGGGCTTCTTTAGGAGAACCAACAAACACGAAGTCCAAATTTGTAAAATGTGCCGTAAGCGCATTAATAATACTCCTGCCTTTATCAACCGGAATACGGCGGGATGAAGCTTCGGAGTTAAAGTTAATAATTACTTTATTACTGGTGTCTTGGGATGCAGCAGCTTTTAAGTCTACATTTCGGTGTAGCACGGGTTTGTTAGTTACCGCTTCCAGTAAACAGATATATTCATCAACCCGGTGCAGGCCAACAGGCTTCTTAACTGATGTAGTCAGTAAGAATACGCCGCCTTCTTTACGGAACCCAACACGTTGTTTGGCGCTGCTTGCCCATGCCATTACAAATGACGAAAGCGAATGCGGCAGGTTAAAGTAAATATCGTAGCGCTCAGGTTTAAGCGATTTACCGAAACGATAAACGCCCTTTAATCCGGGATGATCTTGTTTTGAAAATGAATAGACTTTATTGATGCCTGGGATGAGTTCGGCAATGCCCGTTAACTCTTTTTTGATGATTACATCAATAGTGGCATCACGGTATTCGGCTTTTACTGCATTAACAAAGGCGGTAGCCATTACCACATCGCCAAGCCAGTTAGGAAGCCGAATGAGTATTTTCATGATTAAGTTGATTAAGTGAATAGTTGATTAGGTGAGTCGTTGTAAAAGAAAAACAACTCACCTAATCAACTTAATCAACAAAGTACTTATACAGCAACATTATTATCCCTTAACGCGTCGTTAAGCGATGTTTTTTTGTCGGTTGATTCTTTACGTTTACCAATAATCAGCGCGCATGGCACCTGGTACTCTCCGGCAGGGAAAGTTTTGGTATATGAACCCGGTATAACTACCGAGCGTGCCGGCACGCGGCCTTTGTACTCAACAGGTGTTGAACCGGTAACATCAATTATTTTGGTTGATGCGGTTAAAACCACATTAGCACCTAATACCGCTTCTGACTCAACATGCACACCTTCCACAACTATAGCGCGTGAGCCAAGGAAACAGTTATCCTCAATAATTACAGGTGATGCTTGTACCGGTTCCAGCACGCCGCCTATGCCTACGCCACCGCTCAGGTGAACGTGTTTACCAATTTGCGCGCATGAGCCAACGGTTGCCCAGGTATCTACCATGGTGCCTTCATCCACATAAGCGCCAATGTTTACATATGACGGCATCATGATCACCCCTTTGGCCAGGTAAGCGCCATAACGGGCAATACCATGAGGAACTACACGCACACCGAGCTCTTTGTAGTTTGTTTTGAGCTTCATTTTGTCATAAAAAACAAAAGGGCCTGTTTTGGTTTCTTCCATAGCGCGGGTAGGGAAGTATAAAATAACGGCTTTCTTTATCCAGTCGTTTGTATGCCAGCGAGAGCCAATAAGCTCTGAAACACGTATTTCGCCTTTATCAAGACGGTCAATTACCGCTTCAATGGCATTAATATATTCACCAAAATTTAAAAGGTTGCGGTCTTCCCAGGCATCCTCAATAAGTTTCTTCAGGTTAAGCATCAGTACAAAAATAAATTTCGCCAAATTAAAGGATTTTTAGGGACATTTGTTTGATTATAGTGATAAGATATATGCCTGAGAAAGATAAATTAAGGATAGATAAGTATTTATGGGCCATACGGATATTTAAAACCCGCACGCTTGCTGCCGATGCATGTAAGGCGGGCAGGGTTAAGCTTGATGGTAATAATATGAAGCCATCGCATGAGGTAAAAATAGGTGAGATTTACACCGTATCAAAAGGTATTGAAAAAAAGGTGGTAAAAGTAACCGGTATGCTGGAGAACCGGGTAGAAGCTAAAACCGCTATAAACTTTTATGAGGATGTTACCCCGGAAGAAGATACCATGGCTTTTAAATCCATGTTTCATGCGCCGGTGTTAAAACGCGACCGTGGCACCGGCCGCCCTACCAAGCGCGACAGGAGGGAGATAGATGGCCTAAAGGATGATTTTTTTGACTAATAAAAACAATTAAGTTATTTATTCGTTTAAATCGTTTCTGTGCCCCCAGAATTTTATTAAATTGTAACAATACAAAGGTCAGCAATTGCCAAATTTAAATTTCATGTCGCTAATACATTTGTATTATTATAAAATTAAAAAAGGCTTATGTTAACGTAAGTGCCACATTATCGTTAGTTTATTTAATAAAAAAATCTATTTTTGCTCCCGATTTACCCTCAACCTATGAAAAAAATAACGTCTTACGTTACCATGCTGATGTTTTGCGTATTAGCGTTAACCTCGTGCATTAACCAAAAAGAGATAGCTTATTTTCAGAAAGGTAATCATCAGACTGATACCGTTGCTATAGCCAAAGCTTACACACCTACTATACAACCTGGCGATATATTGGGGATATATGTTACCTCGCTTAACCCTGTTGCCAGTAGTTTCTTTAACCCTTATGCCGGTGCGCAGGCAAGCAGTACGGCCGATAACGCCGCCAATACGGCAGCCGGTATAAGCCCGCAGCCATCTACACAAGCTACATCAACGCCAGGTTACCTGGTTGATGCTTCAGGTGATATTGAACTGCCACTATTGGGCGATATTATGGTAGCTGGTTTAACCACCATACAGGCTAAGGACTTGATTAAGGAAAAACTGAAAGGATACTTAAAGGAGCCAACTGTAAATGTGAGGTTTCTGAATTATAAAATATCCGTAATGGGCGAGGTTGCCCGTCCATCAGTGTATGTAATTCCTAATGAGAGAATTACCCTGCCCGAAGCTTTAAGTCTGGCAGGCGACCTTACCATATACGGCAAGCGCACCAATGTTATGGTGATACGTGATGTTGATGGTAAAAAGGAGTTTGCTACGATTGACCTTACCAAACGTGATGTTTACAGCTCGCCATATTACTACATGCATGCTAATGACATAATATATGTTGAGCCGGGACGCGGAAGGGTAGCGCAAACCGACAAAACCTACCAGATCATACCGATCGTACTCAGCGCGCTGTCTTTTATAGCCATTATACTCAACTACACACGTAAATAGCCACCGCTTCCTGTACAAATACACACAGCCACATGAATGCAAATGATAGTTTGAATGAGTTTATAGACCAGGAAAGAGACGGTACTAACTTTCGTGAAATATTTTTCAGGTACTTCAGGCACTGGCCCTGGATATTATTATCTGTAATTTTCTTCTTTTTTCTGGGTTACGCCTATGTAAAACTTGCTACGCCGCTTTATCAGATAGAAACAGACTTACTCATTAAGGATAATAAGCAGGGAAGCTCTACATCTAACGACTTATTGAAAGATCTGGATATGTTCTCATCCAGCAAGATCATCGATAACGAGATACAGATACTGAAGTCACAAACCATCATGCGTAAAGTGGTAGAAAAGTTAAACCTTCAAACGGCTTACTACTATACCAAAACATTAAGGAAACATGAAGTATACGGCACTATACCTTTCCGTATACAGATTATCGATAAAAGCAAAGAAGCTAATTTAAGTATCCTTACTAAGGTTAGGCTTTTAAACAAAAATCAGATTGAAATAAACCAGGTGAAGTATCCGGTAGGTACACCTGTTAAAACCGACCTCGGTATTGTACTGGTTACCTTAAACAGCGAATGGCAAAAGGCGGTTAATGAAGAGTACGAGGTTAAATTTAACACGGTTGAGAATGTAGCTAAATTCTTAAGCGATATGTTAAAAGTAAGCCCTGTAAGCAAACAGGCTACTGTATTGAATATTTCTCTTGAAGATGCCATACCGCAAAGAGGCAAGGATATTTTAAACCAGTTAATTAGTGAATATAACCAGGCGGCCGTTGAGGATAAAAATAAAATGACATCCAGCACGCTTAAGTTTATTGATGAGCGCTTAAATGTAATAGCAAGGGATCTGAGCTCGGTTGAAAAGAATGTTGAGCAGTATAAATCAGAAAACCGCATTGCTGATATTAGCCAGGAATCAAAAGAGTTTATTACCAGCGCGGGAGAGAATGATGCAGAGCTGAATAAGATAAGCATACGCCTTGGGGTACTCAATAACCTGGAAGTTTATTTGCGAAATGCTGATAAAAATGCTACCGGCCTGCCTTCCATGTTCGGTATTGATGACCCTACATTGTTAGGTTTGGTGCAACAATTAGGCGAGATCCAGTTAAAGCGCCAGAGCCTGTTACAAACCGTTCCCGAAACTAATCCGCTGGTAACTTCGTTTGATGACCAGATCACTTCTTTAAAGCAGCAGATAGGCACTGCAGTCTCGAACCTTAAACGAAACCTGCTTACCACCAAGCGACAGCTGGATATCAAGAACAATAAATTCGAATCGGTAATAAGGCAGGTGCCCGTTAAAGAGCGTGGCTTGCTGGATGTAATGCGCCAGCAGGAGATTAAAAATAACCTGTTCACCTATTTACTTCAAAAGCGTGAGGAAACCGCCATGCAGCTGGCCTCTGGTGTAGCAGATAGCCGTACCATTGACGCGGCTTACAGTAGCTCTGCACCTGTGAAACCCGTTAAAGGGGTTATATACCTGTTGTTTTCTGCAATTGGTTTGGTACTCCCTATCGGTATTATTTATTTACGAGGCTTGCTTAATTTCAAGATCACACGCAGGCAGGATATAGAGCGTATTACCAAGGTGCCGGTTATTGCAGAAGTATCACACTCATCAGATTCGGGGCCTTTGCTGGTAGTTACTAAACCGCGCTCAATGATCGCAGAGCAGATACGTGCCTTGCGAACCAACTTGCAGTTTATTATGCAGGGCCCGGATAAAAAGACCCTCCTATTTACCTCCAGTATGAGTGGCGAAGGTAAATCATTTATTTCGCTCAATCTGGGTGCGAGTTTAGCCATGTCTGGCAAAAAGGTGGTTATCCTGGAGCTCGACTTACGCAAGCCGAAACTGCACCAGGGGCTTGAAATTAATAATGATAATGGTTTATCCAATTACTTAATAGGGCAGGCAGATTATAACAAAATTATTAAGCCCATACCTGCACAGGAAAATTATTACATTATTACCTGCGGCCCAATACCACCTAACCCTGCCGAATTGCTGGTAAACGGTAAAATAGACATACTGATAGAAAAGCTTAAGCAGGATTTTGACTTTGTGGTATTGGATGCTCCTCCGGTAGGCTTGGTTACCGATGCGCAGATATTGGCTAAGTTCGCCGATGCGACGATGTACATTGTAAGGCACGACTATACGGCTAAAAACCAGTTATATGCGCTTAACAATTACTTTACAACTAAGAAATTCAAAAACCTCAATATTGTGATGAATGCTATAAACGTACAAAATTCATATGGATATGGGTACGGGTATAGTTATGGGTACAGCTACGGTTACGGTGGTTATTACCAGGAAGATGAAAAGGAAAGCAAAGGTTTTTTTAAGAGATTATTCAAAAAATAACACAAACTGAACTATAAAGCAATTCAATATGTCTTCTACTTATATCCAGAAATATCTGGCCGATCGTTCATCCGATGATATTCATTTAGCCATCATTGGCTTAGGCTATGTAGGTTTGCCGCTTGCTATAGAATTCGGAAAGAAATTTAAAGTGCTTGGGTTCGATATTAACAATACCCGGGTTGAGGAGCTTACCCGTGGCGAGGACAGTACACTGGAGGCTAATCTCGACGATCTTAAAAAAGTGATTGAATTAGCTAAACAGGGTAACAGCGGGCTTTCTTTCTCGTCAGACAGAGAGGCATTAAAAAAGTGCAATATTTACATTGTAACTGTACCTACACCTATAAATCAGTTCAAATCTCCTGATCTTATGCCGCTTATCAAGGCGTCTGAAATGTTGGGAAAAGTGCTTAGCCAGGGTGATATTGTTATTTACGAATCAACAGTTTATCCGGGTTGCACCGAGGAAGATTGTGTGCCTGTACTGGAAAAATCATCCGGTTTAAAGTTTAACCAGGATTTTTATATCGGTTACTCACCAGAACGTATTAACCCTGGTGATAAGGTAAATACCCTTACCACTATAAAAAAAGTAACATCGGGCTCTACTCCCGAAATAGCTGATATGGTAAATGAGTTATACTCTGCCATTGTTACCGCGGGCACTCATAAAGCACCAAGCATTAAGGTTGCAGAAGCATCAAAAGCGATTGAAAACGCGCAGCGCGATGTAAATATTTCTTTTGTGAACGAGTTGGCACTCATATTTGACAAAATTGGTATTGATACCAATGACGTACTTGACGCCGCCGGTACCAAATGGAACTTTCTGAAATATAAACCGGGCCTGGTAGGCGGGCACTGTATTGGTGTGGATCCTTACTACCTGGCGCATAAGGCCGAATCATTAGGCTATCATCCGGAGGTTATTCTTTCGGGCAGGCGAGTTAATGATAACATGGCCCAGTTCGTAGCCAACAAGGTGATCAAGCTAATGATCAGGAAAGATCATAAGATCAATGGTGAAAGAGCCCTGATCTTGGGTTTTACTTTCAAAGAAAACTGTCCTGATTTTAGAAATACCAAAGTGGTAGATATCTATAAAGAACTTGAGCAGTTTGGCCTTAAGGTAGATATATATGACCCCTGGATTGATACACATGAGGCAAAAAATGAGTATGGGGTAGATGTACTTAACCAATTGCAAAGCGATGAGCCATATGACGCTATTGTAGCCGCTGTATCGCATGATGAGTTTAAGGAGTTTGATTTTAATAAATATACAAAGCAAAACTCGGTCATCTTTGACATTAAGGGCACATTAGACCGTAACATGGTTGACGCCAGGTTATAATAAGCATGGCAGCGATAGCAGTTATACAGGCCCGGATGGGTAGTACAAGGCTGAGGGGCAAATCACTAATGCCTTTGGCTGGTGTACCTTTACTTAAAAGGGTGATTAGCAGTGTGCAGCGTAACGCTTTTATTAATAATGTAATAGTGGCTACCTCAACATTGCCGGAGGATGATCCGATAGAAGCGTATTGCCGATACCTGGATATTGATTGCGTGCGTGGTGACAGTAAAGATGTTTTAAGCCGTTTTGTAAAAGCCGCAGATGGCTTGTCTGACACGGATAACATTATACGGGTTACGGCAGACAATCCCTTCAACAGGTGCGATGTTAGCGCCGCTTTATATGAAACGCATGTGACCGGCGGGTACGATTATACCTATGTTGACGGTTTATCGCACATTGCCTATGAGGTGATCAACGTGGCGGCTTTACGTAAAATATGGGACAGCGCAACGCTTAACGAATACCATAGGGAACATGTAACACCATATTTCAGGGATAACCCTGAGCAATTTAAATTGCACTGTGTTGGTTCTGATTACAAAGGCCTGCGCCCGCAAACAGATAAGCTGCTTACCGTTGACAGCGCTGAAGATCATCAGCGTATAGAAAAAATGATCATTGATATAAATTATGACAAACAGCCTGATATGGATTTTAATGAAATATATCAGTGGCTTAAATTAAATATACACCAATAAAATAGAAGATATTATAATGGATTTAAAAGGAAAATCAATCCTTGTAACAGGTGGTACAGGGTCATTCGGTAAAAAGTTTATCGAAACCATTTTAACTAATTACCCTGAAGTAAAGAGAGTAATAGTTTATTCGCGCGATGAGCTGAAGCAATTTGAAATGGCTCAGCAGTTCAGCCCGGAAAAGTATAAAGCCATCAGATATTTTATTGGTGATGTAAGAGATAAAGAGCGCTTGAAAAGAGCGTGCGAAAACGTTGATATTATTATCCATGCGGCAGCGCTGAAGCAGGTGCCAGCTGCAGAGTATAACCCGATGGAGTGCATCAAGACCAATATCTTCGGTGCTGAAAACGTTATTGACGCTGCTTTAGATTCTAACGTTACGGACGTAGTAGCATTATCAACAGATAAAGCCGCCGCCCCGATAAACCTGTATGGTGCAACTAAACTTTGTTCTGATAAGTTGTTTGTTGCCGCAAACAACATGAAAGGCTCACGCGACCTGAAATTCTCTGTAGTGAGATATGGTAACGTTATGGGTTCAAGAGGTTCGGTTATTCCGTTCTTCCTTTCAAAACGCGATTCGGGTGTATTGCCAATCACTGATGAGAAAATGACCCGTTTTAATATCTCATTAGAAGATGGTGTTAAAATGGTATTGCATGCTTTAGAAAATGCATGGGGTGGCGAAATATTTGTTCCAAAGATCCCTTCTTATCGTATAGGTGATGTAGCCGATGCGGTTGGCCCTAAATGCGAGAAGGTAGTAACCGGTATAAGGCCGGGTGAGAAGATACACGAAGAAATGATCACCGCGTCTGACTCGTATAATACTGTTGATGTAGGTACATACTATGTTATCTTGCCACAAACCTTTAGGTATACTAAAGAAGATTACATGAAAGCCAATAACGCCCATGAAGTACCGGCAGGTTTCGAGTACAACTCTGGCTCAAATGATGAGTGGCTGGATGTTGACGGTATCAGAGGGTTGATCAAAGATCACATCGATCCGGAATTTACTTACTAAGCTAACGTTACTTATGCAGCAGGAAAGGGTTTTAGTATTAGGGGCAGCATCATGGTTGGGCTATTTATTGCTTAACCAGCTTGGCTCTACCAATTCTGCAATAGTTTTAGGCGGTACCCTGCACCATCTCGATGTTGATTTTGAGATGCCGGTAACTAAGTATAAACCCACCGGTTATAATGATTATGTGCAAGCCATAAATGAGTTCGCTCCAACCGTTTTAGTTAATTTTCTAAGAGGTGAGGATGAGCAGGGCTTGCAAATTCATCAACACAGTATTGAGTATGCAGCTGCAAGCGGTGCGTATTATATATACGCCTCGTCGGTTCTGGCGTTGGATGGTTACACTGATATACCCCTTACAGAAGACCTGCCCGCAAATAGTATTTCGGAATATGGCATATTTAAAGGCCGTTGTGAAGATATGCTTAGGGCATCGTCAATCAACTGGTGCGCTTTACGTTTCGCCTCTTTACAGGGATGGGTTCCGCATCGCGTTACCCGTAACGAGAACTTATTAAAGAAACTTCAGTCAGGCCAACAAATAACGGTTGACAGGGGAGTAATACAAAACCGCATGCTGGCCGCCGATATGATCAAAGGCGTAGCCATGCTGATAGCTCAACGGGTAGACGGCATTATCCATTTTGGCAGTACTGATAGCTCGGAAGAATATGATTTTTTACGGGAGCAGGCAGAAGCTTTCGGGTATTCGCCAGATCTGGTAACCAGTGGCAGCCAGCGTAAGGTAAACCTGGTGGCCATACCCGGCCGCGTTTTTGAATTGTTTGGCGATGAATTTAAAACCACTGAGCAGGGTACGCTGAATGGTTTGCTGGCCATACCCCAACTTAAACAATATACTAATTTCAATTAGCCATGAGTGTAAGAATAGACAATAAAACTATTGATGTTAACAGCCCGGTATACTTTATAGCGGATATCGCATCAAATCATGCGGGCGACCTGGCAAAAGCCAAGGAACTGATCTATGCTTGTTCTGAATCGGGCGTTGACGCGGTTAAAATGCAGAATTTTAGCGCCGAAACTATCGTTTCCGACCATGGTTTTAAAAACCTTACCAATGTTACCACGCACCAAAGCAAATGGAAAACATCGGTATTTGAATCATATAAAGCGGCATCCATACCACTGGAGTGGACGCTTGAACTAAAAGAACTCACCGAAAAGCTTAACATGTCGTACTTCACCTCGCCTTATTCGCTTGAGTTGGTTAAGGCGGTTGAACCTTATGTATCGGCATTTAAGCTTGGCTCAGGCGATATTACCTGGCACGAGGAGATCGAATTAATGGCATCATACCCTAAGCCGTTAATTATTGCCACCGGTGCCAGCACGCTTGAGGAAGTAAAGCTTGCTGTAGCAGCCGCTCTCAAAAAAACCGATAACATCCTGTTGCTGCAATGCAACACCAACTATACCGCAAGGCATGGCGAACCGGAGAGCGCTACGCGCGAACGTTTCAGTAACCTGAACCTAAAGGTGCTGGATACTTACAATAAGTTATGGCCGGGTATCCCTGTAGGTCTTTCAGACCATACACATGGTAGTTTGAGTGTGCTGGCGGCAGTAGGCTTATTTGACTGTTGCGCGGTAGAAAAGCACTTTACTTTTGACAGTTCTCTGGAAGGACAGGATCATGCGTTCTCGATGATGCCGGCCGAGTGGAAGAAGATGGTTGATGAAACCAGAGCTTTGAAGGCCGATCTTCGTCCGGGTTTGTCATTTGAGGAGCGCTTTGCCATTACCGCCAAGCATGTGGATAATGTAGAGTATCTAAAGCTATCAATTGGTACAGGTATCAAAGAGGTTGAAGAGAATGAGCAAAATACCGTAATTGTACAAAGGCGTGCCGTACGTGCGGCTAAAGCGTTAAAGGCAGGTACTGTGCTAAGCGCTGATGACCTTATAGTATTGCGCCCTTGCCCTAAAGACGCGCTTCCACCTTATCGTATGAATGAGCTGATAGGCAGAGCGCTGACTACCGATATCGAGAACGGAGATTGTGTTAAACTTTCACAGGTAAACTAATGGAAAGCTGGTACAATAACCCCTATCCCGAAGGTACCACCCAGCATGAAATATGGGAAGTATTGATCAAAAATGATTTTGAAGGCTTTCTTTCCAAAGGCTGGGACTTTGTTAAGGACGACTTTATAGAAGACGGGTTTTTTGGCATAGATATGGCCAAAAGCAACAATCCGCAGGATTGGAAATTAACCTATCCCACCTTAGGCGCCTACAGGGATGCTTGGGTAAAGGATAGCCTCGACTTTGCCGGTAAACAATTTATTTCGGACCCCCGCGAAATATTCTACCGGACTACAAAGCTTGAAAATTTTGATTTTCAGGATAACCAGGTATTGGTACACAAAGTATTTAATGGTGTGCTTGAGTTGGTTAACGGCGAAACAATTGAGCTTAAGTGGCGCAGTTTATTTCTTTTAAGAAATAAACAAGGCTGGAAAATAGCCGGCTTTTGCGGTTACATGCACGAATAAACATTTAAGATACAAATGAGCAGAATGTTATTTCGGGTTGATGCCAATAATGTAATTGGCAGGGGGCATCTTTCGCGCACGATAGCTGTCGCGGAGATGTTTCGCGAAAAATTTGAAATCATATTCGTCGTCATTGCTGATAATAAAAATTACTGTGCACCCCTGCTACAGGATTGGACCGCTGCTTACATCAACAATGATCATAACATCGAGGCTGTACTAAAAGGCGATGATATTATTTGGCTTGATGGCTACCATTTTAACAATGCCTGGGTAAGTGAACTAAAGAAGAAAGTAAAACTGGTTGTTGAGATCAATGACCTGCCCGAAGATGCCTACGGTGCCGATGTGATTGTTAACCATTGCCCCGGAATATCTGAAGACCAGTACAAAGGCATTAACGCCATTAAAATATTAACCGGGCTCAATTATGCCATGCTACGCCCTGCATTTCTTGAAAGTGCGAAGCAAACCGCACAAGCCGCAACCGGAGTCGATGGTGTATTTGTTTGTTTCGGCGGGGCCGACCCTTACCGCATAGGGTACCATTTTGTTGACCTTTTACTAAAACAGGGCTTTCAGGATAGGATATACCTCGTAACACCTGACGCCAGCATACATTTTGGTGATCACGAAACTGGCCGAAATGTAAAGGTTCTCTCTAACCTTAATCAGGAGGAGATGACTTTTTATATGAAAGCTTCGCGAGTGGTGGTGGTACCATCAAGCACCTTAAGCTTTGAAGCCATTGCCTTGCGTAAACCTGTTTATACCGTTTACTACGTAGATAACCAGCAATACATATATGCCGGTTTAGTAGCGGAGCAGTTGGCTTATGGGGCGGGGCATGTACAATCAGCCGGGGATGTTGAACAGATGATACTGCCCTTTGAAGATTTTTACCGCGATGATGCAGCGCAGCATGCGATGACCAATGCGCAGGTAAAAGCGTTGGATGGTTATTCAGGCTTACGGCTCCACGAGGCCGTAAGCCGCTTAAGTAATAATATCAGTTAGTTACAGGGTTTATGAAAGCATTATTTAAAAAGCTCCTAAAGTCTGAAAGTAAGTTGGATGATTCCATTGCTGTTATTAGAGGGTTGCTGTTCGGCAACTCTAAATTTTACCGTTCTTTAAAGGTTTACTATTATAATCAGGGTAGGCTAACCGTTAACGGGAAGCTTTTTTTAGGAACCTTCACCAATCGCAATGCATTAGTACCAAATGCAAAGGGTGTTTTAAGAGTTTATAAAGGCGGAGAGGTTGTCATAACGGGCCAGGTACGTATAGCCAGGGATTGCAAGGTATACGTACCAGGTAAATTAACCATAGGAGATGGTACCTATATTAACCCCGGCTCAATGATATTTGCACGTACAAGTATACATATAGGCCAGGGCTGCGCCATTTCATGGAACTGTGAATTAATTGATGACGATATGCATAGTTTGCTTGAGGGTGATAGCAAACTACCATCGGCAAAACCTATAACTATTGGCGAGCACGTATGGATAGGGGCAAATTCAAAAATATTAAAAGGGGTTAATATTGGTAATGGCGCTATTGTAGCAGCCGGAAGCATAGTAACCAAAGATGTGCCGGATGGCGCGCTTGTTGGCGGTGTGCCGGCAAAAGTGATTAAATACAATGTTAACTGGGCGTAAGCCCGACTCGATAACATCTTATGAAAGACCATAAAACTTCAAATACCTCTGTCTTAACAAAGGCAAAGCGCATTGTTAAGAACCTTTTGCAGGATAAGTATTTGTCAGATACTTTCAAAAATACTACTTACCCGCAGGCAACTAAAGGTAATATCCTCATGTACGTGGCTATAGGTAATATGTACCTTACACCATTAGAGATACTCATGTACCATCT
The DNA here is from genome assembly GCA_001898335.1 of Mucilaginibacter sp. 44-25. Taxonomy (GTDB): domain Bacteria; phylum Bacteroidota; class Bacteroidia; order Sphingobacteriales; family Sphingobacteriaceae; genus Mucilaginibacter. The sequence continues at coordinate 486,203 of MKTS01000009.1, read as the reverse complement.
ATTGCGTATGGAAGGTTATGACGTAGATTACCTCATATACGATAATGCCGTTCCGTTAAATGAACTGATCACCAAAAAAGTACTGAACGAGGTAGGTAAAGATGCTTTTTGGACTAAAGTAGTTGCTGATGCTGAAAGGATGCTTAAAGCATCAAATGTGAACTACTCATTTATAAAATTCCCTGCTGTAATAGACCAACTGATACAACCTGTAAAGAATAACCTGGATGCTATACTAAAGTTTACCTATGATGGGATCGATTTTGGAGATATCGTTTTAGGGGTAATGTACCGCTTTTATAAATCAACCAATTTCGAAAGCGACGCTGCCGATAGGGCCGCCGAATTCCTGAAAACCGCGCTTGCCAATTATATGCAGGTTAAAGAGCAATGTGAGCATAAAACCTATAAATATGTGATGTTTTCGCATGGTATATACTGTACCTGGCAGCCCGTGGCCGAGTATTGCCGCTTGCACAATATTAACTACGTTTGTTATGACCGTGGTAAACGCAACGCTTCAACAAATTTTAACATTAACCAGCCATCGCCAGATTGGAGCTTTAATACCGCATGGGAACGTTTTGCAGGCCGTAAACTTACCGAACAGGAACATGGTATGGTAAAGCAGTACATGGCCGACAGGGAACTGCAAAAAGGCGACGTTTACTCCTACAACCCTGCGCCAAGACAGGCAGATATACTGGCTGTAAAAAAAGAGTTAGGTATTCATCCATCGGCTAAGGTGATCACTATTTTCACCAACCTGATATGGGATGCCGCTAATGTGGCGCGGGATATCGCTTTTAAATCGGCGCTGGATTGTATTGTGCAAACCATAGAGCACTACAAAAATAACCCGGATGTACATATCGCTATTCGTAGCCATCCTGCTGAAAAAGTGTTGGGTACCAATGAGCGTTATGGCAGCCTGATAAAAGAAAAATTTAATAACAACTTGCCGGCAAACGTAAGCATTATTGAACCGGACATGAATGTGAACTCGTTTACGGTGATTGACATGTCTGACATTGGCGTGGTAAACACTTCAACCGTTGGGCTGGAGTTTGCCATGATGGGTAAGCCTATCATATTGATCTCTGAAACCAACTACCGTAACAAAGGCTTCACCTATGATCCGGTAACCAGCACCGAGTACTTCGAAACCCTTAACAGGTTATTGCAAACTGGTGAACTGTTGAAAGATCAGGTTGAACTGGCCGATAAATACTTTTACATGATGATGTTCCTTTATCAAAAGGACATACCTGTAAACTATAAAAATGGCCTGTTTGATGGGTATAGCTTTAAAAAGCCATCAGCCCTGCCGGCAACAGACAATATCATGCGGATCATTAAAAGCCTGGAGCAGCCCGGTCTTAAGGATTTTATTTTTTGGGATTAATACAAGCCTAAGCGGATACAACACAGTAGCGGGAAGATGGATAAGAAAAAGGTTTTAAAAGATACGTACAGCAACTATGGTATTTTAGCGGTAAAATTATTTTTAGCGTTTTTTACCACGCCTATTTACCTGGCAGTTTATGGTAAAGCTATTTATGGCCTTTTTGTACTATCAACCAGTTTGGCAACATCATTAACCTTTTTAGATTTTGGCGCTGGTAAATCTCTTATCAAATATACCGCCGAATATCTGTATGATAAGGATAAGCTCAAATACCAGTCATCGGTTAATACAGCTATATCACTCAATATTATTTCTATGCTGGCGGTGTTAACCATATGCGCTATTATTTTATTTAAAGTTGATACTTTTTTCAGGATAGATGCTAAAGATGTGGCCGAGGCTCGTGTACTTTTTCTGATAGCCATATTTAGTACGCTATTTGTATTTCTTGATTTTATACCCTCGAATATCCTTCAGGGCGCAGGCATATTTCACCAAAAAAACGTTTACCAGATCATTATTGTAATATTAAATGTATTGATGATCGCATGGGTTTATTTCTTTAAGCCCTCAATTACCGCTTTTGGTATTGCCAGCATGCTGCTGTACGCGTTTACGTATTTTATTGATTTTTACCTGGTTCGAAAGAATGGGTTATTCAAGAACATACGCTTGAAGATCATTATCAACAAGCAATTATTTCAACAATCATCATTTAAGTATACCAAGGAGATATTCCTGCTATCATTGGTAGGCTTCTTTTCCTCGCAGGCTGATAAGTTTATTGTAGGAAGCCTCATCAGTGTATCCGCGGTATCTATCTATACCGTAATTACCCGTCCGTTCTTTTTGCTTAAATCATTAACGGCAAACCTGTATTCAGTTCTACAGCCACATATTGTACAAACCAAATCGTCAGGTAAAGATGTGGGTAGTTTAATCGTACGCATCACCGTAATGGTTTTTGCCGTGTTCCTGTTTGTAATGGTTTGCTTTACTATTTTAGGCCATAAATTCTTTGAAGTGTGGATGCGTACCTCCGAGTACGATAAGTACTTTACCTGGGCGCTTGTGGCTGTATTCAACTGGATGCTTACCGGCTTCTACAGCCTTATATACCGTACCATGTTTGTTACCGGAGACACTAAGGCTATTTTTAAAATAGACTCCATAACAGCCATATTGAATGGCATTTTCTCTATAATTCTAACCTACTATTTTGATTTTTACGGTGTGATTTTGGGTACTACTATCCAAACCGCTTTCTTATGTATATTTATATATAAAGCGGGCAATAGCCTTTATGCCATACAACTGAAGCAGATTTTTACGGTTAATTTTAATTGGTTTATGATATTTTCTGTGGGGCTTATTGCTTTTACAGGTTATTATACACACTGGACGTTTAAATTAAATATAGCTGCAATGTTACTGGAGATGCTGTTATTGCTGCCCGTATTCGGCTTTTTCCTGTATCGCGAAAATATATTAAAAGCATTTAAATTAAAGGCGGCTAAGGCATAGCGGTATAATAAAAATATGATATGAAAAGCTTTCTTGTAAAACTTTTGGGCGTTTTTATCTCCTTTAAAGGCTATCTGTTTAATAACTGGCTAATGTATTTTCCGTCGCATACTTTAAGGGCATTTTTGATGAAACGCACCGTTAAGTCGTTTGGTAAAGAGTCGTCTGTTCTGATGGGGGTTGAAGTAAGGGCAGGGCGTAATGTGAGTATCGGTAACAATACCATTATTAACCAAAAGGTTTTACTGGATGGCCGTGGCGGCAAATTGGTTATTGGCAATAATATAGACATAGCTCAGGAAACCAACATATGGACCTTGGAACACGACGTACACGACGACTATCATGTATCTAAAGGTGCCGACGTGATTATTGAGGACTATGTATGGATAGCCTCGAGAGTAACCATTTTGCCGGGGGTAACCATTGGCAGGGGCGCGGTAGTAGCCAGTAACAGTGTGGTAACCAAAAACGTGGAACCTCTTACAATTGTAGGCGGTGTGCCTGCAAAGCTCATTGGCCAGCGTAAAAGTAATTTACTTTATAAATTAAACTATCGCCCGTTATTCAGATAAGTATGAAGATTCTGCTCACCTCATATTACTACAAACCCCATGTAGGCGGGATAGAAAATTCTATTTTCTACCTGGCCCAGGCCTATCGGCAGCAGGGGCACGAAGTGGTTATTGCAGCGAGCGATGCCGGGCTAAACAATACCCGTTTACCCGCCGATGAAATGGTTGATGGTTTTAGGGTGCTGAGGTTCAGAACATATATGCCGGGTATGGCAGCCTTGAAGATTTTTAAGTACCAGGCCGATGTACGATCATGTGCCACATTCTTTAAAAAATTGCCATTTAAACCCGATGTAGTCATCACCAGGAATCATGTAACCGGGTATGCCGCGATAAAGGCGGGGTTAAAGAATATCGCCTACATTATACCGGGTGTAGTAAAGATACAGGACCGCGAGTTTGCCGGTTCGGTAGCCTCATCAACCATAGTAAAAAAAATGAAGGACCTGGTCTTCCGGGTGGTGTTTCTCAATTACCTCGAGAATGTTCAGTTTAAATTGCTGAAAGGTTGTAACAGGATATTGGCGTTTAGTAAAAATATGGCTAACCAGGTGCTAAGTGTAGCACCGATGGTAGCGGATAAGATCATCATCACCAAGCCCGGCATTGATGCTGGCTATTTTGATGGCATGCCTGATAAGCCAACCGCGAAGCAAAAGGTAGGGATTGATAAAGATACGTTCGTTTATCTCATACTTTCCAGGCTGGTTAGGCAGAAATCAATTGATATAGCTATTAAGGCTTTTAGCCGGGTAGATCACAACGGCGCTGTATTGCTGGTTGTAGGCGATGGTTCCGAGGAACAAACTTTGCGGTTGTTGGTAAACGAGTTGGGTTTGACAGATAAAGTTATTTTTGCAGGCCGCAGCAATACCCCCAATATCTATTATACGGCAGCTGATGTTTACCTGCTGCCTTCAACCCACGAAACTTTTGGGCAAACCATTTTAGAAGCTTTATATGCAGGGGTACCTGTGGTGGCTTTTGATTCGGGCCAGCCGGGGATAGTTACGGCAACTTCAGAGATTGTGGATAAGCATACCGGTGTATTGGCCAAGTATACAGTTGATGATTATGCCGCGGCCATGAAGGCCATAAGAGAGCGTTATGCCGATTTCCATATTGATAAAGAAGCGGTTGCGGAGAAATACAGTTGGTTAAACTTAGCTAAAAGCTGTATAGATGGTTAAGTTTGTATCATACCCGCCACCCAGGTACTCCGAAGGCAACCCCTTTATGGAGCTGTATTATAACGAGCTAAAGTCGCATGGCTGGGAATTGGCGGAGTTTAACTTTACTATACCCAATTTAATTAAGCATGCAGGTAAGATCCAGGTATGCTATTTTCATTGGCCGCAAACGGTATGGCGCAAGGGTAATTTACTGTTGTCGTTTATTAAATGCCTATACTTCAGGTTTAACTGTCTGGTGGCAAAGGCCTTAGGATACAGGCTGATATGGTCGGCACACAATGCGTTGCCACATGAGTACCGTTCGTTGCGTTTAGAAAAATGGATGCGCCGGTTCCTCATAAAAAAATTCGATCTGATAGTTGGGCACGCCGAAAATGCTTATAGTGATCTGAAGGCCATTGTGGGTTTTGATTTTAAGGAAAAGTATGTATTAGTTGAGCACGGCACCTATGGCGATTGGTACAAAGCATCTGGTTTAATTACCCGGGAAACATTAAGTATACCGGCTGATAGAAAAATAGTACTCTTAAAATGCAGCGGTAAAGATTACCAGGGAACACAGGATGCCGTCAACTATTTGTTAAATAACGAAATACCGGCTCATCTTCATTTCCTTTTAATAGGAAATTTAGCCAACGAAGATAAACAGGCGCTTTTGAAAAAAGAGCGCGTGAGCGTTATTGACAGGAAAGTGAGCGAAGCGGAACTGGCAGATATTTTCGCATTGGCAGATATTGTTTGGATGCCATACAGGCGCATCACCACATCAGGCTTTTACCAAATGGCTATTGGGTTTGAAAAGCCCGTGTTGGCAACAGATATTGAATTCTTCAGGCTACATTCAGAACCTGGGATGATTTATTTGTATAACCATACTAACATGCATAAAACTATTAGTAATTTACTTATTAACTGTAAAGGCCATAATTTTGCCGGGCTAAAGCAACGCTTTAGCTGGCACAACAACGTTAAAGCCTTGTTAAATGCTTATGGGAAAAAGTAGTGTTTTTAAACACCCGGGTGTAAAAGCCTTTTTTTTATACTTTGTTGCCTCGCAAATTAACGATCCTCTGTCTGTTAATTTTGGGGGTGTTCCTGTTACGCCTTTACAGATAGCCATACTGGCAGGTGTGGCCATGAATATTAAGTACTGGTCGCCTTTTGTGTACAAAAAGCTTTCGCTGTTTTACCTTTTTTTACTGGTAATTGTATTTTATACTTTAGTAAAGCTGCTAAGCGAGGGGGAGATGAATTTATACTTCCTAACGTTTACGTTTAACCTGCTTTGGGTAACAACCGTATCTTCATCAATAGTTAAAATCCCTATCCGTAAAGCAGATTACATACTCATATTACAACGTTTAATTTTATTGTTAATACCGAGCGTATTATTTGGTATGTATGAACTGGTTACCAATAAATATGCATTTCCAGAAGGGTTAGGTGGTGCCATGAAGCAGGGTATTGACGAAGGGAACTTTTATGTACGCGGAGGTTTTAGAGACAAGTTTGATTTTTCCTCTTTTATTGTTTTGGCTCCAATAATATACTTAAGCTGCTATTTTAATGATATTAAATTTTCGTTATTGTATAAGCTTATCGCATTCATATCAGTGATATTGTTGCTTTCCTCTTATTCCTCATCTGTAATTATCGCTTTTGGGGTAGTGGTTATTTATTGTTTTGTGTTTATAGCAAACCTGCGTAAAAGTTTGGGTTTGGTAGCTTTTGCAGTAATACTGATCATTGGTTCATTAACTTATATTACGCAGAGTAATATATACAAAACCCAAATGAACGCTTATAACCTCAAATATCAGCGCCAGGTTGAAGATAAGGACGAGTCAAGTTTCAGATGGGTTGCTTTCAATGTTGGGATGGAGCACTTTCTTGATCGGCCTTTTTTGGGCTTTGGGTTAGACAACAGTAAAAAGGTGATTTTTAAATATGCGCCTACCATTAGCCCTAAACCAACAAACAGCCATAATTATTTTGTAAACAACCTGGTAGATTTCGGTCTTTTAGGCTTCTCTATCCTTACCGGAGCTTTGGTAAGTTTATTTTTGTTTTACAGGAAAATACGCAAGTGGCGATCACTTATTAAGCCGATGGCCGACCTGGTGACATTGCTGCTCATATTCAATGTAATTACCTTCCAGACTTACTATCATACTTTTGACAGAAGTATGTACTTCATACTGATTTTTTTAATATTCCTATATTTTTCACTAAAGCTTAATGATGAAAGTGCTGGTATGCGTACGCAAGATCTCAGCGGGGGGCGCCGAAACCCTGGAGTCGAGGTTGGCAGTGGAGCTTAATCGTATCGGTATTGAGGCCGACATATTAAGCCAATATAGCCTCGGTTATTTGGACAGTACCGCTGATGCTGAGTATTGGAAGGGGAAAGGTGTGCATGATATCCTTTGGTTAGAGGCCAATTCTTCTTCCATGATACCCCTGGCGGTAATGAGATTGGTGAAACTAATAAAGCAACATAAGTATGCTTATGTAATTACCAGCAATACGGGTTTAGATACCATTGCTGCCCTGGCCTGTATTTTTGTTAATTTCAAACATGTAGTGGCACTGCACGACTATCCTCATCAATCTGTTACCGGTTCACGCAGGTTTAAAATGTGGAAGTCGTTAATCGTGCGGAAACTATTTAAGGCTTATTCTATATCAGAATTTGTAAAGAAGGAAAATCTGAAATACTTAAATATAGCGCCCGATAAAATAGAGAATATCTACAATTCAATAGATAAGGAAAGTTTTAAAAACGAGCACCTTACTGATCCAGTAGTAATTCAAAAATTAAACGCGATAGAGGGTAAAAAGCTTTTGTTTATTGGCAGGCTTGTTAAAAGAAAAGGGATAGATACTTTACTGGAATTGCTTGCACGCCTGCCTGGTCATGTATCATTGGTAATTGCCGGTGATAGCTTTGATAAAGCATTGGAAGAGGGAGCTGCAAATTATCGTGACGAAATCATTTCGATGATTGATAAGCATCAACTTCAATCAAGGGTGGTGCTTTTGGGCCAATGCAAAGGTATTTATGACATTATGCGCCAATGCGATGTGATGATTCATTTGCCTAAACATGAAGGATTTGGGTTGGTTTTGTTAGAAGCTTTTGCCGCTCACCTGCCTGTTGTAACGGTAAATGTTGGCGGCATACCCGAAGTAATTAAGGATACAGGTTATAAAGCCATTGATCCGAACGATGAAGATGCATTGTTAGCCGAAATTAACCGGATGCTTAACCTGGATGATGTAGAATTGAAGCATATAACTGATTTAGCATACAATAAGCTCGATTATTTTTCAGACAAACGAAGGGCAAAGGAAATTGCCTCAAAAATATTTATATGAACCTCATACACCTGCATAGGGTAGCAAATTTTCTATACCGGCATAAAATACCGTTGCTGCCAAAAATATTGTATTATATCCAGTTCCTGATGTTCAACAGCAGCGTGCCGGCCAGTACGCAAATTGGTAAAAAGAGCACTTTCGCGTATGGTGGTATAGGTGTAGTGATACACGCTCGCGCGCTAATAGGCAACGGTTGTGTAATTGGGCAGGGTATTACTATCGGCGGGCGGTCAAAAAAGGTTGAAGTTCCTAAAATAGGTAATAATGTTTACCTGGGAGCAGGCTGCCGCATACTTGGCGATATAGTGATTGGCGATGAAGTAGTTATTGGCCCTAACAGTGTAGTACTAACAGATGTGCCATCGGGGTCTATTGTAGTGGGTGTGCCCGGTAAAGTGGTTAAAAGTGGTATTCTGATGCGCGATTTTGTTTAATGTCCGGGTTTACAGAAATGAACAAAGATATCAAAGTACTGGTAATGGGCCCCCGGTTAAACGCCAGGCAGGGAGCAGGCGGCGCTGTTGTGCTGTTTGAGAACCTGTTGCATGAATTGCAGGCGCACAACATCAGCCATACTATTATTGATACTAATAAAAGCAATCATAATTCTAAGGGCCTCTTTGTATTTAACATCATCAGTCGTTTTATATCACTGCGTCGCCAGCATGATATCATCTTTTTGAATTCATCACGAGATTACCTATATCTGCTGCCGCTGATGTTTTTCTTTAATACCATTGGTCCTAAAAAAATAGTAATGCGCAAGTTTGGCGGAGAGCTGGATCAGGATCTGAAAAAAAAGACGAAAGGTGCCATCATCAAACGCCTGCTTAGCAAGTTGGATATGGTTTTTGTTGAGTCAAAACTATTGTTGGGGCAGGTTAAAGCTATCAATCCAAATACCTACTGGTTCCCGAATGTGAGAGAGCGAAATGCATCGGTAAGGAGTGCAGCTGATTACCAAAAGCGTTTTGTTTTCATCAGTCATATTAAAGAAAGCAAAGGAGTTAAAGAACTGTTAGAAGCCTTCAATCAGTTGGATAGTTCATACTCATTGCATTTTTATGGCACCATGGTAGAACCGGAGCTATCGGCACTCATCGAAAATAACCCTAACACCACATACAAAGGCCATATAGCACCCGAACAAGTTTATCAAACCATATCCGGGTATGATGTGGTGGCGCTGCCTACTCATTACCCGGGCGAGGGCTATCCTGGTATCCTGATAGAAGCCTATGCCTGTGCTAAGCCGGTTATTTCCACCTATTGGAAGCAAATACCCGAAATTGTAACAGATGGGGTTACAGGTTACCTGGTTACTCCGGGTAATGTAGAAGAATTAATTCAAGCAATTAAAAATATAGAAACTAATTATGCCACTTTGAGCGTTAACGCATTAAACAAATTTGATGAGTTTGACTCAAAGCTGGTGTCGGATAAGATCTTTAACTTATTACTAAACTAATATGCTCATAGACATCATAGCCGGTGCACGGCCAAACTTCATGAAAATTGCCCCAATAATATCGGCAATAAAGCAAGCCGCCGCGGCGGGTAAAAATATTAGCTACCGGCTTATCCACACCGGTCAGCATTATGATAAAAAAATGTCGGGCGACTTTTTTGAGCAGTTGGGCATTCCCGAACCGGATATTAACCTGGAGGCGGGTGGCGGAACACAAGCCGAGCAAACCGGCGCCATAATGGTACGTTATGAGAAAGTTTTGTTAGAAAAACGACCGGACATGGTATTGGTGGTGGGAGACGTTACCTCTACCATGGCTTGCTCTATAGCCGCTAAAAAACTAAATAATATACCCGTTGCCCATGTTGAGGCGGGGATACGCAGTGGCGACCTCACCATGCCCGAAGAAATAAACCGTATGGTAACAGATGCTATTACCGATTATTTCTTTACCACGTCTGAAACCGCTAATGATAATTTGCGCAAGGCCGGGACACCAGATAGCCGTATATTTTTTGTTGGGAATACCATGATTGATACGCTGCTTACCCAAATGCCTAACTTTAAAAAACCCGCCATTTGGGATAGCATTGGCTTGCAGCCTAAAGAGTATATTGTGATGACGCTTCATCGCCCCGCTAATGTGGACGAAGAAGATGGATTACGCAAACTGATGAAAGCGATTGTTGATTCATCAAAAGGTTTGCCGCTTGTTTTTCCGGTGCATCCGCGTACGGCCAAAATGCTGCAAAGTGTGGGTATAAATGCCCCTAACCTGCACATGATTGATCCGTTAGGTTACCTGGAATTTAACTATCTGGTGCAGCATGCCAAAGCCGTGGTAACAGATTCTGGCGGTATTACCGAAGAAACCACCGTAATGGGCGTACCCTGCATGACTTTGCGTAATAACACCGAACGCCCCGAAACCTGCACCATTGGTACAAACGAACTTTTGGGTACCAACCCAACAGCCATACCTCCGGCATTTAAAAAGCTGCTGAATGGTGAGTGGAAAAAAGGAAATATACCTGAACTATGGGATGGTAAAACCGCCCATCGTATTGTTGATACATTGTTAAACATTTAATTGCTGATAGTATGATACGTGTTAGAAGAATCCTTGCTGCTTTGTTATTGCCATTAATAGTGGCTAACTGTAAAACTGTTTCTGCTCAAAACCTGGCCCTCGGGCAAACCTACACCGTATCAAAAAATAGTAATTACCCGGCAGTTTCTGCTGATAACGACCACAATATGTTAACCGATGGCGTTTATACAACGGGGCAGTTCTGGCAGTCAAAAGCCACAACTGGCTGGCAGTTTGTTTTAAGGGTAACCATAACTATCCCGTTAAAAAGCGTTGCCAATATTGATAAGATAAGCTTTAACACCGCGCGAGGCAGCTCGGCGGGGGTGAATTACCCTGCCCATGTGTTCGCGTTTACTTCAACAGACAATATTAATTACAGTTACCAGGGCGATGTTACGGCCGGCGCCGATAACAAACCCGGCGACTATGCCATACATAAATTTGTGCTGAATAACGTGCGGCAAAAAGCCGCGTTTGTAAAGCTGGTAATTATTCCTAACGGATCGTTTGTTTTTTGCGACGAGATCGAAGTATCAGGCGGTGGCCGTGCTGGCGGCGAAAAGCAAAATATAGCTGTTGCCGATTTGGATAAATCGGTAGACAGGATGTTGGCTACTTCCGCACAGATAGGTAAACTGCAAATGGGTGCTGATATGGATGCCCAAAGTAACCTGAATGATGTATTAGCCCGGTCGTCGCAAAAATGGGCGCTTAGCCAACGCAGAAGCTTTAATAAGGATTTAGTGGTAACTAAAATAAATGAATGGGACAAGATAAATGTGCCGTTTAAACCACAAGCTTCGGCAGATAACTCATTTAAATTAGCTACTGCTATCAACGGCGACCAATACCGGGCTTTCATGATAACTAACTTATCGTCCAGGCCTCGCGTCATCAATCTATCGGTTCCTGCTATCAGTAATGCGCGTATCACGCTGTATAATGCAGGTTACGTACTATCAGGGAAAGGGTACGACCAGATTGCCGACCCGCTTATAAAAATAAGCGATACCCTGTCGCTCAATAGCGGTGAATCTAAACTCATATTTTTCCGGATAAACGGAATTAGAGCCGGAACTGCGTCAACCAGTATAAAGGTATCTTCTGCAGGTTTCGCCACTTCGGTGCCGGTCAATGTAAGCGTGTCAAACTTAACGCTGCCTGAAAGGAGTAGCCTTAACGCGGTGAACTGGGCATATCTTAACTTCCCTATGCTTACAGACAAGCGTGAAGCTGCCGCTAACGATCTGAAAGAGCATGGAATAAATACCATGGTAGTGCCGCCAAATGTGCTGCCATATGTGGTAAATAACAACTTTACCTATTACCGCGATTACCTGAAAAATTTACAGGGCTTTAAAAAGCTGCTTATCTATATCAATTTCCCTAACAAGAATAATTATAACGGTACGCAGTTTATGTCTGACGACTGGAAGAACAAGTTCCTGACATGGTACCAGGCTTTGATCCAGAATTCAAAAGACATGAATTTTGATGAGTCGCAGATATACCTTTACCCTTATGATGAGGTGGCAGATAAGGATCTGGATAACTTTGTAAATTTCCTCAACTGGATAAAGAGCGAGCACCCATCTATAAAGGTATATGCTACTGTGGCTTCTACATCGCGCTGGCAAAAAATTGGGTCAATGTTATCCCTTGTACAGATCAGGAACACACCCGCTATGCTGGCCGCTGTAAAGGGTACCGATAAAGAAATATGGATGTACGATATCGCGCCGTTTTCAGAGTCGCTCTCGCCATATACCTATTATCGTTTAATGGCCTGGAAGGCTTTTGCCAACGGAGTAAAGGGTATTGGTTTCTGGAATTATGCCGATTATAGAAACAATGCCGGTAATAAAGCGTTATTGAGCAACTTTAACGGTACAGAAAATACTAATTATTCGGTCATTTATATTGGTCCCGATAATAAAATTGTTTCTACCAGGCGTTGGGAGGCTTTCGCCCAGGGTGTGCAGGATTACCAGTTACTGGAAAAGTATGCCTTGAAATTTGGTGCAGCTAAGGCCAGGCAATTAGCGGCTTCTGTTGCTGATAATCCGGATGATGATAGCCGGGCCGACCAAGCTGTGGCTCAAATATTACTTGAATTTAAATAAATGAAATTGGGGGGCTTAATTAAGAAGATTTCCAGGCTGTTTTACACGGTAAGCTTTTTAAAAAAGCAACAAATTATATACCAGCTAAAATACAGGATAAAAAAGGTAAAAAGTTTAGCACCCTTTATGCCTGCAACACCCGTGCAGGTAAGGTTTTTAAAATTCAGGTTCAATGTTCCTCAACAAAAAATTGTTGAGGGTGATAGATCATTCACCTTTTTAAATCTTGAGCATACATTTGTTAACGATATTAACTGGGATGAACAGCGGTACGGGAAACTGTGGAATTACAATTTACAGTATTTTGATTTCCTGCGCCAGCAGGATATTAGTGATGACACAAAACTGCTTTGGCTAAGGGAAATAGGAGATTGGCTGGTAAGTGGCCGGTTAAAGCCGGAACCTTATCCTGTATCATTAAGGATAATTAACACCATCAGGTTTTTAAACGGTATCCAATATAATAATGAGGACTTAACCCGTCAGTTATACGCGCAGGTAAATTATCTGGATACCCGGCTGGAGTACCATCTATTAGGTAACCACTTGCTTGAAAATGGCTTTGCGTTATTAGCCGGTGGCTGCTTTTTTAAAAAAGTCGACTGGGAACTGAAAGCTAAGCGATTACTCACTGAGCAACTAAACGAGCAGATTTTGGATGATGGCGCACATTTTGAGCTAAGCCCAATGTACCACCAGATCATCCTGTTTCGTATGCTGGAACTGTTAGATTGGTATCAATCCGTTGAAAATGCCGATGCCGCATTTATCAGCTTTATTACCCAAAAGACTGTAAAGATGCTGGGATGGTTAAAGATTATTACCTTTAATAATGGCGATATACCTCATTTTAACGACAGCGCAACCGGCATAGCGTTTACTTCAGCGCAGTTGTTTGGCTTTGCAGCTCATTTAGGTTTAACAGTTGAAGCGGAAGCCACGCTTGGTTCGTCAGGATACAGAAAATATCGGAATAATAATTACGAGTGTGTAGTAGATGTTGGCCCTGTTGGCCCGTCATACCAGCCTGGTCATAGCCATGCCGATGCTTTGTCGTTTATCCTCTATGCCAATAATACACCTTTTATTGTTGATGCCGGTACCTCAACCTACCAGATAGGCCAGCGTCGTGATTATGAACGTTCTACGCATGCTCACAATACTGTTGAGGTGAACGGTGTCAACCAATCCGACGTTTGGGGCGGTTTCAGGGTGGGTCGCCGGGCAGATGTAACCGTTACCGAACAAACAGGTAACAGGTTGTGTGCCGCGCAAAACGGATACAAAAAGAGTTTTGGTATTTTGCATAACAGATGTTTTGATTTTAATGATAATAGCATTATCATTACAGACTTTACTTCCCCCGTAAATAATAATTTAAAGTGCAGGGCATTATTTCACTTTAATCCCAGTATTAATGTGAAATTTGTCGATGCAAATAAACTGGAAGCCGGTAATGGTATGGCCGTTTTAACCCTTAACGGGGCCAAAAACATCCAATTGCAAAATTACCAGTTTGCACAAGCTTACAACCTATATGCCGAAGCTACTTTGTTAACAGTTGAGTTTGATGCGCAATTGGAAACAATTATTGACTTTAAATTATAATGAAGAAGATACTCTACCTTACCTTTTACTTTGAGCCAGACCTGTGTGCCGGTTCGTTCCGTAACTCGCCGCTGGCAAAAGAACTGGCTCAACAAGCTGACGGCAAAGCTACTATTGATGTTGTAACCACACTTCCAAACAGGTACAGTACTTTCCATACCAGCGCGCCGGCTTATGAGGAGCGCGGAAATTTAACCATACACCGCATTATTATTCCTAAGCATAAAAGCGGCTTTGCAGACCAGATCAAATCTTTCCAGCAATATTATAAAGAAGCAAAAAAACTCATTAAGGGTAAAAAGTACGATTTGGTATTCGCGTCATCATCGCGGTTGTTTACAGCTTACCTTGGCTACAAAATAGCGCGCAAGCAGGGCATTCCGCTTTACCTGGATATTCGTGATATCTTTACGGATACCATGAAGGATGTGCTTAAAAACAAGTTTATTAAAAGCGGCGTTTTGCCGGTTTTAAATACAATTGAGTCAAACGTATTTAATTACGCCAGCCACATCAACCTCATATCGGCAGGGTTTAGTCCGTATTTTGAGAAATATAAGCGTACACATTATACCAGTTATTCAAACGGTATTGATCCTGAATTTTTGAACTTCCCTAAAAGTTCACCTACTGCTAAGGCGCAGCGTATTATTACCTACGCAGGCAACATTGGAGAGGGGCAGGGTTTGCACAAAATCATCCCAAAAGCAGCCAAAATGGTAGGTAACGAATATAAATTTCTTATCATTGGAGATGGTGGTGCCAAACAAAAGCTTATTGATGGTTTAAATCAAGAAGGCGTATCCAATGTAGAAATGCGCCCGCCTGTTTCCAGAAACGAACTGCTGGCTGTTTACGAACAATCTGATTTTTTATTTTTGCATCTCAACGATTACGAAGCCTTCAAAAAAGTGCTTCCATCCAAGGTGTTTGAGTTTGCTGCTTCAGATAAACCTATTATTGCCGGAGTTGCTGGTTATGCAAATAGTTTTATTGCCGAACACATTTCCAATAAAATTTTGTTTCTACCGGGAGATGTTAATGATATGGTATCGCAATTAAACAGCTATACTTACACTAACGAGCACAGGAACGACTTTCTTAAAAAGTTTAAACGTGAGCACATTAATAAAGAAATGGCCACATCTATACTATCTTATCTATAAATGAAAAACGTGTTGATCTCCGGAGTATCGGGGTTTGTGGGTAAAAATCTTAGTGTTTACTTGCAGCAAAAAGGCTTTGGCATCATACCTTTAAGCCGTACTGCGGCTAATGCCGATGAAAAGCAATTAAGCTGGGGAAAAATTAACGAGGTGCATCAGGCTCATCTGGATGCTTATATTCACTTGGCAGGCAAGGCGCATGATGTAAAAAATACTTCATCGGCCGATGCTTACTTTGAGACCAATACCGAGCTTACCAAAAAGCTTTTTAATGAATTCCTTAAAAGCGCTGCCTCGGTATTTATCTACTTTAGTAGTGTAAAGGCCGCAGCCGATACGGTTAAAGGAGAGTTAGATGAAGATGCCACTCCATCTCCTAAAACGCCTTACGGACAATCAAAACTAAAAGCTGAAGAATATATCCTATCTCAGAGCCTGCCCGAGCATAGGCGTGTATACATCTTACGCCCCTGTATGATACATGGCCCGGGTAATAAAGGGAACTTAAATTTGCTCTACAAATTTGTACAAAAGGGCATCCCATATCCATTAGCATCTTTCAGTAATATGCGTTCGTTCCTCTATATCGAGAATCTGAATTTTATTATTGAGCGGTTGCTTGCCGGTAACGCACCTTCGGGTATTTACAATATGGCCGATGATACCACCCTGTCAACAGTAGAGGTGGTAAATATTATTGCCGGTGTTTCAGGTAAAAAGGCCCGGTTGTATTATTTTCCTCAACAGATCATTAAAGCCATGGCCCGCGTAGGCGATCTGCTGCATTTGCCATTAAACTCAGAAAAATTAAAAAAGCTCACCGAGAACTATATGGTGTCAAACAAAAAAATAAAAAATGCTTTAGGTGTACAGCAATTACCCTACGCGGTAAATGACGGACTGGCCAGCACTATTAAAAGTTTTAACGCCAACTAATACCCATGCTTTATTTTATAGTACTTGTTGCTTTTTTTATATTAATGCTGTTGTATTTTAAGATCGCAGAACGATACAACATAGTTGACCGCCCAAATGAACGTAGCTCACATACGGTTGTAACCATTAGAGGCGGGGGCATTATTTTTTGCACCGCCAGCCTGCTTATTCTACTGTTATACCCCGCGTATTGGTTGCCTGCTACCGGCAGTCTCATGATTGGTGCCATCAGCTTTATTGATGACCGTATAACCTTGTCCAACAAGATCCGCCTTATCGTCCATTTCGCGTCGGTAACGGCTATGTTCCTGTTTCTTAATATATTTCATCTCAGTTGGTATTGGCCCGTGATATTTTACATATTAGCTATAGGTATTATAAACGTCTATAATTTTATGGATGGTATAAACGGTATTACCGGCGTGTATACGCTTGTAATCCTGGGTGCCCTGCAATACATTAATTTGCGTGTAATACCTTTTACAGAGGCTGATATGATATGGTTCCTGATGCTGGCCAGCGTAGTTTTCCTTTACTTTAACTTCCGTACCCGAGCCCGTTGCTTTGCCGGTGATGTTGGCAGTATTACTATCGCTTTCTGGCTGGTTTTCTTTCTCATCAAGATCATATTGCAAACTAACGACTGGAAATACATTCTCCTGCTCTCGGTATATGGTGTAGATTCTGTTTTAACCATTATACACAGGCTTATACTCAAGCAAAATATATTTAAGGCACATCGCCTGCATTTTTACCAGTTAATGGCCAACGAACGTAAGGTGCCGCATTTAGTGGTATCAGCTATCTATGGCATAGTACAGGGTATTATCAATTTATTCCTTGTTAACCAAATAGGTAATGTTAATTCGGCGATAACATTTGTGGTGGTACTCCTACCTTTAGTAATTATTTATATTGTAGTAAAATGGTTAATGATGGGAAAGCGCGACGCGCTTTCTGCTGCATAATTTATTAATTAACGTTATGTAAATATGTAATATATTGTATATTTATATACTTAATTTATATTTACATAATATAACAACAAAATCCCCCCACATGTTGTTACACTGCTATACGTGTAGCCGTATAGTAATAGAAAAAAATAATAATTGATTTAAACAAAACCCTAACTGTTATGTCTATGCAGTAGCATAAATAGCAAACAGGTTTCGCTATTTGTCAATTTTTTAATAGCTTATTAAAAAATGGTTACATTTGTTTAAATATTTATAACGCAACACCTATGAAGAAATATTTGCTTTTTAACAAAGTGGTGCCAAGATGGATGATAATGGTCTTAGACTTTGTTATTATCACTTGGTCATTTGCGTCATCATACCTTATAGTGAACCGCTTCGAGTTCTCCAATATATTACGGGGATATTTTTTCATATACACAGCTTTATATTGTGCTATTGCTGCTTTGGTAATGTACGTAATGCGTATTCATACAGGCCTTATCCGCTATTCAAACACCAGGGATGTGCTTAGGATATTTGGGTCTGTTTTTATCAGCAGCATTGTATATATGCTGGTTATTGCTGCCTGGGTTAAACCCTATATGCATATCAACTCGCCAACTATTGATCTGGTTTTGCTGGTAAACTTTTCGGTATCCAGTACTTTACTTATCCTGTTGCGCAGCGCGGTTAAAAGCGCGTTTAATTACCTTAATAATTATTCAACAGCGAAAAAATCTGTTGTATTAATTTACGGTTCTGATAACAACGCGGTGTTAGTGAAACAGGCATTGGAGGCAAGCGCGAAAACTAACTTTGTTATCGCGGGCTTTGTTGATAATGATCTTAACAAGATCAACAAAGAAATACAATCTGTAAAGGTGTATGATATTGCCAAACTGGCCAAGCTTAAAGAAAAGCGTGCCATTGATAAATTGGTGATCATGAACCATCATCTGGATGAGCAGGAAAAGAAAACTGCTTTGGAAATTTGCCTGGCACTCGGAATACAAGTACTAACGGTACCCCCGGCAGACCAGTGGATATATGGTAAACTTAACTTGCAGCAGATTAAAGACCTTAAAATTGAGGACCTCTTGCAGCGTAAAACCATACAGATCGATACCACCCGCATATCAGAAGACTTGCAGGGTAAACGCGTATTGGTTACTGGTGCTGCAGGCTCAATAGGTTCTGAGATTGTGCAACAGGTATTGAAGTACAACCCGGCTATGGTTATACTTTGTGATCAGGCAGAATCGCCTTTGCATGAAATTAGGCTTGATGTGGAAGAAAAGTTCCCTGAAATACCTATTGTAATATATATTGGTGACATTAGGAACTACTACCGCATGCAAAAACTCTTTGCCGACTATAGGCCGGAGTTGGTTTACCATGCCGCCGCTTACAAACACGTGCCTATGATGGAGGAAAACCCATCAGAAGCTATACGTGCAAACGTGTTGGGAACCAAAAATATTGCAGACCTTTCTGTTGCCTTTAACGTGCGTAAGTTTGTGATGGTATCAACAGACAAAGCCGTAAACCCAACTAATATAATGGGTGCAAGCAAGCGTATAGCGGAGATTTATATACAATCGCTTAAAGATAATCCGATAAATAAAAATACACGCTTTATTACAACAAGGTTTGGTAATGTATTAGGTTCAAATGGTTCGGTAATACCACGTTTCAGGGCGCAAATACAAAAAGGCGGCCCTATTACGGTTACTCACCCGGAAATCACACGTTACTTCATGACCATACCTGAAGCGGTACACCTGGTACTGGAAGCAGGAACTATGGGCAGCGGTGGCGAGATATTTATATTTGATATGGGCGAACCAGTGAAAATTGTGGATCTGGCCCTAAAAATGATCAAGCTTGCAGGTTTACAGCCTGATAGAGATATCAAAATTGTATTCTCCGGCTTACGCCCTGGTGAAAAACTGTATGAGGAATTGCTTAATACAGGTGAAAACACCATGCCTACACACCATGAGAAAATTAAGATCTCGCATGTAATTAAATATCCATACAAACAGGTTACTGATGATGTCAACGAGCTTATCCTGCTTAATAACCAGGGTGATGAGATGGCTACGGTAAGTAAAATGAAGGATATAGTACCTGAGTTTCTTAGCAAAAACTCAAAATTCGAACACCTGGATAATAACAGGCCAGCACGTGTTACCGAGATGCAGAAGCCAGCCTCTAAGCTGTTAGCGGTAGTTTAACAGGCCTTACATGTAAATTCGGCAGCTGTAACTTCTCTTTTTATTGAGTATTATTGCAGTGCCAAAAGGCAGGTAATTTGCGCTATGAGGACTTTAGCCCAAAAAGTATTTGATGTAGAAATAGCCTCTTTGCAGGAAGTGGCATCGCGTTTAGATGCCAGTTTTGAAGAAGCGGTAAACACCATATTAGAGGTAAAAGGCAGGCTCATTGTATGTGGCATGGGTAAATCGGGCCATGTTGCGCGTAAAATAGCGGCTACATTTACCAGTACCGGTACCCCAAGCTTTTTTATGCATCCCGCAGAAGCCTTCCACGGCGATCTGGGAATGATCAGCGAAGACGACATTGTGCTGCTGATATCTTATTCTGGCGAAACAGAAGAGATCCTGAAAATAGTTTCCTATCTGCAGCACAGTGGCAACGCGTTTATAGCTATTACCGGCAATTCCAACTCCACCCTTGCGCGTAATGCAATGCATCACCTTAACGTGAAAGTAACGCAGGAAGCTTGTCCGCTCGAGCTGGCGCCAACATCGTCAACCACTGCTACACTGGTAATGGGCGATGCCCTTGCCATAGCGTTAATGACCGCTCGTGATTTCACTCCTGATGATTTTGCCCGTTTCCACCCCGGTGGGAGTTTGGGGCGTAAATTATTGGCCAGGGTAAAAGATAATATGCGTACCGATAAGTTGCCCTTTATTGAGCCCGGCGCATCTTTTACACAATTGGTGATATGTATGTCTGAAGGGAAGCTGGGGATGGTGATAGTGGGTACAGCAGATGCTGTAGAAGGGGTAATAACGGATGGAGATTTGCGCAGAGGCCTGGTAAAATATGCCGACATCCACCATATGCCCATTACTGATTTTATGAACAGTAATCCTATATTTATTGAGGAGAACGAACTGGTGTTAGACGCTGAGGCATTGATGCTCGAACGTAAGATCACTACACTATTGGTACGTGACGCGGAAGAGCGGGTTACCGGTGTTTATCAGATATTTAATCAGGTATAAAAGTATTGAGAACTGTAATTGTTATTCCTGCCCGCCTGCAATCAACCAGGTTACCGCGTAAAGTACTGCTTGATCTGGGTGGCAAACCGGTAATACAGCGTGTGTATGAAGCCTGTGCAAAGGCAAAACTGCACAGCGAGATATGGATAGCGGCGGATAGCCGAGAAGTGATGGACACGTGCCTGCGGTTTACCTCAAATGTGATAATGACCAGTGAGAATCATCCCAGCGGTACCGACCGTATTGCCGAAGTGATGAATACCGTTGAAGCTGATCTGGTGATTAACGTACAAGGCGATGAACCTTTTTTTGATGCGGGAATAATTGACAGGCTCATAACAGCCATGCAGCAAACAGACGCGGCTATGGCAAGTGTTTGCTCGCCGGTTGTTGACCAGGCAGAACTGCACAACCCTAACCTGGTAAAGGTGATAACCGATGTAAATGGCTATGCCATCTATTTTTCTCGCTTCGCTATTCCCTTCTCTCGGGATACGGACGTGACCGATGTGAGCGTTTATCGTAAGCATATGGGTATTTATGCTTATCGTACCACGTTCTTAAAAGAGTTTATCACCATGCCGGTATCATTTTTGGAGGCATCAGAAAAACTGGAACAATTAAGGGCCATTGAAAATGGTTACAAAATAAAAATGATTGAAGTGAAAAGCATAGAAAAAGGGATAGACACTCCCGAGGATCTGGAGCTTGCACGTAAAAAGATAAAAGACAATGGCACTTTATAACGATATTACCTCGAAACCTTTTTTTATTGTTGGTCCATGCGTAATGGAGAACCAGGACCTGTTGTATACCGTTGCCGAAAAGGTAGCGGAGATAGGCAGTAAGTACCCGGTGACGGTGGTCTTTAAATCATCATTTGATAAGGCCAATCGCACCAGCATACACAGCTATCGCGGCCCCGGCCTAACCAAAGGTATGGAGATGCTGAATAACGTAAAAGAGAAATTCGGCTTACCGGTTACAACGGATATTCATGAACCTTTCCAGGCAGCGGCTTGCGCCGAAGTAGTGGATATATTGCAGATACCGGCATTCCTATGCCGCCAAACCGATCTGCTGGTGGCCGCTGCCGAAACAGGCAAGATCGTGAACATCAAAAAAGCGCAGTTCCTTTCGGGGCAGGATATGTTTTATCCCGCGCAAAAAGTAAAAGAGGCAGGTAATGATCAGGTGATCCTGACCGAGCGAGGCAACTCCTTCGGTTACAACAACCTGGTAGTTGATTTCAGGAACGTGGCCGATATGGCTGAATTTGGCTATCCGGTTTGTATGGATTGCACGCACTCCGTACAACGTCCTGGTGGTGCGGGTGGCAAAACCGGCGGCGATCGCAAATTTGTACCAGCTATGGCTCGCGCCGCCAAAGCATTTGGCGCAAGTGGATACTTCATTGAAACGCATCCCGACCCTGACCATGCCTTGAGCGATGGACCTAATATGCTTTACCTGCGCGACCTGGAAGAATTGATAAAATCGCTGATAGCCTGATTGCTCTGAAATGGGCAACTATGAATTTTTAACGATAATGCGGACTGTAATACACTACAGCCTGCATTTTTTAGCGCCGGGTTTACTGGCGTTTATTTTTTTTAGGAAGGAATGGAAGAAAGCCTGGCTTATTATGATAATCACCATGTTGGTTGATACCGATCATTTACTGGCTAACCCCATCTTTGACCCTAACCGCTGTAGTATTGGCTACCATCCGCTGCACACCTGGTATGCCGTAGGCGTATATGTTATTCTGTTGATATTCCCCCGCACCCGTATCATAGCGGTGGGCCTACTGTTTCATATGCTCACCGACTGGCAGGATTGCCAGTGGCTGCATATTTTACGTTAATAATTAGTTTTCTTTTCAGTAACCTGCCATTGCTTAAATACTTCAAGGGCTTCGGAGTGCAGCAATTGTTCAAAAGGTAATTTCCTTTGGGCCATGGGTAGTTCCAGTTCATCATAAATAAAATGGTCGTCGAAGCCAATATCAGCAGCATCCCTTTTGGTATTGGCGTAGTATACCTTATCTATACGTGCCCAGTAGATGGCGCCCAGGCACATTGGGCAGGGCTCGCAACTGGTATATATAACACATCCCTCAAGGTTAAAGGTGCCTAACTCCTGGCAAGCCAGGCGTATGGTGGCCACTTCGGCATGTGCGGTTGGATCATTTGTAGGAACAACCTTGTTGGCACTGCGGGCAACTACTTCGCCATCTTTCACTATTACCGCGCCAAAAGGGCCGCCTTGTTCATTCTCAACATTATATCGCGACAGTTCAACGGCCATTCGCATAAATTTTTCGTGGTTCTGTTCCATAAGTTATTTCATTAAAAAACCCCAACCAGTGGCCGGGGTTTGTATTAAGTTAAAATTGTCATCTGCAGATTTGAGATCTGCCCATCAAATAGCTTATTTTTTGTCTTTAGCGTAAGCCTCATTAAGGCCTTTGATCACTTCGGCGGTTATGTCAAGGCTTGGATCGCCATACAGAACTGTCGGGTCGCCTTTTTTAAAGGTCAATACCATTTTGTAACCATGCTCTTTAGCGTAAGCTTTTGTAAATTCTGTTAATTTATCATAAAGTTTAGTTTGCTCGCTTACCTGGTCGTTTTGTACAGCGGCGGCGGCATTTTGCTGATACTGCTGAAATTCCTGTCCTTTACGTTGCAAACGCTGTTCGGTTGCGGCACGCTGGTCGGCACTCATGGTAGCAGCGTTTTTCTGGTATTCGGCAACTTCGCGCTGTATGGCTTGCTGGCGGCTACCTACATCACTTTGAGCGGCCCGGCCTTTGTTTTCAAGCCTTTTTTCCATATCCTTTATGTAATCATACTTGGCCACAACAGAATCCTGGTTAAAGAATACAATTTCGGGTTTACCCGCAGTGGCGGTTACCGGAGTTGTTGCCACGGCTGCTTTATCAGCCGGTTTATTTTGGTTACATGCAGCTAAACCAGCAGCTATACCTAATGCTAAAACTGATTTTGTAACAATTGATGCCTTAAATTTCATTGTACTGGGTCTATAAAAATTTTGACAAATATAATTTTTTAACTCAAGTTTCCTATTCATAAGTGATATGTTTATGAGGCGGATAGTTATCAACAATCTTACTATTGTTGCAGAATTTTGAATAGGTTTCGGGTATAAAATCGTATTTTTGAAGGTTACTGTTTAACTAAAATATGAGCGAAGAAAATCAAGACAGATCGAATTATTCAGCGGATAATATACAGGTTTTAGAAGGCTTAGAAGCAGTACGCAAGAGGCCTTCCATGTACATTGGTGATACAGGCGTTAAGGGCTTGCACCACCTGGTTTACGAGGTAGTTGATAACTCCATTGACGAGTCACTTGCCGGCTATTGCGATACCATTAATGTTACCATACACCAGGGAAACTCCATTACGGTTAAAGATAACGGTCGCGGTATACCTACAGGTATCAATACAAAAGAACAAAAATCGGCACTTGAAATAGTAATGACCGTGCTGCACGCGGGCGGTAAGTTTGATAAGGATACCTACAAGGTATCAGGAGGTTTGCATGGTGTAGGTATCAGTTGCGTTAATGCGCTATCAACCCATGTAAAAACAGTGGTACATCGTGAGGGTAAGATATTTACCCAAGAGTATGAACGCGGTAAGCCTATGTTTGAGGTAAAGGTGATCGGCGAGTCTGATACTACCGGTACTATTCAAACCTTTCAGCCGGATCCGGAGATATTTACTACCACCCTTGAATATAAGTTTGATACGCTGGCCACCCGTTTGCGCGAACTGGCTTTTCTTAACAAAGGTATCAGGTTAACCCTTACGGATGAGCGCCAGACCAATGACGACGGCAGTTACGTAACGGAAGAATACTTTTCTGAAGGCGGCTTAAAAGAGTTTGTTAAATACCTGGACGGTACCCGCGTAGCGATCATCCCAGAGCCTATTTATGTGGAAGGTATTAAGCAGGGTGTACCGGTTGAACTGGCACTGCAATACAACGATACTTATTCAGAGAATGTTCATTCTTACGTAAACAACATCAACACCATTGAGGGTGGTACGCATGTTGCCGGTTTCAGGATGGGTTTAACCCGTACGTTGAAGGCTTATGCCGATAAAGAGGGATTGTTAAAGAACGTAAAAGTTGATGTAACCGGTGACGACTTCCGCGAGGGCCTTACCGCTGTTATATCTGTGAAAGTTCAGGAGCCGCAGTTTGAAGGCCAAACCAAAACCAAACTGGGTAACAGCGAGGTAAGTGGCGCTGTTAACGTTGCCGTTGGTGAAATATTGGGCAATTACCTGGAAGAGAACCCAAAGGAGGCCCGCATGATCGTGCAGAAGGTTATTCTGGCTGCTACCGCCCGCGCGGCTGCGCGTAAAGCCCGTGAAATGGTGCAGCGCAAGAGTGTAATGAGCGGCTCAGGCTTGCCTGGTAAACTGGCCGACTGCGCCAACAGTGATCCAACTCTTTGCGAGATATATCTGGTTGAGGGTGACTCGGCGGGTGGTACCGCCAAGCAGGGCCGCGATCGCGAGTTTCAGGCGATATTACCTTTACGTGGTAAGATCCTGAACGTAGAGAAAGCCATGGAGCACAAGATCTACGAGAACGAGGAGATCAAGAATATGTTTACCGGTTTAGGTGTAAGCATAGGCACTCCGGAGGATGCCAAAGCGTTGAACCTGACCAAACTTCGTTACCACAAAATTGTGATCATGACGGATGCCGACGTGGACGGTTCGCACATTACTACGCTGATACTTACCTTCTTCTTCCGTTATATGAAGGAGCTGATCGAGTACGGATATGTATACGTTGCTTCGCCGCCGCTTTACCTGGTGAAAAAAGGTAAAGAGCAGGAGTACTGCTGGAACGATGAGCAACGCGACAAAGCCATACAGCGCCTTAAAGGTGCCGGTAAGGAAGATAGCGTACACGTACAGCGCTATAAAGGTTTGGGTGAGATGAACGCCGAGCAACTTTGGGACACTACCATGAATCCCGCCAACCGTACCCTTAAACAGGTAAGTATTGAGAATGCCGCTGAGTGCGACCATACCTTCTCTATGCTGATGGGCGATGAAGTTGCCCCACGCCGTGAATTTATTGAGAAGAACGCGCGTTACGCACGTATTGATACATAAGATGAATATGCAGATGTGCAGATTTTAAATGTGCAGATGTTTAAATACTTGAGCCCCGCATTTGCGGGGCTTTTTGTTTTAGCGTCAACTTCTTTTTGCCGAAATTTATGACACCTTTATATTTCATCAGCACATCGCTGCCGATAACGCCAAGTACCTGCGGATGGCCCATTTGTTCGTAGGCGTAGTTGATGGTTGACAGGTCAAGTACGGCTACTTCTATTTCCGGTATCATAAAATCGCCGATGTAAAGCTTCTCTATCACCGCAGTGGCCGATTCCATGGTGGTGGTTCCTAATCCGGTAGATAATCTTTCGCTGGCAATAATATCAGCCTCGGTATTGGCCTTTGTTAGCACCTCTCGGTCAAATGCTGTGCGCGATGCACCGGTGTCAAGCACAGCCTTAAATGGCTTTCCATAAACGTTAATATCTAAAATAGGGTGGAAGCCGTCGCCATGCAGGTCGATAATTTGCAGCGGAATGATAGATGATATGAGAGGCATGTTTATAACAAAGGCGGCAATATAGTAATAATGCCGCCTTTGTTATATTATTCACAGTTGATTAGAATGGATAACCAATAGCGATATTTAAGATAGCGTTATGAAAGCTTGGGCTGATGGACCTTGAGCCTCCGTTGGTAGGCGTATAAGGCCGAAGCAGCGGGAAGCCCAAATCGGTACGCAGCACCAGGATGGTGGCATCAAAGCGCAAACCAAAGCCGGCATCAACCGCCATCTGGCTCAGGAAGTTTGGCCCGAAGGTACCTCCCTGCTGGTGTGGTTTAGCGTTCCAGATGTTACCCGCATCAGCAAATAACGCTCCCTGCACAATGCTGAACAATTTCTGGCGTATCTCAATATTGGCTTCCAGTTTAATATCGCCTGATTGGTCGGCGATGAACGTATTGCCATCCGGATTGGGATTGACCGTTCCCGGGCCAATTGAACGTGGCCTGAAACCTCTCAAACTGTTTGGCCCGCCAATAAAGAATTGCTGATTGTAAGGCAATATGGTGGAGTTGCCATAAGGTAAGCCAACGCCTGCAATTAAGCGGGTAGCCAGTTTGGTGCCTGAGGTTATCTTATGGAAGAATCGTATTTCGCTCTCGGCCTTAACATACTGGTTAAAGGTGGTACCAAATAGTTTCTTTTCTTTGCCGGCAAGGGTATCTGCACCTGTAATTAAGCCATACAGATTGTTTGACAGGCTTAGCTTACCACGGAAATATAAGCTGTTGGTGCGGTAATCTTCAGTAGTGTTGTCAAAAGTGTAGGCGTAACTCGGGCCGAGGGTAAATTGCGGGTCAATAACGTGTTTAAGCGCCGGATTAGAAGTTTTGGCAATGCTATCTGTATAAAGCTGGGTAACGTTGCGAGGCTTTACATAAGTAGCTTCCAACACATTCAACTCATGTAGTTTATGCTCGTTACTTTTAAACTGATAACCGAACGAACCCGTGAATGAGTTAAGCGAATACAATTTTTGCCTAACTACCGATGAGTAGCCTAATTGTACAACTGTGCGCGGAATGTACGCGTTAGATGATTCTACCCGCCAGGGCGTAATTAAGCGCGGCCACGAAAGGCTGGTTTGCACACCATACTGGTAAACATTATAACCACTGTTTTGCCCGCCTACTTGTACATCGGTACTACCAAAAAGCGTAACGGTTAACAATTCACCCCCTTTAAAGGCATTACGGTTTTTCCAGCTCAGGTTAATTTGCGAGCCGGTATAGTTGGCCGACGTGGTGCGCCCCAAAAGCTCTAACTGTAGAGATTTGCGCTTATAAGGTGTAAGAAAATAATAAACATCGAGCTTAGGTGAATCGGGTGTCACATCTTCAAAACGGTTCTTTACATAACGATATGGCCCGAGGTTAATAAACCGGTTGAGCGAATTGTTATGCGTGGCGCGGCTGTAAACATCATTAGGGTGCAGCAATACCGTATTGGCAAAAAGATAAGGCCTGGCGGTATTACGCGGGTCAACAATATTATACCAGCGATACTTATAGGCTTGGTCAAGTTTTAAAGAAGTATCACGCAGTGAGTAGTTAGGATAAACATAAATATTGCGTATGCTATATATTTCCCGGGCCTGCGGTGGTGTTTCGGGCTTTATACCGAGGATAACATCTACCTGGTGGTTACCCACAGTGCTATCCACCTTGGCTATCAATTGCTCAGGCGCGAAATAGAAAAAGCCTTCTTCCTTTAAACGAGTATCAATACGTATGCGTTCGTTCTTGATCACATCCAGGTTGTACTTATCGCCTTTTTTTAATAAGGTCTGTTTCATGGTGCCCTTGACGGCAGTATCCAGGTTATTATCTGTAGCGTTAGGAAAAGTAAGGTTACGGATGGTGTAAGATGGCCCCGGCAAAGCGGTAAAGACAGCTTTCGCTGTTTTCTTTTTGCCAATGGTATCGCCGCTTACCGTTGCCTCGAAGTAACTGATGTTTTGCAGGCGGTTCTGCATCACGTCGCTGTTCTTTTGCAGGTCAACCTGGCTCACCAGTACGGGCGGTTCGCCATATTTACTCAGGAAACGTTGTATAAAATTGCTGCGGCTCTTTGTTTTATAGTAAAGCCATAGCTTAATGCGCATACCCAGTAAGGACGAATTGGGTTTCGGCCTTATATAGGTCTTCAGTTCCGAACGCAGCGCATTTGCCTCACTTTTGGGTATGTTTTTATCATTTATCTTTACATCGCCCCCGGTGTATAGCTTTTGGCCTGCAGGCAGGTATTTGGTGGTACTGCAGGCATTTAAAACCACAGCAAGAAAAATAAAATATATTATACGTTTGATCATAAGGTAGTTGTCTGTGTTTTTTCGCGCGCTTCTTTATCTTTCTGCTGTTGTTCCTTTTCCAGGCGTTCCTTTTCTTTCTGTTCCTGCAGGTATTTGCGGCGCATAGCTCTTTCTTCCGGTGAACGCTTGCGGAATATTTCGCGGAATCGGTTATAATCAACGGTTAAGGCAAAACCTACGCCTGTTTCAATGATCTGTCCCTGTATCACCACAAATTCATCCTTACGGTAAACGCGGAGCGAATAACGGCCGTCTTTACTGAGTTTATAGTTAATGGAAACATTACCCGCAATATTGGTGGTTTTTTGACCTGCCTGCGCTCCTTCTAAATTAAAGTTATTACCCACGCTTACCGTTAGCCTGTCGTTAAGGAAGCGTTTGGATAAACCAACATTCAGATCAGTCCGGTTGGTAGCCGTGCCTGACGAATAATCTTCACCGGAGGTCACACCAAAATTAAGATCGACCCCTTGTATCAGGTCTCCGGCCAGATTATTTAGCTGGTCGGTAAGCAGGCCGCTCACACTGCTGCGAATGGCGCCTTCAATACCGGCGCTGCCTCCCTGGCTTTGCAGCGGGTTATCGCCAATAAAGTGGCCCAGCAGCAATACACCCAAAACCTGTTTATTTAGCTCATTAGGATCGGCACGCACCTGTGCCAGGCGGGTGTCAACCGTGTTGGTTACTTCCGATGATACATTCAGGTTACTATCTGGCAAAACAATATCAAAACTGATCTGCGGTTTCATTAACTCGTTTTTAAGGTTGAGGTTAACGTTAAACGGTAGCTTTTGCTTGTACTGGGTTGTATTTTGGTCTGATAGCTGGTTAGCCACCAGATCAATAGGCGGTACGTTGGCTATGTAGGTAGCGGTAAGGTCGATATTAGCGCTGGTAGGGTCGCCCGTCCAGGTGATGGTGCTGCCTTTCTTGAAGTTAAATTTACGCGTTACAGTAGCGTACGACAGGTTGTACGAGCCCTCGTTAACAATATAGGTTCCGGTAAGGCTGGTTTTTCCGCTGGGGTCAATACCTCCGCTCAGGTGTGCCTCGCCTTTCAGGTTCACCACGTCGCCGTTACGTTCATCAACTACAATGGTAAATGCCGCGTTTTTATCAATATTTACGGTAGCGTTCACATCAAGCCCTGTTATTTCCGATTTCTTGAGTGAGTCCAACTGCCTTGCAATCAGTATGGAGTCGGTATTTGGTGCATCCTGATCAATGAATTCCACTACACCTTTACGGTCTTCTACACCAGGGTCGGTAGTTGGCAGTACAATGGCAAAATCGGTTTTATCGTTTACGGTCAGCGTGGCATCTACAACCGGTTTGGCCATATCACCACGTACCTTAATATCACTATTGAGGTATAATTTGCCGTAGAACAGTTTGTTATCCGCTTTTGTAGAATTAATAACACGGAAATTATTGGAACGGATATTCATCCCGAACTTAAAGTCGGTGTATGTTTTGGTATAAATTGAGCCTGATATTACCGCTTTATTATTGGTGGAGTCTACCAGAGTAAAATCATTAAAACGTATGCCTTCATCATTAAATGTGATGCTCTCCTTAGGCATAGTAAAATAGGAGTTAAGCATAGCTACATTAA
The DNA here is from genome assembly GCA_001898335.1 of Mucilaginibacter sp. 44-25. Classification (GTDB taxonomy): domain Bacteria; phylum Bacteroidota; class Bacteroidia; order Sphingobacteriales; family Sphingobacteriaceae; genus Mucilaginibacter. Next base: position 455,904 of record MKTS01000009.1, on the reverse strand, counting down.
AGGCAACCTTATTAAAGTTAATATCACCGCGCACGGCAGGTGCATCGGTAGTACCTGTTATTTTAAGCGCGCCGGTAATGTTGCCGCTGGAATTGCGGATTGAGCCAAAGGTAAAGCCCTGTATGCTCTTCATATTAAGGTTAACAATGTTCAGGTTCATATCAAACCTGCTGGATGGCGCGGTGTAGTACAGCCCGTTCAGATCAACCTGGTTACCCTTGCCGGTGATGCTTACATTAGCGGCATAGGCGTTTTGGGTTTGGTTGTTAACTTTAACCGCGATGTTGCCCACAGTATCGCCTTTGAAATTGAAATTGCTGACATTAATAGCCGATTCAAACGTTGGCGATTTTTGGAAATTACTGATCACCGCTTTACCATCAATGGTGCCGCCTATAAGCAGCGAATCCTGTTTGGCCATTTTGGTGAGGGTTTCAATACTGAAGTTGCGGAAATTAACCGTGATAGGAGAGTTCATGCCGCCCGAACTGTTGGCGCTTAACACCTGGTTGTTGTTGGTGATACTAAAGTTACGCGCTAATATGCCTTTATTACCAAACTGCAGGGCATTATCGGCATTAACAGCCCATGGGGTATAATCAAGCAGGAGCCCGTCCTTTAAAAAGCTGAACTGGTATTCATCAGGCATGGCGCTAAACTCACCGGCAACCCGATAGCGTTCCTTACGTTCTTTATCGCGTACCTGCAGGCTGATACCCAGTTTGTTGTTTTGCGCAGCGCCGGTAATGCTGGTATATAGCAGATCTAAAGATGAGCCCACCTTTACTTCATCAACCGTTAGGCTATAGTTAAGCGCGTTGTTCCCGGTGTTTATACCCAGCTTTAAATTATTAACGGTATTGGTACCATATATTACTTTTGGTGCAACACCATTTACCACCAGTTCTCCGGTAGCGCTGTTAAACTTGCCGGTAAATAGTACCGGATCCAACTGTTTTAGATCAGGCGCAAATTTGGTTACCAGCGGTGTTTTAACCAGGCGGGCGTCAAAGGTAAATTGCTGCGGTGAGTATTTTACCTTGGGCGCCGCTTTAGTGCCGCTGGCCAGGTTCATGTCATAGTATTTATTGATCACATCCTGTATGGCAGGAGCTATCTGTGTGAGTTTGTATTTGCCGTTCATGTGGGCGTACAGCATCGGCGTTTTAAGGCGTAAGGTGCTGCTATCTGCATTGGCGGTAGAAATAAGACTGATAGAGTCAAGCGCTATGCGTTCGCCTTTGTTTACTATAAGCAGATTGGTAGCCAATATATTGGCGTTCAGGTAATCCGGGTCGGCAGTAGGTACATCGGCTACGATCTTACCGTGAAAGCGCATAGGGGCTTTAACAAAATTGAGCTTTTGCAGGTCAATGCTGTCCACATTCAACGTAGCGTTAACCGCCGGATATTTTTTATTAAGGTTGGCCTTTGCATCAAGCGTAAAGTTGATGTTAGGGTCGCGCATAGTGGCTTTAGCGGTATAGGCACCATTGCGGGCCGTTCCGTTCATCACCAGGTTACGGTAGGTATAATCTTTAACATTGGCACTCACTACATTGCCATTAAATTTAAGGCTGGCCGTTTTAGGGTCTAAACCTGCGCCGCTGATGTTGGCACGCATGGTAACAAAGCCTACCATTTGGGGCTGTTTGGTTAGCGCGCCTACGTTTAGGTTGTTGGCCTTTACATTGGCCGTATAAGTTTCGCTGCCTTTGCGGGCGCCGCTTTTCATTTGCGCGTTAAGGTCAACCGCGCCATAGCTGCTGCGCAGCGCCATTTGGGTGTTAAAGTTTTTCATGCTGCCCTTAAAGGTGCCTTTAAGGTTCATGTTCTCGGGGATACTTACATTTGGCGGGATCGTACCTTTGGGTACCAAACGGGCAATATCATATCGAGTGGTGCGGAAATCAGTTATGTTGAGGTCGAAGTAGGCTTTATTTACATCCGGTAGGCCGCGCATGGTGGCCGAAGCTTTAACATAGGTATTGCCAAACCCGCTAACTTCTAAACTTGGTATACGCAGGTTATTTACCGTGCCGTTTACCCGGCCATTGATCTTGATGGTTGAGTTTGGCGAAGACTTAAACGGTTCCATTGAAGCCATAGTGGGCACGAGTAACAGCACATCTTTCAGGCTCAGTTTGCTGCCATCCAGGTTAGCGTTAATACTTAGCTTACCCAAATCTTTGGTAAGCGATTCAATAGATGGGTAGCCCACCTGCAGGTCTTTCTGAATGACCGAACGCGGGGTAACCAGCAGCAGGTCTTTAAGGTAGGCATTTTTAGGCCCGTACAGGAACGAAGTTTGGAACTTGTTCACTTCAAAGCCGCTCTTGTCGCTAAAGGTAAATGAGTTTACCTTGCCCGATATGGTATCCGGCGAATAGGCCAACTTTTCTACATCGGCATTTAAGTTTTTAATATCCATGTGCGCAAAATCAAGGCCGCGGGGCAGGGCTTTTTGCGCGTTGTTGTCAAACTTTATATGGTTGTCAGTGAGCGTTATTTTATCCAGCGAAGCCGTCCAGCCTTTGGCTTGTGTGCGTGAGGCCAGCGTATCAATCTTTTTAACAGTCTTTTCAACGGCCTGGGCAACGGTTTTAGGTTTCTCAAACAACAGGCCGGCAGTGGTTTCATCCAGCTGGATAGATTTGATACCCACATGCTGGTTCTTCATGTCAATATCGTTGATACTCACCAGGAATTTTCCCAGGTTTACATTGGTCTTCATTTCGCTGCTGCGATAATCAACCTTTACTCTTTGTATGGCTATATCACCCAGTTTCAGATCAAGATTAAGCGGTTTGATTGCCGTATCAATTGTGGCTGCCTGTTTGATGGAGGAGCCCGCCGGGGTTTGAATAATGCGCGCGTTTACATCGCTCAGGTTGATCCTGGGGATGGTAAACTTCATCTTGTCGAGGTCAAAATCTTTTATACGGGTATCAAAGTGACCCAACAAAAATTTTACATCATTGCCGGTCGTAACATCCTTATAAGACAGGTTAATGCGGTCAAGGATGATCTTATCAACCGAGAACTTCATTGTAGAGGTAGTGTCTTCAGGCTTGGGTTCTTTCTTTTGCTCTCCGGCAAAGGCCTTAATAATATAGTCGAAGTTAAAGGTACTGTCGGCGTCACGGCTAACTTTAGCGGTTATGCCCTGCAGGTTAATTTCGTTGATCTCTACCTTATTTTTCAATAATTTCATCATAGAGATATCCACCTTCAACTTATCGCCGGCAATAAGAGTGTCTTTTTTCTGATCCTCAAAATACACATTTTCCAAAACCAGCATTTTTGGCAAGCCGAGGCTAATGTGGCCTATCTCAACCTTAGTGTGTATTTTATTTTGCAGAAAGGTAACCGCCTTGTCTTTGGCAAAATTTTGCACAGCGGGTACCTGTATAAGAATAACAATCAGCAGTACAAGCAGTATTACACTGGCTATTATCCAAAGGATTATTTTAAGGGCTAAACGTCCAAATCGTTCCAAAATCTGTAAAGGTTAGGGTTACCTGTTTTATAAGCGTAACTTGATGTAATGGGGGTATATTCCGTTGGGTAACGTATAGCCGGAAGGAATTGTTTTTTCTTAGTACGATAATTTGGCGTTTTTTACAGCTGTAAAGGGTGTTTATATCTTTTTGAAAAAATAAACGCTTTAGCCCCTTAATTTTATAGGTTAAAGGTTACGGAAAATCAATTTAAAACCTTAGTTTTTGGTAGCTTTGTGATCCTAAGGATTTTGTTGTTATGCCCGATTTTTCCCACTTACACGTACATACCCAATTCTCGCTGCTTGATGGCGCTGCCGATATCAGTAAGCTTTACAAAAAAGCTGCTGCCGATGGCATGAAGGCCCTGGCCATTACCGACCACGGTAACATGTTTGGCGTATTTAAGTTTGTGGCCGAGGCGGGTAAGCACAATGTTAAACCGATAGTTGGTTGCGAATTTTATGTGGTTGATGATCGCCATGTTAAGCAGTTTACCAAAGAAAAAAAAGATAAGCGCTACCACCAACTGTTCCTGGCTAAAAACCCCGAAGGTTATAAAAACCTGGTTAAGCTGTGTTCTTTAGGTTATATGGAGGGCCTTTACAGCAAATGGCCCCGTATTGATAAGGAACTCATCCTTAAATACCATAAAGGCCTCATCGCCACTACCTGTTGTATCGGAGCGTCCGTTCCTCAGGCTATTTTGCGGGATGGCGAAGAAGCCGCCGAAAAAGAGTTTAAATGGTGGCTGGATCTGTTTGGCGAGGATTACTACATAGAGCTGCAACGCCACGAGATCCATGAGCAGGAGATCATTAACAACACGTTGTTAAAATTTGCCAAGAAGTACGGCGTTAAGGTGATCTGCTCTAACGATTCGCACTATGTAGATCAGCAGGACTCTAACGCGCATGATATTTTGCTTTGCGTAAATACCGGCGACATGCAAAGTACGCCCATAGCTACCGACGAAGAAGGTGGTAAAGGCTATCGCTTCGGCTTCCCTAACGACCAGTTTTACTTTAAAACGCAGGCCGAAATGGGTAAGCTGTTCCATGATATACCGGAATCATTAGATAATACAGGCGAGATAGTGGATAAGGTAGAAACCCTTAAACTGAAAAGGGACATACTATTACCCAACTACGTTATACCACAAGAATTTAAGATACACAGCGAAAGCACGCCCGATGCCGATACCCTTAACCAGTGGGAATACCTTAAGCACCTTACCTTTATGGGAGCTAAGGAGCGTTATAAAGACATTAGCCCGGAGGCAGAGGAGCGCATCAACTTTGAGCTGTTCACCATCCGTACCATGGGTTTCGCGGGTTACTTCCTTATCGTTGCCGATTTCATTAAGGCTGGTCGCGATATGGGCGTGTTCATCGGCCCCGGCCGCGGTTCGGCTGCGGGGTCTGTAGTGGCCTATTGTATTGGTATTACCAATATCGACCCGTTAAAGTATAACCTCCTGTTTGAGCGTTTCCTGAACCCCGATCGTAAGTCAATGCCCGATATTGATACGGATTTTGACGATTCGGGCCGCCAAAAGGTGATTGATTACGTAGTGGATAAGTACGGCAAGAACCAGGTAGCACAGATTATCACCTATGGCTCCATGGCTGCCCGCACCAGTATACAGGACGTAGGCCGCGTGCTGGATATGCCGTTGAGCGATGTGAACGCGCTGAAGAAGCTGGTGCCCGAAACGCTGGGTATTAACCTCAAAACCGCCATTGAACAGGTACCGGAGCTGCAGGAGATATACAAATCAAACGACCTGAAAGGTGTGGTACTGCGTGAGGCGGAAAAGCTGGAAGGCTCGGTACGTAATACGGGTGTACACGCGGCGGGTATCATCATTGCACCTTACGACTTAACGGAAATTGTACCGGTAGCCACGGCAAAAGACTCTGACCTGTTGGTTACCCAGTACGATGGCCGTGTAATTGAAGACGCGGGCGTTATCAAGATGGACTTTTTGGGCCTGAAAACCCTTACCATTATTAAGGATGCGCTGCGCCTTATTAAGCAGAACCACGGGGTAGAGATTGATATTGATTACATCCCGCTGGATGATGAGAAAACTTATGCGCTTTATCAGCGTGGTGATACCAACGGTACTTTCCAGTTTGAAAGTGACGGTATGCAAATGTACCTGCGCGACCTTAAGCCCGATAAGTTTGAGGACTTAATTGCCATGAACGCCCTTTACCGCCCGGGCCCGATAGAGTACATCCCTAACTTTATCAAGCGTAAGCACGGCCAGGAAGAAATCGTATTCGACCTGCCGGATATGGAAGAGTACCTGGGCGAAACTTATGGTATTACCGTGTACCAGGAGCAGGTGATGCTTCTATCGCAAAAATTGGCGGGCTTTAGTAAAGGTGATGCCGACGTATTGCGTAAGGCAATGGGTAAGAAGCAGATTGAAGTGCTTAATAAAATGGAGGCGCAGTTTATGGAAGGGGCTATGGCCAAAGGCCACCCTAAAGATAAACTCACCAAGATATGGACGGACTGGAAAGCTTTTGCGCAATATGCTTTCAATAAATCGCACTCTACCTGTTATGCCTTTGTGGCTTACCAAACCGCTTACCTGAAAGCGCACTATCCTGCCGAATACATGGCAGCGGTTTTGAACAACCAGAACAGCATGGAGAAGATCACTTTCTTTATGGAAGAGTGCCGCCGCATGGGTATTGAGGTATTAGGTCCGGATATTAACGAGAGTTACATGTCGTTCACCGCCAATGCCAAAGGGGTTATCCGTTTTGGTTTGGCAGGTGTAAAGGGTGTAGGCGAAAAGGCGGTTGAAAGTATTATCGAAGAGCGTATAGAGAATGGCCCATATAAATCTGTTTATGATTTTGCGCAGCGTTCCAATACGCGTAACGTTAACCGTAAATCATACGAAAACCTGGTATACGGCGGTGCATTTGATGGCTTTGGTTTAAAGCGTGCCCAGTTCTTCGCTAAAACCGAGAATGGTTTGCTTACCGGTGTAGAGCGGCTTATAAAATACGCTAACGATTATCAGAACACGCAGAATAGCTCACAGGCATCGCTATTTGGTGGCGCCGTTGCTTCCTATATCCCCGAGCCAGCTATGCCCGAGTGCGAGGAGTGGGGCCTGATAGAGAAACTGAAGTATGAGAAGGATGTTATAGGAATATACCTTACTGGTCACCCGCTGGATAATTACCGCTTGGAACTGGATAAGTATTGTAATACCACCATTACCGAGCTTAAGATTCTACAAAAAGCACGCTCGGGAGAGGGTGGCGAAGAGGTGATGGCTAAGTTTGCCGAATTACGCAAACGCGGTGAAATATGTATAGGCGGCCTGGTATCAGGCGTGCAGCACCGTTTTACCAAAATGGGCAAGCCCTTTGGTGCCTTTATGCTCGAAGATTATAACGACTCGTACGAATTTGCTTTTTTTGGCGATGATTATGTGAAGTTCCGCAACATGATGGTTGACGGCTATTTCCTGCATGTGAAGGGTAATATAGAGGAGAAGTTCAGGCAGAAGGATAACTGGGATCTGCGGGTAACTTCTATCAGCCTGCTGTCTGAAATGCGCGATAAGCTGAGTAAATCGTTAACTGTATGCCTGGATGTACGCAACCTGAACAACCAGTTACTGGATAACCTGGTAGAGGTAATTAACCAGAACAACGAGAAGTACCCGGCTAAAAGCTGCCAGTTGCGCTTTAAGATCATGGATGGTGAAGAAGCCATGTCTGTTGACCTGTTCTCGAAACTCTACCGCGTAAGCCCAAGCGACGACCTGATGGAGGATATTTACAATGTAACCAACGCCAGGGCGGTATTGGCATAAGCTAACTTTATTAAGGTTATAGCGCAACGGGGTGTTCTAAATGGTTAGTGTGTTGGCTTTTATTCTTTACCCTGTATTTAGTATAAGATGTTACCCATATTAAGGGCACCGTAATAAAGGTGATTATTAAACCGACTATGAAAGCCCCAACTGCAGGCATGCCACAGTGATATTGTCTTTCAGCCAGTTGGTCCAGTACCATCTTCATTGAAGCAAAGCACATTACTATACCTAACGCAAAGCATAGGGCGGCTACAATACCCAATTTCAGTTTCAGCTTACCGGTTATCTTTAAAGCGGATAAAGTGATTTGTAATACAGGCGCCAACAGTAATACCAAAAATTCCATGACCCACGTTTTTATATGAATACGTTTTCCACACAAAAAGTAACCCTTTCGGCTATCTATAAAACAAAGCCTCTGTCAGGTTTGTAGTTGTTGATAATCTTATTGTCACATTGTCAGGCCGGGTGTTGTGGCAAGTGTTTTGATTACTATATATTTGTATAACATTATTTAAAAAACAGAAATCATGGCTTTAGAAATAACTGATGCGAACTTCGAGGAACTTGTCCTTAAATCAGATAAACCGGTGTTAATTGACTTTTGGGCAGAGTGGTGCGGTCCGTGTAGAATGGTTGGCCCTGTTGTTGAAGAATTAGCTAAAGACTACGAAGGCAAAGCCGTTGTAGGTAAAGTTAACGTAGATAACAACCCCGGCATTTCAATGAAGTATGGTATCCGCAATATCCCTGCCTTATTATACTTTAAAGGTGGCGAAATTGTTGACAAGCAAATTGGCGCAGTGCCAAAATCAGTACTTGCCGATAAATTGAGCAAACAATTAGCTTAATAAGCTACAGCGATATCAAATAATAAAGGCCTTGAATATTTCAAGGCCTTTATTATTTTAAGATATGCCAATGCTTACATACGGCTGATGCTGCCACTGCCAGATTGGTGGGAAGATATGTTTTTTACGGTGCCTGTATAATGAATATCACCACTACCGGTAACTGCCGCATCAAGGTTATCACTCACATTTACGCGTGCGCTTGCCGAGCCTGAAACCCTTATTTTTGTTGAGCCTGTCGCCAGGTCTTGCGCGTTGAAATCGCCGGAGCCTGAAACCGATATACTCGCGGCATCCGCATGGCCGGCAATATTGATATCACCCGAACCCATTACACTGCTCATTAATTCTTTCACTTCTATTTTACCTTGTATATCACCTGAACCACCTACACCTAATTTTAATGATGGCGCCTTCAAGCCGTTCTTAAAATATACATTTCCTGAACCACCCACATTTACTTCGTTCACATTAATGAGGGTTACATAAATGGTCACCTTTTTATCGTTGTTCCAATAGTAATTATTGCTTTTGGGATGTATTTTAAGTACACCGACCTTTACCTCTGTGATAATATTGCTGATCATATCTGCGGGAGCATCTACCTTAACAGATTCGGTTGAGCCCTGGGTAATGTATATATCATATGAACCGGCAGCGTTTACAGCGTTAAAGCCGGATAGGTGCCTGTCCTGTACTTCGGCCCTGGCGATGACAGCTCCAACTAACAGAAAGGCTGCCAGTAATAAGGTTTTTAGTTTCTTCATCTCTTTAGTGTTTAACCTATTAGATGCTTTTGCAACAAAAAAGTTGCACAAAAGAGAAAATAAATATTGGCGTTTACTACGGTTTGAATTAGCATATGCATCATGCATTCGCCGACAAGGGCGTAAAACGGCAAGGCAACCCTCGATATACAGATAAGTCTGTATATCGAGGGTTGCCTTGATATTGATCGTAATTAGGGATTAAATTAATCTATAAGTACGCCTATGTAATAATTAAACTGGTCTACCTCAATGTTGTCTTTTGTGGCACCTGCAATGTTTACCGGCGAGAAGCGGTTACCCGGTTTAATAAACTGGTACTCGCCGCCTTTTACCCGCACTTTAACCGGTATGTTAAAGCTATGCACATCGGCAATCCACCTGCACATCAGTTTGCCATTAATGGTATCAAACTCCAGGGTAGGAATTACGGTATGTTTCAGGTATTGCTCAAATACGGGCGATAGGTTCATGCCGCTTTGCTCGTTAATGTAGTTCACCACATCATTGTAGGTAACGGTTTGGTGGTAAAAGGTTTTATTTAAACCTCGTAAAATGCTACGCCATTTCTCATCATCGTTGATGATGGTACGGATCATATTGAGCATGTTGCCGCCCTTAGGGTACATATCTCCTGAGCCTTCCTTATTTACGTTATAAGGGCCAACTATAGGTCCATCATTTTGTATGCCCAGGCGGGTGCCATGCACATATTCCTGCCCGGCCTGCTTACCCCAGTTATCCTCAATAAATAATGATTCGCTGTAATTGGTAAAGCTCTCGTGTATCCACATATCGGCCAAATCTTTTGAGGTGATGTTGTTACCGAACCACTCGTGGCCGCTCTCGTGTACCACAATAAAATCCCATTTCAAACCCCAGCCTGTGCCAGACAGGTCGCGACCAAGATACCCGTTCTGGTAATGGTTGCCATAAGCTGTTCCGCTTTGGTGCTCCATACCCAGGTGATGCGTTTCTACCAGTTTGTACCCATCCTCATAAAAGGGGTAGGGGCCAAACCAATGTTCAAAGGCTTTAAGCATGGGTTTAGCATTTGCACCCCAGTGTTTTTTGGCTTTCTCCAGATTGTAGCTTAAAGGCCAAAAATCCATGGTGAGTTTACCTTTTTCGCCCATGTAAGTATCACTGTAGTGCGTGTAATCACCAATGTTGGCTTCAATATCATAGTTGTTAATAGGGTTGGCAACAAACCAGTCGAAACGGGTATAGCCATCCTTTAATTTAGTAACCTTGCGCAGGCGGCCGTTACTAACATCCTTTAAGCCATTGGGTACGCTGATGCTGATGAGGGCGCTATCAACCTCGTCGGCCTGCTGGTCTTTAGTTGGCCACCAAACACTGGCGCCCATCCCCTGGCATGCCGTTGATGCCCATTTATGGCCAAGCGAATCTACATTATACTCTACACCACCATCCCATGGGGCACGTTTGGCTATAGTTGGATTGCCTGAGTAATATACGGTAAACTGCTCCTTACTACCGCTTTTAATGGTCTGCGGGAAGGTTACAAAAACCGCGTTGTACTCGCGGGTGTAGGGCACTTCTTTGCCCTTGTATACTACTTTCTCTACTTTAAGATTAGAGAACAGATCGAATTGCAGTTTGTTAAAATCCTGCGTGGCAGTGTATTTAAAAAGTACATTGCCGCTGATGAATTTATTATCAATATCAAATTTCACATCCAGGTGATAATAGTTAATATCGTAACAAGTACGCAATGGAGTAGTGAGCGAGCCGCGAAGGGTATCTGCACGGGTAAAAGTTTCTTTAGCTACGCCAAGTTGGGCGTGGGCGTTCGATGAAAGCAAACCGGCAATAAGGATACCGGCGTATATTGAGTTTCTAATTTTCATTGCAATAGTAATATGTATTGATGTCATTGCGAGCGTCAGCGCGGCAAACTCATAGGATAAGTATATTTAATTAGCTTATGAGATTGCTACGTCGCTCACGCTCCTCGCAATGACATGATGTGGTAAATCTCTTAAACTACTTCAACACCTCCACATCAATAAAGCTATCATTAAACACCGTATGGGTGGCTTTCTGATAGTCGCTTGCCGCGGCTTTGTATGGGTTTTCTACAAACTTTTGCGGGTTACGCGCATATAGCGGGAACGATGTACTTTGTACCTGTATCATAATGCGGTGGCCCTTTTTAAAGGTGTGCAGCACATCATTCAGGTGGAAGTTAACGGCGGTTTTTTGGTTTGGCACCATCGCTTCGGGTTTTTCAAAACTGTTGCGGAAACGTGCCGGCATAATTTGCGAACGTACCATTTGCCAGTAATTGCTCAGGATGATATTCTTGTTTGGCATGTAAGGATTGTTCGGCTCATCAGGAGGATAAACGTCAATCAATTTCACTATCCAATCGGCATCTGTACCGGTGGTGGCTACTTTTAGGTTAGCCATTATCTCACCGCCAAGGGTAACGTCATCGCTTAAAACATCTGTTTGGAAAACCAGCACATCCGTACGGCGACCGGCAAAGCGCTGGTCCTCGCTCATGTAGTTGTGAGGTGTAAAGCCCATAGTAGTAGTATTGTCCTCGGTGTAAGGAACCGGTTTTAGCGGGTCGCTTACGAAGCTGGTGCCCGCACTGCCATTTTGAGCGCTTTCGGTAAGCTTGCCATCATTATTCAGGTAGAATTTAACATGGCTGGCATCTGGCGAAGGCCATTTATCAAACTTGCGCCACTCATTTTTACCGGTGTTGAACATATAAGCCTCAGGCAGGCCTGAATTTTTGTCACCATTCTCTTTCAGGAAATGGTGAAAGAATTTCTGCTCCATTTCTTTCTGATAGAAAGTTGCTATGCTATCACCAAAGTATACATTGCTATGCATGGTGTGCCCGGTCTCGCGCGACCAGCGGCCGTGACCAAACGGACCCATTACGATAGTGTTATAGGCGTTAGGGTCTTTCTTCTCAATAGTTTTATAAATAGCCAACGGGCCTGTTAAGTCCTCGGCATCAAACCAGCCACCTACAAGCATAACGGCAGGTTTTACTTTATTGTAGTGCTTAAGCAAGCCGCGTTTTTGCCAAAACTCATCATAGTTTGGGTGATTAACGGTTTCCTGCCAAAAGAAATTGTCTTTGTAGTACTTGTCGGCATTACTTAGCGGACCAAGATCTAACAGAAATTGGTAGCCATCGCGTGTGCCCGGGTTGAACATAGTGTTCTGGTACCATGCTTTTGAAGTTGTATCGGTTTTTTGTACACCGAATACCGGGAAGGTAAAGAAGTAACCTTCTATGAAAGCACCATTGTGATGGAAATCATCAAAAAAGAAATCGGAGATAGGTGCCTGCGGCGATGATGCCTTTAATGCCGGGTGGTTGCTCAGAATACCCGCGGCGGTGTAAAAGCCCGGGTAGCTAATGCCCCACTGGCCAACTTTACCATTGTTGTTGGGCACGTTCTTGATCAACCAATCGATGGTATCGTAAGTATCAGAACCTTCGTCAACATCTTTCTTGGTTTTCTTGTTATCGATAACCGGCGTCATATTGGTCCAGGTGCCTTCGCTTTTGTAGCGGCCACGTACGTCCTGGTAAACAAAAATGTATCCCTCCTGCATCATGTATTTCGACGGGCCAACCTGGTTAGGATATTTGGTTTCGCCGTACGGCGCTACGCTATAACAGGTGCGCTGCATAATAATAGGATACTTTTTATCCATAGCGGCATCGTTAGGCGTGTAGATGGAAGTGAAAAGTTTAACGCCATCGCGCATGGTGATGTAAACGTCCTTTTTGGTGTAGTGCTCTTTTACGTAACTGCTTTGGGCAAACAGCGGATTGCAGGCAACCGCTATGAGCAGTAATAATGAGGAGAGTTTTTTCATGATGTGGGTCAGTAATAGTTTAACGGGCGTAATTTACTAAGTATATTGATAATTAGCTACAAAGTTGCAATGATGTTACAAAAGCAACATTGTTTCATTTGTGAATATGTCAAAGGTTGTTTACATCATATTTACGCGGAGACATGTCCTCTTCAGATTTTAATTAAATAGCTATTTATTAGGCTATAAACATTGCTTAACTTTGCCCTCCAAATTACACTACTATGCAATATGATGTTATCGTTGTAGGGTCTGGTCCTGGTGGTTATGTGGCTGCCATACGTTGTGCCCAATTGGGGTTAAAAACCGCAATAGTCGAAAAATATAATACGCTTGGCGGTACCTGCCTTAATGTGGGCTGTATCCCATCAAAAGCCCTGCTTGATTCTTCTGAGCATTACCACAATGCTGCCCATGCCTTTGCAACGCACGGTATTAAGCTGGATAACCTTGGTATTGATTTTGGACAGATGATCAAACGCAAACAGGAAGTGGTTGATGCCAATACCAGCGGTATCTCTTTCCTGATGAAGAAAAACAAGATAGACGTACACCAGGGTGTAGGTTCTTTTAAAGATAAAAATACCATTACAGTTACCAAAGCAGATGGTACGACTACCGAAATTACCGGTAAGAACGTAATTATTGCTACAGGTTCAAAACCATCGAGCCTGCCGTTTCTGAAGATAGATAAGAAACGCATTATCACTTCAACCGAAGCCTTAAAGCTTACCGAAGTACCAAAACACCTGATCTTAATTGGCGGTGGTGTTATTGGTTTGGAGATGGGCTCTGTATATGCCCGTTTGGGTGCGAAGGTATCTGTAATTGAGTTTATGGATGGCATTATCCCAACCATGGACAAAGCCCTTGGCCGCGAATTGCAAAAGGTGCTTAAAAAACTGGGCATGGATTTTTACCTTAACCACAAGGTAACAGGTGCTACCGTTAAAGGCAAAGAAGTAACCGTTACTTTTGATAATGCCAAAGGCGAAAAGCAAGAACTTAAAGGCGACTATTGCATGGTAGCTGTTGGTCGTGTGGCTTACACTGATGGTTTGGGCTTAGATAAAATTGGCATCACCGTTGAAGAACGTGGCCGTAAGATACCGGTTAACGATCACTTGGAAACCAGCGTTAAAGGTGTTTACGCCATTGGCGATGTAATCAAAGGCGCTATGCTTGCCCACAAGGCGGAAGATGAAGGTACTTTTGTTGCCGAGATCATTGCCGGACAAAAACCACACATTAATTACAACCTGATACCCGGCGTAGTTTACACATGGCCGGAGGTTGCTGCAGTTGGCTTCACCGAGGAGCAATTGAAAGAAGCCGGTACAAAATATAAAGTGGGCTCATTTCCGTTCAAAGCCAGCGGCCGTGCGCGTGCAAGCGGCGACCTTGATGGTTTTGTAAAAGTATTGGCCGATGCTACTACCGATGAGATATTAGGTGTACACATGATAGGTCCGCGTGCCGCGGATATGATCGCTGAAGCGGTTATTGCCATGGAGTTCCGGGCCTCAGCAGAAGACGTGACCCGCGCAAGCCACGCCCACCCAACTTATACCGAAGCCATGCGCGAAGCTTGCTTAGCAGCGACTGAAAACAGGGCTATACATATATAAGTGTTGGAATGTTATAACGTTGCAAAGTTGTAATGTTAATTTGATGATGATTTTATATAAGTGTTGGAATGTTATAACGTTGCAAAGTTGTAATGTTAATTTGATGATGATTTTAAGGTTGTGAAGTTTTGAGCAAGTTCGGTAGGTTTGAAGATCTGGATATCTGGAAGATAGCCGTTTCCATTGCTGTTGATATTTACTTGCTCTGTGATTCTGAACCATTAAAGTCAGACTAGGGCATGAAAGACCAGATAAGACGAGCTGCTTGTTCGATGTCTGATAACATTGCTGAAGGTTTTGAGTACAACAACAATCCGGACTTCATACGATATTTGGCTTACGCCAAAGGTTCGTCAGGAGAGTTTAGAAATAAGTTAGTTATCCTCAACAAAGCAGGAAAACTTGACGACCAGATATACCAAGAACTCTATGCCAAAAGCATAGAGTTCTCTTCTAAAACAAAATCTTTAATAGATTACCTAAAAAAGTTTGAACATGATAAAAAAATAAATAACTAAACAAGTTAATGTTCCAACTTTTCAACCTTACAACATTTCAACAAAATTCTCCTATTCTGTCTTGATGCTTTTTATCGGATTTGCCAACGCTGCTTTTGCAGCCTGGTAACTCACGGTTATCACTGCTATAATAACAGCTGCCAATCCGGAATATAGGAAGATGGTCCAGCTGATCTGAATGCGGTAATTAAAATCCTGCAGCCATTTGTTCATAAACCACCAGCCGATTGGCGCTGCAATAACTACGGATACCAACACAAGTGCCACAAAATCACTCGTTAGCAACTGCATCAAGTTGGCTACCCCCGCGCCTAATACTTTACGGATGCCTATTTCTTTGGCTCGGCTTTCGGCCATATAGGCAGCAAGTCCGAATAAGCCAAGGCACGATATGATGATGGTTAAGCAGGAGAATGTGAAGGCAATTTTACCCGTACGTTCTTCGCTCTTAAATTTTTCAGCATAGGCCTGGTCTACAAAATGATACTGGAACGGATATGCCGGATTGTACTTTTTAAATATCGCTTCCGCTTGTTTAAGGCTTGCTGAAACCGATTTGTGAGGATTGAGCCTAAATGTTAAAGAGTTTGACCAGTTTTTTGTGCCAAAAACCAACATAGGATTAATATCCTGAGATGGAGAACCGACAATGAAATCTTTAACCACGCCCACAATGGTTAATTTGTTTGTACCGCTTAATATAGTTTGCCCTATCGGGTCTTTTAAGCCCATTACCTTTAAGGCCGCTTCGTTCATCATTACCGCGCTTGAATCGGATGGATATTTATTAAAGTCGATATCCCGACCGGCAACCAGTTTAAAGCCAAAAGTTTTAACAAAATCACCTGTGGTACCAAACCTGGTAAAATTTAAGTTTTTGTGAGCCGGGTCCATATCGCCCCAATTAAAACCTGTGCCGTTACTGGCATCAAGCGTTACCGGCATACTTGTTTTGCTTACTGCTACAGCAGTACCACTATTGATCAGGTCGTTTTTTAAAGCTTCAAAATTCTTATTTATCGTTCCGTTTATCGGATGCTCTATCAGGTTGTTTCGCACATAGCCAGTATCTCTACTTTGAACATAGTTGATCTGCTGATAAATGATAACAGTTGCGATAATTAAGACAATAGCCACCGTAAATTGAGTAACCACTAAAAACTTACGCGGATTAATGACCTGGGCCTGGCTTTTAAACAAACCTTTAAGCACTTTAACCGGCCTGAATGATGATAAGTAAAAGGCCGGATAACTGCCGGCAACTAAACCGGTTAATAATATGAACGCTAAGCCCGCAAGCCACAAATATGGGTCGCTATAATTAATAAAGATCTTGGCACCTGTTAATTCCTGAAAGTAAGGTAATGCCAATTGCACTAAAGAAATTCCTATCAATCCGGCAATGGCCGTAACCAATATGGATTCTGTTAAGAACTGTTTGATGATTGATAACCTGCCCGCACCTATCACCTTGCGTACGCCCACTTCTTTACCGCGCTTTTCGCTTTGGGCTGTGGTAAGGTTCATGAAGTTGATACAGGCGATCAATAATATCAATACAGCTATGCCTAATAATAGCCGCACGGTTTCTATAGCGCCGCCAACAGCAACACCATTTTCAAACCTGGAGTTAAGGTGCCACTTTTTTGATGGATGTAAGAATATGCCGAATTTAAGATTCGGATCATGCTGGGTAATCATACCCATTATCTTTTTATCAAAAGCATCAACATTGGTACCGGGCTGTAGCTGTACATAGGTATTAAAACTGCTATTACTCCAGTTATTTGCTTCGGAAGTACCTACCAGAGGTACTATTGATACCAGGTAATCAAATTGAAATTGCGTGTTTGCCGGAGGGTCCTTAACAACGCCTGCTACCTTGTAATTGTCTTTATCATTTATCCGCAGCATTTTATCAGCAGGATCTTCATCGCCAAATATTCGCTTAGCCAGGCTTGAAGTTAAAACGATGCTTTTCTGATCATTAAGGGCTCGCTTGTTCCCGTTGATCATCGGGAAACTGAACATGCTTAAAAACTCCGGATCAACATCAAGCCCTGTAGCTATGATGCTTTTATATCAAAATGGCGCCGCACATGCCGGTAGCAAGGCCAACAATGTTGATAAAGGAAAACACTTTGTTTTTCCATAAATTGCGCCAGGCAATCTTAAAATAGTTTTTGATCATAGCTGTAAGCGATAATACTGATATTATGATAAAGCCTGTGCCAATATATTAATTATCTGTTTATCAATAATTTAGTATATAAATTTACTACTTGATTGTTCGGAATCGGACGCCTCATGTTCGGGTGTATTACATTATTACAGCTACCTGTTTTTCTATAACTTTATATCAGATATAATTATCCCTCATGAAAAAGCTCAGCGTTTTTGTTTTAATGCTCATGCTGTTTGGGCTCCGTTTTGTTAGTGCCCAAGTATACGGCCCCAAAAAAGCTCCCCTGGATTCTGCGCCCGATATTGAGTTACTTGATATAAACGGTAAGGTGGTAAAACTTAAAGAACTGGCTAAAGGTAAAGTGCTGTTTATAGACAATTGGTTTATTCCTTGCCCTCCATGTTTTTTTGAAATGAAAATGCTGCATGATCTTTACGCTAAATACAAGGGTAACAAGAATTTTTGCTTTATTACTATCAGCCGTACAGATAGGGAACTGGTGAAAAAATTTATTGCCAAAGATCCATCGCTAAAAAAGTATACCGACCAGTATGAGTACTTCAGTACGCTTAGTAGTTTTAGTTTGCCGGTTTACTTTCTGCCTGGATGTGATGCTAAGCTTGAATTGCAAGGAACCAACGTACATGGGTTGAACCCTTCTGACCCCTTAAAGTGCGCCGACAATATATTTGGTTTTGGTGGCTATCCCACCGTCGTTGTTTTTAACAAACAAGGCAAACTTATATTCAATAAAACCGGTTATGATGGTAATCATGATGCCGCAGTGGCCGAAATTGAAAATGTAATAAGGCCGGCATTAGCTAAAAATTAAATGGTATTACTTAACATCGGTATATTATTATTAACCATAGCTGTAATGGAACTACTTTCATGGGCTATGCACAAATACTTGTTCCATGGGCCGCTTTGGTTTATCCATAAAACGCATCACCAGCAACGCCATGGCTGGTTTGAGTTGAACGACCTTTTCAGCATTGGCTTTGCGGCATTGGCTTTATGGCTGATGTGGGCCGGGCATATCAGTTTAGATTACCGCTTTTGGATAGGAGCAGGTATAAGCATCTACGGCATCATTTATTTCATTTTCCACGACTGGTTTATCCATAACCGGTTTAAAGCCTTTAAAAGCAATAACCGCTACCTGTTGGGCATCCGCAGGGCGCATAAGATACACCATAAATCAACTGAAAAACACCCATCGGAAGAGTTTGGTTTGCTCGTGGCGAGTAGGAAGTGGTTTAAGTAATTGTGAAGTAAGCATTACTTAGTATAGTGCAAAAATTCTTTGTTTATAAACTTATTAGCATAGTATTCTCCAGGCCTAATATGTTTATTTTCCTCAAAATTAATAAATGGTTTAGCGCAATGTGGGCAATTAAGGGAGTTATAATACCTATAACCTTCATTTGAAAAATCGGATAAAGTAGTTTCCAACTCTTTTAAAGATTTTTCATCAATAGACTCCTGTAGTTGCACGGGTAGATTTTCTATTTCGCCATACTTGACTAAGAGGGAATGTTGGCTATTTAATGAGTAAAAATATTGTAACTCTGAAAATCCAGAATGAATGTGTTGTAGAGTAAAACTCTTTTTACAGAAATCGCAAATGCAGATATTTCTAACACCCCCCGGTGTTATGGTACCGGGATAATGTAATCCTCTTTCAAACAAGCCTTTGCCAATAAGTTGCTTGTTTTGATATTCTGAAGATTTAAGAAAAAAAGGTTGAAATCTTACCGCTTCATAGTTTTCATCAGTCCAATCTAAATGGGAATCATTTCTGTTTGATATAATTCCATCAATCATAACTGCATCATTTTCCTGGACTGAAATTGAAAAATGTAAAAACTGCCCTTTAAGGTCGTAGTTTGAAGATAAAGGTTCGATAACGTATGAGCGTATGATCTCCTTACCTTCAAAAACGTTGATAATTGGAATCGTCTCTTTCAGTTCAATGACTCCTTTTATATTTGCTGAACGTTTTGAAAATATATTTTTCTTATCGATAACGATATTATGATCAATAACCCTGATCCTGTTAAATGAAATCATTAAAGTATTTTAATAATAAGCAAGCCCGAATCTAATAAAACAACTTCTAATAATTTTCCCGAAATTCGCCCGCATGCTGCAAATACAGGAAAACGTATCCCTTAAAAACTTTAACACTTTTGGTATTGATGTAAATGCCCGTTACTTCGCGGAGATCAACCATGAGGCAGACCTCGTGGAGCTTTTTGCCGACCCGCAGTGGCACAAAGTGCAGCGCCTTGTAATGGGCGGCGGCAGCAACATGCTTTTGGTGAAGGATTTTGACGGGTTGGTTATCCGCCTGAACATCCGAGGTATTGAACATCGCATCAGCCACGATGATGTACATATTGAGGCCGGTGCAGGCGAGATTTGGAACGATCTGGTTAATTACTGCGTTGCTCATGGCTTTGCCGGTATGGAAAACCTGAGCCTTATCCCAGGTTCGGTAGGTGCTTCGCCTGTGCAAAACATCGGCGCCTATGGTGTGGAGTTAAAAGATGTATTTGAAAGCTGCCATGCTTTCGAAATAGCTACCGGGCAATTCCATACATTTACCAAAGACGATTGTAAGTTTGGTTATCGCGAAAGCGTGTTTAAGGCAGAACTTGCCGGGCAGTTTATCATCACCCTGGTAAAGTTTAAATTATCACTCAATCCCCACCTAAATTTAAAATATGGTGCCATTGAGCAGGAACTGGCTAATCGGAATATAGAAAAGCCGACTATTAAAGATGTATCGCAAGTGGTATCACACATACGCGTATCTAAACTGCCCGATCCATCCACCATAGGTAATGCAGGCAGCTTCTTCAAAAATCCTGTGATATCCCGACAAGAATTTGAGGCCATACAACAGAAACATCCTGATGTGGTAAATTACCCGGTAGGCGAGGGTATGGTAAAATTGGCTGCCGGCTGGTTAATTGAACAATGCGGCTGGAAAGGAAAACAGGTAGGGCATACAGGTACCTGGAAGAACCAGGCATTGGTTTTAGTAAACCACGGCGGCGCTACCGGTGAAGAGATCTACAACTTTTCGTCGCAAATTATAGACAGTGTGTATGATAAATTTGGCGTTTCGCTACAACGTGAGGTAAATATCATACGCTAACGGGATAGTGTACTTTATTTTGTGCAGTTAGCGGCGGTTTACAAAAACTTAATATCAGCGTGTCTTTCCTATATGCCTAATTGGCAATCTCAACTAAGCAATTATTGTCAGAATAGTGTAAGTTGCTTTTAAACAGTGTTTTGAACTGCTAAATTAAGAAAGGGAATTGTTTACTTAAGCTTAATAATAAGCCGCGTGTAGCTAAGTAATTTCATCAACTTTTCATTCATGGTATTGTGTTTGTATAAATAGCAATACAAAACATTAACAGAATGACAAAGATTGAGTTTAACACCCTGGTATTACGTCAAGCAAGTTCATTAAGGTCATATGCCTTACACTTTACTCATGACGCCGACGATGCAAACGACCTTGTTCAGGATACAATGTTGAAAGCCATTACTTACTATAATAAATTTAAGGAAGGCACTAATTTGAAAGGTTGGTTATATACCATCATGAAAAACACTTTCATCAACAACTATCGCCGTTTTGTTAAAATGAGCACTTTTGTAACCAAAAGCGATGAAATATCTTCACCAAACCTGGTGTTTAGTTCAACCAAGAACCAAGGCGAGGCAAAATTTGTGATGGATGATATTAAACGTGCTTTAGACCGTTTACCATCAGATTATTATGTGCCTTTCACTATGTATTTTGAAGGACACAAGTATCACGAGATCGCCGATCATTTGGATATCCCTATCGGCACAGTTAAAACCCGTATCCACGTAGCCCGTAAATTGCTTAAAAAGAATTTGAAAGCGTATGATAACGGTGTTGCGAAACCAATATATGCGGAAAACGAATAATTAGATACTAAACTCAATATATATATAGAGAGAGGCCAGTTGTAAAACTGGCCTCTCTCGTTTTTTCATTAACCCAACTTACCCACAGCCACAAATTTTTCAAAAACGCCGGCAGTATGTGGCGCATCAGCCAGTTCTTCGGTAAGGTCCTGGCCGGCCCAATGTTCGTAATGTTTGCCATTACGCCATAACCGGCTTTCGGTAACATCATATATGATGCCCTGGTAGGCCACCCATATCTGTGGTTTATCCTGCCCGTTACGCAGCGCCAGTTGAGATCGTGTAAAAACAGGCAGATCGGTCATGCGGCTAATGGCTTGCGATTTTTATAGTACTCGTAGAAAGCGATGTTCATTAGTAAGAGTGCCATGCTGTAGAAGTGATCTTCAAATGGTATAGTTGTTACCCTTATGGCCATGTTCTGCGCGTTATTATACAATACTACCGGTATGGAGGTAAGTAAACCGTTTACTATGTAAAATGGCAACAGCGAAACTATATAAGCCAGATAAAATTTGGACAGCCATTGCTTTTTAAATGTAAATAACAACACCACCGGCAGTAGCGCGAAGGTTACGGCAGTATATAATCTGTTGTGATATACGGCAAGCAGTATCAAAGACACAAACATCAGTACGATAGATATACCCTTAGCTACAGTTGGGGGCATTTGCCACTTTACATAATAATGTAAGCAGGCATAAATAAATATACAGGCGAAGGGTACGGTCAGGAAGAACAGTATTTCCTCCAATGGCAAGCCAAAAAAACGCAAGCCTATGATGTATTGATCATTAAAAGACCATACGCCATAAATAGTAAACAGTACATCCCAAAACAAAAAGATGATACCTGTAATAGCCATCCCCGGCCAGATGAAACGCCACGTTTTCACAAAGGCCACTCTTTTATCAAAAGATAGCACAACAGGGAAAAAGATGGTAAGTATGTTAATGATCAAATAGGTGTACTGCTTCACTACAAGGCGGCTAAGTGTTCTTTCAGGTTCTCATTTTCCGCAGGCGTGCAGCGTTTAGATTCCAGCAGGAAATTAATAATGGTTTTCACCAGGGCTTTATCTGCCGATGAATAGTATTTCCGATCTATCTGTTTGATCATTTCTTCTCTGTCGGCAGTTAGGTTTTTATTAATGCCCAAAAACTTAGGAACGTTATGCTCGATAGAAAAGCGCATAAAGCGGATCTCAATGTTATGCGGATCGGCGCTTACCGCGCCTTTAAATGTTTTTTCGCTATCGTTTAAATACTTGATCTTGTAGTAAGGGTTCCAGGCGTGTTTAGCCTTTAATGCTTCAAGAGTGCCCATGTAAGCATTAAGCAATGCCGACCGGTCTTTTATTCCTGATAAATGTGAGTATAAAGAATCGGTAGTTTTTTTACTATCCAGGGCAGTTACCAGCAATTTACGAATACGGTGCAGGTTAGGCTCGTATGTGTCATCAGCTTTAAATGCCGATGTGCTAAAAAGCAAAGCTATTAAAGCCGTTAATGCGGTAAACCATAATTTTCGGTAAGTATTTAAAACTACAGTCATGGTGTGTTAAATATAATTGAGTTTACGGTGTACCACTGCTTTCATGTACAAACCCAGTTTCTGCGTGTCAGAGACCCGTATGCGTTTATCAACTATGGTACTTGCCGAAGTAGCTCTTATCTTTTTAAACAGTTGCAGGTAGTATATATAAGCTACGTATACGCCTAAACGGCTTCCTTTAGGTAGCAGTTTAATACCCTGCAGCGCATCATCAAAATCTTTTTTAATATCAATCTCTATCTGCCTCTTATCTTCTTCGGTAAAATGTTTAAAATCTACCTCAGGGAAATAAGTGCGTCCCCGATCTTCATAATCAGACTTGATATCACGCAAAAAGTTTATTTTCTGGAATGCCGAACCTAAGCTTCGGGCTTTAGGTACCAGGCGGTCATATAATTCGGAATTATTTTCACAGAATATTCGCAGGCACATTAAACCTACTACCTCTGCCGAGCCATATATGTAGGTTTTATAGCCGTCGTCATTATATTCAGTCTTGTCCAGATCCATTCTCATGGAATGTAAAAAGGCTTCTATCAAATCCTTATCAATTCCATATTGGTTAACTACCTGTTGAAATGACTGCAGTACCGGGTTAGTGCTGATGCCGCGATCAATAGCCTTAAAGGTTTCCTCCTGAAACTCATCTATCAGTTCGCGCTGGTCATGGCCATAAAAGGTATCCACAATTTCATCGGCATAGCGCACAAAACCGTATATGGCGTAAACCGGGTAACGAAAACGTTTATCAAAAGCTTTTATGCCCGCGCTAAACGAAGTGCTATACTTGTTAGTTATAACTTTGCTGCATTCGAAACAGGTTGCGTCAAATAGGTTCATCAACCAAATGTACAAAATGAAAACTGTATTGTTTTTTACCGACTTGAAAGGAATTGTTTAAATTGAACGCAAAAATGGATATAAAAGAGCGTATAGTTGTAATAGGCGCCGGCTTTGCCGGTTTGGCAACGGCATGTGTATTGGCGAAAGAAGGCTACAAGGTAACCATGCTGGAAAAGAACGATCAGCCAGGAGGGCGGGCACGTATCTGGGAAAAAGATGGTTTTACTTTTGATATGGGCCCAAGCTGGTACTGGATGCCCGACGTATTCGACAATTTTTATGCGCTCTTTGGCAAAAAGGCGAGTGATTTTTATACGCTGAAGCGACTGGACCCCGGGTACCGTATTTATTATGGAAAGGATGACCTGCTGGATGTGCCGGCCGATATGCATCAACTTGAACAACTGTTTGAGTCCATTGAGCCGGGTAGCAGTAAGGGCTTACAAGAATTTTTAGCGCAAGCCGAGTATAAATATAAGGTGAGTATGAGCGACTATGTGTTCCGCCCGTCGCATTCCATTACCGAATTTATAGATCTTCAAATGATACGTAAAAGCCTGAGCATGCAATTGCTAACCAGCATGAGTAGCCACGTACGTAAATACTTTAAAAATCCGAGGCTGATAAAGATGCTGGAATTTCCGGTATTGTTCCTGGGCGCTACGCCTAAAGATACCCCGGCCATGTACAGTATGATGAACTATGCCGACCTGGCCCTCGGTACATGGTACCCAATGGGCGGAATGAACGAAATTGTAAAAGCAATGGTAAGCATTGCCGAAAGCCAGGGTGTAGAAATTAAGCTGAATACCGAAGTAACCCGGCTGGAGGTGGCTAACGGAAAAGTAAGCAGTATACAAACCAGCAATGGCACATACGAGGCTGATATGGTAATCTCCGGAGCCGATTACGAGCATACTGACCAGCATTTACTGCCTCAATCCGCACGTAATTATTCTGAAAGGTATTGGGATACCCGAACCATGTCGCCCTCGAGCTTGTTATTTTACATTGGTACCAATAAAAGGGTAGAGAGCATACAGCACCATAACCTGTTTTTTGATGAGGATTTTGACCGCCATGCAACCGAGATATATAAACAGCCGCAATGGCCAAGCGCGCCCTTGTTTTATGTTTGCTGTTCCTCTAAAACCGACCCGGGCTGCGCGCCCGAAGGCAGCGAAAATCTATTTTTTCTGATGCCTATAGCCCCTGACCTGAAAGACGATGAGGCTATCCGGGAGAAATATTTTGATTTGTTAATAGATAGGTTTGAGCGCATCACCGGCCAAAGCATAAAAGATAATATTGTGGTGAAACGCAGCTATGCGCTGGATGACTTTAAGGCCGATTATCATTCGTTTAAAGGTAATGCCTACGGTTTAGCCAACACGCTGGCGCAAACCGCTTTTTTTAAGCCAGCCATGAAAGCAAAGCACGTGAAAAACCTGCTACATACCGGCCAGCTAACAGTTCCCGGACCGGGTGTGCCGCCTGCTTTGATATCCGGACAGATAGCAGCGAAGGAGGCGATGAAAATATTAGAAAAAAACGCCGCTCAATAAATTGAACGGCGTTTTTATAGCTTATTTAATTCTACCAACAGGGTATCAAACAAGATACTCAAATAGTGTAGCGTCTTTATTGATCTCTATTACATCGAAACGGTTTTCCTGCATACGTTGCAGCAGGGCAGGGTAGTCGCCGGCATTTTTTAGTTCGATGCCTACGAGGGCAGGGCCATTCTCTTTTGATGTTTTTTTGATGAATTCGAAACGGGTAATGTCGTCGCCGGGGCCTAACACTTCTGTCACAAACAATTTTAGAGCACCGGGGCGCTGTGGGAAACGAACGATGAAGTAGTGTTTAAGGCCTTCGTACAACAACGATTTTTCCTTGATCTCGGCCATACGGTCAATATCATTATTGCCACCGCTTATAACGCATACTACATTTTTGCCCCTTATCTGGTCTTTAACCGCATCCAGCGCAGTCACAGAAAGCGCTCCCGCTGGTTCAACCACAATGGCATCTTCATTATAAAGCCTTAAAATGGTTGTACAAACCTTACCCTCAGGCACGGTAAGCATATCATCCAGTATCTCCCGGCAGATAGTAAAGGTTTTTTCGCCCACGCGTTTAACCGCAGCGCCATCAACAAACCTGTCTATATTGCCAAGGGTAGTGTTCTCACCATTTTTTATGGAGGTAAGCATAGATGGCGCGCCTTCAGGCTCAACACCTATCAGCGTAATACCCGGCACCATATTTTTAAGGTAAGTACCCATCCCCGCGGCGAGGCCACCACCGCCAATAGGCATAATAGCAACTTCGGGGTTAGGCAGGTCCTGCAGTACCTCAATACCCACAGTGCCCTGGCCTTCAATGGTGCGGTAATCATCAAACGGGGGGATGAAGGTCATGCCATGTGCTGCAGTATAAGCCAAAGCCTCACGCAGGCAGTCGTCAAAAGTATCGCCGGTTAAAACCAGTTCTACCTTTCCGTTGCCGA
Organism: Mucilaginibacter sp. 44-25; assembly: GCA_001898335.1. Lineage (GTDB taxonomy): Bacteria > Bacteroidota > Bacteroidia > Sphingobacteriales > Sphingobacteriaceae > Mucilaginibacter. Next base: position 429,839 of record MKTS01000009.1, on the reverse strand, counting down.
ACATCTCAGTTTGGTTAACCTTTTGTTTCGGCGTTATTTCCGGCATAAAAATTACACCTTTAATGCCCATTTTTTTGCAGGAGTAAGCCACACCCTGCGCATGGTTGCCCGCGCTGGCGCAAACCACGCCGCGGCTCAACTCGTCTGCGGTAAGCTGGCTTATCATATTGTAAGCGCCTCTTAACTTGTAAGAGCGCACGAGTTGCATGTCCTCGCGCTTTAAATATATGTTGCACTCGTATTTTTCAGAAAGGCGCTGGTTGTACTCCAGAGGCGTACGTTTTACCACATCCTTCAGCCTTGCGTAGGCTGCGTCAAAATCCAGGTGCACTGCTGTATCTGTATCCATCACTTAGTTCTTTACCGGCGCGGCTGCCATTAAGCCTTGCAGGTCATCGTCGTTTATATCTAATTTGCTATCAGCAAGCGTTAAAAAGCGCTGGTAAACTTCGTAAAGTTCGTCTTTATCTAATTTATGGCCTAATCTTTCCAGGTGGAATTTTAGTGCATGGCGGCCGCTGCGCGCGGTTAACACAATGCTCGCACTTGGGAAACCAACATCTTCCGGCTTAATGATCTCGTAATTCTCACGGTTTTTAAGGAAGCCGTCCTGGTGAATACCTGAGCTGTGTGCAAAGGCGTTAGCGCCAACTATAGCCTTGTTAGGCTGCACCGGCATACGCATCTGGCTGCTAACCATACGGCTCATTTCGTAAAAGTTCCTGGCGTTGATATTAGTATACAAGCCCATTGAGGCGTGGGTTTTTAAAACCATAACCACCTCTTCAATGGAGGTATTACCTGCACGTTCACCAATGCCGTTAATGGTGCCTTCAATTTGGCGGGCACCATTTTGTAGGCCTGCGATAGAGTTAGCGGTGGCTAAACCTAAGTCGTTATGGCAATGGACGGATATGATAGCCTTATCAATATTCTTCACATTCTCTTTTAGGAACTTGATCTTAGCGCCATATTGGTCAGGCAGGCAGTAGCCGTTAGTATCAGGGATGTTGACCACGGTAGCACCGGCAGCGATAACGGCCTCAACCATTTGCGCCAGGAAAACTACATCGGCACGACCTGCATCTTCGGCGTAAAACTCGATGTCTTCCACTGCCTTTTTGGCGTATTTAACGGCTTCAACCGCACGCTCCAGGATATCCTCGCGGGTGCTGTTGAATTTATGTTTAATGTGCTGGTCTGATGAGCCAATCCCGGTATGGATACGCGGATGTTTAGCGTATTTAAGAGCTTCTATAGCGGCATCAATATCACCTTTGTTGGCACGGGTTAGCGCGCAAACAGTAGGGGCGGATACCGCTTTGGAAATCTCTACAACACTCTGGAAATCGCCCGGACTTGACACCGGGAAACCTGCCTCAATAATATCCACACCAAGCGTTTCCAGCTCGCGGGCTATTTCTATCTTTTCCGGGGTGGTTAACTGGCAACCCGGTACCTGCTCGCCATCGCGAAGCGTGGTGTCAAAAACGTAAACGCGGTTTGGATCGTGTAACATAATTTTAGATTTGCGATGTTAGATTTGAGATTTAAGCCTCGAAACTTCCATCATTTTAATAATTTATTTTATCAGATGAGAAATTCTATTTCTCACATCTCAACTTATCTATTCTTTAATAGCTGTAAATCTTAATCGTACGTAATCGGCGTACCATTGGCCGTTCTCGTTGTAATGCGGCTCAAGTAGTTCGGTAACTTCTGTGAGCATTTGCTGCTTCTCTCCTTCAGGTATACCAACGAGGTATAATGGTGCAAACATGGTTATCCATTTAGCTACGCCCTGGTCGCCATCCTGCAGCGGTGTTTTACGGTCAAAATGTGCCGCAAACGTAACCCTGAAACCTTGCGCTTCTAATCTGCTGGTATACTCACTAAGTGATGGGAAATACCAAACCTCGGTTTTTGCCTGCTTGTTATAGCCGTGGTTAACCAGCACTTGTTTGGTAGCGGCTATTAATTTAGCTACGTTTCCCTTACCACCCATTTCGGCAACAAAGCGGCCGCCGGGCTTAAGTGAATCATAAACGCTTTTTATTACAGCATCCGCATTACGTATCCAGTGAAGCGTAGCGTTTGAAAACACAGCATCAAACTTTTCATCGAAATGAAAATCGGCTCCATCAGCTACAAAGAAATCTACATTACCATAGGTTTCACGTGCTTTCTTCACCATCTCAGGCGATGAATCAATACCGGTTGCTACCGCGCCCAACTTTTGTATCTCATTGGTTAAATGTCCGGTGCCACAACCCAAGTCAAGGATATGCTCGCCGGGTTTAACGTTAAGCATTTCCAACACACTCTCACCGTATTGAAATACGAAAGCATGTTTGTTATCATATAATTCAGCGTTCCACTTCATAAACTTCGTTTAGTCCATGGTCCATGGTCTATAATCCATGGACTCTTCTACAAATACTCCAGCACTTTTTGCCCCATGGCTTTGGTGCCTAATATCTTCGCTTTATCGGTGTTGGCATCGGCAATGTCGCCGGTGCGGTAACCTTCTTTCAAGGTTTTGTCAATAGCGTCGGTGATTTTTTTGGCTTCTTCCTTTAGTCCGAAACTGATCTCCAGCATCAATGCTACCGATAGGATAGAGGCCAGCGGATTAGCCTTGTCCTGCCCGGCAATATCATGTGCCGAACCATGGATAGGCTCAAAGAAGCCAGTGCCATCCCCAACCGAAGCTGATGCCAGCATACCCATAGAGCCTGCTATCTGCGATGCTTCATCTGTAAGGATATCACCAAAAAGGTTGGCGGTTAATACCACATCAAACTTCTTAGGGTTTTTAACCAGTTGCATTGCCGCGTTATCGATGAACATGTGCTCGGTTTCCACATCAGGATATTGTTTGGCAATTTCCTGCACTACCTCGCGCCACAGGCGTGAGGACTCTAAAACGTTGGCTTTATCTACCGAACATAATCTCTTGCCGCGTACGCGTGCTGCTTCATATGCTTTAATGGCGATACGCTCAACTTCGTAGCGTGAATACACCATCAGGTCAGAAGCTGTATTGCGGTCTTCGCTGCGTTTCTTTTCGCCGAAATAAACGTCACCGGTCAATTCACGGAAAAACAAGATATCAGTACCGCGCAGTATCTCCGGTTTAAGGCTCGATGCATCTAAAAGCTCATCAAACAGCATGATAGGGCGAAGATTAGCATACAAGCCCAGTTCCTTACGGATCTTTAATAAACCCTGTTCAGGGCGAACCTTTGCAGATGGATCATTATCATATTTGATATGACCGATTGCACCAAACAGGATTGCATCGCTTGCCTTTGCTTTCTCAAGCGTTTCATCAGGCAGCGGATTACCCGTAGCCTCGATACCGGCGTGGCCCATCAGCGCCTCGTCAAATGTAAACTCATGGCCAAAATCGGCACTAATTTTCTCTAAAACTGCTTTACCCCAGGTTGTTACCTCGGGGCCAATACCGTCGCCCGGTATTACTAATATGTGTTTTTTAACTCCCATGCCACCATACCCCTTAAAGGGGGGATTTTTGTTGTGTTAATTTTTATTAATTCCGCGCACTTCTTTAAGTTTCATTACCATTTGTTGTGCGTGGGTTGGTATCCAGTTATTGTACTCTTCAATTGCTTTAAGGCGGTCGGTGTTGCTGATGTAGCCTTCATCAACTATCTGATTCATTTGCGCAACAGACGACCAAATGCCTGCCTTGTGCTTAAAATTATCTTCACCTCTTTTGTACATCTCGTTTGCCTCAAGTACTTCAATATCCTGCAAACCTGCTTCCATAAAAAGCTCTGGTAAGCTATCAGCCATCCTATTATCCATGCCGGCCTCAGAGCGCCATCTTAGGAAGGTAGCATAAAACTTCCGCATACTTGCAGGCGGTTCAGGCTGCCATTCTAAGGCCTCATGATTATAATCGAGGATAGATAGTGTTCCGCCTGGTTGCAACAAGCTTTTAAGTTTGTTTACCGCGCCTTGCGGATCGCTTAGCCATTGCAGTGTTCTTGCACTTACTATCAGGTCGAACTTCTCTTCCGGTTCGTAAGTGTAAAGATCAGCGTGATAGAGCTCGAGGTTTTCTACATCAGCGTAGGTTTCCCTGCCGCTTTCAATAAAGTATTCGGTGTTATCGATGCCAATAACCCTGCCCGTCGGCCCAACCAGCTTTGCAATATCTTTTGATATGGCACCTGTACCGCAACCTACATCAAGCACGCGCAGCCCCTGTTTTAATAGCGGCTGTAAAGTGGCATAATCAGCCGCCAAACTGCGCTCATCAAACAGTTTTGCAGTGCCTTTTCCGTCGCGTTTTATCTCTTTTTGTTCTACGGTCATTGGGTCATTGAATCATTAGGTCGTTGCCTTTTGGCTTTAACCTTTCACCTTACTTCAAATTCCTCTATTTTATTTTTTTGGCTCAGGATGTAGTCGATATCGTCATAGCCGTTTATCATACAGGCTTTTTTGTAAGGGTTAACCTCAAAGTTTTCCTGCTCGCCGGTGGCGGAGATCTTGATATACTGATTTTCAAGATCGATCTCCACTTCAGCAGTGTGATCCGCAGCTACCGCATCAAATATCTTTTGAAGGAAATCATCGCTTACCTGTACGGGCAGCAAGCCATTATTAAGGGCGTTACCCTTAAAAATATCTGCAAAAAAGCTGCTTACTACTGCGTCAAAGCCATAATCGGCAATGGCCCAGGCAGCATGCTCACGACTGCTACCGCAACCGAAGTTTTTGCCTGCTACCAATACTTTACCACTGTAGGTCGGATTGTTCAGCACAAAATCGGGCTTCGGTTGGTCGTTCTCATCAAAGCGCCAATCGCGGAACAGGTTATTGCCAAAACCCTCACGAGTGGTGGCCTTTAAAAAACGGGCCGGAATGATCTGGTCGGTATCGATGTTCTCGATTGCCAGGGGCACCACCGTTGTTTGTATGTGTTTAAATATTTTAGTCGCCATTGTTGTTTTCGTTTGTGTCATTGGCATCGATAGCGTGGCAATCTCAGCACATTCAAGAGGATTGACCTATGAGATTGCTTCCTTCCTCGCAATGACATGGTGGTTAAACCAATTCCTCTTCCTTTAAAAACTCTCTTATATCCGTAACCTTGCCTGTAATGGCACTTGCGGCCGCGGTTAGCGGGCTGGCCAGGAAGGTGCGGCTATTAGGGCCTTGTCTGCCTTCAAAGTTTCTGTTTGAGGTAGATACGCAGTATTTACCTGCTGGAATCTTGTCCTCGTTCATACCCAAACAGGCGCTGCAACCCGGTTCGCGAAGCGGGAAGCCTGCTTCGTTAAAGATCTTGTCCAAGCCTTCGCGGATGGCTTGCTCCTGTACTTGTTTTGAGCCGGGAACAACCCATACAGTAACGTTATCTGCCTTGTGTTTGCCTTTTACAAATTCGGCCACCTGGCGCAGGTCTTCTATACGTGAATTGGTACAACTGCCGATGAATACGTAATCAATAGGTTTGCCTAACAATTGTTCATCATCATGCAAGCCCATGTAATCAAGGGCTTTCTTGTATGATACTTGCTCTTTTATATCTAAAGAAGCAGTCTCAGGTACGTGTTGAGTAACACCGATGCCCATGCCCGGGTTAGTACCGTAGGTGATCATCGGTTCAATATCTTCGGCGCGGAAGCTTAGTACGCTATCAAACTCTGCATCCTCATCAGAATACAGCGTTTGCCAGTAAGCAACTGCTTTATCCCACTCTTCGCCTTTTGGCGCAAACTCACGGCCTTTAACGTAGTTAATGGTAGTTTCGTCAGGAGCGATCAATCCGCAACGGGCGCCCATCTCAATGCTCATATTACAGATGGTCATGCGGCCTTCCATGCTTAAAGAGCGGATGGTATCACCAGCGTACTCAACAGCATAGCCGGTGCCGCCTGCGGCAGAAATTTGAGCAATGATGTAAAGGATGATATCCTTTGCACCAACACCTTTTTGCAGTTTACCGTTCACTTCAATTTTCATACGCTTAGGGCGCGATTGCAGCAGGCATTGGGTAGCCAAAACCTGTTCAACCTGCGATGTGCCTATACCAAAAGCTATGGCACCAAAAGCGCCATGTGTTGAAGTATGGCTGTCGCCGCAAACATATGTACCGCCTGGGCGGGTGATGCCCAGTTCAGGGCCTATAACGTGGACGATACCCTGGTAAGGATGCCCCAGACCGTAAAGCTCGATGCCGAATTCTTTACAGTTTTTGGTAAGCATATCTACCTGGTATCGGGAAAGTTCTTCTTTAATGGGCAGGTGCTGGTCCCAGGTGGGGACGTTGTGGTCGGCCGTGGCAACGGTTTGTTGCGGCCTGAAAACCGGTAACCCTCTCTTACGCAAACCATCAAATGCCTGCGGACTGGTTACTTCGTGAATAAAGTGCGTGTCGATGTACAAGATATCCGGGAAGCCTTCAGCGCTACTGACGACGTGCGCATCCCAGATCTTATCAAATAATGTTTGTCCCATGGTTTTTATTTTTATAAAAATATGTCATTGCGAGGAACGAAGCAATCTCGGAGGACAATCCTGTTGGATGTGCTGAGATTGCCTCGCTATCGCTCGCAATGACATAGTGGTTTGGCTTTGATAATCGGCTTTAGCCTTTTACCTTTAAGCTTTAACCTTATTACGCTTCTACCGCCTGGTTCTCAGGGCGTAAGCTGCGTACTGTTTTGCCTGCTTGCCACATTTCGCTTTCGCGTAATTCACGTAATTCTTCGTTCAATTTCTCACGGTAATCAGGCTGGCTGTTTGAGTCGATAGAACGCTGAGATTCTTTACCGGTAGCAACGCTATCGTATAGTTTCTCAAATACCGGTTTAGTAGCATCGCGGAACTCTTTCCACCAGTCTAACGCACCGCGTTGTGCAGTGGTAGAACAATTTGCATACATCCAGTCCATACCGTTCTCTGCTACTAATGGCATTAATGACTGTGTTAATTCCTCAACAGTTTCATTGAAAGCTTCAGAAGGAGAATGGCCTTTGCTGCGTAATACATCGTACTGTGCAGCGAAGATACCCTGCACACAACCCATCAAAGTACCACGCTCGCCTGTAAGGTCGCTATATACTTCTTTTTTGAAGTCGGTTTCAAACAAGTAACCGCTGCCTACTGCAATACCTAACGCGATAACGCGCTCCTGTGCTTTACCTGTGGCATCCTGGAAGATAGCGTAGCTTGAGTTTAAGCCACGGCCTTGCAGAAACATACGGCGTAATGAGGTACCTGAACCTTTAGGGGCAACCAGAAATACATCCACATCAGCAGGAGGGATGATGCCGGTTTGCTCTTTAAAAGTGATACCGAAACCGTGAGAGAAATAAAGCGCTTTGCCGGGAGTTAAGTGCTTTTTAACAGTTGGCCAAAGTTCAATCTGGGCAGCATCGCTAAGCAGGTAGCAAATGATGGTACCGCGCTCTAAAGCTTCTTCAATTTCAAAAAGGGTTTCGCCCGGCACAAAGCCATCGCTTACCGCTTTATCCCATGATTTTGAATCTTTACGCTGACCAACAATAACGTTAATACCGTTATCTTTTTGGTTTAGCGCCTGGCCAGGGCCTTGTACACCATAACCAATTACGGCCACGGTTTCATTTTTTAATACTTCCTGAGCTTTTGCTAAAGGAAACTCCTCGCGGGTTACTACATTCTCTTCAGTACCGCCGAAATTTAGTTTTGCCATTGTTTTTTGTTTTTACTTGATTACACCGGTTGTTTTAATGATTTGCACCGATGATAGTTGTATAGTTCGTTTAAATAGTTACTTAATTGTTCTCTTGCGTGTTATTGCGGGTGTAGCGCGGCGATCTCATCATATCCGAATAATTGCCCTGTTAGGTTGCGTCGTACCTCGCAATGACGTGCTTTTTACATCGTAAACACCTTTTGTCCCTGGTTAAGGTATTCGTTTTCTATCACCTCTTCGCCCGGTTCAAGGCGCTCAAACTCGCGCAACTTGCTGTTGAAGCCTTCGCTATCCTTGATAATAGCTACACGGGCGCTGCGTACAAACTCGATCAGGCCGTAAGGCTGAAGAATTTTGATGAGATTATCGGTTTCCTCGCGATGGCCGGTTGCCTCAAACACGGTGTAATCCTTACGGATAGTTACCGCGCGTGCGCCATTTTCGCGAAGCAAACGCTCAACGCTAACTTTTTCCGCAATTACATCGGTAGATACTTTGTACAGCGCTAACTCCTGCCAAACTACGTCGGCATTGGTATGGTAGTACACTTTTAGTACTTCTACCTGCTTCTCTATCTGGCGGGTTAGCTTACGCACTACTTCTTCCGACTCAGTGATCACAATATTAAAACGGTGAATACTATCAATCTCTGATGGAGAAGTGTTTAAACTGTCGATATTTATTTTTCTGCGGGTAAATATAATAGCTATCCGGTTTAGTAAACCTATCTGGTTTTCGGTATAAACCGTGATGTTAAATTCCTGCTTAGCCTCACCCTGGCCCTCTCCAGGGGAGAGGGAAGTATTATTGGCTTGATTTTTATTTTCCATCTCTTTTTTATTTAAGTCCTCTCCTTTGGCGAGGATTTAGGTGAGGCATTACTTATTTTAACCTGATCTCTGCTACGCTGCAACCTTGCGGTACCATCGGGAAAACGTTATTCTCTTTGGTAACAAAAACTTCTAAAAGGAAAGAGCCATCATGTGCCAGCATTTCTTTCAATGAACCTTCCAGTTCGCTGCGGTCTGATATTGATTTACCGGCAATGCCATAACCTTTGGCAACGGTTACAAAGTCGGGGCTTTGTATATCCACAAAAGAATAACGGCGCTGGTTAAACAACTCCTGCCACTGGCGCACCATACCCAGGAACCTATTGTTAAGGATAACGATCTTGACATTAACGCCCGTCTGCATAATGGTACCCAATTCCTGCAAAGTCATCTGGAAACCACCATCACCTATGATGGCGACAACATCGCGCTGCTGAGCACCAAATTTAGCACCAATAGCCGCAGGAAGGGCAAAGCCCATAGTTCCCAAACCGCCGCTGGTAACGTTACTCCGGGTGTTGTTGAATTTAGCATAACGGCAAGCTACCATTTGGTGCTGGCCTACATCGGTAACGATAACTGCATCGCCGTTGGTCAATTCGTTAAGGTGTTTGATCACCTCACCCATGGTCATTTCTTCTGTTGATGGGTTCAGTTCTTCGTGGATAACCTGTTCAACTTCCTTGCGGGTATATTCATTGAAGGTATTCAACCACTCTGTATGCTGGCGTTGTTCAACCAGTTGGGTTAGCATAGGTATGGTTTCTTTACAATCGCCCCAAACCGGTACAGTCGATTTTACGTTCTTGTCGATCTCGGCAGGGTCAATGTCCAGGTGAATTACTTTTGCCTGCTTGGCATATTTATCTAAACGACCTGTTACACGGTCGTCAAAACGCATACCTATGGCGATCAATACATCGCACTCGTTAGTTAACACGTTAGGGCCGTAATTGCCGTGCATACCCAGCATACCCACGTTTTGCGGATGGTCAGTAGGGATAGCGCCGGCACCAAGGATGGTCCATGCTGCCGGGATGCCGCTTTTCTCAACAAAGGCTTTAAACTCTTTTTCGGCACTACCTAATATCACGCCTTGTCCCCAAATGATGAATGGTTTTTTGGCGTTGTTGATCAATTCTGCAGCTTGCTGTATGTATTGCGGCCTAACGATAGGTTTTGGCCTGTAGCTGCGGATATGGTTGCAAGGGGTATAACCCTCAAACTGAAATTTCTGTATTTGTGCGTTCTTAGTAATATCTATCAGCACCGGGCCTGGGCGACCGCTGCGCGCGATGTAAAACGCTTTAGCAATCACTTCCGGAATTTCGGTAGCATCCGTAACCTGGTAATTCCATTTGGTGATAGGGGTGGTAATGTTAATTACATCTGTTTCCTGGAAGGCATCGGTACCTAAAAGGTGCGCAAATACCTGCCCGGTGATGCAAACCAATGGTGTGCTATCTATCTGTGCATCGGCAAGGCCGGTAACCAGGTTAGTAGCGCCAGGACCACTTGTTGCAAACACAACGCCCACTTTGCCGGAGGTACGTGCATAACCCTGGCCGGCGTGGATGCCGCCTTGCTCATGACGGACCAGGATGTGGTTCAGTTTTTCGCTATAGTCGTAAAGTGCATCATAGATGGGCATAATTGCACCACCCGGATAACCAAAAATGGTATCCACACCTTCAACTATCAGTGCCTCCAATAAAGCCTCAGAACCTGATAATTCCTTTGAAACAGGCTGCGTTGCTGCAGTGGTTTCGCCGATCTCCTGTGTGATTGTTTGTGTTTCCATTTGTGAACTTAGATTACACCGATGCTTTTTATGATTGCACCGGTTTTATTCTGTTAATTCTTAAATTCTTTAATTCGGGTTCAGACTATAATTCGTCTGTTACGCAACCTTCTGCTGCGTTACTTACCGTTTTTGCGTATCTGTATAAAAGCCCTTTGCTTACCTTTAATGGTGGCTGGGTCCAGGCAGCTTTACGGGCAGCCAGTTCCTCGTCAGATATTTTTAGGTTGATGCTGTTGGTGGTGGCGTCTATCTCTATCAGGTCGTCATCTTTAACTAAGCCGATAACACCACCTTTGTAAGCCTCCGGTGTAATATGGCCTACCACAAAACCGTGTGTGCCACCACTAAATCTACCATCTGTTATCAGCGCTACTGAAGCTCCTAAACCGGCACCGTATATAGCAGATGTTGGTTTTAACATCTCGGGCATACCAGGCGCACCAACAGGGCCAACGTTGCGGATAACTACCACATCGCCAGCTTTAACACGGCCGTTTGTAATACCGTCTATCAGATCAAATTCCCCATCGAACGTGCGGGCTGGTCCGGAGAACCGCTCACCTTCTTTACCGCTGATCTTGGCTACACTACCGCCTTCTGCAAGGTTTCCGTAAAGGATTTGCAAGTGACCGGTGGCTTTAACCGGCTTTTCAACCGGCCAAATAATATCCTGCTTGCTGAAATCTAAACCAGGTAGATCGGCTAAGTTTTCGGCAATGGTTTTACCGGTAACCGTTAGGCAGTCGCCATGTAACCAGCCTTGTTCTAAACAGTATTTCATTACGGCAGGTACACCACCAACAGCGTGCAGGTCGGTCATCATGTATTTGCCGCTCGGCTTCATATCCGCTAAAACCGGTATCCGGTCGCTAATAGCCTGGAAATCATCCTGAGTAACCTTTACGCCAACACTTTTTGCCATGGCTATCATGTGCAATACGGCATTGGTGCTACCACCTAATACCATAATTACTACCATTGCATTCTCAAATGCCTGGCGGGTCATGATATCGCTTGGTTTTATGTCTTTCTCTAACAGTACGCGGATAGCTTTACCTGCAGCCAAACACTCGGCTTTTTTCTCATCACTTAAAGCAGGATTGCTTGATGAATAAGGTAAGCTCATGCCTAACGCTTCGATTGCGGCAGCCATAGTATTGGCAGTATAAACGCCACCGCAAGCACCTGCGCTTGGGCAGGCGTTTTTTATCACACCCATAAAATCTTCAGGCGTAATGGTTCCTGCTATCTTTTTACCTAATGCTTCAAAGGCCGATACGATGTTCAGGTCTTCGCCTTTCCAATGGCCAGGGTGGATGGTACCACCGTATACCATGATCGAAGGGCGGTTTAAACGCCCCATGGCGATGATAGAGCCCGGCATATTTTTATCACAACCCGGCAGGGCGATCAAGCCATCGTAATACTGAGCACCGGTAATGGCTTCAATAGAATCGGCAATTACATCACGACTGATCAACGAATAACGCATACCCGGTGTGCCGTTACCCATACCATCGCTAACGCCAATAGTATTGAATATCAGGCCAACCATATCACTATCCCAAACACCCTGTTTAACCAACTGGGCCAGATCATTAAGGTGCATATTACAGGTATTACCATCATAACCCATGCTGGCAACACCCACCTGCGCCTTTTTCATATCCTCATCGGTTAAGCCAATGCCGTAAAGCATGGCTTGGGCTGCGGGTTGGGTAGGGTCTTGCGTAAAAGTTTTGCTGTATTTGTTTAATTCTACAGCGTTTGTGTTATCCTGTTGCGAACTCATATTATCTATTCGGCAGTGTGCCTTAAGCGTTTAATTTAGTAGCCCGTTTAACAGGGCGTTTTTCATTTCTGTAAGTTAGGGATAGGGCTTTTTAAACACAATAGCGCAAAAAATATTTTTTAATTTAGAATATAATTCTGTTTTATTTTATTTAATTATTATTTATTCTTAAAATTAATAAATAAATGGAATATAATTCTTTAATGTCTATACCAAAATTCAAAACGGTATTCGGTATGTATTTTATGCTTGCATAATAAAGTTTCAAAATTCGGCGTGAAATGGGGAAATAACTGATAATGACTGATTGAAATGATGATGAGATTTATGCATCTTAGCGACTATGAAGAAAATCCTTACCTTATTACTTCTGGCAAGTACGACTATTGCTTTCGGCCAAAAGAGAAAACTTGAATTAAACCTACAAAAAGATAGTACTTATTATCTTACTTCAAATGTTAAGCTGGATATAGATCAGTTAATTGATAATACCCACCAGATCGTTAAATCAACTATTGTAGGTAAAGTAGCACATAAAGTTATAGCCGTTCAGGATACGGCATACATCCTTGAAGTAGCTTATAAAAATATAAATATGACTATGGATGTGCCGGGTAAAACCATCTCCTTTAACAGTAATGGCGATACAACAAATGTATTATCAAACCTGATGAGGAATGTAATGAATAAACCTTTTACGCTAATCGTAAGCAAAACAGGAAGAATAATTGGTATAAAAAACCTGGATAATATATTTATGAACATGTTTGACGGGCTTCCGGCTATTGATGAGGCAAAGAAAGTCCGGTTAAAAAATGAGATGCAAAAGTCATTTGGGGAAAACGCAATTAAAAATAATTTTCAGGAAGCATTTGTGATATACCCTAAAAAAGACATCGCTATAAATGATAGCTGGACTAACAATGTATCATTAACAACTACGGGTATCTCTGCCAATGCAACTGCCATTTATACCTTAAATGGTATGGACGACAAAACCTACAATATAACCGGGAATGCCACTATAAGGCCAGAAGCCGGTGGAACGTTTAAAAGTACCAACGGCTATTATATGCGCTTATCGGGTATAACCGGTACAATTGTAACCAATTTAAAAGTAGATAAACAAAGCGGGTGGATAACTGAATCAAAAGTTGTAAAGAAAGCAAAAGGTAATGTCCAACTAAAAAAAGACATAAATGGAGTTATTATATTAACATATCCAATGGTTATTAATGCTGAATTATTGGGTTCTAACAAATAATTGAAATTCCTGAGCGTTCAGGAAAAGTTTGGTCGCAACTTTTGGTGCCAGTGGTAAACAACAAAAAACGCCCGGACAAACTGCCCGGGCGTTTTTGTTTATAGAAAAGTTTTTAATTACTTGTGTGTAATGCCTTCGGCTAAAACAGTTACTTTATTGTTTAAAGCCTCAACTACACCACCCTTAATAAAGAACACTTCTTCGGTAGCACCTTTTACGGTTAGCTTACCATCGTTTAAAGTAGATATGATAGGCGCGTGGTTATTTAGTATTTCAAAAAAACCTAAAGTGCCAGGCAGCGTAACCGATTTGGCTTCGCCTTCAAATACTTTTTTATCGGGTGTAAGAATTTCTAATGTCATGTCTTGTTAGATTCAAGAGTCAAGAATCAAGCTGTAAGATATTTCTCTGTTCTTGTTTCTTGGCTCTTATTTCTTGTATCTATTACGCGTTTGCTTCAGCTAAAATTTTCTTGCCTTTTTCAATAGCGTCTTCAATGCTACCAACAAGGTTAAATGCTGATTCAGGATATTCGTCAACTTCGCCGTCCATGATCATGTTGAAACCTCTGATGGTATCTTTGATATCAACCAATACACCTTTTAAACCGGTGAACTGCTCGGCAACGTGGAACGGCTGAGAAAGGAAACGCTGAACACGGCGGGCGCGTGATACGGTTAATTTATCCTCTTCAGAAAGCTCATCCATACCTAAGATAGCGATGATGTCCTGTAGCTCTTTGTAACGCTGAAGGATCTCTTTAACACGTTGTGCGGTGTTGTAATGCTCATCACCTAATACTGCAGGGCTAAGGATACGTGAAGTTGAATCCAGAGGGTCAACCGCAGGATAGATACCTAACTCAGCAATTTTACGTGAAAGTACGGTAGTAGCATCCAGGTGGGCAAAGGTTGTAGCCGGTGCAGGGTCGGTCAAGTCATCCGCAGGTACGTATACCGCCTGTACAGATGTGATTGAACCACGTTTGGTAGAGGTAATGCGCTCTTGCATGGTACCCATCTCTGTTGCCAAAGTTGGCTGGTAACCTACCGCTGATGGCATACGGCCTAATAGTGCTGATACCTCAGAACCTGCCTGTGTAAAGCGGAAGATGTTGTCGATAAAGAATAATATATCGCGGCCTTTACCGTCTTCGTCACCATCGCGGAAATATTCAGCAATAGTTAAACCTGATAATGCCACACGTGCACGTGCACCCGGCGGCTCGTTCATCTGGCCGAAAACGAAGGTCGCTTTTGAATCTTTAAGTGCTTCGGTATCAATTTTACTTAAATCCCAGCCGCCTTCTTCCATGGAGTGCATAAAAGCATCACCGTATTTGATAATACCCGATTCAAGCATCTCACGAAGTAAGTCGTTACCTTCACGGGTACGCTCGCCTACACCAGCAAATACTGATAAACCAGCGTATGCCTTAGCGATGTTGTTGATCAATTCCTGGATCAATACTGTTTTACCTACACCAGCACCACCGAATAAACCAATTTTACCGCCTTTAGCGTAAGGTTCTAAAAGGTCAATAACTTTAATACCGGTGAATAATACCTCAGTTTCGGTAGACAAGTCCTCAAAACGCGGAGGCGTAGCGTGGATAGCGCGGCCGTTGGTTTTATCAAGGTTTGGAATACCGTCAATAGCGTCGCCAACTACGTTAAACACGCGGCCTTTGATATTATCGCCAATAGGCATTTTAATCGCGGCTTCGGTATCTACAACCGGCATCCCGCGTAATAAACCATCAGTTGAGTCCATCGCTATGGCGCGTACACGGTCTTCACCTAAATGTTGTTGTACTTCTAAAACAACTTTCTGGCCGTTCTCTTTCGTGATCTCAAGAGCGTCATAAATTTTAGGAAGATGTGCATCATCAGCAAAGCTAACGTCCACTACCGGACCAATGATCCTTGATATTTTTCCAATGTTTGGCATATATAACCTGGTATTTTAAAGAATTTAAAATGAAACAGATAGTGTTTATACTAAGCACTGCTATTTCAGAGGCGCAAAGTTAAGGTTTATTGGCAAAATAATAAACACTTGTGTGAACTTTTTATTGCCTTGTAGCCAACGCTTTGCATAAGGGCTTGTAACAGGTATTTTACAGCGGTTTGCTTGCGGCGGTTAGCTCCACTTGATCACTATTTTGCCCATGTGTGTACTATCTTCCATCAGTTGATGCGCCGCGGCAGCGTCAGTAGGTGTGAATGTTTTGTAGATGACCGGTTTAATTTTCCCGGCTGTTAGCAGTGGCCATATGTGCTGTTTAAGGTTTGCTGCTATGGCGGTTTTAAAGTCAACATCTCGATTGCGCAACGTAGAGCCGGTGACGGTTAACCGCTTGCGCATGATCAGTGAAAGGTCTACCGCAACATCTTTACCTTTCATGGTGTTGATCAATACCAGACGGCCGTCTTCTGCCAGTATCTGCAGGTTTTGTTGCGTGTAATCTCCGCCAACCATATCCAATACTACATTCACGCCCTTGCCGCCGGTAAGCTCTTTTATCCGTTCAGCAAAGTTTTCTGTTTTATAGTTGATGGCTTTTGCAGCACCCAACTGCTCACAAAAGCGGCATTTTTCTTTGCTGCCGGCGGTAACATACGCCCTGCTGCCCAATGCGGTAGCCATCTGGATAGCAGTAACGCCAATGCCACTGCTGCCACCATGCACTAACAACGATTCGCCGGGTTGTAGTTTGCCACGGTCAAAAACATTGCTCCAAACGGTAAAGAAGGTTTCCGGCAGCGAAGCCGCCTCCTCAAAGGTGAGGTTACCCGGAATAGGCAAACATTGACCTTCCGGCGCGGCGCAGAATTCCGCATAGCCACCACCGCTTACCAGGGCGCAAACCTTATCCCCAATTTTAAAGCGGGTAACCTCTTTTCCTATTTGTGTTATTTCACCGGCAATTTCCAACCCTGGTATATCTGGCGATGCGCCTGCAGGTGGTGGATAGTTTCCCTTGCGCTGCGCAACATCGGGGCGGTTAACGCCTGATGCTTTCACTTTGATCAGCACCTCGTTATGTTTAACGACGGGTAAAGGCCGCTCCCGTAGCTGCAAAACATCCGGCGCGCCGGGTTGGGTAATAACGATGGCTTTCATGGTTTGGTAAACCTCTGAAAGCCATCTATGGTTTTATTCATTAATTACAATCTCAAATAGAAACTTTGGATCTCTTTCAAGTAAAAACCGAATCGCATAGTCGTAACTATTAATCTCTTTAAAGTTTAAGATGTTTTGTGCCGTAAAATCAACACTGTCATCCATGCTTGGTTGAATGCCTTTAGCAGATATGAATAAAGCGTCTATACCTAATATTTTTATGTTATGCTGTTTACATGTTTTTACAAACTCAATTGCAACGTCTTTTGAATAGAGGTAGATTCCGTGCCTTAATACACCTTTGTCTTGAAATAAATCTTTAATTTTCATTGGTCATTTTTATTCACTCTTCAAACTCTTCGCAGGGTTAGCCACCGCGGCTTTAAATGATTGCGTGCTGATAGTTGCAAAGGCGATAAGCACCGAGCCTGCGCCCGCTACCGCGACAACCCACCATTGTATGTTTTGGCGATAGGCAAATCCATCCAGCCATTTGTGCATCACCAGCCAGGCGAGCGGTGCAGCTATCAGGAATGACAGTATAACAAGTTTTATAAAATCTTTAGATAGCATACTTACAATGGATGATACGCTTGCACCCAGTACCTTGCGTATGCCTATCTCCTTGTTGCGTTGCTCTGCAGCATAAGCGGCCAGGCTAAACAAGCCTAAGCCCGCAATAACAATGGCTAAGGTAGCGAAGATCAGGAAAAGCTGACCTGTGCGCTGCTCGGTGCTGTAGGCGGCGTTAAAGTCCTCGCCCATAAACGAGTATTCAAATTGTTGATTTGGAGATGCCTTGTGCCATTTTGCCTCAATTAGTGGCAGAAAGTGTTTTACATCAGCACCCTGTAGTTTAACGCTTAATGCGTTGTTATTGCTTTGAAGCATCATCACTACCGGAGTAATGTTATCTCGCAGAGATTTAAAGTTAAAATCTTTAATCACACCTATAACTTTAAGCTCTCTTACAGCGGTATCGCGCTCGCCGCGCTCCGGCTCGTAGTAAAGGCTTTTACCTATGGGGTTAGCCGCGTAACCCAGTGCACGGGCGGCGGTTTCATTGATGATCACTTTTGATGAATCGGAAATATTGCCCTCATCAAAATTTCGGCCCTGCGATAGCTTCATGCTCATGGTAGGCAGATAATCCTCATCAACCGGCCATATCTCTGTAAATACCGCATTTTTAGGTACAGGTATGCGGCTTTTAAATACCGAATTGGGCTGCCTTAAAGTCCCTGTTGGTAAAAAGCCACTCAGTGAGGCATCGCTTATTCCTGCAATTTGCTTTAAATCGTTTTTAAGTGCCCTGGCATTTTCTACCCCCAGCGTGTTTTTTATCACGAGTACATGGCTGCGGTCGTATCCCAGGTCTTTTTGCTGGATATAATTTAATTGGTTGTAAATTACGATGGTGCCAATGATCAAAAAGATAGATACCGAGAATTGCAGCACCACCAGGCTATTACGCAATACGCTGCCTTTAAATCCGGTTGATAACTTGCCCTTTAAAACCGCGATAGGTTGAAAAGCTGACAAATAAAATGCAGGATAAGCGCCGGCCAGTAAGCCTACAGTTAATATTATTGAAAAAATAGCAGGTAGCAGCCATTTAATAGTTTGCAGATTTATACTCAATGCTTTGCCCGCTATGTTGTTAAACGCAGGCAGCAATGCCCAAGCCGCCAGCACAGCAATTAGCGCGGCAACCAATGTTACTAAAGTAGATTCGGTAAGGAATTGAAAAATCAGCATTTTGCGCGGCGAGCCGAGCACTTTACGCACACCTACTTCACGGGCGCGATTGGCCGAGCGTGCCGTGGAAATATTCATGAAGTTGATACAGGCCAGCACCAATATGAATAATGCAATAGCCGAAAAGATGTACACATGGGTAATATCGCTGTTGCTGCCCAGTTCATACTGCCTGTTAGAGCGTAGGTGAATATCGGTAAGTGGAGTGAGGTTTACACGTACATAATTGCCGTTTTTGGCGAAGGCCGCTTTATTAAAACCCGGCTGTTTTTCAAAGTGCGATTGGAAAAGCGCATCCAAACTTTTGCTCAATGTGGCCGCGTCAGCTTCCGGGCGGGCAAGAAGATAGGTGCTGTAGATAAAACTGTTCCAAACGTTGGCCTTGCTGCCCTCGTTGGTGCTCATTGATATCAGGAAGTCATAATTAAAATGCGATTGCTCTGGCATGTTAGCTATTACACCGGTTACTTTAAAGTTCTCGTTATTGTTAGCCATCGTTAACACGCGGCCAACAGCATCAGTATTATTGAAGTATTTTAAAGCGGCCTTTTCAGTCAATACAATAGAATGCGGTTCGGCAAGTGCCGTATGCGGATTGCCGTGAAGTATAGGGAAGGTGAACACCTCAAAAAACGTAGAATCCACATTAGCTACTTTTGGTTCGCTTATATTTTCCGTTCCTTTTTTAAAGCGCACTTCAGTAGCAGCGGTTATGCGTACTGCCTTTTCTACCTGCGGCAGTTTATTGGCTGCTTCCGAGGCCAGGGGCGGAGGGCTAATAGCATAAGAGCTTGCGTTGCCACCGTAACTGATATCGGTATTAACGCGGTAAATGCGGTTGGCATTAGTATTAAATTTATCAAAGCTCAATTCATCAACCACATAAAATACAATGAGCAGGCAGCTTGCCAACCCCAGGGCCAGCCCAAATATGTTAATGAGCGTTACGCCTTTATTTTTAAACAGATTTTTAAATGCGATTTTTATTAGGTTTTTGAACATGGTGGATGATGATATTTAGGTGGTTATCTTACGTTTATAAAAGTAGTGTTCCTTTACATACCAATATGTTAAATAAAGTTAAACTAAATTTTTAGTTATACGATGCATTTTACTCAACTTTATTTAAAAAATATTGCCGGTATATGCGGTTAATGCTTTCTTTTGCATAAAAAACAACAACATGGCTATACAAATAGGAGAGGCTGCCCCTCAGTTTAAATTGGTATCATCAGATCTGAAAGAAGTATCATTAGCAGATTTCGCAGGAAAAAAGGTAGTGCTGCATTTTTTCCCGATGGCGTTTACCGGCGTTTGTACCACACAGTTATGTACCATGCGCGATAGCTTTGGCTATTATGAAGGCTTAAATGCGCAAATACTGGGCATTTCGGTTGATTCGCCTTTTACCCTGGCTAAGTTTAAAGAGGAGCAGAAATACCAGTTCCCGCTGCTGTCTGATTTTAATAAAGAGGTGTCAACCACTTATGGCGCTATATATGATGAGTTTGTTTTTGGGCTTAAAGGTGTTTCCAAACGTGCGGCTTTTGTGATTGATGAACAGCAGCAAGTAATTTATGCTGAGGTACTTGAGAACGCCGGTGACCTGCCTGATTTTGATGCCATTGCAGAAAAAGTAAAGTAATTGATAAAAAAGTTTGCAACGGATATAAGATTATTCTATTTTTGCAGTCCGTTAAAAACGGGACGTTATTGGTTAAACAATAGCGTGTTTTACATAGTAAAGCGCACTTGTAGCTCAATTGGATAGAGCATCTCACTACGGATGAGAAGGTTTGGGGTTCGAATCCCTACAAGTGCACATAATTCTAAAGCCTTTCCGTATCCAGATGCAGAAAGGCTTTTAACTTTAATCACTCACAGGGATGCTTAACTTAGTTCTGTTTGGTCCGCCCGGTGCCGGGAAGGGTACACAATCACAAAAACTTATCGAAAAATACGGCCTTATTCACCTATCAACAGGTGACTTGCTACGCGGCGAAATTGCACAGGGCACCACGCTTGGCCTTGAAGCAAAAAAGCTGATGGATGAGGGCCAGTTAGTACCCGATGCGGTTGTTATTGGCATGATAAGCAATAAGCTTGATGCTAATAAAGATGCAGAAGGCTTCATTTTTGACGGTTTTCCGCGTACGGTAGCACAAGCCGAGGCATTAGATGAACTATTAGCATCAAAGGGTTCGGCCATATCTGGCATGATCGCACTGGAGGTTAATGACCAGGAACTGGAGCAGCGTTTATTAAAACGTGGCGAAACATCTGGCAGGCCGGATGATGCCAATCCGGAAGTTATCCGTAAGCGTATTAAAGAGTACAATGATAAAACCGCGCCTGTCGCAGGCTTTTATCAAAACCAGAATAAATTTACCAGCATTAACGGCATAGGTTCAATAGAGGATATCTTTGCATCTATCAACAGCGTTATTGCTAAGTATTAAATAATTAGGATAGTCAGTAAGTCGGGAAGTCCGAAAGTCGGTAAGTCGCATGACATGCTGTCTTTCGGACTTTCCGTCTAAAAGCTTTTCCGACTAAATTAAATGCCATGTCTCAGGGATCTAACTTTGTTGATTACGTAAAAATTTGCTGTCGTTCGGGCCATGGCGGGCCGGGCTCCGCGCATTTGCATCGTGATGTATTTACAGCAAAGGGCGGCCCCGATGGTGGCGATGGCGGCCGTGGTGGGCACGTTATTGTAAAAGGTAACGCCCAGTTATGGACATTGCTTCACCTTAAATACCGTAAGCACGTTATCGCTGGCGATGGCGAATCGGGCGGTAGCTCCTTGCGTTCAGGAAAAACCGGTCGTGATGAGATATTAGAAGTACCCCTGGGTACCATTGCCCGCAATGCTGAAACAGGTGAGGTTTTGTTCGAGATCAATACCGACGGCGAGACCAAAATATTAACGCCCGGCGGCCGTGGCGGCTTGGGCAATTGGCATTTTAAATCATCAACCCAACAAACTCCGCGTTTTGCCCAGCCCGGCGAAGATGGCCGTGAGGACTGGAACATACTTGAATTGAAATTGCTGGCGGATGTAGGTTTGGTAGGCTTTCCTAATGCGGGTAAATCAACACTATTATCGGTTGTATCTGCCGCCAAGCCGGAGATAGCTGATTATGCCTTTACTACGCTGGTTCCTAACCTCGGTATCGTAAGCTATCGCGATAACCGTTCATTTGTGATGGCCGATATTCCGGGTATCATAGAGGGTGCTTCGCAGGGCAGGGGCTTAGGTATCCGTTTCCTTCGCCATATCGAGCGTAACTCCACGCTATTGTTTATGGTGCCTGCCGATACTAACCGCACCATTAAAGAAGAGTACGATATCCTGTTAAATGAGCTTAACGAGTACAACCCTGAACTCATGCACAAACCACGCATTTTAGCCATTACCAAGGCGGATATGCTTGACCACGAATTACAGGAGGAAATGGAGAGGGAAGTGCCGAAAGATGTACCTCACATCTTTATATCGGCCGTAGCTCAAAAAGGGATCACCGAACTTAAAGATCTGCTTTGGAAAGAAATTAACCGTTAAGCTACCTTGCCTGTGTGGCAAAATATAATACATAATCGTCGCTTAATTCTTTAAGCGAGAAGCCTTTATATCTCGGAAAAGCTTTTAATATCATATTGGCACGTACACCAATATACTCATGCGGCAGCAGGATATAAACCGGCCCTGCATGGCCTTTATGCAAATACTCGTCAAAGTTGATACTGATATCGCGGTTGAGCGGATCAAGCGTGATGATACGGTTATTTTGTATCTCGAGGCCAAGGTCCGGGCTTAGGAACACAAAAATAGCGTTGTGGTTCTGTAGATCTAATTGATGAATATAATTAAGGCTGGGCTGGTCAATAAACTGTTGGGCTATACCCATTGGCCCATGCGCGGTATCTTGTTTAAGGGCAATATAGGAGCGGCTGTAAAAACGTATGCTAAAGAAGCCGATAACGGCCACCAGGGTGCCGAGCATATAGCCTAAGATCCTGTTTTTATTACTGAACAAGTAAATAGTCCCGGGAACCACTACCAGGCCCACCGTACGGAAATGGCGGCCTTCATATGAAATATCCGCTTTGCGCAGATATGCCCAGCCAAAAAATAGTATAGCGAATCCGTAAACCAACACCATCAGCATGTTGTATGCCGTAAAAGGCGAGCGTTTACAGATAAAGTACACCAATGCCATACTTAATAAAGCCAGTATAGCGATGATCATTTTAGCCTGTACAGGACTGAATAATATAGTATCGTTGTGAAAGATGAAGCCATTGGCCAGATCATCAAAAGAGAAACCCGCCAATAGCGGCGAAGCCAACGGAAAAGTAAAAGCGTTTACAGAAAAACTTAATCCACCCGATTGAGAGGATGGGTTATTACCTTTAGAAAGATAAAGCAAATAGATCACGGCAACGGATAAAACCGCAGGTACGCCTATCCAAAAACCGTTTCTTAACCATGTGACTATTGCGCTCGAGTTTTTCGAAAGTTGTATCCATATAAAGATAAGGCCGGCGCCATACATCCACAGGAATGAGGATTTGGCGATAAAGCCCACCCAGCCGGATAATAATACAAATGCAACCAATGCCGGGCCCGGCTTTTTTACAGATAAACAACCGTATAAAAACCAGCCTATTACGCCAAATAGTAATACTTCGCCGCCGCTATAAAAAATATACGGGCTAAAAAAAGCTTGTTGCAGGCAAATTACCCCAACACTGAGGGCACTGATCATTTGGCTAAAGCCTGCCTTTTTAAAGCATGCATATAAACCTGCAAGTCCAGATAGCTGACACAGGATTATGGTAATACTGATGGCCTGCCCCAACTTGATACCCAAAAGGGTTTTAAACAGCGCAGGCACCAGATATTGCCCCGGCGACCACCACGACTTAAACTCAGATGTATTGGCTGAGATATCCCAGGTGCTTACCTGGGTGATGATGTTAAAGCCACTGCCGTGTTGCATAGACCGTAATACCTGGAACCCCCATGAAGCGTCGGGAAAAATTGCGGCAGGATTAAGCAGCAGCAGTATATTTAAAACAATAACACCTGTAAAAATAACAGATAGAATAAGGTGATGTATTTTATATGGCTTAGTAAGCATCATGGTTATTGCATTGTACGGTCGCGTATTTTTACCGCCGGATTGCCCTGGTATATGCCATATGGCTCCAGGCTTTTATTGGTTACCGAGCCACTGCTTAAAATGGCATGGTTACCGAGTGTTACTCCTTTATTGATAATGGCCCCGCAGCCTACCCACGCACCATCTTCAATTATAATAGGGCCTATAATAAGGTCAAACGCCGGTTTCTTATAATTATGGCTACCGGTTTGTAACATAACGCCTTGTGACAGGCAAACATTATTCCCGATGGTTACTGTAGTTAAATTATCTATCCACACACCTTCGCCTATCCAGCTATAATTGCCTATGCGCAAGTGCCAGGGATATTTAATGTTTACACGTGGTTTTATGATTACCCCACTACCTATTTGGGCACCAAACAGCTTTAGTAAACCTATCTTTAATGAGTTGAACGGCAACCACGCTGTATTAATTATAAAAGCGTTTACATAATACCAAAGCAGCCGTTTAAATGCGTTTCCGCCCGGCTGATAAGGATGGTTATTATAAATAGAGAGATCAGTTTGCTGCATGCAGGGGTTGTTTATCCTGGAGGCGAATGTAAAAATATATACTGATACCTATAAGCAGGTAAACTACTATATTGAATATAGTGTGGTGGTCTGATATAAAAGCATGGTTGTGCTTCCAGTATAATGATAGCAGCACAATACGAATGATATTAAGCAACTGGATGCATAAGATACCCGCAATACCGAAAATCAGCCTGGTGCGAAGTGTTGCCGGGTAAGCGATCACGAACGCGGCAAAAAAACACATCACGGCAATACCCAAGCAATCATAACCGATATGCACAATGTTATGGCCTACTACCAGCATTTGCTCGGCACTGGTTTTAGTTTGATACCCCAGCAGGTTAAGGACACCCGAACTGATGCCTATAAGCAGCGTTCTGAAATCGTTGATAAAATTAAAGTGCTTATCAAGGTAAGAATTATAATACCCTCCGGGAGATACTACGCCGAGGTATAAAAGATAAAAGCCATAAAATGTCCCGAATAAAAGCAAGAACCTTATGATGAAAATAATAGCCGGGTTAATTTTCTTGCTGGTGCTTTTCATGCTGCCGTTGTTGTTTTAGCAGTTCATCTATTTTAACATCAACCACCATCCGGAACCAATAACCCTGCATGAAATGGAAGATCATGCCGGTGCGTCCATCTAATATACCTAATTTAAAAATAGTACGATAAATGAAATAGAGCATTGGCCTTGTATAACGGGGCATTTTCCACCAGCGGTATTTTAACCAGGCCGTACGTTCATCAGGCGAGCCCCAAAAAGCGGGTTTTATGGTTTGCTTACGTAAGTTATTTATCCTTTCCACTTCTTCGATAGCTAATAAGTCGCTGTAACGGTTATGTTTCGCTATCCAGAAGCTGATGTTATTCTCTTTCAGGTTTTCTTCAATAATATGCCCGTTTTTCCAGATCAAAGTTTTGCCCGGTACAACCAGCCGATGATCCATATTTTCATGGGTGTCCGAAAATCCTATGCCGTACCTCACCATTTTAAGCAAATAGAAAGGATAGTAACCGCCGTGTTTTAGCCATTTACCTTTAAAGATGTTTTTGCGGTTAAAGTAAATGCCATTAATATCAAGGTAGTTCTCATCCCTGAAATCTTCTAACTGCCGGTAAAGTTCGGGTGTTACTATCTGGTCGGCATCAAGGCAAATAACCCAGGGCGTACTTACCGGGAGGTTTTTTAAAGCGAAATCCCATTGCAGCGGATGGTTAATAAACGCGTGATGAGTTACAAAAGCGCCATATTGTTCTGCAATGGCTATGGTATGATCTCTACTCCCCGAATCAACTATAAAAGTACGCGCCTGTAACCCGGCTATTGACGTAAGCAGCCTGGGCAGATGCATTTCCTCGTTATAGGTGAGGACAATAAAAGTAAAATGCGCGTTCAAGATAATTTCGCTGTTACAAGCATTGATTTCCAAAGATAAGGCACCCTACCGCATCCTTTAAAGGTAACATCGCTAAAACCCTTATCAATTAATAATTTACTTAATGTACGGTACGACCATATTTTAATATGCCCGCCAAGCCATAGCGGATCCATATGCCGGTCCCATTTATTGAATATGCTCAGCACCAGGTTTTTTAAATAGCCATGATAGGGGGTAGATAAAATGATTTCGCCGCTGCTACCGAGAATGTCTTTACAGAATTGTATAAACTGCGCAGGGTCATACAAGTGTTCAATTACCTCCGTTGATATAATGGTATCAAATTTTATATGCTGTAGGGGCAAAGGTAGTTTACCGGTTGACAGGTCCTGCAAGAAAAATCTTTCCGGATTATTTCTTTGAGCTATTGCTATACCTTCTGCAGAAGCATCTGTGCCGTAAATATTATAGCCCTGTTGAAGCAGGTAATTTACCAGGTACCCGTTGCCGCAGCCTAAATCAAGTATGGCTTGGTTTCGGCTTTTGTCTAATGTTTGCAATAATGGTTTCAATATATAGCCAAAGTTATGGGTGGCCCCGGCGTTATTGTAACCGTAGTCGTGGTAGTTACTCATTAATTACTTTGCTGTAAAGTTGAATATACTGTTTTACCAGTTCATCAACGGCAAAATCGCGACGGATAATCAGCGGCGCTGCTTGCCTGATAAGGTTAATTTGAGCCTGGTGATGCTGATAAATATCGTTAAGTGTATCACTAATTGCGGTAACGCTGGCGGCACATACCCAGCCTAACCCATTTTCTTGAACATAACCGGCAAGGCCCACTCCGGTGCTTACCAATACAGGTGTCCCGGTGCTTAGGCTTTCTATTACTACATTACCAAAGTTTTCGTCGTGTGAGGGCAGCACCATTAAATGGTGTTTGCTTAGCAGGTCAAACTTGTCATCATGATGAAAACCCGCCCAGTTTACTTTTTCTGAAAGATGCTTAGGTATCAGTTTTTTCAATTCATTAATATACCCGGACTCACCGCTTCCGGCAATCGTTAAGGTAAACGGGAAGTTGAGGGATGTAAGCGCCATCAGTAAAATATCAAGACCCTTTTTCTCTTCGATCCGCGAAAAAAATAACAATTTGAGCGGCTCATCAGCAGCTATGCTGGTGTTGTATGTGGTTAAGGGCGGCAGCTTTACAAAGTTAGGTATAACATTATAGGATAGCGGCTCAATGACAGATTTTACTGCGTTAGCCTCGTTAACTGTGGTGGCGTGGATATGTATTTTTTGTAAAAGTCTTTTTCCTAATAGTTGGTGTATCCGGGCTTTTTTACCGCTGTTTTTGTTGTTGAAGGAATAAGCGCTTAATGTACCTCTTGGCGATAGGATAACGGGTATGCGTTTCCATACAGCTATTAAACAGGCCAATACCGATACAAGGTTCCACCAGGCATGTATATGTACTATATCAAATCCGGTAACGCGTTTATATAAATTCTTTAGCAGCGCGGGCGAAAAATGTGTATGGTCTTTAGTGATGCGTTTAAAGTAGGTCACTTTAACACCATCAATTATTAATGGGCCATTGGGAACTACGTTCAGTTCGGTTGGCCCGTTAGCAGTGGTGGTGAACACCTCTACGATAACGCCGGCCTCATGTAACTGCTCGCAAAGCATACTTACCGACATGGTAGGACCGCCATAAATGTAGGCCGGTTTGTAAGAGGCGTTAATGTGTAATATTTTCAAACCCTGCGTAAGAAATTAGCGCCCACCATAATCCGGTGAATGATAAGCATGGTTATAAATCCCCAAAAAACCGAGTTGGACATAAATTCAAAACTAAGACCGCGCCATACAATCTGGAAAAGACCGCTGAAAATAAGGGCTACGCCAAGCAAATAACCACCAAACAGTTCTTCTGCCTTTTGCGAAATTAGTTGTACTACCGCACCGTATGCGAACAAGGAGAGCAATACGCCCAGCCACCCACCTGAAAGGTAGCCATCTACAATATAAGCCGGTTTGGCAGATACTGCAGAGCCGCGATAAACAACACCGGCATCATACACCCGCTCCATCACCATTTCTTCGGTAATGGGTTTTGATGGCCAAAATATGCGTGGTACAATAGCATATACAGATTGTTGCACCAGGCTTAGCCCATAATAATCTACCTTTTCCGGCGTAGATTGGATGAACGTGGTAAACATATCAACTTCGCTTAGCCGGTATACTAAAAAGTCCCAGTTGTTAGAAGTGCCTTCCGCGTTTAGAGTGGCATCCAGTGCCGCTTCGTAAGCTTCGTCGCTATCCGCATTATCTGCCCAGGCGTTTTGCCTGAAAACCTGGTTATATGTTGGCAGATAAACAAAAAGCAAAATAAGCAGGGGGATAAAGACAACCGAAACAGTTCTCTTGTACGACGGATATAAAAAGATGCCTAATACCAGTATGCTGATGATAATAGGCTCCTTGAAACCCGATACTAAAGCCTGGTAAAAATTGGTAGCATATAAAAAACCGCAAATAGCGGTGTTCGCCAATTTTTGCAGCGGGATAGCGAAAGCAAGCGCCAACGTACCGGCGAAAAAGCTTAAGGATGATAACTGAATATAAAACTGTGATAACCCTGGTATTTTATTTGACAGTATGGATAACGGCAAACAAACAATAGCCATAACCATCAGTACATTGGCTAAGCGGCTTTTATCATAGGTGTATTTTATCTCAACCGGGTATTTCATGCAGGCGAGTATACCGGTAACAAAGGCGGCATGGCCTAAAACATAATATTGCTGGCACTGTGCGGCCAGCGGTATTTTATCGTCAAGCGAGAGGTCCTGATAACTAATGAGGTTAATGAAGTAGAAGATGGACGTGCAGGCCATGTAACCGATAAAAATAATCTGCACAATGTATACAGGCCGCATAATTTGCTCACCCACGCTAAGGTCTTTCGGCATGGGTTTTATTTTGCCGGCATAACACATATAAAATATGTAAAATGAGCCCAGCCAGGATATGAAATAAGACATTACAGGATCGGCCCTTAGCAAATAGGCTAATACCCATGGGATGTATAGCAACAGATAGCGTTCTAAGCCCCTGTTCATTTCGTCGTTGGTTTTACTACAGTAGTTTGCACTTTATCGTTGTTTAACAAGCGGGTTTCTATAGCCTGCGCGATAGCGCTGAAGTTCCAATCCTGTATTATCCCGGATGAGTTTTTACCATACGCAGCTAATTGCTGCTTAGATCGGGTTAATTCTCTCAATACATTGGTAAGGCTTGGCAGATCATCGCTTTTAAATATAGCGCCATTTATGCCCGGTTTTACGAGGTCGGCGGCGCAGCCCACTTTGTCTGATACTAATACGGCCCTGCTGCATGCCATCGCTTCGTTTACGGCAAGTCCCCATGTTTCGGAAACCGATGGCAGGCAATAAATATCGGCAGCAGCGTAGATAACTGGCATGTAAGTCTGATTTACAAAATCTATGAAATGAATATGGCTGCTTACACAAGTTTTAGCCGCCTGCACTTTCAGGACATCTTCGTTGGGCCCGTTACCGGTTAACAGTAAATGGACGTTGGTATTATTTAGCTGTTCAAAAGCCGAAATAAGCAGTTTAATATTTTTAACCGGCTCAAATTTGCCGGCATAAACTATCAGAAAATCGTTTGCCGGTATATGAAGTTTCTCCCTCAGGTTGATGCCTTCCTGTTGCCTGTCTTCCTTAAAACGGCTGTTATCTATGGCGTGTGGCGCAAAACTTAGCTGGTGCTCTTTTAGGCCGTACTTTTTAAAATAGGCTTTGTTATTGCTGCCTACATAAAAAGCATGGTCCACATGCCGGTAAACCCATTTAAGATAAAGAGTTTTTAAGAATGATTTAAATGGATGTACAGGATTTAACAGCGTTGAATCTCCTCTGAAAAAGACCGGAATTCTGTTCTTAAAATACCGCATGGCCTTTAAGTGACTCGTGTAATTCCATCCAAAAAACAGAACCGCATCGGGCTGCCAAGCTTTTATTTGATGAATCAGGCCCGGGTTTACAATCCCAGCCGGATGATGTGAGCCGGGTGAAGATGCAGTATTAGCAACCCATTCATAATTGTAACCTTCCAATAAGGGGATGTCCCAAGCTATTTTTTGGGCAAAGCCGTGGTCGTATCCTACATTGTGTTCGCCCATAGTATAAAAAACCTTTACCGCGATATGCCCGCGTTGTTGCAACAATTTAAACACCGGCGCGTAATACTGGATAGGGTGCGTAATAACGATAGCCAGCTTTTTCAAATAGGTTTTACCTGTTGTTTGGATTTTAAGACCTCGGCGAATAATTCAACCTGTTTTAGGGTTAATTGCTTAGCGCTATATTTTTCAAATTCCGGCGTGGTTTCAACCGGGTCGAAGCTGCCCTGTGCCCATGCGCTTAATAAAGCACCTATGCCGGCCTGAGTGGCGGCATCATTTGCCGGTATGGTATATACCGAAGCTTTTGGAGCGCTCTGCTTAATAATGCCTACAGCGCTGCTTTTTTCGTTAAATACAGCCAGTAAAGGTTTTTTGCTGAGCAGGTAAGGGTATATTTTTGATGCGGTATAGTCCGGATCGTCAGAACCCGCAATAAACAGCGCATGGGCCTGCTGTAAAGTGGCAAGGGTATGAAAGTAGCTTATCCTATTGGTTACTTCTACCACGCTTTGTTGTACGCCCAGTTCTTGGGCAAGCGGTAATATGGTTGGCTTACCCTGGCCGGCGGGGGCGTAACTGGTGCCTATAAAATAAAATTTAAGCTTGCCATATAAATCTTCATTCTGTAACAGTAACTGCTTAAACACTTCCAGAACAGGCCGAATGGCTTTGTGCATATCGTAACCACCCCGCCCCACGTAAACAATATTTATATGGTTTTTACTCAATAGCGGTTCAAACGAGTGTTCATGTTTTAATGCTATAGCTAAATCGGGTGCAAAGGCGCCAAATGTAATAGTATCAGCAGGTATAGCTTTAATCTCAGGATACCGTGTTTTTAAATTATAAATATAATTAGCTGATACCGCTATTAAACCATCCGCATGTTTAAGCGCGATGGGTTCGAGCATTTTATTTAGCCTATAGGAGAACCAGTACTTAGGAGGCCTTTGCTCTTTAGGCTTATCCTGGTAGTATTCGGAATGCCAGGGGTCCTGCATATCTATTACGTACGGTATACCAAATCTTTTTTTCCAGTAAGCGCCGAGTACGCACACTGGGAACTGTGTTGTTGAAAAATAGACGAGGTCGAACCGGGTTTGTTTAAGCAAGCGGTTAACCTGGGCGTAGAAGAACCACAGCGAACGCAGGGCGAGGCTTCCTAAGCCTAATTTAGAAGTCCATTTGCGGTTGAGCGCTTTAATCTTATGTACTTTGATGTAGTCCGGAACAGTTTGGAGCAGTAAATGATCTGTTGGGAGTGGCGAATAGCTTTCATTAACCGTTACCACTTCTGCATCCCAGCCAAACTCTTTAAAATAGGGTAAACTGGTACGCACTCGCTGCATATCAGCCGCGTTTTGCGGAGGGAAATGTGGCGAAATAATCAATACCTTCAAGCTTTTAGCCTTAGAAACTTTAATATTTTTAATTTCATGCTCGCCTCTCTTATCTGATTACGCGCATCTTCCCAATTGATCATGGAATCATTGATGTCATAATAGCCGCGTTGCTGCTCAGGGATGGTATTGTTTTCAATATTGAAAACCAATAAAGGAAGATCCCTAAAAAATTGAGGGTTACGAAACGGCGGATGTAATGACCATAATCCGTTTTCCGCACCCATAAAGTCCACCCTTTTTAATCCCTTTTCACGCATAATATCGGTTATCACATCTTCCGGCAACATATAAACCGGATTACCCCTTAATAATGCTCTTAGTACTGTAGTAAAACCTGCAATACGTACAGGCAGAGGACATAGATGCATAATGAACGCCCGCCTGTCAATAAAAAATATGCGGGTGCTGAAGCTGTCAAATACCACTTTTCGTAATGGCGTATTATCTGTTTGGCCATCCTGGTCCATCAGTTTGCCGTCCTTACGGGGCGGTCCGGGGTGCGGACTGCAAGCAATAACATCCTGATCGCTTTGCATAAGCGTTATAGACTGTTGTACCCATGCCGGGCTATGTCCGCCAAAAAACATGTCGCAGTCGGTATTCAGGATGTAATCATAACGGGCTTTGTAAATGCCGTAGAAATAAGAGTAATAAGGCCCGTAACGGTGCGTTTTAAGCGGCACAGGATTAGACCCAAAATAAGCGTCGCTTACGGCTTTTCTGGCTGGTGCGGAATAATCTACCGTTACCAGATTGATTGCGGGGTAAGTTAAACTCAGCTCATTGATAAAACCCTCCAAGTCTCGAATAATAGCTGTATACATCCCCGTATCATAGCCATGAAGATCAAACACAATTAACACTTCGTTTACCTGGCTGTACCATACCTTTAACTGGTGCGGCAGCAGGTGCTTAATATATTGATGATCGCGTGGCGAAAGGCTGATCTTAAGGGTTACGCCGTTAGCAGGCATGTTTAGTTTGATTAAATGGCGCTTCCAGTAAGCGGCTTGCTGCCGATAGTAATTGATTTGCCTGGTTTTCCCAATTATAGTATTGCGCTGCCTCAATAGATCGTTCGCGGGCAGCGATAAGTTCAGCCTGATTACTTAGCCATGCCGACAGTTGGATACCGTCATCCTCCGAGTAATGCTGCGATAGCATGATACCCGGTTTAAATTTTTCAAAGGCCTCTTTCTGTCCTTGCGTGTGGCTCGCTATCACAGGCAGGCCAGCCTGTATATACTGAAAAAATTTATTGGTGATGGTAAGATCTCGACTTGGCGGAGTGGCCAGCTCCAGTGCCAGGCCAATGTCAAAGCCGGCTATCTTATCGGCAAGTTGCTTATCAGGCACCAGTCCGTGAAAAAATAGCTGATGCTGTGCAGGTATAATGCCAATAAGCTCCGAGCGAAAATCAATATCAATATTACCCAACAAGTGTATCTCTAAAGAAAATTTTACTACGGCTGAAAGCTTTATAAGTTGCTCAAGCCCGCGCCCCCTGCCAATGGTTTGCGAAAACCAGAAGAGTTTTAAAGGCTGTTCATAGGTTTTGCCGGCCTGCATCAGATCGTCCCTTTTGTTAAATACATTATAAACAACAGTTGGTTCAGGGCAATTATACGCCCCGGCAAGTTCTACTGCTAATATGTTTGAAGTGGTAATATTACAGATGCCTTTTTGGAGAGCTTTTTTCTCCAGCCTGCGTAACAATTTTACCGGGCGGTAGCTCATCGCATCAGGCAGCAGGTCGGCCGAGTACCAGTCTTCAAAATCAAAACCTACCCGTTTGCCATGCTCCATTAAACGGCACCCGCAGTAAAGTCCCAGTTCCTGATGGCCTATGTACGCGTCGGCATTTAACTTCAACGCGGCTGACACAAACCTGCCGGCTCCGTAGCCTAAAGCCAGGTGAGTTTGTATACCTATGAATTTTACCAGCCAATCGGCCAATTTTTTGATCAGTCGGTCTGTAATGGAGATGAAATTTTTGTTTTGCAATTGCGCTATACTGATCAGTTTAATATTATAACCTGCGATCAACTCCTCATCTTCTATGCTAAGTGAAGCATCATAAGTGTTGTTGATAATGGTAATATCATAGTAGCGCGATAACAAGCGTGCTTCTTTCACCACCCTTGGATTGCGGCACAAGTGCGACTGTGTGATGATGCAGATGTGTTTATTCGCTTGCATTTGTATAAACACTGTTGATGATACTCAGCATTGCCAATGCGCTTTTCTCCAGGGTAAGATTCTCCAGAATATACTTACGCGGTGCAAACTCATTTTTATTTACCGATGTCCAGAACGCGTCGAAGTGTTCTTCAAAATCCACTACATCTGTAAATTTCTTTCCGCAGCGTTCATCAAAAAAAGGAGTGGAGGTAGCCTTAACAACCGGTGTTCTCCATTTAATTCGATTAGGATCCAGCCAGTATCCCTGGTCCCAGGCGTAAATGGGTATATTCATGGCCATAGCCTCGCAACAGGCAAAGCCCTGGCTCTCATGCTCGCATAAGAATATCATTGCCCGGCATTGCTGCAACAGGTTCATGTAGGTGGCCTCGGTATAACTCCCATAGATAATTTCACGGTAGGTAAGGCCTAAGGTGTTCAATCTTTCAATGATCGGCTGTGCCACTTCCTCCTCAGCATGCTCTTTATTCCACAGGAATTTTTTATAGATCAGCACATCAAAAGTCTTATTGGCGTGGTCGTCGGGTTTCCAGTGCCCGGTATCAATACCCGCTGGCCAGAGCGCACAATTAGCTTCTCCGTAGAATGGTATATAGATACTATTGGCCCATGCGGAGTGTTGCAGGTACTTGGCTACGGGGTATTGCTGCATCAGGTTGGGCCATTCGGCAGGGTGTGTCATCAGGCCTATGCCTGCAATAACCGGGTTGGCCTGTTGGTAGCCCTCCAGCGCGTAAGTGCCGTCGCCTAAAACCACAACGGGTTCTCCCGGTGATATTTTATTAAAGGGCAGGTTAATGTCATAATCAATGTTTAAAAGGTCGAAACCTTTGCAAAGGTTAATAAATACCTTTTTTACACCGCTCACTTTATCGCCCTTTACCAGGCGCCTGATAGCATGTACCAGCCTACGGTCGCCGGGCAGATAGCGGCTCTTAGGCGGCCGGGTTCTGAAGTAGACGTGTATCTTTTTCATTTTTAGTGAAGTAGCGCCTTACAGCCGGCTGGAAATGTATCTCTAACCAATAGGCAAGCGAAAAAGTAAGGATGAGCCATAGCAGGTATTTCAACGTAACCTCCGCAAGCTGGTTATGGATAACGATATATTTTTTGATAAGCAAGGCCATGGGTACATGTAAAATGTATAAGCCGTAAGATATTTTACCAATGCCCGTAAACCTGTTCATGATAAACGTGGAGACACGCGTTTCGAAATAAAATAATAACGATAGCACCCAGTATATAAGGCACATTACCCAGCGGGTATCTTCAAATATTCTTTTAGTGATGATCAGGTAGATAAAAACACCTACGGGTAATACATAAGTAACCAGCTTATTGTATTGTAAAATGCGGTTATCCGTGCCTGTAAGGGTGCTCATCACCATAAGGCAAAAGGGAAGATCAAACACCCAGTTCAAATTTGAGTGGGTGTATATGCCTAATTTATGCAATACAATTTGCCCTATACCTAAATGATTAAGCGATAAGTGTAAAAAAAGTAGGCTGATAAAAGGCACGATGTTTTTAGGCGCATCCGGTTGTTTTGAAATCAAATTCCAGCTCAGTATGAGGCCTAACAACCAGAAATAGAAACCGTTGAGATAACCACCCATAAAATAGAATGGTTCGGTGATGGGAATTGACACTACGCTCATAATGAACATTGCGAGCAATACTTTCCACAAGCGGGGCTTGTAAATGATAAGAGGGATGAAAAGCAAATAGTAAAGTACCTCGTAATTTAAACTCCAGGTAGCATAATTAACCAGCACGGGAATCTTAAAATGATAGTACGATAGCCCATTTTGTAAAAATAAAAGATTGCCCAGCAATACAGGCAAGCTCACTTTACCAGCCACCACAATACAGATGATGATAGAGATGATATAAATAGGATACAGCCTTAATGCCCTCTTTTTTAAATAGCTTTTAATGATGAAATCTGTACTGCTGGTAATACCTATCACGTAGCCCGACATACAAAAGAACACCATGACTGACAAGTAGCCGGCTCCCATGTATTGCATAAACAGAGGCCACGAAAAATTATTCACCAGTAATTTAGGATCGCCAACCGCATGGGTTAGCAAAACCAGTATGGCACAAAGCCCCCGGTATTGCTCTATGGAGTAATTATACTTGTATTTAATACCTGGCGGCTGCAACCGCTGCTTAAAAAAGTTTACAATGGCAGCCTGCATAGTATTTTTTTTAACGTTTGCGGGATGCTATGATCTGTAAGCGCGCGATGCTGTCCGTTTATCTTCAATTTCTTACGCTTTTCGGGGTTGTTTTTTAATTCGATTATCTTGGCTGATAGCTCTGCGGCGGTTTTGTAAGTTTCTATTTCGTTCCCAAGCTCGTATAACTGGTCAAGTCCGGGCGCCCATTCGGTGAGGTAGCATGCCCCCAGCATAGGCGCCTCAATATCTCTCAGTCTGGAGTAAGTATCAGGCTGCCGCAACGGAAACGCGTATGAGGGATAGCGGTTAACACCAAGGGTGATCATGCTGCCCGAGGTGAGCAGGTTGTATTCATTGTACGGAGGAATACCTCTTAGCTTTGCTGATAACGCGCTGCTCGTTTCTATATTAAACCCGCGCTGTTTTATTTTTTCGGCATAGCCAAGCACGCCATATTTGCTTATCACCTTTACCTGATGGGTTATTTTTTCCCTTAATCCGTATCGCGGCTGGTATGCTGGGGCCAATGCTGTTTGCTGCCATCCGCTGCCATAAACGGCCAGGTCTGTATCGGGGGCAAGTTTTATAAGTTCTTCCAATAATAAATGGCGTTGAATGTCCTTTGAGCCTATGAAGGTGATCTGCTGGTTTACCTCGGCTTTAAAACCCCGGTATTCCGGAGCCACCCACATGGGCATTGGCAGGTGAATAAAGTTATAACCCGCTTTCTCATATATTTCCAATGCCTTGTACTCGGGTACCCAGTTCAGGTCAAACACGCCAAATTCTTTAGGAGCTTTTTTAAACTCGCGCACATTATCACAAAAAAAGTTAACGGCAGGTATGCCCATCTTCTGTATCTGCTTAACAGCACTTACGTCAACCTGGTGCGGATACAGATAGCTCAGAAAAACATCGGGCCTATTATTTTTCAGATAGTTGATGGTTTGCTCCCAGGCATCGGCGCGCCATTGGTTAAGCATATCAACAGATTGTGGTACCAGGCCTTTCGCCCAATCAACATCAGGGCACTCCATCCATTCATGGCCAGCCTCTTTTATCCCGTTTTTAAGGTAGTGTTCCCAAAAATCATAGGCTGGTACAGGGTGCCTTACCGGCGATTGCAGGAATGATAAAAAGAACTTCATTCTATGATCTCTTCGCGCTGGTTGTTACCCGCAACCAGGCCGCGTATACCTAATTGCGACAGCAGTGTAACGTTTAGCTTTCCTCTTTTTAACACATTCGCGGCCGCAAATTCAATAGATGCATTTACCGGTATGTACGGTTTTTTAAAAGTGAGTTGAATTGTTTTTTTGATAAGGCTACGTATACCTACTATCCGTTCGGGGTAGGCAAACACTTCGGTAAGGCATTCTCTTAAAAAGCGATGCAGACCATCCGCATCTTTTACCCAGTAGCCACGTGTTGAAACAGCCCCGTTACGCGAGTGGTAATCATAGCCTTTAACAGCGAATGCTGTAAACTCTGGCACCGTAAATTGTTCTGTAAGGCAATACCTGCCGCTTATTTTAAATATAGGCTGGTTTTTTGGTAGATGCTCGCTCACCAGTAAAAGCATCAGTAGCTCATTAATGCCCTTGTTATCAAACTGATATTGATGAGTATGATAAACTTTTAAAGATTTAAAATCCGTAAATATGGCTTGCAGGCCGGCCTCTGTCAACGAAGGAGAGTTATCAATCAGGTAAACATGCTCAAAGCCATGTTGATAAAGGCTGTTTAAGGTTTGTATGGTTTGAGACAGGCGTTCATCAAAATTATAAAACCCCTTTGTGTTATTATTGCCCGGTTTAAGTGTGGAGGTAACAACGGCAATCATTTCTGAGGAGGTTTTAAAATATTACCCTTCAAAAAATTGGTGAACTGTGGGCCTAATATACTCCTTGCCCTTTTTTTTACTTTCTCTTTAGGCGAAAGATACTCCGGAGAAGTTATACCCAATTTTTTAATGCTTTGTTTTATGCTTCGCCTTAATAACGGATATGCCGGATACATACTATTATAGATGCTTTGCAAACTACGGGCATACGCTTTTTTTAAGGCATCTGTTGGTTCCCTGGACGAGATATGGTCATACCTTAAACCCAGCGAATGGATTAGAGAGGTATAATGCTTTTCTAACTTGCTGGCCGATAGGCTAAAGTTATTGTTGGTGTATTTCCTGTAATAATTATATCCGCCGGTTTTAACTATACCATTAGCCTGGAGTAAAACCCTGCAAAAGTATTCACCATCATCATCAACGGTTAAGGTTTCGTTCCATGGCCCGGCCTTTTCTATTATTTCTCTTGGCGTAAGCCAGGCATTGGGCTGTACCATTGAGCCATTATCGCCGTAGCCCCCCCATAAATGAGTTAAAAACCAGGCCGGGTTATCACTATCCAGTAGAAATTGTTCCTCATACGCTGATGGGGTGCTGTCTTTGTGTGGATTACCGTCGGTAAAATGGATGGTACTGCAAACGGCTATTTCTCCCGGGGCGTTTTTTAGTGCTTTTACCTGTAGTTCAATTTTGTCCTCACTCAACAAATCATCCGCATCTAAAAACTGGATAAAATTACCAGTAGCATGCTTTAACCCGGTGTTGCGCGCGGCACTTGCACCTTTGTTGGGCTGACTGATCACCTTAACCCAATCGCTTTGATATGTTTGGGCAATTGACAATGACCGGTCTGTTGAACCATCATCTACCACAAGGATCTCTTTGAAGGGCCAGGTTTGTGCCATGGCCGATGCTATTGCCTCGCCTATATATTTTTCGGCATTATATAAGGGTACAATAATAGATACCAGTGGTTCAGCCATTTCTGAGATGGGGTTTAAGCAGACGGATCATCTTTTCTCTTGCCCAGGCGCCAAAGAATGGGTTAATGCGGGTAAGCAGTTTAAACCCTGTACTGCCTTCGGGGCTGTAAGGGTAGCCTAAACGTTTGCTTAGATCAATAGCCTTATGTACATATTCCCAATCTTGACAAGAAGCAAGGGTAGCAATACACAGCCACAGTTGCCTTGCTAATTCCAGTGGATATTTTTGGCCATGCGTAGACGCGGTTTTTAATAAAACATGGTAATTGGCTCTCGCGCACTTGAGCACGTTGGATGCCGACATGCTTTCGCTATACCGGTAGTTGATGCAAGTAACTTCTGGCAGGTAATCAAACCTGTAATTATGCTTTGCTAACCGCTGGTGAAAGGCGTTATCCTCGTTATAAAGAACTTTTTCATCCAGATCGAAACCGCCGGCTTTTAAAAAAGCCTCACGTTTATACACGCCAAAGTTTACTATTTTATTGTTGATGGCGTACCTGAGCGGGTCGGCATGTAATTGTTCGCTATCATGATTGGGGCGACTTAATAGTTTGCCCGTATGCGCGTCTGTATAATCAAAGTTGAGGAGCAATACGTCAAACTCACTGCCCCTTTCTTTGATCCACTGATGTACCTCGGTAGTAAAATTGGGTAACAGATCATCATCAGCATCGTGGAAATGTATCCAATCGCAAGTGGTTATCTCCGCCAGTCTGTTTTTGCCCGATGCGCAGCCACGGTTTACATCACCTTGCAGCACGCACGCGCCGTAGTTTTCCGCAACATTTGCCGTGCCGTCAGTACTGCAATCGTTATATACCCATATTTCATTAAAGGGTATAGCCTGTTTTTTTGCCGAGTTTAACAAGCGGGGCAAATACTTTTCGGCATTGTAGGCGGGTATGCAGAGCGCTAAAGTATCCAATGTTATTGCCTGTATTTACCTTTTATGCGTTTAAGCAGGTATTGTACCAGTTTTTTTAAGGGCTGTTTATTCAGCACTTCTTCCAGCGTTTGGCTTTCATTGCCCGGAGAATAGATATACCGCAGAAATACATTTGTATTTGATGGAGTGAAGTTTTCCAGTATTAATGCATATTCATTCATATATGCCTCGATAAGTTCAGCATTGTTGAGTTTTTCCTCAATAGTTTGCTGTGCTGCCGCTGCCATCTTATTGAATTCGCTTTCGGTAAGCGAATTCATCTTAATGATACACTCTGCTAAAGCATGCGTATCATTGGTATTATAAGTATAACCATTGTGGCCATTCTCAATTAATTCTGCTGCTCCGGCACCGTCAGCACATATCACGGGCGTGCCGGCTGCCATAAGCTCTGCACAGGTAAAATTAAACATATCCCAAACAGATGGTACAATGCCAAACTTGGCTTTCCGTTGCATTGCCAGCACATCGTGATGGTTTACTGGCTTTTTCACTTCAATAAGTTTACACCATATATCAGGGTAGCTGAGTTGCAGGTATTCATTAGTAGTAAGCACCTTATCGTAAGCCACATCGCGCCCATACCATTTTAACGGTACTGGAGTTTTTAATTCACCAACAGCTTTACAGAGTTCCTCGGGGCCTTTCCACTTTTGTATGCGCGCGGTAACCAGGCCGTAATTATCCCTTTCAGATAAACTTAAAGGAGGGGGCATAACCGGGCAATATACCGGTGGCAGGTACTTAATATCGG
The DNA here is from genome assembly GCA_001898335.1 of Mucilaginibacter sp. 44-25. GTDB lineage: Bacteria > Bacteroidota > Bacteroidia > Sphingobacteriales > Sphingobacteriaceae > Mucilaginibacter. Next base: position 389,908 of record MKTS01000009.1, on the reverse strand, counting down.
TATCGTTTAATACGGCTGACCAAAACTGCTGGTTTGCTCGGCTATGCGTAATTATTTTGTCTGATAGGGGTAGGAGAGCCAGTTCGGTATGTATATTGGCATTAATGCCAGGGACTGTGTCGCTGTTATTCTCATGCAAGGCTATCTGGCCGGCGCTGCCGTGCAGGCGTGTAATAACCGGTTTATCATGTTGAATAAGCCATGGCACATAACCCAGGCCAAAGTCGGTGCATTCAATAACATCAAAGCCTTTACCCTGGTTTGCCTGTTGCCACATGGCCCATGCGGCGGCTATATTATTGCGGTATTCGGGCAGTAGAGTAAACTTATCAAATCGGGCTAAGTGCTCCTGGTATAAAGCAGGGTTGAGATATTCTATCTCTATACCTTCGTGTTCAAACTTATCGGTACCCTGCACATAACCGCTGCCTACCATAACCTTTATACGCTGGCAATGCGGCCTTATCGCTTTAATATAATGTTGGTAGTAGGTAGATATGCCTCCGCCCGAGTGTGGATAGTATTCAGGAAGGACAAATAAGATGTTCACTATTTCAGACTTTTATCCAGGCTGAGCAAAAATGCCTGCCGTTTTGGTCGTTACTTAACGCCAGTTCATGTTCTAATTTCCTGTACCGCTCATCAAGGTTACTGCCCATGGTTCCGTAGAAACCGTAAGTGCGGTAGCTGATCAGGGTATTGTTTCTAAGATAATTAACCAGTTGCGCCTTACTGATGCCGGCCCCGGCAGAGTAGGGCAAGCCTTCCACATGGATATCGGTTACACTCCATATTTCACTATCTGTAAGTGGTTGGTTAATTATTTTTTGCTCGAGCAGCTTTTTGTTAACCCGTTTAATATAGTCCGGCTCTTTAAACAGGCGTTTTGCTTTATTGATAGCCCGCTCTATTATGGTTTTATTAACCCGCTTGCTCTCATGGTATTGCTGGTACTCCTTTTTTCGGTTCTCTAAAACCTGGTTATTCTGTGCTTCCGCGGCCGGGTCTTGTATGGTAATGAGCAGGCCCCCGTTTTTTTGTAGCGAACTAATCTTTTCAAGAAAAGGGGGGAGGTCTGGTATGTGATGCAATACCGACGATATCAGGATAATGTCGTACTGTTCTTGAACGGTGTTTACATCTCCGTTAATGGCTAACACTTTTTTCCCCCATTTTGTAGAGCGTTTTACCGCTTGTTTGAGCATTTCTTCCGACGTATCCAGCAGGTGTATTTCTGCAACGCGGCTGTCCATACCGGCGTCCAGCAGCATTTGTGTAGCCAGGCCAGTACCACAACCCACATCCAGCAGCTTAAGCGGCTGATTATTTTTGATGTGGGGCTTAATATCAGCTATCAGTAAACCGTATTGGACCGGTAGGCTCTCCCACATTTCGGTATGCAGCTTATCGTAGTGTTTAGCCTCCTCGTTGTGAAATATGACATTTACACGGGCATGAAATTCCCTCGCGTCTGTAAGGTTTGATTTTTGCCTGATCAGCGGCTCAAGTGTTTTTAAATACTCACTCATTTAGTCGGATAAATTCGGCATTGATAATTCCTTCGTCGGCCTGGCGGATATGGTTGTCCCAGACGGCACTGATGGTGAACATACCTATTTCTGTACCCCAAACCCAATCGTTATCGGTATCGCCCCAGGCGCCGAGGGCAATAGTATATTCTCCGGGTCGTAAAAAGCCTGGTTTTATATTAAATGCTGCAGTAAACTTCCCACCTGAGAGCGCTCGCCCTGCGGCAACTTCACGCAATGTAAATAAACGGACCCCAGCATGGTAAACAGCTAATACAAACACCACGCGGTTGAAATCTATAACTGCTTCGCCCTCAATATTAAAGCAAAGTGGTTGGGCTATACTAATAACAGCATGGTCATCGGCTGAGTTGTTGATCCATATTTTATGAAACAGCAACTGATCTTTCAGATTGCCGTTAAGTATACGGGTGATGTTGTCTGTACGGTTCAAAAGTTGGTTGTAGGTGCCAATGGCGTTACTTACCGGCTCAATACTTTGCAGCAGGCCATTGTTAAGTACCATACCCGTATTGCACAGGCTTTTAATGCTGCCCATGTTATGCGATACAAAAAGCACGGTACGGCCTTCGCCTTTGCTTACATCCTGCATTTTACCCAGGCATTTCTTTTGAAAATCTGCATCACCTACGGCCAGCACTTCGTCTACGATGAGTATTTCTGATTCGAGGTGGGCGGCAACCGCGAAAGCCAGCCTCACATACATACCCGATGAATAGCGTTTAACCGGGGTATCTACATACCTGTCAATACCGGCGAAGGCGACGATCTCATCAAACTTCCTTTTTATTTCGCCTTTACGCATACCCAAAATGGCACCGTTCAGGAATATATTTTCGCGGCCCGTAAGTTCGGGATGAAAGCCGGTGCCTACTTCCAGTAAGCTGGCAATACGGCCTTTTACCTTTACAGAGCCCGTGGTAGGAGAAGTAACGCGACTCAATATTTTCAGTAGGGTGCTTTTTCCGGCGCCGTTGCGGCCAATAATACCTACGGCATCACCCTGTTCAATCTCAAAAGCAATATCGCGCAAGCTCCACACCACATCGTTGGTGCCTTTTCGCGTACGATCGTTTGTTTCACCGATCTTCAGGAACGGATCTTCCTTACCCCTTAGCCGGGCCCAGTAACGCTCCAGGTCGCGCGAGATGGTACCCGTACCGAAGTCGCCCAGTTGGTAGGCTTTGGAAAGGTTTTCGGCTTTAATGGCTATGCTCATCAGATGGTGTCTACAAATGATTTTTCGGCTTTATTATATACTATGGTTCCCAACAGCAATATAATAATGGTAGCCACAGTACAATATAGCAGCAAACCTAAATCTAAACTTCCCTTGCCTAAAAAGCCATATCTGAAGGTTTCAATAATTGCGGTGATAGGGTTGTATCTGATTATCCAGCTGTACGCGGGAAATTTTGCCTGCGCTTCTGACAATGGGTAAACTACCGTTGTGGCGTACATTAACAATGGTACGCCAAAGGTTATTACAAAAGCCAGGTCGCGGTATTTGGTAGTTACGGCTGATATCAGCATGCCCAGCCCAAGCCCCTGCGCTGCGATTAATAGCAGCAGTACGGGGAAAAGCAGCGCATACATATTAATACCAGTCATATGACCCTTTGCATAATAGAATACCAAAAGAACCACGAATAATATAAACTGAACAGCAAACCTGATAAGGTTAGAAGCTACTATACTCAGCGGCATAATAAGCCGTGGAAAATATACCTTGCTCATGAGCGCTGTATTATCTTTAAAAACAGTTGATGTTTTGGTGAGGCACTCGGCAAAATAGTTCCACAAAATGGTGCCGGCCAGGTAAAAAAGCGGTTTTGGTACCCCATCAGTTGGTATGCCGGCCAGATTGCCAAAAACCAGGGTGTAAAATATGATAGTAATAACCGGCTGTACAAAAAACCAGATAGGCCCTAATATGGTTTGCTTGTAGAACGACACAAAATCGCGCCGTACCAGCAGCAGGAGCAGGTCGCGGTATTGCCAAACCGCTTTAAGGTTAAGATCAAACAGGCCGGTACGTGGTTTTATTTCCAGGTCCCAGTATTCTTTACCGGGTTCAGTCATGCTGTATCATGGTTTGCAGGGTTTCAACATAGTTGAGTTCGCTAAAGTATTGCAGGCATTTCTGTTGCAAAAGCTTTTTATCATCAATAGTTAAAGGGTTGGCTAAGCAAGCGGCAATGGCATTTTCCAGTTCATGCTCAGCATCAGGGTTTATCGCTTTACCCAGTTCGCCGTTACGTATGGCATCCAGGCTGCCATCAACATTACCGCAAATAACAGGAAGGCCGCAGGCCAGCGCTTCAATAAATACAATACCAAACCCTTCCTTTTTGCTGGGCAACACAAAGTTGTCGGCCATTAAAAAGTGTTCGGCCAATTCCTGTTCGGGAATGTAGCCGGTTAAAATTACGGCATCATCCAGTTTACTCTCATTGATCAGCTGTTTTACCCGCCTGGCTTCGGCTTCATCATAAGCGCCAGCCAATACATATTTTATGTTGGGGTGATTAATCTTTAGGTTAGCAATAGCCCTAATTACCCTATCGTAACCCTTATATAGCTCGGTTGAGGCAAGGCGCGTAAGACTAAAGATGATCTGATGGTTTTGGCTTAACCCGTATCTGTTAAGCAAATGCGCGGGTTTTGAAAACTCACGCGGCAGGTTCATGAACGGATCCAGCACATTGTTGAGTACAATGCACTTATCAGGTAATGTTTGATGCCATTTAAAAAGCTGCGAACGGGTAAAATTGCTCACACATAAAACTTTATCGCATTTGTTTAGCAGCCGGCGTTTATGGTAGGGCAGGGGACGCCACACTTCAATGCCATGGGCAATAAGCCATATCTGTGTTTGCGGATGTATAAGTTTTATAAAAAGCCCGGCCAGCGCAAGGTTAATGTGGCTTAATATGACCACATCATTTTTGGCAGGACTCAAAATGGTCTTCCATAAAAAATATAAGCGTTGGTGCCGGTAGCCCTCAAAGCTGGCTTTTGGAACATACTGCGGCATCAAATCGTCATTACTGTCATACAGCGACGACAGTTTAAATTTCCAACCGTTTTTTCGCGATAAGGTCAATAGAGAATGCGCCAGCACGCGGGTCATTTTTTGTATGCCGCCGGTGCTGCTAAAGGTTTGGAGCGATAAGAGATAAATGCTTTTAAACATGCCCCTGTATCTGGTATAGTGCAAAAGCGCGCGACCAGTGCATTTGCCCCTTGTTAAAATCAGCGATCATTTTTTTTGCAGCAGGGCTTTGGTAATTACCTATATGGCTGATGGCCTCATTTTCGCGCATCCACTGCTGGAGCGGAAATGTAAAACCCATTTTAGGCCTGTTCCAAACGGCTTCAGGTAAAATATCAGCAAAGCTTTCTACCAGTAATTTTTTAGGTAGGTTTGCAAAACGTATTTTGGGAGATATATGTGCAACCGCGGCTGTGAGTTCTTCGTCAAGGAAGGGTACTCTTACTTCCAGGCCATGGCTCATGCTCATGGTATCCGTATCGTGCAGTAACTGGTTTTGCATGTATATATTCGTTTCCAACCATGATGCCTTTAAGGCGTCATCAGCACCCTGGTAAGGCTGTGGGTCATCAGCGAAAAGAATATTGGCCACATGCTGTTCTGTTGTGCCTGTAAGCATGGCTATTTCATTTATACTAAAAAGCCCCCGTAGGGTAAGGTAGTCGGCTACAATGTGGTTATAGCCCAGGTAGCTAAGCCTTTTATAGCCGGATGAACCTATATGGCGCGCAAGTCTTAGTAACTGAAATGGTATTCTCTTTATATAACCCAGATATTTTATGCGGCTAAAGGATGGGTAACCACCAAATAACTCATCGGCACCCACGCCCGACAAAACAGCTTTAAGGCCGTTTTCATTCGCGTATTTACTGATGAACCATGAGTTGATGCCATCAGTAGTAGGCATATCCATAGCCGAAACTATTTGCTGGAAATACCGCTCAAAATCCTGCTGTTTTACCAGGTGTGTAAAGTTTTCGCCCTGTAATTTATTTAGTATGGTTTGCTGATACCACCGTTCGTCGTATTGCTTTTCATTGAAGAATATCGACACGGTTTTTAACTGGCTTACCTGCTCATTAGCCAATAAAGAAAGCAAGCTCGAATCGATACCACCACTCAGGAAAACACCAATTGGCGCGTCGGCAATGAGTTGCCTTTTTACCGCGGCTTGTAAACCATCCCTGATGATCTCACGGGCAGCTTCCGGGCTATCAATCAACACGCCGTCGGGTTTTAGGGTGTATGATACCAGCTTGCACTGTCCGTTTTTATCCCGGTGCAAATAATGCCCTTTCGGAAGGCTTAGTACACCCTGTAAAGTAGTATGCGGTTCGGGTATATGCCCATAGGCCAGCAACAGAACCGGCCATTGATTATTGGCCTGATAGTTTATCCCTGATTGTTTAAATGCCCTTATTTCTGACGCGAATATCAGCTTTTTGCCATCCGCATGATAATATAGCGGTTTAATTCCGGCTGTATCCCTTACCAGGTAAACCTCATCTTGGGCAATATCATGCAGGGCAAAGGCAAACATGCCTCTTAGTTTGCTGAAAGATGCCGCTCCCCAGTATTTATAGGCTTGTATAATTACCTCAGTATCGGTATCGTTTTGGAACGCTGCGCCAAGCTTTAGTAACCGGGCCTTTAATTCGCGGTAGTTGTATATTTCCCCGTTAAATGTTATCACAACGGTTTGGTCGGCATTAGCCATTGGCTGGTGGCCGTTACGGCTAAGGTCGATAATGGATAAACGGCGGTGGCCAAAGGCAACGTTATTCCGGCTGCTTACATAAATGCCTTCATCATCGGGGCCGCCATGCCGCAAGGCATTACACATTGCTTTTACGCTTAGTACGTCCTCGTTAGTTAAGTGGTCTGATACAATACCTGTTATTCTGCACATGGGGGAGTGTACATAGCTTCGCCTGGTAAGTCACATTTTTGTTTTGCAACTTATTATTTTACAATGCTTTAGGTGTAAGGTTATTTTGCCTGTCTAAAGCCTGTTTATATAGGATGGTGGCATGCTTACTATAAGCGATTGCCCCATACTTTCTAATCTCAATAATAGCTTTTTTTGTGAGCGGTGCGCTATTATCTCACCGTTTATACCTTTTAACGGGCCTGCCTTAATGGTCACTTTTTCACCGGGCTGTAGGTCCTCTTCTGTTACTTCAAGTTCCGCGTCGGTAGCTAAAAGTAATTTAAGCTCTTTTATCTGCCTGTCGGGCATGGTGGCTACTTTGCCAGAAAAGTACAGGAAACGTGCAATGCCTTTGGTCATTAAAACTTCGGCCATATGTTGCGGGCTGATGTTTACAAACAGGTATGAACTTATCAGCGGCTCCTCTACCCATTTCTTCCTGTCGCTCCATTGTTTTAGTTTTCTCTGTAAGGGAAGGTAAGCTTCAATACCTTTAGCCTTTAGTGCCTCGTAAGCTTTTTTTTCGGCCCTGGCATGGGTGTACACCGGGTACCATCTTGCAGCGCTTTCGCCGTTCATCACAGCCATCAATTATTTCCTGAACCAACTGGTTACATCCCACCATCTTTTCTTGCGCTCATCATCCATATAGTATCCCGATTTTTCATAACCGCTGTAATCCGAATAATAATAATAATGGCCATACCCATCGCCGGTGAAACGGGTGGTGTAATACCTCGAATGCAAAAGGTCTTCAGTGAAGGCATTAAGCACTATTACTGAATTATCCAAATGATACTCCTGCGCTATGCGCTGTGGAATGGTGGCCGCATAATACTTTGACTTGCCCGAGCGGATAACAAAAATATTGATATCGCTGATGCGGATAAGCGGTACCGAGTCTGAAACCAGACCCACAGGGGCGGTATCAATCATGATGATGTCATAGCGCTGCTTCAGGTCTTCGATGAGCTCCTTCATCCGTGTACTATGTAAAAGCTCGGATGGGTTTGGCGGCACAGGCCCCGAAACGATAAAATCGAGATTGGCCTGTTCCGAATGAAGGATAATATTATCAAGGTCCGATTGGCGCGACAGATAAGTGCTAAGGCCTTCGTTATTGGGCACATTAAAGGTATGGTGCAGCCTGGAGCGCCTTAGATCTGCCGCTATCAGTATAACCTTTTTATCTATTAAAGAAAGCGTACTCGAGAGGTTGACCGCCACAAAGGATTTGCCTTCGCCAGCCACTTCAGAAGTAATACAGATCACCTTACTATTTTTTTCGGAGGCGATAAAACTGAGGTTGGTCCTAACCGAGCGTACTGATTCTGCAAACATAGACTTGGGCATGCTTAATGCCAGCAGCTGTGAGTTGCTATCATTTATTTTATTGGGAAATTTACGTATTACCCCAATAATAGGTACCGTGGTGAGGCTTTCAACGGTTTCCTTATCATAAATGTAGGGGTTAAGTACCCGTATGAGTACGATAAGGCCAAGCCCTGTAAGTATACCAAATACAATTGCCGAACGGCGCACACTATGCTCATCAGGCGATACCGGGTTAAAATTAGGTTGGGCCTGTTCTACAATACTTGCTCCGGGCAATATACCCGCACGGCTTATCTGTGCCGACAACTTTTTTTCTGAGAGGAAAGAATAAACTTTATCACTAACCTCGTTATCCCGGTTAAGGGATATTTGTTCACGTTCGGCAACCGGCAGTACCGAAAGCTGCTTGTTGACACCGGCCAGTTGCCCCGTTAAATAGTCATAACTGCGCTTAACATTACTGTAGGTAGCATTTACCGAATTGAGGGCAGCCGTTTTGGCCTGCAGAATAAGATTGTTAATATCCTGTATTGGCTGCGAGTTAAGGTTATATGTTTTAAGCAGTTCGTAACGCTGGTTAAGTAGTTTGTCGAGTTTTTCAACAATTACAGGCAGCGAGGGATCGATCTTTTCATCGCCCAGGTTAAAATTAAGCGTAACGTTATTCTGCTCTTTGGCAATCTGGTTTTTGAGCTGGTCAATAGCCAGTAGTTGAAGTTTTAGAAGTGCTTGTTGCGTTTCCAGGTCCTTAGCCTTAACCAGGGCAGCTTCTGCTGATGTGCTCACTTCCATCAGCCTGTTCTTTTGTTTAAAATCAGATATCTGCTTATCGGAGCTTTTAACCTGGTTAGAAAGAAACTTTAGCTGATCATCAATAAAATTGATCATCTGCGTGGCCGACTGTGTTTTCCGGCTGCGGTCATACACCAGGTATTCCTTCATAATATTATTAAGCACATCAGCCGCGAATTGTGGGTTGGCATCTGTTTGCTGTAACAATATGATGTTTGAGTTTTTTGCCAGTTCGCTGGTGCGCAGGCCGCTTCTTACCCGGCCCAGTAGTTCCTCCGGGGTATTAAATTTAAAAAGGTAAACCGTATTGTAAGATACATTACCGGGCTTTTTAATAACAAAAGTTGTTGAGCCTATAGTTATAGGCGAGTTAAAGTTGTGCTGGTCTGTTTTATCTTTTCCCGCGTTTTTGTAGGTAAGTTTAAAGCTATTGGTATTTACAGGTTTAAACGTAATGATGTCATGGTAAAAGTTCAGGCTGTCAAACTGTATTAATTGTACATCAAGCGGTTTTTGAGGGTACAATTCACTGGTGCGCACACGGCCCTCTATATAAAAGCTAACAGGATAGTTGAGGTCGCGTATAGCATTTAATAAAACGGTTTGGCTTTGTATAATAGAGGTTTCGCTTTGTATGCGTGATACGCTGCGATCAACCGGTGCTACCACACCGGCCATATCCGGAATTTCGGATTTCTTATCCTCCAGCTTCATGGTGCCGGCAGTGGCATAGGTTTTTGGCGTATACCATAAATACACGTATGACCAAACCAAAAAAATAAGCAATGAGCCTGCTACCCAATACCAGCGGCTTACCAGTATTTTGCCTATTTTAAAATAATCAATCTCCTGGTTAGGCAGTTTTTTAACCTTGTTTTCCGTCTCTTCCATTATTGCCTGCTAAGCGTAAAGATAATTAAGGCGGTGTTAAGCAGCAACAAGGCAGGCTGCACCCATGTATTAAAGCTTTGTAGGTTATCGTTACGTATGGCCCTATTATTTTGTGCCACATAAATAACATCTCCGTTTTGCAGAATGGTGCGCGGGTCTGTTACAGCGCTTAAGTCTCCCAGGTTGATCATGGTAACCTGGCTTTTATTTTTCCCGCGGATGATCTTAACGTTTTTTTCATTGGCTTGCGGGGTTAAACCGCCTGCCTGGCCTATGATCTCTACCAATGTAGTATTATCTTTAGTGAGGGGGAAGTTGCCCGGGGCCTTTACCTCACCCAGCAGGGTGACTTTTAAATTAACCACCTTAAGCTCAATGATAGGGTCTTTTAATAAAATTTTATGGTAAAGATCCTCAATAAGTTTTGTGGCCTGTGGGCGTGTGAGGCCCGCTACCTGGATATGGCCGAGAGCTGGCAGGGTAACCGTACCATCTTCTTCTACCTGATAGGTTTGCCCCTGCGAGGCAATAGTGTTGCTGGAAGAACTGCCTGTTGATGTTGATGGAGGCACGTCATCAACAATATACTTTAAGCTTTGCAGGTTGCGTACCTGTAAAATATCCTGGGGTTGTATGCGGTATGGGGTAATAACAGTTGCCTGCTGCAAACTATCAGCAGTAGTAGCAGGGTTATGAAAAAGTAACTGGTTTTGCTTGTACGAGCATGAACTCACAGTTAAAACCAGGGCTATCAAATAGGTTAAATATAACAGGCGCATATTTTGTTATTGGCTGCTAAATATCAGGGAATAAATTATGCAGCATTTTCAAAAATACATAATTTGCGGCTAAATATAGTACTTTGGAGTGCCACAACCAGCCAAAATTTCAATAATAACCGTGTGTTATAATGCTGTAAATACAATTGAACGTTGTATACGCTCCGTTATTAGCCAGCAGCATACTAATGTAGAATATATCATTGTTGACGGAGGATCAACCGATGGCACCCTCGATGTGCTTTCGCGGTATGCAAAAAATATCAGCATCTTAATTTCTGAACCGGATAAAGGTATTTATGATGCCATGAATAAAGGCATTCAATTGTCATCAGGCGAAATATTAGGAGTACTTAACGCGGATGATTTTTTCGCCAGCGGAAAAATTTTAACAGTAGTACACGAAGCGTTTTCTAGCCAGCCGGCATATATTGTGTACGGCGATCTGGATTATGTTGATGCAACCGGAAATACTATACGTAAATGGCGTAGTGGCAATTATAAACACGGCCTGTTTAACTACGGATGGATGCCGCCGCACCCAACATTTTACTGCAGACGTGAACTGTTTGAGCAATTAGGGAATTACAGCCTGGCCTATGGAACCGCGGCTGATTATGAGCTGATGTCGAGGTTTATGCATCTCAATAGGACCCACGCTTATTACGTGCCGATGGTAATGGTAAAGATGACCACAGGAGGAGTAAGTAACAGGAGTTTGAGCAACCGTGTAAAGGCGCTCATGTTTGATTTAAAGGCTATGCGGGCAAATAATATCAGCTTGCCAATTATGGCCTTAATAATCAAACCTTTAAGAAAGTTGAAACAGTTTTTATAAAATAGTATCAATTTCTATATTTGCGGGGTTAATTACCCCTAACTAATTTAACTGATGCAAACCTATTTGGGTGCCTACTATGTTGTATACTACCTATTGGTAGTTGCAGTTTCGGCTTTAATTACCATTTTCGCCATTCCTTCTATTCTTCATGTGGCCAGAACACGGCATTTGTATGATGATGTTGGCCATTTCCGCAAACAGCATGACCATGGTATACCACGGCTGGGCGGTGTAGCTATTTTCGTTGGCTTTACCATCACCCTGCTGCTGTTCAGTATTATTGATAAAACTATACCGGTAAGCTATTTACTTGCCGGCAGCCTGGTATTATTTATAATGGGGATAAAAGATGATCTTTCGGGCGTTAACCCCAGTACCAAACTGCTGATACAGATTGCCGTAGCCACTTTGCTGGTAATTGTAGGTGATATACGCTTTACCAGCATGTACGGCATATTAGGTTACCACGATATTTCTTATACAGTAAGTGTTATCCTGTCAATTCTTTTTATCATACTCATCGTAAATGCTTTTAACCTCATAGATGGTATTGATGGCCTGGCTGCAACAACTTGTATTGTTGCCAACGGTGCTTTTGCCGTGATATTCATTTGTATAAATCATTATGAACTGGCTGTAGTATCATTAGCTATCGTTGGCGCCTTATTTGGTTTTTTGCGATTCAATATTACTCCGGCAAAAATATTTATGGGCGACGCGGGCTCGCTGCTCATCGGTTTGATAACAGCATTGATGGCGGTAAAGCTTATAGAGATTAATAAAGTAACGGCATCCAATACTCCTGAGATCATATCTGCCCCTGCGGTTACATTTGCTATATTAATAGGCCCTATTTTTGATACACTGCGGGTATTTACTATGCGTATACTTAACGGTAAGTCGCCTTTCCTTGCAGATCGTAATCATATCCACCATCGCATACTTAACCTCGGCTTCAACCATATGCAAACCACGCTGCTGCTGGCGGTAGTAAATATCGGACTGATTGTGGCCGTTTACTCATTATCGTTTCTGGGTAATTTTATATTGATGATACTCATTTTTGCTCTGAGTATGCTTTTTAATTGGGGGCTTACAGTTGCTTTGCGTACCAAACAACGCGAAAAGTTATCGTTCCGTAACTTGTTTGTATAACCCGGAAAGGCTTTTTTAATTTAAGTAAATTTGCATCCTAATTTGTTACCGGATGAGGATCGCTATTAATGGATTTGGCCGTATTGGCCGTGTCTTTCTCAGAACTATATTGAACAGGCCGGGTATAGAGGTTGTTGCTATTAACGACCTTACAGATACCGCCACACTTGCCCATCTTTTTAAATATGACTCCGTTCACCGTGGTTTTAATGGTACGGTTACCGCCGTCGATGATGCCATAATAGTTAACGGAAAAAGTATTCAAGCACTGCGACAGGGCGATCCTGCACTATTGCCATGGGGTAATATGGACATAGACCTGGTTATCGAATCAACCGGTAAGTACACCTCTCTTGATGGCGCGCAAAAACACCTAACGGCAGGAGCCAAACAAGCTATCATCTCCGCGCCATCTCCAGACAAGGCCGTGCCTACGGTTGTGTTGGGTGTTAACGATGATTCGGTTGATATCCACGCGCCCATTTTATCAAACGCCTCATGCACTACCAATAATGTAGCTGCCATGGTGAAGATACTGGATGATAACTGGCATATTCAGGATGGCTACATTACCACGGTACATTCTATGACGGGCGACCAAAACCTGCATGATGCACCGCATAAAGATCTTCGCCGGGCACGTGCGGCTTCGTCATCCATCATCCCAACAACCACAGGTGCTGCTAAGGCTATTACCAATATATTTCCGCATCTTGAGGGTAAATTGGGCGGGGCAGGCATCAGGGTGCCGGTATTAAATGGGTCGCTTACAGATTTTACCTGTAGCCTGGCTCATCAGCCTACTGTTGAGGAGATCAACAAAGCATTTAAAGCCGCGGCCGGCGGCCCTATGAAGAATATCTTGGAATACACCGAAGACCCGATCGTATCTGTTGATATTTTAGATAATCCGCACAGCTGCATTTTTGATGCGCAGCTTACTTCTATTGTAGGCGGTCTGGTTAAAGTGGTGGGGTGGTATGATAACGAGATGGGTTACTCCAGCCGTCTGGCTGATCTTGTGGAAAAAATAAGCCTGAGTAAGCATGATTAAGTTTATTACCGCCGATGATGTATTGCCTATCCGCAACGAAGTTTTACGTGAGGGAAAACTTACGCTTGATGAATGCCGCTTTGTAAATGACGAAAAGGACAGCAGCTTTCATCTCGGTTATTTTGTTAAAGATGAGCTGGCTTGTATCGCATCATTTCACGAGCAGGGATATAAAGATTTTGAGGGCCTTGGTTACCAATTAAGAGGAATGGCAACTCTTGAAAATTACCGTGGCAAAGGCTATGGTGCTATGCTGGTGAACTTCGCTATTACGTATCTGCGTGGCAGGCAGGTTAACTACATGTGGTGTAATGCGCGTAAAAAAGCGGTGCCATTTTACCTTAGCGTAGGGTTCGAGATCGTCTCCCCGGAGTTTGATATCCCGGGCATAGGGCCGCACCATGCCATGTATGTTAAGATAAGGTGAATTTTTGATAAAATACAAACACCTTTTTTACTTTAGGGTTGCTCTTTAGAATAAATTTCGGCATTTTGCGCCGTTCCATCAATTATACACTATTTCAATGAAGACAATTGATCAGATAAATTTTAATGGTAAACGTGCCCTTATCCGTGTAGATTTTAACGTTCCACTGGATGAGAATTACAACATTACCGACGATAACCGCATGACCGCGGCGCTGCCTACCATCAAAAAAATTCTTAAGGATGGCGGTGCAGTTATACTGATGTCGCACCTGGGCAGGCCAAAAGATGGCCCAACCGAAAAATATAGCTTAAAGCATTTGGTTCCGCACCTGTCTGACCTGCTTGGCCAGAAAGTAGAATTCGCCAACGATTGCGTAGGCGAGGAAGCGGTAGAAAAATCTAAAGAGATTGAAAAAGGCGAGGTACTATTATTAGAGAACCTTCGCTTTTATAAAGAAGAAGAAAAAGGTGATGTAGCTTTTGCAGAAAAGCTGTCAAAGCTTGGCGATATCTATGTTAACGACGCTTTTGGTACAGCACACCGTGCACACGCATCAACAGCCGTTATAGCACAGTTCTTCCCGGATGCCAAGGTGTTTGGTTACCTGATGGCAGCTGAACTGAATAATGCCGAAAAGATATTGAATGGTGCTGCCAAGCCATTCACTGCTATTATGGGCGGCTCAAAAGTATCTGATAAGATACAGTTGATTGAGCGCCTAATGGATAAGGTGGATAATTTAATTATTGGAGGTGGCATGGCCTATACCTTTGCCAAAGCAGATGGCGGCAATATCGGCACTTCATTATTAGAGGCTGATAAGCTTGACCTTGCCCGTAGCCTGGTACAAAAAGCAAAAGAAAAAGGCGTAAACCTGCTGTTACCGGTTGATAACGTGATAGCCGATAAATTTGCTAACGATGCCAATAAGGATGTAGCCAAAACCGGCCAGATTCCTGATGAGTGGATGGGTTTAGATATCGGCCCTGAAACTATTACACTTTTCAGCAAGGTTGTTGAAGAATCAAAAACCATTCTTTGGAATGGCCCTATGGGTGTATTTGAGATGGATAACTTTATGGCAGGTACCAAAGCTATTGCCGATGCTGTTGCTAAAGCAACCGATAATGGTGCTTTCTCACTGATAGGCGGCGGCGACTCAGCAGCCGCGGTTGCAAAATTTGATATGGTTGGCGATGTTAGCTACGTATCAACAGGTGGTGGCGCATTGTTAGAGTACATGGAAGGTAAAGAGCTTCCGGGTGTTAAAGCCATTAACGAATAAGAACCATTTAGTTTACATAAAGAAAGGCAACCAATTTGGTTGCCTTTCTGCTTTTACACCCCTGTTATTTATTAAGGATTATAAGTAGTGGCTTTACCATAAAGCGCATTTGATACACTACTTAAGTAAGTATGCACATCGGTATTAGGCAGGTTGTAATACAGGTAAATACCATAATTATTATTAACCGTGCGTGTAGCTAAAGACGCGGCGGTAGACGAACTGGTTGCCTGTATGTCAATAGCCGCCGGCCCAAGATTACTCTTAGCAAGGCCGGGTACGTTTGGTACAGAGTAAGTGCCGTAAACGGCGTTCCAGCTGTAATTTACCTTTGAGCCTACGGTAACACCATTATAGCTTAATCGTGATGATGCCGGGCCATAAAAGTAGAACGAGATGATCTTGTTAGGCATTAATTGGCGTAATGCCGTTACCAGGTAAACAAACGAGCTTGAATTGGGCTGCCCTGTTCCGTTGGTGCCGTAATCGGCGTATTCGTCGTCGAAATCTATCCCGTCAAGTCCGTAGGTATTTACGGCATCACTCAGTTGCTGCGCAAATGCCTGTGCGGCGGCCTGGTTAGGAAAGTTAGAAATACCTGCGCCCTGGTGGTTACCAAGGATGGATAATAGTACTTTGATACCTTTAGCCTGCAGCGTTTGTATATAAGTTGCTTTGTTGTTTAAAACGTTGCTCACTTGAGGGTTAAAGTAAAGCACGGCTTTCTGTGTACTGGTATTATAATTAATATTGGCCGCAAATATGATAGCAATATCAAATAATTGCTGGCCGGTAGATAACTTGTAGCTACCTACATTGCGGATGTCGTTGTTGTTCACCTCAACATAACAAACACCTTTTGGGCCGGTAACGCCTATGGCGTCAGTGCTTAACTTGCTGGCGTTTTTTGTAGTTTCGGCAGGCGTTGTTTGGGTAGTGATGTCTTTTTTGCAGGCCGTAAAAATGAGCGGCAGACTCAAGAGTGTAACAAAAGTTTTGCTTAACTGTGATTTAAAAATTGTTCTCATAATTATTACTATTGGTTTATAAATGGCAAGTGCAAAAACAGGGCATCCCTCAATAGAAAATAACGAATAGTAGGAGCAATCGGCTTTAATTGCCGTTTGAAAGAAGAGAAAGGATAGCCTGATTAAATGGTTTGTTTGGTTTATAATGATTGTAACGTATTTAACCCTGGCGGGGTTTCGTTAATTTTAGAGAAAATTAGAGTGAGTGTCAAAGGCATGTATTGTTATTGTGTATAGACGGAATAATGTTGATATTCACCACATGAAAAGAACCCTTGTTATAACTTTTTGCTTTATCCTTTCAGCTTTTAGCTCCTTCGCCCAAAGTGACGCTGCTTACATCAAAGATAACTACACTAAGTATGAGTACCAGATACCCATGCGCGATGGCAAAAAGCTGTTTACATCGGTTTACGTACCTAAAGATCAGTCGAAAAAGTATCCTATCATGATGGATAGGACGCCTTACAGCGTTGCTCCATATGGGACAGATAAGTATAAAGCAGGCCTGGGGCCGTCATCGCAGTTTGTGCATGATGGTTACATATTTGTTTACCAGGATGTACGCGGCCGTTGGATGAGCGAGGGTATCTATGAGGAAATGACCCCTGAATTAGAGCAGCACAAAACCAACAAGGATGTGGATGAGGGTACCGATACGTATGACACCATTGATTGGCTCATTAAAAACCTGCCTAACAACAATGGTAAAGTAGGGGTATGGGGCATCTCTTATCCCGGTTTTTACAGCACAACGGCTTTATTGAGCCGTCACCCGGCTTTGGCAGCGGTATCGCCGCAGGCACCCATTGCTGACCTTTACCGCGATGATGCTTTTCATAACGGGGCGTTTATGCTGGTGGCGAACTTTGGCTTTTATCCGGGTTTCACCAATCGCCAGGACGATAAACCTACCCAGCGCCGCGCACAGGGATTTGACCCCGGCACTAATGATGGCTACAAGTTCTTTATGGATATGGGCAGCATGCGTAACTCTAACGCAAAATATTACAAGGATACCATACGCCTGTGGAACGAAATGATGGACCATCCGAATTACGACCAGCATTGGAAAGACCGCAACGTTCTGCTACACCTGCATGATATTAAAACACCTACCCTGGTAACCGGGGGCTGGTACGATGCCGAAGACCTTTACGGTGCTATAAACACCTATAAAGTTTTAGTGAAAAATAACCCCGCCACACCTGTTTATTTTGCCATGGGCCCCTGGGTGCATGGTGGTTGGGCACGTGGCAACGGCGACCATTTAGGCGATGTAAGCTTTGACGGGCCTACCGGGCCAATGTACCGTGAGAAGATCGAGTTCGCATTCTTTAGTCACTATCTGAAAGGAACACCTTTGGATATCGCTAATATAAATACCTTCGAGACCGGCGTAAACCAATGGAAAACCTACAAGCAATGGCCGCCGGTTGAGGCGCAGGAAAAGAACCTTTACCTGTTGCCGGATGGTAAACTTTCTTTCAGCGCGCCAACAACTACCAAAAACGATTACAAAGAGTTCGTATCAGACCCGATGAACCCTGTGCCTTTTATAGATGGGATTGACTTTGATATGAAAAGAGAGTACATGACCGCCGACCAGCGCTTTGCCGAAAAGCGCCCTGACGTGTTAACGTATCAAACAGATGTATTGGATAATGATGTTACCCTGGCCGGTAACATTTGGGCAAACCTAAAAGTGAGTACCACCGGTACAGATGCCGACTGGATCGTTAAAGTGCTTGATGTTTATCCGGATACGGCTACTGCTAACCAGTTTACCGGGAAAGATGTAAAAATGGCCGGCTACGAGCAAATGGTACGCAGCGAGGCCATGCGGGGTAAGTTCCGCAACAGCTTTAGCAATCCCGAGCCTTTTGTGCCGGGGAAGGTTACCCCGGTAAACTTTGAACTGCAGGATGTATTGCATACTTTTAAGAAAGGCCACCGGATAATGGTGCAGATCCAAAGCACCTGGTTCCCACTAATCGACAGAAATACCCAGCAGTTCCAGGATATTATGAAAGCGAAGGACACCGACTTTAAGAAGGCAACGCACAGGGTTTATAGCTCAAAAGCCAATCCAAGTTATTTAAAGGTAAGGGTGTTATAAGCTTATACAACCAGCCGTAATGAGAACTGGCAGTAGCGACCAAACAAATAGCGATCTTTCGTACTTAATCACATATGATAAATATTGTTAACATAACTGCTATACAGCACATAGGCATACCGGTTACCAATATTGGAGATTCGCAGACATTTTATGAGCGTTTGGGATTTGAGCGAGCTATGCTGGCCGGATTTAAGCACAACGGTCTTCCGGGTACTTGTGTGATGATGCGACGTGGCGATATGATTATTGAGCTTTACCAGTTACCTGAGCCGAACCTGGATGAGGTGAGCAGCCGGGGTAACGGGCATATCGACCATGTCGCGTTTAATGTGCCTGATATTGATGTCGCTTTTGAGCATGTAAAGCAGGCTGGCTTTCATATCATTGAGCCGGAGCCTGTGTTTTTACAATTCTGGGAAAAAGGCTGTAGGTATTTTAATATTACAGGGCCCGATGGCGAAAGACTGGAATTTAACCAGATATTGTAATGAACAGATTTGGCTTTTGGTGCCTGGTAATGGTTTTGATGGCTTCTGCATGCAGTAGGAGCACAACAGTTGGCTGCCCGGCCAACCAGATATGTACCGAAATATTTACTTCAGTAGGTACCCGTTTTGTTGACCGTAATGGAAATAATGTAGCTGTTACCGATTTTACGGTTTTTAACCAGCGCACTCATAAAAAAATTGAGCCTCGTGGTGTGTTGTTGGGTGGTTCGGGTTTTAAAAATTATACCATTGTAACTGATGCCAACCGTAAGGATTTATCTACCGGCGGCGACGATATCAAAGTAACGGCAATTTATGGCAACCGAAAGGTTGAAGCTTTTTTTAAAATTTCAGGCGGTTGCAATTGCCACGTGGAGCGCCTTGCAGGGCCCGAAAAAATCATCCTCTAATAAACATTTCAGGAATTAAATTTGTTATGTTTGCATAGTAATTAGCTATGCGGTTTACCTGGCTCAAGCAAATTTTTATATTGATATGCTTGTTCTCATTACTTGAGAGCACAGGTATTTCTTTGATCAAATTAATTGCGCACACCAGCATAACCCAGGTAGATAAAAACACCTCTGCTGATGATGATGCCACTGAACGAAGCGAAAGCAAAATAAAAGAGATACTTGCTGTCGAACCTTTCTATAACTTATCTGTGCCTGCTTTACATGCTGAGCATTTTGTTTATCCTGTGGTGAATGATGCAAGGCATTTGGGCTATATCTCACCTGTACCCACACCCCCGCCAAACGTGCAAGCCTGATTTTCTAAAAAACATCAGTTTAAACTTTAGCCCTTTCAGGGGGCTTATCTATCATTTTTTAAAAAATATCCATATCATGAAAATTTGTGTTTCATCTATATTATCATTTGTATTTGTCGTAGCGGCCGTCAGCTTTAAAGCATCAGCCCAAACCATTAGCGATAAAGAAATAAAAACAGGTACGGCGCCTATTACCAATTCCCTTAATTATATCTCAAAGCTTAAACCGATAAGCTACAGTTATGACCAGGCTGGGTATAAGCAGCTCAATTTACCCGGCGGCGCGCAGTATGGCTTTATCGCAGCCGATGTAAAACAGGTGTTACCTATCGTAGTAGGCAATAAACACAGTTGGTATCAGGCGGGTAAAGGCAGCCAGCGTGTCGTAACCACTCCCGAGGTTGATCTGAAACAACTGGTGCCATTACTGGTAAGCGCTATACAGGAGCAGCAAGTCCAGATAGAACAGTTAAAACTTGAAGTGCAGCAACTTAAGAGTGCTAAATAATGAAAAGCGGCGAGAGCCGCTTTTTTTGTAGCGTTAACCAATTACTTTGCGTAATCTATCTAAACCAAATCCAATTGTTATGAAAAGACTATGTATACTATTACTCGTGCTTGTTTGCGGCCTAAGCGCATGTAAAAAGAATAAAGGGGGCTGCGCCGCCCAGGTTTGCACAGATGAATTTGCATCTGTTGGCATAGTGTTTACCAATAGCGACGGATCTGCGGTTGCGCTCTCAGATATTGAAGTGATCAATCTGCGTACCAATAAGCCTGTTCAACGCCCTCCGATGCCACCTGCTATAGATTATGTCCCGGGCTTGGTGTTGCTGGCAAATGATAATACCAAAGCAGAATTTTCTTCCAAAGGTGATGATGTAAGAATAACGGTTAAAAGCAGCCAAACAGGTAAGGTGAAATCTGTTACCCTAAAAATAGCCGGAGGCTGTAATTGCCATGTAAGTAAATTATCCGGGCCGGATACGGTAGCCTTTGATTAACTTTTTTATACAATCCTTGTTATATAGGGGTTTATTAGTAACTTGATAAACCCTTATTTAATAACCTGAATTGTATAAATATGAGCTTAAAGCGCTTACTCATTGGCAGTATTTTTATAACAGCCGCAACAATTTCGCAAGCACAAAAAACTACAGCTTACCACGAACCCTACCGCCCGCAAGTGCATTTTTCCCCCAAAAAATGGTGGACCAATGACCCTAACGGTATGGTGTATTATAAAGGCACTTACCACTTGTTTTTTCAGCATTACCCCAAGGCTACTGTTTGGGGGCCTATGCACTGGGGGCATGCCACCAGTAAAGACCTGGTGCACTGGACACAGCAGCCAATAGCTCTATACCCGGATAAACTGGGGTATATTTTCTCGGGTAGTGTAGTGGTTGATGAGCGAAATACATCCGGCCTGGGTACTAAGGATAAACCGGCCATGGTGGCTATTTTTACTCATCATGATCCCAAAGGCGAAAAGAGCGGATCAAGCACTTACCAGAACGAAAGCATTGCTTACAGCCTTGATGAAGGCCTCACCTGGAAAAAATACCCGGGTAACCCTGTACTTAAAAACCCCGGTATCAAGGACTTTCGCGACCCCAAGGTTTTTTGGTATGATGAGGGAAACAAATGGTTAATGAGCCTGGCAACCAAGGATCGTATCACCTTTTATTCGTCGCCCAACCTGAAGGATTGGACCAAGGAAAGCGAATTTGGCCAGTCGCTTGGGGCGCACGGCGGGGTTTGGGAGTGCCCGGATCTTTTCCCGCTGCAGCTGAACGGTAAACAGTACTGGGTATTACTGGTGAGCATTAATCCCGGCGGTCCTAATAAGGGGTCGGCTACGCAATATTTTGTAGGGCATTTTGATGGTAAAACTTTTACGCCGGTAAGCACCAAAACCAAATGGATCGACTATGGCCCCGACGACTATGCAGGCATAACCTGGGGCAATACCGGTAAGCGCAAGGTATTTTTGGGGTGGATGGGTAACTGGCTGTATGCCAATGAAGTGCCTACAAAAGTTTGGCGCAATGCCATGACCATCCCCCGCGACCTGAGTTTAACCCTCGCTGCCGGTGATATTTACTTGAAATCGGGACCTGTGGCCGAACTGGGCAAAATAGCGGCCGGTACCATTAAGGTTGATGCGGAACAACTGGTTAAGAACAACAATATCTTCTCGGTGATAAAGCAAAGGCCGGGGCAGTTTATATTGAAATTTACCACAAAGGCGGCTAAGGATCACTCGGTGATACTATCTAACGATGGTGGCGAAAAGTTGGTAATAGGCTATGATGCTGCCAAAAATCGCTATTACATTGATCGCTCCGCTGCCGGGCAGAAACAGTTTAGCAAGCAGTTTACCAATGCAGGGTATGCGCCAAGGCTAAGCACCACGCTCGATAGCGATATAGAGCTGGTGGTAGATCAGTCGTCTGTTGAGGTGTTTGCCGATGGTGGTTTGAGCAATTTAACCGCCGTGTTTTTTCCGCGGAAGCCTTACAACAAGTTGAGTTTGGTTAACCATGGCATGGAAATAGAGCATCTGCAGATACAGCCGCTCAAGAGCATCTGGTAAGCGAGCGTTCCACTAAAGATATTACAACGGTGGTACAAACGGAACATCTTGTTGGACAGTGGTTTAGCAAGCAGTGAGAAGTATAGTATTCCTACTCTTTTTATATATAAATCACTGATATTCTGTTGATTGTGAATTTTTTGGCACCGTTCCGTGCGGAACGCTTTTGGAAGCTATAACGGAACGGTAATGGAACGCCCGGATCAGGCGTTTTTTCAATATCCTAAATCAACCTAACCGGTTACTCCAGCACAACCGTTTTGTTGCGGTAAACAAACACACGGTCGTCAAACACCAGTTTCAGCGCTTTTGCTAAAACAGCGGTTTCTATCTCTTTACCTGCCCTTACCATATCCTGTACGGATAGGGTGTGGTTTGCCGGGATGATCTGCTGGGCAATAATAGGCCCTTCGTCCAGTTCGTCGGTAACGTAATGGGCGGTGGCGCCAATGAGTTTTACGCCACGTTCATGCGCTTGCCTGTAGGGGTTGGCGCCCGCGAAGGCTGGTAAAAATGAGTGGTGAATATTGATGATGCACATGGGGAAGCGCCATACAAATGCCGGCGAAAGGATGCGCATAAATTTAGCCAGCACCAGGTAGTCAAAATCATACGGGGCAAGGGTCGCCATCAGGTTTTCCTCAAACAGGGTCTTGTCTGTTCCGGCCGGTATCTCATGAAAAGGTATATCAAAGCGGTTGCAGATGTCTTGCAGGGTAGTATGGTTACCTATTACGCACTGTACAGTGGCGCCAAGCGTTTTAAAATAGTTGCGTACCAGTATATCGGCCAGGCAATGATATTCTTTGGTTACCAATACCACAATTTTCTTTTCGGGTACGGGGTTCACTTTTATCAGCGCGCCTTCGGGCAGCAGTTGCCTCAGGTCGTCTTCCAGTTGTGGGGCGCCATCTGTACCGTCAAGTTCCAGCCGCATAAAAAACAGGTTCTCGTTATTATCCACGTGTTCCTGCATGCTGGTGATGTTGTAGCCCTTTTTAGCTATCAGCCTGGATATTGCCGCTATTAAGCCCACGCGGTCGGCGCATTGTATAACAATGATCATCGCTTAAATTTAGAATAAATAATACGCTTAAAGTCCTTTCGCGAAACGGTTTTTGAGCCATCTCCTTACCGGTACATCCACCCATTTTAAAATAGCACTGGCAAACAGGATAAGCGCTATCAAACCTACTATAATGATCGGGATGATCTGGTCCATGCCGGGCTTATATTTTTGTACATAGCTAAAAAACCACCATATAAACGGGTAGTGTACCATATACAGTGGGTAGGAGATATTGCCAGAGAACCGGCATATAGCTTTTAACCTATCGCCCAGGTGTGCCCCGGCGCCCAAAGCTACAATAAACGGAAAGTACAGGATAACGATCAGCGGATGTGTAATGGCATTAAACGCGTTGCGGTAGGGTACCATAAAAGCCGCCAGCAGCAGCAGGCTAATGGCAATAAAATTCAAACGGGTGCGGATGATCCATTGCGAGCGGTAAACCAGCATACCGGCCAGGAAAGAAAAGGCCATACGTATGCCGCCGCCGGGGATGTTATCCTTACCCCAGCCGCCGCCCAGGTTGCCGTATGCTTGCGCTTCCCAAATAAGCGCTATGGCCGCAATGATCACCAGTACCCACAACAGCTTATGGCGCACCTTTACCAGCACAAAAGCATACAGGATATTGGCAATGTACTCCCAGAATAGCGACCATGTGGGCGGGTTTAAATGAAACAGGTTGTTATAACGCTCGGGCACTATAGGGTACGGGATCATGAAACAGGCCGTCAGGAACATGGCCGCCAGGTTACCTGAGTATTTCTGGTACAGATCGCTAAAGGGGTCGAACAAAAAACACAGTAAGCCAATAACCGCGCCGATGATCACGAGTGGGTGCAGGCGTATGATCCTCATCTTTAAAAAATTACCGATACCTATTTTAGCGAATTTCTCATCGTAAGCATACGCGATCACGAAGCCTGAAAGGCAGAAAAAGAAATCGACCGCCAGATAAGCGTTCTCAATAAAATTATTGGCCGGGTTGGGTACCCATATCTCCATGAAATGGAAGATCACCACCGCTATAGCGGCTACACCGCGTAGTCCATCTAATATCTCAAAGTGGGGTTTAGTGCTGGCAAAATTAACCTGGGTGCTGGAGTTGGTCATTTAACTGGGATTTAAAGATGATCGCTTATAGGGTTAGTTGGCATTTTTCTTAAGCCATTCCAGGCGGCGTTGGTCCGGCAGATGCTTCACTTTAAAGTTTTCAAACTTTGCTTCAAACCCCTGTCCGTCAGGCGATGCTGCCATTAAACCCACCATTACCGGTTGGTTATCCTTTATCGGCGCATTACGCGTCATGATGTAATTAACATCATCTAAAGAGTAAAACACCTCTACCGCATCCAGCCGGCGTACAATCTTTATCCATATAAAGGGCGGTATCTTGTTTAAGGTGGTTACCGCCCAATCGCTGGTATGGTGGGTAACCACGCTGCTTACATTAAACTTACCGTCAACAAATTCAACACCGGCCTTAATATAGTTTTCATGGTCGGTGCGCACCATCAGGCCCATTTGGTCAAACCGCGCTTTGTAGGCGCCGGTAAGTTTCACTTTTGCTTCAAACTCGCCGCCATAGGTGGTATAATAAAAGGGGGCATCATCAACGGTAAAGCCGTAATGCGATATGCGCCAGTAATCGCTTTGTGGCGTTACCGCCATAATTAAGGCGTTATTCCTGATCTCCCACTTTTCGGGCTCGTTGAACCATTGCATTTTTTCGAGGCTTTGGGCAAGGCCCGTCTTACAAGCGCAAAGCGCCATAACGGACAGGAGGAGTCCTTTAAATTTAGTCATGAAGGATAGCTGTTAAGTGCTTATAGTTTATTATTACAAGTATAATAATTACCACCGTGGCTTGGGGCATTAACAACCTCCCATTTTTTACCACCTTCAAAAAAAACAGGGGGCATTTAAAGTATTTGGGGCTAATAAACGCCTTTAAATTAATTGATTAGAGCATTTTTATGGTATATGGCCTCTGTGGTAAAATATTTGAATTTATTGGCATTAAAGCAAAACCACACCCCCTAAAAATTGTTGAAAACTTTTAAGTGGAGAAAAGTGGTAAAAAGTGGTAGAAGTGTTTTACTTTTACGTTACAAAAATTGCCGACAATCTATAATGTCCTATTTAACCGGAGAATTTGAATGTAAACTGGATGCCAAGGGGCGGATGATGATCCCTGTCGGCCTCAAGAAGCAGCTTCCAGAAGCTGACACTGAGGGGCTTGTGATCAACCGCGGCCTCGAGAAGTATCTGGTTATTTACACCAAAACCGAGTGGGACAAAAAGCTGGACGAGCTGAGCAAACTTAACGAATATGACCGTAAAGTAAACCAGTTTGTGCGGTATTTTACGGGTGGTGCCACCGCGGTGGAGCCTGATGCTGCCGGGAGGATCAACCTGCCGAAGAGTTTGATGGAATACGCGGGCATTACCGGCGAGGTGGTTTTAACCTGTATGTTAAATAAGGTAGAGATATGGGATAAGAAAGCGCATCAGCAAATGCTGAGCAATGAGCCCGAGAACTTTGCCGACCTGGCCGAAGAGGTGATGGTTAAAAGAGGAAAGGGTGGCAATGAGTAATTATCATGTACCGGTGATGTTGCAGGAGTGTATAGAGGGTTTAAATATTAAGCCCAATGGTACCTATGTGGATGTAACCTTTGGCGGTGGCGGCCACTCGCGCGAGATAATGAAGCACCTGGGTGAAGGCGGCCGCTTGCTGGCTTTTGACCAGGATGCCGACGCGCAGCGTAACCGCATAGACGACGGGCGTTTTGAGTTTATTGACCAGAACTTCCGTTTTCTGAAAAATTTTGTGCGTTTGCATGATGCTATGCCGGTTGATGGTATACTGGCCGATCTGGGTGTGTCATCGCACCAGTTTGATGAAGCGGAGCGTGGTTTTTCTATCCGCTTTGATGCCGAGCTGGATATGCGCATGAACCAGTCGTCAGACCTGAGTGCCAAAGAAGTGGTAAATACTTACAGCGAGGCCGATCTGCACCGCATTTTCGGCCTTTACGGCGAAATTAAGAACGCGAAGTCGCTGGCAAAAACCATCGCGACGGCCAGATTAAACGGCCCGCTGAATACCATTGCCGATCTGAAGAATGCGATAAGTAATTTGATACCCCGCGGGAAAGAAAATAAATACCTGGCCCAGGTTTTCCAGGCGCTGAGGATAGAGGTGAACCAGGAGTTGGAAGCCTTGAAGGATTTCCTGGAGCAATCAGCAGAGGTGTTAACAAAAGGCGGCAGGTTGGTGGTAATGTCATACCATTCGCTGGAAGACCGGCTGGTGAAGAATTTCATCGCCAAAGGCAAATTCAGCGGCGAAGTGGAAAAAGACATCTATGGTAATGATAACCGCCCGCTGGAGGCGGTAAGCAGGGGTGCCATTACTGCCACTGAAGAAGAGATAAAACAAAATAACAGGGCACGCAGTGCAAAACTCAGAATAGCTGTAAAAAAATGAGCAACCGTTTACGTACAGAAATTCAGGATGAAGAGGAAGAGGCGAAGAAGCTGGTAGTAGAGGAGAAGCCGCGTAAGGCGGAACTCCCCGATAACCTGTTCATGCGCTTCCTTACCAAAGGTGTGATCAGTACTGATGATGCCATACGCGCGTTGCCTTTTATTTTATATGTGGCCCTGCTGGGTATGTTTTACATAGCCAACAGGCACCTGTCTGAAAACAACATCAGGGAGCTGGATAAACTGAATAAGGAAGTTAAGGAATTAAGCTGGGAGTATAAAAGTACCAAGGCCGACCTGGCGTTTAAAAGCACACTTACAGAAGTGGCTAAACGCGCGGATACGCTTGGCTTAAGGGAGAGTAATGAACCACCCCAAAAAATTAAAGTAAAGGAGGATGCACAGTAATGGGTATCAGAACTAACATATTGCTGAGGGTTTACCTGGCTTTTGGGTTGATCCTTTTGTTTGCCGGCGCGGTGCTGGTGCAGCTTTGCCGCGTGCAACTGGTGCAGGGAAGTAAATGGCGTGCGCTGGCGGTAAAAAAATCTATCCGTTATAAAACCATAGAGGCGGCACGCGGTAATATTTTCTCGGTTGATGGCAGCCTGCTGGCTACATCGGTGCCCGAGTATGAGCTGCACATGGATATGCTGGCCGGGGGTATTGCCGATGATAAGGTATTTGATGAGAAGGTAGACTCGCTGGCTATGAAGCTATCGGCTTATTTTGGCGATAAATCTCCCCGCGAATACACCCGCATGCTGCGCGATGCCCGTAAGGATAGTTCGCGCTACCAGCTCATCAGGCGTAAGGTAAGCTACGCGCAACTGAAACAGTTACGTACCTTCCCGATATTTAACCTGGGTAAATACAAGGGCGGTTTAATTGTGGTACAGCAAAATAAGCGCATACTGCCTTTCCGCTTCCTGGCAGCGCGTACCATTGGTTACAAGAACGAGAATGTGAAGAACCCGGTAGGCCTTGAAGGTGCCTATGCCGACTATATCAACGGCGAAAGCGGTAAGCGTTTGGAGCGCCGTATGGCCGGTAACGTATGGATGCCCGTGAATGATGATGATGAGGTAGCGCCAAAAGATGGTGCGGACATTATATCTACCATTGACGTGAACATGCAGGACCTGGTACAGAATGCCCTGCAAAAGCAATTGATATATACCAAGGCCGACCACGGTACCGCCATACTGATGGAGGTTGCTACCGGCGAGGTAAGAGCGGTAGCCAACTATACCCGCATGCCCGATGGTTCTTTCAAAGAGAAATTTAACTATGCCATAGCCGGTAACCAGGATCCGGGCTCAACGTTTAAGCTGGCCTCTTACATGGCGCTTATTGAAGATCATAAGGTTGATACCAGTACAATGGTAAATACCGGCGAGTACCCTATCCCCGGCCATACTATTAAAGATTCGCATGGTAGCATAGGCAGGGTATCGGTTAAAAAGGCTTTTGAAAAATCGTCAAACGCCGCGGTAGCTTACCTGATCAACTCGAGTTACAAGGAAAATCCGTCAAAGTTTACCGATCACTTGTATGACTGGCATCTGAACGAACGAATGCAACTGCAAATACCGGGTGAAGCCAGCCCCGTGGTTAAAAACCCAAGCAACCGTAGTTGGAACAAGAACATGACCCTGCCGCAAATGGCTTACGGATATGAGATGCAGCTTACCCCATTAAAAATGCTCACCTTCTATAATGCGGTGGCTAATAACGGTAAGCTCATCACTCCGCTATTTGTGAAAGAGATAAGAAGATTGGGTAACACGGTTGAGCGTTTCCAGGCGCGCGTGGTAAACGAGAAAATATGCTCTGAAGTAACGCTCAAAAAAATGCGCGAGATGTTAGAGGGTGTGGTAATAGAGGGTAGCGGCCGCGAATACGTTTACAACCCGCTGTATAAAATTGCCGGTAAAACAGGTACCGCTCAGGTGGCGGATGCCAACAAGGGGTATAAAGCCAAAAAGCAGTACCAGGCATCATTCTGCGGATATTTCCCGGCAGACAGGCCTAAGTATTCGCTTATCGTAGTTATTAACGACCCTAAGAACGGCTACTACGCGGCTTCGGTTGCGGGCCCGGCTTTCAGGGAGATCGCGGATAAGGTTTACGCGGGTGATATGGAACTTAACCAGTCGCCTATAAGATATGTAGGTAATACTACACTGCCTAAATACAAGCAGGGCAATGTGAAGGCGCTTAAAAAGGTTTACGAAAAGCTGGGTGTTAAACCCCTGTATGCTTCGGCCAATTTAAACGGTATCGATACCAGTAATGGTATTGGTTTCGAGGATAATAAATACAAAACAGGTACGGTGCCCAATGTAACCGGCATGGGTTTAAGCGATGCGCTGTATGCACTGGGTAACGCCGGCTACAAGGTATCGGTAAGGGGCAGCGGTACGGTTGCTTCGCAATCAGTAACGGGCGGCAGCATGATACCAAAAGGATCAAAAATTTTAATTGAACTGCAATGAGATACCTGAGCGATATAGTTGAAGGCGTAGCCTTTACCGAACTGCAGGGCAGCGCGGATGTAGAGATAACAGCCATCGTGTTTGACTCGCGCAAGGTAGTGCCGGGCTGTTTGTTCGTGGCGGTAAAAGGCACCGCGGTTGACGGGCACGACTACATCGACCAGGCCATTAAAGATGGTGCTGTAGCTATAGTTTGCGAGGAGTTACCAGCGCATACTGCTGCCGAGGTTGACTTCCTGATGGTAGCTAATTCGGCAAAGGCTTTGGGTACCATGGCAGCCAATTTTTACGAGAACCCATCAACCAACTTAAAGCTGGTGGGCGTAACGGGCACCAATGGTAAAACCACTATTGCCACATTGCTTTACAAGCTGTTCCGCGATATGGGTTATAAATGCGGTTTGCTTTCAACGGTAGAGAACCAGATCAATGGCAAAGTGATCCCATCAACCCATACCACACCCGACCCTGTGGCTTTAAACAAGCTGCTGGCTGATATGGTAGACCAGGGCTGCGATTACTGCTTTATGGAAGTGAGCTCGCATGCCGTGGCGCAGCACCGTATAGAGGGGTTAAAGTTCTCGGGAGCGATATTCTCCAACTTAACCCACGACCATTTAGATTACCACAAAACTTTCGACAGTTACCTGAAAGCCAAAAAAGCCTTTTTTGATCATCTGCCAAAAAACGCGTTCGCGTTAACTAATGCCGATGATAAGAATGGTAACGTAATGCTGCAAAATACCGCGGCGCATAAAAAGAGCTATGGCCTCAAAAGCATGGCAGATTATCGCGCCCGCATTGTAGAGAACCAGTTTAGCGGCCTGTTACTGAACATCGATAATGAGGAAGTTTGGTTTAAACTGGTAGGGACTTTTAATGCTTACAACCTGCTTGCGGTATACGCCGCGGCCATGCTGTTGGAGCAGGACAAAGCCAAAGTATTGGTAAGCCTAAGCAAGCTCACCGGCGCCGAAGGCCGCTTTGAATACCTTAAAGCGCCTAACAAGGTGATCGGTATTGTTGATTATGCCCACACACCCGATGCCGTGCAAAATGTGTTAAGCACTATTCACGATATCCGTAAGGGTAATGAGAAAGTGATCACCGTTATTGGTTGCGGCGGCGACAGGGATAAAACCAAACGCCCCATTATGGCCCGCGTGGCCTGCGAGTGGAGCGATAAGGTGATCCTTACGTCAGACAACCCGCGTACCGAGGACCCTGCGCAGATCATCAAAGATATGGAAGAAGGGGTTGATCCGGCTTTTAAACGCCACACGTTAAGCATTGCGGATAGGAAAGAAGCGATTAAAACCGCCTGCATGCTGGCTCAACCGGGAGATATTATACTGCTCGCCGGCAAAGGGCATGAGAAATACCAGGAGATAAATGGCGTGAAAAACCATTTTGATGATATGGAGGAACTCCAGGGGCAATTTAAGGAGATGAGTTAATGTGCAGATTTCAGATGTGCAGATGTGCAAATAGATATGCATATGTGCAGATTTCAGAAATGAAGATTGAAATGGGTAATAAATGAATAAATGAGTGACAGACCTAACCTGATAGTTGATTTAACATTTAGTTTTTCTTTAAAGATCATAGCGTTTACAGAGGTGCTCGAAAATCTAAAGAAGTTTAACATGGCTAATCAATTATTCAGAAGTGGTACATCAATAGGGGCGAATGTTTGTGAGGCGCAGGGTGCGCAAAGTAAAAGCGATTTTAAACATAAATGTAAGGTTGCTTATAAAGAAGCTGAAGAAACAAGATACTGGTTGATGTTGTGCGAAAAAGCGCCAAGTTATCCATTTGATAACTCCATGCTGGAAGACATACAATCAATAATAAAAGTGTTGGGTAAAATAATATCGTCAACTAATTAAAATGTGCAGATGTGCAGATTCAAATGTGCGGATGTACAACAAATAAATAACAAGTAACAGAAGTAAAAGAAAATAAATAGAAACGGCATATCTGCATATTCAATTTGCACATCTCAAATCTGCATATCTGCATATTTGAGATCTGCACATCTGAAATCTGCACATCTGCATATCAAAAAGCCAATGCTATACTACCTGTTTAACTACCTGAACAAGAACTACACCATCCCCGGGGCTGGTGTGTTTCAGTATATCACATTCCGTATGGCGATGGCGGTTATCGTGTCCTTGCTGGTGACTACGGTTTTTGGCCGCAGGCTCATCGATTACCTGCGCTTTAAACAGGTGGGCGAAACCGTGCGTAACCTGGGCTTAGAGGGCCAGATGCAAAAATCAGGTACGCCTACAATGGGTGGTATCATCATTATCCTGGGAATCCTGATACCAACGCTGTTGTTTGCCAAGCTGGAGAACGTCTACGTGATCATGATGCTGGTAACTACCGTTTGGTTGGGGCTGATAGGTTTCCTTGACGATTACATAAAAGTATTTAAAAAGAATAAAGAGGGCCTTGCCGGCAAGTTTAAAATAACCGGGCAAGTGGGCCTGGCGCTCATCATCGGGTGGACCATGTACAGCCATCCCTCCATTACCATCCGGCAAGAAGTTAAGCTGCCCGTAAAGTATGATGCCCCGGTTGATTTCCACATGCGCGGCGACAAGCCGGTTTACACGCAGGATGTAAAATCAACCAAAACTACTATGCCATTCTACAAGAACAACGAGTTTGATTACGGCAAGGTGTTAAAGTTTTTGGGTAAAGGCTATGAGCAGTACGCGCTGCTGGTGTTTATGGTTTTTGTTATCGTCATTATTACGGCGGTATCCAACGGCGCCAACATTACGGATGGTATTGATGGTTTGGCTACGGGCACATCGGCTATTATCGGGCTTACGCTGGCTATACTGGCCTACGTATCCGGTAACATTATTACCGCCGACTACCTTAATATCATGTATATCCCCAACTCGGGCGAGCTGGTAATTTTTGCCGGTGCCTTTGTGGGTGCTTGCGTGGGCTTTTTGTGGTACAACTCTTATCCGGCGCAGGTGTTCATGGGCGACACGGGTAGTTTGGCCATTGGCGGTATCATCGCGGTATTTGCCATCATTATCCGTAAGGAATTACTGGTGCCGGTACTGTGCGGTATTTTCCTGGTAGAGAATATATCTGTAATGATGCAGGTGGGCTGGTTCAAATACACCAAAAAGAAATACGGCGAGGGCCGCAGGATATTCCTGATGGCGCCGCTGCATCACCATTACCAGAAAAAAGGGTTCCATGAGGCCAAAATTGTAACCCGCTTCTGGATCATCTGTATTTTCCTGGCGATCATCACAGTGATAACGTTGAAGTTGAGATAAGAGAAGTCGATGGTCCATAGTTGATGGTCCATGGCAAAGATTGATTAATAAAGAACTATGGTCTATTGACCATGGACTATAAACAAAATAAAGTGGAAGCAAAGAAAATAATCATCCTCGGTGCCGGCGAAAGCGGTGTTGGCGCGGCCTACCTGGCTAAGCAGCAGGGGTATGATGTTTTTGTTTCTGATTTTGGGGCTATTGCCGATAAATACAAAGAGCAATTACAGCAGTGGAACATCCGCTTTGAAGAAGGCGGCCATACCGAGGCGGAAGTACTTGCCGCCGTTGAAGTGGTGAAAAGCCCGGGCATACCTGAGAAGGCACCCATGATAAAAAAGCTGCGCGAGGCAGGCATCCCTGTAATATCGGAGATAGAGTTTGCAGGGCGCTATACTGATGCGAAAATGATATGCATAACCGGCTCTAATGGTAAAACCACCACCACCAGCCTTACTTATCATATCCTAAAAAATGCAGGGCTTAATGTGGGCCTTGCAGGGAACATTGGTAAGAGCTTTGCCTACCAGGTAGCTACCGAGAAGTTTGAGTACTATGTGCTGGAGATCAGCAGCTTTATGCTGGACGATATGTACAGGTTTAAAGCGGATGTAGCGGTGCTGCTGAACATTACACCCGACCATCTGGATAGGTATGATTATAAAATGGAGAACTACGCGGCATCAAAATACCGCATTACCCAGAACCAGACCGCAGCCGATTATTTCATTTACTGCGCGGATGATGCCGAAACGCTAAAGGTGCTGGAGGGGAAGGATATTGCAGCACAGCAGCTGCCATTTTCAATAGAACAAAAGATGGAGCCGGGAGCATATCTCGACGCCGAAAACCTAATTATAAACGTGAATAAACAACATTTCCAAATGTCAATAAACGAACTGGCCTTGCAGGGAAAACACAACATCTACAATTCTATGGCTTCGGGTATCGTGGCTAAGGTGTTGGAGTTACGTAACGAAACGATGAGAGAGAGTATGGGCAACTTCCGCAACATCGAGCACCGGCTCGAGTCGGTTGGTAAGGTGTCGGGCATCAGTTTCATTAATGATTCCAAAGCTACCAATGTTAACTCCACCTGGTATGCCCTGGAAAGCATGACCACCGATGTGGTATTGATATTGGGCGGTGTGGATAAAGGAAACGACTACAGTATGCTTAAAGACCTGGTAAAGCAAAAGGTGAAAGCCATTGTTTGCCTGGGTAAAGACAACAAGCGTATCCACGATGCCTTTGAAGATGATGTTGAAGTCATCGTGAATACGAATTCAGCACAGGAAGCAACGCAGGTAGCCTATCACCTGGCCGAAAAAGGTGACACTGTACTGTTATCACCGGCTTGCGCGAGTTTCGATCTGTTTAAAAACTACGAAGACCGTGGCAACCAGTTTAAGGCGGCGGTAAGGGAGCTGTAATAGAAGTTTATGGTCAATAGTCGATAGACCATAGATAGAAACTGTAAATAATTTAAAACCCACTATGGACTATGGTCCATGGACTATTAACTAACAAATGAACCAGGTACTCAACAACGTTAAAGGCGACCGCTGGATATGGCTTATCGTCATATTGCTGTCGGTATTGTCATTACTGGCGGTGTATAGTTCAACAGGTACGCTGGCTTATAAAAAAGGGCAGGCTAATGAGTTTATCCTCATGAAGCACCTGTTTATGATAGTGGGTGGCCTGGCGCTAATGTATTTTTCGCACCTGTTAGATTACCGTTACTATGCCGGTATATCTAAAATGCTCATGGCTATTACCATACCATTATTGGTGTATACGCTGGTGTTTGGTAACCACGTAAACGATGCCAGCCGGTGGATATCTATCCCCGGTACGGGTTTAACCTTCCAGACGTCGGATTTGGCCAAGCTGGCCCTTATTACCTACCTGGCTCGCACCCTATCGCGCAAGCAGGAAAACATTAAGGACGTTAAGCAATCCTTTGTACCTATCATGGGAGCGGTTTGTTTAGTGTTTGTACTAATAGCATGGGCAAACCTTTCCACCGCGTTAATGCTTTTTGGTGTAAGCATTTTGTTGCTGATTATCGGCAGGATAAGTGTTAAACAGATAGCGGTAGTTTGTGCAGCAGGATTCTTGTTGTTAATGGGTATTTTATTTCTGGGGCCACGCAGGCATTTGTATGTATCACGTGTGCAAACCTTTATGCACCCCGAGATGGCTAACCCCGATAAATCGTTCCAGTCTGACCATGCCAAGATAGCCATTGCTACCGGCGGCGTGTTTGGTAAAGGGCCGGGTAACAGTACAGAACGTAACTATTTACCGCACCCATATTCGGATTTTATTTATGCAACAATTATTGAGGAATACGGTTTAATTGGCGGGTTCGCGCTGGTGGGTATTTATCTTTTCCTGTTGTATCGCTGTATAAAAATTGTAACCAAGGCGCCCAAGGCGTTTGGCGCGTTGCTGGCTTGCGGCTTAAGCTTTAGCCTCACCATACAGGCATTTGCCAATATGGCGGTGGCGGTGGGTTTGGGCCCGGTAACAGGGGTGCCACTGCCTTTGGTAAGTATGGGGGGTACATCCATCTTATTTACCAGTGTGGCCTTTGGTATTATCCTGTCGGTAAGTAAGGATATTGACGAGCCCCGCAAAGTAGTAGTAGGTGAAATAAGGGAAGTAGCGGCGTAAAAGAGAACTAAGATATAAGAATCAAGAATCAAGAAAGAAATGGGTAAAAGGATCATCATTAGCGGCGGCGGAACAGGGGGGCATATTTTCCCGGCTGTGGCTATTGCCAACGCCTTAAAAAAGCTTGATCCTGATACCGAGATACTGTTTGTAGGAGCCAATGGCCGCATGGAAATGGAAAAAGTTCCGGCGGCCGGCTATAAAATTATCGGGTTGGATATTACCGGCATCCAGCGTAAATCGCTTTGGAAGAACGTGATGTTCCCTGTAAAACTATTACGCAGTGTGCGCAAGGCCCTGCAGATCATCAAAGATTTTAAGCCCGACGCCGCTGTTGGCGTAGGTGGTTTCGCGTCGGGGCCGTTGTTATACGCGGCATCATTACGCGGCATACCCACGCTTATACAGGAACAAAACTCATACGCGGGTATCACCAATAAATGGCTGGGCGGCAAAGCGAAAAAGATATGCGTGGCTTTTGATGGGATGGAGAAGTTTTTTCCGTTTGAAAAGATCATCAAAACCGGCAACCCGATACGTAAAGAATCGGTGAATATAGCGGGTAAGCATATGCAGGCGCTGGAACTGTACAAGTTGTCGTCGTTCAAGAAAACCATTCTGATAACAGGAGGTAGCCTTGGCGCACGCACGCTGAACAACAGCATTATGGCGGGCATTGAAAAGCTGATAGCGGCCGATGTGCAGGTAATATGGCAAACCGGTAAGTTTTATTACCAGAGCATACTGCAGCAACTGGGGCCAGACAGGCACGCGGATATCTGCGTGGTAGAGTTCCTGAACCGGATGGATCTGGCATATGCCGCCGCCGATATCATTATATCGCGTGCCGGTGCGGGTACCATTGCCGAGCTGTGCGTCATAAAAAAGCCGGTGATACTGGTGCCATCGCCCAATGTGGCTGAAGACCACCAGACCAAGAACGCGCTGGCGCTGGTTGAAGAGAACGCGGCCCTGTTTGTGCCCGACCGCGACGCCGAAACGAAACTGATTGATAAGGCGCTGGAATTATTAAAAGACAACGAATTACAAAAAACATTAAGCAATAACATTGGCAAGCTGGCCCTGCCCGATGCCGATGAAGTAATTGCGAAAGAAGTTATCCAAATAACAAACAACAATTAAAGTAAAAGCCCCTGCCTTTTAGGGCAGGGGTCTTTTTAGAGATGAGTTAATTAGTGATTGGAGATTAGAAGTTAATAGCTAACAATGGAATTAAACAACATAAAACGAGTTTACCTGGTAGGGATAGGAGGCATAGGCATGAGTGGCCTGGCACGCTATTTCCATCACCTGGGTTGTGTTGTTTGCGGGTACGACAAAACACACACGCCACTAACCGAGGCCTTGCATAACGAAGGTATATGCATTGTTTATGAAGATGTGGCCGATAGTATACCCATGAGTTTCCAAACGTCTGATGAGGCTACGCTGGTGATCTATACGCCTGCTATCCCTAAAGATTCGTCTATCCTTAATTATTTCCGGAATAACGGATTTGATCTGTACAAACGCTCGCAGGTACTGGGTATCATCAGTAAGAGCATGTTTACCATAGCAGTGGCCGGTACGCACGGTAAAACCACTACCTCTGGTATGATAGCGCATATCCTCAAGGACTCGGGCAATGATTGCTCCGCTTTCCTGGGAGGCATATCTTCTAACTACCAAACCAACGTGCTGTACGGCAGCAACAATGTAGTGGTGGTAGAGGCCGATGAGTATGACCGCTCGTTCCTTACGCTGTACCCTGATATCGCTATCATCACCTCAATGGATGCCGACCACCTGGATATTTACGGCGACCACTCCAAACTGGAAGAATCATTCCGCCTGTTTGCTTCGCAGATCAAACAGGGCGGTACATTAATATGCCACAAGGGCCTGCCGCTTGATAAAGGTTTTACCTATGCCATGAACGAGCAGGCGCAGGCCATGGCTACCAACGTGCGCATTGAGGATGGCAGCTTCTTTTTTGATTTTACGGACGGCAAGGTAAGCATCCCCAACATCCGTATGGGAATAGCGGGCCTGCATAATATTGAGAACGCTACGGCCGCTATTGAGGCCGCTTTACATGTTGAGGTTGACCCTAATGCCATACGTGAGGCGCTGGGCTCTTTCAAAGGTATCAAACGCCGTTTTGAATATATCATTAAAACACCACAAACGGTTTTTATTGATGATTACGCCCACCACCCGGAAGAATTACGCGCGGCTATATCATCTGTAAAAAGGTTGTACCCGGATAAAAAGCTAACGGTGATATTTCAGCCGCATTTGTTTACCCGCACCCGTGATTTTGCCGATGGCTTCGCGGAGGTATTGGATATGGCTGATGAAACCATACTGCTGGATATTTACCCGGCAAGAGAACTGCCAATAGAAGGGGTGAACAGTGAAATGATCCTTAGCCGCATGAAAATGTTGAATAAACAAAAATGTGGAAAACAACAATGCATTGATATAGTGCGGATTGAAAAACCTGAGTTACTTTTAACTGTAGGCGCCGGCGATATTGATGCTATGGTACAGCCACTTAAAAACGCTTTGGAAAATGTTTAAGAAACGTATCTGGAAACCGCTGTTAATAGGTTTCGGGTGGCTTATATGCCTCTCGGGCCTGGTGGTGCTGATGGGTTTCATTGAAAAGAAAAAGGCCGAGCTGGTTTGTAAAAAGGTAAAAGTATTTATACCCGGCAACCAGTACTTTATTGATAAGGCCGAGGTGGATAATATTTTGGGTATAAGCAGCCATAACCTGGTGGGTCGCCGCTTGGAGAATATTGATATACACGCGCTCGAGAACAAATTAAAGCATAACCCATTTGTGGAGTATGCCCGTGTTTATGAGGAGATGGACGGCACCTTGCAGGTAGAGGTGGTACAGCGCCAGCCCATGCTGCGTATCATGAACCGCTTTGACCAGGATTTTTACGTGGACGAGCATGGTATGAAAATGCCTATGTCGCAAAATTTTACCGCGAGGGTATTGGCCGCTAACGGGTTTATTGATGAACTGTTTGCCAACAAGGTGGATTCGTTGCACACCGCGCTGGCCAGGGATATTTATAAAACGGCTGATTTCATCAGGAAGGATTCGTTATGGGAAGCGCAGATTGCACAGATATACGTAAATGCCGACCATGAGATAGAGCTAATACCCCGGGTGGGCAACCAGCGCATTTTGCTGGGTAACGCCGATTCGTTACAGGTGAAATTTAACAATTTAAAGGTATTCTACAAGCAGGCCCTGCCAACCGTTGGCTGGGAGGCTTACAAGATCATTAACATAAAATATTTTAACCAGGTAGTGGGGGTTAAAAACGAAACGCTGCTGGATTCGCTCAAGCGCCGCAAGGCATTTGAGGCCGATTCTATTAAACGGGCGGCAATAAAACAGGATACGGCGGCAAAGGCAGACAATGCCCCGGTCATTGAGGATATGGATAAAAAGACATCTATTAAAAATTAAAAGTATGGACAAAAGTTCGACACATGAAAAGAGTTCACCAATTGTAGTAGGCCTGGATATAGGTACCACTAAAATTTGTGTAATTGTTGGCCGCAGGAGCAAGAATGGCAAAATAGAGGTTTTGGGTATAGGTAAGGCGGAGTCGGCAGGTGTTACGCGTGGCATGGTATCAAACATTGATAAAACCGTGCAGGGTATTGTACAGGCAGTAGATGTGGCCAGTTCGCAATCAAACGTGGAGATACGTATTGTTAATGTGGGTATTGCCGGCCAGCATATAAAAAGTTTACAGCACAGGGGCCTTATTACCCGCCGCGATCTGTCGCAGGAGATAAGCCGTAAGGATATTGATAAGCTGGTAGAGGATATGTATAACCTGGTGATGCCTCCGGGCGAGGAGATCATCCATGTGTTACCGCAGGAGTTTACGGTAGATAACGAGCCGGGCATTAAAGACCCTATCGGTATGGCAGGCGTGCGCCTGGAAGCCAACTTCCATATCATATCTGGCCAGGTAACGGCTATTAAGAACATTGTAAAATGCGTTAACAAGGCACAGCTGGAGAGCCAGGAGCTTATTCTTGAGCCACTGGCATCGTCAGAATCGGTATTGAGCGAGGAAGAGAAAGAAGCCGGCGTTGTGCTCGTAGATATTGGTGGCGGCACAACAGACGTAGCTATATTCCATGAAGGTATTATCCGCCATACAGCCGTTATACCTTTTGGCGGTAACAGCATCACGGAGGATATCCGTGAGGGTTGTTCGGTAATGCGTAACATAGCCGAACAATTGAAGGTGAAGTTCGGATCGGCCCTGGCAGAGGAGAACAAGGAGAACGAGATCGTATGCGTTCCCGGTCTGCGTGGCCGCGAGCCGAAAGAAATATCGGTTAAGAACCTTGCTTTTGTTATACAGGCCCGTATGGAAGAGATCATCGAGCATGTGTACTATGAAATAAAATCATCAGGCTACGAGAAAAAACTGATTGCCGGTATAGTAGTTACCGGTGGCGGCGCGCAGCTAAAACACCTGCCGCAGCTTATTGAATATGTTACCGGGCTTGATTGCCGCGTGGGTTACCCTAATGAGCACCTGGCTAAAAACGAGGTATTGCCTAAAGCCACTTATGAGGACCTGCAAAGCCCAACCTATGCTACCGGTATAGGCCTGTTGATAAAAGGCATCCAGAAAATGGAGTACGATGGCATGACGCTGGCACCTGCGGCCGCTGTCAAAGTAGAGAAAGCTAAGTATACAGACGACCGTAAATTTGGCCTGCTCACCAAAATATTGGAGTCGGGTAAGAAGTTTATAAAGGATGATATCAAAGATGAGGATTTTCTGAAATAACGATTCTCCCTCATTGAGCTAATTACCCTCTTTTCGCACAGCGAAGAGAGGGTGGTCAAACGATAGCGAAGACCTGGTGAGTCGACCTGTTGTTTTTAGCTTTTTTCAACAACCGGAAACTTTTCCACATTATTGACAATTGTGGAAAAACCTTGTGGAAAAAGGCTTAATATTACGTTAATAAAATCTATCTGATCGTCAAAATACATATAGCTGAAAATAAGGATTATGCAGTTTGAGATGT
This sequence comes from Mucilaginibacter sp. 44-25, assembly GCA_001898335.1. Lineage (GTDB taxonomy): Bacteria > Bacteroidota > Bacteroidia > Sphingobacteriales > Sphingobacteriaceae > Mucilaginibacter. Next base: position 349,659 of record MKTS01000009.1, on the reverse strand, counting down.
TAAAGGAAAAATCGTCTATCATCAAGGTAATTGGTGTTGGCGGTGGCGGCGGCAACGCAGTAAACCATATGTACAGGCAGGGAATCACCGGTGTTGATTTCATTATTTGTAACACCGATGCCCAGGCGCTCGAACTGAGCCCTATTCCTAATAAAGTACAGTTAGGCGCAAGCTTAACTGAAGGTATGGGTGCCGGCTCCATCCCCGAGGTGGGCAAAAACTCGGCTATTGAGAATATTGACGATATTAAACAAATGCTGGGCAGCAATACCAAAATGCTGTTCATTACCGCCGGTATGGGTGGCGGTACCGGTACTGGTGCCAGCCCTATCATTGCCAAGGCGGCGCGTGAGCTCGATATCCTAACCGTAGGTATCATTACTACTCCGTTCTCTTTTGAAGGCAAGCGCCGTAAAATGCAGGCCGAAGAGGGGATGGAAGAGCTTAAAAAATATGTAGACTCTTACCTGGTGATCTCGAACGACAGGTTACGCCAGATATTTGGCAACCTTACCATGAGTTCGGCGTTCGCGCAGGCTGATAATATTTTAACCACTGCTGCCAAAGGCATCGCGGAGATCATTACCTTACCAGGTTATATCAACGTTGACTTTAAAGATGTGCGCACGGTGATGAAAGACAGCGGCGTATCTATCATGGGTAGCTGCAGTGCCGATGGCGAGAACCGCGCGTTAAAAGCTGTGGAAGGCGCCCTGGCATCTCCATTATTAAAAGATAACGAAATTGAAGGCGCACGTTACATATTACTCAATATCAGCTCAGGCGATAGCGAGGTAACTATGGACGAGGTAAGCATTATTACGGATTATATACAGGAAGAAGCCGGTTTGGCAGCAGACCTGATATGGGGTAACTGTAAAGATGAGAACCTGGGTGATAAATTATCGGTAACCATCATCGCTACCGGTTTCCAAACCAAGGATGAGCGTGAGAAAGAGAACAATAATAAAAAAGTTGTTTCTATGCTGGTTCCGGAGAACGAGCCGCTGGTAAAACCGGTTAATGAATTTATTACTCCGGTGAAGAACGATGCCGACCTGGTTTCGCAACCATATATGAAAAGTACGGTTAAGGAAGAGCCTAAGCAAACCGGTTTATTTGATCTTTTCGCACGTGCCGAGGAGCAGGATAAGCAGGATAATGTGGTTAAATACAACCTTACCGAAGAAGCGCCAGCCGCTCCGGAAGAGAATGACGCTACAGAATTTACCTTTAAGGTAACCGAAACCGTGATGAACTTTGAGCCGGTAACCGCGCCAGTGCAACAGCCGGAGCCTGAGCCCGAACCGGAGCCACAGGCTTTAAATGCCGATGAAGGTAAAACCGACGAATCTATAGAGGAGCAGCTGCGTAAATCGCGCGAGCGTATCATGCGCCTTAAAGACCTGAGCATGAAACTGCGTAACGGCAACATCCAGGAGCTGGAAAACGTACCTGCCTACAAGCGTAAAGAAATTGCCTTACAGCAAACGCCCGCTTCTGACGAAAGCCAGATATCAAGGTTCTCTTTACTACCCGATAGCGAAGGCAAAACCGAGATCAGGAACAACAACTCATTCCTGCATGATAATGTAGACTAATTGATTAAACCCTATACTTGGCCTTCCGATTTTTCGGAAGGCTTTTTTGTTAATAGCGATGTGTTGCGAAGCTTTTAAACAAATGAGCTATATAAATATTTAACAACAAAGCCGTGGCTTATGCGTTTTGGGGTTGATGCTATACCGCCTACCGGTATATATTTGCGAATTTTTAGAGAGAAACTATTTTGGACTTATTTGATAAAATCAATAAAAATGTAGGTGGCCCCATCGGGCAGCACCAAAAATGGTCACATGGCTATTTTTCCTTTCCCAAACTCGAGGGAGAGATACATCCGCATATGTTGTTTAACGGCAAACCGCACCTGGTATGGAGCCTTAATAATTACCTTGGTTTAGCCAACCACCCGGAAGTGCGCGAGGCGGATGCTAAGGCCGCTGCGGATTACGGCATGGCGTACCCTATGGGTGCCAGGATGATGTCTGGCAATACCATTCACCACGAAGAACTGGAAAACGACCTGGCAAAGTTTGTAGGTAAAGATGCCGCTTTCCTGTTGAACTACGGTTACCAGGGTATGGTATCCATAATTGACGCGCTGGTTGATCGTAACGATGTGATCGTTTATGATGCCGAATCGCACGCCTGTATTATTGATGGCGTTAGGTTGCATATGGGCAAGCGCTTTGTATATAAGCATAATGATGTAGAAAGCTTTGAAAAGCAGTTGCAGCGAGCCGAGCGTATCACTATGCAAACCGGTGGCGGTATTCTGGTGATCACCGAAGGGGTTTTTGGCATGTCTGGCGCGCAGGGTAAATTAAAAGAGATCGTAGCGCTTAAAGACAGGTACAAATTCCGCATACTGGTTGATGACGCGCATGGCTTTGGTACCATGGGGCCAACCGGGGCAGGTACGCACGAGGAGCAGGGCTGTGTTGAAGAAATTGATATTTACTTTGGCACCTTCGCCAAATCTATGGCGGGTATAGGCGCTTTTGTAGCTGCCGATAGCCAGATCATCAGCTACCTGCGTTATAACATGCGTTCTCAAACGTTCGCTAAGGCTTTGCCTATGCCCATGGTAATGGGCCTTAAAAAGCGTTTTGAACTGCTGCGAGCAAAACCCGAACTGCGCGAAAAGCTGTGGGAGGTAGCTACTACCCTGCAAAAGGGATTAGTAGCCTATGGCTTTGATATAGGTGTTACCAATAGCATGGTTACGCCTGTATTTTTAAAAGGCGACCTGATGGAAGCTACCAGCCTAACCCGCGACCTGCGCGAAAATCACGGTATCTTCTGTTCTATCGTGGTGTACCCGGTTATTCCCAAGGGCTTAATTATGCTGCGGCTGATACCTACGGCCATGCATACGCTTGAAGACGTAAACAGAACGCTTACCGCTTTTGGGGTGGTAGCCGCCAAATTGAAGGATGGTGAGTATAAAATGGCCATAGCTTCCTGAAAAAATTAAAAAATATATCGTGGATCCCGCGCGAATAGCGCGGGATTTTTAATTAATGGCTTTTTGCTGTAAAAATGCCTTTTTTATAACTATTGAGGTGTTTATTTGAATGATAAATAAAAAAATTAGGCGATGGTAAATAAATTGTTAACAAGGTGTATCAATGATAACCGGCGGCCCGGTCGGTAAGCGCTTTTAACGCCTTAAAAAGCCTTAAAATGTGGAAAAAAACTGCCTTTAAGCTACTGTTTTACCCTTAAAAAAATTTTTTATTTAGCTAAAAGCGATTAGATTAGCTTTAATTAAAACAATAAACCTCAAAAATTTAAGGAGTAGTCACAATGAAAAAATTTGAAGAAGTAAAACAACTGGTTGCATCATTAGAGGCAGATGCTGACAAATTTTACAACAAAGGTAACAGCGCCGCTGGTACCCGTGTTCGTAAAGGTATGCAGGATCTTAAGAACTTAGCGCAGGCTATCCGTCTTGAGGTACAGGAAACCAAGAACAAAGAGTAATTTTTTGCCACCAAAAAGAGGTTAATTTACTTTAAAAATAAAAAATCCGGTAGCTGAAAAGTTACCGGATTTTTTATTGAGTGTGTTATAGTGTATAGGTCTTCGGCAAGCTCAGACTGACACCTCATGTTTAACTATGTCATGGTGAGCCTGTCGAACCACAATCGCTTGTTTAGGTCTTCGACAAGCTCAGACTGACTCTGCATGTTTAACTATGTCATGGTGAGCCTGTCGAACCACTCATCGCTTGTTTAGGTCTTCGACAAGCTCAGACTGACACCTCATGTTTAACTATGTCATGGTGAGCCTGCCGAACCACTCATCGCTTATGTAGGTCTTCGACAAGCTCAGACTAAAACCTCATGTTTGATTTGTCATGGTGAGCCTGTCGAACCACTCATCGCTTATGTAGGTCTTCGACAAGCTCAGACCGGCACTTGGACATGATTGTCAGGATGATTTAGGTAGATATTGGGATGTTTTAGCAAGCTCCGGTAATAAATGCCAGTTACCGGCAATGATAGCTTCCTTTTTCGCACGACGCCAACCTTTCACTTGCTTCTCAAATGCAATCGCTTGGTTGATATCCCCAAATGCTTCCTGAAAGACTAACTTTAAAGGTCGGCGCTTGAAAGTGTAACAATTAACATTCTCACCGGCTTCGTGTTCAATCAACCTACGTTCAATATTGTTTGTGACACCCGTGTAGTACGAGCCATCATTACAAAGTAGCATGTACACATGATAAAGTTTCATTTATTCTCAATTAACTTGTCATGGTGAGTTCGTCGAATGTCATGGTTAGCCTGTCGAACCACTATCCCGCTTGTATAGGTCTTCGACAAGCTCAGACTGACTCTGCATGTTTAACTATGTCATGGTGAGCCTGCCGAACCACTCATCGCTTATGTAGGTCTTCGGCAAGCTCAGACTGACAACTGATTTAAACTTTATTTCGTAATGACATACTTATTTTATTTTTCAAAGTCCTCTCCGGAGGAGAGGATTTAGGCGAGGCTTTTACTTCACCACTTTTAATTGTTCGCCAATTTTAGCATCAGCGGCTGCGCTAATATTCACCAGCGGCAGGCGCACAGTATCGCCGCAAACACCTAATTGTTTCAGGGCCGATTTTACACCGGCCGGGCTGCCTTCGGCAAACATCAGGCGGGTAAACTCTATCATGCTGTAATGCGAAGCGTGGGCACCTGTAAAATCACCGGCAAGGCATTTTCTTATCATATCAGAAAACTGACGGGGCAGGGCATTCCCCACAACCGAGATCACACCAACGCCACCCATCGCTATCATTTGAAGGGAGATAGGGTCGTCGCCGGATATCACCAGGAAATCTTCCGGCTTATCACGGAACAATTGGTTCAGCAGGTCGAAACTGCCTGATGCTTCTTTTATACCGATAATGTTCTTAAACTCTTTAGCCAAACGCACAGTAGTTTCTGCAGCCACAGAAGAACCTGTGCGGCTTGGTACGTTGTACAATATGATCGGTAGTTTTGCAGCTTCGGCAATGGCCTTGTAGTGCTGGTAAATACCTTCCTGCGTAGGCTTATTATAATGCGGACTTGCCGACAGGATGGCATCATAACCATCCACATTAAAAGCGGCAATTTCGGCAACAGTTTCGCGTGTGTTATTGCCGCCAATGCCGGCAACAAGGGCAACACGTTTATTCACGGTTTTGGCAGTAAATTCCCACACCTTCTGCTTCTCATCCTTACTCAATGTGGCGCTTTCGCCGGTTGTACCTAATGATACGAGGTACTCCACCCCGCCATCAATCAGGTGGTCTATCAGCTTACCTAAAGCCGGGTAGTCCACCTCTCCGTCTGCCTGAAAAGGAGTAACCATTGCCACTCCCGTTCCGTGAAATCTGTTCATGTTCAAATATTAAGGTGGCTAAGATAGTAATTTCATAAATGTGCAGGTGTGCAAATGTGCAGATATGCAAATCATAAACCATTTAATTTATGGATTTGTTAAGCAGCTTATATGGGCGTTTCCCACCGGTTGGCAGGTCGGGCTTTCCGTTCATACGCCTGCAGGCCTTAAGCGCATGGGCCGGTATCCACTGCAATCCCTAACGCGGCTGCATCCCGTCATGCTGAACTTGTTTCAGCACCCTACACGCTAAGCATTTTCAGTGAGATCCCGAAACGAGTTCGGGATGACGTTAGGGTTGATGTTGTTAAATAATTCCATGCAATACACCACCTTTGGCTCCCATAGCGTCAACGGTTTTCTCTACAGCCGGGTCGCGTTCCAGTACGGGCGCATGGTGTGGCTTTATGCGCGCGTCAATCATCAGCGGTCCGTGGCAGCCCCAGTGCTTGTGTTCGGTAAAACTGTTGATGCCATAAATATCATGGCTGGGGTTGCTGCGGGTAAAGGTTACCCACACCAGGTTGTTGATGGTAGCAGCGGTGAATGCGGCATCGTCACACAGTACTATTAAAGGCAGGCCGCCGAGATCAGCTCCGGCTAAGTGCTCCTGCAAAATATCCAGTATCAAAGGCATATCGCTCTGGCGGATGTTTTTGGGTATTTCTACAGCCAATACACCCGGTATCGCCATTTTATAATTTACTATAGGGCGTGGCAGCGAGAAGGTAGATGGCAGCTCTGTCCATAATTCGCGTTTAATGTCCCCTGCAACGGTGATGGCCACTTTACTGCCGCTGTTGAGGCCTTCACCGCTGTAATCCAGCGTATCGATAGTAGTGCGGGTATGGAAATGCAGGTCGCGGGTAAGATCGACACGTTGCAAAATATGTTTCAGGAATGCACCAATGTCATTAACATCCAGTTGAGGGTTATCCTCTTTAGCGGCAATAAATAGGTACTTGGCCAGGCTCAATTGTCCTTTACCTAAAATATGGTTGGCAATGGTAATGAGCTCTGCGGGGTGGCGCTCTTTTACATAAGGTGTGTATCGCTCACTGCCAATGGCAAAAAGCAAGGGGTGTACACCGGCGGCATCAACGGCGTTAACCGCGTGCAGGCCCGGTATTTCTTTAGGGATGGCACTCCCGGTGATTTCATGTATGAGTGCACCGAAGCTGGTATCCTCCTGCGGCGGGCGGCCTACAACCGTGAACGACCATACAGCATCCTTTCGGTAATAAACATTATGCACCTTCATGAGCGGGAAGGGGTGTTGGAGGCTGTAATACCCAAGGTGGTCGCCAAAGGGACCCTCCGGCTTATTCTCCATGGGCATCACGGTACCGGTGATCACAAAATCAGCATCGGCAGAGATACAGAAGCCCTCTGCATCATAAAAATAGCGGAAACGGCGGTTGCCCAACGCTCCGGCAAAGGTCATTTCGCTCAAGCCCTCGGGCAGCGGCATTACCGCGGCTACCGGGTGCGATGGCGGGCCACCAACAAATATGCTCACCTTTAAAGGCTGGCCTTTGGCGTTGGCCTTGGTTTGGTGTACGCCAATACCGCGGTGCAACTGGTAGTGCAGGCCTATTTCTTTATCCTGTATATAATTATTACCGCCCAATTGTATACGGTACATGCCCAGGTTAGCATTCATAATGCCGGGCCTATCAATGTCCTCGGTATACACCTGCGGCATGGTCACGAACGGGCCGCCATCCATAGGCCAGTTGATCACCTGGGGCAAATCGCTTATCCTGGTGCGGCCAAATGCTACAGGCGCATTTTTACCTACCCGCATAGGCAAAGCCGACAGCGCGGTGAGCGCGGTACCGGCGTATTTAAAGGGTTGCTTAACCGCTTTGATCGGGTCATTCTTGATATCTACCAAGGTTTTTATCTTCTCCAGCGTATCCCTGAAAATAAATTTTGATCTGTCCAGCGTGCCAAACAGGTTGGATAAGGCCGGGAAGCGGCTGCCCTTTACATTTTCGAAAAGTATAGCCGGGCCTTCATGCTCAAACACACGCAGGTGTATGGCGGCCATTTGCAGGTGTGGGTCAACCTCTTGCTTAATACGTACGAGGTGGCCATTCTTCTCCAGATCGGTAATGCAGGCTTGTAAGCTTTTATATCCCATTTGTTGGCAAAGATATTACACAATTCGCGTTTTTAACGATATTTGCGTTGTGAAACCACTTATAGTTTTAATTGCCGTATTTGCAGTAAGCTGCCTGGCCAGTTTCGTGGCAGGCCATCCGGCCGATTATTATTTCTGCGGAAGGCTCGCCATGGGTATCATGCTCATTTTTACCTCCATAGGGCATTTTAAATTTACGCGTGGCATGGTGCTAATGCTGCCGCGTTTTGTGCCGGCTAAAAGGGCTATTGTTTATGTTACCGGCATAATTGAAATACTGGCAGCAGTTGGTTTGCTCGTTAATAAAGTGCGTGAACCGGTGGCCTGGCTGGTGATCGTGTTTTTTGTATTACTGCTACCGGCCAATATTTACGCGTCCATAAAAAAAGTAAATATCGAAAAGCCCGACCAATGCGGCAACGGTATTAATTACCTGTGGTTCAGGGTGCCGCTGCAAGTCTTTTTTATAGCCTGGGTATACTATTTTGGGCTGATGCATTAAGTTAAAAAACAACGTGTTAAATAAACCTACTAATCCTGTAGGGTTACATCTTTGAAAACAACTTAAAAAAGTTATCTTAACTTTACCGGCATCACTCATACCTAATATTATGTCGGTACTTGTATTTACAGCTATTATTCTGGTAGGCGCGTATTTCGCGGGTTTGTTGGGCTCACTTACCGGTTTAGGCGGTGGTGTGGTTATTATCCCGTTGCTTACATTGCTGCTGGGGGTTGATATCCATTATGCCATTGGCGCCTCGCTGGTATCGGTTATCGCCACCTCATCGGGTTCGGCGGCGGCCTATGTAAAAGAAGGGATCACCAACATCAGGCTGGGCATGTTCCTGGAAATAGCTACCACGGTAGGGGCATTGGTTGGCGCCTTGCTGGCGGTGTATATACCTACGCATTATATCGCTATCTTATTTGGTGTTATCCTCACCTTTTCGGCCATCATGTCGTTACGTAAAAAGGCCGAAACCATAATTAAAGAACCCAGTTACCTGGCGGCAAAGCTTAAACTTTACGGCAGCTACCCCAGTGGCGATGGCGAACCTGTAAACTATGGCGTAACCAATGTAGGCGGTGGTTTCTTTATGATGCTTTTCGCCGGTATCATCTCGGGCCTGCTGGGCATTGGCTCGGGTGCGTTAAAGGTGATCGCGATGGATACCATTATGCGCATCCCCTTTAAAGTATCTACCACTACCAGCAACTTTATGATAGGCGTTACAGCGGCCGCAAGCGCCGTAGTGTACCTGCAACGCGGATACATAGACCCCGGCATTGCCATGCCGGTAGTTATAGGCGTGTTGTTTGGCGCCATGACGGGTTCTAAGATATTGGTGAACACCAAATCATCGCGCTGGCTGCGTTGGGTATTCGCTATTGTAGTTACCTTCCTTGCCGGGCAAATGATGTATAACGGGATAACGGGGAAGATTTAGTTGTTATAAGAGATTAGTTAACCAGAGATTAGTGATCAGTTACAAAATACTATATTTATCGTTTAGCAACCAATACTAATCTCCAATCAACTAATCACTAACTCCTATCCATGAAACGCCTGCTATCTAATCTTACTTTTCAGGTTATTGTGGCTATATTGCTGGGGGTATTAGTGGGTTTATATTTTAAAGATTTCGCGCCAACGGCGCAGCTTATCAGCAAAACTTTCATCAGCCTGATCACCATGCTGATCGCGCCTATTATTTTTTTCACCATTGTATTGGGCATTGCCGGTATGAGCGACATGAAAAAGGTGGGCCGTGTTGGCGGTAAGGCCCTGCTGTACTTTGAGCTGGTAACCACCCTGGCGCTGGTTATAGGTGTTACGGTAGCCAATATCATTAAGCCGGGCGCCAACTTTATTAACCAGCATGTTAAGGTTGACGCAGCCAAGCTGGCCGCTTACGAAAAAGCGGCGGCGGATATGAAATGGGGCGAATTCATCGCGCATATTGTACCGGGCAACCTGTTCAAGGCCTTCGCCGATGGCGACATTCTGCAGATACTGTTCTTCGCTATACTATTTGGTTTCGGCCTGAGCCGGATGGGGCAGGCGGGGCAATCCGTTATCCAATCGTTTGATAAGCTGTCTAAAGTGTTCTTCAATATCATGAAGATCGTGATGAAGGCAGCACCCCTGGGCGCGTTTGGTGGGATGGCTTATACCATCAGCACCTATGGTATAAAAACCCTGCAGCCGCTGGCTATGCTGATGGGCTCGGTTTACCTAACCATGTTCCTGTTCATTTTTGTGGTGTTAAACATTATTGCCCGGCTATTTAAGTTTAGCCTGTGGCAATACCTCAAGCACATTAAGGAAGAGATACTGATCGTTTTAGGTACTTCCTCCTCAGAATCAGCTTTGCCGGGCATGATGGAAAAGCTGGAAAAATTCGGTTGCTCCAAATCAGTTGTGGGCCTGGTGATCCCGGCGGGGTATTCATTTAATTTGGATGGTACCACCATTTACCTGTCTATGGCTACCATTTTCCTGGCGCAGGTATTTAAGATAGATCTTTCGCTGGAGCAGCAGCTCACCATCATCGGTATACTCATGCTTACTTCCAAGGGCGCCGCGGGTGTTACGGGCAGTGGTTTTATTGTATTGACCTCTACACTGGCAGCCATAAAGGTGATACCGGTTGAAGGCGTGGCCATATTGCTCGGTGTAGACCGCTTTATGAGTGAGGCCCGCGCCATTACCAACGTGATCGGTAATGGGGTAGCTACTATTGTGGTGGCTAAAAGTGAAGGGGAGTTTGTGGCTGTTCAGAGATCAGTGAGTGGTGAGTAGAGAGCAGGAACCGCGTTAGGGATTGCAGTGAATACCGGCCTTGTGCTTAATGCCTGCAGGCGTATGAACGGAAAGCCCGGGCCGAAGGCAACGCCCATATGGCTTTTACCTCACTGGCATAGGGGGGGTATCCTAATTATTACACTTCGGCACCTGTCATACCTATCATTACGCATTAAAAGCCACATTTGTGTTAACATTTAAATTTACGTGGTAAAAGGGTTTCACATTCGGACAAAAACTTTAGATTTGCCCATACAAAAATCAAAAGCCGATGAGCGTTCTCGTAAATAAAAATTCAAAAGTTATCGTACAAGGTTTCACAGGCAAAGAAGGTACATACCATGCCGAGCAAATGATAGCTTATGGTACCAATGTTGTTGGTGGCGTAACACCCGGTAAAGGTGGCCAGAGCCATTTGGATAAACCGGTATTTAATACCGTGAAAGACGCGGTTGACCAAACCGGCGCCGATGTATCTATCATATTTGTACCGCCCGCCTTTGGTGCCGATGCTATTATGGAAGCTGCCGAAGCCGGTATTAAGGTTATTGTTTGTATCACCGAAGGTATCCCTACAAAAGATATGATCGAGGTGAAAGAATACATCAGTGATAAAGATACCCGTTTAATTGGCCCTAACTGCCCTGGTATTATCACTGCCGATGAGGCTAAGATTGGTATTATGCCAGGCTTTATCTTCAAAAAAGGTAACGTGGGCGTGGTATCAAAATCAGGTACGTTAACTTACGAAGCGGTTGACCAGGTAGTGAAAGCTGGCCTGGGTATTACTACAGCTATTGGTATTGGCGGCGACCCGATCATTGGTACCCCAACCAAAGAAGCGGTAGAAATGCTGATGAACGATCCTGAAACGCATGGCATTATCATGATAGGTGAAATTGGTGGCGGTATGGAAGCTGAGGCTGCCCGCTGGATAAAAGATAACGGTACCAAACCTGTAGTAGGCTTTATTGCCGGCCAAACCGCGCCTCCGGGGCGCCGTATGGGCCACGCGGGTGCTATTGTTGGTGGCGCTGATGATACAGCGGCTGCTAAAATGAAAATTATGCGTGAGTGCGGTATCCGTGTGGTAGAATCACCTGCTGAAATTGGCGCTGCAATGGCAGAAGAATTAGCTAAGAAATAAGATTCAAGAACCAAGAATCAAGATAAAAGAATCCCGGTCAATAGTTTGGCCGGGATTTTTTTGTTTATGCCCTGCAGTTTGCATAAGCTATGAGGTTAAAAGAGTTACTTTCTTTAAATATTTGTTTTGTTTCTTTTATAAACATTTTAGAGATGTTTATGTTGTGAAAGGAAACAATCTAAACATGAAAATAAAATTACTCCTCCTGTTTATGGGTTTATCTATAGCTTTCCTGGGCTGCAAAAAGGATAAGACCCCTGAAGACAAACTTACTGACACCAAAAAGCAGATCATTGGTACCTGGCAGGTGCAAAGTACAACGGTTACCTATTATGATGCTTCGGGCAAAATAGTAAAGACCGATAACCAGGACGGAAACAACGGCGAAGTATACCAATTTGTCAATGAAACTACGCTTAAACAGGTTGGCGGATCTGATGACAGCTACGCGTATACCCTAACCAACGTTAACAACAAGATATTACTGAATGTGTCCAATGTTTCTTACGAAGTTACTTTTTCAGGAAACAATTCCATGTCTTGGTCAAACCAGGAGACTTACCCGGATGGGTACAGTTATACCAGCTCAACCAGAGTGATTCAATTCGTAAGAAAATAGCAAACTCAAAAGCCGGGTAAATAAATTATCCGGCTTTTAAGTATACAATAGAGTAATACCCGTTAACAAAACTATGTTATTAAATCAAATAATTATGAAGGCAAAAATACTCTTATTAGCAGCGATAGCAATTGTATTTTTCGGTTGTAAAAAGGATAACAATAATGCCCCCGAAGATAAATTGGCCGGTACAAAGAAGCAGGTTATTGGTACATGGCTGTTAGAAAAGCAAACCGATACTTATTATGATGCTTCTGGTAAGGTAGTAAGCTCTGGTGATCTAAGCGGAAATGGTGTAACCTTTCAGTTTACTGATGCCACTACGTTTAATGAAGTTGGCGCCAATGCCACCTTTACTTACAGCATTAACAGCGTTAATAATAAAGCCATAATTAATGCTTTAAATAATGCATACGAACTTAGTTTTACAGGAAATAACAGCATGACCTGGACAAAGGATGAAACCACCGAGTCCATGTATTATGCGCGAATAATAATAGTTCTCCATTTTACCAGAAAATAAGCGCCTGGCTTGCTATTCAAATAATTCTATAAATTTCTTTCAATTCAGGTTGAGTCGCTTAAATTAGTGGAAACTCCCACGCTATGCGCAAATACCTGTTTTTGCTGTCTTTTGCAGTCGTCCCCGCTTTTGCCCAGTATCAACCCGCGAAGTTTACTGATGCCGACCGGCTCAGGAAAATAGAAGCTACGTTCCCGGTGATCGATAGTATTTATAAACAACAGGCCGAAGCCATGCATATACCCGGCCTGGCCTATGGTATTGTGGTGGATGGTAGGCTGGTACATACCGGTAATACCGGGTATACCGATATCAGCAGCAAAACGCCGGTAACGTCACAATCTGATTTTCGCATCGCTTCCATGACCAAGAGCTTTACGGCCATGGCCATCCTCAAACTGCGCGACGAAGGTAAACTGAAGCTCGACGACCCGGCGTATGTGTACATCCCCGAAATGCGTAACAACAGGTATTTGACCAAAGATGCCGCTCCGGTAACCATCCGTCACCTGCTTACGCACGCGGCCGGTTACCCCGAAGATAACCCCTGGGGCGACAGGCAACTGGCCGTAAGCGACGCCGAACTCATAGCTATTTATAAGAAGGGTGTTGCTTTCTCCAATAACCCGGGCCAGGGTTACGAGTACAGTAATTTGGGCTTCGCCACGCTGGGCTATATCATCAAAAAGGTAAGTGGTAAAACTTATGAGCAATACATTACTGATAACCTACTTAAGCCCCTCGGCATGGCGCATACCTATTGGGAGTATACAAAAGTGCCGAAGGCCAGGCTTGCGCACGGCTATCGCTGGCTGGACGGCCGCTGGGTAGAGCAGCCCCTGTTGCATGATGGCGCTTACGGCGCCATGGGCGGCTTGATTACTACTATTGAAGACTTTAGTAAATATATGGCCCTGCACATGGATGCCTGGCCGCCTCGGGATGACGCGGAGAAAGGGCCGGTAAAACGCAGTTCTATCCGCGAGATGCATTACCCCTGGGACGTTAACTTTATTAACAGGTACTCGCTTAATCCTAACCAGCCTTGCCCAACGGTATCTGCCTACGCCTATGGCTTGCGCTGGGCTAAAGATTGCGAAGGCCGCGTATTTGTTGGCCATACCGGTGGCTTGCCGGGCTTTGGCAGCCAGTGGAACATAATGCCTGATTATGGTGTGGGCGTAGTTTGCTTTGCCAATTTAACGTATGCCAGCGCTGGCAAGCTTAATAACATGGTTTTGGATACCTTACTTAAATTATCCAACATACAACCACGCAAACTGCCACCATCAAAAATACTTACCCAACGCCGCGACGAGCTGGTGAAGCTACTGCCCAACTGGGCCAACGCGCAAGCCACCGGCATTTTCGCTGATAACTTTTTTATGGATTATTTCCCCGATAAGTTAAAGGCCGAAGCAATAGCCATATTCGATAAAGCCGGAAAGGTGATTAATGTGGGCGAGGTAGTGCCGGAAAATAACCTTCGCGGCTATTTTATACTCACCTGCGAGAAAGGTAAAGTAAAAGTATCGTTCACGCTTACGCCCGAGAACCCGCCGCTTATACAGGAGTATCATATCGGGTTGGTGGAGTAGAAACCTGGATTTATGGGGTTAAGAAATGGTATGTTTCTGGCATCATGAGCGAGAGCGAAGAATCTAATGTAAGCTATTCAAGTAGTAGATTAGATGCTTCGTTCCTCAGCATGACAAACATTAATTAGTGTATTGTGATAAACTTAACGCAACCCAATAATGCGACATAGTGTAACGTGCGGGTAGCACAAGCACTGCAATGGCATTAACATTGTAGCGCGTTACCAAGTCGCGACTTTTCTTTGGTTACTTTCTTTTGAGAGAAAAGAAAGTAACATCCACTCCCGACTCAATTAACCACTGCCAATCCTAACGAAGAACCCATGAAACTGTCAGGCTATCGCTCGTGATAACGTTTGAGTAAATCCCCTCCGTCAACCCTTTGTAAACATCTCTTTACCAAACAATCTTAGGGTGGTGTTTGTCGTATATTTATGTGTAAAAGCATGCCGCTTTTACCCTGAATAACTCATTTATTGATAAGATACCATGGCATACAACCAGCTCACTCCCGAAGAAGAATACGTAATACTGCATAAAGGAACCGAAAGGCCCTTCACCGGCGATCTGCTGAACAATAAGGCACAGGGTGTATACGTTTGCAAACGCTGCGATACACCGCTATACAAGTCGGAAGATAAGTTTGAATCATTTTGCGGCTGGCCCAGCTTTGATGATGAGATACCCGGCGCCGTTAAAAGGGTAACCGATGCCGACGGACGCCGTACCGAAATACTTTGCGCCAATTGCGGCGCTCACCTGGGCCACGTTTTTGAGGGCGAGTACATGACCCCTAAAAATACGCGCCATTGCGTTAACTCCATTTCCATGAAATTTGTACCTGTTGACCAATTGAAAAAATAAGTAAAAAAGCTAAACACCGGGACAACAAAAACTATCCCCGCGGTTGTAAAAGCCGGCGGGGATTTTTTCTTTTTCCACATTATTATTCTGTTAAGAATTTGAAAATAAATTATTGTGTTAGGTGGTTCAAAAACCGCGGTTTTAGAGCCCTTTACCTTTGAGTTTTAGGCATGTTTATAACGTGTGGAAATTGCACAAACGCCGATGTATTTTTGTTTTGATAAGCAATATTTTTTGTTGCGATCAGCGTTAAACGGTTGATGTTTAAATGCTTAAAATTTCCAGGTAAATACAATAATCCCAATGTCATCTTACCGATTGTGGACAACTTATACGGGATGTTAAAAACTTAGACTATCTCTTAATAGCCTGATGCCCTATCTTTGAATCACAAGTTCTTTCAAGGCTATCTGTATTACCGGTAACCTGCCGGCAAAATTTGAAATAAGTCACCTTAAACGTGGCTTAGAACGTGCAACTATATAACCAGTTGGAGTAGGGAAAGAGGGGTTTGAAATTAAGCGAGTAATATGCGCAGGTCGGTACCGACTGCTAAACTTTTTTAACTCGCTGTGGTAAACGTGTCTGCTGTTGGTAAGCAGGTAAATTGAAAGAGAAACCAGTAATGGAGCTATTAAAATAATATAAAGAGGCAATGCAAGAGGAAACCGAATTACTGTTAAAAGAGAACAAAGACCGCTTTGTTATCCTGCCGATAAAATACCCGGCGATATGGGAGATGTATAAAAAGTCTGAAGCCAGTTTCTGGACGGCAGAAGAGATAGACCTTTCTGATGACCTTAAACATTGGGAGAGCTTAAACTCGGGCGAAAGGCATTTTATATCGCACGTATTGGCGTTCTTTGCGGCAAGCGACGGTATTGTGAACGAGAACCTCGCGGTGAACTTCATGAGCGAAGTGCAGTTGCCTGAAGCGCGTTGTTTCTACGGTTTCCAGATCATGATGGAAAACATCCACTCTGAAACCTACGCGTTGCTGATAGATACTTATATTAAAGATCCGGTTGAAAAAGACCGCTTGTTCCATGCCATTGAAACCGTGCCTTGCGTAGGTAAAAAGGCAGAATGGGCGCTTCGCTGGATAAACAATGGTACCTTTGCAGAGCGCTTGGTAGCATTTGCCGCGGTAGAAGGTATCTTCTTCTCAGGTAGTTTCTGCTCTATCTTCTGGTTAAAGAAACGCGGTTTAATGCCGGGTTTAACCTTTAGTAATGAGTTGATCTCCCGCGACGAAGGCTCTCACTGTGAATTTGCCTGTTTGCTTTACAGCATGCTGGATAATAAACTAAGCAAAGAAGCCGCGACTGCTATCATTACCGACGCGGTAGAAATTGAGAAAGAATTTGTGACCGATGCATTGCCGGTTAACCTGATAGGGATGAACGCCAAACTAATGCAGCAATACATTGAGTTTGTTGCCGACAGATGGTTGGTAGAGCTGGGTTACGATAAAGTATACAACGCAACCAATCCGTTTGATTTTATGGAGATGATCAGCTTGCAGGGCAAAACCAACTTCTTTGAAAAACGCGTTGGCGATTACCAGAAAAGCGGCGTAATGAATAGCGCCGAGAGCAAATCATTCTCGCTGGACGAAGATTTTTAGGGGTTAGAAGCCAGAGATTTGTGATTAGAGATTAGGAGAAGCTCAATCGGTACAATCACAACCAAAATCAGTGTAATCAAAAATAGAGAGTAAGAATAATTAACATATATAACTTAAACCATCCGGCGGGCGGCCGGGTAAATAAGGAGGCGGTAAAAAAATGTACGTAGTAAAAAGAGACGGCAGAAAAGAGTCGGTTAAATTCGACAAGATCACAGCTCGCATTGAGAAGCTGTGCTACGGGTTCAACCTGGTTGACCCGATTGATGTGGCAAAAAAAGTAATTGAGGGTTTATTTGATGGTGTTACCACCTCCGAGCTGGATAACCTTGCAGCTGAGACAGCGGCGTCGTTAACCACCAAACACCCTGATTATGCTTTGCTGGCATCGCGTATCGCGGTATCCAACCTGCATAAAAACACTACCAAGTCGTTCTCTGAAACCATGAAACGCCTTTATGAGTACGTTGACCCTAAAACAGGAAAAAGCGCTGCTCTGCTGGCCGATGATGTATACGAGATCATCCAGGCAAATGCCGACATACTGGATAGCAGCATTATTTACGACCGCGACTTCGGTTTTGATTACTTCGGTTTCAAGACGCTTGAAAAATCATACCTGTTAAAGCTGGATGGTAAAATTGCCGAACGCCCTCAGCACCTGTTTATGCGCGTATCAGTAGGTATCCACAAAGAGGATATCGAAAGCGCCATCAAAACCTACAACCTGATGAGCGAGCGCTGGTTTACGCACGCCACGCCTACTTTATTTAACGCCGGTACTCCAAAACCTCAAATGTCATCATGCTTCCTGTTAACCATGAAGGACGACAGCATCGAGGGTATCTATGATACGCTAAAACAAACTGCCAAAATATCACAAAGCGCGGGTGGTATTGGCCTGAGCATCCACAACGTGCGTGCAACAGGTTCATACATCAGCGGTACAAACGGTACCAGCAACGGTATTATCCCAATGCTGCGCGTGTTTAACGATACCGCCCGTTATGTTGACCAGGGTGGCGGCAAGCGTAAAGGTGCTTTCGCTATCTACTTAGAGCCATGGCATGCCGATATCTTCGAGTTCCTGGATCTGCGTAAGAACCACGGTAAAGAAGAAATGCGCGCACGTGACCTGTTCTACGCCCTTTGGGTATCAGACCTGTTCATGAAACGCGTTGAGGCAAATGAAGACTGGAGCCTGTTCTGCCCGCATGAAGCACCGGGTTTAGCTGATTGCTTTGGTGCCGAGTTTGAAGAATTATACACCAAATACGAAAGAGAAGGCCGCGCACGCAAAACCATTAAAGCACAAGAGCTTTGGTTTGCGGTGTTAGATTCACAGGTGGAAACCGGTACCCCTTACTTGTTGTATAAAGATGCCGCTAACGGTAAATCAAACCAGCAAAACCTGGGTACCATCAAGAGTTCAAACTTATGTACCGAAATTATCGAGTACACCTCTGCCGATGAGGTAGCGGTTTGTAACCTGGCGTCGCTGGCATTGCCACGCTTTGTTATCGATGGTAAGTTTGATCACCAAAAATTATACGATGTTACCTACCAGGCAACGTTAAACCTGAATAAGATCATTGATCATAACTTCTATCCGGTGGTAGAGGCAGAGCGTTCAAACCTGCGCCACCGCCCGGTTGGTTTAGGTGTACAAGGTTTGGCCGATGCTTTTATCCTGTTGCGTTTACCTTTCGAAAGCGACGAAGCAAAACAACTGAACAAAGAAATATTCGAGACCATTTACTTTGCTTCCATGACCGCTTCTAAGGACCTGGCTATACAGGATGGTCCGTATGAAACGTTTAAAGGCTCACCACTATCTCAGGGTAAATTCCAGTTTGACCTGTGGGATGTTAAACCGGCAAGCGACCGTTGGGATTGGGAAAACCTGCGTTTAGATGTAATGAACCACGGTGTACGTAACTCATTATTGGTTGCGCCAATGCCTACGGCTTCAACCTCACAAATCTTGGGTAACAACGAATGTTTTGAACCATACACTTCAAACATTTACACCCGCCGTGTATTAAGCGGAGAGTTTGTGATAGTGAACAAACACTTGTTAAGAGACCTGGTTGACCTTGGTTTGTGGAATAACACCATGAAAGACAGGATCATCGCGGCAAACGGTTCTATCCAGGATATCGCGGAGATACCTGCCGATATCAAAGAACTGTACAAAACCGTATGGGAAATTAAGATGCGTAACATCATTGATATGGCAGCCGACAGGGGTGCTTATATCTGCCAGTCGCAGTCGCTTAACCTGTTCATTAACTCGCCAAACGCGTCTAAACTAACTTCAATGCACTTCTATGCATGGAAGAAAGGCCTTAAAACAGGTATGTACTACCTGCGTACACAGGCAGCATCGCAAGCGGTTAAATTTACAGTAGAGAACCAGGGCGGTAAAAACATGGAAGCCGTTATACCGGAAGTGGTTGGTAATACCAGCGAAGAGGAAATGCCGGCAGGCCCAACCTGTTCAATGGAAGAAGGCTGCGTTACCTGCTCTGCATAATTTCGCCTAATTTCAGTATATAATAGTATTAAGTAGTCGGAAAGTCCGCACAAGTCCGAAAGTTAAAAGATGTTTTCTCATCTTTGCTTTCGGACTTTTTTGTTGATCGGATTTCCTGCTTTCGGACTTACTAACTTTCGGACTTAAAATATGCTCACCTCCGCCAAACACGAGATCATCCATTGCGAACGCTGCAGCAAGCCGTTTGAGTGCAAGGCCAATGCCTACACCAAATGCCAGTGCAGTACCGTGCAGCTTACCATTAACGAGGTGCAGTACGTGAGCGAACTGTATGATGGTTGCCTGTGTGCCAACTGCTTATTGGAGTTGCAAAAAGAGTATCAGGAAAGTTTATGAGTTGTATCGTGTTTGCACAGCACACTTTGCACCGCAGCCTGTATTTCCCACAATCCAAGAGGGAAAAACCATATGGAGAAAAAGGCTTTTAGCGAATCGCTTAGACCTACCAATTCACTCTGGATCATTGATTGAAGCATTCTTGCTGAAAAGCTGAACATGTATAGCTGGATTAAAATAAGCGGTATAACTAACATAAAGAGGTAATTTCCCATTGTGTCGAAATTCAACTTATTAAAAAAGAATAAAACCGTAAGCAAGAGTAAATTGACAATACCCACAATATAACAAAGCTTGAAGAAAGAGACATTAACCCTCATTTGTTTGGGTAACAAAGAGTGCATGGTTTTGCCAATACTGTATACCCAGGATAAATAAAGCATAGTGCCTGTAAAATGAGTGACAATACCTATATATCCCCAAAAAGGAAAAAGCATTAAAAGCATTATAATAGATAAAAGTTGCCAGGGTTTAAGAAGCAATAAAAATCGCATGCGATTTCAGTTTAGTTGATTTAAAGGTATCAATTTTCCTTCTTCAACAAAATTTATAGAAGAAATGCGCATTTTTTCACAATCCCAACATTTTCGTTATTTTCGGGCAACAAATAAAAAGCTATTCTTTATCACAATCATGCGCTTTTATCCCCCACGCGTTCCCCTGTTACGGGTTTGCCTTGCCTTTTTGGTTTTAACAGCAATTTTTTCATCAATGGCCACTGCGCAAAGCCGCAGAACACAAGGCATAGGCGCCGATGGCGATATGCTTAGCGGCAGCAACCACAGCAGTAGCAGCAGTTTTGTACGCGAGGATGGATGGATGCTGGCCTTAACCGGTGGTTACGAAAGCCCGGATAAAGAATTGCGCGATATTTACAAGGCTACCCCTGTATTTGGGCTTACCGTTACCAGGGCTAAAAACCACTGGCTGTTCTCGGGCAGTGTGGATTACCGCTCGTACCAGCCCAAGCAATCAACCTTTGTTGTAAGCGACGATTATTTGGGTACCTACAACATGTCGTACGGTAACTTCAGGGGCATAGGCTTATATGCTGGCGTAGCGTATGACCTTCAGGTAAACGATATATTTGATGCTTACCTGGGTGCCAATGTGGGCTCGGTGTTTATTAAAGAAATAAGCGATATGCAGTTTGCCGACGGCAGTGCCGAAAGGATCGAACTGAAAAACTCACTTAATTACCTGGGGCCAAAGCTGGGTTTAAATTTCGCGGCGGGTACTAATCTGGGTATCGGGGTAGAGGGCCGCTATGGCTTAAATGTTACCGGTTTTAATTCCAACACCCGTACCGGTACTGAGGTGTATAAGGGTTTCAGCGCGGCATCGGCCAACCTGGTGCTTACCTATTACTTTTAAACGGATTTAGTCCGTTTAGCGCGCGGCGAATACCCTTTTCGCGTTTCACACATTATCCCTATCTTCACGCACGCAAAAAATCATACTTAAATTATGAAATTGTTAGAAAGAAAAACCGCGCTGGTAACAGGCGCGTCAAAAGGAATAGGCCGTAAAATTGCCGAGAAATTTGCCGAGCATGGCGCCAATGTAGCTTTTACCTATTTATCATCGGTAGAGAAAGGGCAGGCCCTGGAGCAGGAGCTGCAAAGCTTTGGCACTAAAGTAAAGGGTTACCGTAGCGATGCTTCTAAATTTGACGAGGCCGAAAAACTGATCAATGATATTGTAGCCGATTTTGGCGCTTTAGATATTGTGGTGAACAATGCCGGTATAACTAAAGACGGTTTGCTAATGCGCATGACCGAAGACCAGTGGGATGAAGTGCTGGATGTTAATCTTAAATCCATCTTCAACGTTACCAAAGCTGCCTCAAAGATCATGATGAAAGCCCGCAAAGGTGTTTTCATAAACATGAGTTCGGTAGTAGGTGTGCAGGGCAACGCAGGCCAGGCCAACTACGCGGCCTCCAAAGCGGGTATCATCGGTTTCTCCAAGTCGGTAGCAAAAGAATTGGGTTCGCGTAATATCCGTACCAACGTGGTAGCGCCGGGCTTTATCCGCACCGAAATGACCGACGTATTAGACCCTAAGGTGGTAGAAGGCTGGGAAGCCAATATCCCGTTAAAACGTGCCGGCGAGGTTGACGATGTGGCTAACGCCTGCGTTTTCCTGGCATCAGATATGGCAGCCTACATCACCGGGCAGGTGATCCCGGTTGACGGCGGTATGCTATAATCTTAAGTCAAAATTCAAAATTAAAAAGTCAAAAGTCGCGGGTGCGGCTTTTGACTTTTTTGTTTAAGAACTATCGTAAGCTTGGCCTGTTTGATTTTTAATGGCTAATAACGTAATAAAAGAAACAATCCTCTCTATGTCGGCGCAGCGGGCTCCTGATAAAACTGTTTGCCCGAGTGAGATAGCGCGCGCTATGTTTCCGCAGGATTGGCGCAAACACATGAAGGAAGTAAGGGCTGCGGCTGTTGAACTGCAACAAGCCGGCAAAGTAGAGATCACTCAAAAAGGAGAACCGGTGGATGTGAACAATATAAAAGGCCCCGTCCGTATTAAATTTATCGCTCCCCGCTCATAATAATTTCGCATTTTGCAGTCATGTCAATAACCTGGGGTGCTGTTTCGGGCTGGTGGTCGCCGCTTTGTGTGGTGCTGGGCTTGCTGTATGCCTGGGTCATGTACCGCCAACCCCTGCTGTTAACCAAAGGGCTGCGGTATGGCTTATTCGCCTTGCGCGCGGTAACAGTGAGCCTGTTGGCTTTTCTTCTGTTATCGCCACTGGTAAAAACAGTAAGCCGCGCGCCGCAAAAGCCGCTCATCCTCATCGCGCAGGACAACTCCGAATCTGTTAACAGGTTTTCTCCGCCAAATGTAGCGGCAACCACGGTGAACAGGTTGGCGAAGCTTAAGAGCGAGCTGGGTAATGATTTCGATGTGAGGGAATTTAACTTCGATAAAGAGCTGCGTGATGGGCTCAGCCGTAACTTCACCGGTAAACAAACCGATATGGCTAAAGCGCTGCGAGAGTTGAACGAGCGTTTTGTTAACCAGAATGTTGGTGCCATAGTACTGGCTACCGATGGCCTGTACAACAGGGGCGCCGACCCTGCCTACGAGGCCCGGAATATAAAAGCGAGTATTTATGCCGTAGCCCTTGGCGATACCGTTCCCCGCAGGGATATATTAATCAGTAACATCAATTATAATAAAACAGTATTCCTGGGTAACGATTTTGAAGTGGAAGTAGCCATTGGCGCTTACCAGGCAAAGGGCCTGGCTACCAAACTTACGGTTATAGAAGATGGCAGGTCGGTAGCGCAAAAAGATATAGCCATCAACTCCCCGGCGTTTAACCAAACGGTTGCGCTCAAACTCAACGCCGATAAAAAAGGCATACGCAAATTTACTTTTTCGCTATCGCCGGTTGCTAATGAACTATCTGCAGCCAACAACACCGAAACCATTTATGTAGAAGTGCTGGATGCGCGGCAAAAGATACTGCTGGTATATGATGCCCCTCATCCGGATATCAGCGTAATAAAACAAGCTATTGAAAGCAACCGTAACTTTGAGGTAAAAAGCGTTCAAACAAATGACCTGCAACCAGCGCAAACGGCAAACTATACCGCGGCTGTAATTTACCAGTTACAGGCCGCGAGTTTTGTAAAGTTGCGACCATTGTTACAAGGGAAGATGCCTCTATGGTTCATAGCAGGTACCCAGGCGGATATACAGGCCTTTAACCAGGCCCAAGGAGTGGTAAACATCGGCGCTGCAAGGAGCGAGAGCCAGGAAGTGTTCGCGCAGGTACAGCCGGGCTTTTCGGCCTTTACCCTGAGTGATTCTACCCTCAACAAACTGGAGCATTTTCCGCCCCTGCTGGCGCCATACGGCAGCTATCAAACAGGTGGTGGCGCAAGGGTGTTGCTCGGGCAAAAGATAGGTAGCGTTAGTACCGCTTATCCGCTTTTGGCCTTCAATGAGCAGGGCGGCCGGAAAGTAGGGGTGCTCATGGGCGAGGGCCTGTGGCGCTGGCAACTGGCCGAGTACCGGCAGTATGGTAACCACAACGCCACTAACGAGTTGCTGAGCCAAACTATCCAGTACTTAACGGCCAATGCCAACAGGCAACGTTTCAGGGTTTACCCGGCAAATAATGTTTTTGATGAGGGCGACAACATCCTCCTGAATGCCGAATTATATAACGACGCGCTTGAACTGGTAAACACGCCCGATGTGAAATTGAGCCTGAACGACACCCGTGGTAAAAATTATAGCTTTTTATTTACCCGCGCAGGGCAAAGCTACCAGCTTAACGCGGGGGCGCTACCGGCCGGTACTTACACCTATAACGCCGTTACACAATTAGGCGGGCAGCAGTTTAGGGCAAACGGGCAGTTGGTAGTTAAACCGCTTAACCTGGAAACGCGCCAAAGCGCTGCCGACCACCGCCTGCTGCGGCAATTGGCCAGCCGTACCGGAGGCAAGCTACTATACCCGGCACAAATAAACGAACTGGCCGGCCTCATTAAAAAGGATGAGAACATCAAAACCATTGTTTATGAAGATAAACGCTACCACGACCTCATTGATATGAAATGGGTGCTCGTGCTGGTATTGATACTGATAAGCACAGAGTGGTTTTTGAGGAAGAGAGCAGGAGAAGTGTAATAATACATTTGTCATGCTGAGGAACGAAGCATCTGTCGCCAACAAGTAGGTGCTGAATTAGATTCTTCGCTACGGCTCAGAATGACAAATTGTTTCCAAAAACAGTATACTTGCAACACTATGAAAAAGACATTATCCCTTCTCTTCGCTTTTGTATTGTTGGCAGGTTTTGGCTATGCGCAGCAAAGGCAGCTTAATATTGCCACCTACAATTTACGTAATGCTAACCAGGGCGATTCCACCGCCGGGAACGGCTGGGGGCAGCGCTTCCCGTGGGCGGCCAAATTGATGCTCTTTCAGGATATTGATATTTTTGGAACACAGGAATTAAAATACCACCAGATAACCGACCTGACCGATAGCCTGCCCGGTTATAAATGGTTAGGCGTAGGGCGTGATGATGGTAAATTGGGCGGCGAATTTTCGGCCATATTTTATAAGTCGACCCGTTTCCAGGTGTTAAAGCATGGCGATTTCTGGCTGTCAACCGTTACCGACAGGCCCAACAAAGGCTGGGATGCCGCCCTGCCGCGGATTTGTACCTGGGCGCAGTTCAGGGAAATAAAAACGGGCTTTACCTTTTACTTCTTTAACCTGCATATGGACCACATCGGCGTGGTTGCCCGCCGCGAAAGTGCTAAACTCATCCTGCAAAAAGTAAAGCAAATGGCTGGTAACACCGCCACCATCCTCACCGGCGATTTCAATGTAGACCAGACATCAGACAGCTACGCGGTGATCAATAATTCCGGCGTGTTAAAAGATACCTATGTATTATCGCCCCTGAAAATGGCCCCCAATGATACCTTTAATGATTTTAATGCCAGCACCGCGGGCGATAAGCGTATAGACCATATCTTCGTGACCAAAAACTTTAAGGTACTGCGTTATGGCATCCTGACCAATACCTACCACGGCCGCACCCCATCAGACCATTACCCTGTTGAGGCGGTAATAACGTATTGATAAAATACCGAACATCGAATGTTGAATAATGAATATAGAACCCAACTTCGTTGTTCAACATTCGAAATTCGTTGTTCATTATTAATTCTGACCGATAAAGGTTTGGGTACTTTTTTTTCTTCTATGGTCTATGGACTATCAGCTATGGACTAAAACATCTATCTTCGTTTCATGTCGCCCACTGAAGCAAAAGACCGTATACAGGCGCTTACTGCCGAACTTAAAAAGCACAACTATAACTACTATGTGCTGGCTATGCCCACCATTTCCGATTATGATTTCGATCATAAACTGAAGGAACTGGACAAACTGGAAAAAGAATTTCCTGATTTTGCAGATCCGGATTCGCCCACACAACGGGTAGGCGGCGAAGTAACCAAAGAGTTTGTTACTGTTAAGCACCGCTGGCCCATGCTCTCTTTAGGCAATACCTACAATGAGCAGGAACTGATAGATTTTGATCAACGCATCCGTAAAGCCATTGGTGATAATTTTGAGTACGTGTGCGAACTTAAGTTTGACGGGCTATCCATGAGCCTCACCTACCAGGATGGTAAGCTGGCCCGTGCGGTAACCCGTGGAGATGGTACCCAGGGCGACGAGGTGACCACTAATGTACGCACCATCCACACCATCCCTAAGAAATTAATAGCAGGTAGCAATTATCCCGACCTGTTTGAGATACGCGGCGAGGTGTTTATGCACCGCAAAGCTTTTGAGCGTTTGAACAAGGAGCGTGTAGACAATGGCGAAGTGCCGTACGCTAATCCGCGCAACTTTGCATCGGGCACCATTAAATTGCAAGATTCGGCAGAAGTTGCCCGCCGTCCGCTGGATTGTTTTCTGTATGGCTTGTACACCGAAAAGCAACTCTTCAAAACCCATTGGGAGAGCTTACAGGCGGTTAAAGAGTGGGGATTTCATGTGGATGACCACAGCCGTTTATGTTCGGATATAAAAGGTGTGCTGGATTTTATCAACCATTGGGACACCGAACGCCATCACTTAAGTTATGATATTGACGGCATCGTTATCAAAGTAAATAATTACTCGCAACAGCAGGAATTGGGCTTTACGGCTAAATCCCCGCGCTGGGCCATATCCTATAAATTTAAAGCCGAGAGGGTAGAAACTGAATTATTGGCGGTTACCTACCAGGTGGGCCGTACAGGTGCGGTTACGCCGGTGGCAAATCTCAAGCCGGTTTTACTGGCCGGTACCACCGTTAAACGCGCTACACTGCATAACGCCGACGAGATCACCGAACGCCTTAAACTGCACGAGCACGATACGGTTTTTGTGGAGAAAGGCGGGGAGATCATCCCTAAAATTATCAGCGTAAATCTGGATAAGCGCAAACCCGGCGCGGCGGCTATTAAATATGTGACCCATTGCCCCGCGTGTGATACGCCATTGCTTCGCACCGAAGGGGAAGCCGCATGGTATTGCCCTAACGACGAGGGTTGCCCGCCGCAGATAGTAGGCAAGATACAGCATTACATTGGCCGCAAGGCGATGAATATTGATGGGCTTGGTGACGAAACTATTGTAACCTTATATAACCAGCATTTTGTTCGCCACATCAGTGACCTGTATGATCTGGAGCAGCATGCACCGGAACTAAAGCAAATGGGCAGGTTCGGCGAGAAATCCATCAATAACATGTTGGAAGGGATCGAGAAATCAAAACAGCAGCCGTTTGAAAAGGTGCTTTTTGGTTTAGGTATCCGTTATGTTGGCGAAACTGTCGCCCGTAAACTGGTAGCTCATTTTAAAAATATCGACAGGCTAATGGCGGCCACCGTTGAGGAGTTGACCGCTGCCGAAGAGATAGGCGAACGCATAGCCCAAAGTATCACCGAATACTTTGCCGACCCCGGGCACCGCGAGGAAATAGAAAAACTGCGCCAAAAAGGTTTACAATTTGTTGCAGAAGAAAAAGAAGTTGTATTAGCAAGCGATAAGCTGGCAGGAAAGAATTTCATTATTTCCGGCACGTTTGAAAAATACTCGCGCGATGAGTTGAAAGATATCATAGAGCAAAATGGCGGTAAGATACTAAGCAGTATATCTGCCAAACTCAATTACCTGGTAGCCGGCGAAAACATGGGCCCATCCAAATTAGAGAAGGCCAATAAACTAAATATCCCTATCATCAGCGACGAAGAACTGATGGGTTTACTAAAATAACATCTACCTAAAAACATATGACTGCTATTAAGTGGGGCATTATAGGCTGCGGCGCCGTTACCGAAAAGAAAAGCGGACAAGCCTACAATAAAATAGACGATAGTAAACTGGTTGCCGTAATGCGCCGCGATGCCGAAAAAGCCGCCGACTACGCGCAGCGACACCATGTTGACCGCTGGTACAGCGACGCCGACGAATTATTGAATGATCCGGAAGTGAACGCGGTTTCCATTGCCACCCCGCCGGATTCGCACCTGGAGTACGCCAAGCGCGCCATCGCTAAAGGGCTTAATGTTTACGTAGAAAAGCCGGTTACCCGCAATGCCGCCGAGGCACAAGCTATGGCCGATGCCGTGCATGCTGCCGATGCTAAACTTACCGTAGCGCATTACCGCAGGGCTTTACCTATGTTTTTGCATGTTAAGAAATTGATAGACACCAACGCTATTGGCGACATACGCACGGTGCAGATCAGGATGTGGCAATCGCCGAGGCCTAAGCTGGTAGAGCAGAGTGCGCCCAACTGGCGCTTACAACCGGAGGTTTCAGGTGGTGGCTATTTTCATGACCTGGCGCCACATCAACTCGATTTGATGTTATATTTTTTTGGCGAACCTGCCGTTTACAGCGGTTACAGCTTAAACCAGGGCGGCTTTAGTCCGGCGGATGATCATGTCACCGGGCAGATCATCTTTAAGAATAAGATTGTGGTGGATGGTTCCTGGTGTTTTAATGTTGCCAAAACTGAGATCATTGACAGGTGCGAGATAGTGGGCACAAACGGCAAGATCACGTTCCCATTCTTTGGCAATTTTGTAACCTGCAAAATAGGAGAGGAGGAGGAAACGGTAGAGTTTGTTCAGCCTGAGCATATCCAGCAGCCGATGATCACCAGAATTGTGGCTTACTTTAAGGGCGAAGGCCCCAACCCCTGCACCATAGATGAAGCCGTTGTGCTCATGAAAATAATGGATGCGTTTACCTTGCAGCATAAATTATAATTATCTTAGTATGAATGCTGTAAGATGAGTAGAATTATCTTTTTGTTATTGCTTTGCTATGGGTTAAAGGCATCCGCACAAAGTTTTGAGGTGCCTAAGAACTATTTTTTCAGCAAACAAACCAATTACGCGCAATACGAGGCTGATATTATAAAAGCCGCCGACTGGTTGCAGAGAACACCCTGGAATGCTGAGCCTGAAAAAAGGGAGGCAGTGATCCAGTTCCTGCTAAAGTGGACACAGGGGGTACCTTATATTACGGTTGAGCTTAAACAACCCATTATGGATATCAGCGACGTTAACCCACAGTTGGGCTTTATATACATGGGGCAATACTGTAAGTATGCCATAGAACATAAGGCTGACTTTAACCCGATTAAAGCTACTACTTACGCGCTGCGCGCGGTGGCTGCTAAATACAAAGCGGAGCCTGCCCGTAAAACAGACGACGATGTGCAGCAAATTATAGCGTTAGATGAAAAAGGCGAACTGGAAGCCTGGGTAGCTAACGATTTCGGCCATTAAGCTTAGTCTTTCTTTTTAGGCACTTTAGCGCCTTCCTTACGCGCTTCCGACAATCCTATGGCTACTGCCTGTTTTTTGCTGGTTACCTTTTTACCGCTTCCGCTTTTAAGCTTACCTTCCTTCATTTCGTGCATAGTTTCCTCTACTTTCTCGGAGGCTTTTTTTGAATACTTGGCCATGATACTTACTTTTATTAAGGTTAAAGCAAAGGTTTTGCCAAATTTAAATTATTAATTAGTTTGCCTTTAACATGTTTAAACAACTATTAAGTGTTTTAATTACACGTAAAAGCAAAACATTCTGCTTCAAAATCCTGTTCACGAATTGAAGAAAAATTACATACCCCATGACTACAAAAAAACTTATAGCCCCCTTTTATGAACGCCTCGCGCTCACCCTTATCGGTATTTGTGTGCTTGGTTATCTGGTAATTGTCGCTAAAGAACTACTGGACCCGCTCATCTTCGGGTTCCTGTTTGCCATATTGCTGTTGCCTATTTCGAGCTTTTTCGAACGCAAATGCAAATTACCGCGCAGTGCCAGTTCTTTTTTGTCCATACTATTACTAATAGGTTTTGTAGGCGGTGTTTTGTACCTGGTAGGTAACCAAATATCGGGTATAGCTAATGACTGGCCTATGCTGAAGAATCAGGTAAGCCAATCCATAAACGATCTGCATGCCTGGGTGGAGCAAACCTTTCATATCAATGCGGATAGACAGATGGTATATGTAAATGATACCGCTAAAAAGATCATGTCATCAGGCGGTGCGGTACTGGGTACTACCTTTGGCGCGGTATCATCATTGGCTTTATTCTACGTATTCATACTCATTTTTACTTTCTTCATCCTGTTCTACCGCAAGCTGCTGATCACATTTATTACATGGGTATTTAATGACGATAACAAATCAGTAGTAATGGATATTGTGGAGAATATCCAGAAAATACTGCGCCAGTACATATTAGGTTTAGTAATAGAAATGATAATTGTGGCTACCATAGCCATCGCGGTTTTCTGGATGATCGGTATCAAGTATGCCGTGCTCCTGGGGCTGATAGTTGGCTTGTTCAATATCATCCCTTATGTGGGGATTTTTACCGCTTTGCTGCTAAGTACGCTGGTAACCTTTGCTACAGGCAATATCAGCCAAACGCTTACAACTGCAGCTGCCGTAATTGGCATACATGCTGTTGATGCTAATTTTTTGTTGCCGGCCATTGTAGGTTCAAAAGTAAGGCTTAACGCGCTTATCTCTTTCATCGGTATCATCATCGGCGAAATGGTGTGGGGCCTATCAGGCATGTTCCTGTCCATACCGGTTATGGCTATCATGAAGATCGTGTTTGACCGGGTAGAAAGCCTTAAACCCTGGGGTTACCTTTTAGGCGGCGATTACGAATACAAGGAAAAGGCAAAAGAAAAGATGAAAACAGAGTAACCTGTTTTAGTGCTGGTGGTTAATGAGTTGGTAAATGCGTATAAAAAGCGCAATGCCATAAGCCATCAGCACTACGGTATTTACCACCAGCAGCCAATTAAGGTCGGGCTTGCTATACTTTTGCCTTGCACAGATAATGAGCAGGGTAATAAAGCCAAGTATGAGTATAACAGGCGCTATAAAGGTCCAGATTTGTTGTTTGGAGATATAGATATGGTCAAGTTGGTGCTTATCGCTCATTAGCGCAACAAGCGCTACCAATAGTAGGATCAGGAAAAGGCGGGTGACAATTTTTGCGGCGATCTGACTGGTTTTCATCGGGCACAAATTAGTAATTTTGCAACAATGTACCGTCTGCATAAAATCATAGTTATCATATTATTGGGTTTACCTGTTATGCTGCATGCACAGGTAAAGGTTAAGCCATCTTTCAAAATAGTGCCCCTTGGTGTTTTAGGTGGTATTGATGAAAGTAATCTTTCGGCCTATATGCTGGCGCCGCAAGGCTCGGATAATTACCTGTGCCTGGATGCCGGTACCATTAATTACGGGCTGCAAAAGGCCGTATCGGCGGGCACATTTAAGCAACCTGCCGGAGTGGTGATGCGGAGAAACATTAAAGCCTATCTGATATCCCACGGGCACCTGGATCATTTGGCGGGTATGGTCATTAATTCGCCGGAGGATACCGTAAAAAATGTGTATGGACTCGCGTCTACACTGCAAACCCTCAAAACGCATTATTTTACCTGGGAAAGCTGGGCGAATTTTACGGATGATGGCGAAGCGCCACAGCTAAAGAAATACCATTACAAAGTGCTGGAGCCTATGGTACAGCAACCGGTTGAAAATACCGAAATGCTGGTAACGGCGTTCCCGCTTAGCCATTCTAACCTTACCAGTACGGCGTTCCTGGTTAAACATGATGAAAGCTATGTATTGTATTTGGGCGATACCGGGGCTGATGCCGTTGAGAAAAGCCAGAACCTGAACAAACTATGGACAGCCATAGAGCCGATTGTAAAACAGGGGCGTTTAAAGGCTTTAATGATAGAAGTATCATTCCCCAACGAGCAACCGGAAAAAAGCCTGTTCGGGCATCTTACGCCTAAGTTATTAATGGATGAACTGGGTATGCTGCAAAAGCTGGCCGGTACATCACTTAAAGGATTGAACGTAGTAGTCACACACTTAAAGCCGCCCTACACCAGTATCAGCAAAATAAAGCAACAGCTTAAAACAGGCAATAAGCTCGGGGTTAAACTCATTTACCCGCAACAGGGTAAGGCGTTACTATTTTAATCACTTATCATCAAGCAGGTCAACACAGCTTTTGGAGAGCTGTTTAAGCCTGGCGTTTAATGTAGACAACGCCGCGGTATCATGTATGTTGGTATACAATAATTTGATCAGGTCAAGCGTGTCGTTATCCGGGTCGCAGGCCTGCGCCTTTTCCAGGTGCGGTAAAGCCTTCTTTACCATAGCGATATAATTCGCGCTTCCCGAAGTTCTTAGTTCCTCGGCCTGTTTGGCGTACAAGTAACCAAGGCCCCGTTGCGCCACATAATAGTCAGGCACGGCAGCTACCACTTTTTCATAATACTCAATAGCTTTTACCGATTGCGCGTTGTTCTCATACAAATGGCCTATAGAATAATAAAAGCTGGCGCGGGCATTAGCCTTCAGTTTATCGGCCTTGGGCAATAAGTCTTCGCCAAGGCTCAGGGCTCTGTCTGTTTCGCCCTGCAGGCGTGCCAGGTTAAAATCCAGGTATTGGTTGTATACTTCATCAGCTGTTTGCGCGCTTGCCCGGCAAAAGCTTAATAAAAGACCTGTGAGCAGTAATAACCTTAGCTTGTTCATCATAACGAATATCAGGTTTAAAATTTAATTACCTGTATACGTGTTAGACTTTTTAGCAGCACTAAGTTTAATGTGTTTGATTATTACTGGTTACTGCCTGCCCGTGCGGCTTCCCACCCGATGATGGCAGTTTTGCGCTTACTGCCACAATGGTACTGCCCGGTGTGTCCGGTTGATTTGATTACCCGATGGCAAGGGATCAAAAATGCTACAGGATTGGCGCCAATGGCACTGCCTACGGCACGGCTTGCCAGTGGCAAATGGATATGCTGTGCTACGGCTTGGTACGTGTTAAGGCCGCCCAAAGGTATTTTGAGCAAAGTTTCCCATACCTTTAGTTGAAAAGGTGTACCCTTGAGGTGCAGCTTTATTTGCGGAAGATGCGACCAATCGTGCCTGAATATTTGCAGCGCGTTTTGTTGCACGGTATCTGTTAACTGGTAATAGGCCGCATACGGAAACAGATCATATAAGCCGTTAAAAGCCTCGTCCTTATCATCGGCGAAAGCCATGTAACAAATACCTTTTTGGGTTGATGCTACCAGCATGTTCCCGAAAATGGTTTCGGCATAGCTAAAATTAATATGGAGGGCCTTACCACCGTTCTTATATTCTGCCGGTGTCATACCTTCTATATTTACAAACAGATCATGCAGGCGGCTGGTGCCTGAAAGCCCCGTATCAAAAGCGGCTTCAGACAGCGAAGCTTGCCGCTTTAATACCTGCTTGGCGTGGTCTATGCTGAGGTATTGCAAAAATTTCTTGGGGCTGATGCCAGCCCACCGGGTAAACATCCGCTGGAAATGATAAGGGCTCAAATGGATACTTTGGGCCACCTCATCCAGGTCGGGCTGTCGCTTAAAATTATCCTTAAGGTAATTAATGGCTTCGGCAATACGGTAATAATCCAGGTGCTCTGCTGTTTCCATCGCGTTATGTTTACCACAAAAATACAGCGGCTATAGCCCGCAAGAAACCCGAAACTTGCTCAATGAAATATGCTTGTTATAGCCCCGAATTACTTCTGAACAGTTTAATAGCTATGGCCAGTAATATTACCCCGAAGGCTTTACGTAAGATATGTAAACCTGTTTTACCCAAAAGTTTTTCGAGCAGTTTTACATTTTTTAGTACCAGGTAAACCACCAGTGTGTTTAGTACGATACCAACCAGTATATTTTGTGTTTGATATTGCGATTTGAGCGATAACAGGGTGGTCATGGTACCCGCGCCTGCTATCAGCGGGAACGCCAGGGGGACAATAGAAGCCGCCTGCGGTATTTCTTCCTTAAAAAAGCTTACCCCTAAGATCATCTCCAGCGCGATAATGAAAATCACGATAGAACCGGCTATAGCGAATGAGGATATGTCCAGCCCGATAACAGAGAGCAGTTCGTCGCCCGCGAACAGGAAGGTAACCATGAGTACCAGTACCGCTATGGTGGCCTTTTCAGATTCGATATGGCCTACTTTCTGGCGCATCTGGATAATAATGGGGATGGTACCCAGAATATCAATGATGGCGAAGAGGATCATGGTTACGGATATGATCTCTTTAAAAACGAGTGGATGCATAGCTTAGGATTGCTTTTCTTTTGAAATTAAACGAAAACTAAACAAAAGTGCAATTAAAATATAAAAAGCCGATAAAAAGAAAACGCTATGTACAGAAATTGCGGTGGCCAGGCCTGCTGTTACCGGCCCCAGGGTTTGGCCTATAGATATGTAAGCCTGGTTAACGCCCATTACTTCGCCACGCTGCCGCTCATCGTTATGGTCGGCTATGATGGCGTTGAGCATGGGGTTGCGCAAGCCGTTAAATAACCCATAAATGCCTATAGCAACAGCAAACAATACAAAACCTGTTGAAAACCCGGTAAGCAGCATAGCGAAAAGGCAAATTAGGGTGGATAGGAGCAGGATGACCGATTGCAAAGAAATAAGCCGCTTAATAGCCGGAACCAGCAATTGCATCAATATACCCGTTACGCCAAAGCCCGCGTAAAATATCCCGATCTGCGAGGTGCTTAACTTTAACTGGTCAACACTGAAAGTCTGAAAACCGATGAGCATGGTAAATTGGGCCATGGTAAGCAAAAAGCCGGTAAATACCGCGGTACCAATCACCGGCTTTTTCAAAACGGTTACCAGGGACGATAGGGTAAAGCCACCTCCCTGCTCTTTGGTATTCTTGTTTTGGTTGGTTTCCTTTAATAAAAGCAGCGATAAAACTACGCCCGCTATAGCTATACCCGCCGCGAAGAAGAACGGTACCTGCATGCCGAATTTGCTGAGCAGGCCACCAATGGCAGGCCCTATCACAAACCCAAAGCCAAAGGCTGAACTAAGGATGCCAAAGTTTTTGGCCCTATCTTTTGGAGAAGAAATATCTGATATCATGGCCTGCGCCACAGAAATATTGCCACCGGTAAGTCCGTCTAAAACGCGCGCGGCAAAAAGCATAAAGATACTGTTAGCCAGGCCAAATAATACAAATGATGCTGCCGTACCTACCAGGCTGATGATGAGTATAGGTTTACGCCCCCATTTGTCAGACAGCGACCCTAATATCGGCGTAGCGATGAATTGGGCTATGGAGAAAGTAGCGGTGAGTAAGCCTATGGTGTGCTCGGTAACGCCGAATTTTTTGCCATAGGGATATAGCAAGGGTATAATAATGCCAAAACCCATAGAGTTGATCACCGCTATCAACACCAAAACCCATATCATGCGGTTCATCTTCATGCTATTACAAAAGGCTTGGAAACAAAAAAGGTTCTGCAAGTGCAGAACCTTTTTTAATATCGTCATTAAAAAATTACTGTTTTTCAAAGTCAGACGCGGTTGGCAGTATATCGCCCGCAGTGCCCAGCTTGCTGTGTTTTTTGCTGTAGCCGAAATAAATAAGCAAGCCTAAAACCATCCAAACTAAAGCGCTCAGTTGGGTTTCGGTAGGTAAACCTACTATCATACCGGCGCAAACGATTATACCCAGTATAGGCACCAATGGTACCAATGGGGTTTTAAACGGACGAGGCAGGTCCGGGTCGCTTTTACGCAATAATATAACACCCACACATACCAGTATAAAAGCGAACAGGGTACCAATAGAGGTTAAGTCGCCCGC
Organism: Mucilaginibacter sp. 44-25; assembly: GCA_001898335.1. Taxonomy (GTDB): domain Bacteria; phylum Bacteroidota; class Bacteroidia; order Sphingobacteriales; family Sphingobacteriaceae; genus Mucilaginibacter. The sequence continues at coordinate 314,216 of MKTS01000009.1, read as the reverse complement.
TACGCTACCCGGCACAAATGCCGCGAACGCGCCCACAAATATGAATAAGATCATGTTGCTCTTGTAGGGTGTTTTAAACTTAGGGTGAAGGTCTGAAAATACCTTTGGTAATAAACCATCGTTAGACATGGTGTAAAATACCCTTGACTGCCCCATCAGCATCACGAGGATCACCGAGGAGAAACCGGCCAGGATAGCTACGGTTACCATAGTTGATAACCAGCCGTAACCATGCATGTAATTACTGATAGCGAAGGCTACCGAAGCTTCTTTGCCCGATTTCATGAAATCGGTATAAGGCGCTACGCCGGTTAATACCCATGAGAACAGGATGTAAAGAATAGTACAAACCACTAATGAGCCCAGGATACCGATAGGCATATCGCGGCTTGGGTTTTTAGCTTCCTGAGCGGCAGTTGATACGGCATCGAAACCAATAAAGGCAAAGAACACCACACCCGCACCGCTAATGATACCGCCCCAGCCGTGGTTAAAGAAAGGCGCATACGAGTACGGCTTACCGTTCTGCTGTATAATATCCGGAGCATTGGCAGGGATAATGTAAGGGTGGTGGTTAGCCGGGTTAATGTACTGCCAGCCAATGGCTATAAATACTAAAACGATAGCCACTTTAATAAATACAATGATACCATTCACCGTGGCCGATTCCTGTGTGCCTTTTATCAGCAACAGCGATAAAATAACCAGGATAAGCAGCGCGGGCAGGTTAGCTATGCCATGTATAGTTTGCCCCTGTGCCGTTACAAACGTTTCCATAGGAGAGTGGCACCACTCAAAGGGTATGCCCCCGCCGAGGAGTTTATTGAGATACTCGCTCCAACTGATGGATACGGTTGCGGCGCCCAGCGCATATTCTAATATCAGCGCCCAGCCAATAACCCAGGCAACAATTTCGCCCATGGTGGCGTAAGCGTAAGTATAAGCACTACCTGCAATAGGGATGATTGACGCGAATTCGGCGTAGCACAAGCCTGCAAAAGCACAGCCTATAGCCGCTACGATGAATGACAGGGTTACCGCGGGGCCGGCATGCTCACCAGCAGCAGCGGCAGTTCTTACGAACAAACCGGCGCCAATAATAGCACCAATACCCAGCGCAACCAGGCTGCCCGCCCCAAGCGTTCGCTTAAGGGTTTCGCCCTCTGTTGAGGCGGTTAATTGTTCAATAGATTTCTTTACAAATACCTTCATTGTTTAAATTAAATAATAAGACCAGTTTAGTAAAAAACAGTTTCCCAAACGTAGTTAAAATTATTGAAAAGATGAAAAGACTAATGTAACAAGGCAATATCTTATTTACGCCAAATATAATATGGCAGCACATTTTTTTAACCTCTAAGCGGGAAATATGCCATTTCGTGGCTAAACAATTAATGACCAACCTCAGCAAACCAACTGCCTTTGGTCATGGTGGTGGTAATTGCACCAATATACATTTGATGTGTTAATTAATCATATACATCATGAAAAAATTTAAACTTTTCGCATTTATTTTATTTTTATTACCAGGCCTCAACGCGCTTGCACAACAGAAAAACGAGTGGGATATACGTATAAGAGCAATAGGGGTATTACCGCAGGAAAGTGCAACCATAGGAGTGATTGGCGGTGGTATAAATATTAGTAATACCGTTGTCCCCGAGGTAGATTTTACGTATTATTTCGCTAAAAACTTCTCTGCTGAGCTTATCCTGGCCACAACAAAGCATAATGTAAAAACCACTTCATCAAGCCTGGCGGCCATTGGCGGCCCGGCAGCTGCCGATGTTAACCTGGGGCATGTTTGGTTGTTGCCGCCCACACTTACCTTACAATATCATTTGCCTACAGGTACCGGGTTTAAGCCATACATAGGCGCTGGTGCCAACTATACTATTTTTTACAGCGCGGATAAAGGCCCCGTAGTACAGGGTATTGATTATAAAAACAAATTTGCCTTTGCTATGCAATTAGGTTTTGATTATGATGTGAGTAAGCGGGTGTTCATCAATGCCGATGTGAAAAAGATATTCCTGTCTACCCAGGCTACGGTAAATGCCGGAAATCTCACCCCATCAGGTAATGAGGCCTTGCGCCCGGTATTGCAAAATATCTCTGCGGATGTTAAAATAAGGCCCTGGGTTGTTGGTGTAGGTTTGGGTTACCGTTTATAGCTTATCACCATGTAATAAAAATGGCGGCCAACCTGGCCGCCATTTTTATTTAATATTAATGAAAAAGCTCATTACTATGGCAAAGCCCTCCAAATAAATAAGGGCGTTAATATTAAATTTAAACCCGTCATGGCCCAGCCCAGTTTTCTATCGCCCTGCCTGCGCAGCAGGTAACCCAGTAGCAACCCGCCAAATAGTACCATAGCCGCGTCGAAATACATCAGGCTATCTAAAGTTGGCGGCACGATATCGATCTTCAGGAGCGCAAAAATATCATCCAGGTACAGGTAGATATTGTAAAGGCAAAGGATGTAAAGACTGGCTTTCTTCATCGGGACTAATATACGAAAGCCCCCGCTGGTTGGCGGGGGCTTTCATATGTATTAAGTATCATCAGATCTTTTTTTCAGCTTTGATCACATGCGTTGTAGTGTTCATCGACTGTATCTTTAATTGCTTTTGTATATGCTCATTGGTATTCACCGCATGGTTTAAGTGCGGAGCAATAACCAGTGATACGATAGACATCAGCTTGATGAGGATGTTCATTGACGGGCCTGAGGTATCTTTGAACGGATCGCCCACGGTGTCACCGGTAACCGAAGCTTTATGTGGCTCCGATTTTTTGTAATAGGTTTCACCGTTTATCTCTACGCCTTTCTCGAATGATTTTTTTGCATTGTCCCAGGCGCCACCGGCGTTGCTCTGGAAAATGCCCATCAGCACGCCTGATACCGTTACGCCGGCTAATAAGCCACCCAACACTTCCGGGCCAAAAGCGAAACCGATAACGATAGGGGTGATCAAAGCGATCAAACCCGGGGCAACCATCTCTCTGATGGAAGCCTTGGTAGAGATAGCCACGCATTTTTCATACTCAGGCTTGGCTTTGTACTCCATAATGCCCGGTATTTCACGGAACTGACGACGCACCTCTTCTACCATTGCCATAGCCGCGCGGCCTACAGCCGAGATAGCCAATGCCGAGAAAATGAACGGTATCATTCCGCCTACGAATAAGCCGGCCAATACATTGGCTTTATAAATATCAATGTGCTCTATGCCTGCCACACCCACAAAGGCCGCGAACAGCGCTAAGGAAGTTAAAGCCGCGGACGCGATAGCAAAACCTTTACCGGTTGCGGCGGTAGTGTTACCTACAGCATCCAGGTTATCCGTACGGTGGCGCACTTCGGGTGGTAACTGGCTCATTTCGGCAATACCGCCGGCATTATCCGCGATAGGGCCAAAGGCATCAATAGCCAGCTGCATGGCGGTAGTAGCCATCATGCCGGCAGCCGCGATAGCCACACCATACAACCCGGCAAAGAAATAGGAACCGTAGATACCTGCCGCCAGAACGATGATAGGCAGCACGGTTGATTCCATACCGATAGCCAAACCGGCAATAATATTGGTAGCGTGCCCGGTTGATGATTGTTTAATAATGCTCAATACCGGGCGTTTACCCATAGCCGTGTAGTATTCGGTGATGATAGACATCAGCGTACCTACAACCAAACCTACCAGAATAGATCCAAATACACCATTCTTGGTGAACACCAATGAACCTGCTTTAATAGCGCCGCTTGCATCCAGGTCGCGTTTTAGGTGCATTTCGCCCCCGGGCAGCATCCATTGTACCAGGAAATAGGTTGCAATAGCAGTTAACAGGATGGAGGCCCAGTTACCCATGTTCAGGGCGCTTTGCACGCTGTCTGTTTCGTTTTTAATTTTTACAAAGGCTGCTCCTACTATAGAGAATATTAAACCTAAGCCCGCAATAACCATTGGTAATAAAACCGGGGCAATGCCGCCAAAGCTATCAGCCGATACTATTTCGCGGCCCAGTACCATAGTGGCCAGCATAGTAGCTACGTAAGAACCAAACAGGTCGGCACCCATACCGGCTACGTCACCCACGTTATCGCCTACGTTATCGGCAATGGTTGCAGGGTTGCGCACGTCATCCTCAGGGATACCTGCTTCTACTTTACCTACCAGGTCGGCGCCTACGTCTGCCGCTTTGGTGTAAATACCGCCACCCACACGGGCAAACAGCGCAATAGATTCAGCACCTAACGAGAAACCCGCCAATACCTCAAGGGCTTTCTCCATATCGGCTCCGTTAACGTCGCCTCCGGTATTTTTAACATAAAGGGTGTAAAATACTATAAATAGCGAACCTAAGCCTATGATAGCTAAACCCGCTACGCCAAGGCCCATTACCGTACCACCTGTAAATGATACTTTAAGCGCTTTGGCCAAACTTGTTTTAGCTGCCTGGGTGGTGCGTACGTTGGCCTTTGTTGCTATACGCATACCAATAAAACCCGCAAAGGCTGATAGAAACGCGCCAATTAAAAATGAAATGGCAATAACCGGGCTTGAGGTAGCAACGGTTGTGCCGCTCCAGGCCAGTAAAATGCCGGCGATGATGACAAAGTAGCTCAGTATCTTCCATTCGGCCCTTAAAAAGGCCATTGCGCCATCGGCAATGTAGCCGGCCAGTTGGTTCATTGAGGCGTCGCCCGTTTCCTGTTTGGTAACCCATGCAGATTTGCCCGCCATAACGAGTAAACCTATTAAGCCCATCACAGGGATCAGATAAATTAGGTAATTGTTCAAAAGATCCATATAAATAATTTAGTTATAAAGTGTGCTTAGTTGAAAAGCCGGGGGAAGCTTTTAATAATTGGTTGCTGCAAAATAGTAAATTAATTTATTTACAATAGCGTGTCAATTAGAAAGTTTTAAATAGTTTAGTGGTTTAATGGAAAACCCTAAATGACTAACGATTCCTCTCCCTCTAAAATGAAACACGAGCTGAGCCTGCTCGATGGCACCATGCTGGTATCGGGCTCCATGATCGGCTCGGGTATCTTTATCGTAAGTGCCGATATTATCCGCAATGTAGGTTCATCCGGCTGGCTTATCGCCGTATGGCTAATTACCGGGTTTATGACGCTCACAGCGGCTTTAAGCTATGGCGAACTCAGCGCTATGTTCCCAAGGGCGGGCGGGCAGTATGTTTACCTGAAAGAGGCCTACAATAAGCTGATTGCTTTTTTATATGGATGGAGCTTTTTCGCGGTGATACAAACCGGTACCATAGCGGCGGTAGGGGTTGCGTTCTCCAAATTTGCCGCTTATTTATGGAAGCCGCTAAGTGAGGATAATATCATTTTTCAGGCGGGCTTTGTAAAGATCAGCGTAGCGCAGCTGGTATCTATCGTATTAATATTCTTACTTACCTATATCAATACCAAAGGCGTAAAGGGGGGGAAACTCATCCAAACTACTTTTACGCTTACCAAATTATTGAGCCTTTTCGGGCTTATCGCTTTTGGCTTTTTAGCGTTTAAAGGCGATATATGGCGCGCTAACTGGGCCAGTCCCTGGGGCTTGCATAACCTGGCAAAGGATGGCAGCGTTACGCAACTGGGCATGGGTGCCGCGCTTGGGGCTATTGCCGCCGCCATGGTAGGTTCCATCTTCAGCAGTGACTCATGGAACAGCGTAACCTTCGTAGCCGGCGAAATGAAAAACCCTAAACGCGATGTTGCCCTGAGCATGATGTTTGGTACCATCATCGTTACCGTTATTTACATTCTGGCTAACGTGGTTTATACGGGCGTACTGTCGTTGCAGGATATTGCCAGCGCTGATAAGGACCGCGTGGCGGTTACGGCCTCGCATGTGATCTTCGGTAACATAGGCACCTATATCATTGCGCTCATGATCATGATCTCTACCTTTGGTTGTAATAACGGGTTGATACTATCAGGAGCGAGGGTGTATTATACCATGGCTAAAGATGGCTTGTTCTTTAAAAGAACAGGCGAACTAAACAAAAACTCGGTACCCGAGTTTGGCTTATGGATACAGGCCGTGGTGGCATCGCTTCTTTGCCTCAGTGGTAAGTATGGCGACCTGCTGGATATGATATCATTTGTAGTGGTTGTATTTTATGTGCTTACCATTATCGGTATTTACATTTTACGCGCTAAACGCCCCAACGCCGAACGCCCGTATAAAGCCATAGGCTACCCGGTATTACCTGCCTTATATATTATTATGGGTATTGCTTTTTGCGTATTGTTATGCGTTTATAAAAGCGATTACGTTAAATACGGGTTAGGTATTGTACTGATAGGTATACCTATCTATTATATTTCACAACGAAACGCTGGTAATGAAGATAAAACAGACCTGGTTAGTTAGTATCCTATTTATATCGAATGCGCTATGCGCGCAAACACCTTTACAAAAGCGGCTGCAAACCGCTTTTGCCCGTTTACAAACAGATGAGCAATGCAAATATGGCGCGGTATCATTAACCGTGTTGGATGCCAAAACCGGCGAAATGGTATTTGGTGGCAACCCGGATATGGGCCTGGCACCGGGGTCGACCTTAAAAACGGTTACCAGTATTACCGCTTTCAATGTTTTAGGGAAAGATTTTCAGTTTCAAACCCAGTTAGGCTATAGCGGAGCAATTACTGCCGATGGTACCCTCAACGGAGATGTAGTGATCAAAGGCGGCGGCGACCCTACCCTGGGCAGCTGGCGCTATGCCAACACCAGGGATAACGTAGTTTTAAACACTATGGTTGCTGCTTTGAAAAAGGCGGGCATCAAAAAGATAAATGGCCGGGTAATAGGCGATAATGGCGCTTACAACGGGCAATCCATCCCCGATGGCTGGATATGGCAGGATCTGGGCACTTACTACGGGGCGGGTATCGCCGGGCTTTGCTGGCGCGAAAACCAGTTTGATATCCTGCTGCGTACAGGCAGTGTAGGCACACCTGTTGGCATAGCCGGTACCAACCCCGAAACCAATTACCTGCAATACAAAAGCGAGCTTACCAATGGCGCTGCTAAAACCGGTGATCAGGCTTATCCTTACCTGCCCGCTTTTAACAGTAAGGTGATGTACCTGCGTGGCACATACGCTATTGACCAAACCAAAAAACGCGTAGGGGCCGCCATCCCGGATCCGGCTTATGATGCCGCCCTGCGGTTAACAGATACCTTAAAACGCATAGGCATACCGGTAAGCGGCGAGCCGCAGTCGTCAATAACGCTGGCGGAAAAGAACCAGGCGGTACCCGCTAACGCTACGGGTTTAACTACTATATTATCTCCCAACCTCAGCAAAATTGTTTACTGGCTTAATCAGAAAAGCATTAACCTGTATGCTGAGCAGTTACTGGCTACCATTTCTTTAAAGATGGGCAAAACGGCTACCGCCGCTGATGGGGTTGGCGTTTTAAAGGCTTTTTGGGAACAAAAGGGTATAGATAAGCGCTCTATGAACATCTTTGACGGCAGCGGCCTTTCGCCCGAGGACCGTATCACTACCTCAACTATGGCGCGCATACTACAGTCGGCCAGTAGCCAGCCGTGGTTTGGTGATTTTTACGAAAGTCTGCCCGTTTATAATGATATGAAGATGAAAAGCGGAAGCATTAACAGCGTGCAGGCTTATGCGGGTTTTCAAACGCATGAGGGCCGCCAGCTATGCTTCGCTATTATGGTAAATAACTACAGCGGCACCGGCAGCGCCATACGCGAAAAAATGTTCAGGCTGCTGAACGAGTTAAAATAATATACGCTTGCTACTCCGTCCTGAGGCTTTTTACCGGGTTGGCATATGCCGCTTTTAGCGTTTGCAGGGTAATAAGCAATGCTGTAACCACTAAAAGCACAACCATACTGATGAGGAAAGGCATGGGTGTAAGGCTTATTTTGTAAGCATAATCGTTTAACCAGTGCCGCATCAATAAAAAAGCCACGGGGCAGGCAATAGCGCCCGATACGGCTATCGTTAGTAAAAAGTCCTTTAAAAAAAGCTTCACAATATTACCGGCTGATGAGCCTAACACTTTACGCACGCCTATTTCTTTAGTGCGTTTTTGCACACTGAGCGATACCAGCCCTATAATACCCAGTAATACAATAATTATGGCCAGCCCGGTGGCAAGGTAGCTCGCTTTTTTTAGTTGTATCTCTGTTTGATATAGTTTGGCAAGCGCTTCGTCCATAAAGCCGTACTCAAAAGGCGCGTCGGGCATTTCCTGTGACCATTTCTTTTGAAGCGCGTTGATGCTCACCTCCAGATCGCCGGGGTTTAATTTCACGGAGAAAAAGCGGTAAAGCGGTTGGTAATTCACGTTTAAAAACGTCATCGGTTGCAGCGCCTGCTGCATAGAACCAAACCTAAAATCCTGTACCACACCGCAAATAGTTAATACCGGCATCCCCTGTGCTTTAAACTGTTGCCCAATAGCATCAGCCGCATGGTTAAACCCTAAAGCATGCATGTGTTTCTCGTTGATCACCACCCTGGCAGAATCGGAAGCCATATACGCGGGCCCGAAAAATTCTCCGGCCTTCAGTTTTAAATTGTAGGCTGCCGCGTACTGGTTATCCACATTTACCACTTGCGAGGTAAAAGTGTGCAGGCTATCATCACTCATTTTATAAGCTTGCAACTGTGCGCTATAATTACCATCGGGTATGGCCCATGAGAGGGAAATAGCTTTTACCTGCGGCAGTTGTGCTATGCGGCTGCGTATGCCTTCCATTTTTGCCACGCCTTTTTTAGACCAATCGCGCGGCAGCTGCGCGTAAAGTACATGTTCTTTATCGTACCCGAGGCTTTTACCAAAGAAGAGGTTGGTTTGCAGGGATATGATGATCGCGCATATCATCACGATGGCAGCCGTAGCAAACTGGAACGCTATTAACACCTTCCTGAATGTTATATTTTCTTTAACGCTCCCTAATTTGCCTTTAAGCGAATCAACTGATTTAAGTGAGGATAATAATACGGCAGGATAAAGCCCTGCTAAAATGCCTGTAAACAGGGCCATCCCCGGCAAAAGTAGATAGAAGTACCAGGGGAAACCAAACAAGCCGGTCATTTCGGTTTGTAAAATATCCGCGAAATAATAGCGACCTATCATGTACAGTACTATGGCAAAAAGGGTAGCCACGGTAACCATAATTACCGATTCTGTTAAGAACTGTTTGATCAGCGCCCCACGCAGGCCTCCTAAAACTTTTCGTATGCCCATTTCTTTCATGCGCTGCGCAGAACGGCTAATACAGATATTCACAAAGTTGATAATGGCCATAAACAGGATAAAAGCCGCTACCAGGCCCAATGTATACAGCATTTTCTTTGGCCCCCAATCAAGGTAATAGGTGTTTAGCGGCACAATGTACGGTACCAGGTTGGCGGCAACCTGCGGCTGCGCGTGAGCTTTAACGAGCCTGAGCATAGCGGCGTCAACAGCACTTTTTGAGGCGCCCGGCTGTAACTCAACCAGGCCCACAACAATGGTATTGGCCCAGGTATCCATATCGCGACCCATAAACCTGGCTGCCCCTAAAGACAAAAAGAGGTCGTTGTTATTATCCTCGCTCAGGTTGGTAATGGAGTTTTTGGGAATTTTATCCAGCACGCCGCTTACCATAAAATCATGCTTATCGCCTTTAAAGCTTTCAATAGTAATGGTTTCGCCTATGACATTGGTACGGCCGAAATATTTGATGGCTTTATCCCGGGTGATCACTACCGAAAAAGGATCGTTAAAAGCGGTTGCGGCGTTGCCTGTAAGCAGTTTAAAACCGTACATGTTCAAAAGCGTGCTATCGCCTATTTGTATATGTTCACGAAAGTGTTTGTCGCCTTTTGATACATTGGAGGTTACCCCGTCCCAGCGGTAATAGTTCTTAACCAGGTTTGGGTATTCCTTTTTTAGCGCTAATGGCAATGGCGCGCAGGTGCCAATTTCGTAACCCATGTTCGGGTCTTTCCATTTGCTGAGCAGTATATACTGGTTGCCCGCATTTTTTAGCTGATGGTTTACCTGCATTTCCTGCCATATGTAAACGGCGGTAAGCATGGTAAAGGTGATACCGATAGATAAGCCAGCGATATTGATAGCAGAGAATAGTTTATTCCTCAAAATATTTCGCCAGCCAATAATAAAGTAGTTGTGCAGCATAGGGTTATGGTTTGTACGAATGTAGTTACCCAAAACAGCATTGCCCAAACCATTAACATTTTTTAACTTATGTAGAGGCTTATAACAAGTTAATCTTAATAAGGTGACAGGCGGGGCAGTTGCTTAAAAAGTGTTACTTTAGCCTCAAACCAACAAGTTATGAGTTATCAACCTTCTGCCGATAGGTATCAGAAAATGCGTTATCGCCGCTGTGGTAAAAGTGGTATTAAGTTACCCGAAATTTCACTGGGCCTGTGGCACAACTTTGGCCATGTGGACGTGAAGGAAAACTTCCGTAAGATATTGCACCTGGCTTTTGATAGTGGTGTTACCCACTTTGACCTGGCCAATAACTACGGCCCGCCACCGGGAAGCGCGGAAGAAAATTTTGGTAAGATATTGAAAGACGATTTTCGTGGCTACCGCGATGAAATGATCATCAGCAGCAAGGCCGGCTATACTATGTGGGATGGCCCTTACGGCGATTGGGGTTCAAAAAAATACCTGGTAGCCAGTTTGGACCAGAGCCTTAAACGCATGGGGCTTGATTATGTAGACATCTTCTACCATCACCGCCCCGATCCTGAAACACCGCTGGAAGAAACCATGGCGGCGCTTGACCTGATCGTACGGCAGGGAAAAGCGCTGTATGCCGGTATTTCTAATTACCCGGCAGCGGAAGCGGCCAAGGCCATAGCCATGCTGAAGGAAATGGGTACACCATGCCTCATCCATCAGCCCAAATACTCCATGTTTGTGCGCGAGCCTGAACAGGGCCTGTTAGAGGTTTTAGGCGAAAATGGAGTTGGCTGTATTCCTTTTTCGCCTTTGGCTCAAGGGTTACTCACCAATAAATACCTGCATGGTATACCGGAAGATTCACGCGCGGCAAAATCGACCGGTTTTTTACAGGAAGGGCAGGTTACCGAAGAGGTGGTAGCTAAAGTAAAGCAGCTTAATACACTTGCTGAACAGCGCGGACAAACCCTTGCCCAAATGGCACTGGCCTGGCTGCTAAAGGACGAGCGGGTAACATCAGTACTCATCGGCGCCAGCAAGCCTGAACAATTAGCTGATTCGCTGAAAGCTCTGGATAATATCAATTTCTCAGAAGAGGAATTAGAACGGATAGAGCAGATTCTTAGTTAATGCTATCCGGATATGTTATTGCGAGCGGTAGCGCGGCAACCTCAAAGGACAAGTACATTCAACGATCTATGCTATTGCCACGTCGCTATCGCCCCTCGGCAATGACATTTACAACAAAGGCGTACAAAAAGTACGCTTTTTTATTTAACAAATATTAACAGGTGGCATCTAATAAGTGCAAACAATAAAGCCCATATTAGCGCATACTTAAACTCTTTCATGAGAAACTACCTGATCATCTTATTCTCTGTTTTTGCCTTTCCGGGCTTCGCGCAAACTTATGTGCTAAACGGTAAAGTAACGGATGATGCCGGCAAGGCAATTCCATTTGCCTCGGTATATGTTCGCAATACAACAAAAGGCACCTCTGCCAATAGCGATGGCGTCTATAACCTCAATCTTGCCAAAGGCCAATACGAGGTATTATTTAAAGCGGTAGGTTACAAACAGGAAATCCGTAACATTACCCTGCTGGCCGATACCAAGATTGATGTTGGCCTTAAAGCGGAACAATACCAGTTGAACGAGGTATCTGTAAGGGCCGGTGGCGAAGATCCCGCCTATGACATTATCCGCAAGGCCATTAGAAAGCGTAAAACCTATCTTAACGAAGTAAATGCTTACACCTGCGAGGTATACATAAAAGGTTTACAGCGCCTGCTGGATGCGCCTAAGAAATTCCTGGGCTTTGATGTTCAAAAATTTGCTCGGCAAAATGGCCTTGATTCTAACCGGAGGGGGATCATCTACCTTTCGGAATCGCAATCGAAACTCAGCTTCATGAAGCCAGATATGGTACACGAGGAAATGATCTCTTCAAAAGTATCGGGTAGTAACCAGGCTTTTAGTTTTAACAGGGCGGGCGATATACGGGTTAATTTTTATGAGAACCTGCAAAACTGGGAAGGCCTTAGTAACCGCCCGATAATTTCGCCCATTGCTGATAACGCGCTGAGCTATTATAAATATAAGCTTATAGGCGCTACCGTTGAGAATGATGAGATAGTGAATAAGATACAGGTAACACCCAAAAACGATAATAACCCCTGTTTTAGTGGCTACCTGTATATTCTTGATGATAGCTGGCGGCTGCAAGGGGTATCGCTTTACATCACTAAAAAAGCCAACATCAACTTTGTTGATACCCTGCGGGTTGATGAACAATACGTGCCGGTTAATAAAGTGTGGATGCCGGCATCTATGAAGTTCGAATTTAACGGGGGCTTTTTGGGCTTTAAGTTTGCCGGGTATTTTGTATCGTTGTATAAAGATTATGAAATCGATCCTCAGTTAGATAAGAGCCAGTTTAAAGAAGTATTGCGCATTAATAAAGGTATTAATAAGCTCGATTCGGTTTACTGGCAGCAGCAGCGGCCCATCCCGCTTACTGATGAGGAAAAAATTGATTACAAAAAGAAAGAGGTACTCGCGGCCAAACGAGAATCAAAGGAATATCTGGATTCTATAGACCATGAGAATAATAAGGTAAACATCACCCGCTTATTGCTGCGTGGCTATTTTCACCGCAACCGTTTTAAACACGAGTATTTCACCACCAGTTCGCTCCTTAGCGCGGTGCAGTATAATACCGTTGAAGGCCTGGCGCTTAACTATGGCGGTATGTTCAGTAAGCTGATAGACAGCCTCAACAACCGCCGTTTTACAGTATACGGCAATGCGCGCTACGGGTTCTCCAACAAATTGTTTAATGCTTACGGTGGGGTAGTGGTACCCGTTGGGCAGGCTACCCTTAATTTATCGGGTGGTTCTACCATCGCCGACCTGAACGACCGCGAGCCGATGTCGTCCTTTGTCAACTCCATACACACGCTGCTCTATCGCCAGAATTATAAGAAGCTTTACCAAAAGCAGTTCGCTTCGGCAACACTCAATACGCGTATCTATGGTGGCTGGCAAGCCAGCGCGTCGGCAGAATGGGCTAACCGTAAGTGGTTAGATAATACGTCCGACTACAGCCTTTTTCACCCTAAGGGGAAGGAGTTTACGTCGAACAATCCGTTTATTCCGGATGCCGATGTTCCGCTATTTGAGAACAACCAATCGTTTAAGGTTACCCTGCGTAGTACCTATGATTTTAGCAATCAATACGAAACCTATCCTACCGGCAGGCGTTACCTGCCATCAAAGTATCCTACTATTGGTGTAAGCTTTACCAAGGCTATTAAAAACGTATTGGGTTCTGATGCTGATTACAGTCTTATTTCCGCGGATATTACCAAGAGCGATATTCCTGTGGGGTACTATGGTAAATTCTCATTTTGGGTGGGTGCCGGTAAATTCTTTGATGTAAAAAATATCTATTACATGGATGCGCGCCAATTTTCCGGCAGCCAGATAACGGTCTACAGGGTAGGGATTGATAAGTTTATGCTGTTAAACTATTATGGCTATAGTACCGGTGATAAATACCTTGAAGCACATGTGGAACAAAATTTCACAGGCCTTTTCGTTAACAAGATCCCCTTGTTGCGCAAGCTTAAATTGCAGGAGATAGTAGATGTGAATTATTTAACTACCCCGGCCCTTAAGAATTACACAGAGCTTGGCTTCGGCTTCCAAACCAATTTTGGCCTGAGGGTAATGTACGGCACCTCGTTTAATACCGGAGAAGGAAATGTAAAGAATGGGTTGAGAGTGGGCTTGAATTTTTAGGGAAAACCTAACGTGAACTACTAAACAATTGTATTCCTACTCTTTTAATATGATCCAGTAATTCAACGTTATCAATTTGATGATAAATGGAAACATCAAATTGATAGGGCAGTAAAAGATCATCAAGCATAGTAACAATATGCGATAATTGAGCAAGGTTTAATTCTTCCCCGGATAGGGTTATGTCAATGTCTGAATGAGGCTTATAGGTGCCTTTTGCTCTTGACCCGTATAAAACGGCTTTTTCTATGGCAGGAAATTGTTTTAATACTTCAATTATTTTAAAAACAGTATTTTCTGATAATCCGTATTGCATCATTAAAATAATTTATCCTGGCTGCCGGTTCTCAAACTTTCTAACTTTTTCTCTAACTTTTTAAAAGCATCAAAATAAATATTTAACACCGCCTCAACTATTTCATCGGCAGTCTTTTCGTTATAAGAATGAGCGGTTAAATTACGGCTTTGCAACATTTGCATCCAAACTTCGCCATTGTTTATGATTTCAGCTCCAAAAGCTTCGCGTATGGCATCCCGGGAACCTGTAATGTTATCAATACCCTGATACTCTAAATAATCCTTCAGCGTTTTCCATCCTAACTCGTAAGTATATTCGAAGGCTTTAATCAACCCTTTCTCTTCAAGGTCGGATAAATTTCCTTTGACGATGAATTTTTCTAACTGCCCCAGTGCTTTACGAAAATTAGAAAACCTTTGTATCCATCGGATATCATTGTTTAACGCCATAGCTTAGTTTATATTTCTTTTACAAATCTAATATGATAATACAGTTTTTTGCTTTTTAAAAGCAGCTTTAACTGGCAGTCTATTTATTTCTATTAAGGTCCTTTAACAATTCACCACTTTCCCCGTTACTATTATAAATATCTAACCCTCCATCTATGAACAACTACGACTTTTATGTGATCGGTATGGGTGCTTCGGCAGGGGGGATTGAGCCTTTGGTAAATATTGTTACCGGCATACCGGCCAACATCAACGCCGCTATTATCCTAAATCAGCATTTACCCACCGGCACACCAAGCAATTTGGGTAAACTGGTAGAGCGTAACTCCAAACTTAAAGTTGTTGTAGTTGAAACCATTGAATACATTGAACCGGGTAATGTATATGTTATGGCCAGCGGCATGCAATTTAAACTGGAGGGGTGTTTTTTGCAGGCAGAGGCACGTGATGCCGGCGAAAAGATCAACCATACCATTGACAAACTTTTCTTTAGCCTTGCCAAGGTTGCAGGCGATAAAAGCGTTGGCGTGATATTATCGGGTACGGGAAGCGATGGTTTGCAGGGCGCGCAAGCTATTGAAAACCAAAAAGGTTTGGTGATCGTTCAGGATCCCATAACCGCCGAGTTCCCATCGCTACCTCAGAACCTGATCGCGAATGACCACCCCGATTATGTGCTTAGTCCGGATGAGATAAACCGAAAGATCTGTGAATACGCTGGTACAAGGGCTTTAAATAACTAATTTCTGTACATCTGGCTACGTGGTTTTCATCTACAGTTAACCTGCTGAAAACCTTTTGACTTTTTACTTTTAATTTTCACTTTGCAAGGGTATCTTTGCCCATGCAAGAAAAAATCCTTATTCTTGACTTTGGCTCGCAATTTACCCAACTCATCGCGCGCCGTGTCAGGGAGCTCAATATTTACTGTGAGATCCATCCTTTCAATAAATTTCCTGAAGTTGACAGCAGCGTAAAAGGTATCATCCTTTCGGGCAGTCCTTACTCTGTTCGCCAGGAAGATGCGCCTCATTTTGAGTTTGCTAAACATCATAAAAACCTGCCTATCCTGGGCGTTTGTTATGGTGCGCAGTATGTGGCCCATTTCAATGGGGGCGAAGTATTGGCTTCAAGCACCCGTGAATATGGTCGTGCTAATCTGGATTATATTAAGCCCGGTACCATTTTGTTTAAAGATGTACCGCAAGGCTCGCAGGTATGGATGTCGCACGGGGATACCATCGCGCGCATTGCTACAGATTTTGAAATTATTGCCAGCACCGATAGTGTAAAGGTTGCGGCTTACCATATTACCGGTACCCAAACCTACGGTATCCAGTTCCACCCGGAGGTTACCCATAGCACCGATGGCAAACAGATATTACAAAACTTTTTGGTTGACGTTTGTGGCTGCGCGCAGGATTGGACACCGGATTCTTTCATTGAAACCACCATTGCTGAACTGAAGGCCAAACTGGGCGACGATAAGGTGGTGTTAGGCTTGTCGGGCGGTGTAGATTCATCAGTTGCTGCGGTACTATTACACCAGGCTATCGGCGCCAACCTTCACTGTATATTTGTAGATAATGGCTTGCTGCGCAAGGACGAGTTTCAATCGGTATTAGACTCTTACCAGCACATGGGCCTTAACGTTAGGGGTATTGATGCCAAGCAACGTTTTTACGATGCGCTTGCCGGTTTAACCGATCCTGAAAAGAAACGTAAAGCTATTGGCCGTGTATTTATTGAAGTATTTGATGATGCCGCGCATGAGATACAAGGCGTAAGCTGGTTGGGCCAGGGTACTATTTACCCGGACGTGATCGAGTCGGTTTCCGTGAAAGGGCCATCGGCAACTATCAAATCGCACCACAACGTAGGTGGCTTGCCTGACTTTATGAAGCTGAAGGTAGTTGAGCCGCTGAACACCTTATTTAAAGACGAAGTACGCAAGGTAGGTGCCGCTTTAGGTATCGACCAGAATATATTAGGCCGCCACCCGTTCCCTGGACCAGGTCTGGCTATCAGGATATTAGGCGACATCACGCCGGAGAAAGTCGACATATTGCAACAGGCTGACGCGATTTATATCAACAATTTACGCTCGGCAGGTGTTTATGATAAAGTTTGGCAGGCAGGCGCCATTTACTTACCGGTACAATCGGTAGGGGTTATGGGCGATGAGCGCACCTATGAGAACGTGATATGCCTGCGTGCGGTAGAGTCATTAGACGGTATGACGGCCGATTGGTGTCACCTACCATATGACCTGCTGGCCAAGATCTCCAACGAGATCATCAATAACGTAAAAGGAATTAACCGGGTAGTATATGACATCAGTTCCAAACCACCGGCCACCATTGAGTGGGAATAAGTGGTTATTATTTGTTTTTGCAGCGGTAATTGGTGCATGTTCGCCCAAGGTGAAACCTGTATCTCAACCCGTTGCTAAACCAACGACTGATCAAACTAACGAAAAGAAGAATAAACCTGCGGAAAAGCCCCAGGTAAAACCGTCTGAAGAAAAGGCTTCTGTTGTTTCGCTGATATTACCATTAGGCCTGGAGCATGCCGTGGCAGGGCAAAGCTATACCGCCGCCAAATTAAAGTCGGCCAATTTATCGGTAGAGTATTACCAGGGCTTTAAACTGGCGCTTGATTCTGCCGCTGCCGGAGGCCATAATTTTAAACTACAGGTTTTTGATTCTAAAGACAATACCGCGCAGGCGCATAGCCTCGCGCTTAACCCCCAGGTTAAATCGGGCGACCTGATTGTTGGTCCGGTATTCCCGGATGATATGAAGGCGTTTACGGCGGCGCTTGGTACACCCCGTAGTGCGGTAGTTTCGCCATTATCACCGGCCTCGCCTGTTGCGTTTAAGAGCTCAAACCTTATTACCATGACCCCCCCGCTGGAATACCATGCCCGGGGTGCAGCGGAGTATGTGGCTAAAAGGTTAAAGCCTAAAAAGGTGTTTATCCTTACATCGGGTTACAGCGACGAAAAATTATATGCCTCGCCATTTAAACGTACTATCGATAGCCTTACCAAACGCCGTGTGCAGGTAATTACCATGGTTATCAACCGTGGTAATTTAACACCGCTGGTAAAGCAATTATCACCCACAGAACAGAACATTTTTTTGGTACCCTCTACCAAGCAAGCCTTTTTAATGGTAACGCTGCGCTCGCTGGACACACTTTCCAAAAAGTTCCCGGTAACGCTTTTAGGGCATCCTAACTGGGAGAAATTCGCGTTTCTGAAAGCGGCATTGCTGCAAAGGTTAAATACGCACATTACCTCGGCGGATAAGATTGATTACAAAAGCGGCGAAACCAATATGTTCCTGCGTAGCTACAGGCGCGCTTACCATGCCGAGCCTACCGATTTTGCCATAAAAGGATTTGACGAGGGCTTGTACTTTGCCCAATTATTGGCCGACGGCGAAAACATGAGTCAGCCCGATCTCAAAGATTTTACCGGTATACACAACAGTTTCCACTTTGTGAAAACGCCCCGTACCGGTTGGGTGAATACACATGTTGATGTATTACGATACGAGAACTTTGATCTTAAACGGGTAAAATGAAGGCAATAAACCAGTTAAAGACATTTTTGCGCATACTAGATGAATACCCGGCTGATACGCCTTTAAATAAGTTTTTGCCGGGTTTTTACCGGCAAAATAAGCAAATGGGTTCTACCGACCGTAAGGTTGCCGGCCGCCTGATCTATAACTATTTCCGGTTGGGCCGAGCACTACCGAACCTGCTGCCGGAAGACAGGCTGATGGTCGCCGAATTTTTGTGCAACACGCAAACCAATTCTTTTCTACAGCACTTTAAACCTGATTGGGCAGCTTGTATCGCATTTAGTATCGACGAAAAGATAGCGCTGGTTAAAATCACCTACCCGAATTTTAAACTGGAGGATGTTTTCCCCTGGACCCAACAGTTATCTGACGGGATAGACAAAGCGCCTTTCCTGAAATCGTTTTTTGTACAGCCTGATCTTTTTATACGCATCACCAAAGGATTTGAGCAACAGGTAAAGGCCGAACTGACCAAAGCCGATATCAAGTTTAGGGATGAGGGCAGCAACTGCCTGTCGCTGCCCAACGGCACACGTTTGGATGTAATATTCCCCAAACAGCATTGGTTTGAGGTGCAGGACCTATCATCGCAGCAAACTGCCAATTATTTTAAACCCAACCGCTGGGATAGCTGGTGGGATGCCTGCGCGGCATCAGGTGGCAAATCATTGCTGTTGCATAGTATGCAGCCTGAACTTAAATTAGTGGTATCAGATATCCGCGAATCTATCTTATCCAACCTGGACGAGCGTTTCCAGCAAGCCGGATTAATGAAATACCAGAAAAAGGTGATGGACCTGATGCAGAACAACGAACAGCTACTATATAATTACGCTTTTGACGGCATCATCCTCGATGCGCCATGCAGCGGATCGGGTACCTGGGGGCGTACGCCGGAGATGATCAGCCAGTTTGAGATGCATAAGCTTGATTTCTTTAAGCGCCTGCAGCAAGGTATCGCCAAAAATGTAGCTAAGCATTTAAAGCCGGGCAAACCGCTCATATATATCACATGTTCTGCCTTTAAAGCAGAAAACGAGGAAGCCGTGAGCTACCTGGTTAATGAGCTTGGCCTTCAACTGGAGGAGCAACAAGTGCTAAAAGGTTACGAGCATAAGGCAGATACCATGTTTGTGGCGAGGCTTGTATCACCCGGCACGCCTGAAGAGGAAAATTAGCTCCTGCGCAATTAAACCACCTCGGCTACCACAAAAGTACTGCCGCCAATAAACACCAGATCGTTATCTCCTGCTGCTTTCCTGGCCGCGTCATAGGCCGCCTGTACTGAAGGGTAGGAGCGCCCCCGTAAATTGAACACTGCTGCTTGTTCCTGTAATATTTCAGCGCTTAAGCCTCTTGGTATATTGGGTTTACAAAAATAATAAGTAGCATCTTTTGGCAGCATGCTCAACACCTTGCTGGTATCTTTATCATTCACCATGCCGATAACAAAGTGCAAATGCTCGTAATTAACAGCGGCTATGTTTTTCATCACCTCTTCCACACCGTCAGGGTTGTGTCCGGTATCGCAAATAGTGAGCGGCTGAGTAAGGAGTGTTTCCCAGCGGCCATGCAGCCCGGTTAAGGTTTTTACCTGCCTAAGCGCTGTGGCGATGTGTTCATCCGTAATGTTAAAGCCCTGCTTACGGAGCTCGTCTACCGCGGTTAAAACCGTTCTCACGTTCTTTAGTTGGTAGGTGCCGGTTAGATCGAGTTGGAAGTCTACAGTATGTAGTTCTGAGTCGGCGGTTACGCTCACATCCAGCAAGCCGTCTGCTTTTGACTTTCGACTTTCGACCTTTGACTTAACATCCGATGCAAAGCATATCCCGCTTCCTTCTTTTTCTGCCTTTTTAGTAAACACATGGGCAACATCCGGCTGGTGCTCGCCTATTACTACAGGTATGCCGGGCTTAATAATGCCGGCTTTTTCGCCTGCGATCAGCTCAAGGGTATTCCCCAGCATGTTCATGTGGTCCCAGCCGATGTTGGTGATTACCGACAGGATGGGCATGATCACGTTGGTAGAATCTAAACGGCCGCCTAAACCTACTTCAACAACAGCGATATCTACACGTTCTTTAGCAAAAACATCAAAGGCCAGCGCCACCGTCATCTCAAAGAAGGATGGTTGTATATCTTCAAAGTTTTTACGGTTAGCCGTTACAAAATCAACAACGGTTTGCTCGCTGATCATTTGCCCGTTAATACGGATGCGTTCGCGAAAATCACGCAGGTGAGGCGACGTATACAGCCCTGTTTTGTAACCGGCAACCTGCAAAATGGCGGCCAGCATATGCGATGTAGAACCTTTGCCATTAGTGCCGCCCACATGCACGCTTTTAAAGCGCTGCTGCGGGTTATCTAAAATGGCGCATAGCGCAAGGGTGTTGGTGAGGTCCTTTTTAAATGCGGAAGCCCCGTCACGCGTAAACATGGGGAGCTGGGTATACAGGTAGTCGAGGGTTTGCTGGTAGTTCATGGTCAATGATCCATAACTATGGATGACGGTGCAAACTTAAGATAAAATCAGGATGATTACTGGCGTTTAAATACGAAGGTTTGGCGATAGGTTTGCTGGTCGCTGGCGCCGGCAGAAGGGCTAACCTTGGCGTTTTTAACCGCCTGTATACACTTGTCAACCACGTCACCTTCTATCAGGGTGGAGCCACGGCCTACACCCGCGTATACCACGTTACCATCTTTATCTATCCTGAACTCAATTACTACTCTTCCTTCAATATTTGAAACAGTTGGTTTGGCAGGCGCACGTACAAAGCTGCGTGCGTTTAGCGAGTTACCACCATTGCCCGATCCGGTTCCATTATAATTATCGGTAAGCGTGGTGCCTGTAGTTTTACCCTGGTTACCCGGGGTGCTGCCGGTGCCATCCCCTTCGCCGGTACCTGTATTGGTTTTACCTTTATAAAGCGCGTTTTGATTAACGGTTGGCTTGGCTTCGGTTTTATTAGGAGTAGTAGATACGGTTTTGCTTGGCGCTTTAGAGTTGGCAGTAACCTCGGGCGCATCCTCGTTATTTTGCGTAACTACATTTTTATCACTCTGTTCCGCCTCTGTTTTTTCTTCGGTAGGCGGGGCAGGGGTTACTTTATCGGGCTTGGTCTTATTGGCTTTTTCGGCAACAGAGGGTTCTTCGGTGCTGGTGTAATCGCTACCCATGCCTTCATCTACCGTACCATAATTCACCAGTATACCTCCGGTGCCGTCCTCCTGCTTTACCGGCATCTGGAACACGATAAAATAGCACAAGGCTATCACAATGCCCAGTATTAAGCCGGTCGCGGCAAACGCCTTAGGATAATTATTTTCTTCCCTGTAGTTCATTTTTGTAAGGTGAAAGGCGAAAGGTTAGGGGTAAAAAGGTTTTGGTAGCTTGCAATTACCTTTGACCTTTTAGCTTTAACCTTTCAGCTTCCTATGCTTTCGGCTCGGTGGCCAGTACCAGTTTAATATTTAATTTTTGCGCTATATCCATCACGGTCACTACATCCTGTATGGCCACGGTGCGGTCAACATACAATACAATGGTAAGCTCTGATGCCAGACTTTTGTATGATTGCAGCGTAGATTGTAGCTGGTCAACCGGTACTTGTTTCTTATCAACCGTATATACCAGGTTTTTGTCGATAGATACGTTGATGGTTTTTTTAGAAACCGATTGCCCGCTTGACGATTTTGGCAGCATCAATTTTACCACGTTAGGGTTGGTTACCGTTGACGCGATAAGGAAGAAGAGCAGCAGGAAGAACATGATATCATTCATGGCCGAGGTGTGTACCTCTGCTGATGCTCCTCTTTGTCTTTTTCTTAAATTCATTTGCTGGGCTCCTCTAACAGGTCAATAAACTCAATGGCGTCAGTTTCCAGTTTCAGGATCACTTTATCCACCATCATGTTAAGGATGTGGTAGCATACATAGGCAATGATACCTACAAATAAGCCGGCGGCTGAAGTTACCATCTTCACATATAAACCACCAGAGATAACACCCATAGAGATATTATCGGTTTTGGAGATATCGTAGAAGATCTTGATCACACCCGCGATAGTACCCAGGAACCCGAACATGGGCGCTATACCTGCTACTATACCGATGATACCTATATTCTTTTCCAGCTTGGATACTTCCAGCTTACCAACGTTCTCAATAGCGCCTTCGATATCTTTTATAGGGCGGCCAATACGTAGCAAGCCTTTCTCAAGCATGCGGCCCAATGGGGAGTTGCTGTTACGGCAAATGGCAATAGCCGACTGCAAATTGCCAGACATTACGCTGCCGCGTACCTGCTGCATTACATGTGACTCGTTTTTTGCAGCTTTACGAATGGTAAAATATCGTTCAAAAAATATCACCAGGCCAAGTACTGCCAGTATACCAATTGGTATCATTACCCAGCCACCTTTTATGAGCAAGTCTCCAAACCTTAATTCTTCATCTGGTATTTTGGTAACCTGTTGCGCGGCCTGGTGCGCGGTATCAATTAATTTTGCTGCGGTATCCGTAACCTGCAATAGTAACATCATAGTTTTGGTTTAATTTCTAATGTATAAATATCCTTGTTTACTTTTTTGGTAGCCAATATTGCCTTACGCGCGGCTTCGGCCTCGGCACGGGTTTTATAAGTACCTAAAGAAAGCTTCACACGCCTTCCGGGTGCGTCGGTAACAATATGGGCGTCAACCCCCAGTTTTTTATAATTGGCAATGGCGGTATTAGCCTCTTTGTCATCTTTAAAAGAGCCACCCATGATCTCGAAACGAGGGCCGGCAACTACTTCATCCTTCACCACAGGTGCTGTGTTTTTTGCTGTGGTGTCTTTAATTGGCTTTTCTGCTATATGCGTTGCAGGCTGTGTTTTAGGCGTATCGGTATCCGCGGTATCCTTATCTACCTCTATAGCGGCGTTGATCACTTTGGTATCTTTTACAGGCTGCTTGGTGGCGGTTTCTCTTTTTTTGCCGATAACATTAAACAGGGCAGGGTTGTAGCGGTTAACCAGGTAAAGCGCACCTGCGGTGAACAAGATCATTAGTATAATAAACAACCAGCTAGTACGCCGTTTACGTTTGCGTACCTGGTTAACAAGATACGCTTCCTCCTCTTCAGACAGATAATCATCATCGTCTGCCGGGTTTAAAATTTCAGCCGGTGCAGCAATATTTACTTCAATCGGGGCAGGCGTAGTATTTTCCTGAGTAAGCTGTTTGGGCTGTACCGGAGCGCTGCCCACTTTGTGAAGGCTTAGCGGCTCGTAGCCAAAAAAATCGGGGCTATTGCGCTGGTTTTGGTTGGTTTCAAAGAAAAGCTTTGAATCTTCCATGTAAAAACAGCCAAGATCAGCTAATGGCGCGTCGCCATTTTGCGCCTGCATTTTTATGGTGTTGATGTACTTTTCAGTAAAATATTTAGCCGATGCTACAGAGATATTCTTTTTATCGGCAATGTATTTAGGCAAGGTTTCATCATCAATAAACTGCGGGTCAAACTGCACACTGTATGAAGGCGGGTAAAACCGGCCTTCCTGCTCATTATAGTGCCCGTTAACACGGGTATGCGCAAAATAACCCAGGCCGGGCACGCTAACTTCGCCGTGTAGTGCCAGCAATTCGCTTATATAATTACCTACATCCATTTGCTAAAAGTACGTATTATTATACAACCTCAAAAAGCTTAAAACGAATAGCCTACGCCTCCGAATATGTTAAAGCCATAGTTAGGATAGTATACCCAGGTTTTACTGCTGGCATTTAACAGGTTGTTTGCCTGTATAAATACCGATAACTGCTTGTTGATCTTGTAGGTAGCGCCGCCGCTAAGATCAGCAAATGATGGCACAGTAGTATACAAGGGGTTAGCCGGTGTGCTGCCTGTTACCAGCAACGGATCCTGAGCCGAACCACGGAACAGCAGCGAGCCGTTAATATCAATTTTGTTGTTGATATGGATGGTTGTACCCGCTGTTAATAAAAATTTAGGCAGGTTCCATGGCTTTGCTTCGCTGGCCATTTTATAATCCTTTACCTCTACACGGCCAAACAGGTTAAAATCATCACTGGCTTTATAATCCAGTTCGCCGTTAAAGCCACTTACGCGGGTATCGCCATTGTCATATATCACACTGAACTTGTTGCCCTCTGCCGCGAAGTTGTTAACAAACAGTGGCAGGTTTTTAATACTATTGCGGAATACCGCGGCTTTAAACGACAGCCCGGGCGCCAAGGTGCCTTTTAAACCAAGCGTAATATCCAGCTTATCAACCGAGTTCACCAGATTGAGGTTTTGGCCCAGGAAAGGGTTGATGTTGGTAAAGTCTTTTAATGAGGCTTTGTTTACATCACCTTTGGCCTCGGCAAACAGGCGTATGTATTTAGGCACTACCTGTAACTCTAACTTGGCCGCAGGGAAAATATAGAACCTGGAGTAAACACCAAACTCTTTAGCAATGTTAACCCCGGCTTCTATCTTGTAGTTTTCGCCCTGGAATTTAATGTACGGGTTAGCCCTTACAATGCTGTTGTTGTTTGAATACAGGCTGTCCTTTTGTGTGCCAAGGTCTAATGACGCGGCTAAACCTGCATAGAACTGCTTAACCGTTTTGTTCATGAAGCCGCTAAGCACAATGTTATTTTCACGGGCGTTGAAGGCATTGCTCCATAAGTAGCCTTTAAATTTAGCGGCATAGGTAAAGGCATTTTCTTCGTCTTTAAAGTTTTTGGCTATTTCGCCCTCGCCGCTAATAGTGTTAAACGTTTGTTTTTGCGGATCAAAAGCAGGCGGTGTTGAGGCGTCCTGGTCAAAGCCATAAAAATAAGTGGCATGGCGCTGGTAGTTAAGGCGACCGGTAAGCGTAGTTTCGCTGTTAATGCTCTTGCCAAATACGCCAATTTCCTGGCGACTATCGCTTTGCTTATTGATACTGCCTGCTTGCGCGAAATGTTTTACAAACCCGCCAACCTGCAGGGCTTCGTCGCGGCCGCCGCCAAAGTAGCCTTCGGCAAAGCTGGTTTTCATGCTACCCAGGCCAGCTTTAACATAATTGTTCAGCAGGGCCGAGTCCTGTTCGGCAGGGCGTTTCATGGCGTCCAGTTGTCTGATGTTATTATCCTGCGATAACTTACGATCAATTGGCGCGTAGCTAAGCGGCGCTTTGTAAGGCTCTTTATCTTCCAGGTCGGGGTTACGGCGAATTTTTACCGCTTCGGCCAGTACAGGTTTGTAAGAAGTGGTCACCACAATCTCTTCTGCCAGGCTGGCTTCATTATTAGCGTTTTTAGCGCCATTTTTTGTAGTGTCGGCTGCCGGTACTTTTGAGGCGGCTTCTCCCAGGTTTTTTGCGTTAGCCTTTTGCTGCGAACCCGTGGTGGCTTTTGCAGCCGGCTTTTTCGCGGTGGTTTTTTTAGCAGTTTTAGCCGGTTGCTTTTTATCAGCCGGTTTCTTTGTTTGCGCGTTGGCAGAGTCAAAGAAAAATACCGTTAATAAGGTAAGCAGTGTTAATTTATATACTGATCTCATTGCTTGTCTCTCCGTTTATTGTTCTTTGGTCTCCTGTTGTTGTTTTTGCTCGGCAGCGGGCTCGGTTGTTGCCGGCTTATCTTCAGTTGGTGCAGCCTTTTCTTCTGTAGCGGCAGGGGCCGTAGTACTTTGTGCTTTACCCAATAGCCTGTTCAGTTTTTCGCGTGCGGCTGGCAGCACATCATCATTGCCTTTGTAATTATCTATCACACTTTGCAGTGTAGCCTTAGCCTGGAAGTTATCTTTAAGGGCCACATAATTATCGGCCAGGAGGATGTAGGCCTTCGCTACCCAGTAATCGTAGTTAGATAACTCTTTCACCAGGTCGAAACAGGTTTTTTGCGATGTTTTGTACTTACCCTGCAAGTATTCGATGTTGGCGATGTTGTATTTCGCTTCTGCGGCGGCAATAGTTTTGGTATTGCTTACGGTATAGTTAAACTCCTTTACGGCAGCAGCGGTATCGGCCAGTTGTAACTGCGCCTTACCTGCATACAGGCCGGTACGGAATTTATCTTCCTGGGCGGTTTTTTCGTAATCGCGTACCAGCTGCACATATTTAAGCACATCATTCGGCTGGTTAATTTGTGAGTAGCACACCAGCAGGTTATTAATAGCAAAGCTGTAATCGGCCTTGTACTCCGAGTTGGTTTCCAAACGTTTCAGGAACACAATGGCATCGTTGTACTTTTTCTGGTTCATGTACAATTTAGCCATGCTGATGAGCGATTTTTCGCTGTAGGCACTGGTCCAGTCGTTCAGTATTACGTTATAGTCAACCACGGCCTCATCGGTTTTACCCAGGTTAGCCAGGCCCTGCGCGCGGATAAAACGCGCCTGTTTTTCATATATCTGCTTGGTAGGGAACTTATCAAAGTAAGCGTTAACGGCATTTACCGCGCCTTGCCAGTCGCCTTTTAAATACAGGTTATTGGCGGCAGTGATCATGATGCTTTCCTGCTCGGCAGAAGTATAGTTACCAATAGAGGTAGAGTTGGCATAGTTAAGGAACGAGCTTGCGTCGCCTTTATCGGTATATATCTTCTCTACCTGTTTCAAAGCCTGCTTGGCCTCGTCAGATGATGAATAGTCTGATACTACTTTCTTGAACGCGGCAGTAGCGGCATCGTCATTACCGGCATTGTATTCAATTAACCCGATAGTGGTGTAGGCGCGCGGTATATAACTGCTGTGCGGGTATTTTTGTATCATGGCGTTGAGGTCGGCCTTAGCGCGTTCGCCATCATTTTTAAGGAAATAGGCGTATGCGATCTCAAAAGCGGCATCATCAGCATAGTCAGAATTAGGGAACTGGCTCAGCAAGCTGTTTAGCGTACTGATCTTAGCGTCAAATGATCCCTGCAAGCCCTGTATAATACCCCGCTGGAACAGGGCATACTCCTGTCCCTGGCTATGGCGGGCTATGATCTTATCATAGTAGGTAAGCGCATTGCCGTAACTTTTCATACCGAAATAGCTATCACCCAAGCGGCTGATGGCATCGTTCTCGGTGTTTTGATCTTTAGGGCCACCGGCCAAAAATTTCTCAAAGTAAGTAGCAGCCTTACGGTATTGCTCGTCATAGAATGCCGAGTAAGCAAGCGCATAATAAGCGTAGTTGGTAAGGCCGGTTTCCTTTGACTCCGGCATGCTCAGGAACTGCTCGAAGTTTTCTACCGATTCGCCATACTTGCGTACCTCGAACATGGATTCGGCCATCCAGTATAGGGTGAGCGCCTGTATCTTACTATCAACCGGGTTTTTCAGTGAGCGTAAAAACACACCAATGGCGTTTTCAAAAGCACGTTCGTTGTAAAATTCCAACCCGCGGTAATAGGTTACTTTCTGGTAGGCTATCTGCGCGCTTTCTGATTTATTAGGGATAGGCTCCAGTATGTCAATGGCTTCTTTATAGTTCCTGGAATTAAGTAAAGCTTCGCCCAGTAAAACTTTTACCTCATCGCGGCGTGCTGAGCGGGGGTAGTTTTTGAGGTACTGGCGTGCGGCTACCAATGCGTCGTTATTAAAATCGAGCTCGTAAGAAAGCTTGGCGTATTGGTACAGCGCGTCTTCCTGCAATTGCGGGTCGTAATTTAACCTCGAAGCCGTGAAGAACGCGTTACGCGCTCCCTGCTTGTTATTCATTTTCAGGTAAACATCGCCCAGGGTGTAACTACCGCTTTGGCTGTAGTTATCATTTTGCGCCACCAGTTTGGTTAGCACACTCGCGGCTTTGCCATAGTTGCCCACTTTATAATAGGCATAACCTATCTGGTAGCTGTCCTGGGTATTTTGGGTGCGGCCCTGGTCCTGTTCTTCAAAGCGGCTGTAGTATTCTACCGCTTTATCGTAATTGCCTTTGGCAAAATATGAAGCACCTATAATGCGCAGCATTTCCGTTTCGTTCTGCTGCTTGGTGCTGTTGATGATAGGGATGGCGTAGTTAATTACATCGTCGTAACGTTTATCCAGGAAATAAACGGCTGTAATGTAATACGGGTAACTGGCCTCGTATTTTTTAGAATTTTTTAAACGCTCAAAGTTTACCAGTGCTAAATGGTAATCTTTGTTGAGGTAAGCGATATAGGCGAAGTAATAAGTAGCATCGTCTGTATAGGCCGATCTTTTATTTTTTACCTGGCTAAACAGTAACTGCGCGTTCTTGTAATCGTTGGTAACAAAATATGCGTAGCCTTTTCTAAAATTATACTCGGTGCTTTGGCTGCCTGTGAGATCGCCCGCGTTTACTTTATTGAACCACACCAATGCCTCGCTGTACTTGCCTTGTTTAAAGTACGATTTACCTACCTGGAAATACGCGGCCTTGGCCAGCGGGTTTTCAGGGTGCTCCTTAATAAAGCGGGTAAACATGCTTTCGGCATCATCGTTACCCAGTTCCAGCGCACACAGTGCCTCGTAGTACTGGGCGTTCTCTTTAAGAAGAGATAGTTCCGACTCAAATTTTGATTGAGAAGATGTAGTTAACCTTGTTTGCTCAACCAGGCGATATTGTTCTGCCGCTGAAGCGTATTTACCCATCGCCATCAGGTTATTAGCATTCTGATAGGTGCGGTTTACATGAAATGATGGGTTTTGCTGTGCGAGCGCTGGCAGGGCTAAAAATACCGGGGCAATTAAGGCGACGTATTTATGTTTTATCATAGAGCGCAATTATAGTGGTGCTAAATTAGCGTAATCGCAAAAATGCAATCCACATTAGTAATTAACAAGTGTGGAAAAGCACTTTTTTTAAACGGTACATATTGTGGTAATGATATGCCTGTGGAAAAATATAATATTATCATATATGTTAGGCATACCCGGCAGGCAAATATACTTTGTAAAAGGTTTGTAAACTCGGGTTATTATAAAAATATTTAAACCGGGCCATCCGTTGTGTAAGTAAATGAATTACAAGCCTGTTTTATTATTATACGCTTTATGTAGGATAACATTTATGGCAGCGGCACAACCCAAGCCATTTGTTATACAACTCCCTCAACCGCAAACAGCCATCAAACCCACTACTTACTATATTGATGATGTAGTTGACGCCCGCACCGACAAATTTATTATCGGGAAATTAATACCGGCTGGTAACACAGGCGGCGGTGTTAAATTAATTGATGCTGCCTGCAGTACTACAGATATTAAACAGTTTGTATTAAATAGTGTGAATAATGATCAGCATTTGCGGCCCATAATTATTACCCTTCATAACCTTTCGGTAAATGAACAGCTCAGTAACGGTACAGTTAAAGGCGAAATAAGAACAGATTTATCCTTTGGGCTTAAACGGGATTATGATACCATTAAACTTACAGACTATAGCACCGTTACCCGTTTTCAGCACCCACAAGGGAGGCCGCAAAATGTAGGAGCATTATTGGCCGGGACGATAAATGATGGGCTGGCTTATTTTAGTGACTGGATGGCCGGGCAGGCCAACCATAATATTAAGCTGGCCAAAGCTGTAGAGATAGTTTTTGAGGATTATCAGGACAAAAAGGATGGAGATACCATCTACTACAATGCCCGAAGACCACTTACCTGGGCCGATTTTAAGGGCCGGCCTTCGGGAAACAGCAACCATCTCGCAGAAGTGTTTAGTAGTATTGGATATGATGAGCATGCCGAGGTAAAGGCAGGCATAGTAAAGGTGACCATCAACTTAAAAACGTGGCTGGCCAAAAGCGCATGCTGGGTAAGTGATGGTGTAACGGGCAGCTATGAACTTAATCATGAACAGCGTCACTTTGATCTGACGAGGATTGTGGCCGAGAACTTTAAGAAACGTTTAGACGCAATTCGTATGTCGCCCCAAAACTTTGAGGGAGAAATTAATGTGGCTTATCTGGATTGCCTTCGTGAGATGAATGATCTGCAGAAAAGGTATGATGATGAAACATCACACAGTCGAAACCGCCAAAAACAACAGGAGTGGAATAAATATATTGATGACCAACTTTCGGCTGCGGGTATAAAAAATAGTTAGGCTGCCTGCAGTTGCCTTTGTATAGAATTCAAAAGGTCGTTTATATCAAATGGCTTGGCTACAAAATCGTTGGGGCCATTTTCCTGATTTACCGTATTGCCTACATTGTGGCTGGCAGAGATCATGATAACGGGTATACTATGTGTTTCGTCTCGCTTTTTTACTTCTTTGCACAATTCGCGGCCATCAACGTTGCCCAGCATAATGTCAAGCAGTATAAGGTCAGGATTTTTTTCTCTGATAGTTTCCATTAACAGCCTGCCATCTGATAAAGTGTCTACTTTATAACCCGAATCCTCCAGAATAAACTGCAAAATCTCTAATATATCGTGGTCATCGTCTACCGCTAAAATCCGTCGCATAAGCTCTCTGTTAAGTATCTGAACATTATTACGTATGCGATAACAATATTTATACCAACAATTGGCTGTATACCAGCGATTACTCTTTTTGCTCTTTAATTATATACCTGGCTTTTTTGCAATTGGCGCAAAAATATTTTTTGTACGGGATAAAAAACAAGATGTTTTTAACAAACCAGCTTCTGTGCAGCTGGTGATGAAATAGATTGCCACATTTTGGGCAATAGGTGCTGGGGGATTTAGCAGTACGGCTCAAGTTAGTAATATAGTAAGTAAATAAATGTCATCGTAATTTACGATGCGGATCAGCAATTAGTTTTTTCCGGATATAAATAATTGGGCTTAGTGTTGTGACTTTTTTAAATCATGGCTAATCACCAAGCGTGTAAATTTACAATTTATTAATTTTTTTATAATGTAAAGATGTTGTTATGTAAAAGAATCATCAGGACCGCACTATGCCGGTCCTGATGATAAAATGTTAATAACCAAATATTTGCTTCATATCCGGCTTGTTGAGCTCACCATATTTTTTAAGGTCCTCGTCAGATATCCGTTTGTCTGATGCTACAATACAATAAGTGTAGGGTTTGCCTTTTAATTCGGTATCATGAAAAGCGTTCAGCTCTGTAAAACCTAATTTTCCGGCAGTCTCGAAAACCGTTTTACGGATATCATAAGTCAACCCTTTGCGTTCAGCGGCAAGGTAGGCGAACAGGATACCATCCTGTGTTATGCGTTCGGTTTCAATTGATTTAACGATGTTTTCACGCGCAGCCTTAAATGCCTCGCCTGATTCAGGCATGTTATTTAAAAGCTCATTCATGGCAATAATGGCTTCGTTCATTTTGTCGGCCTGTGTACCCACGTAGCTGATAAAAATATCATTATCATCCTTTTTGCCTGCTTGGGCATAATTGGCGTATGTTGAGTAGGCAAGTGCCTTGGATTCGCGAATGTTCTGGAAAACTATTGAGCTTATACCGCCACCAAAGTAAGCGTTAAACAGCTCGGCGGTTGACGTTTTGGCTGGCGTGTAAGTTTCCTCGTTGCGTACCCATTGTATCTCGGCCTGTACCATATCAAAGTTGGCAAACAGTACGGTATTTTTGGGTTGGTTTACGCGGGTAAACTGCTTTTTGGCGGGGTAGGCTACAAACGCTGAAGGGGTTTTATGCAATTGTGCCAGGGTGCTGCCCGCCTGGGCCGCTGTTTGCGGGCCATAATATAAAATGGTATGCTTGTAGCTGGTAAGCCCATGCAGTATGTTTACGAGCTCCTGTGCTGTTACTGCGTCTATCTCCTTATCTGTTAAAGTGTAGTTAAAAGGGTTATCGGCACCATACTGCGCGTAGCTTACAAGGCCCTGCATAATAGCGCTTTTATTTAGCTTAAAGTTTTCCCTTGATTTTTTCATCCGGGCCTTTAAGCTGGCTAAAGCGGTTTCATTTGGTTGGCAATTGGCCAATACGTTTTCAACCAGTGTAACAGATGGGCCAAAATTTTCCTGCAACCCGCTGATGATCACGTGCGAAAGATCAGTGCTGGTATTTACACTGAATGATGTGGCCAGCTTATAAAAAGATTTGCTTACATCCTCCGCGGTCATTTTATCCGTACCTAAAAACTGCAGGTATTGCGCAGCCATTGGTAACAGTTTGTTATTCCAGCTTCCCATATCAAACCTGTAATAAAGGCGGAATATGCTGTTATCTTTATTCTGAACGGCTAAAACATCAACATTGCCTGATTTAGCTCTTTGTATATCCCTATCAAAATCCAGCCAAACCGGTTTAACAGAGTTGGCAGGCATAGCATTGATCATTTGTACGTAAGGCGATTGCTTACCGGCATTAACTTCAACCGGGGTAATAGGTGGTTTATCAACCTTAACCACATTCTTATCCGCCCCCTGGCGTTTGTAAACTACTACGTAGTTGTTGCTGTGCAGATATTTATTGGCAAACGCCATAATATCAGCCTTGGTGATCTTTGATAACTCGGCAATTGCAGCTACGTCGGTTCTCCAGTCGACACCAGATGTAAAGTCATCCATAAGGTTGCCGGCGCGCTGTACATAACTTTCATCCTGCTCAATTTTGCTTTTTTTATAGTTATTGGCTATTGATGGGATCAGGTCGTCAGAAAAATCGCCTTTTTTCAGCTTATCTATTTCTGCCAGCATCAGGTCCTTAACTTCATCTAATGTTTGGCCTTTGGCTGGTGTACCGCGCAGCGTGAGTACGCTGTAATCTTTTAAAATATCAGCAGATGCCGATCCACTTAGCAACTTTTGCTTTTTAGTAAGATCGAGATCAATAAGGCCGGCCTTGCCATTGGCAAGGATACTGCCTACCAGGTTAAGTATGCGGGCATCGCGTGTGCTTGCACCGGGGAAACGGAAGCCAATGGTAAGGTTTTCGGGGTTGGGGCCGTAAACCTCACGCGTTACAGGGCTGGTTATAGGCACTTCGGGTGCAAACTTGTAAGGAGGTACAGGTTTGTACTTCATATAAGCGAAATTTTTGGCCACTTTGCCTATCATCACATCGGGGTTAAAATCGCCCGACAGGATGATTCCCATGTTATTAGGCACATAGTAATCGTAATAATATTTACGAATAGCTTTTAACGAAGGGTTCTTAAGGTGTTCAATAGTACCAATGGTAGTTTGCTTACCATAGTTGTTGTTAGGAAACATGGCTGCAAATAATGCCTCCTGTACTTTGCGGGGGTCACTGTCGAGCCCGCGGTTCTTTTCCTCATATACAGCCTCCAGCTCGGTGTGGAATATGCGTAATACCGGCGCGCGGAAACGCTCGGCCTGCATGGTCAGAAACTTATCTATAGACGAGCTCGGGATATCTTCTGTGTAAACAGTTTGTTCAAAAGAGGTAAAAGCGTTGCTGTTTTGGCCGCCCATACCCGTCATCATTTTATCATACTCGTTGGCAATGGCAAACTTTGCTGCTTCGCCTGATGTTTTATCTATTTGCGTATAGATCTCCTTACGCTTAGCCTCGTCTTTTGTAGAGTTGTATTGCTCGTAGAGGTCGTCTATTTTATTTAGCAAAGGTTTTTCTTTTGTCCAATCCAGGGTTCCGTATTTATCGGTACCCTTAAACATCATATGTTCCAGGTAGTGTGCCAGGCCGGTATGGTCTGCCGGGTCGGTTTTGCTGCCTGCCTTAACCGCGATGTATGCCTGTATCCGGGGTTGCTTCGCCGTAGGGCTAAGGATTATTGTAAGGCCGTTCTTTAGGGTATAGAAACGTGAGTGAGTAGGGTCGCCGGTGACGTATTTGTAAGTATATCCGCCGGAAGTAGCGGTTTTCCAAACGTAGGGGCTTTGCGCCTTTAACATATTAGCCGAGAGGCCCGTTAAAAGCAGCATGATTGAAAGTTTGATTTTCATTTTAAAAGTTTAGGTAATAAATATAGCAAAGCAGCGGCTCAAAATACAATAGCTCGTCACCGTAGCGTATGTGTAATGAGAAAGTTACAATAAAAAACAGCCCCGTAATAACGGGGCTGTTTTTTATTAGCTTTAAAACTTAGTTCCAAAGGTTAGCAGGATAAGTGCCATTCTCTACCAGCTCGGAGATGCTGGCCTGTACAATGGGCTTATCTTCTTTATAAGTTACGCCAAACCATTTATTAGCCGTAGGAATTACTTTAAAAGATGCTGTGCCATTTTTGATAAGTTCGTCGGCAACCAGTGGAATAAAGAATTCAGCTTTCGGATTGGTTTTGTTGGCCTCAACAAATTTCTTGAAAAGATCTTCGCTTTGTTTGAAAACAGCCGGGGTAAAGCCCCAAAAGTTCATGGATACACGGGTATCATTACTTAGCGGGTGTTCGCCGGTAGCATCTTTATAAGCTACGCTGCCATCTTCTTTAAAGTATACTTCAGTACGTTCGTTTACCTCGGTCATGTTGCCTTTTTCGTCAACAGCGCAAACCCCGCGAGATACGGTGCCATAGTCTGACAAGGTTTTATCTACCTGGTAACCCATCAGCGCGTAGCGGTCATCAGCTACTTCTGTGGTAAGGAACTGAGCCATTTTTTCAAAAGCCTCATAGCCGTAAAAGTCATCGGCGTTAATTACGCAGAAGGGCTCATGTACCTGGTTGCGGGCAGCCAGTACGGCATGCGCGGTTCCCCATGGTTTGGCACGTTCTATCTGCTCATTAATGCCGAAAGGAGTAAGGTCAAAACTCTGGAAAACATAGTCTGTTTCTATACGTCCCTTTAATTTAGGCTCAAAAATGGCCTTAAAAGAGTCGGCAAATTCCTCACGGATAATGAAGCTTACTTTACCGAAGCCGGCTTTAATAGCATCATATATAGAGTAATCAATAATGGTTTCGCCATTAGGGCCAAAGCCATCAACTTGTTTCATGCTGCCGTAACGGCTGGCCATCCCTGCGGCCAAAATTAATAATGTTGGTTTCATGGTATAAGTAGGGTATAGGTAATGCGTTTACACAATGCCAATTGCGTAAAAATGTTTTATTTATTTAATATATCTGAAATCTTGCCCGTTCTGGATGTTGAGTAACGATTCATAGATGAGGCGGATTACGTTGTCTACATCATCTTTATGGATCATCTCTACGGTAGTGTGCATATATCTCAACGGTAATGATATTAATGCTGATGGTACGCCGTCATTAGAGTAGGCAAAAGCATCGGTATCGGTACCGGTTGAGCGCGACGACGCCTGGCGCTGAAACGGTATACCAGCTTTTTCAGCTGATTCAATCAGCAGTTTGTTCAGGTTATTTTGTACGGCCGGCGCATACGAAATAACGGGGCCTCTACCGCAGGCAAGGTCTCCCTGGGTGATCTTGTTGATCATAGGTGTGCCGGTATCATGCGTAACATCGGTAACAATGGCTACGTTTGGCTTAATGCGATGCGCTATCATCTCGGCGCCGCGAAGGCCGATTTCTTCCTGTACGGCATTTACGATGTACAAACCAAAAGGCAGCTTTACGTTATTTTCTTTTAACAGGCGGGCAACCTCGGCTATCATGAAACCACCTGCGCGGTTATCTAAAGCGCGACCAACGTAGTAGCGATTGTTCAGCACCATAAACTCATCTTCGTAGGTAATTACACAACCTACGTGTATGCCGAGAGCTTCAACTTCTTCTTTACTGGTGCATCCGCAATCCAGAAAAATGTTTTTAAGCGTAGGGGCTTCTTCCTTTTCGCCACCCAGACGGGTGTGTATGGCTGGCCAGCCGAATACGGCCTTAACAATTCCTTTATCGGTATGGATATCAACCCTTTTTGATGGTGCTATCTGATGGTCAGAACCGCCATTGCGAATCACGTAGATCAATCCATCATTGGTAATGTAGTTCACAAACCAGGATATTTCATCAGCATGTGCTTCAATAACCACCTTGTATTCGGCCTCGGGGTTAATAACACCCACTGCCGTTCCATAGTTATCTACATAGTGGTCATCAATATATGGTTTAATGTAATCGAGCCATATTTCCTGACCTTTCCACTCGAAACCGGTAGGAGATGGGTTGTTGATATATTTTTCAAAAAATGCTAAGGACGTTTCATTAACAACAGCAGGCTTTTGCTGTTCAACTTCGGTTTTCTTTTTCGCCATGTGCAGAAATTGTTGGTTACGCTATTGGGGAGATAGCTTCGGGGCAAATATAGTAAAGCAAATGGTAAGTTTATAAATGTAATTATGACGGTTATGAAGTTTATTTATTATTTAACATACACTTCATATTACAGCCGCACTTTTGCAGCGTTAATTTTAAGAAAATTAGTTAGTCAGTTTAGTATGTAAAAGGTCAGTTTGCGCAAGGCAGGCTGACTTTTTGTTTTTATTCAGCGAGGTGTTTTTCCATAACTACGTAATCGATACCTTTTTTATGAAAGGTTGTTTTGGTTTGGGCAAAGCCGAGTTTTATATAAAAGCCAACAGCCGATGTGCGCGCATTACACCACAAGCGCTCACCGTTTTCTTGTTTCACAAAGCCGGTAAGGTAATCCAGTAATTGTGTGCCTATACCTTTGCCCTGGTAAGCGGCGTCAACCGCCAGCTTACGGAATTGCCAGTCGTTATGATCTTTAAATAAAGATACGACACCCACCAGCTTATTATCTGTAAATGCACCGAAGTGGTAGCCATGCTCATCCTCGGGCATTTCCATATTAAATTTATATTCGTTAGGGTAGAGTATATCCCGGCGTAACTGCCAAGTGAGGTGGGGAGTAATTTGTTCGATGGAGAGCATATACTAATAAAAGCAAAATCATTTAATATTGAACACTACATGTTGAATTATGAAGGGCACATCAATGCTGCAGGCCGTCCCTTGAAAAGGACGGCAATGAGTTGATGTGCGAGTTGGTAAGCTATCACTGCCGTTGGCTTCAGCCAACGGATAAAAAGCAAGCCTATTAGGAGTATTTCTTAACCGTCCCTTGAAAGGGACGGCAATGAATGGAGGTGCGAGTTGGTAAGCTATCATTGCCGTTGGCTTCAGCCAACGGATACTGAATAGACAGATCGGCTTTAGCCTAAACAAACGTTTTTTGGCTAAAGCCTATTAGGATTATTTTCTTAACCGTCCCTTGAAAGGGTACGGCAATGAAGGATATGCGGGAAGTATCATTGCCGTTGGCTTCAGCCAACGGATAACAAGCAAGCAAAAGGCTTTAGCCCCAATAGAAAGTTGACTATTTTCAGCTAAAGCCATTTTGAAATTATTTTCTTAACCGTCCCTTGAAAGGGACGGCAATGAAGGATATGCGGGAAGTATCATTGCCGTTGGCTTCAGCCAACGGATAATAAGCAAGCAAAAAGGCTTTAGCTCCAATAGCAAGTTGACTATTTTCAGCTAAAGCCATTTTAAATTATTTTCAACCGTCCCTTGAAAGGGTACGGCAATGAGTTTCGCTAAAGCAATCTTTTAACTATCTACTTAACTTCATCAAAGCGGTATATTCCCGTGTTTTTTCCTTGGGTTGTTTACCACCTTATTTTCCAGCATTTTAAAAGCCTGAATAAGTTTGCTTCTGGTTTCTGATGGTACAATCACCTCATCAATAAAGCCACGCTCGGCGGCGCGGTAAGGGTTGGCGAAAATGCCGGCATATTGTTCCTCCTTTTCGCGCCATTTAGCTTCGGGGTCTTCTGCAGCGGTTATTTCCCGCTTAAAAATGATCTCTGCGGCACCTTTGGCACCCATTACCGCAATTTCAGCGGTAGGCCAGGCGTAGTTCATGTCCGCACCAATATGTTTGGAGTTCATTACATCATACGCGCCGCCATAGGCTTTACGGGTAATTACGGTGATACGCGGTACCGTTGCCTCGCAGAAGGCGTAAAGCAGTTTGGCGCCATTGGTAATAATGGCGTTCCACTCCTGGTCGGTACCGGGCAAAAATCCCGGTACATCTTCAAACACCAGCAGCGGTATATTAAAGCTATCGCAAAACCGTACAAAGCGTGCGCCTTTGGTTGATGAATGGATATCCAATACACCAGCCAAAAACATAGGCTGGTTGGCTACAATTCCAATACTGCGGCCGGCCAGGCGGGCAAAGCCCACTACAATGTTCTCAGCGAAATCTTTATGTACTTCAAGAAAGGTTCCCGCGTCTATTACCTGTTCAATTACCTCACGAATATCATAGGGCTGAGAGGCGTTTTCCGGCATTATATCATTCAGGGCGGGTCGGGTTTCATCGCCGCTTTCATATGGTACGGCAGGTGCACGGTCCTCGCAATTTTGAGGCATGTAGCTTAGCAGGCGCTTAATGTGGTTAATGGCCTCAATTTCATTAGCACAGGCAAAATGCGTAACGCCGCTTTTGGTGGCGTGTGTGCGTGCCCCGCCCAATTCCTCGGAGGTTACCTGCTCATGAGTAACCGTTTTAACCACATTAGGGCCGGTAACAAACATATATGAAGTATGCTCTACCATCAATATAAAATCGGTTATAGCAGGTGAGTATACCGCGCCTCCTGCACAAGGCCCCATAATAGCCGATAGCTGTGGAATAACGCCGCTGGCCAGTGTATTACGATAAAAAATATCGGCATAACCTCCTAATGATACGACCCCTTCCTGTATACGAGCACCGCCTGAGTCGTTTAAGCCTATTACGGGTGCGCCGTTCTGCATGGCAAGGTCCATGATCTTGCAAATCTTTTCGGCATGGGTTTCAGACAGCGACCCTCCAAAAACGGTAAAATCCTGTGAGAAAACATATACCAGCCTACCGTTGATATTACCGTAGCCCGTTACTACACCATCGCCCGGATATTTTTCTTTCTCCATGCCAAAATCGGTTGAGCGGTGCGAAACAAACATGCCTATCTCCTGAAAAGAGCCATCATCTAAAAGAAAATGCAGGCGTTCACGGGCGGTAAGTTTACCCTTTTTATGTTGCGCCTCTATACGTGCCTCGCCACCGCCGGTAAGGGCCTGCTCTCGTTTGTTTTGTAGAATATCCAGCTTTTTGTTCACGGTGTATAAATTGGTAAAGTGCTAAAAATAGGGAATTATATAATAACAACGGCTTTAACTGGTATTATACATTTTCTCTCATTTTTAAAAATACCATCGGGTAAGTTAAAATCGAAAAAATATAGAGCTTAAAGTTGTATTTTTTATTTAAATGACTTATTTTCAGTGATTAACCTTTAATCTTCATCACATGAAAAAAATTCTCATGGTTGCTATCCTATGTTCAATAGTAAGTATAGCGTTCTGCCAGCAACAAAAGCAGCAAGGAAGCAAATCGTCAAATAATGATCGCGTAAGTGATGACGCCCAGTGGGAGCCTTACCCTGCAGGGAAAACATCAGAGTACAAGGCTACGGCATTAAACACCAATTTTACTATACCGCTTATTCGTTTTAACTCTACCACAGGCGACCCCTCCATGAAAGGTAGTGTATCATTATTTAATTCGATAGGAGCTGGGTTTGGTATTAATTGGGGCCGCATGGAGGTAACTACTGATAATAATGGCAAGATCATTAACACAGAGATGAATAATACCTTTGGAATAAATCTGGGTGTACTATTTGCCGCCAATACCAATAACGATAATACGCAAAATATTTTCGCGCCAACATTGTCTGTTTCTATCTTAAACTTCCAGGTGGGGTATGGGATGGAATTGGGTACGGTTGCCGCTAACCAAAAAAGAGGTTTTGTTACAGTAGCTTATAATATACCCATATCAAAACTTTTAAAAGGCGGTTTTTATCTGCTAAGGCGGTCAAAAAGAAACATTGATGCTAACAATACTACCAACCCATCGCAAACACCGCCATTAACACCTGCTAATAATAATGGCTCTTCGAGATTTATGTAAGTGAATTTTATAGATAAGGCAGGCCCGCTCATTATAAAGCGGGCCTTTTTATTTAATTTATCCCCCACTTGCAAACAGGCTTATGCCAATACTGTTACAA
Organism: Mucilaginibacter sp. 44-25; assembly: GCA_001898335.1. Lineage (GTDB taxonomy): Bacteria > Bacteroidota > Bacteroidia > Sphingobacteriales > Sphingobacteriaceae > Mucilaginibacter. The sequence goes on along the minus strand of MKTS01000009.1, from coordinate 273,995 downwards.
AGCAATATATATTAATATGCTGAGGCATTCAAAGGAAAAGCGCACACTAAAACATAATTTAATGCTGGCATCGTCAAGCGCGTTTGTTGCCGGTGCAACAGATGTTTGCGGTTTGCTGGCTTTTCTGGCTTTTACGTCGAATATTACGGGGCACGTAGCCAACCTGGCCAAAAATATTGTTAACCAGAATTATCATTCTATCATCTTATTCAGTATATGGCTATGTATGTTCCTGGCCGGGGCTTTTGTCACCAAGTTTATCGTTAAATCGTTACAGCACATTAGTTATTACAAAGCACATTCGGTACCTATTATACTGGAGACAGGGGTGCTCATCTTTGTAGCGTTATATGGCAATCATTTTTATGACGAAACGCAGCAGGAAAGAGAGATTGTAATTAGCGCCATGATTTTTGCTATGGGGCTGCAAAATAGCCTGGTTTCCAACGTTTCAGGAGGGCTTATTAAATCAACTCACCTCACCGGCCTTTTTACGGATCTGGGCAGCGAACTGGCCGACTGGATGCACCCACGGACTACAGACCGGGCTGAAGTACGCCGGAAGATATACGTGCGTGTAACCATATTGGTGTTTTTTATACTGGGCGGCTTTATTGGTGGTTATTTTTTTAATGAATATGAGTTTAAAGTATTTTACTTTGTACCCGTTATATTACTCACTATTATTTATTACGACCTTTTGCCGCTAATGGCGAGAAAAGTATGCCAAATATTTTACCCAAATAAAACTGACAATTCATCACTCAAAAAATAATAATTATGTGCGCGAAATTAATTCATGATACCAGCCATATTTCTTACGAGAGCCTTCTGGAAGGGAACAGGCAGTTTGTTGCCGATGCTTTAAAGGAAGATCCGGAGTTTTTTACCACCCTTGCCAACGGCCAAAAACCCCCAATACTATGGATAGGCTGCGCCGATAGTCGTGTACCCGCCAACCAGATCACCCGTACCAATCCGGGAGAGATATTTGTACACCGTAATATCGCTAACATGGTGATCCATACGGATATGAATATGCTGAGCGTGCTGGACTATGCCGTAAACGTACTGGAAGTAAAACACGTTATTGTAACCGGCCATTATGGTTGTGGTGGCGTATTGGCCAGCATGACCAATAAGCAATTTGGATTGATTGACAACTGGTTACGCCATATTAAGGATGTTTACCGCGTGCATGCCGATGAGTTGAACGCTATTGAAGATGAAGTAAAACGCGGCGACAGGCTGGTGGAACTCAACGTTATAGAGAATGTGAACAATCTTTGTAAAACCTCTATCGTACAAAACGCCTGGGCCAACGGCCGTAATTTAAGTGTGCATGGCTGGGTTTACAGCTTATCAACCGGTTTAATAAATGATATGAAGGTGAGCACCCACAATAACTCAAAAATGGACGAGGTGTTTAAGTTTGAGAAGTAACACAACAAATATTTATTAATTAATTACCCCCCGGCAGAACCTACCGGGGATTTTTTTTGGGACCGGAAAAAAAGGTAATGACTATTTTCGCCGCTGATTATTGAAGTAATTTATGAAGGAACAGCTAAATAGTTTGCTCGCATCGTTAAAAGAAGGAAACACCGCTTTTGGCGATGTATTGCAGTTTATAGAGAAATACTATGCCCACCAGCCAACCGCTTTTAAAAATGGTGAGGCTTATAACGAAGCCACACAGAACCAGGGCAGCGCGAAAGTGTTTGGTTTTGCGCAGTTGAACAACCTATCCGCCGAGGATACGCTATGGCTGTTTGCCGAGCATTATCGTGCCGTATTAGATAACCCCGAAGGAAACGACCACCAGAACATCAGGCAGTTTATGGCTAATGGCTGGGCCGGTATAGCTTTTGAAGGTACACCGCTGGTGGCTAAGTAAGTATTAACCTGCTTTTACCAACGGAATTACTTTGGTGCCGATAAGTTCAATGGCATACATCAGTTGCTGATGGGTGAGGCCCGCGTTATCCATCTGGAACGTAAAGCGGTCGATACCGCCTAAAGCCTCGCTGTGCCGGAGCAGTTTTTCTGCTACGCGTTCCGGGCCGCCTAATACCAGTACCCCTTCCGGGCCAGCAAGGTAATCAAACTGCGGGCGGGTAACTGGTGGCCAGCCACGCTCACGACCCAGTTTGGTCCACAATTCGGCATAGCCGGGGTAATATTCATTAATGGTGATAGCATCGGTATCGGCCACATAACCCGGCGAATGTAAACCTACTTTCAACTCTTCGGGCTTGAAGCCGGAGCGAGCGCCTGCTTCGCGGTAAAGATGAATCAACGGGCGGAAACGCGCCGTATTACCGCCTATAATAGCCACCATCAATGGCAGGCCTAAGGCTCCGGCACGCACAAAAGATTCGGGCGTACCACCAACACCCAACCAAACGGGTAATTTTTGCTGCAAGGGCCTTGGGTAAACCGGCTGATTATGTAGCGGCGCCCTGAATTTTCCCTGCCAGGTCACAAACTCCTGGTCGCGGATCTTTAGCAGCAGATCAAGCTTTTCTTTAAAAAGCGCGTCATAATCATCCAGACTAAAGCCGAACAAAGGATAAGCCTGAACAGATGAACCACGGCCTACCACCAGTTCGGCACGGCCCTTGGAAATGAGGTCAAGGGTGGCAAAGCTCTGAAATACCCTTACCGGGTCGGCAGCGCTTAGAACGGTTACTGCGCTGCCCAGGCGTATGTTTTTGGTACGCGAGGCAGCTGCGGCCAATATCACCGCCGTAGCCGAATCCAAAAACTCCTTTTTATGATGTTCGCCAATGCCAAAAACATCCAGCCCTGCCTGGTCTGCCAGTTCAATACGTTCCAGCAATTGTTCCATAGCAACAACGGGTGTTAACTGGTTGGAGCCGTACATGGCCGAGGCAAAGCTGTCTATCCCTATTTCCATTTGATTAAGTGTTTAAACAAACATATGAAAGGTTAGGCTAATGTAGGTCATGCAGCTGTAATGAAAAAGGCGAAAGGTACTACCTTTCGCCTTTGAATATTTGATATCCTGATAACGATTATTTCGCCAGAAACGGGTATCTGTAATCGGTAGGCGGATCAAAAGTTTCTTTAATGGTACGCGGCGATACCCAACGCAGCAGGTTGATCATAGAACCGGCCTTATCATTAGTGCCTGAACCTCTTGCGCCGCCAAACGGCTGTTGGCCAACAACCGCACCTGTAGGCTTATCATTAATATAGAAGTTACCGGCGGCGTTGCGCAGTCGTTGTGTAGCCAGGGCCACAGCATAGCGGTCCTGAGAGATGATAGAACCTGTAAGCGCGTATATAGAGGTAGTATCAATCACTTCTATGATCTGCTCAAACTGGTCGTCCTCATAAACATAAACGCTCAATACAGGGCCAAACAATTCTTCGCACATGGTCACATAATGCGGGTCCTGCACTTGCAGCAGGGTTGGCTCAATAAACCAACCTTTGCTCTTATCATAATTACCGCCGGCAATCACCTCTACGCCTTCGTCGGCTTTGGCATTGTCTATATACTTAGCCAGTTTATCAAACGATACCTCGCTGATCACCGCGTTAATAAAGTTCTCAAAATCTTCGGTTGGGCCCATTTTAAAGGTAGCCATTTCGAGTACCATATGTTCCTTCACCGCAGGCCACAGGCTTGCAGGGATATAAGCGCGTGAAGCGGCAGAGCATTTTTGCCCCTGGTATTCATAAGCGCCACGGAGCAGTGCGGTAGCCACTACATCGGCGTTGGCGCTTTTGTGTGCTAGTACAAAGTCCTTACCACCGGTTTCGCCTACAATTCGCGGGTAAGTTTTGTATTTGTGTATGTTGGCGCCAATTTCGCTCCAGATGTGCTGGAAAACTTTGGTAGAGCCAGTGAAATGTATACCTGCAAAATCAGGATGGCTGAATACAACATCGCCAACCTCAGGGCCATCGGCATAAATGAGGTTGATAACGCCATCAGGTACGCCGGCTTCTTTAAATATCTGCATGATCACGTTGGCGGCATATACCTGCGGGTCGGCAGGTTTCCAAACTACTACGTTACCCATCATGGCGGCTGATGCAGGCAGGTTACCCGCAATGGCTGTAAAATTAAATGGCGTAAGCGCGAAAACGAAACCTTCCAGCGGGCGCTGCTCCAGACGGTTCCAGATACCTTTGCCTGATACCGGTGGCTGCTGCTGGTATATCTCGGTCATGTATTGCACGTTAAAGCGCAAAAAGTCTGCAAACTCGCAGGCTGCGTCGATCTCGGCCTGGTAAGCGTTTTTGCTTTGGCCAAGCATAGTAGCCGCGTTTATAGTATAGCGGTAAGGGCCTGCAACCAGTTCAGCAGCCTTTAAAAATATGGCAGCGCGGCCTTCCCAGGGCATGTTTTCCCAATCGGCCTTAGCAGCCAGGGCGGCGTTGATGGCAGCCTTTACATGGCTTTTATCGCCATAATGGAAAGTACCTAACAGGTGCTGGTGATCATGCGGCGGGCGCAGTTCTTTCAGGTTACCTGTACGCACTTCTTCGCTGCCAATATACATGGGTATATCAATTTGCCGGGCGCGTGCTTTTTCGAGCGCGGCTTTGAGGGCCGCACGTTCGGGGCTGTTAGGGCCGTAGTTTAAAACCGGCTCGTTAACGGGCACAGGAACGTTAAAAAATCCTTTTAACATAGACGAGTTATTTGATGCCGCAAAGATAGGAGTAAATATGCGGATGTGGTAATAAGCAGATAGCTTTATTGGGATTGTGACGGGGTGGTGATATCGACCACTAATAGAAAAATATCGAGTAACCGTACCTATTAAAGCTTATTATAATAATCAAAGATCTTTTTTACATCCTCTTCATTATCATATTTAAGGTGCTCTTTATCTGCATAAGCGCTAACCTCGGCAGACTTATCAGCCAAAGCAGCAAGTATCGCGTTTCTATCCAATTTAGTTTTTGACATCTTTTGGTCTTTAAACACATAATAGTGTTTAAGTGCTGTGTACTCACCAATTGTTAACGCACGATTCTCGTCGCGGACAGATTTTAGATACTGCCTGTGATGTTCCAGCAGCATAGTTTTGCCGCCTGCTATGATCTCATAATAGGTTTGAGTATTAGAACCATCAAACTTGGGAAAGCCATTGGCAAAAACACGTTCTGTGCCGGCGTTTAACGTAAATACCCTTACGTTATCTTTAAACTTTTGTGGCGCGTCTTTTTTATCGTAAACAAAAGTGAGCAGGTTTTCTTTGGGATCGAACTTTAAAAAAAGGTTTTTATAATTTTCGCCATTTTCTAAAGTGACTTGTCCGGGTATCCATTCATTATATATTTCTGAAGTACCGTTCATTTTAGTGATGTCTGTTGCTGCTATCGGCCTGCCTAAAGCATCAATAACTGCGGTAGATGAGTTTGTACCGTATTGCGGAGAGGTGTTCCACCTTTGGGCTGATGCGAGCTTAAAAACAACCAATAATGCTAAAGTGATAGCCGGCTTTTTCATAATAGGTAATATGGTGATGTACTAAGATAGGAAATGTTTTTTACTTATATGCAACTATAACTTAGACCATAAGGCTCGGTATCAACAGCTGCTTTCTGATAGAATTATTTTATAGCACAGCCAAAATTTGTCAGCCTTCATGACCTTCACGAGTGTGAACTCTTGTATGCACTTTACCAAAAATGTTTATACTTGCAGCATGTCTGATGATGCGGTAGTAAAACGGCTGAAGGTAATTGTAAAGGAACATGGCGGGCAATTGGCGCTGGCCAACGCCATTGGTGTTGATCAGGGTTTTATCAGCAAGGTCATCAACCGCAAGCAGGACGTAAGCTACTATCTTATCCGTAAGCTTTGTTTCCAGCTCAAATACTCACCGGAGTGGCTCATACTCGGTACCGGCGATAAAATGATACACAAACAGGATTCGGCCAAACTCATCACCGAGATACAAATGCTGCGTACCGAGGTGGATATATTGCATGCCCGCATGCGCGCTTATGAACTGGAATTGCAGGAAATTAAAAGCCTCCCCGGCAACCAAACCAAGCAACAAGCTGGTTAATAGTCTTTTCTAATCTTTGTTAACGTTTTCTTAATGTTAAGGATTAGTTATGGTAATAAACCATTAACATTCAACTAACATCGGCGTAATAGTTTTGCTGCATTAAATTAAGGCACGTGAAAAAAATCGTTTACGCTATTAGCACAATAGCGCTTATTGCGCTGTTGTTTCAGAGCGCCCATGCGCAAACCACCGGGAAGATCACCGGGAAGGTAATTGACCAAAAAACCAGCGAAACCCTTATTGGCGCAACCGTTAGCATTGAAGGTACCACCAACGGCGCCGCTACCGATGTTGACGGCCATTATGTACTTAACGGCCTCAGGCCCGGTAAATACAGCGTAATGCTCCGCTACATGGGTTACCAAACCAAGGTAATATCAGATGTTGAAGTAAAAGCAGGCGCGGCCACTACGCTGGATATTGCGGCCGTACCAGCCCAGAGCACCGCTTTAAAGGAGGTGGTGATCAAGGCCACCTATCGCCAGGAGAGTATAGGAGCGCTATATGCTATACAAAAGAACAGTACTTCTATTTCTGATGGTATCTCTTCTGAGCTGATCAAACGCTCGCCCGATAAAAACACCAGTGATGTATTAAAACGTGTAAGCGGTACCACCATACAGGATAATAAGTTTGTGGTAGTACGCGGCCTGAGCGACAGGTATAACACCGCCTCGCTGGATGGTGCCCCGCTACCGAGTACCGAACCTAACCGCAAGGCTTTTTCTTTTGATATCGTTCCTTCCAACCTGATCGATAATATCGTGATCAGCAAAACGGCTACGCCTGATCTTCCGGGCGATTTCGCGGGTGGTAACGTGCAGATATTAACCAAAGATATCCCCGACCAGAATTTTGTTACTACCGGCATAAGCGAGGGGTACAATACCCAAAGTACATTCAAAGATTTTAAAAGCGGCTATCGCAGCGCGAGCGATTATTTCGCGTTTGATGATGGCTCGCGTAAACTGGCCCGTAATTTCCCTACAACAGACCAGATCAGCCTGAGGCAGCTTACGCCCAACCAGGTGATACAATCCATCAACTCCCTGAATAATAACTTTACCGTATACAATAACAAAGCACTACCTACACAGAGCTACCAGTTAACTGTAGGTAATGTAAAGGAGCTGGGTGCTAATAAAAACCGCCTTGGTACTACTGTTGCGTTAACTTACCGTAACTCACAGATCATTGTTCCGGATTATATACAGCAGTATGATAGTTATAACTATAGCAGTCAGCAAAATAAGTTCTCTACTAATATTGGCGCTTTGGCTAACATCGCTTACAGCTTTGGTAAGAACAAGATCACTTTCAAAAACCTTTACAACCGCATACTCGACGATCAGTTCACTTATCGTACAGGTTCAAACCTTAATACCACTACAACAGACAATCGTTTCTACGCATATGACATGCTGGAGAAAGGACTGTTTAAATCAACCCTCGAAGGTGAGCACGGTTTCGGCGAAAAAAGCACCAAACTAAAATGGAACCTGGGTTATAGCAACATTACCAATGACCAGCCAGATCAGCGTAAAGTAAACTACGCGCAGTTTAGCCAGGGTGGCGACTACATTGCCCAGGTAACTAACTTAACCAAAGAGAACGCCCGTTTATTTTCAAAACTGAATGAGAATATCTATTCGGGCAAGGTGGATTTCTCGCTTCCTGTAAACCTGTTTAAGCAAAGCACGCTTAAGGTAGGTGTTAACTCACAATACCGCGACAGGGTGTTTAACGCCCGTTTCCTTGGTTTGGTTATTAACAGTAACGATCCTAACTCCGAGGATGTTCGTTTGCGCCCTATATCTACCCTGTTTGGCCGTAATGCCATTAATGCCGGTTTATATGGGCTTGATGAAATACAAAACCTTACCGACCGTTATAATGCCAACAGCTGGACCAATGCCGGTTACGCCATGTTAGATAGTAAAATGGGCGATAAAGTAAGGTTGGTTTATGGTTTAAGGGTGGAGAAATTTGACCTTGACCTGGCTACTAAGGACCCTACCGCGCAAAAAGTTAAATTAAATAATCTCGATTTCCTGCCGTCGCTAAACTTTACGTACTCATTAACGCAAAAGGCAAACCTGCGTGCTTCATACGCGCGTACCATAGCTCGCCCGGAGTTTAGGGAACTTGCCGCTTTCTCTTATTATGATTATGAGCTGCTGGCAACTGTACAGGGTACGCCTTCGTTAAAGAGGACCAGCATTGATAATGCCGACCTGCGCTATGAGTTTTACCCATCGGCTGGGCAGATATTCTCGGTTTCTGCTTTCTACAAGCGTTTCCAGAATGCCATTGAGCCAACTATTGAAGACCGTAACTCATCACCAACCATCAGCTACTTTAACTCTAAGAGCGCTTACGTGTACGGGTTTGAATTAGAAGCCCGCAAATCGCTTGAATTTATTGATGATACCAAATTCCTGAAGAATACAACCGCTTATGCTAACTTGTCTGTAAACAGGTCGCGCATCATCAATCCCGATGATGGCATAGTGAGGCTTGAGAAGCAGCGCCCGCTGGTTGGCCAGTCGCCATATGTAATTAACGCAGGTATACAACACACTGAACTTAACAATAAATTAAGCCTTAACGTGCTGTACAACCGCCTGGGTAAACGCATATTCCTGGTAGGTGGGTCAAATTATGCCAGCGTTTGGGAACAGCCACGTAACGTGCTTGATTTCCAGGTAGGTTACAAGGTACTCAAAAGTCGCGGCGAGATCAAGTTAAGCGGCAGCGACATCCTTAACCCGAATTACAATTTCAGGTATGAGCTGGATGGCAAACCGTATGTAATATCTGGCCAGGGTTACACTTACAGGCAGTATGCTATGGGTGCAAATTATTCATTATCATTTAATTACACATTTTAATCTCCTTTTAATATTTGTTAAAGGATTTTTAATATCCACTTAACAATAGCGCGGTTATTTTGCAGCTTGTTACGGTGTATTCTTTCGGGTATACACCTCCGGAACAGAATCTATTAAATTAAGTATAAAGTAAACCAAATGAAAAAATCATTATTATTCCTGGCGTTAAGCGCAGTGATCCTGGCATCATCGTGCTCTAAGAAAGATGCCGTAATTGACCCGCCGGTTACCCCGGGTACCGGCACCGACAAAAGTGTGGTGGAAGTATCAGGCGATATCAAAACCAACACTACCTGGACAGCCGACAAGATCTATCTTTTAAAAGGTTTCGTTTACGTAACTGATGGCGCTGTGCTAACTATCCAGCCGGGTACAATTATTAAAGGCGACAAGGCTACTAAAGGTACATTAACTATTACCCGTGGTTCAAGGATCGAAGCTGTTGGTACTGTAGATAAGCCTATCGTATTCACATCTTCATTCGCTGCCGGTACACGTGCTCCAGGCGATTGGGGTGGTTTGATCTTGTTGGGCCGCGCACCTGTAAACTCTGGCGATAACGTAGCTATTGAAGGTGGTTTAGATGCCAAAGGCGATGCCGCTAAATACATCCAGTACGGCGGTAACGTAACTAACGATAACTCAGGTACATTGAAATATGTGCGTGTAGAGTATGCCGGTATCCCTTTTTCACCTGATAACGAAATTAATGGTATCACTTTTGGTGGCGTAGGTTCGGGTACTACTATTGATTATGTAGAAGTTTTCCGCTCAGGTGATGATGGTTTTGAATGGTTTGGTGGTACCGTAAATTGTAAACACTTACTGGCTATCGGTAACACTGATGATGACTTTGATACCGATAACGGTTTCGCTGGTAAAATACAGTTTGGTATTGGCCAGCGTTACACCACCGTTGCTGACGTATCAGGATCAAACGGTTTCGAATCAGATAACGATAAGGACGGTTCTAACAAAACGCCTAAAACATCGGCTGTGTTCACTAACATGACCATGATTGGCCCATACGCTGCTGCAAATACTTCAAACGTAAATGCTAACCACCAGCATGCCGCTCAGATCCGTCGTAACTCATCTATCAGCATATTCAACTCTGTATTCGCGGGTTATGCCGAAGGTGTTTATATTGATGATTCAAAAGTAGCTACAGCAGGTGCTACCTCTACCAATTATACAAGCGGTAGCCTGGTGATTAAAAACAACCTGTTTTATGGTAACAACAAAAAGGGTAATGAAGTTAAAGGCGACAACGCTACTCAAAAAGCCCTGTTTGAAGCTAAGCTAAGGTTAGATAACGTGTTTGAATCAAGCCTGTTCGCTGACGCACTGATCTCAGATCCATTCAAATACGCTGCTGAGTTTGCTAACCCTGGTACGCCAGTATTTACAGTTAAGAGCGGTTCTGCTGCTTCAACAGGTGCTTTGTTCACCGACGCTAAACTGAACGATTCTTTCTTTGAGCAGGTATCTTACCGTGGTGCTGTTGGTACTAACGACTGGACTGCCGGCTGGACTAATTTTAACGCTGGTTCAATGCCGTACACTACTCCGGGTGCTGTAAAATAATCAATACACAAATTCTAATATAAACGAGATCGCCCCTGCATTTGCAGGGGCGATCTCGTTTTAAAGAGTTTTCTATCGGTTATAAGGATATTCGTTTATCCAGTTAAAGCCCCTGTTGATCAGCCTGAATTTTTTAAGATCTACCTTTTTAAGCCATATCTCCAGAGAGTCGGAGCGTTTTACCCCTTTAAGCAATAGCTCATCTTTTTTAGGCATGCTGTAGGTATATGTGCCTTTGTTTAAGCTATCTGTATAGGGAAACATCACCACCGTGTGTTTAATGGTATCTAATTTCCAGTTGTAGTATCTGGTACTATCATCCATTAGTATTACTCTCGCCGTACTATTATAAGGTAGTATGAGTTTATTCCAACGCATGGTATCGGTAGTAAGCGGCGGTACGGTATCGTGGTTACGGATAAAAGCCTTAACCTGGTAAATACCCCATAGAGGTGGTTTAGGCGCATGATCGCCATACTGGCTCATAGCCTGGATATCGCTTACTAAATTACCGGCAAGCACATACACGATGAGCAGATATTTTATTACAGTGGTAGTGATGTTAGCCCATCGTTTTTTGAACGTGTGCGGCGTAAGGTTGGCCGGAGCCGCGGGCTTGTTAAGAATAAAGAAATTGATAAGCCTCGCGGCATCTTTAGATAACAGGAACAGGCACATCACTGTTAACATGGTTGACAGCAGCTTTACAGGTACATCAAAGGCATAGTTAATGGCCATAATGTTGCCGGCTACAACCAGCCCAAGCAAGGCGCCGAGTGTTGAAGTGCGCCTGAAAAATAGCAGTAAGCCACAGGTAACCTCACCAAGCCCGGTGAAAATATTAAAGCCGTAGGAGTAGCCCATATACGTCCACGCTAAACCCATTGGCGATGCATCGCCGATAGGTTCAAGCAAACGATTTAGGTCAGGCGAGGGGAATTGCAGCTTGATCACCTTTATAAAACCATAAGTGAGCATAGTGATGGCCACGTAGTAACGTACCACTACCGTGAGCCAGTAAAATAGCTTGTTGTAATTACGTGTTTTGCGGTCGGCCAGGCTCAAGATAATGGTAGCAACCAGTGCCAGCACAAAAATGAGCAGCATGGTCACATAGTCATAAGTGGTATCGCCGCTGCCATTGGTGAACGTAGTAATGGGTTTTGCCATATGCAACACATGGCTGCCGAGCCATGCTACGAGGCTATGGAACGGTACAATGTACTTTTCATATAAAACGTCAACATAGGGTAGTACGCCGTTGGGATTAAAGAAAATATATAAAAGGAAGAACACGAGGAAAAAGCGTAAAGCGATTTTACGGGCCGTTGACCAGTAAACCGGCTCATCGTCAATAGTTTTCATGCGGTATGGGTTAAGTTTATCCTAAAATAGCATTTATCTTTTAAAGACAAATTAATTGGTATTGCATTTGTTCTGTTGCTATAAAGTGAGGAGCGATGACACCGATTTACTTTAATATTGGAGACGGCAAGAGTATTAAAATAATACCTAATATACAGGCAAAGGCCAATGGGCACCCGGTTATTACTTATACCTACAATATTTATATGGCGAGCGAACACGAAGATGACGAGCTGGAGAAACGCCAGGAAGCTGAACTTTTGTTAGACAAAAAGCTCGACCCCAATTACCTGGGCTTTATTACTTTTGAAGACCCCGGCAAGATGTTTATCTACACTCCCGATGGTAAGGATAAGCTTACCGCTACGGAAGTAGAGGAGATCATCGAGCATATCAGTCATTTTCGCGACCATCCGGGTATATGGAATTTAGGAGATCAGCGATGAAACACATTCTCTTTTTTGGCGATAGCCTTACCGCCGGTTATGGCCTTGCAAATCCTGCTAAAGAATCATTTCCTGCTTTGCTGGATAATAAAATGCGACTTGCAGGATTTGAATACGAAATAAGCAATGCCGGTGTAAGCGGCGATACCACCGCAGGCGGCCTCAGCCGGCTTAATTATTGGCTGAGTAAAACGGTTGATATATTTGTGCTGGAACTGGGCATAAACGATCTGAGGCACGGCATACCGCCAACACAGATAGCGCATAACCTGCAATTAATTGTCAACCAGGTACGTGAAAGGTATCCTGCAGCAAAGCTATTACTTTTGGGTATGCAGATACCCTTTGCTGCAAGCGGAGGGGCGGTGGCGGCCTTTAACGCCATTTACAGGAATATAGCCGAAGCCAATCATCTACCGCTGGTGCCATTTATCTTAAAAGGCGTTGCCGGGCAACGGCACCTTAATCTCCAGGATAGGTTTCACCCATCTGCCGAAGGTTATAAAATAGTGACAGAAAACATTGGGCCGGCGTTGAGTGCCTTGCTTTAATGATGCCTAAATGTTTATCTTACGTTCGCTAATGTAAACCGTATGGCGAACGTAAATCTGAACAACTATAAAGACAATACTTTTGATGCTATTGTAATAGGCTCGGGCATAAGTGGTGGCTGGGCCGCTAAAGAATTGTGCGAGCAAGGCCTCAAAACGCTTGTTTTGGAACGGGGTAAAGATGTTGTACATCTAAAAGATTATCCAACAGCTACCAAAAACCCATGGGATTTTCCGCACCGTACCCATTTGCCTTTAGCGGCTAAACAGGAAAACCCGGTAGTTGACCGTTGCTATGCTTACAGCGAAGCCACCGAGCATTTCTTTGTAAAAGACAAGGAACACCCTTATGTGCAGGATAAGCCATTTGACTGGATACGAGGCTACCAGGTAGGGGGCAAGTCGTTATTATGGGCCAGGCAAACACAGCGTTGGAGCAAGTTTGATTTTGAAGGCCCCGCCCGCGATGGCTTCGCGGTTGATTGGCCGATCAGATATGAAGACCTGGCACCGTGGTACAGCCATGTAGAGCGGTTCGCGGGCATCAGCGGTAACCACGATGGCTTGGAAACCCTGCCCGATGGCGAGTTTTTACCCGCATGGACCATGAACGTGGTAGAGAAGGAGATACAAAAGCGCATCATGGCCAACTATAAAGACCGTAATGTGATCATTGGCCGCTGCGCACATCTTACACAACCAAAAGAGATACACCTGCAACAGGGCAGGGGGCAATGCCAGGCCCGTAGTTTGTGTGAGCGCGGTTGCCCGTTCGGTGGTTATTTCAGCTCCAATTCATCTACCATACCATGGGCGGCTAAAACCGGTAATTTAACTTTGAGGCCCGATTCTGTAGTGCATTCCATTATATATGATGAGCATAAGCAAAAGGCAGTAGGGGTACGGGTGATAGATGCGCACACCGGTAAAGCCATAGAATATTTTGCACGCATTATCTTTGTTAACGGCGCAACCTTGAACAGTAATCTCATTTTGCTTAACTCTACTTCCAACCGTTTCCCTAATGGTTTGGGTAACGATAATGGCTTGTTGGGAAAATACATCGCCTTCCATAATTACCGCGGCTCACTAACTGCCGCTTTTGATGGGCCGATGGATAGCTACTATTATGGCCGAAGGCCAACAGCCGTAATGATGCCTAATTTTAGGAACGTTCACAAGCAGGAAACTGACTTTTTACGAGGATATATGGTGTTTTACACCGCTACCCGTGCCGGTTGGGGGCACCAGGCCGATGGCGCGCAGATCGGTGCAGATTTTAAGCAGAATATCAGCGAAGCGGGGCCATGGGGCATTTATATGATGATGCAGGGGGAAACCATACCAAAGGCCAGCAACTTTGTACAGCTAAGCAATAACCTGAAGGACAAATGGGGCGTGCCGCAACTGCAGATCTCTGTTGATTATGATGATAACGACATTAAATCGCTCAAAGACTTTTTACAACAAGGGGCTGAGATGTTAGACAAGGCGGGATGTACCAACATAGCTGCCAACGACAGTAAACAAGCACCCGGACTGGACATACATGAAGTGGGAGGCGTACGCATGGGTCACGACCCCAAAACATCCATGCTCAATAAATGGAACCAACTGCACGCCTGCAAAAATGTATTTGTAACCGACGGCGCCTGCATGACCTCCACCGGCACACAAAACCCGTCGCTCACGTTTATGGCACTTACCGCGCGCGCGGCTAATTACGCGGTTGAGGCTTTAAAGAAAGGAGAGGTTTAATTATTTCCAATCATTTATGGCCTCACCAAGGTCATATACGGGCACATTTTTTATAACCGCGTTAACAATGCCTACCGCCGCTGCCGAACGGTAACCGGCTGCGCAATGTACCACTATAGGTTTATCAGTAGGTATTTCGCTAACGCGCTCGCGTAATTCTGGCAGGGGTATAGTTAACGCATCTGTAAACAGCTTGCCGCTATTAATCTCTGCCCAGTTGCGTACGTCTACAATAGTGTAACCATGGGAGTCAGCCTTGAAGTCTTCGAAATCAATTAAATCAGATTGTTCTGTCGCTGCGGCGGGCGTTAATACAGCTGCTTTAATATGGCGCTCGTAGCCAATTTTAGCCGCTTTGGCAATAACCGTATCTAAAGCGTCTTCATCAGTACCTATTAAATAAAATTGCTCATCAGGGCCTACAATTGAGCCCAACCAGGTTTCAAATTTTTCACCATCCTGCAGATTGTATGAGCCAGGCACATGTCCATTACGGTAGTCTTCCCGTTTGCGTGTATCTATAATGGGTAATCCTTTTTCAAAAGTAATATCCGCGGCAGGGCGTTCAACCGCCGCTATGGTTTTCGCAAAGGCAGGTGCGCCGTTTTTGTTCAGTTCCACATTATAGCCAAAATATTTGGGCATAAAGGGCTGGTCGGCAGTGAGGGTTTTCACAAATGCCAGCTCATCCATTAATTGCAGCGCGTAATTTTCACGTAGTTCCTTGCCAATGGTAGTTTGCAGGTCGGGGCTCATGCTTTTACCACAAAGTGAGCCCGGGCCGTGTGCAGGGTATACGGTTACATCAGCAGGCAAGGTCATCAGTTTTTCGCGGGTAGAGTGGTACATGGCCCGGGCCAGTTCTTCCTTCTTGGCGGTAATGTTACCAACGTTTTCGCGCAGATCGGGCCTGCCAACATCTCCTGCAAAAAGCGTATCACCGGTAAATATGGCGCAATCTTTTCCGCTTTCGTCCTCAACCAAAATACAAATAGAATCAGGCGAGTGGCCGGGCGTGTTAAGGGCTTTGAGCTTTATGTCTTCCAGTTTTATTTCGTCGCCTTCATCAAAGGTTTCGTGAGGGTAGGCCGCGCCTGCCAGTTTGCTCACATAAATGGTAGCGCCGGTAGTTTGGTGCAGCTCAAGGTGCGCGCTTACAAAATCAGCATGCGGGTGTGTTTCTATAACCCCTACGATATTTGCCTCATGCAACGTAGCGAAGTCATAATATGGCTGCGGGTTACGTGCAGGGTCAATTACTATCATTTTTCCGCTGCGCACAATAGCATAAGAGGCATGTGCCAGCCCTTTGTCGTAAAACTGGTGAATGATCATATAATGAAGTCAGTGCCGCAAAGATAGGATTTTGCCTGTTACAGCGCAGGATGGAAATGTCTACAGGTGGTAAGATTATTGTAATGAAAAATTTAATTTAGCGAAAATATTTTACCTATGGCGAACGTACCATTTGTGAGAGGAAAAATTGTATGGTGGTATACCATACCGCAAATATTACTCATTTTTTTACTGATATGGGGTTTCTCGCAATTCGCGGAAGAAGGCATGGATGTTTTATATGCCTTTATTGCCTATTGGGCCATATTGTACCTGTTAAGATGGCTCATTGCAACAGATCATCGCAAAGGTATTGCCGCCCTTAAAAAGAACAATTACGAACAGGCACTTGCTTACTTTAAAAAGAGTGTAAGCTACTTTGAACGCAATGCCTGGATAGATCAATACCGGTTCATCACGCTGTTCAGCTCATCAAGAATGGGTTACCGGGAGATGGGGCTTTGTAACGAGGCTTTCACCCTTAGCCAAATGGGCCGTGGTGCAGAGGCAAAAGAACTATACAAGAAGATCTTATCAGAATACCCGGATAATGGTATTGCCATGGCGGCATTAAAAATGATGGAAGCAATTTAAAAAAGCGAAGCCCGGCGTTTACGCCGGGCTTCGCTTTTTAAAGTCCTCTACTTTGGAGGGGGTGGGTGAGGCCTACCACACCTTTATCCTATCCTCAGGCTTTTTATACATTTTATTGCCCGGCTTAACATCAAAGGCTGTGTACCAGGCATCCATATTGGTAATTGGCGCGTTGGTACGGAATTGCTCAGGCGAGTGAGGGTCTGTCAGGATGCGTTGCGCGGCAGCCTCTGGCCTTTGCGAGCCTCTCCAAACCTGTGCCCATGACAGGAAGAAACGCTGATCAGGCGTAAAGCCATCAATCTTACTGTTTGATTTACCTTGTTTGGTTTTCTTAAACGCTTCGTAAGCAATGTTTAAACCACCCAGGTCGGCAAGGTTTTCGCCAAGAGTAAGTTTACCGTTTACGTGCATGGTATCTAACACGGTAAAGGCATTGTATTGGGTCTCAACTTGAGTGGCACGCACTTTAAATTTATCGGCATCTTCTTTGGTCCACCAATCGCGCAGGGTACCGTCAGAATCATACTGGCGGCCCTGGTCATCAAAACCGTGGGTCATTTCGTGGCCGATAACGGCGCCAATACCACCGTAGTTTACCGCGTCATCCGCTTTGAAATCAAAGAAAGGGAACTGCAATATACCAGCCGGGAAGGCGATCTCGTTTGTAGTTGGGTTGTAATACGCGTTAACGGTTGGCGGCGTCATGCCCCAGCGGGTCTTATCAACCGGTTTGCCCAGGCGGGTAACATTAAAGTTATACCGCCAGATAGACAGGCGTTTAAGGTTGCCGGCATAATCATTACGGTCAATTACTACGCCATCATAAGCTTCCCATTTATCCGGGTAGCCTATCTTTACGGTGAAGGCGTTGAGTTTGCGCAACGCTTTTTCTTTAGTGGCATCGCTCATCCATTCTAAACGCTTAATGCGGTCGCCAAGGGTAACCTTAAGATTATTTACCAGGCCAATCATATATTGTTTGGCAGCGGGGGTAAAGTATTTTTCTACATAAAGCTGGCCAAGCAATTCGCCCAGGCTGCCATCCACCAGGCCACTCATACGCTCGTTACGTGGGGTTTGTACTTTTTGGCCGCTTAACGCGCTGCTGTAAACAAAGCTGGCATTAACAAAAGGAGAGCTTAGCGAAGACGCAGCGCCTTTTAGCACGTTCCATTTTAAATAAGTTTTCCAATCATCAACAGATATGGCCGTTAACATGGCATCAATATCTTTAAAGAAAGCAGGCTGGCCCACCAGGATGGTGTCCTGGCCGTTTACCTTCATCATAGGTAATAACTTTACCCAGTTAAGATGAGGAGTGGTTTTGCTGAAATCGGCTACCGAAAATTTGTTGTAGGTAACATTAGGGTCGCGCATAGCTACACGGCTCATTTGAGCCGAAGCCAGTTTCTTCTCTATATCATAAACGGTATTGGCGTTTTTTGCGGCCGCATCATTAGGAGTGCCGGTTAGTTCAAACAGCGTAGTGATATAAGTTTTTAGAGCGTCCTGTATCTTTTTAGAACGAGCATCATCTTTCAAATAATTATCCCTGTCGGGCAGGCTGGTGCCGCCCTGGCGTAATTGAGTAATGTAATTATCTACATGCTTAGAGTCCTGGCCTACACCAAAACCAAACAGTGGACTGCCTATGCCATTCATACGCTCGTATACCAGCTCATTGATAACGCCATTGAGGTCGCTGATTTTATCAATTCTTTGCAAGTCAGGTTTGATAGGTGAGTAACCTTTTTTCTCGATAGCCAGGCTATCCATCCCGCTGGCATAAAGGTCGCCAACACGTTGCTTTAAGCTGCCTTTAGGAGAGTTAGGGTTTTTGCTTACCTCGTTGAGGAGCGAAAGTAGGCGGTCGGTGTTTTCCTGCCTTAGGATGTTGAAACTTCCCCATCGGGTTTCTTTTGCCGGTATGGCGTTCTGTTTTATCCATCCGCCGTTGGCGTATTCAAAAAAATCGTCCCCGGGTTTTACCGATAGGTCCATGTTGGCCGGGTCGATAAATTTTTTAGGAGGGTTAGCGGTTGTTCGCCCTTTTACAGGCTTATCTCCATTGGCGGCATAAACCGTCGCGGTAAGGCATAAACTGCCTGCGAGCATCAGATGCGTGAACTTTAACTTCATAATTAATCAGTAAAAAGCTAAAGTTAAAAAATTAATACGCGTTGAGGCAAGTGAGCCGCGCCAGGAAAAACTTAGCGGTTAAACCAATTGATGATGGCGGATAACCTCGACACTCTAATAATAGCTGCCAGTAAGCGGTTTGCAGGCAATGTTCTCATGTTGCTGAAGTTTATTAACCTAATAACGCAGCTATGTAAAATTATTGTTGCGAAAGTAGTGCCTGAGTTAATTTATAATGGTTCTAAGGATTGAGGCTGTTCATTGCCAGCGGTTCGTCCATGAATGGGGCGGTAATGATTTGGAAGGGCAATCTCATTGCCGTTTGGCTTCAGCCAACGGATTTTGAATTGCCCGCGGTCCGTCCCATGAATGGGACGGCAATGATTATGCATGGAAAGCTTCATTGCCGTTGGCTTCAGCCGACGGATTTTTGATTGTCTGCAATCCGTCCCATGAATGGGACGGTAATGATTATGCATGGAAAGCTTCATTGCCGTTTGGCTTCAGCCGACGGATTTTTAATTGATTGCTATTTGTCCCATGAATGGGACGGCAATGATATGCATTAGAGTTTCATTGCCGTTGGCTTCAGCCAACGGATGTTGATTGTCTGCAATCCGTCCCATGAATGGGACTTTAGTGATTATGCATGGAAAACTTCATTGCCGTTGGCTTCAGCCAACGGATGTTGATTGCCTGCGGTCCGTCCCATGATTGGGATGGTAATGATTATGCATACAAAGCTTCATTGCCGTTTGGCTTCAGCCAACGGATGTTGATTGTCTGCTATCCGTCCCATGAATGGGACGGCAATGATTGGGAGGGAAAACTCATTGCCGTTTGGCTTTAGCCAACGGATTTTGAATTGCTTGCAATCCGTCCCATGAATGGGGCGGCAATGATATGCATGGAAAGTTTCATTGCCGTTGGCTTCAGCCAACGGAGATATGTTTTTAAATAATCTCATTCCCATTGGCTTCAGCCAATGGATTTGTTATTTTTGCGGGCTATGAGTATTGCAAAGACCTATTCACCCGCAGCAACAGAAGAAAAGTGGTATCAGTATTGGTTAGATAAGAAATTTTTCCGTTCGGTGCCGGACGAGCGCGAGCCATATACAATCGTTATTCCACCACCCAATGTTACCGGCGTGCTGCACATGGGCCATATGCTTAACAATACTATACAGGATGTGCTGATACGCCGTGCCCGCATGAAGGGAAAAAACGCCTGCTGGGTACCGGGTACTGACCATGCAAGCATTGCTACCGAAGCAAAAGTAGTGGCTATGCTAAAAGAGCAGGGTATCAGCAAAAAAGACCTTACCCGCGAGCAATTCCTTGCCCACGCATACGATTGGAAGAATAAGTACGGCGGCATCATACTTGAGCAGCTTAAAAAATTAGGCGCTTCATGCGATTGGGACCGTACAAAATTTACTATGGACGAGGATATGAGCGAAGCCGTTATCGACTATTTCGTTCACCTGCACAAGCAAGGCCTTATCTATCGCGGTGTACGCATGATCAACTGGGACCCGCAGGGCAAAACCGCGGTAAGCGATGAGGAGGTTTTGCGTAAAGAGGTTAACCAAAAGCTGTATTACATAAAGTATGAGGTAAAAGGTGAAAGCCAAAAGGTAAAAGTCAATGAAGAACCTTTAACCTTTGACCCTTCAACCTCGTACCTAACCATAGCTACTACCCGCCCGGAAACCATTATGGCTGATGCGGCAATTTGTATCAACCCCAACGATGAGCGTTATACACATCTACGCGGCAAAACTGTGTTTATCCCGCTAATTCACCGTGAGATACCGGTTATACTGGATGATTATGTTACCATGGACTTTGGTACCGGCTGTTTAAAGGTTACCCCTGCGCACGATTTAAACGACTACGAGTTGGGCCAGCGCCATAACCTGCCTGTCATCGATATCCTGAATGATGACGGTACGCTGAACGAGAAAGCGCAGATATTAGTTGGTGAAGACCGTTTTGCCGCCCGTAAGAAAATTGCGGTAATGCTGGAGGAGGCAGGCGCTTTAGCCAAAACGGAGGATTATACTTCGCAGATCGGCGTTTCTGAACGTACATCGGCAGTAATAGAGCCAAAGCTTTCTATGCAGTGGTTTTGTAAAATGAAGGAGCTGGCACAGCCTGCTTTGGAGTATGTTTTAAATGGTGACGTAAAACTGATCCCTGATAAATTCATTAATACTTACCGCCACTGGATGGAGAACGTACGCGACTGGAACATCAGTAGGCAGTTGTGGTGGGGACAACAAATACCGGCTTACTACCTGCCAAACGGCGAATATGTGGTTGCCAAAACCAAAGAATTGGCCCTGGCAGAGGCACAAAAGCTAAATGCATCATACACGATAGATGATCTTACCCAGGACGAGGACGTTCTGGATACCTGGTTCTCATCGGGCTTGTGGCCAATCTCAGTATTCGATGGCGTGCGTAACCCTGATAACGCCGAAATAAGCTACTATTATCCAACAAACGATCTGGTTACCGCTCCGGAGATCTTATTCTTCTGGGTGGCACGTATGATCATGGCGGGGCATGAGTTGCGCCGGCAAAAGCCGTTTAATAATGTATACCTAACTGGTATCGTACGCGATAAGTTGGGCCGTAAAATGTCAAAATCATTAGGTAACTCGCCAGATCCGCTTGATCTGATCGCCAAGCACAGCGCCGATGGTGTGCGCGTAGGTATGCTCCTGTGTTCACCTGCCGGCAACGACCTGATGTTTGATGAAAAATATTGCGAGCAGGGCAGTGCCTTTGGTAACAAGATATGGAACGCCTTTAAGCTGGTAAAAGGGTGGGAAGCTGATAGTAGCATCAAAGCGAATAATTCGGTAGCTATTGAGTGGTTCCAAAGCCGTTTTAACCAGGCGCTTGCCGAAATAGAGGAGGACTTTAGCCAGTACCGCTTATCCGAAGCTTTAATGGCATCATATAAACTGGTATGGGACGATTTCTGCTCATCGTACCTTGAAATGGTGAAACCAGCTTACCAACAAAATGTAGAGAAACAACGGATTGACGCGGAATCTTACCGCGCAACAGTGGCATTCTTTGAAAATATCCTGAAACTGCTGCATCCCTTTATGCCTTTCCTTACGGAAGAGCTGTGGCACGACGAGTTGTTTGGCACACGTGCTGATATGGACTGTTGCATTGTTGCACAGTTGCCAACAATTGGGGAGATAAATACACAGCTTATTGCCGAAATGGAAGTTGTACAGCAGGCTATAGCGCAGGTAAGAAATGTTCGTAACAGCAAAGGCTTATCGCCGAAAGAGACATTGCCGCTGGCTGTTAAGGCAAATGGTAATGTCGATTATAATCGCTATCGCGACATTATTATTCACATTGCTAACATTAGCGAGATGAGTTTTGTAAGTGAGCCGGTAGCGGGTGCAAACACCTTTATCGCGGGTACAGATGAGTTTTTTGTAACGCTGAATATTGAAATTGACGCGGATGCTGAAAAAGAACGCCTCGAAAAAGAGAGGGAATATCTCACAGGCTTCCTGAAATCGGTAGATGCCAAATTATCAAATGAGCGCTTTGTGGCTAATGCTAAACCCGATGTTGTAGAAAACGAACGCAAGAAGAAAGCCGATGCCGAAGCAAAATTACGTATAGTGGAAGAAGGGTTACGGGGATTGGCAAATTAATTGCATTACCTGCGGCGCATAAACCTGTGCAACCATTGCGTATTACAACGCTAATTGCTATTTTAGTTTGATCATTATCGCCGGAAAAAAAGTGAATTTTCTAAACCTTTCTATCAGCAAGATACTAACCGGTGAAAAATCGTTTCTGGATAAGGCACGTATTCGCTTGCTTTATTATGGTTTTTTACTGGTTATAGTGGGTTTAGCGGCGCTCTTTGTAAGTGTTTATTTACAAGGTTTACAAATAATGACCGTCACTACAGCAGTGGTACTGGGTTCCATTATAGTGCTGTTTAAATACCTTACTTATAAGCCGCATCTCCTTACTATTTCCCATTTTACGCTGGTTATTGGTACGCTTGTTAACCTGTCAAGCGTATTTGTGATATTGCAGGATGTTAATGTGATTACCATACAGGTAATCATCCTCATTATTGTCTTCAGCTTTTACATGGTTGGGCAAAACTGGGGGATGTTCTATTCGCTGCTTAACCTGCTGCCTGTATTACTGTTTATGGTGATGAAGTATGATCATAATTACTTCATCAGCCTTAAACCGGAGCGTGCCGACGATTCAACCATTATCATAGCTGTTTTTGTGAATTTTATACTCATTATATTTATTCACAGCCATTTTTACAATGCCTTTATAGCTAACATTAAACAGCTTAAGGAAAAAGGGGAAGAGCAGGCTGCGCTTAATATTAAGTTTGAAAAAGCGATTGAAAAGGCCGAAAAATCATCACAGGCACAGTCTGAATTTCTCTCTACCATGTCGCATGAGATACGCACTCCTTTGAACGCGGTAATAGGTATGAGTAACCTGTTGCTGATGAACAACCCGCGTGCCGACCAAAGCGAAAACCTGGAGATACTTAAATTTTCGGCCAATAACCTGCTGGCTATTGTAAATGATGTGCTTGACTTTAATAAGATAGAATCGGGTAAGATTGTATTTGAAAAGATCAAGTTTAACCTGGTCGACCTTATGCAGAATATCTGCGGGGGGCAAATGATCAAAGCGCAGGAAAAGGGCTTGATTTTTAAATTAGATGTTGACAGTTCTTTAAGACGCAAGATCGTGTTCGGCGACCCCACCCGTTTAACACAGATCATATTTAACCTGGTAAGTAATGCCATTAAATTTACCTCGCAAGGCAGTATATGGGTAAGGGTAACCTGTATTGAGGACCGGCACAACAACATCACCGTAAGTTTTTCAGTAAAAGATACCGGTATAGGCATTAAAAAAGAAAACCTCGAAACTATTTTTGAGCCTTTTACACAGGAATCAGTTACTACCACACGCCAGTATGGTGGTACAGGTTTAGGCCTTGCCATTGTGAAACGCCTGCTGGAACTGCAAAACCTGCAGATGTATGTGAACAGCACGGAAAATCAGGGTTCGGAGTTTTCTTTTAACATGGAGTTCCCGGTATCTACAGAAACAATAACGCAGAATACCGAAAAAGCGCGTTCGGCAAGAAATGGTGTAGCTGTGGCACCAGCCACCAGGATAGACGAAGATGAAGTGAGGCCGGTATCAGCAACCAACATTGAACAGTTACGTGTGCTCATAGCGGAAGACAATCCTGTGAACGTAATGCTAATGAAAAAGCTTTTCTCTAAATGGAATATTGTGCCAACCATTGCCGAAAATGGCGAGCGTGCTGTAGAGATTGTACAATACGGAAACTTTGATGTGATATTGATGGACCTGCAGATGCCTGTAATGAATGGTTTCGACGCGGCTGTTGAGATACGTAAAATGCACGATCCGGCAAAGGCTAACATTCCTATCATTGCCCTAACGGCATCGGCCTTGTTTGATATACGTGAGCAGGTAAGCAGTGCCGGCATGAATGATTACGTGGCCAAACCTTTTAAACCCGAGGACCTGATGGAAAAGATACAGAACCTGGTTCCGGTATCAGTACGATAAGGGATAAGCCGGCAATTCCTGCAAAAAATTATAAGTTGCCAAGGTATGGTCAATACTGCAATAATAATGCGCCAGCCCATTGGTAACCGCCATAATAGGAACTTTATGTACCATATTATAACGTGCGGCCTGGTCAAAGGTATGTTGTGTTATTTTAACGGCGGGCGCTTTACACTCTACCAGTAATATTTTTCGGCCTTCGGTATCAAACACCACAATATCTGTTCGTTTGGCAAGGCCATTAAGTTTGAGGCCACCTTCCAGTTTTATCAGCGCCCTGGGGTAGCCTTTCTCCCTGATGAGGTATTGCACAAAATGCTGGCGCACCCACTCTTCGGGCGTCAGCACTATTTGCTTTTTCCTTAGCTCATCAAAAATGCTCAGTCGCCCGTTGTCGTCGGTTAATTTAAAAGGGTAGGGCGGAAGATTGAGCGGCTCTAACATGAAGCCAAAAGTAAAATTAAAAAGCAGCACTTCCGGAAAGTTCTTGCTTTTATCCACAATGTAAGTCCTTTTTAATTTTGAATTTTTACTTTTGAGTTACCCATGGCTACCGCGCAGGATATTATCAAAGATCTTAAAAACCGCAAATTTAAACCTGTGTACCTGCTGCATGGCGAGGAGCCGTATTACATTGATCTGATAGGTAATTACATTGAGCATCATTTATTATCTGATGCCGAAAAAGGCTTTAACCAAACGGTACTCTACGGGAAAGATACTGATATCATGACCGCTATTAACGCTGCCAAGCGTTACCCTATGATGAGTGATTACCAGGTAGTAATGATAAAAGAAGCGCAGGATATGAAATGGGGGCGCGATGATGATGACAAGAAGGGAATTAACCCGGTGCTGGCTTATCTGGAAAACCCGCTACAGAGTACCGTACTGGTGTTTTGTTATAAATACGGCAAGTTTGATAAGCGTAAAAAAACGTACAAGGCCATTGATAAGCATGGGTTGGTATTTGAATCAACCGCTTTGTATGACAATAAGATACCCGGTTGGATAGAAGCTTATATCACGGAAAAAAAATACCGGATAAGCCAGCAGGCGAGCGCTATGCTGGCCGAATATCTGGGCAATGATTTATCAAAAATTGCTAATGAGCTGGATAAACTGATGCTCAATATAGCCCGGGGGCAGGAAATATCCCTGAAAGATATACAGGACAATATTGGCATCAGCAAGGAATACAACGTGTTTGAGCTACAGGCCGCCCTGGTAAAAAAGGATGCTTACAAGGTTAACCAGATAATTAACTATTTTGAGGCGAACCCTAAAGCCAACCCTATAGTATTGGTTTTAGGCAACCTCAATAACTTTTTCAGTAAGGTGCTGGCTTATCATTACGTAAAAGATAAATCAAATGCCGCCCGCGAATTGGGCGTTAACCCTTATTTCCTGAAAGACTATGAACAGGCAGCGCGTGGCTATACCCTGGGCAAAGTATTCCAGGTGATCAGTTACCTGCGTGAGTACGACCTGAAAAGCAAAGGTGTTGATTCCAACACCGATCATGGCGGTTTAATGCGTGAACTCATGTTTAAAATAATACACTGAGTTGTCAGCTTTTTATCACCTCTCTATCTATTCCTTACCGTAATTGTATTTATTAAATCAGCCTTAATTATTTATTTTGCAACCAAAATACAAAGCGAATGAACCATTGGTTAGTAAAATCGGAACCGTTTAAATATAGCTGGGAAAAATTTAACCAGGAAGGCCGTACCTTTTGGGATGGCGTACGCAATTACCAGGCACGTAACAACCTGCGTGCTATGCAGGTAGGCGACCTGGTGTTATGGTACCATAGCAACGAGGGAAAGGAGATCGTGGGTATAGCAAAGGTGGTGAAAGAAGCTTATCAGGACCCTACCACCAATGATACCAATTGGGTAGTGGTTGATCTGGAGCCGGTACAAAGCCTTAAAAAGCCCGTTACACTGGAGCAAATAAAAGCCGATGAGCAACTGAAAGATATTGGCTTGGTGAGGCAGGGCCGTCTATCGGTAATGTCTGTAAAACGTGAGGAGTTTGACCATATTCTCCAACTCGCGGGCGAATAATATTTTAGCCTGTGAGCTTGGTGTACAATTCATAATTGTCGCTATCAAAGCAAACAAATAGTACCTGCTCAATAACCGGATTGGCTTGCAAAGCAGCATTAACAGCGTTCACCGCGACTTGTGCCGCCAAAAGCTTAGGAAAATGATAAATGCCTGTGCTGATATTAGGGAAGGCGATGGTTTTAACACCGTTTGCTAAAGCCAGCCGCAAGCTGTTTTGATAACAATTAGCTAAAAGGCTTTCTTCGTTATGTTTGCCGCCGTTCCACACCGGGCCCACCGTGTGTATAACAAACGTGGCAGGTAAATTACCCCCGGTAGTGATAACGGCCTCACCTGTAGGGCAGCCACCCTGCCGGTTGCGTATGGCTATGCACTCTTCTAAAATTTGCCTGCCGCCTGCCCGGTGTATGGCACCATCAACGCCTCCGCCACCTAATAAACTGCTGTTGGCTGCATTTACTATAGTATCAACGCTTAGTTTGGTAATATCGCCCTGTATTACTTTTATCCGCTCATCCATAAAAAAATAACCGGATAGGTTTATATGATGTTTGCGGTTTTATTTTTTATCGGCAGCAAAAAACAGCGCTTTTAGTTCGGTAGCGTCATCGGCCTTCATTTTACCCGCCAATACCAGCCTTAACTGGCGGCGGCGAAGAGCTCCGTCAAAAAGTTCCTGCTCAGCCTCTGTTTCGGGTACTAAAGGCGGCACAGGGATGGCCCGGCCATTCTGATCCAGGGCCACAAAAGTGTAATAAGCATCGTTACTTTTTACTTTGGTACCCGATGGTATATTTTCGGCGTATACATCAAGCCTTACTTCAACCGAGGTAGTGAACGCGCGCGAAACACGGGCTTCGATAGTAATTACATCGCCCAGTTTTATGGGATGGTGAAAGGAAACATTATCTACAGAGGCGGTTACCACAATACGGTTGCAGTGCTTTTGGGCCGAAATGGCCGCCGCGATATCCATAAAGTGTAACAGCCGCCCACCCATTAAATTATTAAGCGTATTGGTATCATTGGGTAATACCAGCTCATTCATAATGGTATGTGATTCTTTGGGCGTTTTTCCTTTCATGGCGCAAAGATAGGTTTTAAGTAGCAAAAACCTATGCTAACATAGTAACTACTGCTTTACGCTATTCAGCACGCCAAAGCCTATCAATTGTTCATAGCGTGAGCCCACAGGCCGGTAGTAAACCAGCATTTGGTATTCGTTCTCGGTTTCAAAATAGTTGCCTTCCAGTAAAATATCATCAGGTTTCTTGGTAGCTTTATCTACCCAGATATATTGGTAATCATATACTCCCTGTTTGAGTTGCAGGCGGGTATACCACCGGCCGCGGTCGTCATACTGGAGTTTGCTTCGTTCGTCGAGCCGGTAATCATTAAACTGACCCACAATGTACGGTGTCCCTTCCGCCTGGCTTTTATTCGCCGCGAGGGTAAAATACACATAGGCATAATCAGCATCACGGCGAGCGTCAGTGCCGTCCTGGTTTATGATAAAAAATTTACCATCATTGTCATAATACAAGGTATAATTGGGCAGGTTGCGGCTGGGGTCGCCCAGGAGCATTACCGTGTTCGCGGTGTCCTTGTAGATCTTTGCTACCCTGTCTGAATTGAGTTTGAGCGTACGGGTATCAAAATGCCTGAACTCGTTACGGCCCGAAAAATCATTAATGCTTACGTCATTGTAAATAAGTTGCTGGCCACGAATGTAAGTAGGGGCAGTGTTCATAAGCCCGGTTTCGGGGCGGGCGTTTTGCATGAGCAATATCCGTATCTCCGTTCTTGGGTTCTGTACCTGTAAACCCGAGCAATCTACTGTGAAATTCACCTTTTGATTTGTAGACCGTAGCGCGACATTGTTTGATGATTGTACGGTGGCTGATATGGCTGTTTTGCGGGCAACTACATATAAGCGACGGGTAAGCACCATTTTTTGCTGATCGCCGTCTTCATAAACTTTGAGTATATAATTTCCTGAAATTTTCGGAATGATATTACGGTTGGGTAGCTTAATTTCGTAATGCGTGTATTTTTGATAAGTGGCAGAGGAATACGTGTAATTATCAATACGGTCGTCGGTATAGCTTTCCAGGTATTCGGCAGTGGTGAGGTTAGATGGCTGCCAGTTGGCATCACAGTGTTGCAGGGTATAATTAAAGGTACGTGTACCGCCGCTCAGGTCGTCAAAACCAAGCGTTACGGTTTCGCCGCTTTCCAGGGTGATGATCGGGAATGATGCTGGCTTTGCTGAATTGTAAAATTCAACGGTTTTTATTTCGTGCCGATAAACGTTGTTTTGGTAGGGGAGGTTTTGGGCCCGGGCTAACAAACAAAAACAGATCAACAGGCCGGTTAGCAGACTTTTCATTAATGCAAGATAGAAACAAAAACGCCGCGGCACGGAATTTATTTCGATGGGGCCAGTTCAGTACATAAATAGTTGAAACCATGTCCTTGCGAGGAGGAACGACGTGGCAATCTCAAAGGATACGACCGCCATACTTATGAGATTGCTGCGCTATCGCTCGCAGTGACATCTTTTTTAAATTACAGGGTTTTCATCGCCTTCAACACCCTATTCATTCGCTCCGCAACGGTAGTATCGCCTTCTATTTTTAAAACTGGGCATTGGAAACGCTCCAGCCATTGCAGGTGTACGTTTAAATTGCGGCCATTGGTGGTGTTATCGTCATAGCCCTTGGCCCAGTCCCTGAAATCTTTGTAAAGCTGCACCCTTACCGGGTCGGTAAAAATGTGGTCGCCATAGCGTTCTGCTTCACGGGCATCCAGGCGTTGCATACGTATCTCATGCGGAATCCTTAAGAAAACTACCAGGTTAAATTTTGTTAGCCAGCTATCGTCCCAGCTTACTAATGAACCGCCAACAATAGCATTGTCTGTTGCTTCGAAATCGGCAAGCAGCATGGCCTTTCGCTCCGAGGGATCGCGTTTTTGGGTATATGGGATGGTCGATGGTAGCCAGAAATAATCGTCGGTATCCAGATAGGACCAGCCCAACTGTTGGGCCAACGCCTTCCCCAACGTGGTTGAGCCTGCGCATGAAGCGCCCATGATATGTATTTTCATGAGTGTATGATAACAAAACAGGCGGTTGTGATGTAACCGCCTGTTTGAATTATATGTTAACCTTCCAGTTCCATTATCTGTTCGGCGAGGGCTTCCCAGCGGGCTTGCTGCTCACGCATTTCCAGCTTTTTAAGCTGGTAGGTATCGGTAAGTTTCTGGAGTTTATCCGCCTGGTTGTAAAGGCTGGTATCAGCCAGTTGGGCCTCCAGGTTTTTTACCTCTTTTTCCAATGAACCTACCAGCTCTTCTAATTTAGTAAGGTCGTGGTTCATTTTTTTTAATTGTTGTGCTTTGTTATCAGCGGGCTGTTTAACCGGCTCGGGCTTTTTCTCTTCTTTTTTAGGCTGAGGCGCGGGCGCGGCTTTTGGCTCCAGCTTGCGCTTGGCGTTCCATTCGTCATACTCCTGGTAAGTGCCCGGATATTGTTTGATCTTTTGGTCTTCAATAAACCAAATTTTGTTAGCCACATTATCCAGGAAGTACCTGTCATGCGATACCACGATCACCGTACCTTCGTATTGTTGCAGCGCCTGTATCAGGATATTCACTGAAGCCATATCCAGGTGGTTGGTAGGCTCATCCAGTACCAGGAAGTTAGCATCTGCGGTGAGCGCTTTAGCCAACGCCACACGCGATTTTTCGCCACCTGATAGTACTTTTATCTTTTTGAAAACATCATCGCCGGTAAACAGGAAAGAGCCTAATATCGAGCGCAGCTCCGTATCGGTGTGTTTGGGCGCGAAAGATTGCAATTCCTGTAATATCTGGTTTTCCAAGTGAAGGCTCTCTAACTGGTGTTGCGCAAAAAAGGTTTGTGTAACGTTGTGGCCGGTTTGCGCGGTGCCTTCAAAGTCTTTATCGGCGCCTGCAACAATGCGTAACAGGGTTGATTTACCTTTACCGTTGGCACCTATCAGCGCTATCTTATCGCCTTTTTCTATTACAGCTTCGGCATCTTCCAGAATATCAATGCCCGGATATTTCTTGGTGATATGTTCTAAAGTTACCACATGCCTGCCAGACTGTTTGCTGAATTTAAAGCTGAAGTTCACCTCAGGATTATCATCATCCACATCATCCACACGCTCCATCTTGTCCAGCATTTTTATACGTGATTGCGCCATTTTAGCTTTAGAAGCCTTAGCGCGGAAACGCTCGATCAGGCGCTCTTCCTGGCGTATTTTAGCCTGCTGATTTTTAAACTCACCACGTTGTATCTCTGAGCGAAGTTCTTTTTCTTCCAGGTAAAAGCTGTAATTACCGGCATATACGGTAAGCTTGCCCTTGCGTGATTCTACCGTGCGGTTAATCACCTTATCCAGGAACCATCTGTCGTGCGACACAATGATGATAGCGCCTTCAAAAGATTTTAAATAATCCTCCAGCCATTGAATGGATGGTAAGTCAAGGTGGTTGGTAGGCTCATCCAGTAACAAAATATCCGGTGCCTGTAAAAGTATTTTAGCCAGCATTACCCTCATGCGCCAGCCACCCGAAAAGGTGCTGAGCTTACGCTGACAGTCCGCCTCACTAAAGCCCAAACCCGCTAATATTTCGTGGGCTTTATATTCAATGTTATAACCATCAAGCAGTTCAAACTCATGCTGTTTGTCGCTTAGTTTGTTTAACAGGTCCTCGCTGTAATCGGTTTCCAGCTTTTTCAGCAGGTTTTCTATCTCGTCATGCAGTTGGTTCTGGCGCTCAAAAGCCTCCATGGCCACATGCACAATGTTTTTATCGGAAGAGTAAGATAGCAGGTCCTGGTTAAGGTAGCCCATGGTAAGGTCCTTAGCCATGGATATAGTGCCCGATGTTGGTTTATAATCACCAACTATTATCTTCAGCAGCGTGGTTTTACCGGTACCATTAGCACCGATAAGGCCAATTTTTTCACCGGGTTTTATATGCCAGTTAGCTTCATCGTACAGCGCGCGCGCACCAATCTCAAACGTAAGGTTATTTATAGCTATCATTTCGGGCGCAAAGATACGGTTTTGGGGGGAGAGGTGAAAGGTAAAAGGCGAAAGTAAAATGTGGGAGGCCTTGATATAAAGCATTCATTTAAAACCCTTAACCTTTTACCTTTAACCCTAAGATCTAAATAATTAACTTCGCGGCATGTATCAACTCATCAAGCCGCTGCTGTTCAAGTTCGATCCCGAAAAGGTGCATTACTTTGTTACCCGAAATTTAAAGCGGGTTAACCGGTTTCCTGGTGGTGCGGCTTTAAGCAGACGGGTTTGGGGGATAGATGATAAGCGGCTTGAGCGGGAGGTTTTTGGCTTAAAGTTTAAAAACCCGGTAGGGTTGGCAGCAGGGTTTGATAAAAATGCCGAAATGATAGCCGAAATGGGTAACCTCGGGTTCGGATTTGTAGAAGTGGGCACCGTTACGCCTTTGCCACAGCCCGGCAACCCCAAGCCACGTATGTTTCGCCTGCCGGCAGATAGCGCGCTCATTAACCGCATGGGTTTTAATAACCTGGGCGTTGATGTTGCCGCAGAGCGTATAGCCGCTTACCGGCGCAGTTTAAAGCCTGGCCAGCAAGCGCTGATTATTGGCGGAAATATCGGCAAAAATAAGGCAACCCCTAACGAGGATGCCGTAAGCGATTATATCAAATGTTTCGACAGGTTGTTTGATGTGGTTGACTACTTTGTGGTGAATGTAAGTTCGCCCAACACGCCCGGCCTGCGCGAATTGCAGGAGAAAGAGCCGCTGATGCATATCCTGAACACCCTTCAGCAGCGCAATAGTAAAAATGGTATCAGTCGCCCTATACTGCTTAAGATCGCTCCTGACCTAACCCATTCGCAGCTGGATGACATAGCCGATATCGTTAAACAAACCGGTATCGCGGGTATTATTGCTACCAATACTACCATTGACAGGGAAGGCTTAACCTCTCCGCACAAAAATGAAATGGGTGGGCTAAGCGGCAGGCCGGTGGCTAAAAAATCAACCCAAGTGATCCGTTATTTAAGTGAGGTATCCAAAGGGGCGTTCCCGATAATTGGTGTGGGCGGTATTCATTCTGCTGAAGATGCCATAGAGAAGTTAAACGCCGGAGCATCATTAGTGCAGCTTTACACAGGCTTTATTTATGAAGGGCCCGGGTTGATAGGCAGGATTAATAAGGAAATATTGAAAAGGAAATAATGAGTGTAGAAGAGTCGTTAAAAAAAGTTTGTAAGGCATTAAAGATAGAGTTTGACCCAGGCGATACGCAAGACTGGGGGATTGTAAATTCTGACCCAACGAGGGTAGCCGAATTTATTAACTATTATAAAAGCGCCGATTTAGATGATGAAGCCAGGTTTCATGTATTTGAACTGGTGGTTGCGTCATACAACGACGCTATTTTAGGCAGGCTTAACAAAGGCCAGGTAAGAACTGATTTCGCGGAGCTGGTAAAAGAATCGTACAACGTGCCCAATCTTAAGGTTGTGCGCGATTACTGGAAAGAGATATACAATAAGGAGAATTTCCCGGTAGGGAGGTTGTTGTAAAAATATTGCAAATACAAAAAGGCGTATCGGTTAGCGATACGCCTTTTTAATTTCCTTCAAAAAAGATTAGTTGTTAGCAGCAGCTTTAGCTAAAACCTCGTTGTTTTTTTCAATCTGGTTGCCTTTTTTCTGCGCAGAACGGCTGCCTAATTCAATGTTGGTAGCCAGTTTTAAGAACTGAACTTCTAAACGAGAAGTGGTTTTATTTCTTCTATCTTTTCTTTTTAAACGAGTAACACCCATGACTTTAGTTTTTAATATTTTAATACCTGAGGTCGGAAGCGGATTCGAACCGCTGTAGGAGGTTTTGCAGACCTCTGCCTAGCCACTCGGCCATCCGACCATTTTTAAGGACTGCAAAAATAGTAATTATTTATTGTTAATCAATTTTATTTATAGGTTTTTGCAACAAGTTGTGAACAGCATACTGCCGCAGCTACTGCCACGTTTAATGATTCGGCCTTGCCCACGCGGGGTATGGTTACCGCTTTGGTGATTAATGCCTGTATATCAGGCCGTATGCCATTGCCCTCGTTCCCTAAAACTAATAATCCCTCGTGGCCCAATTGGGTGGTATAAATAATTTCTCCGTTAAGCAAAGTACCTAAAACAGGCATTTTAAGTGCTTTAATAAATTCTACCAGGTTAACATAGCGTACGTTTACCCGTGCTAATGAACCCATAGTGGCTTGTACCACCTTGGGGTTGTAAACGTCAACGGTATCTTCCGAGCAGATAATATCTGTAAAACCAAACCAGTCGGCCGTGCGGATAATGGTACCCATATTACCTGGGTCCTGTACACCATCAAGCACCAGGCTAAATTTGTTTTTTAAACGCTGGGGGTCAACATCGGTTTGTTGTGGTATATTTATAGTGGCAAGCGCGTCAGCAGGGGTCTTTAACGCACTTATTTTTTGTAGTTCGGTTAAAGTTATCTCCTGATAGTTTATTTTTTGGGATAAATTAAGCAATTTTGGGGTTGCGTCAGTCGTATGGTATATGGTGTTAACGTGGTATCCGGAATGTGCAAATTCAATTATTGACTTATATCCCTCCACTATAAATAAACCATGTTCCCTGCGAAACTTTTTATGTTGTAACGAGTTAAGTAAACTGATTTGAGATTTTGAAAGCATATACCCCTTTAACTTTACGTACTGCAATATTAAGTATTTTGGCCCTGATAATTGCTTCGGGTTGCAGTGTTACGCGCGGTATTCGTAAAGACCAGGCCATTGTTCGAAAGGTGGTGATAAAAGGGGTTGACAAAGAATTCTCTGAAATGGCCCTTAATTATGTAGATAAAGAGGTGCAGCCCAACAACTGGCTTAACCTGCAGATCTACTATACCTTTAGTAAAAAAGGAAAGCGCAGTATTGGGGAGGCACCGGCCATACTGGATAGCAACCTGGTTGACTTTTCTCGCGACCAGATACAAAAATTTCTTGTTAATAAGGGTTATCTTAAAGCTAAGGTGACCGATTCCATCGGTATAAAAAACCGTAAGGCTACCCTGTATTTTACCGCCCAGCAAGGTCCTCTATTCCACATCCGGAATTTTAGGGATAGCATTTACGACCCCAAAGTACGCCAGATATACCGCAATACCCGCAACCTGTACACACACGTAAAGCCAGGCAGCCGTTTTGATACCGATAGCCTGGCTTATGACCGCGACCAGTTTTACCAGGAGATGAAACGGAACGGTTATTTTGATTTTTACCGCCAGTACATTACCTATACCCCAGATTCTAACTGGAACAAAAGCGTGGTTGACCTGGTAATGATCATTGATAATCCGCCTGGCAAATCAGCACACCCGGTATATACCATTAACAATACGCTTATCACTATTGCCCGCAGCAACGGCCGTACACCAGGCATGGCTGATACCTTGCAGGTTGATTCGCAATTCAGGTTTGTTGATTTTTCGGGACGCTTTAAACCCCGCACCGTAACAGATTATATTTTCCAGAAAAAAGGGGAGATGTATGATATTGACAAGCAGACGATGACCACCTCGCGCTTGTCGGAACTGAATGTTTTCAGGAACGTGCCTAACCCCACTTACGAAAAACTGGCCGACAGTACCAACCGCCTTAACAGTAAAATTGATATTGTACCACTTAAGCGCATGAGCGACCGCGTGGAGGCTGAATTTTTGTTTAACGGAGGCCGGTATGGTTATAACTTGGGCAATACCTTTACAAACCGCAACATGTTTAAACAAGCCGCGGCATTACAGCTAAAGCTTAACTGGAGTATTTTGTTTGATAATGGCTTTGCAGGTACCAAAGGCATACAAAACCAGGACTTCCGGATAGGTGCGAGCCTGATATATCCGCGTATCATTTTGCCTTTCGACTTTCCTAACCTGGCAAAGTTTGGGGTACCGCATACCACTTTTGCGTCTAACTTTCAGTTGTTTTATCAGAAAGGGCTGGTAGAGCGGCGCAGTTTCATCAACTCGGTTACGTATGATTTTTTTGAAACTTTCAGGAAGCAGCACTCCATTACACCTATCAGTATAGAGTTCTCTAACGGCACCATTGATCCTATTGCAAAGAACGAATTGCTTAGCCAGAACCGTTATTCGTACGTATACCTTATCGGGCGCACCACTTTTACATCCGGAAGCCAGTATACCTTTCAGTACAATGCCAACGAGTTAAATTCTTATAAGAACTTTATATATTTCAGGGGTAACCTGGATGTAGGCGGCAATTTTCTGGCCCTTGTAAGTAAGCTTACCAACTCTCCTAAAGATACACTCGGTCACCGTACACTTTTTGGATATACGTTTGCCCAGTACGTTAAAACCGAATTTGATTACCGCTGGTACCGTAGCCTGGGTGGCGAAAGGCAGTTTATCTTTCGTATAAATCCGGGTATTGGTATACCCTACGGCAATAGCGACCAACTGATATTTGAAAAGAATTTTTACGCGGGCGGCGCTAATGATATGCGCGCATGGTTACCACGTACACTGGGCCCCGGTAATTTTAACCGTGCAAGTTATGGTGTAGGCGGCGCGGCCGATACCACCCGCGCGAGGTTAAAATATCTTGACCAGTTTGGCGAAGTTAAAATTGTGGCCAATGCCGAGTACCGCTATAAAATAGCCGATAACTTTTTTGGTTCTAAGCTAAAGGGGGCGTTTTTTGTTGACGCGGGTAACGTTTGGCGCTTACATAAGCAAGCTGATAACCCTAACGGCGAGTTCAGTTTTGGTAACCTGTGGCAGTCCACCGCAATTGGCATCGGTACAGGTTTACGGTTTGATCTCAGCTTTTTTATTTTCAGGCTTGATGCCGCGTTCAAGTTTAAAGATCCGCAGTTTACGGGATCTGATCAATGGGTATTCTTCAAACACATGAATGAACTTTTTGGCGGTGGCCCCTTTAAGACCAAATACCAGCAAACCAACGGCGATAACTATGGTTTTATGCAGCTCAACTTTGGTATAGGCTTGCCATTCTAATTTTTTGTAATTGGGGTTTGTGGTCGGAGATAGTGAAGGAATAACAAACAAACGATCGCAATAGAGCATTCCTCTCTAATCTCTAATCTCTAATCTCTAATCTCTAATCTCTAATCTCTAATCTCCTAAAACGCTCCTTTTAACCCGTCTATAATACTCTGGAAAAACGTAGGGATGCTTAACCCATTACTATGGTTAAAATACAGGAAAATGCAGAAGGCAATAATGGCAATAATGATAAGCCTTTTAAATAAGTAGCCGATGAGGATAAGTACAATGGGGATAGCCAGTAATAATATCCAGCTGATTTTTACGGGCGAAAGCTTGCTATCGTGCCTGTAAACATAATAGAGTACGGAGTGTGTTCCTTCGTCGTTTTGGTGGCGGGCGTAAACAAAGCTCGATTTTTCTATTTTATGCCTGTAAAAAGCTGTGCCTTTATCAAATGTTAAGGTTTCGGTGAACCCATTTATGGTAAATGAAAAAATGCCGTTAACTTTTTCCTGTATGGTGCCGGCCGTGTCAACGGCTACAAAGGCTATCTCGTCTGTAGCAAAAGGGTTTTCTTTAACCACGAAATGGTCAATAGCTACTTTATCCGCATAGCAAAAACTGCGGGCCGAAATAACTAACAAACAGATCAATAACAGTTTTTTCATACTTGCGTTAACATAAATAGTGGCAGAGTAACGCAATAAAAATAAACTTTTTCTATTTGTTAAATACAAAAATACTCAGGTTTAATAGCGTAGCGAATGATACCCATAATAAATAGGGTACAAGTAAATATGCCGCGGTTTTACTGTAGCGATGGAACCAACTGATGTTGAGTATAATAAGCACCAGTAAAGCGATAATGACCAGTAAAGCGCCAAATATCTGGTGCATGCCAAAGAACACTATAGACCATGCAAAATTAAAGGCCAGTTGTAAGGTGTATATCACCACAGCGGTTTTATAAGTTTGGCTTTTATCGCGTTTTGCCCAAACCAGGTAGGCCGAAATGGCGATAAGAATATAGAGGGTAGTCCACGCGACCGGGAAGGCCCAATTCGGTGGCACAAATGTGGGTTTTTTTAAGGTTGCATACCAGCCTTCAATTTCGGGCCGTGTAAACACAGATGCCACAAAACCTATCCCAAGAGTTATACCCAGGCTGATAATGAATGGGACAAGCTGAAATCTTTTTGCTGATGCTGCTGTACTCATTGCATTGATAACAATAGTGTTTATAATTAGTTACAGCTAAGTTAATAGATAAAGCTCTTTATTACAACTACAGCGATTAAGCAAAAATAAAGGCTGGTTTTTGTGACCAGCCTTTGTTTTAATTTGCATATGATTTACTGTTACAGGTTGCCACGTGCTTCCTGTTCACGTTCGATAGCCTCGAACAGTGCCTTGAAGTTACCCGCACCGAAAGATTTAGCGCCTTTTCGCTGGATGATCTCAAAGAACAGGGTTGGCCTATCCTCAACCGGTTTGGTAAATATTTGCAGCAGATAACCTTCATCATCACGGTCAACCAGTATGCCTAATTTCTTGAGCGGCTCAAGATCTTCGTCAATATGCCCTACGCGGTCTATCAGGTCGTCGTAATAAGTGTTAGGTACGGTTAAAAATTCTACGCCACGGCCTTGCAGGTCGGTAACGGTTTTAACAATATCATGCGTGGCCAATGCCAGGTGCTGTACACCTTCGCCCTCGTAAAACTCCAGGTATTCTTCTATCTGGCTTTTCTTTTTGCCTTCGGCCGGCTCGTTTATCGGGAATTTAACGTAGCCATTACCGTTGCTCATTACCTTACTCATTAATGCAGAATACTCGGTCGAGATCATCTTATCATCAAACGTAAGGATGTTACGGAAGCCCATTACGTCTTCGTAAAAGTTAACCCATTGGTTCATTTTATGCCAGCCAACGTTACCTACACAATGGTCTACATACAATAAGCCGGTTTCGGTAGGGTGGTAGCTGGTTTTAAGCTCTACGTACCCCGGTAGAAAAGCGCCTTTGTAATTTTTACGTTCAATAAACAGGTGTACGGTTTCACCATATAATTTAATGCCGCTGGTACGCACTTCGCCAAACTCATCTTTAATGGTTTGCGGTTGCAAATAAGCTTCTGCGCCACGGCTGGTAGTTTGCTCAAACGCGTCATAAGCATCATCTACCCAAAGGGCAAGGGCCTTTACGCCATCGCCGTGTTTTTTAATATGCTCGCTGATGGGGTGATCTGAGTGGAGCGGGGTGGTTAGCATAATGCGGATCTTACCTTGTTGCAGCACGTAAGAAGCACGGTCGCGCACGCCGGTTTCCGGGCCCGCATAAGCCAGGTCCTGAAAACCGAACGCTGTTTTATAGTAATGCGCAGCCTGTTTTGCGTTGCCCACGTAAAACTCAACGTAATCGGTACCGTTAAGCGGCAAAAAATCGGTTGATGTTGTTTTTTTATCTATTGTTAGTGTTTCCATTTTTGTTTTTTATGTTTAAAGGTTTCAAGGTTGGAAAGTTATAATGTTGCCTGGCATCGGTCACAGGGTAACCTTTAAACGTTATAACATTTCAACCTTCCAACAACTAAGAGATCCAGCTTTTATAATAATCTCCGTCTTCAATATTTACGGCATCCTCCGTTAGCATTAGCGGGCGGAAGGGGTCTATCATAACCGCAAGTTCCTCGGTAGATTCTTTGCCTATTGATTTTTCAACCGAGCCCGGTGCAGGGCCGTGTGGTATACCGCCGGGATGCAGCGTAATTTGACCTTTTACCACATGCTTGCGGCTCATAAAGTCGCCATCTACGTAATAAAGCACCTCATCACTATCCACATTGCTGTGGTTGTAAGGAGCAGGTATAGACAGTGGGTGATAGTCAAACTTACGCGGTACAAAAGAGCAGATCACAAAATTGTGCCCCTCAAATGTTTGATGTACGGGTGGTGGTTGGTGTACGCGGCCGGTTATCGGCTCAAAATCGTGTATAGAAAATGCCCAGGGATAATGGAAGCCATCCCATCCCACAAAATCGAAAGGGTGTGTACCATAGATGTAAGGGTAGATAAGGCCTTGTTTTTTGATCAGTATTTTAAAGTCGCCTTTCTCGTCGTGCGTTTCCAGATCAGTTGGGCGTTTAATATCGCGTTCGCAGTAGGGCGCGTGTTCCATCAACTGGCCATACTGGTTACGGTAGCGTTTAGGCGTGCGTATGGGGCTAAAGCTTTCTACAATAAACAGCCGGTTCTGCTCGCTGTCAAATTCCATTTGGTAAATGGTACCGCGGGGTATTACCACGTAATCGCCATATTCGAATTTCAGTTTGCCAAAGCCCGTTTTCAACGTTCCGGTGCCCTCATGAATAAATATTACCTCATCAGCCTGGCTGTTCTTATAAAAATAATCCGTCATGCTTTTGCGCGGGGCGGCAAGCGATATATGCAGATCGCTGTTCACCAGCACCGGTTTACGGCTTTGCAGGTAATCATCTTCCGGTTTGATGTTAAAACCGATGAGGCTGGTATGTTTAAGGTGTTTCTCGCGGGCAATTTTAGGTTCAACAGAGTAAGGTTCGCCCAACTCTTTAACAATTGTGGGCGGGTAAGTATGGTATACCAGCGAGTACAAACTGGAAAAACCCTCCGTTGAAACCAGTTCTTCGGCGTATAAACTGCCGTCGGGTTTACGGAATTGGGTATGTCGCTTATGCGGGATGCTCCCTAAGGTATGATAAATTGGCATAATTGGTTAGTTTAAATGTTGGAATGGTGAAAGGTTGTAAAGTTGAAAAACTTTACCCTAACAAATTAATAATCAAACATTTGAAATTAGAGATGGTTTTTTTAGAAAAGCCGGAACAACATTCCAACCTTTCGACTTTAAAACCTTACAACAGCGGCGTTAGAACTGCGCCAAAACAATTTTGGCAAGCACCGCATCCCTGAACATGGCCGACCTGCTCATAGAGGTGAGGCCAAGGGAAAAGTAGAATTGTTTGTTGATGCTCATCATAAGATAAACGAAATTAAGTGGAATTTATTTAATATGCAAGCATAGTTTTTTGCTCAACAAAAGCAAAAATGTTTAGTTTTGGCGCATACCAATTACCGCCTTATGAAATTAGTATCGTATAAAACCGAAGACAGAGAGCACCTTGGCGTTTACGTAAACGGGCACATTTACAACCTTAACTCGTGTGATAAGCTGATACCCGATAACATGAACGAATTTTTGTGGGGAGGCGATGAATTGATGGAACATGCCAGACGCGTTAACGAAGATATTAAAAGCGGTAAGATTGAGGCTAAGGAAGAACTTTTTTATGAGCTGATGGCACCTGTTCCGCACCCAACATCATGCCGCGACGGCTACGCCTTTAGGCAGCATGTTGCCGCCGCTCGCCGCAACCGTAAGGTAGAAATGATACCCGAGTTTGACCAGTACCCTATTTTCTATTTCACCAACCACAATGCCATACAAGGCTCTGGTGAAATAGAGTGTATGCCCGATCATTTCGAGAAGCTTGACTTTGAGCTGGAAGTTGCCGTTGTGCTAAATAAAAAAGGCCGCAATATCACAGCGGTAGAGGCCGATAGCTATATAGCCGGTTACATGATCATGAACGATATGAGCGCACGTACCCTGCAAATGGAGGAAATGTTGCTGAACCTTGGCCCCGCAAAGGGAAAAGATTTTTCGACCGTGATAGGACCCTGGCTGGTAACGCCCGATGAGTTGGAACAATACAAAGTGCCTGCTAAAGAGGGGCACGTTGGCGCTAATTATAACCTGGAAATGAAATGCCACGTAAACGGCAAGCAGGTAAGCATGGGTAATATGGGGGATATGGACTGGACCTTCGCAGAGATCATTGAAAGGTGTGCTTATGGCTGTGATGTTTTGCCGGGCGATGTAATTGGTTCAGGCACAGTAGGTACAGGATGCTTTCTTGAGCTTAATGGTACCGGCTTGTTAAACGATGCCAATTACCAAACCCAATGGCTGCAGCCAAATGACCTTGTTGAAATGGAAATAACCGGCTTGGGAGTATTAGGTAACGTAATTAAGAAAGCTGATAGCGAGTTTTCTATTTTGAAGTTGAAGAAGTAAAAAATATCACCATGTTATTGCGAGGAGCGTATCGACGTGGCAATCTCATAAGCAGGTCTGTAACGCCGGTTTAATAAGATTGCTACGCTATCGCTGGTAATAACATGGTTTGATCATAAAATACCATGCTAACCCTCCAGACAAAAGATCTTTCCCCGCTCCAGATCCAAAGTTATCTTAACCATGCGGTGGCGCCGCGGCCTATTTGCCTGGCATCAACCATTGATAAACAGGGTAATGTAAATCTTAGTCCGTTCAGCTTCTTTAACCTGTTTAGTGTTAACCCGCCTATTTGTGTTTTCTCGGCGTCGCGCAGGGTAAGGGACAATACTACCAAACACACGCTGGAAAATATTAAAGAAGTACCAGAATGTGTCATCAACATTGTTAGTTACGATATGGTGCAGCAGGTGTCGCTCTCCAGTGTTGAATACCCCGCGGGAGTAAATGAATTTGTTAAAGCAGGTTTAACGGAACAACCCTCAGACCTGGTAAAACCGCCGCGTGTTGCCGAATCGCCGGTACAATTAGAGTGCGCTATCAAAGACATTATAGCCTTAGGCGATGGCCCCGGCGCGGGAAACCTCATTATTGCCGAAGTGAAGGTTATCCACATCAAGGATGAAATATTGAATAATGCCGGTACCGGCATCGATCAAACTAAGACCGACCTG
This sequence comes from Mucilaginibacter sp. 44-25, assembly GCA_001898335.1. Lineage (GTDB taxonomy): Bacteria > Bacteroidota > Bacteroidia > Sphingobacteriales > Sphingobacteriaceae > Mucilaginibacter. The sequence goes on along the minus strand of MKTS01000009.1, from coordinate 231,669 downwards.
GTGGCCCGCCTGGGAGCCGATTGGTATTGCCGTGTTAATGCAGGTAATCTGTTTGAAGTAGCAAAGCCTGTGCGCACTATCGGCATAGGGGTAGATAGTATACCAGCAGCCATAAGAAACTCAACCGTGTTAACAGGCAATAACCTTGGCCAGTTAGGTAATGTTGAGGCTTTGCCTGACGATGAGGCTATACAAGAATATATCCAACGCGACGAGATCAAGCAAATATTTGATGCCACCATCGGCGATAGCCGCACACGCGAGCTGCAATTACACCTTTACGCCAAACAACTACTTGAGCAGGGCCGCGTTACAGAGGCCTGGATGGCGCTGCTGGCAGAATAGTGTATTTATACTGTACCCGAATAACAGGTGGGTTTGAATTAAACATTTTCCTTTTTTGATCATTATACTTTTAATGATCGTTAACTACACGGAAAAAGGCTGGGAAATTATAACACAACGCGCGCACGGGCTGCTTGCCGCGCAAGTGGCTATGCATTGGCGTATTAAAGGCCAGCCCGAACGGTGGGCAGAAACCCTTATTGCGATTGCCGATCATGATGATGCTCAAACCGAGTTGGAAGCAGAGGACCTGCTCACCGAACAAGGTGGGCCTGTTAACTTTGCTATGAAAAAGTTTGAGGCTGAACATTGTCGTCGCCTGCATCATTTTTCACTATCTAAAAGCAGGTTCATTGCCTTGCTTACCTCTATCCATATGGAGTTTTTGCACTCGGCAGAAGCAAATGACAACCCGCAGGTAAAGGCTTTTATAAAAGAACAGAAGCATTTACAAAAGCAATGGTGTAAAGAGTTAAAACTCACTGAAGCAGAAGTGCAGAAAGCTTATGGCATAATGGAATGGTGCGACGCGTTTTCACTACTGCTTGCACAGCATGAGGTGCAGCCCGAGAAAAGGGTTATTGAAGTAAGCCAGGGGCCTGATGATACCCAATACAAACTTATGCGTAAAGAAAGCGGTAAACTTACTGTAACGCCCTGGCCATTCGAGGATGATCAATTCAGCCTGACCCTGGAAAGCAGGTTAATCCCGCAGCTTAAGTTTAACAACTGTGATCAGTTTAAACAGGCCTTTGAAAAAGCAATTGTGACAGATAAACTATGGCAAATGGAAAGGTAACTATCACCCATCAAACCGTGCTATAGAATGAAAATTCCAGTATACAGTGATCGAGCCTGGTGTCTTAAATCCCCAGCACCTGTTTTAGTTTCACATAGCCGGTTTTACTCACGGGTATTTTAGCGCCTGATTTCAGAATGGCTAAATGGCTGTCTTTTTCGTACGGGTCTAACCGGGTTATTTGTGAAATGGCCACCATATAGGAGCGGTGTACACGTACAAACTGCCCCGGATCGAGTGTTTTCTCGAAGAAGGCCATCGTTTTGTTTTTCAGAAATGCACCTTCGGCGGTTACCACGCTTACATAATCGTCATCAGCCTGCAGGTATTCAACATCCTGCACGGCAATAATTTTCACCTTAGTGCCGGTTTTAACCACAATGCGCTCGTTTTGCGCGGGCGATTGCGCGGCGGCTTCCAGTAAAGTTTCGGTATTTTTTGTGGTAGTGTTAGCCGGGCTTATGGCCAAATACTTTTCTATCGCTTTATGGAAACGTTCTTTGCTAAATGGCTTCAAAAGGTAATCAACGGCGTGGGCTTCAAAAGCTTTTATGGCGTATTCGTCAAAAGCGGTGGCAAATATTACCGCCGGGGGGGTATCAACCAGTTCCAGCATCTCAAAGCCGTTTATCTTAGGCATCTGTACATCCAGGAAAACGAGGTCGGGTTGTAGCTGTTGTATCGCTTTTAAGCCTTCAAAACCATCACCGCATTCTTGTAATACCTCTATCTGGTCTTTAAAATCCTGCAAATATTCCAATACAACCATACGAGCCAGCGGCTCGTCGTCAATAATCAAAGCGCGTTTCATAACTGCGGTACTTTTATAATGGTTGTAAATATATTATCATTTGCGTGAGTTTCCATCAGGTCGTTACGTGCAAATATCAAATAAAGCCTGCGCTGTACACCGCTTAACCCAAAACCGGTGCCTTTACGTGGGCGCGAAGTTTTGGGGTCGTACGGGTTTTGTATCATAATTACCAGGTACTGGTCTTCTACCTCGGCACGTACGCTAATGGTAACGGAATCAGTTGTATCATACAAACCAAATTTAATGGCGTTCTCTACCAATGGCTGTAATAAAAGCGAAGGCAGCATGGCTTCGCCACAGGCTTTATCGCAGCTTATTTCTGTTTGCAGGCGGTGGCCAAAACGTACTTTTTCAATCTCCAGATATAAATTCAAATGTGCCAGCTCATCATTCAAAGGCACTAATAATTGCTCGTCTTTTTTAAGTGTGCCACGCAAAAAATCTGAAAGCTGATGGATCATTTTTCGGGCCAGCTCCGGTTTAAAGCCTATAAGCGCGTTAATAGAATTTAAACTGTTAAACAGGAAGTGTGGCTGTAGTTGCTGGCGCAGGTTATAGAGCTCTGCATCACGAGCCAGTTTTTCGGCCTCGGTTTTACGTTGTTCGGTGCGCTTGTGGTCAAGCTGGGTATACCATAACGCACTGATCATGGCCATCCAGCCCAGCGCCAAAAAGGTGGTAAAAAAGCGTATTTCCAGTGATTGCTGCAGGAAATTAAAATATACCTGCCCCAGGTTAAACAGCGGCAATATATAACGGCAGCCGGCAACACAAGCAATGGCAAGCGCAGCGCACCATATAAACAGGTAAAAATAGCTCTCTTTATCGGGTTGGTAATAACGCAGGTTGTTGTTAATGAGCCAGCAGGCAATGGCCAATAAAACAGCGCTTAAAGCGGCATCAATTACCGATGTAAGCCACACAAAGCCAAAGCTATGTATAATATAGCCTTGTAAGGCGGCCCACACTAAGCCACAAATAGCAAATGCGGTAAATAACTTGGAGGTTGATAATTGTGACGCAGCCACAGCTTTTTTATTATTAGTTTAAGTTTAGTTTCTCACGCCTAATAGCGCGCTCTTATGATGCGCCCATTTAATGTACAGGTCAGGGTCGGGTGCTTCGTGTATGTTGTAGTAAAGCTCGGTGCCATCAGCAAGGCCGTTAAGCAGGTTTAGTTCGGCCACATCAATAAACTGCCACCTTACCGTTTGTTTCTGCACGTTCAGGAAACTATCCTGGCTCGCGTAACCTATGGCGCTGGCTTTTTCGAAAGCTTGTTGTTCGGTTTCGGCGTTAATGAGCCTTAGTTGCTCATCAAACTGGGCGCTATGGTCGCCGTTGCCACTAATTACCCTGAAAACCAGTTTTGCTACATACCAGTTCATGTCACTTGTAGTTTATTAGTTTATAATACTATTTAAAGCCCCATCCCTAAAGGGAACATTTCAAGAGCCTGTCACCTTATGATCAGTATTAGGCGACAGGCTCTTGATATTAATAGCTCCTTATATCTACACCCGCGAATAAGGAAACACCTTTAAGAATCAGTATTTTATCCGGGCTGCCGGGTTGTGCTGTTTTAATGCGTTTATCATCCACCCCGGCAAATATGGAGGCCATATCTGATACCACATGCCAGTTGGCCGGTACAATTAGTTTGGTGCCGCCAAATACCTGGGTAATATCAATGATCACCTGGCCATTAATATCGGCCTGGGTAAAATCAATCTCAGTGCCGCCAAATATGTTGGTAAGGTCGCCGCCCCTAAAGTTTTTAGATACAATGGTGCGGTTAACACCGCCAAATATGGCTGTGGCGTCTAAAAAATCATCACGTGAAGGTGGCGGAGGCATGCTGCCAGCAGGTTGTACGGGAGGCACATCAGTTGTAGTACCGCTTTCGGCATCAGCATTAACCGTGCTGCTAAAGTCGGTCAATGGCTTTTCTTCGGTAACATCTGCACGGTATTTTTTATCCCAGTAGTTGTTGTCAAAGTTAGGTACATTCTTGTGGCTCTTTTTTGACATGATCCAAAAGCCAAGGGCGATAATAGCGGCCGGCCAAATAAAGCCATCGGCGTTATGAATGTTTTCGGTGATCATGAAGATAACACCCAGGCCGATAAGGATAATGCCGGATGATTTTTGAAAATGGTTACGTGCGCCGATCACTAAACCCCAGAAAATTAACCACAATGGCCACAGGTCTACAGAATCGGGAATGAAAAGTATACCTAATTGCCTTAACAAAAGGTACACGCCTACAATAAGCAGGATGGCTCCAAGCATCACTTTGCTTTTAGAGCGGTCGGGGGTATTTATATTGTTGTACATGGTGAATCTTGAATTAAATGTTAACCAAATCTAAACTAACGTTGCCGATTAGCCAACCTAATATGGGCAACATCATTAAAGATGTCGGTAAAAGCGGATGAATTGTCGGTGAAAAATTTGTGGAAACCATACATTACAAAAAAGGGGAATGCTTATCATTCCCCTTAGCTATAATTTAATAGCGCTTAAACATTTGGCTCCTGCTGGCTCAAACAATGGAAACTCCCCAACCCCCAGATAATATCAGTTGAATCAATTCCCACCACTTTTCTGTCAGGGAAGCAGCTTTGAATGATCTCCAGTGCCTTGTCGTCGTTCTTCGAACGGAAGGTTGGCACCACTACCGATTTATTGGCAATGTAGAAGTTAGCATAAGATGCAGGTAAGCGCTGATCTTCATAAATAACCGGGTCAGGCATTGGCAGTTCTACAATGTTCAGTTGCTTACCGTTAAGCAAACGCATGGTTTTAAGGGTTTGCAGGTTCTCCTGTAGAATGTGGTAGTTCTCGTCGTTCTTGTTTTCCTCGACAACGGTAAGCACGGTATCAGTATTTACAAAACGGGTAATATCGTCAATGTGGCCGTCGGTATCGTCGCCTATAATACCATCACCCAGCCAAAGTACCTGTTCAACGCCGTAATATTTTTGCAGGTAGCCCTTGATCTGCTGCTGGTTTAAATGCGGGTTGCGGTTCTGGTTCAACAAACATGCGGTGGTAGTTAACACCGTGCCCGCGCCGTTAAAATCAACCGAGCCGCCTTCCATCACAATGCCGGGATGGTAAACCGGCAGGCCAAAATGCTGCGCAATTTTGGTAGGGATCACATCGTCCAGGTCATAAGGAGGATATTTATCGCCCCAGGCATTGTAGCCCCAGTCTACAACTACCTTTTTCTTTTCCTCGTAATTCACCAAAAACGCCGGACCATGATCGCGGCACCAGGCATCGTTGGTGGGGAAGTGGTAAAACTCAACCTTGCTTAAGTCGGCACCAACGGCTTGTAATTGCTGTTTAGCAAAAGCTTCCATCTGCGCATCAGCTACGTTAATGCGAACGATCTGCCCTTCAGAAACCACCTTGATAAACTCGCAGTATTTAGGGTATATCAGGTCGATCTTGCCCGGCCAAGAAGCTTCCTTATGCGGCCAGCTAAGCCACATAGCGGTTTGCGGTGCCCATTCGGCAGGGAAGTGGAATCCTGCGATAGCAGGATAGTCGATAGTCAATGGTCGATGGTCCATAGTGGGAGTTTTATAATGTATTTCGCAGCGCTGTAATCATCTTGCATAAAGCCTGATAATCTTCATAAAGCTTCTGAAAATCTGTATCGTTAATTATTTTTCTTCTTTTTCCAATAAACAGGCATGAAACCACTTCGATTGCCGAGCGTAAGGCATACCCAAGAAATTGTTTAAAAACTGCATTGCTTTGACCAGTACATCCTTCTGCAATATTAAGAACAACAGAATCTGCAGCTCTTTTAATTTGCGAGGTAAGAATATTGGTTTCCTCTTTAGGAAAACTACGTTTAGTTAAACTATCGACATCTTCTGTGAGGTCTAATGCCCGTTGCCAAACTTGTAAGCTTTCAAACTTAAACGCCATTTTTTCTTTTAACCATGGTCTATCGACTATCGTCTATGGACTAATTAATCGTTGTCCAAAAGCCTCTTCGTAATCGGTTGATAAGAATCAATCCTTCTATCGCGTAGGAACGGCCAGTGGCTGCGGTAATAGTCAGTTTTGTTAAGGTCAAGTTCTTTCACGATCACTTCTTCCTCATCAACCGTAGTTTGGTGCAAAAGCTCGCCAAACGGATCGGCAAAAAATGAACCGCCCCAGAATTTAACACCGGCTTCTTCGCCAACACGGTTAACGCTTACCACGTGTACGCCATTTGCCACTGCGTGGCTGCGTTGTATGGTTTGCCATGCGTTGTATTGTTTGGTGTTGGTTGCTTCGTCTTGCGTTGTTGCCCAACCAATAGCGGTAGGGTAGAATAATATTTCCGCACCCATTAATGAAGTAATACGGGCAGCCTCCGGGTACCACTGATCCCAGCAGATCAACACACCTATGGTAGCAAATTTGGTTTTGAAAACCTTGTAGCCCAGGTCGCCGGGAGTAAAGTAAAATTTTTCATAAAAACCCGGATCATCGGGAATATGCATTTTACGATATTTGCCCAGGTAGGCGCCATCGGCATCTAAAACGGCGGTAGTGTTATGGTAAACACCCTGCGCGCGTTTCTCAAACAATGAGGCAATGATCACCACCCCCAACTCAGCCGCAACGGCAGACAAAGCATCTGTTGATGGGCCAGGAATAGCTTCGGCCAATGCAAAGTTGTCGTAATCCTCAACATCGCAAAAATAAAGCGACGTAAACAGCTCCTGTAAACAAACTATCTGAGCACCCTTGGCCGCAGCTTCGCGCACTTTAACAATAGCTTTATCCAGGTTTTCCTGTTTGTTTGCGGTGCAGCTCATCTGCACAATACCTACTTGTACCTTACCCATAGCGTTTATGAAATTTGCCGCAAAAATACGGTTTTTTAAAGACTGGAGATTAGTTAATTAGAGATTAGTTGATCAGTACCACTCATCTAATTGTAAAGTTTGTTGGGTGTTTAAGTAAAGGTTAATGCTATATTAATTAATATCCAATCACAAATCTCTAATAACTAATAGCAAATCAACTAATCACTAATTTATTACCTTTGCACCCGCATGAAAGACTTAGCGCAAACAGAGGAAGACGAAGCACAGGAACTGGTTGCCCCCAAAACATGGAAGCAACGGTTATGGAGCATTACCAAAGTATTGCTTAAATTCATTGTAACGGGCGTTCTGTTATACTTTGTATTCAGGAAGGTACCGTTAGAGAAAGTGAAGTACCGCTTGCTGCATGCCAATTATTGGTGGATGCTGGCCGCTTTGCTAAGCTTTTTCGCGTCGATGGTGATTTCTTCATGGCGCTTATCCAGCTTCTTTAAATCCATCAAGTTAAAACTCGACCCGAGGTTTAACTTTCGCTTGTATCTTTTAGGGTTGTTCTATAATTTCTTGTTACCGGGCGGTATAGGTGGCGATGGTTACAAGATATACCTGCTTCACAAAAACTATAAACTACCGGCCAAAAAGGTATTTTGGGCCATCATGTTTGACAGGCTCAGCGGACTTTGGGCTATCGGCCTGATCATTATCGCGCTGATATTTCTGATCCCGCAGATCGATATCCATATCGGTATCCCCTTAAGCATATTTGTTGCAGCGTCGGCTATATATTATTTTGTTGCCTACAAGTTTTTCCGGGAGTATACGCATTACTTCTGGCAGGCGCATTTAAAGGCAATAGGCGTGCAAAGCCTGCAGGTAATAGCCATTGTTTTTGTGATGATAGGTCAGGATTTTACCGGTAAGTATTCTCCGTATCTGTTGTCGTTTCTTATCTCAGCTCTGGCTACCATTATCCCTATCAGTATTGGCGGTGCCGGTATCCGCGAAACCGTGTTCCTGCAGCTTACCAAAGTTTTCCCTATGGATGAGAGCCTTGCTACTTTTTTACCCGGCACTTTCTACATCATATCATTACTTGTAGCTTTATTGGGTGTGTACTATGTGATCCGCCCGAGCCGGTTAGAAGATGGGTTGCCTAAAATGGAAGAACCGCTTGATAGTGAAATTGAAAATTCGAAATAATATTCTCGCATTTATCGATAAAATAGAATTATAATCTGTTTGTTGGCTCTTCGCCAACCTATTGCTTAGTTTTACGTTTTGTTTATAACCAGCAAAACCGAAATGAGCCGATTTAATGATTTTAACAACGCGCAGGTTGCCGCGCTGCCCGCGCATTTAAAGCAATTTATAGTTGATCAGCATTATGAGCATTACACACCGGTTGACCATGCCGTGTGGCGTTATGTAATGCGGCAGAATTACAGTTATCTTAAAGATGTAGCTTATTACCCTTATATACCCGGTTTGCAAAAAGCGGGTTTAACTATTGAGAAGATTCCAGACCTGCAGGAAATGAATAACGCTTTAGGCAAAATTGGCTGGGGCGCTGTTACCGTAGACGGCTTTATACCGCCTGCGGCTTTTATGGAATACCAGGCTTACCGTGTGCTGGTTATCGCAGCGGATATTCGCCAGTTAAAACATATTGAATATACACCTGCGCCGGATATCATACATGAGTCGGCGGGGCACGCGCCTATAATTGCGGATAAAGATTACCACAATTATTTAAGCTACTTTGGCTCGATAGGCGCGAAAGCAATGTTCAGCGCGCAGGATTTTGAGTTGTATGAAGCCATAAGGGCGTTATCCATTCTTAAGGAAATGCCTGATGCCGATGCCGTGGAAATACAAAAAGCCGAAGAGCGGGTAGAGTGGCAGCAGGCCAATATGGGTGAACCGTCTGAAATGGCCCTGTTAAGCCGATTGCACTGGTGGACGGTTGAGTACGGCCTGATAGGCGGTTTGGACGACCCTAAAATTTATGGAGCTGGCTTGTTATCCTCAATAGGAGAGAGCGCCAGTTGCATGCAGGCTCATGTAAAAAAACTACCCTACACCATAGACGCGGTTAATTACCCTTATGATATTACCAAACCACAGCCGCAGCTTTTTGTAACGCCAACTTTCCAGAACCTGATTGATGTGCTGGAGCAGTTTGCCGATACCATGTCGTTCCGAAGAGGTGGTGTTTATGGAATGCAAAAAGCTATCGATAGTAAAAATACCTGCACGGCTGTTTATAGCTCAGGATTGCAGGTTTCGGGCACTTTTACGGATATGATAGTTGAAAACGGTTCACCGGCTTTTATCAAAACAACCGGTCCGTCGGCTTTGGCATACAATAACAAGCAGCTAAAGGGGCACGGCAAAGATTATCATAAGGATGGCTTTAGCTCTCCGGTTGGTTCGCTTGCAGGTGTTGATAAACCTTTGGAAGACCTAAATACCGAAGAACTGATTGAAGCAGGCATTGAGCAGGGAAAGCATACTATGCTTAAATTCAAAAGCGGTATACAGGTATCGGGGGAAATAAAGGCCGTCCTTACTGATGGTGGCAAAATACAACTGATCACTTTTACCGGCTGCACGGCAACGGATAAGCAGGGTAATGTGTTGTTTGACCCTGCGTGGGGCGAATATGATATGGCGGTAGGAGATCGTATTGTTTCGGTATTCTGCGGGGCGGCTGATAAGGATGCTTTTCTTGAAATAGCGCAAAAATCAGACATCCGCACCCATCACCCAAACTATGATCAACATACCATAGAACTGCACAAGCTTTACCAGCAGGTACGCAACCGGCGCCATAAGGGGGGCGATTTTGGTTTTTTAGGTAATGTGTGGATGATGCTGCAAAAATACCATCATGACGACTGGTTATGCGCGCTTGAGATATTGGAACTGCTGGATCATAACGACGCGGAACCTAAGCTTGCTGCGGAAATACGTCAGTCTTTGCTTACCAAAGCCGCAACAGAGCCTGAATATAAAAAGCTGATAGAAGACGGGCTTTACCTGATAGCGCATCCTGTTACAGAGAAATTGGTGGTATAGATAATTTTATAGATTTGTAGTAGCCAATATCTGATATCTATGAACATCATTATTACCGGAGCCAGCAGTGGCGTAGGTTTCGAAGCTGTAATTGAAATTACCTCCAAAGGGAAGCATAAGGTGATGGCCTTATCGCGATCGCAGGAGAAACTCGAAAAACTATTGGAGATATCTCAAAGCCTCAACCCCGATTGCGAGCTATACGCGATAGCGTTTGATATTGTACATGACGATTATCAAGGCTTACAACAATTTATTGCCGCAAATATGGATGGTAAGGTGGATGTGCTCATCAATAATGCCGGCGTGCTCATCAATAAACCATTTATGGAGTTACAGGAGATGGATTTTGTAGAAATGCTGCAAAGTAATTACCTGGGCCATGTGCGTGTAATACAAAACCTGCTGCAATTTATGGGCAATGGTTCTCATATAGTAAACATTGGTAGCATGGGCGGTTTCCAGGGTAGTTCAAAGTTCAATGGTTTATCAGCCTATTCGGCATCCAAATCTGCCTTGCACACCCTTACAGAATGCCTGGCACAGGAGTTTGCCGAACAAGGTATAAAGGTAAACTGCCTGGCGCTGGGGTCGGCACAAACCGAGATGCTGGAGAAAGCGTTCCCGGGGTATGAGTCGCCGGTGATGGCTTTTGAGATGGGTAAATACATTGCCGATTTCGCATTAACCGGTCATAAGTTCTTCAATGGAAAAATTTTACCTGTGGCCTTAACAACTCCTTAAATATAGCATTGAGTTGTTTCGTAAAGTTCCGCTTATAAAACAAGCCCCATTGTTCATTTGTAAGTAAATATGTCTGTTGTGCAGGGTTTATGACAAACCGCTGAACGCAGGCTGTTTAAGGTTGACCATATTTGGCAAAAAAACAAATAACAATGGCGCATCTGTTTTCTCCTTTAAAAATAAAAAGTATCGAGTTTAAGAACCGCATAGTGGTATCGCCCATGTGCCAGTATTCGGCTGCAGATGGCTTTGCCAATAACTGGCACCTGGTACACCTTGGCGCACGTGCGGTTGGCGGCGCGGCCTTAATTATAACAGAAGCCACCGCTGTTTCACCCGAAGGCCGTATTAGCTTTGCCGATCTGGGTATCTGGAAAGACGAGCATATCGAAAAGCTTAAAGAGATCATCTCTTTTGCAGAGCAGCAGGGTGCTGTAATGGGTATACAGCTTGCTCACGCCGGCCGTAAGGCCAGCCATGCCGAGCCCTGGAACGGGGGCAAACAAATAGCTCCCGAAGAACCAAACGGATGGGAAACTGTTGCTCCGAGTGCCATCCCTTTCTATGAAAATGAAATAGCGCCGCATGAATTGAATAAGGCTGGCATAAGTAACATCATCGCCGATTTTAAAGCCGCTACTGTAAGGGCACTGGCAGCGGGTTTTAAAGTACTGGAATTACATGGCGCGCATGGCTATCTTTTTCATCAGTTTCTTTCTCCGCTAAGTAACAAACGCAGTGATGAATATGGCGGTTCTTTTGATAACCGGGTACGTTTTTTACTGGAAACGGTTGATGCTGTAAATGCCGTATGGCCTGCAGATCTGCCGCTTTTTGTACGCATTTCAGCTTCAGAATGGGTTGAGGGCGGCTGGAGTGTTGATGATTCTATCGCATTAGCCAAACTACTTAAACAAAGAAACGTAGACCTCATTGACTGCTCAAGCGGCGGCAACGCTGCAGGTGCGAAAATACCATTGAAACCGGGTTACCAGGTGGAGTTTGCCGAAGCCGTAAAAGAGAACGCTGATATCCTGACCGGGGCCGTAGGCTTGATAACAGAGCCGGCGCGGGCCAACGAGATCATTAAAAACGGGCAGGCTGACGTAGTGCTGCTGGCGCGTGAACTCCTGCGCGATCCTAACTTCCCGCTGCGGGCCGCGCATGAGTTGGGCCAAGAGGTGAAGTGGCCTGTACAGTATGAGCGGGCGAAATGGTAACATTAAAATTATTTTGAATATCTATAGAACATCTTATTTTAGTATATACTCATAATCAATTAAACAAACATGAAACGTACAGCAAATGCACATTGGAATGGCAATTTAAAAAGTGGTAAAGGCGAGATCAGCAGCCAAAGCACCACACTTAATAATACACAATATTCATTTAAAACCCGTTTTGAAGAAGGCGTTGGCACCAACCCGGAAGAGTTAATTGCCGCTGCTCACGCAGGTTGTTTTACCATGGCGGTAAGCGCCGCGCTATCTCAGGTAGGTGTTGAACCGGGCGACCTTACAACAGAAGCCATTTTAGACCTGGATATGCAGGCTCTTGAAATTAAAGGTATACACCTGGAGCTTAAAGCATCGGTTATTGATGGTGTTGATGAAGCTAAATTTAAAGAAGTAGCCGAAGGCGCTAAAGCTAATTGTATAGTTTCAAAAGCGCTTAATGTGCCTATCACTTTAAACGTTACTTACGCTTAATAAAAGCTTAAAGCAAATACAGGCAGCGATGGCAAAACCATCGCTGTTTTGTTTTGTAGCTATTTAAAAACATTTTTATGCTTAACACACGTTCGAGGGTTTCGCTTACCTTAATGTTCGCGCTAATTATTACCGGGTTTTTAATTTTCCTGTTCTTTTATATCAAACACGAATTTACCACTACCCGTACCGAGATCACTGAAGACGCGATGGTGTCAAAAATAGTGAACATGGGTAAACTGGAATTGGTTAAGTATGCCATGAAAGACGTGGTAGAGAAAAAAGAACTGCATATGCTGCTGCCTGATTCTCGTGTGCTGTTTGTAGCCGTGGGAGAGGTAACCGCATGCATAGATCTTACCAGGATACGTAAGGAGGATATTGTACAAAGTAAGGATAGTGTTACCGTAACCCTGCCACAGCCGGAGATATGTTATGTGAAGTTAGATCACCAGAGATCGCGGGTGTACGATGTATCGGGCGTTTGGTTTGCCGATAAAAGCAAGCAAATGGTAGAAGATGTATACAAGATAGCCGAAAAAAAGATGTTGAGCAGCGCCAATGAGCTTAATATTTTAGGTAAAGCGCGCGAGAACGCGGGCACTATATTTAAACCCTTGCTGGAAAGTATTTCGGGTAAAAAAGTAGCTTTATCATTTAAATAAATACCAATAGTTAAACTTAAACAATAATGTAATAATTTAGGGGTCTTGTCATCTAAACGAATATCAGTATTTAAACTCTTATGACCCTTAAAATCACTAAATTATTGGCGCTCACCGCGGCTGGCTTAATCGGCTCGCTTTGCGCAGTGGCTCAACCAAGGCTTCCGGAAGGTTACTTTTGGAAAAAGCTTCCCAACGGATTGGAAGTTGTTGTTATCGAGAACAGCAAAGTTCCGCTAACTACCATTGAAATTGCTGTAAAGAACGGCGCCTACACCGAAGGCCCTGAATTTAGCGGCCTTTCACATTTGTTTGAGCACATGTTTTTTAAAGCCAACAAGGATTATCCTACACAGGAGAAGTTTTTGAAGCGTACACAGGAGCTTGGCGCTATTTGGAATGGTACCACCAGTGTAGAGCGCGTAAACTACTATTTTACGGTTGGTAAAGACAGCCTGGATGCCGGTATGAAGCTCATGAATGCCTCTATCCGTTTCCCTATTTACCGTGAGGAAGATATGAAAAAGGAACGCCCTGTGGTTGATGGCGAGTTCCAGCGTAACGAGAGCAGCCCGGGTTTCCAGTTATACTATGATGTGAACAAATACCTTTGGGGCGATCTGATCACCCGTAAAATGCCTATTGGTATACATGAGGTCATCAATTCAGCAACGCCTGAAAAGATGATGATCATCAAGAACAAATACTATTACCCTAATAACAGTTTGCTTACCATTTGCGGTGATGTTAAACACGAAGACGCCTTTAAAAAGGCGGAGCAGATCTTTGGCGACTGGCAAAGCAGCGGTTTCGACCCGCATGTAAAATATCCCATTCCGCCATTTAAGCCGCTGGATAAAAGCGCAGCTTTCGTAAAGGAAATGTCTATAGCCCGTACACCCATGATCATGATTGACTGGCAGGGCCCTGCTTACATGACAGATTCGGCGTCCACAGTAGCTGCTGATGTATTTTCAACCATTACAGGCCTCAATTCATCCAAACTACAGCAGGCACTGGTAGATAAAGGCCTTGCCTCGTCTGTTGATTTTAGTTATAACACCTCGCATTATATTGGCCCAGTATCGTTATTTGTGATACCCAACCCCACAAAGCTAAAGGAATGCTATGCCGAGATCAAAAACCAGATGAGCCAATGGGGCCGCCCTGATTACTATACCGACGAGCAGCTGGCTGATGCCAAAGCTATATTATTGCGTAACCACAGCAGGCAAATGGAAAAACCATCATCAATTCCATCGCAGTTAAGCTACCAGTGGTGCAGTACATCATTAAACTACTATACCGACCTTACCAGTAATTACCAGAAAGTAACAAGGGCTGATATTGCCAAGTTTATGAATACTTATGTAGTAGGTAAGCCCATGGTTGCCGGCATAATTTTAACGCCCGAGGCAAGCAAGGCGGCAAACGTAGCCTCATTTTTTGTAGCTAATTAACCTAAACAGCAAATCAATCATGAAAAAAATTATATATCTATTAGTTATCGCCGCTGCCGCTACTGGTTTTAAACCTGCTTATGCACAGAAAAAAGCCTACGAAATGACGGTTGACGGCGTGAAGGTGATTGTACAGCCAAGCGGTAACGATATTGTAGAGATACAAACCGTTATTAAAGGCGGCGTACAGAATTATCCGGCCAACAAAGCCGGTATCGAAGCTATGGCCATGAATGCCCTTAACGAGTGCGGTACCCTAAAACACGATAAGAATAGTTTTAAAAATCAGTTAGACAAGATCAGCGCGGCCGTATATGGCATGGCTACCAAAAACTATTCTGTTATAAAGGTAAATTGTATTAAGAGCGACCTGCCTGTGGCCTGGCCGCTTTATGTTGAGGCCATTACAGTACCTAAATTTGACTTTAATGAGTTTGAACGTATTAAACAGGACCAGATCAACAACCTGAAGTCGCAGGATTCTGACCCTGATTATGCCATTGACCAATATGCTGATAAAGTTGCCTTTACAGGCCGTGATTATGCTAAAAACCCTAACGGTACGCCAGAAACGGTAAAAGCTCTCACCGCTGAGGAAACAAAGAAATACTATCAGTCTATCCTCACCAGATCGCGCATGCTGATCGTAGTAGTAGCCGATCTGGAACGGTCAGATATTGAAGCAAAGGTGAAAGGCCTGCTTAGCTCAATCAAACAAGGTTCTCCTTTTGAGTTTAAAAAATCATTTTTCAGGGCCTACAAAAACACTTTCTCTGCTGAGAACCGCGAACTGGCTACCAACTATGTTGAGGGTGTAACCAGCGGCCCTGCACCAGGCACACCTGATTTTGACGCATTTAATGTAGCCATGCGTATTTTTGCTAACAAGCATTTCCTGGATGTACGTACTAATAACGGTTTATCATATGCCCCGCAGGCATGGTTTAGTGTAGGTTCAACATCAGTTGCTAAGTTCTCCGTTTCAACCACCCAGCCTGATAAGTATATTGCAGTGTTTGATAAACTGGTTGATAAAATTAAAAAGGATGGTTTTAACGATGCCGACGTAGCTGATATGAAAGTAACCTACTTAACCGGCTTTTATTACAAGAACGAAACCAATACTGCACAGGCCGGCTCTATTGTTGCTAATGAGGTGCTGCATAACAACTGGAAGCGATCTTTAACTCTTGCAGATGATGTAAAGAGACTGACCACTACCCAGGTGAGCGATGCCTTCCGTAAGTATATTGGCAATATTATATGGGTTTACCAGGGTGATACTAAAAAGGTGAACCCTTTGCTGTACACCAACGGTACATTAAACAAAGCCGATAACCCGGTAAGTAATTAATTTTGATTAATGAGTAGTTAATAGTGATTATTAGCTACGCCTATGTTTTTGAAAACGGCCCGGGATATGCTTCAGGGCCGTTTTCATTATAAAGGATGGGTTGCACTGCTTAACCATCGGCCTTGGCAGGCATCGCCGCTTTCCTTCGGCGGCGGTTGCGCCAGATCTCTGTCATATGTTGTGTGGGTATATTATCACCCAGCAGTTTCCCCCAGGGTCTCAGCGGCTCAATCCTGTCGAAGATTATCTTTAGCACAGCTACAAATGGGATAGAAAGGAACATACCTGATACGCCCCACAACTGGTTGCCCAACAGTACTACGATAATAGACATCAGCGCATTGATCTGCACTTTTGACGATACGATGCGCGGCACCAATATATTATTATCAATAAACTGAATAACAATGTATGCAATTATCACACCCAGTTGCGTAGAATACCCGTCTTTTGTTACTGTAGCCATTAGTACCGGCAGTGCTATGGCAATAATACCGCCCAAATAGGGGATAAGGTTAAGAATAGCACCAATACAGCCGATAAGAACACCGTATTTTACGCCAAGCAGTATCAATGCTACCGAGTTCATGGCTGCTACAATAATCATCTCTATCAGTAAGCCTACAATATAGCTTTGTATAGCCGTTTTAGTTTCACTAAGCACCTCGCTTACTTTCTTGGAGTTTTCTTCGGCGAATACTTCATACAAGAAGTTGAGTATAAGTTTTTTATAATACAACATCAGGAAAATATATACCGGCAGCAAAAAAACCACAGATAATATACCCAATACGCTATTAAGCGTACGGCCTACCATGGCCTGGCTGTTGTTAAGCGCGTTTTTTATCATCTGCTCTTGTTTGGCAACAGCTACGCCAAAATTATCCTTTACCCATATTTCTACATCGGCCGTAATGCTTTCAAATTTTTTCTGCAGCATAGGCATTGCCTCACCAAACTGGACTATTTGGGTGGAGAGAAAATAAAACACCAACAGCACCGTAGCGATCATGATGAACATGGCGATCAGGATAGCCAGAAACCTCGGTACACGCATCTTTTGCAGCCGGTTACAAAGCGGATTAAGTAAAATGGATAAAAACGCGGCAAACGCCAGCGGTACCAATATCTCGGCAAGGATATTAAGCACGTAAACCAGTAAAATAAGCCCGAAAAGTACCACTGTACTTTGTATGTAAAAAGGCTGGTCCTTAATTTTAATATCCATGCAGTTAGTTTATAAGCAGATAAGGAGCATAATGCTTAATTGTTTGCATATCGCTCTAACTAAATATGCCCGTTTGTAACGGGCGTGTTTTTTAGTAGATGTTTTGTTGCAGTGTAATGTTGTAACTGCTCTGGAATAGCCCCTTTTAATCAAGATATGGTACCAGGATGATACTTTTAATTGCACACATAACCATTAAGCGGGAAACTCTTTTTACCTACTGAACAAGTGTTTGATTTTTTTAAGATAGTAAAGAGGAGCTATTTTGCCGAAGGAAGAATAAAGCTGAAAATTGTACCCTTGCCCGGTTCGCTTTCGGAGTAAATAGTGCCGTTGTATTTTTCTATGAGGTCTTTACAGAATACCATGCCCATGCCTGTTCCCCGCTCGTTAAGGGTACCCAACTGGCTTACCATTTTACCGGCGAACAACTTTTTTAGCTGGCTGGCATTCATGCCCACACCATAGTCTTGCACCGAAAACTTTATACTGTTATCCAGGCAGGTGGCCGCTATGTGTATTTCGCTGTTGCAGTGCGAAAATTTAATAGCATTGGTTAGCAGGTTGTGTATTACTATGCGTATTGATTTTGGATCGGCCAGTACTGTATGATCCTTATTTACGCTGTTTACAGGGGTGATATTTTTTAACCTGAATTGTTCGTCCAGTATAGTCAGTTCCTCGTCTACCACATCGCAGAGGCAAAAGCTAACGGTAGTATCTTCAATATTGTCTACCTGGCTGTTTATCCAGAACAGGAGCGTATCCAGGAAATCGGAAGTTTGCTCGAGCTTCACAAAAACTTTTGGCACCATCGCCATAAATTCATCGGTAGTGAGGTCTTTACTGGTAAGCAGTGAAAATACGCCTCGCAGCGTGCTGAGCGGGGCCCGAAGGTCATGCGCCAGTATGCCTATAAGGCGATCTTTAAGATGATTAAGGTCGTTAAGTTTTTCTGCCTGCTCAATAACTTCCTTATTTTTTTCGGCCAGTTGCGCGTTGGCCTCGTATTGTTTCCTTTTGGCATTGTAATAAAATATCAGCATAATGGTTACCACCAGTATAATGATACCATATACAATATTAGTACGGCGCTGCTGAGCCAGTTTCTCCATCAGGTACTTTTCTTTAAGCGAAGCTTTACGCTGGTTAGCCTCAAAATTGAGCATCTGGTTGTATGAGCTAAGCTTTTGCAGGCTTACATCGCTTTTTAAGCTGTCCTGCAGGCGTAAGTAAAGGCTGTGCTGTGCGTAAGCTTCACGGAAGTTATTGAGCCCGGCATATGCTATGCTTAGTTGCAACACGGCATCGGCATGCATGTTGAGGCTTTGCAATTTATCAGCTGTTTCACGGGCAAGCAGGGCGTATTTTTCAGCGTTAACAAAGTCTTTTTGCTGGTTATAAACAGTTGCCAAACCAATGTAAGCGTTTACCACGTTGTAAGGTATCCTGCTTTTTTTTGAATAGGCTACAGCGTGGTTAAGATACTGCAGGGCCGAGTCTATACGCCCGGTGTGGAAATGATAGAGGCCTATATTATAATAAATAAGGCCAATACCCTCTTCGTCGCCAAGTTCATGGTACATAGCGCCGGCTTCCTTAAAGTATCCTAATGCCTTGTTATATTGTTTTTGGGCCAGCAATACTTCACCAATGTTTTGATACGCGGTGCTGATGCCCTGTTTGTCATCCAGTTTTAGCCATAACGCGTTGGCCTTGTTAAAATATTCCAGCGCTTTCGCGTACAGCTCCAGGTGCTGCATTACTACGCCTATATTACAGTAATTATCAGCGGCGGCTAACTGGTTATTTAGCCTAAGATCAATAGTAAGCGAGTGGAAGTAATTATCCAGCGCCTTATTAAAGTCGCCTTTATTATCATAAGTAATACCAATTATGGCATAGCAGTGGGCTATCTCTAATGGGTTGTTGAGTTTTTTGCGAATGGCCAGTGCGAGATGAAAATAACCGATAGCCTTATCGTAATTACCCAGGAAATCCTGCACCCGGCCAAGCCCCATGTAAGATTCGCTTATCCCTAATTGGTTATTTAATGTAGTGTAAATCTGTAATGCGGTGTTGTAATTCTTTTGTGCCTCGTCGTATTTGCCGTTAAAAGAGTTTACCCTGCCTAAAATATTATTACCTGCGGCTTCGCCTTTTTTATAGCCGCTTTGGTTAGCCAGACCAACGGCTACCTGCGCGTAATAAGTGCTGCTATCCGGTATTGATTCATAGTAGTGGTCTGCCAGTTCATTAATACGGTTAATAGTGGTTGTATCGCTGGCAAGAACAGGCGCCGCCGATATATTCAATAGCTTTTTAAGGCTATCAACCCCTTCATCTGGCGGTTTGGCTACAGCAACGCCGCTGCAAAAAACAAAAAATATAAGTAAGTATCTGATAGGTTTCAATAAAATTCAGGTATAAAACGGTTACGGCAAAGTTTATAATTAACCAGGTGGGGGGAACTGTTAATTTCAACACCGTTAAAATAGTAAAAGCCCGCTTTAATAGCGGGCTTTTTTTAATATTTTTTATAAATATTATAATACGTTCTTCCAGCTAACCAGATCGCCTATAATGCGTTCCAGGTCATCGGCATTTACGCGCTCCTGGGCCATGCTGTCACGGTGGCGTATGGTTATGGTATTATCCTCCAAAGTTTGGTGATCTACCGTGATACAAAAAGGCGTACCGATAGCATCCTGGCGGCGATAACGTTTCCCAATGGCGTCTTTTTCTTCGTATTGCAGGTTAAAGTTTACCTTTAGTTTGTCCATTATCTCGCGGGCTTTCTCAGGCAGACCATCTTTTTTGGTCAGCGGGAAAATAGCCGCTTTAACCGGTGCCAGCACAGGGTGCAGGCGCAATACCGTACGGCTGTCCTGCTTATCTTCGGTGCTCAGGTCTTCTTCTTCATAAGCATTAATAAGGGTAAGCAGGAACATCCTGTCTAAACCTATCGAGGTTTCAATTACGTAAGGGATGTAGTTACCGTAAGGTTTGCCGGTTTCAGGATCAACCTCAGGGTCAAAGTACTGCATCTTCTTGCGGGAGAATTTCTCGTGCTGGCTCAGGTCGAAATCGGTACGGCTGTGTATGCCTTCCACCTCTTTAAAGCCGAACGGGAAGTTATACTCAATATCAAAAGCGGCATCGGCATAGTGAGCCAGTTTGGTATGCTCGTGGTAGCGATATTTTTCAGGCGCGGTACCCAGGGCAAGGTGCCAGTTTAAACGGGTTTGTTTCCATTTATCAAACCACTCGCGTTGCGTACCGGGGCGAACAAAGAATTGCATTTCCATTTGCTCAAACTCGCGCATGCGGATAATAAACTGGCGTGCAATTACCTCGTTTCGGAAAGCCTTACCAATTTGGGCTATACCGAAAGGAATCTTCATCCTACCCGATTTTTGAACGTTTAAGTAGTTCACGAATATACCCTGGGCAGTTTCGGGGCGCAGGTAAATGGTATCAGACTCATCAGCTATGGCGCCTACCTGGGTGCTGAACATCAGGTTAAACTGGCGTACATCCGTCCAGTTGGCGGTGCCGCTAAGCGGGCATTTTATATTTTGTTCAATGATCAGTTCACGCAGGCGCGGTAGGTTCTCGGCTTTAAGCGCGTTGTCCATCTCAATTTGCAACTCTTCGGCTTCGCTGGTTTTGCCTTCTTCATCTAATTGGGCAATGCGGTCTTCCAGTAACTGATCGGCACGGTAGCGTTTTTTGCTGTCTTTATTATCGATCATCGGGTCGCTAAAGCCATCTACGTGTCCGCTGGCTTTCCAAACGGTAGGATGCATGAAGATGGCAGAGTCAATACCCACAATGTTCTCGTTCATCTGCACCATGGCTTTCCACCAGTAGGTTTTAATGTTGTTCTTTAATTCAGAACCATTTTGGCCATAATCATAAACGGCGCTTAAGCCATCATAGATCTCGCTGCTCTGGAAAACGAAGCCATATTCTTTGGCGTGTGATATTACGTTTTTAAATAGATCGTCGGTTTGCGTACTCATAGTGTGGCAAAGATATATTTTAGAGGCTAATATTAAAGGTGTTAATGTTGAATTAATATCGAATAACCAATGTCGATTTACGAATGATGAAGTGAAGAAAATCGAAATTTTACATTCGAAATTAGGTGTTGGTTATTAAATCTGCTGTCTAAGCAATACCTTTACGCCATGAGCATACAGGTAGCCGATTTAAGCAAAGTTTATGGCCAGCAAACGGCTGTTAACGCCATTAGTTTTGAAGCTAAAACCGGTGTGCTTGGTTTTTTAGGTCCCAATGGCGCCGGTAAAAGTACCACCATGAAAATGCTTACCGGTTATGTGCCGCCAACTTCGGGTACCGCTACAGTAAACGGGTTTGACATTGCCAGGCAGCCGCTGGAGGTGAAACGCAGCATAGGCTACCTGCCCGAGAGTAACCCGCTTTACACAGATATGTATGTAAAAGAAGCACTGGGCTTTATCGCGGGTATTCATCAGCTACATGAACCGCAAAAGCGTATAGCCGAGGTAATTGAGCAAACCGGCCTTGGGCCCGAGCAGCATAAGAAAATAGGCCAGTTATCTAAAGGCTACAGGCAAAGGGTAGGGTTGGCACAGGCCATAATGCATAACCCGCAGGTGCTTATTTTAGACGAGCCTACTTCCGGGCTCGATCCTAACCAACTGGTTGGGATAAGGCAGTTGATCTCAGACCTTGGGAAAACCAAAACCATTATCCTATCTACCCATATTATGCAGGAGGTTGAGGCCGTATGCGGCAGGGTGATCATCATTAATAAGGGTAAGATTGTAGCGAATGATACGCTTGCCGGGCTGCATGCCGCTCACCATTACGCCTCGCTTGAGAGCATTTTTATTAAGCTTACCAATGCTTAGTGGTTGTTGGAGTTAAAATTAAAGTATCTGATAATCAATTAGTATTATAATTTAATAATGTTAGCTGTAACACTACAGGTTGTAAAATCGTCTGATAGTAAAGCTGGAAAAATGCCGCATTCGTACGATGATATGATAAATGCCTAAAGATGGGTATTTCATATTGTATGTTAACGCCTATTTTTACCAGTAAAACTTAAACATTATTAATTATGAAAAAAGTACTACTTATGTTAACCGTTATCTGCGGTTTATCAGTTGCTGCAAAAGCACAAACATCATCACAAACAGGAAAATTTAGCATTGGCGTTGAAGCAGGTTTGCCGGTAGGTGATGCATCAAATTCATCAAACTTTATTATCGGCGGATCATTGAAGTATGACCATCCAATCGCTGAAAACACCTTTATTACAGGTTCAGCTGGCTACAGCAAGTTTCTTATGAAATCTGAATTTAAAGATGCCGGATACTCTTTTTATGCTATACCTGTAAAAGTTGGTGTTAAATACTTTTTTTCTCCGGGCTTTTATGGTGAAGGGCAGCTTGGTGCAGCATTTGTAACAGCAAAACTAGACGGATTGGGTAGTAACAGTACCACTGCATTTGCTTACTCTCCGGGTATAGGTTATGCATTCAGTCCTAATGTAGATCTTGGTGTGCGTTATGAAGGTTGGTCTAAAAATGGCACAACCAGCCAGGTTGCTTTACGTTTAGCATACAGCTTCTAATTAGCCGTAAATAAAATTTAATTAAAGCCTGGTGCAATATTGCGCCGGGCTTTTTGTTTGAAGGGCAATTTGTAACTTTACCCTCCTAATTATACATACGTGCTCAGCATCCTCAAAAAAGAAATAAGTACTTATTTAAATTCATTAGTGGCCTATATCACCATAGGCGTATTCCTGCTGGTGCTGGGCCTTTTCCTTTGGGTTTTCCCCGATACCAGTATACTCGCTTATGGTTACGCCGGTTTAGAGAGCCTGTTTAGCACGGCGCCTTACCTGTTTATGTTCCTGGTGCCGGCCATTACTATGCGCTCGTTAGCCGAGGAACGCAAGGAAGGTACTTTTGAGCTGCTGCTTACCCGTCCGCTTACCGGCCTGCAAATTGTGTTAGGCAAGTACCTGGCGGCGGTACTTATTGTGCTTTTAGCGCTATTGCCAACGCTGATATATTATTTTAGTGTTTACACGCTGGGTGCCCCTCAGGGTAACATTGATACCGGGGCTGTTATCGGCTCTTACATAGGTTTGTTTTTATTGGGTGCTGTATTTACCGCTATTGGGTTATTTGCCTCGTCGGTAAGTAAAACGCAGGTGATAGCGTTTACCATAGCGGTTTTTCTGTGTTTCTTTTTTTATAGTGGTTTCGATTCGTTGAGTACCATACTGTCATTGCAAAGCTTAGGGTTGCAAAACCTGGGGATCACTGAACATTACAACTCCATTAGTCGCGGTGTGCTGGATACCCGCGATCTGATGTATTTCCTGGTGCTCGTAGCTTTTTTTATCTGGCTTACCCTGTACGTATTGCACCGCCAGTTAAAACGCAAATTTGTTAACACGGCATTCTTAAGTTCTTTGGGCATATTATTTTCACTTACGTTGCTCACTATTGTATCCGGGAAATTATTCACCCGGTTTGATTTTACCAAAGAGAAGCGTTTTACCGTAGCTCCCGTTAGCAGGGGTATTATGCAAAATTTGCCCGGCGTGATAAAGGTTAGTGTTTATTTGCAGGGAGATAATTTTCCCGGTGGGATGAAAAGGCTGCAAACATCTGTGCGGGATATGCTCACCGATCTGCAAGCTTACAGCAGCGACAAACTTCAATTTGAATTTACCGATGTACTCAACGGGCTTAACCAGGAGCAGCAAAACCAAAAGCTGGACGAGCTGGCCCAGAAGGGGATAGAAGCACAAAACCTAAGCGTAAAAACCGACGATGGCGTTTCACAAAAAATCATCATCCCGTTCGCGCTGGTGAGTTACGGCAATAAAAGCGTACCCGTAAAGTTGCTCGAAACACAAAGCAACGTTAACCTTACACCGGATGAAGTTTTAAATAATTCTATCCAAAACCTGGAATATGCTTTTTCATCAGCCATTAAAAAAGTAACTACCGACGGAAGGCAGCGAATTGGTTTTACCGAAGGGCATAACGAACTTACCGACCGCCAGTTGAACGGTGCCATGCAAAGCTTGAGCGATGGTTACCTCGTAGGCAGGGTTAACCTGAGCACCATTCCGTTTGATAGTTTAGAGAAAATAAGCCTCCTGGTGATACCTAAGCCCGACAAACCGTTTAACGAGACCGAAAAATTTAAGCTCGACCAGTTTATTATGCGTGGTGGCCGTGTGCTGTGGGCCATTGACCAGGTAAGCGCCGAACTGGATAGCCTGCGCAATAAAGGCGAAGATCAACTGGCCTTTAACAAACAACTCAACCTGGACGACCAGCTATTTAACTACGGAGTACGTATTAATTATGACCTCATAGCGGATATGAACTGTTCGCAAATACCCGTTACCACGGGCAATGCAGGTGGCCAGGCGCAGATACAAATGCTACCCTGGCTGTTTAACCCGGTTTTTTTGCCTTTTGCCAAACACCCTATTGTGAAAAATCTGGATGGCATTAGCAGCCAGTTTGCCAGTACAATTGATATACTGGGCGCTAAAAATGTTAAAGCTACCGTGTTGCTTACCACATCTCCTTACAATAAAAAGCTTATCGCGCCGCACATGTTATCGCTGCGAGCTTTGGAGCAGGAGCCCGATCCAAAAGCTTTTCAAAGTCAGCCCAAAATAACGGGCGTTTTGCTGGAGGGCGAGTTTATGTCTGATTTTCGGAACCGGCCTGTACCCGAAGGTATAACTGAAAAGATACAGCCCCTGGAGCAAAGCAAGCCAACAAAAATGATCGTGCTGAGCGATGGCGATATCCTGCGCAACCAGGTAAGTGCCGATGGGTCGCCTTTCCCGCTCGGTTATGATCGTTATACACGGCAAAGCTACGGTAACCATAACCTGCTGCTCAATATGGCCGATTATCTTACCGACGACTCAGGTCTCATCACTTTGCGGTCAAAAGAAATACAGATGCGCCTGCTTAGCCGTGCCCGTATACGGCAGGAAAAGCTGTTTTGGCAACTGCTCAATAACATAGCCCCGATAGCAATGGTGTTAATATTCGCTATTTTTCAACATTATTTACGCAGGCGAAAGTATGCCCATTAAATTTTATACTTTTGGTAGCACATATGCCTCACCCTGCCCTCTCCAAAGGAGAGGATAAAAAGAGGCTTAAAGTCCTCTCCTCTGGAGAGAATTTAGGTGAGGCTTTTTTTATACTTTTGGTAGATAAACGTTAAAGACACATGAGATTTATAGTTTCCACTTCAACCTTACTAAAGCAATTGCAGTCTGTAAGTGGCGCGCTGAGCAACAGCACCGTTTTACCTATATTGGAGAACTTTCTGTTTGAGATAAAAGAAGGGAACTTAACCATTTCTGCTACCGACCTTCAAACCAGCATGACCACTTCGCTGGCAGTTGAAGCGAAAGAGAACGGCAGAATAGCCATCCCATCACGCATATTATTAGATACGCTTAAATCGTTACCCGAGCAGCCTGTAGCTTTCTCTGTTGATGATAGTACATTCGCTATTGAAATAAGCGCCGGTGATGGTAAATATAAATTAAGCGGCGAAAACGGAGAGGATTTCCCGAAGATCCCGGTTGTGGAAAATGCTTCATCGGTAAACCTACCTGCATCTGTTTTAGGCGAGGCTATTAACAAAACCATATTCGCGGTAAGTAACGATGAGTTGCGCCCTGCCATGACGGGTGTATTTTGCCAGCTAACCACATCATCATTAACCTTTGTGGCTACTGATGCGCATAAACTGGTACGTTACCGCCGTAAGGATGCTAAGGCTGAAAGTACAACCTCTTTCATCCTGCCAAAAAAGGCCTTAACATTATTAAAATCAGCCCTGCCTGCCGATGATGTAAACGTATCGGTAGAATATAATAGCACCAGCGCTTTCTTCAAATTCGGTAACATTAATCTGGTGTGCCGTTTAATTGATGAGCGTTACCCTGATTATGAGGCGGTAATACCGAAAGAAAATCCAAATAAACTATCTATTGATCGTTTAGCTTTCCTGGGTTCGCTTAACCGTGTGGCCATTTACGCCAATAAAACTACCCACCAGGTAAGGTTAAAGATCAGCGGAAGCGAATTGAATATCTCATCAGAGGATATCGACTTTGCTAACGAAGCGCATGAACGCCTGAGCTGCCAGTATGAAGGTGATGACCTGGAGATCGGTTTCAATGCCCGTTTCCTGATCGAGATGTTAAAGAACCTGAGCTGCGAAGAGGTGTCGCTTGAAATGTCGACCCCTAATCGTGCCGGTTTGTTACTGCCACAAGGCGGCGACGAGAACGAAGATATATTAATGCTGGTTATGCCGGTAATGCTTAACAGCTACGCTTAGTTAGTTAATTAGAGATTAGTGGTTAGAGATGAGGCTAATTCTATATAAAAAGAAAACTAATCTCTGATTACAGATCTCTAATCACCAACATAAAAAGTCCGACCATAGTCGGACTTTTTTGTATCATTAATAACATTTATAGCTATTATGGAGTTATATAGCATCTGCTTTAAATAAATGAGGACAGGAATATTTGTTATCGCGGCCCTGGTGCTGATGATTGCCGTAGCAGCATGCAAAAAAGGCGACGATAGCGCCACCATACAACAATTTACCACCGTAAACTTCATAAACGCCACAGGCGATACACTTAACGTATATGTGAATGGCAGCAGGGTAAATACCACCAATTCACTATATCCAATGGGTTCGTCGGGCTATATCAATGCCTTATTGGGGCAGCAAAATTACCAGGTGCGTAAGTACCGCAACGCTAATGTACTTTTTAACC
Organism: Mucilaginibacter sp. 44-25; assembly: GCA_001898335.1. GTDB lineage: Bacteria > Bacteroidota > Bacteroidia > Sphingobacteriales > Sphingobacteriaceae > Mucilaginibacter. The sequence continues at coordinate 204,776 of MKTS01000009.1, read as the reverse complement.
TGCCTTTGCCGCTGGATACGGGCAAAACGTACTCGTTTTACCTGGCAGGCAACACAGCCGACCAGGCCTTTACTGATGTGGATACTATAAAGAATACGCCCGATACTACTTTGGTACGCTTTGTACACACGGCCTCAAACGCAGGCGCTGTAGATGTGGTAATGAATGATACCCTGCGTTTCAGCGGCAGCGTCTTTAAAAAAACGACACCCTTCCTGGCAGTATCACCCGGTATTAAGCGGGTGCAGATATTTAAAGCAGGCACAAAAAACGCGTTAACTACAGATACCCTTACGTTTTTAGATAACCGTGCCTATACACTGTTTGTAAAAAGTGGTTTGGGTGCAAACGGGCTTGCAACAGGTAATTTAGGATTAATTGTTAACAAGTAAACACATGGCTGCAAAAAACAAGAGCGGTATACTTTATGGTTTATTCCTGTTAGTTTCGGGTTTTATGTTGTTTGCCATGCTGCAGTCATGCGGTAAGGATGGTGCTATTGGCGGTAGTGGTAACAACGCGCGCCTGCAAGTAGTAAGTTTGAGTAATGATGTGTTGCCGTTTAACCTGTATACCCGTTACATCAGGCAAACACCTGTTTATACTTATCCTAATCCATCGGGATATTTTCTTATTAATGCTGCCGATACCCCATTGCAGATACGCACAGCCCAAACCACTAACAATATTAATGTGGTTAACCTGCTTACTCTAAAGCAAACGCTAACCCGTGGCGTTCCGTACACCCTATTTGTAATGGGGCTGCGTGCCGATAGCTCGTTGCAGGCGGTGGTAACGGCTGATACATCGGCGGTACCTGCGAATGGCCGTGGCAAAATAAGACTGGTGAACGGTATGGGTAATATCCCTGCAGGGATTGACCTGGTACTGAATGGCACTACCGCGTTTAAAAAGCAATTGTACACCACGGTAAGTAACTGGGTAGAGGTAACTGCAGGTACCTATAATATAAATGTTGTGGCTAATAACGCCCCCACAACGGTAATAAAGTCCCTTCCTAATTTTACCATACTCGATGGTAAACTGTATACCATATTTACCTACGGTCGCTCAACCGGTTCGGATAGTACCGCGTATGGTGTTAACGCTTTACTAAACACTTTGCCGCCAAATACAACGTATTAAAGTTGGCTAACCGCTTTATGTTTATATTTTTGCAGAAAAATTTAAGGCATTGGAAGTAATACACGGCATTATAGATTTTATCCTGCATATTGATAAACATCTCTCCCAGATCATCAGTCAGTACCAGGGTTGGACCTACCTTATCCTCTTTGTGATCATCTTTGCGGAAACAGGTTTTGTGGTTACTCCATTCCTTCCCGGCGATTCGCTACTGTTTGCCGCGGGTGCTTTAATAGCCGGTGGTGCAACCGGTATGGATGTTAATCTCCTTTGCCTCATTTTGATCATCGCCGCTGTATTGGGGAATACGGTAAACTACCTGTTAGGTAAGTACCTGGGTGCCCGTGTATTTAAAGAGGAAAATAAAATACTTAAACTAAGCTACTACCTAAAGACAAAAGCTTTTTTTGATAAGCACGGTGGCAAAGCTGTGATATTTAGCCGTTTTGTACCTATTATTCGTACCATTGCGCCCTTTGTGGCAGGTGTAGGACGTATGCCATTTGGCCGTTACACGGTTTACAATATTGCAGGTGGCGTGTCCTGGGTCATCATCTTTTTGTATGGCGGCTATCTTTTTGGTAATGTAGAGATCATCAAAAAGAACTTCTCGCTGGTGGCTATCATCATCATACTGGTATCGTTACTTCCGCCGATATTTGCTTACCTGAAAAGCCGCGTTAATAAGAAAGAAAAAGTGAATGTAGAGTAGTTAAGGTGTTCCTAAAACTTTACCTGACTTAAATAGCGCCTCCTCACGGTCAATTTTTTGCCTTTCCTCCTTGGTTAGTGGCTTGCTGATAAGTTTATTCAAGTCCGGTTGCCCGGCATCAACCCAGGCGGAGAACCAAAAGCTGCCAACGCTGAGTATAGATGCTCTCATTTGCCGCTGAACCATTCCGCGTAACAGTTTGTGATAAGCACGGCTATAGGCAACTGAGTATACTTTTACCTTTCTGTTACCACGCTGCTCCATTGCGTATTTCTGCAATGGCGGGAAGGTCTTGTTCAGCATCCGTTCCACACGCAATACGGTATCAACCTTTTTGTATGAACTGATACAGATCTTAAACGCCTCTGCCAGTGGGTTACTGATGTACCTGGCGTTCCCAACGTTGTAATGGTAGCCATTGGCAAAAAGTTCGGGCAGGCGGCTTTCCCAAAGGCCATGAATCCCTTCCTGACCGGTAAGCTGCCCGTCGTAATTCCGGGTTAAATGCAAAGGAGTGTGCGCATCTGAAATGTAATGTGCCAGGTTAGCCGAGGTGATCAATATGGCGGTGGTATCATGCGCCTTAAAAGCCTTTACCAGCCAGTAGTAATTACTGGTGATGGCCCAGGGCACGGTGCCGTATTTATTAAGCGTGTCTGACGAGTATTTTGCAGCCGCGTCTATCCAATGCTGTGGCATTACTTTAAAAGGCTGTTTGCCGTAATGGTCGGCGTCAAAGAAATGGTGAGGGGCCTCTGATGAATCTACATAGCGCTTTTTATCGGCGCTTACGGAATGTTCTGTTATAAATTCTATGTTGGCCCTGTAAAAGTTTGCCATGCCTTTAGGGAGCGTAAAAATAGCCAAACGGTTAATACGGTAATGTGCAAAAAAGCCCCAGGAGCAACAGGTAGTGATAATGATGATGCAGGAAATAAAGGTTAAAAGCAGGCGCTTCATGTTTGGGTGAAGATAGGAGATTTAGTTTAATCGGCGAAGTAAGATACTTGAGATTAGTTCCTCGAAAATCAGGTTTTCATTAATAATGGCAGTAGTTCATGGTCGTTAGTGGATGTACTTTTTCTTTTTCCGCAAAAGAAAAAATACCCAAAAGAAAACTCGCGACTTGGTAACGCGCTACAAAATTTTTGCTGTGCTAATGCCTGTGCTACCCGCACGTTACGTTATGTCGCAATTTTGGTTGCGCTCTGTCTGTGCTTAAATTTGGGTTTAGAAAAAAAGCGTTAGGGATAGCAGCGGATACCGGCTTTTCGGTTAAGGCCTGCAGGCGTATGAGCAGATAGCCCGGGCCGCAGGTAACGCCAATATGCCTGAATTCTTAATTCGATGTTAAAAACTATGCAATAAAATCCACAAAAACTATTGCATATAAAAAAATGTGTGAGTATATTTGCAGCCTTAAAAAAGAATAACAAGCTACAATGGCAAATCATAAATCATCAATTAAAAGAATCAGGGCAAACGCTGCGAAGCGTCTGCGTAACAGGTATCAGGCAAAAACTACCAGAAACGCTGTTAAGAAATTAAGAAGTGCAACTACTAAAGCTGATGCTACTCCGCTTTTGGCCAAAGTAATTTCTATGCTTGACCGTTTGGCTAAAAAGAACGTTATTCACAAAAACAAAGCTTCAAACAATAAATCGAAGCTTACTAAATTTGTTAACGGCTTAAGCTAATAGCTTAATCAACAATATTTTAAAAGGGATGGTGCTAAAGTGCTATCCCTTTTTTATTTAAGGAGTTTGTCATTCTGAGCGATAGCGAAGACTCTATTATACTATAAGCAAGCCGGCGAATAGATGCTTCACTACGTTCAGCATGACAGATCGCTTTTGGATAGCTCACCCTCTTTGCGCAGCAGAGAGGGTCGCGCACGAAGTGCCGCGGGGTGAGTCAACTTTTAAATATTTCTCCTTACTTTAGTCTTCTAACCCTTACCTGCTTGCAAGACTATCAAAACAAAATAAGCATTAAATCCTGGGCCGAAGAAGACCGCCCGCGTGAGAAGCTAAGCGGACAAGGCCGCCGTGCCCTTACCGATGCCGAACTTATCGCTATCCTGATAGGGAGCGGTAGCCGTACCGAAACGGCCGTAGAATTGAGCAAACGCATCCTGCTGCATTACAATAACGATCTGAACAAGTTAGGTAAGGCCTCTATTAGTGAACTGTGCAAATTTAAGGGTATAGGCGAGGCCAAAGCTATATCCATCATCGCGGCGCTGGAACTTGGCCGCAGGAGGGACAATAGCGAAACGCCGGTGCCTGATGAAGTTAAGTGCAGCCGTGATGGGTACAACATTATGCGCCGCCACCTGCGCGACCTTAATCACGAAGAATTTTGGTTAATGCTTATCGGCCGTTCCTCAAAAGTAATTGCCAAAGAGCTGGTGAGTAAGGGCGGCCTGAGCGGTACTGTTGCCGACCCAAAGATCATCTTTCACATGGCGCTACAGCACCAGGCCAGCGCCATTATTATGGTGCACAACCACCCATCAGGAAACTTAAAGCCAAGCCAGGAGGATCTGAAACTCACTAAGAAAATTGTGGAAGCCGGCCGCTTACTGGATATAAACGTGCTTGATCATTTGATCCTGACAGATAACGGCTATTTTAGTTTCGGCGATGAAGGATTGATTTAAGTAAAAATTCAAAAGATGAAGTGGGTTTGCGATAAATTCAAACAACGCAATCAGCCCCGCGTTCTATCTATGTAAACAAAAACAAAAAACATGACAACTCAACCGGAAGAACAAGATGATATGTTGCAACAGGACGATCAGTTAAGCCAAACTGAGAACGAAGAGCAAATGAGCCAGCAGGATATCCATAGTAATGGCTTTGATGATACCAACGAAGATATCGGCGAGATAGATGAAACCGACCAGGCCAACCAGGCTTACGATGCTTCGGAACCATCATACACGCTAAATCTGGATGATGACGAATAGAAAAATCTAAAACTTTTGTCATTTCGAACGAGCGAAAGCGAGGAGAAATCTTCTGCGATGTAATTTACCGCGCAGGAGATTTCTCACTATCGTTCGAAATGACACCAAATGAACCTAAACCGCCTTTTTCCTTTCCCCTTCAAATCATATCTTTGCCGTTGCAATGAAAATTTCATACAACTGGCTCAAAGAGTTTATTGATACTGAAAAATCTCCTGAAGAGATCTCAAAAATATTAACAGGTACCGGCTTGGAGGTGGAGAGCCTCGAGAAAGTACAGGCTATTGCCGGCGGCTTGGAAGGCCTGGTGATCGGCTATGTTAAAGAAACTACCCAGCACCCCAATGCTGATAGGTTAAAGGTTACTAAAGTTGATGTTGGTACAGGCGAAGACCTGCAAATTGTTTGCGGCGCAAGCAACGTGGCGGCTGGCCAAAAGGTGGTTGTAGCTACAGTGGGTACCATGGTACACCCAACCACCGGCGAACCATTTAAGATCAACAAGTCAAAAATACGTGGCGAAGTGTCTGAGGGCATGATCTGTGCCGAAGATGAAATTGGCCTTGGCCATAGCCACGAAGGTATTATGGTGCTTGATGCTGATGTACCCGTAGGTAAGCTGGCTAAGGAGCATTTTAATGTGCAGGACGATTACATGTATGAAATAGGCCTAACGCCTAACCGAGCTGATGCGGCTTCGCACCTGGGTACCGCGCGTGATATTGCCGCGTTTCTTAAAATTGCTGTTAAAAAGCCCGACGTTTCTGCATTTAAGGTGGATAATAACGACCTTAACATAGAAGTATTTGTAGATAATGAGCAGGCAAGTCCGCGTTACTCTGGCATTACCATTTCAGGTATTGAAGTAAAAGAATCACCTGATTGGCTAAAGCAACGCCTGGCTGTTATTGGTGTGCGTGCAATTAACAATGTGGTAGATGTTACCAACTATGTGTTGCACGAGTTAGGGCAGCCATTACACGCTTTTGATGCCGCTAAGATTACCGCAGGTACAGTGATCGTAAGGAATGTTGAAGATGGCACCGTTTTTAAAACGCTGGATGATGTGGACAGGAAACTATCTGCTGATGACCTGATGATCTGCAATGCAGAGGAACCGATGTGTATTGCCGGTGTGTTTGGCGGTGCAAAGTCGGGCGTTACGGAGAGTACAAAAGCCATCTTCCTGGAGAGTGCTTATTTTAATCCGGTATCAGTACGTAAAACAGCCAAGCGCCACGGTTTAAAAACAGATGCTTCTTTCCGTTTTGAGCGTGGTACCGACCCGGACATGACAGTGTTTGCTTTGAAACGAGCTGCTTTGTTAATTCAGCAGGTTGCAGGCGGAGAGGTGTCATCTGAAATATTTGATCATTACCCCGCACCGGTTGTGCCCTTTGATGTAGAGGTGACCTATAAAAATATCGACCGTTTAATTGGTAAAGCCATTGGTAACGATACTATTAAGAGCATCCTTACTTCGCTTGATATTAAGATTGTTAATGAAACAGCGGAAGGCTTGTCGCTACAAGTGCCGCCTTACCGTGTGGATGTTACGCGAGAGGTTGACGTGATAGAGGAGATATTGCGCCTGTATGGTTACAACAATATTGAGATACCTACGCAGATACGCGCGTCGTTAAACACATCGCAGCGCCCTGAGAAAGATACTGTGCAAAACGCTATCTCAGATATGCTGAGCGCCAACGGCTTTAACGAGATGCTGGCTAACTCGCTAACCAAACTGTCCTACTCTGATAAACCGGAAAGTGCCGTTAAGATAGTGAACCCGCTGAGCAGCGATCTGGATGCGATGCGCCAAACCTTGTTGTACTCGGGCCTGGAGGCTATTGCCTATAACCAGAACCGCAAAAGCCCCGATCTTAAATTTTATGAGTTCGGTAAGGTTTATGCTACCAAAGAAGATAAGTATGTAGAAAACCAGCGCTTCTCGATGTTCATCACCGGTAACGATACTGCCGAGCAGTGGAACTATAAGCAAAAGCAGGTTTCGTTCTACAACCTAAAAGCTGTAGTTGATGGTATTTTGCAGCGCCTTAAAATAACCGATTATGTGGTTGAAGATGCCACCTGCAGTAAACTGGCTTACGGCCTGCAATACATGGTCAACGGCAAGCAACTGGTTAAGTTTGGTGCTGTTGCCAAAACTGCTTTAAAGAAAGTTGATCTGGAGAAAGAGGTTTTCTATGCCGATTTTAACTTTGACCTGATATTGAACGCGGTTCGTAAAAACGTAATAGTTTACCAGGAAGTATCAAAATTCCCTGCCGTACGTCGCGATTTAAGTATGCTGGTTGATACTGACGTAACCTTTGGTCAGCTTAAACAAATTGCACAGCGTGCCGATAAAAAACTGTTGAAAGAGATAGGCGTATTTGACGTTTACCAGGGCGATAAGTTGCCTGCCGGTAAAAAATCATACGCGTTAAGCTTCATTTTGCAGGATACCGAAAAAACTTTGACCGATAAGGCCATTGACGCCATCATGCAGAAAATTATTTATAATTTAGGCAAAGAAGCAGGAGCGGAGATTAGGAAATAGAGATTAGAGATCGGTGATTAAAGATTAGTTATTTGATTATATTAACACTATGAAAGCATTCACCGATCTGGACGTTTGGAAGAAATCGAGGGTCTTGAGGAATAATATTTCAACTTTAGTGGGATCGTTTCCTTCAGAGGAAAAATATAGGTTAACAGATCAAATCATAAGGTCATCAAGGTCTATAGGTAATAATATAGCCGAAGGACACGGTCGATACCATTTTGCGGATTCATCAAAGTTCTTACTTAACGCCAGAGGGTCGGCAATTGAAACCATTGATCACTTAGTGATAGCTCTTGACGAAAAGTTTATTAACGAAGAAATATTTAGTAAATTAAAAGAAGATTGTGAAGAGTGCATAAAGATGATTAACGGTTACATAAAGTATTTGAGAAACCAATCATTATCGACAAAAACAAGTTAAATTAGACATCCTAATCTCTAATCTTTGATCTCCAATCTCTGATGAACGTATCTGATCAGTTAAATAACGTAGTAGAAAAAACCGAAAGGCTGATAGAGCTTTGTACGGCTTTGCAGGAGGAGAATGACCTGTTAAAGCTGGAGAGTGAGGCGTTAAATGTAGCCCTTAAGGCCAGTACTAATAAGACCAAAGAACTGGAAGAGAAGCTTCGTGTATTGAAGTTGGCAAAGTCGTTTTCGGAAACAAATGAAAAAAGTGTTGACATTAAGCAAAAAATTAACGACTTTGTGCAGGAAATAGATAAGTGTATTGTGTTGCTTAAGAAGTAATACAGAAAGTGAAAAGCTCAAATGGGAGAAATCTCAATAAAAATAAATATTGCTGACAGGGTTTACCCGCTAAAGGTGAACATGGAAGAGGAAGAAATTATAAGAAGGGCAGCAAAGCTGATTAACGACCGTATAAAGGAATATCAGGAAAATTATGCGGTAAGAGATAAACAAGACCTGCTATCAATGTGTGTGCTGCACTACGCAACATCATCATTAAAAGCAGATAAAAAGGTAAGCACGGAAGATACCGAGGTTACCGAAAAGGTTTATCAGTTAGATCATTTGCTAAACGACTTTTTTTCTAAACAATAACGTTCTTTAAATAAGCTCAAAGCACAAAGCGGAAAGCCGAAAGCGAAAACCTTTCAGCATTCACCTTTTACCTTTCAGCTCAAAAATGAGCCATTAAGATTTAACCGCAGTTAAATTTTAAGTTTTCACTATTAAAAACTTAACGCTTCAATATCTCCGGATCAAAAAGGAGGCATGCGTTGATCGTGTATTTTAACGGTAACCCGTGGTCCGATACATCCGACAAGAAGTTTTAACAATACATGAACACTTAGAAGTTTAGTTGCGGTTTTTTTATTTTATAACCTAAAAAAGAGAATGAACAGTGTATTATATGTAATTATAGGGGTGCTTTGCGGCGTTCCTACGGGAATCGTCATAGGGCGTTTCCTGCTGCGTAAATTATTCAAAGATCAGGAAGTAGCAGCCCAAAACAAAGTAAAGAAGATATTAAAAGATGCTGAGAACAACGCGGAGATCCTAAAAAAGAACCGTTTGTTAGAGGCAAAAGAGAAATTTTTACAGCTGAAGGCCGAGCACGAGCAGGAAGTAAATGCCAAGAACAATACGCTGAACCAGCGCGAGAATGGCATCAAACAAAAAGAGCAATCTTTTAATCAGAAACTGGAGAACCTTAACCGCAAGGAAAGCGAGCTCGATAATATTCGTAAAAAGCTGGAGCAACAAACCGAGGTAGTTGCTAAAAAGCAGGAAGAGGTTGAACACCTTAAAAATCAGCACGTAGCTCAGTTAGAAAACATAGCAGGCTTAAGCGCGGAAGATGCCAAAAACCAACTGGTTGATAACCTGCGCGAGGAAGCCCGTAGCAAAGCCATGGCGCAGATAAAGGATATTGTTGACGAAGCTAAGCTTACCGCCAATAAAGAGGCTAAAAAGATCGTTATCCAAACCATACAACGTACCGCTACAGAGGCCGCTATTGAGAATACGGTATCTATCTTCAACATCGAGAACGATGAGATAAAGGGCCGTATTATTGGTCGTGAGGGGCGTAACATTCGTGCGCTGGAGGCTGCTACCGGTATCGAGATCATTGTTGATGATACCCCGGAGGCGATCATCCTTTCAGGCTTTGACCCGGTTCGCCGCGAGATAGCCCGTTTGGCTATGCACCGCCTGGTTACCGACGGCCGTATACACCCTGCCCGTATTGAGGAAGTGGTTGCCAAAACTAAAAAGCAGATAGAAGAAGAAATTGTAGAGATAGGCGAGCGTACCGTTATCGATTTAGGTATCAACGGCCTTCACCCGGAGCTGATCCGCATGGTTGGCCGTATGCGTTACCGCTCATCATATGGGCAAAACCTGCTGCAGCACTCTCGCGAGGTAGCTAACTTCTGCGCTACCATGGCGGCAGAATTGGGCCTTAACGTGAAACTGGCAAAACGCGCAGGGTTACTGCACGATATTGGCAAAGTGCCTGATGATAACCCTGAGCTGCCACACGCAATTTTAGGTATGCAATTGGCCGAAAAATACAAAGAGCATCCGGAAGTTTGCAACGCCATAGGCGCCCACCACGATGAAATAGAGATGACCTCGATGTTATCACCTATCATTCAGGTTTGTGACGCTATTTCAGGAGCAAGGCCGGGCGCACGCCGCGAGGTGGTAGAAAGTTATATCAAGCGCCTAAAAGAGCTTGAGGACTTAGCTTTATCATACCCAGGCGTTGAAAAAACATTTGCCATTCAGGCAGGTCGTGAGTTACGTGTAGTGGTAGAGAGCGAGAAGATATCAGACGCACAGTCAGAAGTGTTAGCGGCCGATATCTCTAACCGCATCCAAACCGAAATGACTTACCCTGGTCAGATAAAGGTGACCGTTATCCGAGAAACACGCTCAGTAGCGTTCGCGAAATAATTTATAGCTTTGCACAAGCCCTCTCTGTAAACGGGGAGGGCTTTTTTGTTTTTTAGAGATGGGTAAACAACACCACAAATATTCAAGCCCCGCAAAACCAAAACAGGAAGACCTGCGCCCTGTTGAAGTTTTTTTCGCTCGTTTAGATGCCAGTCATCAAAAGCCAACCAACCGTGTATTGCATTACATTTGCGTGCCGTTGATGGTACTGGGCATATTAGGCATGGCCTGGGCTGTTCCCTTCCCGGAAATTGGCTTTTTAAAGGCCTACAAAGGCTATTTTAACTGGGCCTCTTTTGTAATTGCTATTGCCATTTACTACTACCTCAAGCTATCGCCATTGTTGTCGTATTTTATGCTGTTCCTGATGTTTGGCTTTAGCTACCTCATTATGCAGTTTGAAACATGGGAGAAAGCGGGCGGCCCACAGCTAAGTGCTGTAAGTGTGGGGATATTGCTACTCGCGTTACTTTGCCAGTATATAGGGGGTAAGATAGAAGGTAAAGAAGCTTCTTTTAACGATGATACCAAACTGGCACATGTTACGCCGCTTTGGGTAATGTACAGGCTCACACGTAAGCTCAAATTGCGCTACTAAAGCGCATAAAAAATGCTTCCGGTAGGGAAGCACTTTTTTAGATATTCATTCTTATAGCCTGCGCGGTTACAGGTTTTTCCCCAACTTTTCGAGCATGTCCTGTGGTACTTTTTGCAGATCGAGCACCAGGAAACCGTCAAGGCAATCGGCAAACTTAGGGTCAATGTTAAAGCTGATGATCTTGGCGTTGAGGCCTATGTACTGTCTTAGCAATACCGGTATCTTCATGCTGTGTGTTTCCACTTCAGATATCAGCGCATCGAGCCCTTTGAAAGAGTCGCCGGCTGCCAGCAGGGCGTCAGTATCAATATTCTCAAAGTTTACCTTAAACTTCTTACGGGGTTTAACCAACTGGGCCATGTCGTGGTCAAAGTGGTTGCGATTAATGTAATCAACAATAAGTGATTTACTGAATTTCGAAAAATTATTGCTGATGCTCACCGGGCCTATCAGGTAGCGGTAGCGCGGGTTATCCAGCACATATTTTAATATGCCTTTCCAAAGCAGGAAAAGCGGCAACGGCTTCTGTTGATATTCCTTGCGTATCCATGAGCGGCCAAGCTCCAGGCTTTTCTTTAATACGGGTGTAAATTGCTCCTTAAGCTTAAACAGTTCGTTGATATAAAAGCCCTTTTTACCAACGCTGTAAAATATCTCGTCGCCCAGGCCTATGCGGTAAGCGCCAACAATCGCTTTACCTTCGGTATCCCATATAAACAGGTGGTGGTAATAAATATCGTACTCGTCAAGGTCGGTGGCTTTATTAGTGCCTTCGCCAACCTCACGAAAAGTAATTTCGCGCAAACGCCCAATCTCACGGATGATGCAGGGTATTTCAGACGTAGGTACAATAAAAACTTCATAATTCTTCTCCACCCAAACGCGGTAATTCTCGCGCAGCGGTTCTACTTCTTTTTCCAGTTTATCAGCGGGGGTTTCCGGTACAATAGCCTCAGGCAGCTTTTTTATCTTAAACAGGTTACGCGGACTAAATATCTTTTTCTCTTCATCCAGCCCGGCACCAAGGGCATAGGTTTTGGCACGCAGGTAGTTAAGTATTTTGCCGCTGTTATTGTTGTCGGGGATGTCATTAAACTTAATGGGTTTTCCAATGCGCAGTTTAATGGTATGGCCTTGTTTATTAAATAGTTCTGACGGCAGTTTAGCCGTGCGCAGGGCAGGGTGTATCATGCTCAGCAGGTTAAACAGCAACCCGTTGTTACCGTGGAAATAGATAGATACTACAGGTACTTTAGCCTTAGCGATGATCTTGCCTACAACAGGGTGCCACAGGCGGTCGGTCACCTCACGTTTCTCAACCTTAAAGGTAGATACCTCACCTGCCGGGAATATACCTATGGGGGTACCGTTAGCCAAAAGCTCCAGCGTTGTTTTTAACCCGCTGATGCTCGACGAATGTTCCACATTCTCAAACGGATTTACGGCAATAAAATAATCGGCCAGGTTAGGGATCTTTTTCAGGATAAAGTTGGCCATCAATTTAGCATCGGGGCGGGCCATGGTCAATATCTTTAACAATACCATACCCTCAATACCACCATACGGGTGGTTGGCTATGGCTATAAAGGCGCCATCTTTGGGGATGTGCTTCAGCTCATCTTCATCAAAGTCAACCGTGATACCACAGCCTTCAAGTATGGCGTCAACAAAGTCAGGGCCTACTTTGGGTTGTGCCTGGGCAAATAGTTCGTTTACCTGGTTAATCTTCATTAATTCCATTAAAAGAGCGGCCAGGCCGGGCATTTTAAGCTTATCCAATTTGGTAGCCCTGGCAAACTCTTCGGTGGTAATTATCTTCATGGGTATAAAACGCTGCTAACTATATAAAAAATTACTAATTTAACCTCTTGCTAAACCATATGCCAATCCAAAATGAAGCCAAAGCTAAAAGAACAGTTTTCCATTACTAAAGCAGAATGGAACGGCTTGGTGGTTATGCTGCTGCTGATGGCGCTGGTCATAGCGTCACCATATATTTACAGAGGCTTTCGCAAAGATAATACAATAAATGCAAAGGAGTTTGCCACCGCGGTTGCCCTGTTAGAAAAGCAGAACGCTGGCAGGCAAAATACCATCGAAGGTACGCCTCTTCATTTTGATCCCAATAGTGCTTCCTATGCCGAATGGCAACGGCATGGGCTTACTGATGTGCAGGCCCGCACTATAGAAAACTACCTGGCCAAAGGCGGGCGTTTCCGTAAACCTACAGACCTGAAAAAGATATACGGCATAACCGATTCAATATATACCCGATTAGCTCCGCTGATGAGGATACGGCAGCCGGAAAGCCACAAGGTGCAGGTGATAGAATTGAACAGCGCGGATTCGGCCCGGTTAGTAGGCATTGAAGGCATTGGCCCTGCTTTTGCCAAACGTATAATTTACTACCGCGAACGCTTGGGCGGTTTTGTTAATAAAGAACAGTTGAAAGAGGTTTTTGGTATAGACGAGGTAAAGTATGACGAGATCAAAGGACAAGTAAGGGTAAACCCAAACCGCATCCGTAAAATAAACATCAACACCATTACCTTCGATAAATTGCGCTTATTGCCGTACCTTAATTATAAACAGGTAAACGCTATCATAGAGTATCGTAAGCAGCACGGCAACTACATGGGTATAAATGATTTGGCAACAATTGCCATTATGGATGAGCAAATTTTGCGTAAAATTGAACCTTATTTAATTTATAAATGATAGAACAGCAAATAAAGGAAGCCATACGCGACATTCACGATTTCCCAAAGCCGGGTATAGTTTTTAAGGATGTTACCCCCATACTCAAAGATCCTGAGCTTTGTACCCAAATTAATAACGCTTTTATAGCCAGGTTACAGGATACACGTATTGATGCCGTTGCGGGAGTAGAAAGTAGAGGGTTTTTATTTGGCCTTTCATTAGCGGTACAATTAGGGGTCCCTTTTATACCGGTGCGTAAAGCGGGTAAATTACCTTATTCGGTAAATCAAAAAAAATACGAACTGGAATATGGTAGCGCTACCATAGAGATACACACCGACGCTTTTAAACCCGGCGACCGCATACTCATACATGACGACCTGCTGGCCACCGGCGGCACCGTTACCGCTACCAGCGAACTGATAAAGGAAATGGGCGGCCAGGTAGCCGGCTTTAGTTTTGTAGTGGGCCTGGGCTTCCTTAACGGGCATGAAAAAATAGCCCCTATCAGTGATAATATCATTATTCTGGCCGATTATTAAAGTTTTTAGCTTTAAATTATCGCTTATATTTTTATAGCTGCAACAGTTGCAAAACCCGCTTATTGATAAGATAAGCGGGTTTTATGTTTATAAAAAAAGTATACAAAGTTTAAATTGATAGCTTAAACGCATCATCTGTTTTAATTTCATCCGCACAAAACCAATTGCCCGGAAACCAAAACCCGGCCTACGATCCAATTTTTACAGATGAAACTCAACAGAATTTTAGCTATCGCGCTACTTTTTATTACACCTCTGCAAAAGATATACGCCCAAAGCGGGGTAAAGCAAACCGGTAACGTCGCCGCTGTAACCGTTAGCGGGCAGCAGGTAGATATTACTACGGATAATGCCTTTATAAAACTAACGGTATATAGCCCCACTATCGTACGGGTGCGCATGGATAAGCAAAAGCTCGGCGACGATTTTTCTTACGCGGTTATCGGCACACCTGTCAAAACCCGGGTTACAGTAAACCAAACGGCTGATGAGATCAACATCAATACTGATTCGTTAAAGGTAAATATTAAGAAACAACCCTTTCTGGTAACATTTCTTACCCCAGGCGGCGAAGTGATCAACCAGGACGAACCGGGTTTAACCACATCATGGGTAAACGAATCGGTTACCACCTATAAACATATGCAGGAAAACGAGCATTTTATAGGTTTGGGTGAAAAGACCGGCCCGCTCGACAGAAAAGGAAATGCTTACACTCATTGGAATAGTGATACCTATGCTTATACCACCAACCAGGACCCTATTTATTCAACCATACCGTTTTATATAGGCGTGCACCATCAGGTGAATTATGGTATATTTTTCGATAACACCTGGCAAAGCGATTTTAATTTTGGTGCCAGTAATAACCGGTTCTCATCTTTTGGCGCTAAAGGCGGGGAGATGAACTACTACTTTATTTACCATACGCACATTGCCGACATCATCAGGTCATACACTTCATTAACGGGCCTGATGAAAATGCCGCCTTTGTGGAGTTTAGGCTACCAGCAAAACCGTTACAGCTATTATCCCGAAACCGAGGTGATGCGTATTGCTGAAACCCTAAGAGAGAAGAAAATACCAGCCGATGGTATTACGCTTGATATCCATTACATGGATAAATACAAAGTATTTACGTGGGACGAAAGCCGTTTCCCAAACCCTACATCCATGACCAAAAAACTGGGTGATATGGGTTTTAAGGTAACGCTTATTGTTGACCCCGGTGTGAAGGTAGAAAAAGGCTATGGCACCTACGAACGGGGTGTAAAGGACGATATTTTTGCCAAATACCCCGATGGAAGTTACTATACCGGGCAGGTTTGGCCCGGCTGGTGCCATTTCCCGGATTTTACTAACCCTAAGGGACGGGCGTTTTGGGCTAATGAATTAAAAAAATATGCATCGGAAGGGATAAGCGGTATCTGGAACGATATGAACGAATTTAGTACCTGGGGCCAAAAAGCGCCTGATAATATCCTTTTTAATTATGAAGGTAAAGGCGCGGCACATCCGCAGGTACATAACGTATATGGTTTAGAAATGATCCGCTCGAGCTATGAGGGGTACAAGGCAGCAAGAGAGAACAAGCGGCCATTCATCCTCACACGGTCAGGGTATGCAGGCTTGCAGCGTTACGCGGCTATCTGGACGGGCGACAACCGCGCCGAAAACGACCACATGCTGCTGGGTGTACGCCTGCTAAACAGCCTTGGCCTAAGCGGCGTACCGTTCTCTGGTATGGACGTGGGCGGCTTTACGGGTGGGGCGTCGCCGGCTTTGTATGCGCGCTGGATGCAAATAGGCGCGTTTAACCCTTACATGCGTAACCACTCGGGCATTAATTCTAAGGCATCTGAGCCCTGGGCCTACGGCGAAGAGGTGCTCGAGATCACCCGTAATTACATTAACCTCCGTTATCGTTTGCTCCCTTACCTGTACTCAAGCTTTTATGAAGCTACTCAAAACGGGAGCCCCATCATGCGTTCGCTCACCATTGATTACACACACGACGAAAATGTTTACAACAGCCTATACGAAAACCAGTACATGTTTGGTAAAGCTTTTCTGGTATTCCCGTTTGATGGTGTTACTAATTACGGTAAACTGTATTTCCCGCAAGGCAAATGGTACGATCTTTATAACGGACGGGTACAGCAAGGAAACCAAAAGACCGCTATTGACCTGGGTATCTCAAAGTTGCCGGTTTATGTAAAGGAAAGCAGCATTATCCCAATGCAGTCGCTCGTGCAAAATACCACTCAAACACCAGCGGATACGCTTTACCTGCATATTTATAAAGGCAGTATCAACAATAAATTTGTTTATTATGAAGATGATGGTGCATCATTCAATTACGAGAAAGGGGAGTACTACAAACGCGATATAACATACAACCCAACCAAAAAGTCGATTAGTTTTAGCAGGGTAGAGGGTTCTGCGAAATCTAAATTCAATAACATAAAGCTGATATTGCATGGTTTTAAAGATGGTGGCTTGCCTGTAAAAATCAATGGCAGAACCATGCGCGCCAGTAACGATTTCCAGTCGTTGATGGTGCCAATTTCGCGCTTTGACCCTACAGGCTTTTCTAACCCCGTAGAGGGAGAAAATGTGCAGAGCATTGTATTCCGTAACAGCAGTGACGAACTAACTTTAACCTACCAGGATTAGCAATTTTTAATACCCCTGCGTAACGGCCCGTAACTTATTTTAAGTTACGGGTTTTTTATTGCCGTTTTCATAAAAACCGTGTAACAGCAATTTAATTCAAAGTATAATTACTATTATTACGCTTGGTAAAAGCGGCATTTCAGTGCTATTTACCCCAATTATTCATCCCTCTGTTGCCACTTATATGAAATTGTTGTTACGGGTACTGTTAGTATTACTGTTAATTAGCCCTGTCGCTGCTTTTAGCAAGCAGACAGATAGCCTATTGACAGCTTTAAAAACGGCACTGAGCAAAAAGGACGTTTATGATGGTGCCAAGCAAAGCCGTATACAAAAATTAAGGCAGCAGTATCAAAATACGCCTCCCGGCGATCATACCCGGCAGTATGAGCTATGCCTGGAATTATATGAGGAGTATAAATCATATCAGTACGATTCTGCTTATGTGTACGTGAACAAACTGAAGGATATCAGTACGGCTATCAATGATATGTCTCGTGCGTACTACAGCCAGATCAAACTTGGCTTTATTTTGCTGTCGTCGGGCATGTTTAAGGAAACTTTTGATGTAATGAGGGTGATTAACCCCAGGGTGCTTAACGATAGCATGCGTAAAGAGTACTATTTTATTATGTACCGCTGCAATAGCGACCTGGCCAAATATAACAGCGATAAATACTTTACACCGCATTACATAAGTGGGGCCAATGCTTACATTGATTCGGCCATTCAGTTAACCGCCCCGCGGTCGGTAGAGCGCATTTACTACACCGGTTTAAAACACGTGGGTGAAAATGATAACGCGGCAGGAGCGGCAGAGTTAGGCAAACTGATTGGCCCCAAAACAGATATATCCATGCACTTGCGGGCCATGGTAGCCTGTTCGCTCGGGCAGATGTTTATTAACAACGGGGAAAAGGAAAAAGGATTAGATATGCTTATCCGGTCGGCTATAGCCGATGTTAAATCGTCTACCAAAGAAACCGTTGCGCTCTTTAGCCTTGCCGAACAATTGTATAAGACAGGGGAGGTTAAAGACGCCTATGAATTTATACAATTGGCCAAAGCCGATGCTGATTTTTATGGAGCCCGGCAGCGTAAGATACAGATCGGAGCTATTTTACCGGTAATTGCCGCTGAGGAGCTGAATAACAGCGAACAGCAAAAACGAAAAATTCTTGGCTATCTCGCCGCTATTACAGCACTGGCCTCGCTGGTGATTATTTTTCTGGTAATGATATATAAGCAATTGGCCAAGCTGAAACATAAAGAGAAAGTAATAGAGGAAAAGAACACGCTGCTGAAGGATATCAATTATAAATTGGGCGAAGATGCCCATATTAAGGAAGAGTACATAGGCCAGTTCTTTAAAGTCATCTCGGGCTATATTCTGAAGCTCGAAAAATTAAAAATGTCGGTTGATACCAAGCTTTCCATCAAAAAGTATGATGATATCCGGGGAATCATGAATGATATCAACATCAAAAAGGAGCGGGAAGTGCTTTACCATAGTTTCGATCATATTTTCCTAAAGATATTCCCCAACTTTATTACCGTATTTAATTCGCAGTTTGAGGAGAAGGATCAGATATGGCCGCATGAGCACGAAGTATTAAATACCGACTTACGGATATTTGCCCTCATTAGGATGGGTATAAACGATAATGAAACGATTGCCAAGATACTCGAGTACTCGGTAAATACCATTTACGTGTACAAAATGAGGATAAAGGCTAAGGCCAAAAATCCTGAACAATTTGAGCAATGTATTATGCAGATAAAGGCGGTTGAACCGGTTGATTAGCAAGGCTGGAGTGAGTACACTTTAAAAACTATTTAATGCGTTTTTGAGCATCAAATGCCTTTTTTTAGCTTAAAATATCGTTATATTTTTAAAGCTTTTTAAATATATAATTATTTGATAATCAATAATATAGTTTTTATAAATCTTATATTTTTCAATTGCTGGTGCAAAATAGTAGGTATTAACGATAAGTACACACATATTTGTATGAGGAAACAAAAATTTTACAAGTTTAGGCTTGCTTAATAATTGATTTCCAAAGCGCGAAAGCGATTATAAACCAATAAAACCAAAAGGTATTTTTTAGCGGCCAAGGCCATGTTACTTATTCACGTTGCGGGAACGTTGGTTTCTGCTGTTTGGTGATATGGCTGCCTGTGCTATAAGAACTTTATATAACCAATTATTAATTAAACCACAAACTATGCAATTTAAACACTTACTCGCTTTTTGTTTTTTTGCTTTAACCTGCCTGTTTGTTCAGCCTGCATTGGCCCAGAACAAAGTAATTACAGGTAAGGTTATCGATAAAAAAGACAACTCGCCATTAATTGGCGTATCAGTAGGCGCTCCGGGCGGTTCAGGTACATTAACTTCTGTTGATGGTACCTTCAGGCTATCTGTACCGGCATCTGTAACCAGCCTTAATTTCACCTACATTGGTTACAAATCTCAAACCGTGGCATTAAACGGCCAAACTTCATTATCAGTTAGCCTCGAATCGGCCAGTACTAACCTTAACGAGGTGGTGGTAATTGGTTACGGTACCCAGCGTGTAAAAGACGCTACCGGTTCCGTAGCTTCATTAAGCCCTAAAGACTTTAACAAAGGTGTTATTGCTACTCCCGAGCAGTTATTGCAGGGCCGCGTAGCGGGTGTATCGGTTACGCCGGCAAGTGGTGAGCCGGGTGCAGGTGCAACTATTAACATCCGTGGTGCAAGTTCTATCCGTTCAGGTAGCAGCCCTCTTTATGTGGTTGACGGTGTGCCTTTGGATAACGGCGGTACCGCAGGTGGTTATGACAGTGGCGCGGGTAGCGCTTCGGCACGTAACCCGTTGGCCTTTATCAACCCAGCTGATATCGAAAACATTTCAGTGTTGAAAGACGCGTCATCTGCGGCCATTTACGGTTCACGTGGTGCCAATGGTGTAATCCTGATCACTACGCGTAAAGGGCGTAAAGGCGCAGGTATACAATTTGGTGCCAGCACCAGTATATCAAACGCTGCTAAAACGTATGACCTTTTGGGTCGCGATCAATTCCTGAAAAGCGTAGCCGCTGTAGGTGCTGATGCAACAGCTGTTGATTACGGCGGTAATACCGATTGGCAAAAGCAAATACTGCGTACAGCTGTTTCGCAAAACTATAACTTAGCTTTCGGCGGCGCCAGCAATACCGGTAATTACCGTGCATCAGTTGGTTACGATGATCAGCAAGGTATTGTAAAAAATACTAACCTTAAACGTTTTACAGGTCGTATCAACGCGTCACAGTCTTTCTTTAAAGATGTAGTTAAGTTTGATCTTACCTCATTGTATTCAAACGTAAAAAACCAATACGCGCCAATTACCAACAACGCGGGTTTCAATGGTTCATTGATCGGTTCAGCCATCCAGCTTAACCCAACTGCGCCGGTATATGATGCAAATGGTCGTTACTTTAACATTAATGGTTATGATGCTAACGGTTTCCCGGTAGGTAACAGCTTCCGTAACCCGGTTTCAATGCTTAACCAGATTGATGACCGCGATAACATTAACCGTTACCTGAATAACTTAACCGCAACAATCAAATTCTTTGATGGGTTTTATTACAAAGGCAACATAGGTGTTGATATATCTCGCAGCTTGAGGAAAACCTTCTTTGATCCGTACATTGTAGGTTTTACCGATCAAACCAATATCCGCGATTTTAACGTGCCTTCGGCAACTATTAATGGCCGTGGTATATTACAGTACAACGAGTTAACCAGCGTTACTACTGAGCATACTTTAAATTATGACAAGAAGTTCAGTAACAACAGCCAGTTAACCGCATTGGTAGGTTATTCTTACCAAACGTATAAAAACTTCTATCGCAGCCAGTTTGGTTGGGGCAGCGGTGGTAAATACCTTAAAAATTACGACCAGTTCCAGAATCACCTGGCTTATCCGGTAGGGGATAGTAGCAAATATCAGCTGCAGTCATACTTTGCACGTGTAAACTATTCTTATAAAGACCGTTATATTGTTACCGCTACTGTAAGGCGCGATGGTTCATCTCGCTTTGGTGAAAACCACCAGTATGCCAACTTCCCTGCACTTGCCGGTAAATGGCGTATCTCTAACGAGAGCTTTATGCCTAAAGGCGGTTTCTTTGATGATTTAGCATTGAGAGTTAACTGGGGTAAAACCGGTAACCAAGACTACCCATCATACGCTTCTCTGGCTTTAAAACAGCTTAATTACTACGGTACTTCAACCACACCACTTAACGCGGCTAACCCTGATCTTAAATGGGAAACACAAACCGCATACGGTGCAGGTTTAGACTTCACCTTCCTTAAAGGACGTGTAACAGGTAGTGTTGATTATTTCAATAAATCACAAAAAGACCTGCTGTTCCTGCAAGATCTTGCACAGCCAGCAGCGGTTAACCGTTATTGGGTAAATTTACCGGGTAATGTGCGTAACACTGGTGTGGAGTTGGGCTTAAATGTATCAGCTATCCAGGGTAAAGACTTTAGCTGGGATATCTCTTACAACATGACATTGATCAAAAACCGTGTTGAAAACTTCGGTAACCGTAACGTGATCACCGGTAACATTGATGGTCAGGGTCTGTCTGGCGCTTACTCACAGTTTATTGGTAACGGCTATCCGTTATATACCTTTAACGTACCTGTGTACAGTGGCCTTGATGCAAATGGTTTTGGTATTTATCCTAATGGTATTGATGCCGCTACACCACAAGGCAGTCCGCTTCCAAAATTCATTGCAGGTTTAACCAACAACTTCAGCTATAAAAACTGGACCCTGAGCTTCTTCCTGAACGCGCAAACCGGTTTCTATATCTACAACAACACAGCTAACGCGTTCTTCTATAAAGGCAACCTGGTTAGCGGTCGTAACGTAACAAAAGCAGTTGCAGCCACTAATGAAAACCCGCTTAACTCAGGTGAGGTATCAACCCGTTTCCTTGAAAAAGGCGATTTCTTGCGCTTACAAAATGCAAGCCTGGGTTACACATTCCCTATCAAAGGCAGTGCGATCAAATCATTACGTGTAAACTTCACCGGCCAAAATATATTCCTGATAACAAAGTACAGCGGTCTTGATCCTGAAATTAACACAAACAAAGAAAGAAACGGTGTACCTTCACGCGGTATAGATTATACGGCTTACCCAAGTGCACGTACTTTCACTTTAGGTTTAAATGCAGGTTTCTAATAAAATATTTAGTATGAAAAGGATAACAGTTAAATTAGCAATTTGCAGCCTGGCTCTTATAGCTACTGCAGGTTGTAAGAAGCTAAATGAGACGGTATACGGCTCAAAATCAGTAGATGATGGTGGCGCGTCATCTTCATCAGACCTTAACGGTGTTTATTCTCAGCTTTTCGGGCAAACCGACCAGGCTAACACCTATGCCTTGCAGGAACATTCAACAGACGAAATGATGGGCCCTACCCGCGGTACCGACTGGGGCGACTTTGGTACATGGCGCAAGTTACATACCCACACTTGGACGCCATCACATAACCAGGTAAATGATACCTGGGACCAGTTGAATATCGGTGTTTACCGTGCAACACAGGTTATTGACCGTGCAACAGATAACAGCATTAAAGCACAGGCCCGTTTCTTACGTGCCTACTTTATGTTCCAGATCGTTGACCTTTACGGCCAGGCTCCTTTCCGCGATCCGGCTGCGCCAAACTCGTCAATACCAAAAGTATACGCACGCCCGGAAGCAACCAATTTTATCATCGCAGACCTGAGATTTGCTGACGCTAACCTGACCAATAGCGTAGCTAACATTGGTGTTGCCAGCAAAGCTGCGGCTGATGCGTTATTAGCCAAGGTTTATTTGAATAAGGCGGTATATACAGCAGGTACTGTTGGTGGTCCGTTCACGTTTGCAAAATCGGATATGGACTCGGTGATATTTTATGCCAACGCGGTAACCGCGGCGGGTTACACACTGGAACCGGCAGGTAAATATTTCCAGGATTTCGCATGGGATAACTCAGACCAGTCACGTGGAAATATCTTTGGTATATACAACACTCCTGCAGTGGTTAAAGCTTCAGCAAAAAACCGCTGGAAAATGGGCCTGCACTATAACCAAACACCTGATGGCTGGAACGGCTTTACCACCCTGGCTGATTTTTATGACTCATTCCAGGCAAGTGATGAGCGCCGTGGCGTGGCTTATCCGGGCCTTACCGATAAGGTAGGTTTACGTGCCGGTTTCGCAGTTGGGCAGCAGTATGGCCCGGGCGGTAAAGTGTTAAAGCAACGCGGTGGACAGCCACTGGTATTTACACGTGAGGTAAACCTTAACTTCTCTACAGAAGCACAGGGTATCCGTGTGTTTAAATACTTCCCGCACCCTAATGCCGATGGAACTGTCCCTGATAACAGCGAAGATAACGACTACGTTATCCTGCGTTATGCCGACGTATTGCTAATGAAGGCAGAAGCGATATTCCGTGGCGGTACAGATCCGCTTGGCCAAACACCGGCTGCGCTTATGAACCTCATCAGTGTTCCGCGTGGTGGTAAAACTTACGCTGCTGTTACCGAATCTGATATCCTTGCAGAGCGCGGCCGTGAGTTGTACTGGGAAGGCTGGAGAAGAAATGACCTTATCCGTTTCGGTAAGTTCAACGATCCGGTTGACCAGCGCCCTAACCAAACTGATAAAACACGTACTTTATACCCTATTCCTCAGCGTGCGGTTGATACCAACCCTAACCTGAAACAAAATGCGGGTTATTAATTGTAAACCTGTTTCCAATTAATTATATTTGATTTAAACGTAGCGAAGCAATTCGCTACGTTTGTTTTTTCCGAGCTATAGTGATGCTTAAAAAGAGTAGTTTTTTACCCCTGCTATTTATTCTTTTTGGTTTTACCTCCTGCCATAAGTCGGGCGTGGAAAATCCTTTGTTTACCCTTCAGGACAATAGCGCCGTGGGTATTGATTTTGCCAACATGCTTAACGTGCAGGACCGTACCAACGTGTTCTCGTTCCGTAATTATTACAATGGTGGCGGCGTAGCCATAGGCGATGTAAATAATGATGGGTTAAACGATGTGTACCTCACCTCCAATCAGGGGGGCAACCACCTGTATCTTAACCGCGGTAACTGGAAGTTTGATGATGTTACCGATAAAGCCGGTGTTAAAGGTACCAAGTACTGGAGCACAGGCGTAACCATGGTTGATATTAATGCCGATGGCTGGCTGGATATTTATGTGTGCCACAGCGGTAATATCATTGACCGTAAAGGAAACGAACTTTTTATTAACCAGCATGATGGCACTTTTAAAGAAGAAGCCGCGAAGTATGGGCTGGTTGATAATGGCCTGTCAACCCAATCTATCTTTTTTGATATGGATAATGATGGCGACCTGGACTGCTTTATCCTTAATAATTCATTCAGGCCTATCGGTTCTTTTGATTTCAGCAGGAATCTGCGCGCCGTGATTGACCCGCTTGGCGGGGCCAGGCTTTACCGTAATGATGGCGGGCATTTTACCAACGTGACCCAGCAGGCAGGCATTTATTCCAGCGATATTGGTTTTGGGCTTGGCGTTTCCGTGGCTGATGTCAATAACGATGGATACCCGGATATCTATGTATCTAATGATTTCTTTGAGCGCGATTACCTGTACATTAACCAGCATAACGGCACTTTTAAGGAGGATATCCAGAACGAGATGGGGCACCTGAGCCTGGCATCCATGGGCGCTGACATTGCCGACATCAATAACGATGGTAACCTGGATATATTTACCACCGAAATGCTGCCCGAAGGGGATAAGCGGCTCAAAAAAATGACCTCGTTTGAATCATACGATGTGATTAAGCTTAAACAGCATGATGGTTATTTTAATCAGTTTATGCAGAATTGCCTGCAGCTGAACAATGGCGATGGCACTTTCTCGGAGATCGCTTTTAGCGCGGGAGTACCAGCTACAGACTGGAGCTGGGGAGCCTTATTTTTTGATATGGATAATGACGGCTGGAAAGATATTTTTGTATCTAACGGCATCTATAAAGATCTTACCGACCAGGATTACGTGGAGTTTTTAGGCAACCGCGAAAACATGGACAAAATTGCCGAAAAGAAAAAGTTTGACTACAAGGATTTTACCAATAAAATGATATCCACGCCATTGGTGAGTTACGCGTACCATAACAATAAGAACCTTACTTTTACCAATGAGATGGTTAATTTTGGCTTGGATAAGCCTTCATTCAGCAATGGCGCGGCCTATGGAGATTTGGATAATGATGGCGATAACGACTTGATCGTGAACAACGTGAACATGCCGGTATCGGTATATAAAAGTAATGCCGAGCGTTTACACAATAACCATATACAACTCAAATTTACCGGCCCGGGGCAAAACCGGTTTGGTGTAGGCACAATGGTAAAGGTTTTTGCCGGTAGCCAGCAGCTAACCTGTTACCACCAGCCAACACGGGGTTTTCAAAGCAGCACGTCGCCCAACTTGATGACCATCGGTTTGGGTAAGATCGGCAAAATTGATTCCATGCAGGTGATCTGGCCGGGAGGTAAATACCAAACCCTTAAAAATGTATCTGTAAATAAAGTTTACGCCTACAATTTTACTGATGCCGGCAGGCAATACAATTATATAAAGCCGGTAGTTAAGCCCCTGTTTATCGAAACAGAGCAAACCCTGTTTGACTCCGTACCCAAACATACCGAAGACGGGTTTATCGACTTTGATAACGAGCGGCTGATGCTCCAGATGCTCTCTACCGAGAACCCATACATGGCTAAAGGTGATATCAATAATGATGGCCTCGACGATTTTTATTTCGGTAGTTCAAAGGATAGCCCCGCGGCTATTTATGTGCAGCAAAAGAACGGGCATTTTAAACAATACATTCCGCCCGATCTGGCAAAGCAAACCTATCTGGAAAATGCCGGCGCCGCCTTTGGTGATTTCGATGGCGATGGCGACCAGGACCTCATTATTGGTGTGGGCGGCAATGCCGAAGAGGCGGGCACTAATATTTACTTCCCAAGGTTTTACGAGAATGATGGTAAGGGTAACCTGCACCGCAATCCGCAAAAGATGATACCGGCGGCGGTAAACGCTTCCGTTATTGTAGCGGCAGACTATGATAAGGACGGGCACCCCGACCTGTTTATTGGCGGCAGAAGCGTTCCGGGTACGTATGGCGAATCGCCTAACTCATACGTGATGCATAACGATGGTACAGGCCACTTTACTGATGTTACCAAGCAGGTTTTAGGCACGGATAAACCCGGTATGGTTACATCCGCGGTGTGGGCCGATATAGACGGCAATGGTTACCCTGACCTTATCATCGCAGGAAACTGGATGGGTATACAGGTATACCGTAACCAGGGTGGTAAGTTTACTCCTGATAAACAACTTGACCAATATAAAGGCTGGTGGAGCAGCCTGGCCGTAGCCGATGTAAATGGCGATGGCAAACCCGATATAATTGCCGGGAACCTGGGGCTAAATAGTAAGTTCAGAGGGACGGATAAAGAACCCATGCGGCTATACGTAAAAGATTTTGATGGTAACGGTACCAAAGAATGTGTAGCATCAATATACCGCGAGCACCAGCCATACGTTTTTCATATGAAGCCCGACCTGGTAGGCCAGATGCCCATACTAAAAAAGAAATACCTGAAATATGCCGACTACGCCGGGAAAACATTTAACGAGGTGTTTACTGATGATATGTTGCAGGGCGCCGAGGTACACGAAATAAATTACTTTACTTCATCGGTATTTATGAACAATGGTAACGGTAAATTTACAGCGCAGGTGTTGCCTTATTATGCGCAATTATCAAGCGTAAATACTATTTTATGCGACGATATTGATGGTAGTGGCATCCCTTCCATAATGCTTGGGGGCAATTTTTACGGTTTTAAACCCGAGGTTGGTCGCCTGGATGCCAGTTACGGTCAGTTGTATAAATACACGAAGAACGGATTTGAATATTATCCACCGGTAAAAAGCGGTATCAGGCTCAACGGTCAGGTACGCTCGTCGTTACTGATCAGGAACGCGAAAGGCCGGAAGTATTATCTGTTTGGGTTTAATGATGATAAGCTGAGGGCTTATACACTACGATAAGCAATATGCCAAAACAAAAAGCGAAACAGCCAAAAGCGAAACCGCTCATCTATAAAAAGTTGCTGATACTTTGCTGCATCATCGCGGCCGGCATTGCCGTGTATACCTCGTGCCGCACTAATAAACAGGGCGCGGCTATATTTAAGCTCCTGCCTGCCGAGAAAACCAATGTTAGTTTTGTAAACAAAAATATCGTAACCGATTCGGTAAACATCCTGGATTATCTGTATTTCTACAACGGTGCGGGTATGGCCACTGCCGATTTTAATAACGATGGACTGGAAGATATTTATTTCGTATCCAACCAGCAGGGAAATAAGCTGTATCTCAATAAGGGCAATCTCAAGTTTGAGGATATTACCGCTAAGGCAGGCGTTGCAGGCACCGGCAACTGGAAAACCGGAGTAACCATTGTGGATATTAACGGCGATGGCTTAAAGGATATTTATGTGAGCGTGGTATCCAACTACAAAACCTTTAAAGGTAAAAATCAGCTGTATATTAATAACGGCGACCTCACCTTTACCGAATCAGCGGCCAAATACGGGCTCGATTTTTCCGGTTTTTCCACCCAGGCATCTTTTTTTGATTACGATAAGGACGGCGATCTGGATATGTTCCTGCTTACCTCGTCTGTACACAGTAATGATACTTATGGCGATTCCACCCAGCGCTTTAAGGTCAGCCATGACGCAGGGGATCACCTTTTCAGGAACGATAACGGCCACTTTACCGATGTTACTACCGGTTCGGGCATCTACTCGGCACCCATTGGCTATGGGCTTGGCGTAAGTGTGGGCGACCTCAACAACGATGGCTGGGACGATATTTACGTGAGTAACGATTTTTTTGAGCAGGATTATTACTACATCAATCAGCACAACGGCACTTTTAAGGAGGAAATGAAAAGCGCCTTCGGTCACACCAGTTTGTTCTCCATGGGCAACACGCTTGCCGATGTGAACAAGGATGGCCACCTCGATGTGATCAGTACCGACATGCTGCCCGGTGAGATGAAAGCGCTGAAGTCGACCATTAACGACGAACCGCTTGATATTTACAACCAGGAAGTAAGTGCCGGTTATTATTACCAGTATTCCAAAAACAGTTTGCAGTTAAATGTAGGTAACGGGAAGAAATTTGTGGACATATCCCTGTATTCGGGTATGTCCGCGACCGACTGGACGTGGTCGCCCCTGGTGCAGGATTTTGACATGGATGGCCGCAAGGATATGTTTTTTTCAAACGGTATAAAAAAGCGTTTGAACGATATGGATTACCTGAAGTATCTGGGCGACCCAAACGTGATAAAGGATTTTAAGACCAGCCGTTTCTTTGATAAAGAAAAGATCAATCTCATGCCCGACGGCCAGGTACATAACTATTTGTACCAGGGAGCCAATGATCTGAAATTTACCGATATTTCATCCGGTAATGATATGGTAGATCCGTCTATCTCCTCAGGAGCGGTAGCGGTTGACCTGGACAATGATGGCGACCTTGATCTGGTAACCAATAATATGGACCAGCCTGCCTTCATCTACCAGAACATGACCATGGAACATGCGGGCAAAGCAAAACCATCATATATTAAACTTACCGCGAAGTATAACAAAGGCAATCCTGATGCTATTGGTGCTAAGTTTTACCTGCGTTCGGTGCAGCAGGTAGACCATCAGGAAATACAAACCAGCACCGCTTATGCCAGTACACAAAACAGCAACCTGTTGTTTACCTTTTTGCCTGGTGATAAGCCTGTAGATATGTTGGTAATATGGCCGGATAACTCTTACGAGGTGATCAATAACTTCTCGCTAAATAAGAAATCGGTAATCAGCTATAAAAAGGAGGATACGCGTACAACGACTGATATCAACGGCCTTATAGCCGGTTACATTAATGGAAAAAGGCAATTTACCTATACCGATGTTAAAGCCAGTGTATTAGCCAGCATTGCTCCCAATGAAACGCCCGATTTTAATTATTACAACTTATTACCGCATACTTACCTTCCGCATATTCCCGCGGTAGCTGTTGCGGATGTAAATAACGATGGGATAGAGGATATCTATGTGGGCGGCGTAGAGAATGAAGACAAATATCTATTGGCAGGTGCCGGGAATGGTAAATTCAACAAAATAGCGGTAGAGGCATTTACCGCAGATAAGGCGATGGCGGACGTTGACGCGCAATGGCTCGACGTAAATGGCGATGGCCT
This sequence comes from Mucilaginibacter sp. 44-25, assembly GCA_001898335.1. Taxonomy (GTDB): domain Bacteria; phylum Bacteroidota; class Bacteroidia; order Sphingobacteriales; family Sphingobacteriaceae; genus Mucilaginibacter. The sequence continues at coordinate 175,547 of MKTS01000009.1, read as the reverse complement.
GCAGGACCTGTTGGTGACCACTGCCAGCCATCCGTTTATTGAGGCCGAGAAACGTAAGCAACCAAGGCTGTACATCAATAAAGGGAACTTCAAGTTTGAGGCCAAAGCGCTGCCAAAAATTACCATGCAGCCCTCGCAGATATTTGTTTATGACTTTAACGGTGACGGTCGCCAGGATGTGATGCTGGTGAGCGCGGTACCTTTCCGTGATTATACCATGGCGGCAGAGTCGGTGGTTATGCTGAATAATGGAAGCGGTAATTTTAGTTTAGCACCAAAAACCAGCTACCCGGAATTAACATCTATCAAATATATCAGCAGCATTAGTACTGCCGACGTAAATGGCGATGGTAAGCAGGATGTAATTGTGAGCGCCGAATGGCAGCCGGTACAGGTTTTTTTAAATAAGGGAAACAAACTGGTTAAGCAAAATATTCCCGCGCTTGATGAGCAAAAGGGTTGGTGGCAATCAGCTCTTGTAACAGATATAGATGGCGATGGTAAACCCGACCTGCTTGCCGGTAACTGGGGACTAAACAATAAATACAACGTAGCGCCCGGGCAGCCACTGTACGCTTACAATAACGATATTGATAATGATGGCAAGAACGACCTGATCCTGTCTTACTTTTATGAAAGCAAATACTATCCGTTCAGGCCTAAGAATGATCTGGAACAGGAGTTGCCTTTCCTGAAAAAGGAGTTCCTGAGTTTCCAGAAAATGGCCGATAAAACTACCGAAGAGATATTTAAGGATAAGATAAAAGATGAGGGCAGGCTGGAGGCCAATCAATTTAATACGGTTTTTGCAAGTGATGTACTGAATACGAAGAATGTTTTGGCACTGCCTTACCTGTATCAGCAGGCGCCTGTACGCTCGGTTATCGCTTTAAATAATAAGGACAGGGATATTCTGCTTAGCGGTAACTTTTGGGGTGTTGTACCTTACGAAGGTAAATATGATGCGCTGGGCCTGGTAGCCACACATTATGATAAGGCCAGGAAGCAGTTCTCGCAACCAGAATACTGGATAAACAGCCTGCTCAACTCTCAGGAGTTAACTCATATTTATCCTTACAAAACAGCCACAGGTAAAAGCTTTATTGTTACCACATATGATGGTAAACTGGTGCTGGTTACCCGTTAACTAAAAAATGGGCCACGATAAAGTTGTATGCCATTGGCTGGTATCAGGATGAGTGGAGCGGTCGGTAACCAGCAGCTCATAAGGCATTGCCGGTGATATCAGGTGGTGGTCCTTTTGATAGCGCTTTAATTGCCTGAAGGCGTTTTTAACATTACCCGGCCCACCATTTACACTGGTTTGTAATAAGTTGCCACCCAATACCATTTTTTCCATCTTAATGCTGCTATTGGCGCTAAATGGCTTGTTTACCGGCAGCGCTACAGTTACCTGGTAAGCGTTTTCATCTGTTTGGTGAACGTTAAGCATGGGCGTTGCCAACTGTTGCAGGTGCTGCTTTCCGGCTTCGTTTTTCAATTGATTAATGAGTTTATAAACCACATCATTTGCCGGATAAGTGGTTGTTTGGGTGGCCGTAACCATCATGTACTCATAGTCTATCTTCTTAATACCAAAGGTAAAGCCGTAAACATTGCTATCGGCCTGCATGAATTTTTTAAAAATACGGAGTATGTCCTGTAGTTCGCCGCCCAGCTTTTTTATTTCAAGATATTCTTGCACACGTTTTACAGGATTAAGACTGGTTTGCATCTCTACGGTCCAGTAAACCATGCATGAGCCTTCTTCTATGCTGTTATAGGTAAGGCTGATGCCGGCTTTTGTGTTGCCATAGCTGATCAAAGCGGGCATGCTGCCGTTGGTGTTATCATGTAGGGTAAAAGCCATATTTTTATAAGTATAAAGGGAGCTGTCCTGGGTGTTGGATTTGCCCGGCCACCACTTTTGCCATGCCCGCTTATTCACCAGGTACTTGGCCACATTCATATCGCTCGCGTCGATCTGTACAGCATTGGTGGTTTTTATTTTTTCGGGAATAATAAAATATATACTGATAAATACAAGCAGCAGTAAAGCTAAAACTATAAGGGCCGGTTTCTTCATAATCCTACAGCAAATTCAAAAAGTACAACCCCTGATGGTGGCGTAATTAAGGCGGTAAAAATAATTATTTAATAGTGTAAAAATCAACCTAAAAAATGTATTCCCCCGTGCGTTAAAACCATTATATTTAGCCTTTAAACAATTAAACCAATACCAGCCGGCCCAAAGCCCGCCGGGCTGTTTATAAGCCTTTAATTAAACTATGAACCGTTACCTGTTTTTGTTTGCATTTGCAGCGATATGCCTTGCCTCATGCAAAAAAGCCGATTACCAGAAAGTAACTCATAACCCCGAGCTATACCGCGCTACAGTAAAAAAACTCAATGATATTGTACTGGAAAATAATTTCCCGCCGGTAATTGCATCACGTAATTATGTATACGCCAACATTGCCGCTTATGAGGTAATAGCCGCCGGCGACCCTTCACATTACCGCTCGCTTGCGGGGCAAATTAAACATATGCCCGCCATGCCTAAGCCCGAAAAAGGTAAGGATATCGATTTTCAATTCGCTTCCCTGTTATCCTTTTGTTATGTAGGTAACGCGGTTACTTTCCCTGAAGGCAGCATGTTTGTTTATGTGGACGAGTTAAAGAAGAAAGCTAAAGATGCCGGTATGCCTTCTGATGTTTTTGAAAACTCCGTGGCTTATTCTGATACCGTAGCCAAGAGCATCATGAAGTGGAGCAAAAAAGATAACTACGCCCAAACACGGTCGGCAAGCAAGTACACCGTTGTGCGTAAGGATGGCCGCTGGATACCTACGCCACCAATGTACGCGCAGGCTCTTGAGCCGCACTGGGGCGAGATACGCCCGATGGTGCTTGATTCTGCCGCGCAGATACCCGCGCCTGAGCCGCCGGCCTATAACATGTCCGATAAGAATAGTGTGTTCTATAAAAATGTGATGGATGTGAAAGGCAAAATAGACGGCCTTACCCCCGAACAAAAGCATATGGCCGATTTCTGGGACGATAATGCCTTCAAGCTAAATGTGATAGGCCATGCATCGTTCGCTACAAAAAAGTTTGGCCCGGCAGGGCATTGGATGAATATTGCCGGCATCGGCTCAAAAATGGCCAATGCTGATTTCAATACTACGGTGGCTGCATACACCAAGGCTTCAATAGCTTTATTTGACGCGTTTATTAATTGCTGGTATGTTAAATACCAGGCCAATAGCGTACGCCCCGAAACGGTGATCAATAAGTTGATAGACCCCGACTGGAAGCCCTACATCCAAACACCACCATTCCCCGAATATATTAGCGGGCACGCGGTTATATCAGCCGCTGCCGCGGAAGCGTTAACAGATAGTTTTGGGGATAATAAAGCGTATACTGATTCTTCTGAATCTGAGTTTGGCATACCTCCGCGTTCTTTTAAATCATTCAGGCAGGCAGCAAAAGAAGCAGCCATCTCACGTGTTTATGGTGGCATCCACTATAAAATTGCCTGTGATGTGGGCAACCAGACAGGTGTTAAAATAGGCGACCTCGTAAACCATAAGTTACAATTAAAGATCAAGTGACGTATATGAAAAGTGTTATTGCTTTGCTCGCCGGTATGGCCATCAGCATAAGTACAACCGCCCAGTCCATAAACCCATGGGTGATAAAAGCTGATAAGATTGACCCTAATAACTACTACGGTATCACTGTGGCAAACGGCATGATCGGTATTGTATCATCGCCCGAACCCTTCAAGGTAAAAAATGTGGTATTGGCAGGCGCTTATGACCTGTACGGCCGTGGCAGGGTGAGCAACTTTTTGAACAGCTTTAATCTCCTCAATATGTACCTGGAGGTAGATGGCCGACGACTCGACGGTAAAATGGTAAGCAATTACCGCCAGGAACTGGATATGCAGCACGCCGCCATGACCACTACGTTTGATTATGGCGATAAGGCAACCATTAAATATACTTATTACTCACTACGCCAGTTGCCGTTCACTGTGTTAACAGATGTGAGCGTCATAGCGAAAAAAGCTATCACCATTACCGCTGCCAGCGTAATGGAAGCTCCTGACGCTTTAAAGGAAGTACAAAACTACTATAACGAGATAGACCGTCCGCATGTAACCATTAGTCTGCTAACATCAACGGCTAAATCACCAACCGGCAAATTGCAGCTTTGTGCTTCAACGTCTTTTTTGTTTAACGAGGAGCATGGCATAGAGCCGCGTGTTATCCACGAGATGTGGGACAATAACATGCACCTGATGAAATTTAGCAAAGCCCTGAGCGCTGGGCAAACCTACCAATACGGTGTTACCGGTTCTTCCATCACATCAGCCCACCACGCCGACCCATTAAATGAAGCCGAGCGCCTCACCATCTTCGCCAAGCTGGAAGGCAAGGACAGGCTTATCCAGTTCCATAACAAAGCCTGGGACGAGCTATGGAAAAGCGATATCCAGATCGAAGGTGACGCGCAGGCGCAGCAGGATGTGCATAGCATGCTGTACCACTTGTACTCCTTCTCGCGTGCAGGTACCGCATTGTCGCCATCACCAATGGGTTTATCAGGCTTGGGTTATAACGGCCACGTTTTTTGGGATACCGACCTTTGGATGTACCCCGCCATGCTGGTATTGCATCCGGAGATAGCCAAATCAATGGTGGAGTACCGTTTTGAACGTTTGGAGAATGCCCGCAAGAATGCTTTTTCACATGGTTATAAAGGAGCGATGTTCCCTTGGGAGAGCGCGGATAGTGGGGTAGAGGAAACACCGGTTTGGGCATTGAGCGGTCCGTTTGAACATCACATCAGCGCTGATGTGGGTAACGCCGCCTGGTTGTACTATTGCGTAACGCAAGACAAGCAATGGCTGCGCGAAAAGGGCTGGCCGCTGTTATCCGCCACTGCTGATTTTTGGGCCAGCCGTGTAGAACGTAATGGTCCGGGGCATTATGATATTAAGAACGTGGTAGCTGCAGATGAATGGGCAGAAAATATTGACAATAATGCATTTACCAACGCGGCCGCGAAAGCGAACCTCATGAATGCCACAGCTGCGGCACAGATTTTAGGCATACAAGCCGATACCGACTGGGTGAATGTGGCCAACAACATCCCGATCCTGAAAATGAGCAACGGCGTAACACAGGAACATGCGCAATACAAAGGCGAAGGTATTAAGCAAGCAGACGTTAACTTGCTGGCCTATCCGCTGAAAACCATTACTGATCCGGCACAGATCAAAAAAGATTTGGAATATTATGAAACCCGCGTGCCCAATGAAGGCACACCCGCTATGACGCAAGGCGTGTTCGCCCTACTTTATGCACGTTTGGGTAATGGGCAAAAGGCCTACCACTGGTTTAAAGATGCTTATGAGCCTAACCTCAACCCGCCTTTCCGTGTTATCGCGGAAACAAAAGGCGGTACCAACCCGTATTTTGCAACAGGAGCAGGTGGTATCATCCAGGCCATGCTGATGGGTTTCGGTGGGTTGGACATCACCCCAACAGGTATCACCCAGATCAGGAGTGCCTTACCACCGAACTGGAAATCGCTTAAAATAACCGGTGTAGGGGCGGATAAGAAGACTTACACGGTGAGGTAATAGGTAAAGAGGCGTGATAACTTTCGGCTTCTTTAATTCTTAAATATTGTCATTCTGAGCGAGAGCGAAGAATCTATTACACGTTATGCAATGCGGCAATTAGATGCTTCACTGCGTTCAGCATGACAAAAAGAAAATATTTTCTCGCCATACACTAACCGTCATATTCCTTAAAATCCTCCAAACAAAGAACTGAAGATTAACCCGCAATTGACTAACTTGCTTTCATGAAGCACGTTTGCCTGCCTTTATTTTTACTACTCACCCTCTCTGCATCGGCACAAACCACCGTAAAGCAGGATGCCGATATTGCCAATATGGTGAACGAGGTGTCAGCAAAGAATATAGAAACCATTGTTCGTAAACTGGTAAGTTTTAAAACCCGTCATACCCTAAGCGATACCACAAGTAAAACAGAAGGTATTGGCGCTGCGCGCAACTGGATCAAGGCCGAATACGAGCGTTACGCGAAAGCATCCGGCGGCCGCATGACGGTGACGTTTGATGAATTCACCCAGCCCGCAGGAAGTCGCATTGATAAGCCGACGCCTATGAAAAACGTTTTGGCTATTTTAAAAGGGACTGACACAGCCGATAAACGAGTATACATCGTTTCGGGGCATTACGATTCAAGGGCTACCGATGTAATGGATGCAAAATCATTTGCGCCGGGTGCGGTGGACGATGCATCGGGCACGGCTGTTTCTATGGAGTTGGCCAGGGTAATGGCTAAGCAAAAATTTCCGGCTACCATTATTTTTATGGCCGTAGTAGGCGAGGAGCAAGGTCTGTACGGCTCGGCCAACGTGGCTAAGCGCGCTAAAGCCGAGGGCTGGCAGATAGATGCTATGTTAAACAATGATATTGTAGGCAATACCTACGGCATGGAGACCGGTTTGAAAGATAATCGCAGCGTTCGTGTTTTTAGCGAGGGGGTACCTGCCGCAGAAACGGAAAAGGAAGCCGCGGTACGCAACTCGGTTGGTGGCGAAAATGATAGCCCCGCGCGGGAGTTGGCGCGTTATATAAAAGAAGTGGCAGAGCGTTACGTGGAGCAATTGGATGTAAAGCTTATCTACCGCCGCGACCGGTACCTGCGTGGCGGCGATCACACGCCGTTCTCGCAGCAAGGCTATACAGCGGTACGTATCACAGAGATGAATGAGGATTTTAACCGCCAGCATCAGGATGCCCGCAAGGAAAAAGGCACCGACTACGGCGACCTGCCCGATTTTGCCGATTATGATTACACGCAGAAAGTAGCGCGTATGAATTTATCCATATTAGCTAACCTGGCGCTTGCCCCCGGCCGGCCGCAAAATGTAGGCATTGTTACCAGTGGCTTAACCAACAAAACGCAATTAAAGTGGGAAGCACCCAAAGGCGGCAAAGCACCCTCAGGTTATTATGTTTTAATGCGTGAAACCATCAGCCCGTATTGGGAGAAAAAGATCTTTGTAAGCGGTCCATCTGCTGAGATAGGCTATTCAAAAGATAACTACCTGTTTGCCGTACAGTCTGTTGATGCAGATGGGCACGAAAGTATTCCCGTGTTTCCCAAGCCGGTGAGGTAAGGTTTTAGATCTTTTGCTTCTTCTCTTCCGCTTCCTCCTTATCATCACTGTCCGCAATTAGCGGCTGTTGCTGTGCATATGCATGTTCATCCAGTTGTATTTGCAGGAAGATGGGAAAATGGTCAGAATTGTAATTGTTTAACCGTTTAAGCTTTTTTAGGTTAAAATGTCTGGAGATAAAAGCATGATCTAAGGGAAAGCGCAAAAAGAAATAATGCGCATTGAACGAATTGAAGAAACCACGACCACGGCGCGGATCAAGCAGGCCGCTCATCTTCAGGAACAGGTCGGTAGTGTGGCTCCATGCTACATCGTTAAGGTCGCCGGCTACAATAACAGGTAGCTCACTTGCTTTGGCAAGGTCGGCAATTAAAAGCAGCTCTTTATCCCTCTCGGTAGATCTTAAGTTTTCACCCGGTGCTGGCGGTGTAGGGTGCACCGCGTAAAATTGCACCAGTTGGCCATTGCGTAGTTTTATCTTGGTGTGTATGGAGGGAATATCTTGCTCTACCAGATAGTGAACAGCTGTATCAACCAGCTCCAGTTTTGAGTAAAATAGTAAGCCGTACATGTTTTCCAACGGCACCTTCTTAGCGAAGGGGTACTTCTCTGATAAGCTTCTTGTTTCCGCATCCCACCTGTTATTAGCTTCCAAGAGTATCACCACATCTGGGTCGGCTTTAGCGATCTCGTTTAAACAGCCTTGCGTATTGTGGTTGGTTTGTAACACATTGGCTATCATTAAACTAAGGCTTTTTTGCTTATCGTTCACCGTTGCCTTAAGCACCTGTTTTTTACCCAGCGGTGTAAAGGGCAGTATGAGCCTTAAAAGATAAATGATGTTTGTAGCTAACAGCGACAGTTGCAGATACTTTAAAGTAGAATTACCGCTGTAAAAGGTAAGCAGTAAAACTACCGCCACGCCGTTCAGAAACAGCTTTTGCAGGCGCGGATAATCAAACACCCTAAACACCCAAAAATCATGGCGGATAAGTGGCAGCAGGGTGAAAGTGAGTAATAAACAGGTAAATAAGCCGAGGGCAATATCCATATGTCCGGTGTAACGTTAGGCTATCCAATAGCAATTACCGGCGAAAAAAGTTTTAACCAACTACACCCTTGTTAATTTTACCGGTGCGGTGTGGTGGGCATTCCATTGACAAACGTACACGCTTTTATCCTCATCAATACAAACATCATGGCCATGCATAAAGGTGGCGTTTTTAGCCTGTAGGGTTTGCTGCAGCGCGCCATTTTTATATACCGGAGCCATGCCGCCGGGGTTTGAAATTACCTTATTATCCTTATCCAAAATAGTAACAAAGCCCGATCCGTCAAACTGCTTACCCTCCGCGTTTTTAGACCAGCAAACGCCCGCATAAATATTGTCATCATTAATTACAGCGCGGCAAACATACATCCCGGGCAGGTCTATCCGTTTAATAAATTTGCCATCCATGCTAAACACTTTAAAGCAATTCTCCTCGCGCGAAGTACAAACCAATACCGGATTGTTTTTATCGCGGGTGTCAACAGTTATACCGTGCGCGTTGTGCAGGTTATGATCGGGGTTGGCGTTATGGTGCCCACCAAAATGGCGTATGTATTGCCCTTTGGCGTTGTATTGGATAATGTTATCAGAACCATAACCATCTGCCACGTAAATATCTCCGTTAGGTGCAACGGCTGTTTCGGTAGGTTTAAATGGCTCATCATCTTTATAGATGCCAATGGTACGGGGATGGCCTATGGCAAATATCAGCCTGCCGTCCGTGGTAGTTTTTAGTACCTGGCCGGCTTGCCCGTAGGTGCCGCCAGTGCGGTCTAAGGCCCAGCCGCAATCGGTTAGCAAAAGAAAATCTTCACCGCCTTCTTTGCTAATGGTTAAGCCATGCCCGCCCGGTAGCGAGGTGCCCCAGTAATCCAATAACTTGCCTGATTTATCAAAGATAAGCACGTTGTTGTGCGTATGATCGCCCAGCATAATCAGGCGGCCTTTGCTATCCTGTACCATCTCGTGGCAATTGGCAAGCGGCGTATTGTTTACGCTTATTTTAGCCCAACCCTTGTCGACTTTGTAGGTAAAACCGTTATGACCGATGATCTCCTCGTCAGCAGGTTTTTCTTTATGCAATATCGTAAAGCCTTTAGCGGTTGCTGCGTTAGTGGCAGCAGCAGTTGCAATAGCGGCCGACTTGAGGAAGCCTCTGCGGGAGTGGTTCATAAACAGGAATAAATTGGTGTTAACCAAAAATACGTGTATTGGCTGTTTATGCAAGATAAACCGAAAATAATTGGAAATTAGTATTCGTTGGCTTTGAGTTGGTCAAGTTTCAGGAAATGGCGCACCAGCCTGAATATCAGGTAAACAAGGATAGGAGCAGCTACCACATCAATAGTATAATGGATATGCTGTACCAGTAAAAGAAACATTACAACGGCCGCGGCTATTATACCCAGTACTTTATCGGTTCTTTTCTCCAGGCAAAGTACAATAAGCACCAGGGTTGAGGTATGGCCCGAAAAGAAGAGATCGCGGGTAATGATGGTGTTACCGTAAAACACACCGGTAAGCGGGTCGATCAAATGGATAAGGCCCTTAGGCGGGTCCAATGGGAACGACAGGATGGTAACCATGCGGGCGATATTTACAAATATCAGCGTCCAAACGTAGTTAATGTAAATAATAGGGTTGTACAAAGCTCTTAATAAGATAAGCAGCCCCATGCCCCATATCAGCATAAAAATGTAAATGGATACATCATGGGCGGGCAGGTGCTCCAATACCCAATCATTAAGTAACATGCCCTTTCTGCTTTGTATATAGCTGAAAAAGAATGGCATCCCCAGCAGCATTACCGCGATGATAAACGAACCGATAAGCAGCTTATCGCGCTTTTTGGGCGATTGCAGTGCCGCCACCCATATTTCTTTTACCGATTTTTTACTGTTACCGTTCACCACTTAAATTAAAGGAGCGCAAAGTTAAAAAAAGCCATAATATTAAGTAACAGTTACCCCAACATAAATATCGTTTTAAATGCGCCTGAAATATGGTTAAGTGTAAATAATATAATTTCCGGGCCGGGCAACCATAGCGCTACTACCGTCCGTATTGTATTACAGAATACAAACTCATTAAAGCATTTGATATGAAAAAGTACATCTTAGTTATTACGTTGGGCCTTGCCGTAGTGGTTACAGGCATTACAGCTTGTTCAAAATCAAGCAGCAGCGCGCCCCAGCCGAGCAACCCAACTACGCCCACCAACCCAACAACGCCAACTAACGGCAATGCCTCAGTAAGCATCAAAGGTTTCGCGTTTTCCCCGGCATCAGTAAATATAAAAGTGGGCAACAATGTTACCTGGACCAACGAAGATACTGCACCGCATACCGCTACTGATAATGGTACCGAGTTTGACAGCGGCAGCCTGGCTACGTCGGCAACTTTTACCCATACTTTTACCAAAGCCGGTACTTACACTTATATATGCAAGATACACTCAAGTATGGCGGCTGCTACCGTTGTGGTAAGCAATTAACATAGAAGTTAACCATTGTGTTACGGCCCTGCTTTGCGGGGCTTTTTTGTTAATTATTAGATAATATTTTACTGAAACAACTTTGAGTTGTTAAAACAGTAAACCAATGATGAGAACAAAGCGTATTTTTGCTATTATAGTAAGCCGAAAAACAGGCGTCTTTATAATCTCTAAAAATGCAACAACAGCCAATTCCTAATAATGAAATGGGGCGGATCATAGAACTCTCAGACTATGACCTTGATTACAGCAGCTTTCAGGATGCTTTTAAAGATCTTGCCAAGCTGGCGGCTAAAGTAGCCGGTACATCCATATCGCTGGTTAACTTAATTGACTCGTTTACCCAGTGGAGCATTACCAACCATGGTATTGATCTGCAACAGATGCCGCGCGAAGACTCTGTATGCCAGTACACCATTGTTGGTGATATGCCCTTTGAGATAAAGGACCTCACCGCGGATGAGCGATTTAAAGACAAATTTTATGTAACGGGCGGGCCAAAAGCCAAATACTACCTGGGCGTTCCGCTTAGGACGGATGACGGCCATAACATAGGCGCGTTATGTGTGCTTGATGATAGCACCAAGACCCTGCCACCCGAAAAAGTAGAGTTGCTAAAGATCATTGCCGATGAGATCGTAAACCGTTTAAAAGCTTATAAAGTAATTAACGGGCTAAAAAATAAACTGCACGAGGCTGATGAATCACGTAAAAAGGTTGCACATGACATACGCGGCCCGCTTGGTGGTATTATTGGGCTGGCACAGGTTATTAGCGAGCAGGGGCACGAGAACGAGATTGAGGAAGTGCTGGAGTTTATTAACCTGATACAACGCAGTGGACGCTCATTGCTCGACCTGGCCGACGAGATACTGTCAACCGAGTTACCGAAGCGCGAGCTTAGAAATGATGAATTTACATTAGATGTACTTAAGGAAAAGCTGGAACATTTATACATGCCTCAGGCGCGCAATAAAAATATAGGCTTTGTGGTAAATACGTCTGTGAGTTCGGCCGGTATACCATTCTCAAAAAACAAACTTTTGCAGATCATTGGCAACCTGGTATCAAATGCTATGAAATTTACCCCCGAAGGCGGCAAGGTTAGTGTTGACCTGAGCCTGAAAATTGAGGGGCAAAGCAACGCGCTGCACATTAACGTAGCCGATACAGGTGAGGGGCTCAGCGAGCAGGTCATTGAGAATATATTGGGCGGAAAAGCGGAATCTACCAATGGCACCGGTGGCGAACAAGGGTATGGCTTTGGCCTGGCACTGGTGAAGCACCTTGTTGAAAGCTTAAAAGGCACCATGCGTATTTACTCGCAGCCAGGTAAAGGCGCCAATTTTGAGATCGTACTGCCGCAGGTTATTAAGTAACACTGCTGATACACATTTTTCCCGCTTGCAAATTTTGATAACTTTGGTTTATACCAATACATTAACCTCGTTATCATCATGGAAAATAACAATTTAAGCAGGCGCCGCTTTATTGGCGCAGGCGCAGTAGCGGCTACAGGTTTATTGCTGGCTTCAAAAGCGTCGGTTGCCTTTTCAGCAATAAATCGCCGGGCTAAACCCAATTCGCTCATTAACGGCGTGCAAATAGGGGTCATCACCTACTCGTTCCGTAGTATGCCCGGTACTGCCGAAGACCTGCTTAAATATTGTATTGACTGTAATATTAATGCTATTGAGCTGATGGGCGATGCCGCCGAAGCCTATGCCGGTGCGCCTAAACGCGAACCTTCGCAAAGCTGGGCCGATTACGCGCCTGTGATAGCCGCCTGGAGGGCATCGACTAATATGGATAAGTTTAAGGAACTGCGTAAAATGTATAACGATGCGGGTGTTACCATCTATGCCTGGAAACCCAACGCGCTTGGCCCTAAAAATACCGATGCCGAAATTGATTATGCTTTTAACGCGGGCAAGGTTTTGGGTTGCACACACGTTACGGTTGAGCTGCCCGATGCGGCACAAACCCAGCGCCTTGGCGACATAGCCGCCAAACATAAAATGATGGTGGGTTACCACGCCCATACCCAGGCAACCCCTACCTTATGGGATACAGCCCTCGCGCAATCAAAATACAACGGTATTAACCTGGATATTGGCCATTACACGGCCGGTACCAGCAGCAGCCCAGTTCCGTTTATTGAAAAATATCATGAACGTATCACCAGTATGCACATTAAGGACCGCAAATTTCATGATGGCCCCAATGCCCCCTGGGGCGAAGGGGATACCCCGATAAAAGAGGTACTGCAATTGATGAAAAAGAATAAATATGAGTTTCCGGCTACCATTGAGTTGGAATACAAGTTACCTGATGGGTCTGACGCCGTTGCCGAAGTAAAAAAATGCCGGGCATTTGCCGCTGAGGCGTTGAAATAATCAGCCGCCAAAGTCAGGGTCATTGCGGGCGATAGCCCGGAAATCTCACAGAACAATAACGCCGTTAAATAAAAGCCATGTTGTGCAAACCAACATGGCCTTTTTATTTATATTAGTCTCCATGAAAAAACTCCTATACCTTTTCCTTGTGGTGATCGCAGGCGCCGGTTGCCATAAAGCTATTTATGATATGAACCGCGGTGAGCTTAAGATCGCGAAGAAAGATACTTACCAGGTAGAATATATTACTGAAATACCGCCGGGTGTAAAAGCTAAGATGTACTACATTGGTGCTAAGAATGTGCAATATTACGAAGAAGAATATACCGGTAAATTTGATAAAACTTACACCATTAAATCGGGTAAGGAAATAAAGTTCACCATTGATGCCAAACTGCCTAAAACCAAACCCGAAGGTAGTATACATACCATGGTAAAGGTTGACGGGGAGGTGGTTACAGATCAAACACAATCAGGTACTGATATCAATTTTCGTTTCCAGTTTAAATTACCCTGATGATATATCAGCAACTCATTGCTCATATTAACCGGCATGTAACGCTTTCATCTGCGGAAGAAACCTTGCTGTGTGATAACCTGCAATTATTAAAGTTTAAAAAGAAGCAAATAATTCTTGAGCCGGGTAAGCATTGTAAAGGTGAATATTTTGTTTTGGTTGGGCTATTACGCCAATACTACGTTAATGCTAAACTTAACGAACAAATAGTACAGTTTGCACTTGAGAACTGGTGGATAGCCGACCACGATAGCCTGGTAAATAACTTGCCTGCCACCACCTATATCCAGGCGCTGGAACCTACAGACGTATTATTTCTGCCGGCTAAAGATAAGGACCGCATATTGGCTGAGATACCCCGTTTGGAAACTTATTTCCGTATTATGATGCAGCGCGCTTTTGTAGCCTCGCAGCGGCGCATAGGCTTTCTGTTCAACCAAACCGACGAAGAGCGCTACCGATATTTCATTAGCTTGTTTCCTGATTTTGTGCAACGTGTGCCGCAATATATGCTGGCATCCTATCTTGGTTTCACACCGCAGTTTTTAAGCAGGATAAGGGCTAAGAAGCAGATATAAGATATTAGAGTCAAGAATCAAGACAAAAGACATTGCCTTGTTTTTTTACAATTTAAATCCGGATTCTTGATTCTTGCATCTTGCTTTAACACCTTTTCTTAAACTCAGTTCATTTTTTGAGGGAGTGTTTGTTCGCAATTTTGGTTTAACAAATCAAAATAAACAACACCATGAAAAGAGTAGATCTATTTAAGACCCTTCCGGAAGCTTATAAAACATTTCTTGTGCTCGAAAATTACGTAAACAGCACAGAGCTAACCCCCATACACAAAGAATTGATCAAAATACGCGCGTCTCAGCTTAACGGATGTGCTTTTTGCCTGGACATGCATAACCGTGATGCACGCAAATTGGGTGAGACCGAGCAACGCCTTTACACCATCAGTGCCTGGAGAGATACGCCATTTTTCGATGTGAAAGAGCAAGCGATACTTGCCTTTGTGGAAGAGGCCACACTGATAAGCAAAGGCGGTGTATCTGAAGCTACCTATGCCAAAGCCGCAGAAGTATTAGGCGAAAAGTATGTAGCACAAGTATTGATAGCCGTTATCGCCATCAACTGCTGGAACCGCATTGCCATCAGTACACACATGCAACCTGCCTTGCAACACTGATCGGTGCTGTAAATAGAAGGCCACATAGCTTAACTATGCGGCCTTTAAATTTTTGTCAGTTTACTGCAAGGTATCGGTTTGATTTCAAACAAGGTGGCTGTATCATGGTTTAAGGTATTAGTTAATCATCAACCCAAATGAATTTAGCCGAATTGAAAAGTACCGCAAGCCGCCTTATGGCTCCTGATAAAGGGCTTATTGCTATGGATGAGAGCCTGTCTACCATTAATAAACGCTTTGAACCGCTGGGAATACCACTGACAGAAGAGTACAGGCGAAAATATCGCGAGCTGATTGTTACTACCCCCAACCTGGGCGAATGCATAAGTGGAGCCATATTATTTGATGAAACCGTACACCAGTCTACAGCCGATGGTAAACCTTTTTTAGATGTACTGAAAGAACACGGTATTGTAGCCGGTATTAAGGTAGATGAAGGTGCTGTAGATATGGAGGGATTCCCGGGCGAAAAGATCACCGAAGGGCTTGATGGATTGGGTACGCGCCTTGCCGACTATTACCATAAGGGTTTGCGATTTGCCAAATGGCGCGCGGTGATAAACATAACCGAACATACGCCAACGGCGCCCGCTATTAAAGCTAATGCCTATAACCTTGCCCGTTATGCTGCGCTTTGCCAGCAGGCAGGGCTGGTGCCCATTGTAGAGCCCGAAGTGCTGATGGATGGTACCCATACCTTGCAGCGCTGCCTGGAGGTTACTACAGAGGTATTGCATGCTGTTTTTAATGCTTTATATGAGCAGCGTGTGGCCTTTGAGGGCATGATATTAAAGCCTAATATGATATTGCCGGGATCAGACGCGACGCTGCAAGACGAAGCCTCAAAAATTGCTGACGCTACTGTACAGTGCTTTTTACGTTGTGTACCTGCCGCGGTGCCGGGCATTGCGTTTCTATCGGGCGGGCAGGAGGCCGAGCTGGCTACTGAGCGGCTTAACGCCATGCATGTGCAGTATGAGCAGGTGTTGCCATGGGCGCTTACCTTCTCGTTTTCGAGAGCCTTGCATCAACCGGCGCTGGAAAAGTGGGCAGGTGATGATGCCAATGTGAAGGAAGCGCAAGATATACTCTACAAAAGGGCCTACCTCAATAACCTGGCCCGCCGCGGCGAGTATACACCTGATATGGAAAAGCATTAAACTCAAAACAACAAAGGCCTGTTTATACAGGCCTTTGTTGTTTCATTCATAGCGTTTTTCTATTTAGTTAAATGCACGGTAGCTACATATGCAGTATACGAGGCTGGTTGTGCTATAGATCCTTTTTTAGTGTAGGTTAGTTGATTAACGCCAAGTTTAACTTCTGTATAAGTAAAATCAACGCCGTTGCGCCACTTGTAGTTACTGCCGGAGCCTGAATATTGCACATTAGTAAATGTTAACGTGTTATTAATAAGTGCGTAGCTAAATTTCGTGTTCTCGTCACCATCGCTTTTGAACGTTCCGGTTCCGTCTGTGTTAAAGGTAACCACAGTATTCGTTTTATCTTTTTCGTTATAACTCGTTATTAGATTATCGCTCACATACATGTTATAATCTATATTGTCAATTTTCCAGGTACCTTCAAGTTTGGAGTTTTCTTTTACTGGGGTTGGTGTTGTCGCAGCGTCTTTTTTGCAGGAAAAAGTGCTTAAAAACAGTATGAAAATAGCAAGAATGAGTTGGAATTTTCTCATGATAAGGTGTTAATTTTAGGTTTTAATTTCAGTAGTAAAAAGAAAATAGTTAGGCAAAACTTCAAAGAAACTTTACCTAACTACCAAATAATTTACCGTGCTCCCGACGAGATTCGAACTCATATCATCAGAACCGGAATCTGACATTCTATCCATTGAACTACGGAAGCAATACTGCACGCAAATATATAAAAATAGTAGTATCCGCCTACAGGCATTATTTCATAACATGTTTGGGTTGGCTTGTGTTATGCCGATAATAGCGGCTCGGCCTCGGCGAAGGAGAGTACACCGGCGTCAACCATAAACTGCTCCGCTTTTCTTACCATATTTTCCGAGCCTATAAAAATGGGCGATCGCTGATGCAGTTCGGTAACATCAAGCTCCAATATCCTTTGAGTGCCATTGGTTGCCCTTCCCCCGGCCTGTTCAATAATAAATGCCATGGGGTTACATTCGTAAACCAGCCGCAGCTTGCCGTTAGGCGCCGATGCTGTTACCGAGTAAATAAATATACCACCCTTTATCAGGTTGCGGTGCAGGTCGGCCACCATTGAGCCTATGTAGCGCGAAGTATAGGGCCTTTGTGTAAGCTTATCTTCTACCTGGCAATATTTAATGTACTGTTTTACGCCTTTCGGGAAATGGACATAATTGCCCTCGTTTACCGAGTAGATGGTACCATCGGCAGGTGTTTTCATATCAGGGTGGGAGAGGCAGAACTCGCCGATGGATGGGTCTAAGGTAAAGCCGTTAACACCCTTACCGGTAGTATACACCAGCATGGTTGATGAGCCGTAGATCACATATCCCGCGGCCACCTGCTGCGTGCCTTTTTGGTAAACATCTTCCAATGATGCCCGGCGGCCGATATCGGTTTTTCGGTAAATAGAAAAAATAGTGCCGATGGCTACGTTCACATCAATGTTTGATGATCCGTCCAGCGGGTCAATAGCTACAATGTATTTGGCGTTTTTTGCTACCGGCGTATCTATTAAAATAATGTCCTCGTTCTCTTCTGATGCTACAATACAGCATTCGCCGCCACTTTTGAGGGCGCTGATGAATTGCTCATTGGCAAAAATATCCAGCTTTTGCTGGTGCTCGCCCTGTATGTTGGTGCTGCCGGCCTGCCCCAGTATATCCATAAGGCCGGCTTTGTTTACTTCGCGATTTACAATTTTAGCCGCTATGCCAATATCGCGCAGCAGTCGTGATAACTCGCCTTTGGCATACGGGAAATCTGCCTGTTTTTCAATAATGAACTGCCCCAGTGTTTTTACTTTACTCATATTACTTAGTGTATAAAATACAATTTATAATTAGGGGGTGTGCTCAAACATAGGGATAATAACTATCTATAAACAAGCTTAAAATGGCGGTTTGTTTTTAAGATATTTTAAGAAGCTGATTTTACTTAGTGTACTGAAAATTTAATCATTTTATGATTTTTATGCTTGGTTGTGCAGATGATTATTCTGTTTTGGAGAGATAAGTCGGTTGTTTTTAGAAAAAATTTTCAAAAAAATCGCATAAACCATTTATTCATCCAAAGTTATGCTTATCTGTAGCATGTGTTTCTGCATATCCTGACATTTGGTTTAAACCAACTATAAAAAATTAACTATTCAGGCAAGGGAATCACGGTGATATGCATTGCGTTCACCGGTGTATTCCCCGGAAAGGAGTATTACGTATGAGGAACCTGGAAATTACGCAAAACATAACCGACCGCTCATCGCAGGTGGTTGAAAGCTACTTGAAAGACATAGCAAAGGTTGACCTGGTAAGTGTTGATGAAGAAGTGATGCTGGCCCGTAAAATAAAACAGGGCGATAAGGCGGCTATGGAGCGTTTGGTGAAAGCCAATTTGCGTTTTGTGGTGTCGGTAGCTAAAAAATACCAGCACCAGGGCCTGCCTCTGGCAGATCTGATCAGCGAGGGTAATACCGGGCTTATTATGGCTGCGCACCGTTTTGACGAGAGTAAAGGCTTTAAATTTATCTCATTCGCGGTTTGGTATATAAGGCAGGCCATTATGGATGCTATATCTTTATATACACGTACGGTAAGGCTTCCGGATAACCATATCAATATCCTCACCAAAATGAAAAAGCATGAGAGCGCCCTGGAGCAGCAGCTACAGCGCGACCCTTTGCCTGATGAACTGGCCGAATCTATGCAGGTGCAGGCCTACAAAGTGAAAGATTCTATCATGTACAGTGGCCGTACAATGAGCATGGATATGCCTATTGGCGGCGAGGATAGTGATTTTACCCTATCAGACCGCTTGCCTGATGCCGGGCAGGAAGACTTTGGCACCATGGAAACCGAATGCCGCAATTACCACGTAGAAAAACTATTAGCGCAGTTAAGCACTAAAGAGCGCGCGGTTATTGAATTAAGTTTTGGTTTAAAGGGTGATTACAGCCTTACGCCTATTGATATCGCCTCCAACTTTGGCATATCATCAGAAAGAGTGAGGCAGCTTAAAAACTCAGGCTTAAATAAACTGATCGAGCTGGCTTCGCGTAAAATGGCTTTGTTTTATTAAAATATAACAAAAAAGGCTGTCGTGATGAACATGACAGCCTTTTTCCTAACTAACTAAACTATTTACTAAACCAACTTAACAAAAAGCTTGGGGGCTTGTTTGTAAGTTACTTAATCAAAGCTCCCATGGGTTAACTACTCCCTCTTTAACTAAGCACTGCAAATGTCGGTAGTAAAGTAATATCATCTGTAAAAATTTGTTTATTTGGTAAATAAATCTTTAATTTACCATAATGGTAGTTAAATAATCTTTTTAGATAGCTACCAAACCGTGCTTTTTAGAAAAAAATCATCCTATGTTAAATTCGCTTGATAGTACTGATATACGCATTTTGCAGCTTTTGCAGGAAAATGCCCGCCTTACCAATAAGGAGATAGGCGAAAAGCTGAATAAAACGCCTACACCTATATACGAGCGGATAAAGAAATTGCAGGAGCAGGGATATATAAAAGGCTATGTGGCCATACTGGACCATAAGAAGATCGACCGCGGGCTAATGGCCTTTACCCAGGTACAACTGCGCGACCATTCAGCATCAAACCTTAATCATTTTGTAGAGGAGGTGGTAAAGTTTGAGGAAGTACTGGAATGTTACCAGATGTCGGGCGGGTTCGACTTCTTTTTGCGCGTAGCCGTAAAGGACCTTGATACCTATCACGATTTCCTGATGAAAAAGCTATTCAACGTAGTGCCGCTTGGCTCAGTACAAAGCACTTTTGTGTTAAAAGAAGCCAAGCGCGAAACCAGTTTCCCTATATCGTTGCCTAAACATAAATAGGCTGCATTTCATCTCATAGCCTATTTTAGTTAACGCGTTAAAATGTTTGCGTTACTTGTTTGTCGGGCGCATCCAGCCGGGTGCTTTTACGGGTGCCGTTAACGGTCATGTGTACAATGTTCAATTGGTCGGCATAAAGGCTTTGCAGCAGGCTCACTTGTGCATCAATAGTTTTAGGCGTGGTTACCTTTGGCGATTCCAGGTAGGCATTAACAGTAGCGTTACTTATCTCATAGCCCAGGTAGTTGAGCGGCAACGAAGATGAATTAGCCTTTAGCTGCAAACGGCTGCTGATATAGTTTTTCACCAGAGCATCCATCGCTTTATGCATATCGGCACGGTTCAGGTCAATCTTTGTATGAAATTCCTTCTGCAGGGCCAATTCAAAATCATCCGTAAAAATGGTGCAAACCACTTCCATTTGTTTATCAGTGTTATTGTAGCTGATATCTGTAGTGCTCACATGCAGGGGATGAAAATTTACCGGGGCAGGTTTCCAGGCAACTAAAGGCCCTAAAAGTATGTAACAATATAATATAGATTTACCTAAAAAAGCAGTCATGTTAGCCTGTGGATAGTTTTATAGCTGAAAGCTGCTAAATTTACGCTTTCATTTAAAAAATATTATGTCTGATATTGGTTTTTATTTCGGGCTGGGATGGAAACACATTATCAGTACCGATGCTTTAGACCATCAGTTGTTCATTTTAGCGCTGGCATCGGTTTATACTTTTAAAAATATTAAGCAGGTACTTATACTGGTAACTGCTTTTACCATAGGGCATTCATTAACCCTGGCACTCAGCGTGCTTGATGTGATACGCTTACCGGGTAAATGGGTAGAGTTTTTAATACCCTGTACCATTATCATAACGGCTGTTAACAACCTTTGGCGGGCCGGTAAAAGAAATGGCAGTGTAAACGTAAATTACTGGCTGGCGCTTTTCTTTGGTTTAATACACGGTATGGGCTTTGCTAACAGCATCCGCATTATGCTGGCTAAGGACGAAACCATAGGTTGGGGGCTTTTTGGTTTCAACCTGGGGCTGGAGGCAGGGCAAGTAGTGGTAGTAGCCGTTATACTGATGTTGGCCGCGCTGTTTATTGATAAGTTACGAGTAGCCCGGCGCGACTGGGTACTTTTTATATCGGCAGGGGTATTTGCATTATCCATACAAATGGCATTTGAAAGATTACCATTTTAATATAAATTTGTTTACCAATCACATATAACATATGAAGCGAATTTTTACCAGCTTTTTATTTACAGTAAGCCTGGCAACTGCCGCTTTTGCCCAGGACATACAAAATAACCCTGGCAGCAATCACGGCAATAAATTTGAGCAGTTAGGTACTATCTTAAGTACGCCTAATGAGCAGCGAACGGCAAGCGGTGCGCCGGGCGCCAAGTACTGGCAGCAGCGGGCCGATTATAACATTAAGTGCGAGCTTGATGAAAAAAACCTTAAGCTTAACGGTACCGAAACCATTACCTATTACAACAACTCGCCCGATCCGTTAACCTATATTTGGTTGCAACTGGATGAGAATGAGCATAGCAGCCTGCGTAACTCGGGTTACCAAAGCAGCTCAAGCATGCCGCGTGCTACCACTACGCAAAATATTGATAAGACCGCTGTGCGCAACGGCGAAGATGATAATGGCCTGGGCGATGTAATTACCCGCCTGGTTGATGCTACCGGTAAAAAGTTGAGCTATACCATCAACAAAACCATGATGCGTATTGACCTGCCTACCCCTTTAAGGCCCGGCGCTCAGTTTGTATTTACAGTTGACTGGAACTACAAAATAACCGACCGCATGACCGTTGGTGGCCGTGGTGGTTACGAGTATTTCCCTGAGGATGGCAACTACCTTTTCACCATGACGCAATGGTATCCTCGTTTATGTGTTTACAGCGATTTCCAGGGCTGGCAAAACCACCAGTTTACCGGCCGTGGCGAGTTTGCGCTTACCTTTGGTAATTTTCGTGTGCAAATGACCGTTCCGGCAGATCACGTGATTGGTGGTACAGGCGAATGTATCAATTACAGCGCTGTATTGAGCCCGACAAAGCTGGCTCGTTATAACAAAGCCAAAACATCATCGGTACCGGTAGAGATCGTTACCCTTGCCGAGGCCAAAGCGGCCGAAAAGGCGCCTTCAACCGCTAAAAAAACCTGGGTTTTCCAGGCCAATAATGTACGCGACTTTGCCTGGGGCTCATCACGCAAGTTTGTTTGGGACGCTATGGGCGCTAAAGTAGGCGGCCATAATGTAATGTGCATGAGCTATTATGGTAAAGAGGCTTATAACCTTTACAACCGTTACTCAACACGTTTGGTTGCCCATACCATTAAAACCTACTCTGATTTTTCAATACCGTATCCTTACCCTGTAGCGCAGTCTGTTGAGGCTGCAAACGGTATGGAATATCCTATGATATGTTTTAACTATGGCCGTACCGAAAAAGATGGCACTTACAGCGAAAGCACCAAGAATGGTATGATCGGTGTGATCATCCATGAAGTAGGCCACAACTTTTTTCCGATGATCGTTAACAGCGATGAACGCCAGTGGACCTGGATGGACGAAGGCCTTAACTCGTTTGTTGAATACCTGGCCGAAGAACTTTGGGACAATAAGTTCCCTACTAAAAAAGGAGCCGCGTATAATATTATTGATTATATGAAGCTGCCCAAGAACGAGCTGGAACCTATCATGACCAACTCCGAAAACATTGTACGCTTTGGCCCTAATGCTTACAGCAAACCGGCAACCGCGCTTAATATCCTGCGCGAAACTATCATGGGCCGCAAGCTTTTCGATTTTGCCTTTAAAGAGTACGCGCGCCGCTGGGCATTTAAACACCCAAC
This sequence comes from Mucilaginibacter sp. 44-25, assembly GCA_001898335.1. Taxonomy (GTDB): domain Bacteria; phylum Bacteroidota; class Bacteroidia; order Sphingobacteriales; family Sphingobacteriaceae; genus Mucilaginibacter. The sequence goes on along the minus strand of MKTS01000009.1, from coordinate 152,763 downwards.
TCCTGCTGATTTGTTCCGTACTATGGAGGATGCCAGCGGTGAGGACCTTGACTGGTTCTGGAGAGGCTGGTTCTACGGTACCGACCCGGTAGATATCTCGCTCGACTCTGTTAAATACGCCAAAGCCGACCTCAATGCCAAACTGCCTGCAATGCGCCAGCGTGGCCCGCAAAAAGTTGCGCCGCCGGCTGTGAATGATTTTGATGACCTATCTAAAGTGCGTAACCGCAACGATAAGAACATCAGGTTCCAGACAGACCTTGACACTGCCACCCATGATTTTTACTGGAAGTATGACAGGGGTATGGTAAAGGTAGACACTGCTAAGTTTGAGGCTATGGTAAAAGCGCAGCCAGCTCCGCAGCCTTTCGCGACCGAGCCATTAAATGACGCGGAAACCGCTAAATACAACAGCAAATATTTCTATGAGCTTAACTTTAGCAATAAGGGTGGTTTGGTAATGCCGATCATTGTGGAATTTACCTATAAGGATGGCACCAAATGGGTTGACCGTATACCGGCACAAATATGGCGCCTGAATGAGAAGAACGCTTCTAAATTCTATATACTGGATAAAGAAGTGGCTTCCATTAAGCTCGACCCAATGCGCGAAACCGCTGATATTGATGAAAGTAATAACTACTGGGGTAAGATGCCCGAACCATCAAAATTGCAACTGTTTAAGCAAAAAGCTGGTGGCCCGGTTAGGGGGCAGTCTGCCGGGATTAATCCTATGCAGGTTTCGGCCTCAAAATAACATCGTAAAATCAAACGTAAAAAGCCATGCCGCAAGCATGGCTTTTTACGTTTGTAACGTTTGCTTAACATTATTAAATATTTACTTAACATTTATGTAACATATTTAAATGATTAAGTATCATATAGTCAATAAGTTATGTATTTTCTCTAATGCCTTTCTAATGCCATTCTAATCTTTTGATAACCAACTCTTAACATTGGCGGGGGACTTTTGTGGTTAGAAAAATAACCCCAAGAAATGAAAAAGTTTTACCTTATTATCTTAGCACTGTTTTTTGCCGTTGCCGCCAACGCGCAGATCACAACGGCCACAATTAGTGGTAAGGTTGTAGATCAGAAAGGTGTTGCTATGCCGGGTGTAACCGTATCTGTTGTTAACAACAGCACAGGTACCCGCTACGGTTCGCAAACCAATGCCGATGGCCGCTACACCATCCCTAACATTAACCCGGGTGGCCCTTATACCATTAGCGCCACTTTTGTAGGTTCTAATAAAGACGAGCGTACGGATGTTACCCTTAGCCTGGGCAGCGCCATATTCAATTTCAAGCTTACTGATGCTACCACAAACCTTAAAGAGGTGAGGGTAACCGCCAGCGCGGGCGGCACAAAAACCGGCGCCAGCACACGCATCAGCCAAAGCCAGATCCGCAATATGCCTACTATCAACCGTAGCTTACAGGATCTTACCCGTACAACCCCTCAAAGTAACAATAACTCTTTCCAGGGTACCAACTACCGTTACAACAACGTAACGCTTGATGGTGCTATTAATAACGACGCTATCGGTTTCAGCCCATCATTAGGTGGCCAAAACAATGCTTCGGGCCAGGTGGGCAGCAGCACACGTACCAGCCCTATCTCGTTAGACGCGATACAGGACATTCAGGTACTGGTTGCTCCTTATGATATTAAAATTGGTAACGTACTGGGCGGTAGTATCAACGCGGTAACCCGTAGCGGTACAAACGATGTGAGCGGCGCTGTTTATGGCTATGGCCGCGGCGCTTTCCTGGTAGGCCCCAACAACGCTTCAGTTGCTGCAGGTGGCGATGGTTCTAAACTGCCAAGCACTTTTCATGATTACCAAACCGGTATCCGTTTAGGTTTGCCTATCATCAAAAATAAATTATTCTTCTTTACCAATGAGGAGATCGCCCGCAGGCAGGACCCGGTTATCCGCGGCCTTGACCACAACGGTGCGGCTAACATCTTAAGTCAGCAGGATGGCGATAAACTGGTTGCAGCTTTCAAAGCTTTCACTACTGATGCCAACCACCCAAATGGTATTGATCCGGGTACGTATAACAATACCACCATCTTCTCTAACTCAAACAAGTTCTTTAACCGTTTAGACTGGAACATTAACGATAATAACCAGCTAACCATCCGTAATAATACCATTAGCTCAACAGCTACCAACCTGGAGCGCGATCAGCAAAACTTCCGTTTCAGTGGCATTGACTATACTTCACACAACAACTCAACATCAACTGTTGCCGAGTTAAAATCGAGACTGTCAAACGCTGTAAACAACAGCTTGGTATTAGGTTACTCAAACGTGCATGACTTCCGCGATCCAAACAGCGACCCATCGCTGCCACAGATCGAAATTACCGGCCGCACACCTGGTACTACCATATTTATGGGTACTGACCGTGAAGCCGCTATATTTGATATGCGCCAGAAAACCGCTGAGTTTACCGATAACCTTACCTGGACAACAGGTAAACACAACTTTACCTTTGGTACACACAACGAGTTCTATAACATTACCTACAACTTTGTAAACGCCTGGAACGGCCGTGTTGCCTATGGCAGCATAGAGGACTTTGTGAACAACAAGCCAAGCCGTGTGCGTACCAACTTTAATTACACTAACAACACCCGCGATTACATTTTAGCTAATCCGTCTGCCCAGTTCAAAGTTAACCTGTTAAGCTTATATGGCCAGGACGAAATACAATTGACAGACAATTTTAAATTAACCGCAGCTCTACGTGTTGACTATGCCGATGTACCTAACAAGCAGCCATTGAGCGATAAAACCACTAACGCTCCGGTAGACCGTAACTACGGCAATACGTTTACCTATACCAAGCCAAGGGACATTAAGCAGAACTACCTTAATAACTACGAATTTAACCCCCGTGTATCATTCAATTATGATATAAACGGCGACCAGAGTGTAATTTTACGTGGTGGTAGCGGCTTATTTACCGGTCGTGTTCCGTTTGCATGGTTTGGTTACGCCTTTTATAACAATGGTAAGACCTACGGTGCCTATGACGTAAAAGCAGCAGGCAGCGCCGGTACTAACCCTGTACAAACTGCACCGAACGGTGAACTAAACTATGTAAACAAACAAGTTCCGGCAGTTAATACTTCAGCATCAGGCCCTACTCAGGTCGATCTGATCGATAACAAATTCAAGATGCCTCAGGTATGGAGAAGCAGCTTAGCGCTTGATTACACTACACAGGATCAGTGGAAGTTTACTGTAGAAGGTATTTACACTAAAGTGATCCATGATTTGAAATTCCAGCAGGTAAATACCAAGGACTCGGTAACATACTACCCGTATGATACTCAACACCAGCAGCCGATATTTGTTAACCAGAAGGTAAATACACAGTATACTAATGCTTATCTGTTATCAAATACAAGCCAGGGTTACCGTTACAGTGCTACAGCGCAAATTGCTAAAAACACTCAGTTTAACCCGCTGAACGCTTTGAATTTCTCAGTTGCTTACACCTATGGCCATTCAAAAGATGTTACCAACGGTATACGTAACTCAATGGAGTCAAACTGGCAATTAAACCAGGCACTTAACCCTAACAACCCGGGTTTGGCTAACTCAAACTTTGATATCCGCCACCGCATTGTTTCAACGGTTAACTTCAGGCACGATTGGGATGCAGCCCACAACCTGGTAGCTAACTTTAGCTTCTTCTTTAGCTCACAATCTGGTAACCCGTACACTTACGGTTTCTACCCTAATGCTATTGATGGTACTGGCCAGCAAGTTAGTTTAGCTTACATTCCGAAAAGAGGCGAAACAGTTAATTTCTTTAGCGACATCGCGGCTTCAGCTACTGCACCGGCTCAAAGCGCGGCTCAGCAGGCGGCAGCGTTTGATGCCTTTATTGATAACAGCAAATACCTGTCATCACGCCGTGGTAACTTCACACAGCGCAACGAAGCTTTCACTCCGTGGAACAACCAGCTGGATTTCCGTTTCGCGCAGGACTTTAAATTTGGTAGCGGTAAACACAAACAGGTAATTACCTTTACCTATGACATTGTTAACCTTACCAACCTCCTGAACAAGAAATGGGGCCAGTACTATTTCTCAGCTAACACCTTTAACTCTACCGCAAGCGTAGGTTTAACACCGGTAAAAGCAGGCACGCCATCATTTGGCAATGCCGCCACAACGTATCCTAAATATACATTTGCCGATCCTGGATTACCATATTCAGTTGATCTGTTTGCTTCACGCTGGCAAATGCAGTTTGGTTTAAGATACGCCTTCTAACGGATTTTTAATCACTCGTTCTTTATACTTAATTTAATCAAAACGCCCGTTACGCAAGTAGCGGGCGCTTTTGTTTGTACTCACCCGGCCGTCGATGCCACTCGACCATACTTTCTTCGCTACGCGAAAAGAGGGGGCTGAGAAAGTGGTAAATTCCTTACCCTCTTTGCGTAGCAGAGAGGGTCGACCAGCCGGAGACGAAGTCGGGGTGAGTCAACAGAAAAGTACCCACCCGGTCATCGCTACCGCTCGACTACCTCCCTTCGCTTCGCGAAAAGAGGGTTCTACAAAAATTATATGAGGTATTCCTCACCCTCTTTGCAGCAGAGAGGGTCGACCAACCGGAGGCGAAGTCGGGGTGAGTCAATAAAATAGGTCCTCTCCAATCGGAGAGGACCTATTTATATGTAAAACTCTTTCAGCGCAAAAGCGATGGAAAATTATTTACTTCCCTAACCCGTCCGGTTCAAAATCAAGGGCTATAGAGTTCATGCAATAGCGTTTACCGGTAGGCTTAGGGCCATCGTCAAAAATATGCCCCAGGTGCGAGTCGCAACGGGCGCAAAGCACCTCAGTGCGGTCCATACCATACGTATGGTCTTCTTTATATTTTACCGCGTCTTTACGTACTGTTTCAAAAAAGCTTGGCCAACCGCAATCGCTCGCGAATTTAGCATCAGAGCGGAAAAGTTTGTTACCGCATACAGCACAGTAGTAAGTGCCCTTTGTGGTAGCATTCCAAAACTTTCCGGTAAACGGGCGTTCGGTAGCGGCCTCACGCGCAGTAGCATAAAGCGCAGGCGGTAGTATCTTTTTCCATTCGGCATTTGAAACATTCAAATGCCGGGTATCGGTATTTGAATAGTAAGGATTATTTGCATGCCCCTTGTTGCTCTTAAGGTTTTGTGCCGATGCCGCGGTGAAGCCCAGGCAAACGGCCAGTATCATGATGGTGCGTTTCATTTAGCTTTTTAATTTGTTTTTAAACACTTTTTTAAATTTCTCCAGCTCGGGTTGTATCACATATTTACAGTAAGGCTGGCTACCGTTAAGGTTATAATAGTTTTGGTGGTAGTTTTCGGCCTTGTAAAAAACAGTGTAGGGCGCCACCTGGGTAACTATCCTGCTTTTGTATACCTTTTCGGCATTGAGTTTATTAATGTAATAATCCGCCTTTTGTTTTTGGGCGGCGTTATGGTAAAATATAGCCGAGCGGTATTGCGTACCCACATCGTTACCCTGGCGGTTAAGCTGGGTAGGGTCATGCGCTACAAAAAAGGCTTCGAGTAATTCGTCGTAGCTAATAACCGATGGATCGTAAACGATGTTACAAGCCTCGGCGTGCCCGGTATTGCCGGTACAAACCTGCTCGTAACTTGGGTGTGGCGTTTTCCCGCCTGTAAAGCCAGATGTTACGCTTTTAACGCCACGTAATTGCTGAAATTTAGCTTCGGTACACCAAAAGCAACCGGTGGCAAATGTGGCGGTGTCGAGCTTTGCAGCAGGGGCTTTAGCAACAGGCTTATTGCCAGCAAATGCCGACGCAGCAAATAATATGGTAAAAATAAATAAAGCAGTTTTTTTTATCATGGTTTAATAATATTATGGGTGTTTTATAACTAACGAGATTTATGACCGATTGAATTTCTAAATTAATGGTTTTATCAGGTTTATGATACCCTGCTGACAAAAACAGCGCTATTAAATAAAACCCTTAACAGGCGAGATGGGTTTAAATTATAAATATCATCAACCATGGAAAATAAAAATGCACCTGTGTGGTTTATCACCGGTTGTTCCACCGGCTTTGGCCGCGAGCTTGCCAAATTGTTATTAGATAAAGGTTATCATACCGTAATTACAGCACGTGATCCCGAGAAAATAAAAGACCTTGCCAATGGCCATGAAGATAATGCCCTTGTATTAAAACTCGATGTTACCGACAAAGCACAGGTGACTGATGCGGTTAAACAAACACTCGATAGATTCGGGAAGATAGATGTGTTGGTGAATAATGCCGGATACGGCTATTTTACCAGTATTGAGGAAGGGGAGGAGGAGAAAATACGCGACCAGTTTGAAACTAATTTTTTTGGACTGGTTAGCATGACGCAAGCTGTATTGCCCCATATGCGCGAAAGGCGCAAAGGCCACATCGTTAATTTCTCATCCATAGGTGGTTTGCGTGCGTTTACATCAACAGGTTTTTATCATGCCACTAAATTTGCTGTTGAGGGCTTGTCAGAATCACTGTCGCAAGAGGTAGCACCGCTGGGTATAAAAGTTTTACTGGTTGAACCCGGGCCTTTCCGTACGGATTGGGCCGGGCGCTCTACGGCACGAACCGAAACGCAGTTGGATGATTATAAAGATACCGTTGGTAAACGCATGGCTACCAGCCTTGAGGGCAGCGGCAAACAAGTGGGCGACCCTGTACGAGGCTCACAAGCCATTATTGATGCTGTTGAAGATGGCGACACCAAGTTGCGTTTATTGTTGGGTAAAATAGCCCTTGATCTGGCTAACGAAAAGCTCGATATGCTCAAACAAAACTTTGAAGCTTATAAGGATCTTACCTGCGGTGCGGATTTTCCTGAAAATGAAAGGTAAAAATTGCAGACGTCTACAACAATCCTAAAACAGCATGTCATTTCGAGGAACGAAGCCATCTCTAATGGTCAGGTTTGCTCTTTGCAGTTCGGAAACTGCTTCGTTCCTCTCAATGAGCCGTTAGCCTGAAATAAAAAGGGATGCTCCAGTTTGTGGGGCATCCCTTTTTATTATGTACCGCACCGGCTTATACATTAAACCTAAAGTGCATAATGTCGCCATCCTGCACAATGTAGGTTTTGCCCTCAATGCCCATTTTGCCCGCTTCTTTAATAGCGGCCTCAGAGCCATTATATTTTACAAAATCTTCGTATTTAATTACTTCGGCGCGGATAAAGCCTTTCTCAAAATCTGAGTGGATAACGCCCGCAGCTTGTGGCGCTGTAAAGCCTTGGGTAATGGTCCAGGCGCGTACTTCCTGTACACCTGCTGTAAAGTAGGTAGCCAGGTTAAGCAGCTTGTATGCGGCTTTAATCAATTTATTTACACCTGATTCTGTTAAACCAAGATCATCCAAAAACATCTGGCGCTCCTCAAAAGTTTCCAGCTGAGAGATCTCTGATTCTATCTGCGCGGAGATGATCAATACTTCGGCATTTTCGTCTTTAACAGCCTCGCGTACTTTCTCTACGTAGGCGTTGCCTGTGTTTACTGCGCTTTCGTCAACATTACAAACGTAAAGTACCGGTTTTGCAGTAAGCAGGTGCAGGTCTTCAATGTATTCTTTATCCTCCTCGGCAACCGGGGCCGTACGTGCAGACTTGCCCGAAAGTAGATGTTCACGGTACACCAGTGCTACTTCATAAGCTTTTTTAGCGTCTTTGTCGCCGCCGGTTTTTGCCATCTTCTCAACCTTTTGTATCTTCTTCTCGATAGATTCAAGGTCTTTCAATTGCAGTTCGGTATCAATGATCTCTTTATCGCGGATAGGGTCAACAGAACCATCTACGTGTATCACGTTATCGTTATCAAAGCAACGTAAAACGTGGATGATGGCATTGGTAGCACGTATGTTGCCCAGGAACTGGTTGCCCAGGCCTTCGCCCTTGCTGGCACCTTTAACAAGGCCGGCAATGTCCACAATTTCGATAACGTTGGGAACAGTGTTTTTTGGATTTACGATCTCAACCAGCTTGGTAAGGCGCTCATCAGGCACGGTGATCACACCTACGTTTGGTTCAATGGTACAGAACGGGAAATTAGCCGCCTGCGCCTTAGCATTTGATAAACAGTTAAAAAGTGTAGACTTACCCACGTTTGGCAAACCTACTATACCACATTGTAAACCCATTGTTTATTTTTTGAATCAAGATTTCAAGAGTCAGGAATTAAGAAAAGAATCTTGTCTCCTGATTCTTGTTTTCCTGCCTCTTTTAAAAGCGCAAAGATAACAGAAAAAATGCCTTGAAATTTGAAAAAATAAACGACTTTTGCGGGCGGAAAAACCGTAGGTAAACAGGTATTAACATGTAAAATTGATAAGCGTATGGAAGAGATGGTTGAGCAGGTAGAATTGTTACTGGAACAAAGTGATCATAAACAGTTACAGGAATATTTGAACAACTTGAATATCTCCGACGTTGAAAACCTTATTGATGAATTACCCGAGCACGGTGCTAAGTTTATTGAAACACTCAATATAAACCGTGCGGTAAACGTTTTCCGTATTCTTGATTTCCCTACGCAGGAGCGTATCATTAAAAAACTTCCGGGTAACAAAATAGCGGAGCTTATTAACGAGTTGCCACCCGATGACCGTACGGCGCTTTTTGCCGAGTTACATGGCGATGCTGTTAAAACGCTCATACTGCATCTTTCGCCGGCCGATAGGAAAGAAGCACTGGTGCTTTTGGGTTATGAGGAGGACAGCGTTGGCCGTTTGATGACGCCGGACTATGTAGCCGTTAGAAAGAACTGGGATGTGAGCCGGGTATTGGCGCACATACGCCGATACGGTAAAAACTCCGAAACTATCGACGTGATATATGTGATAGGCGATAACGGCGTGTTACTGGACGATATCCGTATCCGTGAGATATTACTGGTTGACCCTGAAACCAAGGTAAGCGAACTGATGGACGGGCGCTCTATTTCCCTGCGCGCTAATGACCCGCAGGAAGAAGCGATCAACGTGTTCAGGATGAATAATCGCACGGCGCTGCCGGTTGTGGATAGTGAGAACATCCTGCTGGGCATCGTAACGGTCGATGATATCCTTTGGATAGCCAACGAAGAATATACCGAAGACATCCAGAAAATTGGTGGTACTGAGGCATTGGATGAACCCTACCTGGATATCAACCTATTCAGGCTGGTAAAGAAAAGGGTAGGCTGGCTCATCATATTATTCTTTAGTGAGATGCTTACCACTACTGCCATGGGTTATTTTGGCGATGAAATAGAGAAAGTAGTGGTGCTGGCCTTCTTTGTACCGCTCATCATATCAAGTGGTGGTAACAGCGGTTCGCAGGCATCAACCCTTATTATACAGGCCATGGCTTTAGGCGAAGTAACCATAGCCGATTGGTGGCGGGTAATGCGGCGCGAAATATTATCGGGCCTTATGCTGGGCGTAACCCTGGGTACCATAGGTTTTTTACGTGTGGCTGTATGGAGCATGTTTAGCCACGTTTACGGCCCTCACTGGCTTCTGGTAGGCTTTACGGTTGGTTTTTCGCTCATAGGTGTGGTGCTTTGGGGTTCATTATCAGGTTCCATGCTACCGTTGGTGCTAAAGAAACTAAAGTTTGACCCTGCAACTTCTTCCGCTCCATTTGTGGCTACACTGGTTGACGTAACCGGGCTGATCATCTATTTCAGCGTAGCTGTTATGTTTATGAAAGGCGTGCTGTTGTAGAATGTAATGAGCCGTATCATTGCTTTTTTAGCATTTTTTGTTGTTCACATTGGCGTAATTTATATCTTTAAAGAAAATAATTTAACACCTGAACACAATGGAAATCAACGAAAACATTCCACCGGCGGTTGCGCCAACGCCTGAGCCGAACATGATCTTAACGGAAACGGCGCAGTTTTATTTACAAAAGGCCGGTAAATGGGCCAGCTTCCTGGGTATCATGGGCTTTATTGGTACCGGCTTCATAGCTATTGCGGCTTTATTTATGGGTACCATTTTTACCACCATGGCTACTATGAACCCTATGATGGGTGCTGCGGCTGGTATGGGTAGCCTGGTAACAGTTTTTTACCTGTTGCTGGCAGTAGTAAGCTTTTTCTTTGCGCTGTATTTATACCAGTTCGGTAGCCGCGTTAAAGACGCCATCGCTTACAGTAATACTGAACAGCTAACCAGCGCTTTAGGCAAGCTTAAATCATTTTTTAAACTGTGGGGCATTATCACTATTGTTTATATTGTATTTGTTGTGTTGGCGCTTGCTTTTTCAATAGCAACAGGCCTGGGTGCAGCTTCTATGATGAACAGATAACATCAATAAAGGCATTAAAAATAAAACCCCGTCCTTTTCAGGCGGGGTTTATTGTTATTATAGATTTACAGTTAGTTCTTAAAAAGAAAAGTCTTCGTCGGCACCGGCAGTTTCGGTGTTCTCGCTAAATTCGTAGCGTTTCTCAACCACGTCCTGGTGTTGTTTAATGTAATCAACCGTGTCTTTTAAACCTTCGGCAAATTTTTCAAAGTCCTCTTTGTATAAAAATATTTTATGCTTAATAAACACACCATCCTCCAAACGTTTTTTGCTTTCGGTAATGGTTACATAGTAATCATTACCCCTGGTGGCTTTAACGTCAAAAAAATAAGTTCTTTTACCGGCTCTTACCTTTTTTGAGTAAACTTCTTCGCGCTCTCTGTTGTCAAAATCTCCCATAAATTTGCTTAGTGTAATAGTTTTGGTGCCCTAAATATATACAAAAGTGTTTCAATTGCAAGGATGTAATAGCATTTAGTATATATTTATTAAAACTTTTACGCTAATTTTCTGTATAGGTTACATCTTTTCCTCTTCTTCAAGCAGTTGTTTCTCGTATAGTTCAAAATAAGCGCCCTTAGCATCCATTAGTTCGGCATGGGTACCGCGCTCAATGATCCGCCCTTCGTCAAGAACTAATATCTGGTCGGCATTTTTAATGGTAGATATACGGTGCGAGATAATGATACTGGTTTTGCCCTGCATAACCCGCCCCAGGTTAGTTAATATTTCTTCCTCTGTACGCGTATCAACCGCCGAAAGGCAATCGTCAAATATTAATATCTGCGGTTGTTTTACAATGGCCCTGGCTATGCTAACACGCTGCTTTTGCCCGCCCGAGAGCGTCACCCCGCGCTCGCCTATCAGCGTATCAAAACCCTGCTCCAATTCCATAATATTGCTGTATACGGCGGCATCACGGGCCGCTTGCTCAACGGCGGGCATATCCAGCACATCGGCGCTGAAAGCGATGTTGTGCGATATCTTATCAGAAAACAGGAAAACTTCCTGCGGTACAAAACCTATCTGCGAGCGATAGTTGTTAAGGTTAAGCGTTTCAATATGCTTATCGTCAACAGTAACGCTGCCCTCGCTTACATCATACATGCGCATAATGAGGTTGGCGATGGTGGATTTCCCCGAACCTGTGCGACCAATAATAGCCAGCATTTCACCTGCTTTTACGGTAAATGAAACCTCTTTTAGCGCGGTGATGCCCGTATCCGGATAATTGAAAGTAACGTTATTGAACTCCAGTTGGCCGTTTACCTCGTGGGCGGCATGGTTAGGTGAGGTGATCTCCGGTTCCTGGTGCAGGAACTCGTTGATGCGCTTCTGCGAAGCGGCTGCTCTTTGTATAAGCGAAGTTACCCACCCGAGTGATATCACCGGGAAGGCCAGCATATTAAGGTAAACAATAAACTCGGCTATGTTACCCGGGGTAATATTGCCCTTCATCACTTCAACACCGCCAATGTACATGGTGATCACATTGCTAAGGCCTATAAGCAATAGCATGGAAGGAAAAAAGACCGCCTGAACCTTAGCTAAGGCCATGCTCTGCGAGCGGTAATCTTCGCTTTCGTCGGCAAAGCGTTTTCTTACAAAACCTTCGCGTACATAGGAGCGGATCACCCTGATGCCCGAAAAATTTTCCTGTACAAAGCTGGACAGGGCCGAGAGGCGTTGCTGTATCTTCTCGCTTCGGTACTCTATAATCGTATTTACATAAAAAATAATCACCGCCAGCACAGGTAAAGGAAGTACCGAAAATATAGCAAGCCTTACATTTACCATTAGCATGGCATATATCACCAGCACAAATAGGATAACGGTGTTAATGGAGTACATGATGCCGGGGCCAAGGTACATGCGTACGCGACTTACATCTTCGGTAACGCGGTTCATCAGGTCGCCGGTATTGTGGCGGCGGTAAAAGGCAAGCGACAGCACCTGGTAGTGCGCGTATATCTCGTTCTTAAGATCAAACTCAATATGCCGCGACATCAGGATAATGGTTTGCCGCATAAAGAACAGAAAAAGCCCCCTTAATAAAGCCAGCACCAATACCAGTATGCCAAAAAGCAGCAAGCTGGAGCCGAAGATATCATAGATCATCTCCTGGCGGTTAAAGCCTGAAAATAATTGATAAACGCCTATATTTTCGGTTACGAGGTCAAACGCCACGCGGATAACCTGGGCCGGTAATACAGCAAATATGTTGGAAATAATAACGAACAGGATGCCCGGAACCAGTCGCCAGCGGTATTTATAGAAAAATTTATTGAGGTAAGCGAGGTCTTTCATGCGCGTATCAAAAGTACGAAATGAAGCAACAACCGTGTGCTGCCAATTGATTTAATTAATTACGCATGACTCACCCCGGCACCGCTTCGCTGGCCGACCCTCTCTGCTGTGCAAAGAGGGTGAGGACTGATCATATAAGAAATGTCTTTTTCTTAAAAAGACTAAACTCCCCTCTTTGCGTAGCAGAGAGGGGTTGGGGGTGAGTCAACTCAGCAATATATAAAACACTCCCCTCTTTGCGCAGCAGAGAGGGGAATGGGGGTGAGTCATAAATAACTTGCTGCAACCAAAAAAACCGCTACTTTTGCAAAGATTTATCAACACTTGCAGATACGAATGTCCGCTCAGCAAACAAACGATAGTATTTTTAGTCAGCTCGATGCTTATGGGCATAAAAAAGTGGTGTTTTGCAGCGATACAGATACCGGCTTAAAAGGCATCATCGCTATACATGATACTACTTTAGGGCCTGCTTTTGGCAGTACCCGCATGTGGACTTACCGCTCCGAGGCCGAGGCGTTATATGACGTTTTGCGCTTATCAAAAAGCATGACCTATAAATGCGCTATTGCCGGCCTAAATATGGGTGGCGGGTATTCGGTAATCATTGGCGATTCGCGCCGTGATAAGACTGAGGCCATGATGCGCAAGTTTGGGCGCTATATTAAAAACCTTAACGGCGAATTTATTACTTCTGAAGATGTAGGCACCAGCCCGCGCGATATGGAGTACATCCGTATGGAAACAGAACACGTTACCGGTATTCCCGAAAGTTTGGGTGGTAGCGGTGATCCGGCTCCGGTTGCTGCAAAAGGCGTATTAATGGGTATTAAGGCGGCTGTAAAGGAAATGTACGGTAATGATACCATCACCGGCCGCTCGGTAATTGTGCAGGGCATAGGCCACGTTGGCGAAACCCTGGTAAAACTGCTGCGCGAGGAGAATGCCAAGGTTTACGTAAGTGATATTAATGACGAGCGCACACGCCAGGTATCAAAAAAATATGGTGCGGAAGCGGTATCAAACAATTCGATATTTGATATCGACGCGGATATCTACTCACCCTGCGCCCTGGGAGCAACCATAAACTCGCAAACCATCAGCAAGCTTAAGGTGGGCATTATCGCGGGTTCGGCCAATAACCAGTTGCAGGACGAAGATGAGCACGGAAAGATGCTTTTGGATAAGGGTATACTATTTGCGCCTGATTACGTTATTAACGCGGGCGGTATCATTAACTGTTATTCGGAGCTACAGGGTTTCAGCAAGCGCCGCACTATGCAGCTTACCGAAAATATTTATGAGGCCACCCGGAATGTTTTAAAACTTTCAAAGGCCGAAAACATTTCAACAATTGAAGCGGCAAACAAAATTGCTGAAAAACGCATTGCAGATATTAGAAAAGTAAAATCAACCTATTAAATTTATCAATACGGCCGCAAGACGCAGGCTATAAATCGTTCTTACAAAAATGCTAAACAGAAGGCACCTTAGGGTAAAAGTGTTACAATCGCTTTATGCGTACCACCAGTCGGACACTAAAGACATCAAATTATTCGAAAAAAACCTGTTAAACGGTATCGATCAGGTTTTTGAAATGTACATCTGGATGCTCTCGCTTATTAACGAAACCATTGAGTATGTATCCCGCGATGCGGAAGAAAGGGCCAACAAACACCGCCCAACAGCCGAAGACCTTAACGTTAACCAAAAAATACTGACTAACCGTTTTTACCTTTCGGTATTGGATAACAAGGATTACCTCAACGGTATCCGTAAGTATAAGGTTGATTGGTCGTTTGACCCCGAATTGGCTAAATCACTGTTCACTACACTAAAAAACTCACCGGAATATGCCGAATACCTGGCTAAAACCGATGATACCATCCAAACAGATAAGGATATTATTAAATTCATCTTCAAGAAAGTGATCCTGAAATCATCACTTGCCGAGCAGGTATTTGAAGATAAATTTATTTACTGGCCTACAGATAAAGAGGTACTGCAGGCGCTGATCGCCAAAACCTTCAAAAATTTCGCGTCGGAAAATTTTGCCGAAAACAAACTGGCAGAGATCAGCAGTAATTGGGTTGAAGACCGCGATTTTGTGGTAAACCTATTTGAGCAAACCATACGCCATGATGCCGAATATCAGGAACTGATTGCCGAAAAAACCCAGAACTGGGAACCTGACCGTATTGCCATGATGGATACCTTGCTAATGAAAATGGCTATTGTAGAGTTTATTAACTTTACATCCATCCCGGTAAAGGTTACCATTAACGAGTACCTGGAGATATCAAAGGAGTTTAGTACACCTAAAAGTAACTCGTTCATCAACGGTATTTTAGATAAGATACTTTTTGAACTAAAGGCACAGAATAAAGTACGTAAATCTGGCAGGGGATTAATTGAATAATATTTAACCATCACCATGAAGAAGTTAGTTTTAATTACGGCGGTTGCCGGTATGTTATTTAGCGCCTGCAACCAGCAGGGAAACGGAACAGCCTCGGCAAACACCGCTGCTGATACCAGTAATGTAAGCGCTACCAACGCGCCGGTAATGAAGTTTGAGAATGACACGCACGATTTTGGTAAGATAAAAGAGGGCGAAAAGGTAACTTATGCCTTTAAGTTTGTTAATAAAGGTAAATCGCCTCTTATTATTAAAGACGCGGTGGCCACCTGCGGCTGTACCAAGCCAGAGTGGCCTGCAACTCCCATTGCTCCGGGCGCACCGGGCGAAATTAAGGTAACCTTTAACAGCGCTGCTAAAATGGGCCTGCAGGATAAACAGATCACTATTACAGCTAACACCAATCCTGCCCAAACCATGGTGCATTTGATTGGCGAAGTTGTTGCTAAATAAGTCTACAATATAAAATGGAAGCTTGTTATTCGCACAAGCTTCCTAAAACATTAAAACACTCAATAATTAATTTAAATGATAAGTACAATTTTATTACAGGCCGGTATGGGCACCCAGCAGTTGATCATGTTCGGTTTAATTGCCGTGGTATTCTATTTCTTTATGATCCGCCCTCAGGTTAAAAAACAAAAAGACCAAAAAAAATACGTAGATGAACTTAAAAAAGGCGACCGTGTAATCACCAGCGCCGGCATACATGGCAGGATATATGAAGTCGCCGATACTACTTTTTTAATTGAGGTAGAGAACGGCGCACGTATACGTTTTGATAAATCAGCTATATCGCTTGATGCTTCAAAGGCGCTAAATACACCTGCTGTAACCAAATAAGGCTTCGTTAAGGTTAAAGGCTAAAGGCGAAAGGTTTGTTCTTTCGCCTTTTCTATTTATCAATATCAAAGTACCTTTGACCTTTCGCCTTTAACCTTTCGGCTGTAAATTGTACCTTTAAACTTTCACCTCAAAAAAAGAAATGGCCATCATCAAACTATCGGCAATAGAAAAGAGGCGGTTATCGGTTTTTATAACCTGCCTGGTATTTGCCGCGTGTGCATGGCTGTTTACCGCTTTATCAAATACCTACAAGTTTACGGTAAAGCAAGCTATCAGTTATAAGAACCTGCCGCAAAAAAGGGCGTTTTACCCCTTACAGTCTGATACGGTGACCACCATAGTGCAGGGAACTGGCTGGCAAATGTTATTTGCCAAAGGCTCCTACAACAATAAACCCGTTAATATTGATCTGCATACGCTGGAGAGTAAGAACTACGTTGTACTTAGTCAGCAGCTTAAGCAAATAAACGCCAAAAAAGATCTAAACCACGAGATCATCGCCATTAACCCTGATACCTTGTATTTTGATTTCAGCAACCGCATTATCAAAAAGGTGCCTGTGGCATTGGTGGCCAATATCAGTTACCAGAAACAGTTCGCGCAATCTGGCAACGTGGCTATAAGGCCGCAATATGTAACCATTAGCGGCCCTGCTGAAACTATTGGCAATATTAAGGTATGGAAGACCGATACCGTTAAACTTGCGGATGTTAATGAGGACTTTACCCGCCGGGTGGCGCTGCATGAGGTAAAGGAGGGCAACCTGTCCATTATTCCTAAATCGGTATCAGTACATATACCGGTAGACGAGTATACCGAGAAAACGCTTGAAATACCTGTTAAGGTGATCAACAACCATCACTATTATGATGTGAAAATTTTTCCGCAGAAAATTAAGGTGACGTTTACTACCTCGCTTACCGATTACCCAGATATGAACGAGGATGACTTTGAAGCTGTAGTCGATCTTTCGTTATGGGAGCAGTATGGCTATCATAACCTGCCGGTAAAAATAACCCGTATGCCGTCCTTCAGTAAGGTAACCAAGATAGAGCCTCGGGTAATTGATTTTATCATAAAAAAATAAATGTTTAAAGTAGGGATAACCGGTAATATAGGCAGCGGAAAAACCACCGTTTGTAAGGTATTTGAGGTATTGGGCATACCGGTATTTTATGCCGACGATGCCGCTAAAAAAGTAATGACCGACGACCAATTACTCATAAGCGGTATAAAAGAGGCTTTTGGGAACGAAGCGTATTTTGCCGACGGCTCGCTTAACCGCAAGTATATAGGCAATATTGTTTTTAACGATGATGATAAGCTAAAACAGTTGAATGAAATGGTACACCCTGCTGTTTTCAGGGCGTTTGACGCCTGGGTAGAGCAGCAGATACATGCGCCGTATGTTTTAAAAGAAGCCGCGATTTTGTTTGAAAGCGGTTCATATAAAAAATGCGACCGCAGCCTGTTGGTAACAGCCCCGTTAGAAACACGTATGGAACGGGTAATACAGCGCGACGGGGTAACCGAGCAGGAAGTTCAAAAACGCGAAAGCCGCCAGTATCCGCAGGAGAAAAAGCAGCAGTTGGCCAATGATATTATCTTGAATGATGATACCCAACTGGTAGTTCCGCAGGTATTGCAACTGCATCAATTATACTTATCGCTCGCTAAAGCTCAATGATCTTAGACGATTTTATTACTCTTACAGCCAATGGCCTTTATTGCCGTTACGCAGATTTTTACCTCGACCCGCAACAGCCGGTGAGCCAGGCGGTAATTTCCCATGCCCATGCCGACCACGCTGTTAGTGGTAACAAAAATGTTTATGCCACCGCCCCAACCCTGGCTTTTATGCAGCTGCGTTATGGGAAAAATGCTTTTAAAGTAAGTTATACGATACCTTATCACGATCCATTTACCATTGGCGGCGTGCAACTCACTTTTATTTCCGCGGGGCATATGCCCGGATCGGCACAGGTTTTAATGGAATACAAGGGCGTCAGATATCTGTACACCGGTGATTATAAACTGCAGCCCGATGATACCTGCGAACCCATTGAATTTACGCAGGCCAATGTGCTGATCACCGAAAGTACCTTTGCTGACCCGGCCACGCAGCACCCCGATCCGATAACAGAGATCAAAAAGCTGGCGGATATTAAGGTAAACATCCTGCTGGGAGCTTACGGATTAGGGAAGAGCCAGCGACTTATCAACCTGATTAACCGGCATATACCGCAAAAAACCATTTTAGTGCACCACCGTATAATGCCAATTAACGCGGTTTACAAAAGCCTGGGTTATGATTTGGGTGCGCACCAACTCTATAACCGTAAGCTCATGAAGGAGCAAAAGGAGTATGTTTATATTGTGCCGCCTTTTACTTTCGATAGCTATTTGCGGGCAACAGGGGTAAAGCGTTTATTTGCATCGGGCTGGAAAAACCTGCAGGCGAATGAGCAGGACACGCTGTTCATATCAGACCATGTAGACTGGAACGATATATTGCAAATGGTGAACCATGTACAGCCGCAACAGATATGGACGCTGCACGGCGATGGCCGTCAGCTGAAAAAGCATTTTGAAAACGATATTTTTGTGAAGATAATGGCATAATGCTGCAGGAGAATATAGACTATTACATAAATGCCGATGGCAACTTTGTATTCACCAAAGAATACCATTTAAAGCGTGGGTATTGCTGTAAAAACAAGTGCCTGCATTGCCCGTGGCATTACGGAAGGCCTAAGCCACAGAGCGATGTAAAAAATAAATAGATTATATTTGTAATTAATTTCTTGTATTATGGGAATAGAGGAAGATATAAAAAGCACCAACTTTGAGGATAATTACCATAAAGCGGTAGTTAATCTGGCCTACACCTCCGGCTGGCTCAACAATTATATGCGGCCTGCTTTTGAAAAGCACAACCTCACCCAGCAGCAATTTAACATACTGCGCATATTACGCGGCCAATACCCCAAGCCGGCTACTGTAAACCTCTTAAAAGAGCGCATGGTAGATAAAATGTCTGACGCTTCACGCATTGTTGATCGTCTGGTACAAAAAGGGCTGGTGTCGCGCTGCACTAATTCCCGCGATCGCCGCGCCGTAGATATCCGTATCAGCGAAGATGGGCTGGCTATCCTTAAAAAAATGGATATTGATTTTAAAACAAAAGACCTTTTTAAACAACACCTTACAGAAGAGGAGGCAGGCCTGCTCAGCGATCTGCTGGATAAGATGAGAGGGTAGGTGTTAAGTCAAAAGTCAAAATTAAAAAGTAAAAACTTACTTTTCTTCATGACATCAACTAAAGATCCATGTTATTACGAGGAGGAACGACGAAGCAATCTCATTAGCCTTGTTATGAGATTACCGCGCTATCGCTCGTAATGACATAGTGTTATATTCTCCACCTCTTAGCGCAGTAAAGAGGGTCGACGAGCCGAAGGCAAAGTAGGGGTGAGTGAATGTTACAATTGCTCCTGCGGGAAGTACTTAGCTGAGGCCACCTTAAACCCATAGGCAAACAGCCACCCCGCCAAACTCCCATAGATAGCCCCGGTGGTAATATCAACCGGGAAATGAACCCCAACATACACTTGTGCCAGCGAGATCAGGGCAGCCCAACATATCAGTAAAGGCAGCACCCATTTATACCGTTTGTAAAATACCAGCCCTAAGAAGATAGCAATGGCAAAATGGTCGGTAGCATGCGTAGAGGGGAAACTATAGCCTGTTCCGCAGGGTACGCGACTGATGACTGACGCGCTGGTGTAAGGGTCGCGGCAGGGGCGCAGGCGGTGCACCGCGGGTTTTATCATACTCGCGCTGGTAAAATCGGCAAAGCCAACGGCAAGCGCCAGGAAAAGGATCAGTACGGCTCCCTGTTTCCTGTATCGCCACAGGCTAAAACCAATGATGAAAACATATAACGGTATCCAGAAACGGGCGTTACGCATCACGGGCAGCACCGCGTCAAAAAACGGGTTAGCCCAATCGTGGTTGATCACGTAGAAAAGGTGCCGGTCCAGATGTTGCAGAAAATCGGGCATTTAGCTATGAAATATAGGCTGATACAGCGCGTTATACCTGCCAAATATATATGAATTTTATACTCGCTTAGCGCAAATATTGCTATTTTTGCGCCAAACATCTATATACTTTGACACTCATAAAATCAATCTCAGGCATTAGGGGTACCATCGGCGGAGCCGCTGGCGACGGCCTCACCCCGTTGGATATTGTTAAATTCACGTCTGCGTATGGCAGCTGGGCGGTTAAACGCACCGGCATAAAAAAAATAGTGGTAGGCCGCGATGCCCGCTTGTCTGGCAGCATGGTGAATAACCTGGTGATAGGTACTTTGCAGGGTTTGGGTATTGATGTGGTTGATCTTGGCCTTTCTACAACGCCAACCGTTGAAGTAGCCGTGCCCGATGAGCAGGCAGCAGGAGGTATTATCCTTACTGCCAGCCACAACCCTAAACAGTGGAACGCGCTTAAGCTCCTTAACGAGAAAGGCGAATTCATTAGCGATACCGATGGCAAGGAAGTGCTGGACATTGCCGAGAACAGCGATTTTATTTATGCTGATGTAAACGACCTGGGTAAACACACCCATGATGATAGTTACCTGCAAAAACATATTGACAAGGTTTTAGCCCTTCCGCTGGTAGATGTTGAAGCCGTTAAAAAAGCCAATTTTAAAATAGCTATTGACTGCGTTAACTCAACCGGGGGCATCTTTGTGCCGGCCCTGTTAAAGGCGCTTGGTGTGGAAACCATACACGAATTGTATTGCGAGCCTGATGGGCATTTTCCGCATAACCCTGAGCCGCTGCCGGAGAACCTGGTAGCATTGTCAAAAGAAGTGCTGAAAACCAAAGCCGACCTGGGTATTGCCGTTGACCCGGATGTGGACCGCCTTTGCTTTGTTTGCGAGGATGGCAGCATGTTTGGCGAGGAATACACGCTGGTAGCCGTGGCAGATTATGTGCTGGCGAATACCAAAGGCAACACTGTATCAAACCTTTCATCAACACGTGCCCTGCGCGATGTGACCGAAAAGCACGGCGCAGAGTATCACGCGGCCGCTGTAGGCGAGGTTAACGTAGTAAACAAAATGAAAGAGGTGAACGCCATCATAGGCGGCGAAGGCAACGGCGGGGTGATTTATCCCGAGCTGCATTACGGCCGCGACGCTCTGGTAGGTATAGCGCTCTTCCTTACCCACCTGGCCAAATATGGCAAGCCGGTATCGGTTTTAAGAAGCTCTTACCCGGGCTATTTTATCTCTAAGAATAAAATTACGTTAACGCCCGAGATGGATATTGACGCGTTACTGCTAAAGGTGAAAGATAAGTACCAGAAACAGCCGCACAGTACTATTGATGGTTTAAAGATCGAGTTTGATAAGGAGTGGGTACACCTGCGCCGCTCAAACACGGAGCCTATTATCCGTATTTATTCTGAAGGTAACTCGGAAACCATTGCGGATAACCTGGCTAACAAGATCATTACCGATATAAAAGAAATATTAAATTTAAACGAATAGCCGGTATAACCGCAGGACCGGAGACCCTGCGGCTACACCGTTTATTTTTTACTGACCCCATAATTATTGATAAAATGCGAGTTTATTTCGACAACGCAGCAACAACCGCGCTCGACCCTGAAGTACTAAAAGAAATGTACAAGGTAATGGAAAGCCAGTTTGGCAATCCGTCATCCATACACGCGCACGGGCGCGAAGTGCGTACGTTGATCGAGAGATCGCGCAAGACCATAGCCAACCTGCTGCATACCTCACCCGCCGAAATATTTTTTACCAGCGGCGGTACCGAGGCCGATAATACCGCCATCCGTTGCGGTATCATTGATCATCAGCTAAAACATGCCATCACCACTAAACTGGAGCACCATGCCGTGCTGCATACCTTACAGGCTATGGAAAAGGCAGGAGCCATTAAGCTGAGCTATGTAGATGTTGACGATAAAGGACAGGTTGATTACAGCCACCTGGAGCAATTGCTGCAAAACAACGAGCGCAGCTTTGTATCGCTCATGCATGCCAATAATGAGTTAGGTACTTTAACAGACATTGTACGTGTAGGCGATATTTGCGAGGCTTACAACGCGCTATTTCATAGCGATACGGTACAAACCGTTGGCCATTTCGCACATGATCTAAGCAAGCTTAAATTGCATTTTATGGTTTGTGCGGCGCACAAGCTGCATGGCCCAAAAGGTGTAGGCTTTCTGCACATCAACCACAAAGTAAAAATTAACCCGATGATCTACGGAGGTTCGCAGGAACGCAATATGCGCGGCGGTACCGAAAACGTATATGGTATTGCCGGGCTGGCCAAAGCGCTTGAACTGGCTTATGCCGATATGCAAGGCCACCAGGCCTATATTCAGGACATCAAATCATACATGATGGCCAGGCTTACACAGGAAATACCCGGTATAAAATTTAATGGCGAAACCAGTCCTGAAGGAAGCTTATATACCGTACTGAACGTATCATTCCCGGAAATGGAAATGGCCGACATGCTGCTTTTTAACCTGGATATTGCCGGTATTTCGGCATCAGGTGGTAGCGCCTGCAGTTCGGGCACAGATATTGGTTCACATGTATTATCAGCTATTGGTGCCAACCCCGACAGGCCTTCCGTACGTTTCTCGTTTTCAAAATATAACACTAAAGATGAGGTTGACTATACCGTTGCCAAGCTTAAAGAGCTATGCGTGGTAAATGCATAATTAAATTTTTTTCTTTTTTTGAAAATTGGCAGGTGTATTGCTATGTGTAGGTTATAACTAAAAAACAAAACCTATGATAACTAACCAAGAAAACACCTGGAATAATGATACAGATCAGAACCAGGGCTACGCCACCAATTCATTTGGTAACAGCAACACAGATATTGATGAAAACCGCCTGGACGATACAGAAGGTGGAGGCAATATTCCCGGCAGTTATTCATCTAACGAAAGCATGACCGGCACCAACAGCGTTGGTGGTGAGGAGGATGACCTGGCAGATGATGAATTAGAAGAAGATGATTATGAAGATGCCGACCTGGAAGAAGATACTGACCTGGATGGCACCTCTGCAGGCTCATATACCGGAACCATCAATTCTTCATTAGATGATCCCAACGAAATACCGGAAGAAGGCCAGTCGGATAATGAAGGTACCGGATATTCGCAGCAGGAAGAACAAAACCAGCCACGCGAGGGCGCGGATACCTCATACAGCGAACAAATAGATGTTACCCCACCCGAAAGGCACGAATTTCCTTCAGAAGGTGCTGCTACTAAAACCGATTTCGCAAGCCGCGATCTGGGCCGTACCACAGGCCGCATGGTAGGCCACGAGCCGGGCACCGAGGGGATATAATAACATTTAGGTTTAGTGCGAGAGTTAAATAAAGCTTGCACTAATTATAAACAAAAGAGGCGTTTGAATATTCAAACGCCTCTTTTGTTATGTATTTATCAGCAGTATTATTTATGATCTGCTTCTTTTTCTGCAACCGGTTCCGGTACGCCGTATGGGGCAAGCATTTTAAGGAATGAGGCTAATTTTTCCTTCATTTCCCGGCGGTCTACAATAAAGTCAAGGAAACCATGTTCCTGCACAAACTCCGCGGTCTGGAAGCCTTTAGGCAGGTCTTTTTTAATGGTTTCTTTAATTACACGCGGGCCTGCAAAACCAATTAAAGCGCCCGGCTCGGCAATATTAATATCGCCAAGCATAGCGTATGAAGCGGTTACACCACCCGTAGTTGGGTCGGTAAGCAACGATATATAAGGGATTTTAGCCTGCGCCAGCAGTGCCAGCTTAGCTGATGTTTTGGCCATCTGCATGAGCGAGAAGGCCGCTTCCATCATACGCGCCCCGCCCGATTTGGATATCATCAGGAAAGGTACTTTATGTTTGATGCTGTAATCAATAGAGCGGGCAATTTTTTCACCTACTACAGACCCCATTGAGCCGCCAATGAAGTTAAAGTCCATGCAGGCTATCACAATGTCCTGGCCGTTTATTTTGCCAACACCGGCGCGTATAGCATCAGTTAAACCGGTTTTCGCCTTGGTTTCTGTAAGCCTGTCGCTATATTTCTTGGTATCGATAAAATGCAACGGGTCGCCCGAGTGCAGGTCTGCAAAAAGTTCGGTAAATTGGTTATCATCAAACAATACCGAAAAATATTCTTTTGAGCCTATACGTAAATGGAAACCGCAATAGTGGCAAACGTATTGGTTTTCAACCTGTTCTGAATAATGAAGCGGTTTTTTACAATTTGGGCACTTATTCCATATCCCGTCCGGTGCTTCCTTTTTCTCCTGTGTAGTGGTAATAATGCCTTTGTCTTCGCGCTTAAACCAAGCCATATCTTAAAAAGTGGTTAAAAGTAACTGCAAAGAAACAAAAAAAGCTGGTAATTTGATTGCACAAATTTATCAGCACACTATGTGGTTGTATAGCAACGTGTTTTAGCTTGTGTTTCAGTACTTAAGGTATCAGCCTTGTTGTATTAAATACACTAATGTGTGCCTATTAATTACTATTAAGCAGGTAGGCGTAAAGGATATTGCGCTAAATGCGCTTATTATTCAGGGGCTTAAATCAAAAATAGGTGATAAATATTAGGCGAAACAGTAAATTTTTATAACTTCGAAGCCCAAACAAATGCTCATGGATTTAAAAAATTATAAAGGCGTACTGCATGGCGATCAGGTGCAGGCGTTATTTGAAGCAGCCAAGCAACACCAGTTTGCTTTACCCGCTGTAAACGTAATTGGCACCAATTCTATCAACGCTGTAATGGAAACCGCTAAAGCGGTTAATTCTCCTGTAATTATTCAGTTATCAAATGGAGGCGCTCAATTTTATGCCGGTAAATCATTAGATAACTCAAAACTGCAGGCCTGCATATTGGGCGCTGTATCGGCAGCTAAACACGTGCACTTACTGGCCGAGCACTATGGTGTAGCCGTTATTTTACACACCGACCACGCGGCGAAAAAATTATTACCATGGATTGATGGTTTATTAGACCACGGTGAAAAGTTTTTTGCTGAAACCGGCAAACCGTTGTTCTCGTCACACATGCTTGATCTTTCTGAGGAGCCTATTGAAGAGAACATCGAAATATCTGCCAAATACCTGGCGCGCATGGCCAAAATGAACATGACCGTTGAGATTGAGCTTGGTGTTACCGGTGGCGAAGAAGATGGTGTTGACAACTCTGATGTTGACAGCTCTCGCCTGTATACGCAGCCGGAAGAAGTTGCTTACGCTTATGAAGAACTATCAAAAGTAAGCCATCGTTTTACTGTTGCGGCTGCCTTTGGTAACGTACATGGTGTATACAAACCGGGTAATGTGAAACTGATGCCGGTTATCCTGCATAATTCACAGGAGTTCCTGAAACAAAAACATAACCTTACTGCTGAAAAGCCGATCAACTTTGTGTTCCACGGTGGTTCTGGTTCAAGCCAGGAAGAGATCCGCGAGGCCATTTCATACGGCGCTATCAAAATGAATATTGATACCGACATGCAATGGGCTTTCTGGGAGGGTATTAAAGATTACTACCAATCTAAAGAGGCCTATTTGCAATCTCAGATAGGAAGCCCGGATGGCGACGATTCTCCAAACAAAAAATACTATGACCCACGCGTATGGTTACGTAAAGGCGAAGAAACTTTTGTTAAACGCTTAACAGAAGCTTTTGCAGACCTTAATTGCCTTGACGTGAATAGCAAGCTGTAACATATATAGCTAAAAAGAGTAAA
Organism: Mucilaginibacter sp. 44-25; assembly: GCA_001898335.1. Lineage (GTDB taxonomy): Bacteria > Bacteroidota > Bacteroidia > Sphingobacteriales > Sphingobacteriaceae > Mucilaginibacter. The sequence continues at coordinate 127,013 of MKTS01000009.1, read as the reverse complement.
AAGCGCCCGTGTTAAAAACATTGGCGCTTTTTTTTAGTTGTGGATTTATACCTGCAAAGTCTATGGCTAAAAGTACACAACGCAAAAAAAACTTGTTTGAGCGGTTCGCAAACTGGGCAACCATTGCTACCGGCAGTTCTGCGGCGTTTATTTCCGCTACAATAGTTATTATTGTATGGATTGTGACGGGGCCAATATTTAAGTATTCTGATACCTGGCAGTTAGTGATCAATACCGGCACAACCATTATTACTTTCCTCATGGTGTTCCTGATCCAAAAATCGCAGAATAAGGATTCTAAGGCCGTGCACCTAAAACTTAATGAGTTGTTGGCATCGCACCAGGGGGCAAGTAACCGTATGGTGCATATTGAGGACCTTACAGAAGATGAACTTGACAAGTTGGCCAGGTTTTACATTAAGTTGTCTAAATTAGCCGAAGAAGAAGATGATATTACCTGTACGCACTCTATTGACGCGGCAGAAGAAAATCATATTGAGAAGTTATCCAGTTTAAAGACCAAGAAGCATTACCAAAATGCCCTCATCAGCAGAAGTAAAAAAAGTAAGTGATCCCCATGACCTGGAAACCGTGTTCGCCATCAGGCGCGAGGTGTTTGTTGACGAACAAAATTGCCCGCCCGAACTGGAGTGGGAAAATGAAAACGTATCTACCCATTTCCTGGCTACGGTAGAAGGGGAGCCGGCAGGTGCGGCACGCTGGCGTAAAACCGATAAAGGCTATAAGTTAGAAAGATTTGCCGTGTTAGCTAAGTTTAGAGGTTATGGTGTAGGAGAGGCTTTGGTTAAAGCTGTTTTAAACGATCTGCCTGCTGATGCTACCTATGTTTATCTTCACGCGCAGGTGCAGGCTGTTGGCTTTTATGAAAAGCTTGGCTTTAAGCCCTCAGGCACTATGTTTAAGGAGGCTGGTATACAACATTTTAAAATGGTTCTTGGATAGAGCTAAGAAACAAGAATCAAGAGCCAAGAGCCAAGAACCAAGACTGCTTGCAATATGAAATTATATCTTCATTCTTGATTCTTATATCTTGCTTCCTAACGCTCTTTAACAAACACCTTTGCCGAATACTCCATAGCCTCGGCAAGTTTATCCAGATCGAGGCTCAAGGGTACGTTCTGGTGCAGCAGGAACGCCACCAGATTTTCTGTAGCGATGTTACCGGTAAGGTCGTCTTTGGCCATAGGGCAGCCGCCGTAACCTTTTAGGGCCACGTCAAATTTATTACAGCCGGCTTCATAGGCGGCGGCTATCTTTTCCTGCCAGGTATCGGGGGTAGAGTGCAGGTGTACGCCAAATTCGGTGATCTCTGATAGTTTTTTAAGCGCCGGATATAAGCTACTGATCTGTTCGGGCTGGGCAATGCCAATGGTATCTGAAAGGGCGATGTAGCCAATGCCTTCATTGATCATTTTCTGCGCCCAGTGCAGTACAATATCGTTGCTCCACGCATCGCCATAAGGGTTACCAAAGCCCATGGAAAGATAAACCAGTAGAGCTTTGTTATTAGCGGCGCAAAGCTCGTTAATGCGCTTAACATCGTCAAAGGCTTTATCAATGGTGGTATTCGCGTTCCGCATCTGGAAGGTCTCTGAAATAGAGAAGGGATAGCCCAGATAGGTGATCTCCTGATGCTTTACAGCGTCCTCAGCACCCCTGTAATTGGCAATGATGGATAATAATTTTGATGAGCTATGGTCCATATCAAGCATACTCAGCACCTCAGCGGTATCGCGCATCTGTGGTATGGCCTTAGGCGATACAAAGCTGCCAAAATCGATGGTATCAAAACCCACTTGTAAGAGCAGGTTAATATAAGCGGCCTTTACATCGGTCGGCACAAAATCATGCAGGCCCTGCATGGCATCGCGCGGGCATTCAGTAATCTTAATATGGTCGGTCATTTAATCGGGTTGTGATACCTGCTGGTCTTTTTCTACAAGTTCTTCACGCTTAAAGTTACGTATAATTAAGCGGCTGCCACCATTATAGGTAAAGTAGCTGGCCACCCAGTTAATAAACACGATCACTTTGTTGCGGCCGCCCATTAATGATATCAGGTGAACGAACATCCATATGAGCCAGGCAAAAAATCCCTGGAATTTGAGTTTGCCCAAATCAGCTATGGCCTTGTTACGGCCAATGGTGGCCAACGATCCTTTATCGTTGTATTTGAATGGTTCGGTAGTCTCGCCTTTTATTAACCGGTAGATGTTTTTTCCGGTGGTTTGCCCCATTTGTATGGCTACCTGCGCAACGCCGGGGTGGCCCTTAGGTGTTTCAGGCGTGATCATAGCGGCCACATCGCCAATGGCGAAAATGTTTTGAGTGCCTACTACGCGGCAAATATTATCTACCTTAATGCGGTTGCCGCGCTCTATGGTGTCTTTGGAAATACCCTCGGGCACTACACCCATTACACCGGCACTCCATATCACATTTTTGGTTGGTATGCTTTTACCACCCTCAAATTTTATTTCCTCGCCGTTGTAACTTTCTACCTTAACACCCAGTAAAAGTTCAACACCCATTTTTTTCAGGAAATCTTCTGCCGCTTTAGAACCTTCATCAGAGAATGGGCCTAACACTTTAGGCAGAAAATCTACCAGGTAAACTTTCATCTCATCTTTCGCCAGTTCGGGGTAGTCTTTATCCAAGATGTGGTTGCGCAACTCGGCAAGCGCGCCTGCGAGCTCTACACCGGTAGGACCGGCGCCTACCAGTACGAATGACAGGTATGGTGCTCTTTCTTCCTTAGAAGGCTTTAAAATAGCCTCTTCGAGATTCTGAAGCACCAGATAGCGCAGGTTCATGGCCTCGGGTATAGATTTCATGGGCATGGCGTAATGCTCTATCTCTTTGTTGCCGAAAAAATTGGTAGTTGAACCGGTAGCAATTACCAGGTAATCATAAGCAATATCGCCTACAGTGGTGTGCACTGTATTAGCGGCCTGGTCAATACCCAATACTTCTGTGTTTCTAAAACGCAGGTTCTTTTGGTTATCAAAGTTTTTACGCAGCGAAAAAGCGATAGACTCAGCCTCAAGACTACCTGTAGCCACCTGGTATAGCAGCGGCTGAAAGGTGTGGTAATTATGCTTATCAATCAATATCACTTCTACGGGTTTATCTTTAAGCTGTTTAGCTACCTGTAACCCGCCAAAACCACCGCCGATAATGACAACCGTGGGGAACTTTGATGATCCGTTAACGTTCATGCCTGTTATTGTTTAAAGTACACTAATGTATAACAAAAAAGGCTCCAAATGTTCTTTGGAGCCTTTGATATTTTTGAGTTAGCTATCGCTGTTTACTTCAGTTCTTTTTTACCGAAATCGATAATTACCGGTGAAGCTACGCATATTGATGAGTAGGTACCAAACAGTACACCGATCAATAAGGCGAATGAGAAACCACGGATCACATCGCCGCCGAACGCGAACAATACGATCAATATCAATACCACGGTTAACGCGGTGATGATGGTACGGCTCAATGTGCTGTTGATAGCTTTGTTGATCACTTCCTCGTTATTGCCATTTTTTGAATGGTTAAGATACTCGCGGATACGGTCAAATACTACCACGGTATCGTTAATAGAGTAACCGATAACGGTAAGCAAAGCGGCGATGAAAGCCTGATCGATATCCAATGAGAATGGTAACAAGCCTTTGAATAGCGAGAAGAACGAAAGTACAAGCAATGAATCGTGCGCGGTAGCGATCATAGCGCCAAGGCTATACTGCCATTTGCGGAAACGGATAAGGATATAGGCCGAGATAACGATGATGGCGATAATAATGGTCCATTTTGCCGAAGCCTTTACTTCATTGGCTACGGTTGCCTCTACTTTTTGGTGGCTCAGTATCTGGTCCGGCGTAATTTTGGTTGCCGGGTTGCTTGCTAAGGCTTTTATTAAAGCATCTTCTACCTTGGCGTCAGCGCTTTCAGCGTTGTCGTTAATAAGGTAGTTGGTAGTGATGCTTATTTTATCAGTACCATAAGTTTTTACTTCGGTACCACGGCCAAGCGTAGCGTCAATAGCATCATGCACCTGTTCTGTTGTAACTGATGGGCCAAACTTAACCAGGTAAGTACGGCCACCGCCAAAGTCGACACCGTAGTTAAAGCCGCGGGTAAACATAGATACTAAACCGGCAATGATGAAAATGCCAGAGAAAGCGTAGTACTTGTAACGGTTTTTAACAAACGCGAAGTTGGCGTTCTTGAAAGTATGAGAGCTCCATGGGCGTGAGAATTTAATATCCCAGCCTTTTTCAAGCATATATTCAAAGATCAACCTTGAGATCAGTAATGAGCAGAAAAGGGTAGTTATGATACCGATCATCAGCGTAGTTGCGAAACCCTGAATAGGGCCCGAGCCGAACACAAACAGGATAACACCTGTAAGGAAGGTACTGATGTTGGCATCAAGGATAGACGGCAAGGCATGCTTAAAGCCATCGGCGATGGCAATGCGTAATGATTTGCCTAAATTAAGCTCTTCGCGAACACGCTCATAAACCAATACGTTGGCATCAACCGCCACACCCAGGATAAGGATGATACCGGCAATACCAGGCAGGGTTAATACGGCACGGATGCTTACTAAAACACCCATAAGGAAGAACACGTTTACCAATACGGCAACTACCGCAACAGTACCCGCGCGGTTGTAGTAAGCGATCATGAAGATCAGGATAACAACCAAACCAAGGATACATGAAAGTAAGCCCGCGCTGATAGCTTCCTGGCCTAATGAAGGGCCTACTACCGCTTCGCCGACAATACGTGCAGGGGCCAGTAAACGGCCTGCCTTTAACACGTTGGCTAAGTCTTTAGTATCTTCCTGAGTAAAGTTACCGCCTGAAATAGATGATACACCACCAGATATTTCGTTTTGTACGTTAGGGGCAGAGTAAACGTTGTCGTCCAATACAATGGCAATCGCTTTTTTGCCTGCACCTGCAGAAGCTTCAGCAGTAATATTTTTCCATTTTTGGGCACCTTGCGAGTTCATGTACATGGTTACCTCAAAGCCGCCCTGCAATTGGTTAACATCGCTGCGGGCATCGGTAATTACATCACCATTTAATACCGGGCCGTTTTCGGCGCCGGCCAATTTAATGGCATACAGCTCAAATATTTTAGTGCCTTTTTCAGGTTTTACACCCCAAAGGAATTTAAGGTTTTGTGGCAATACGGCCTTAACATCGGCACTGTGCAGGTAGCTGTTTACTTTAGCGGTATCTTTTTGCTCGGCACGGCCAACAATTGGGCCCGGTGCTAATTGCGGCGAACCATCCTGGCCCTGGTAAACCATTGGCGACAATACTGCGAACAATGGGTTTTGAGCGGAAAGCTGCGCTTTGTTGTTAACGCCGGCAGAGTCCTTAGCACCTGCCTTTTTAATTTTACTCAATAATGAGGCAGCCGAATCTTTTTTAGTAGTCGCTACAGCAGTAGCAGTTTTCTTAGCGGTATCAGCCTTTGCAGTGGTGTCTTTAACGCCGGTTTTGTTTTTAGCGGCCAGTATACCGTTGATATTGCCCAAGAGCCCGTATATCTCGCTGTTATCAAAAGTTTGGTAAAACTCCAATTTTGCTGTACCTGATAACAGTTTACGAACACGCTCAGGTTCTTTAACACCCGGCAGCTCGATAAGGATACGGTTGGTGCTTTTCTGCAGCTGAATGTTAGGCTGGGTTACGCCAAATTGGTCAATACGCCTTTGCAATACGGTGTATGACTGTTGTACGGCAGTATTGGCCTGGTCTTTCAGATAAGCTTCAACCTCGCTGTTGCTTGAGTTGAATTTTAATTTGTCCTGGTTGCTGTTGTTGGCGAAAATGGTAGCCAGTTTACCGTTAGGGTTCAATTTCTGGTACTCATCAACAAAAAGGGTAATGTAGTCTTTTTGCTCGGTAACGCTTCTTGCCTGCGCGTTGGTTAACGCCTGGGTAAAAACAACGTCCTTGTTGTTGTTTGATAACTCGGTCACCAGCTCGCGCAGCGATATTTGCATGGTAACGTTCATTCCGCCCTTTAAGTCCAAACCAAGAGCAAGCGCGCGGTCAACACAATACTGGTAAGTATGGCCAAATACCGGGTACACCGGTTGTGTAGAAATAGAATCCAGATACGCCGTTTCTTTCTTGGGATCGCCCTTGGCGTATGCTTTCGCATCACTCTCAACTTTGTGCGTCACCCATGTAAATGATAGCTGGTATATACATACCAAAGCCAGCAGAATGGCGAAAAATTTAATAACCCCTTTACCTTGCATTGCGAATTAAATATGTAATTAATTAGTTTATAAGCTTTTTTAAATAAGACGGCAAATCTAATAAAATTTCACAACCCTGAAATTTTAAATTGAAACAAAATATTCGCCGTTTTTGTTACCGGCGGTTCAGCGTGATGTACGAATAGGGGTATGGATTTTTTTCATCGGACTCGTGGCGCTCGCGGCTCACTTCAGTCCACTGGTTATAATCAATTGCCGGGAAAAAGGTATCTGCCTCAAAGTGGTGGTGAACAATGGTGAGGTATATCCTGTCGGTTTTATCCACTGCCTGCCGGTAGATCTCGGCGCCGCCGCCAATAAATACCTCATCTTCGTCCTGGCAAAGTGCCAGTCCCTCATCAATAGATTTCACTACTTCACAGCCGGGTATCTCAATATCCTGACGGGTAACTACAATGTTACGGCGCTTTGGCAGGGGTTTACCAACCGAATCAAACGTTTTGCGACCCATGATAATGGTACGGCCCGATGTGATATCTTTAAAATGTTTAAGATCATTTGGCATGTGCCAAAGTAACTGGTTGTTTTTGCCGATAGCATTGTTCTCTGCTATGGCTACTATTATCGAAATTGTCATTGAGTTTTGATAGAATGCTGGGTGATCCAGGCTTTTATTTGGTCGAAGTTAATATGACCCATACTTGCTGATACTGCCATATCGTATTTCTCTATTTGAGAAGCTAACATAGTGATATGAGCGTCTCTTAACGTAAGACGAAGCAATAGATAGGCAATCCTTTTATTACCATCAACGAATGGATGGTTAATTATTACGCTTTCAAATACGGCTGCCGCTTTATCTATGGCAGTAGGATAAAGATATTGCTCATCAAACGTCATGTACGGACGTGCCAATGAAGCTTCCAAACCAGCAATGTCTCTGACGCCTTTGCTTCCGCCAAATTGATCGATTAAAGCATTGTGATATTCTTCAACAATTTGTAAATCGATCATTGGGCTAACTTCCTAAATACTTCTTCGTCTTCCGCAAGGATTTCTTTAAAGTATTGGTCATATTTTGCTTTTTGGGCAATTTTCGCATTTACATCTTGAATGTAACCCAAAACATCTTGCAGTAAGTTCTCAGGAGCGCTTTCAGGAATTTGCTCAATAGCTTTTTGTATCTCTTCTTTTAACTCTGTAGTGCTCATAATCTCAAATTTACTAAATTTCTGATTACACCGCAACTATCCCTTTGATATGCGGGTGCGGATCATAATTTTCCAAAGTGAAATCTTCGTACTTAAAGCTGAAAATATCTTTCACTTCGGGGTTGATCTTCATGGTGGGCAGCGGGCGAGGGTCGCGGCTCAATTGCAGTTGCGCTTGCTCCAGGTGATTGTTGTAAATATGGGCATCGCCGAAGGTATGGATGAAATCGCCATAGTCCAGATCGCAAACCTGGGCCATCATCATGGTAAGCAAAGCGTATGACGCGATGTTGAAAGGTACGCCCAAAAATATATCGGCACTGCGCTGGTATAACTGGCATGATAACTTACCTCTCGTTTCGCCCTTTGATGCATCGGCGGGCTCTACGTAAAACTGGAACAAACTATGGCAGGGTGGGAGCGCCATCTGGTTAACATCGGCCACATTCCATGCCGACACCATGATGCGGCGTGAGTCAGGATTATTTTTGATGGTGTTTACCACCTGGGTGATCTGGTCTATGTGGCCGCCATCCGGCGTAGGCCAGCTGCGCCATTGGTAACCGTACACCGGGCCAAGGTTGCCGTTCTCATCGGCCCATTCGTCCCAAATGCGAACGCCATTATCTTTTAGATACTTGATGTTGGTATCGCCACTCAGAAACCAGATCAACTCATGGATGATGGATTTAAGGTGAAGTTTCTTGGTGGTCACCATCGGGAAACCATCTTGGAGGTTAAAACGCATCTGATAGCCAAACACGCTAAGGGTGCCCGTACCGGTGCGGTCATGCTTTTGCGCTCCGTTCTCCATTACATGTCGCATCAAGTCGAGGTACTGTTTCATCTTTTTTTAAATTTATCCTTGAGTCATTGGCTTCGCCGTCATTGAGTCATTGTTTGATCGAGCTCGATTCACCGTTTGCAAAGCCAATGACTTAATGACCCTATGACAGCGCAGCGAATTATGGCAAAGCCAATCCTTCAGTACAAAGAAAAATAATCTAATTTTGGTATCCTACGGATGTGCAAAAAAACATCCGGTGTTAATCAATCGCTGATGATCGTATTCCCGAACGCAAAAATAAATATCGGATTAAATATTACTGCCCGCCGCCCCGACGGTTACCATGACCTCGAAACGGTTTTTTATCCCGTTAAAATTTTTGATGTGCTGGAAGTGATCGAGGCAGGGGAGCTAAGTTTCCAATCATCAGGACTTGACATACCGGGCAGGCCCGAGGATAACCTTTGCATCAAAGGGTACCATTTGCTCAAAAAAGATTTCCCGGATTTGCCCGCGGTAAAAATTCACCTGCACAAAAATGTTCCGATAGGCGCGGGGCTGGGAGGGGGCTCGGCCAACGCGGCGTTCTTTATCAAATTGATGAATGATAAATTTGGGCTCGGGCTGGACGAAGAGGGGATGATGGACTATGCCCGACAGCTCGGTGCCGACTGTGCCTTCTTCATTGGCAACCGCCCGGTGTTCGCTTTTGAGAAGGGCGACGAGTTTGAGCCGGTTAACCTGGACCTGTCAGCCTACCACATTGCCCTGGTGATGCCTGATGCGCACGTATCCACCGCAGAAGCTTATAGAGGCGTAAAACCCGCCCCGGTTAAGGAAACTGTATACGACCTGGTAAAAATGCCCGTAGCGGCCTGGAAAAAGCATATCCGTAACGACTTTGAAGGTCATATCTTCAATAATCATCCCGTTATCCGTGGCGTAAAAGCAAGTTTGTATGAGCGCGGCGCGTTATACGCCAGTATGAGCGGCTCAGGGGCTTCAGTTTTTGGGATCTTTGAGAGCCGGCCGGATCTGGGCGAATTGGAAAAAAATTGCCGGGTATTTTATGGGGTATGATTGTGAGGGGTGGTTAGTGACCGACGAATAATATACAACGAACATCAACGGACCCCTAACCAACCCCTAACGAGGTACCAACCCAATAGAAGCAAATATTAATTTGAGTTTCTATAAACACTCACCATTCACTACTAACTAATATAATCCCTGTCTTCTTCACTTAGTGTATCGGGATTGTCTTTTCCGTGGATGTCGTTATAATGCTCGCTAATGTTGTACTTCTTGTTTTTTGGGCGGCCAACCAGTACCCCCAGGATGAAAGCGAACGCCGCCACCGCCGTGAGCATGGCTACCTTTGACAGGTATACCGAGCTGAACAAAATGGTGAATTTTACCTCGTCGGTATTTTGCATGAACACCACCGTTAATAGTACGACGATGATCAGCGCGATGATATTTTTGATACTCATAAAATTGGTTCCGGTTATCTTTTAAACAAGTTACATTATTTAAACATTAACCCCAATAGGGCAACGTTGTTGGCGAATAGTGCCAACGATATTTCAAATTCGCGAGCGTGGAATTTTGATGGAAAATTTTGAAGGTTTTTGGGCCAGAATAATTGTGTAGATATTGGTCTGGTAGGATAGTGGTATACTTCGCATTTTTATTTCTCCTTGTTTTTAAAGCCCCGGAATTTTTGATCCGCTTTTTATGCCCGTCTAGAACGGATCCTCGTTTGAAAATTCTGATAATTTTTTGGCCAGCTCGATTGATTTGTATACCAAAGCCGGTACTCTGCCATATTTTTAAAATTCTAAATTTAACCTTTCCGTACACTTACCGCCCATTACCTCGTGCATTCCATTGATTTAATTTATCATTTAATTGATTGTTTCAATTGCATTGATTTATAGTTATTTGTATTATTTATTTATGACATAAAATATCTAATGCTAAAAAATTTAGTTTTTGATGTATCTAATTTTTTGATTCATATAATTTATAAATTTATTTAAATTATATAATTGCTTGATTTTATGTTTTTTATTTTTTGAAATATTATTTAGAATAAGGTGTTAAATTCAGTTATTCGGGTATTAATTAAAGATAGGTGCAATTTTGAATGCTATTCGACTGTAGTACACTAAGTGGAAAGTAAAAAATAGCTGTAAACGATCGAAATAATTTTGATGAGGAAAAGTACAGTGAAAAATCAAAGTGGCTTAGAAGGGCTAAAAATGGCTTATAAGCACATATTTACTTTCCCCCTACCCTGTGCTATTTCGGGGGCATATGGCTGAAAAAAGTAGTGAGATCTGTTACCTGGAACGGCGTTTAGCAACCTGTTTTTGTGCAACGGGAAACAGGAAAATAGTAGACAAAATAATGACGGCTCCGGCCCAGAAACCGATGCTCATATCATTGGTATTATTAAAAAAAAGAAAGGCCATAATAATACCATATACCGGCTCAAGGTTGGTGATGAGGGCTACCCTGAAGGCCGAGAGTTCGCGCATTACGGAAACGCCGGCAACGTATGCCAGCGAGGTGCAAACCGTACCAAGGATAACCAGATAACCAATATCCGAGGTTTTCGGGATGATAAAACCGGCGGTGCCAACCGTGATAAAAAGGTAAATGGTTATCCAAATAAACGCCCCGGAAAGTTCATAAAATGCAATTACGGGAGCCTCTATTTTTTGTACATGCCTGCCGTTAATAATAGAAAACAGGCTGGCTAAAACCGCGCTGATTAACCCTGTGATAATTCCCTTAGTGTATTTTGTCTCAAATTTAAATATCAGGATAATGCCGATAATGATGAATAAACCGGCCACAATTTCAAGCTTGGAAATAGCCTTTTTATTGATAAGCGGTTCAAAAATAGCTGTAAAAAGAGTGACTGATGAAAGGCAAACTAATGTAACAGGAACGTTTGAAAACTTGATAGAAGCGAAAAAAAGTACCCAATGGCCGCCCACTAAAGCGCCTGTAAGAGCGAGTTTAAGGATGGTTTGAGGGCTTAATTTTAGTGTTGTTCTGTTGAATTTAAAGTACAAGAACAGCGAAAAACTGGCGATAAAAACCCTGTACCAAACCAAATTTATTGCCGAAATGGAAATAAGTTGGCCTAAAATTCCGGTAAAACCCCACACAAAAACAGTAAAATGCAGGATCAAAAGGTTCTTGTTTAACCCTGTTTTTGGTAAATTTTGAGACATTATTTAGGCGCTTTTACAATGAGTATATAGCCTAATATACCAAAAAGTACGTTAGGAATAAACACCGAAATGAGTGGATCAAAGCCCCCCTTTATTGAAAAAACCAGCGCAAATTTGTTAACAACTATGTACGTAAAGCATATAAAAATACCTATTCCGAGGGGTAAGCCAACACCGCCGCGTACCTTTCTGGACGATATGGCAACGCCTATACAAGTAAGCACAAAGGTAGATAATGGCTCTACAAAACGCCTGTATTTTTCAAATTCCATGTCAATAACAGCGCCTGTACTGCGTATCTTTTCTTTAGCTATTGCAGCGTTTAAAACAGGCAAAGGCATGGCTCCATATATGTTACTTACCACGTTATCATGTGCCTGAAAATCTATTGGGCGCATATCTAAAACGGTGTCTAACTGGGCGCTGCTGGTAGCCCAGGTTTCCTTTAAACCGTTGATGTAACGGCGGGTAGGAGCGTTAATGATCCAGTGGTTTTTGAGAGAATCGTACTTAATGCTGGTGGCGGTAAGGCGTTGTTTCATCTCGTCGCCATCAAACTTTTCCATCATAAACTGGTAGCCGGTTTGCATAGCAGGGTCAAAAGACTGCAGGTAAACATAGGTATGTTTATCCAGTTGAATATGTACATCCAGCTTCGATTGATCGTCGTTTGCAAAGAAGTTTGCGCTTTCAAAGTCTACCTTTAATTTGTTTGTATATGGTATCACATACACATTCAATAGCAGCGAGGCGGTAAAAATAATGCTTGCCGATATTACATATGGCCTTAAAAAACGATAGAAACTGGCCCTGCTGGTAAGTATGGGTACAATCTCTGTTTGGTTGGCCATCTTAGCTGTAAAGAATATCACCGCCAGGAAATTAATGAGCGGCGATAACAGCATCAGGTAGAATGGAATAAAGCCGGCATAGTATTTAAATATAATATCATGCAGGTTGGCATTCTTCCCCAGGAAGTTGTCCAGGTGTTCAGATATGTCAAATATCACCGAAATAACCAGAAAAATACCCAATGTAAACACAAACGTGCCCAGGTATTTGCCCATTATAAAGCGGTCAATAACGGTTAAATATCTGCGAAGTAATTTCTTCATTTACAATCTTGTGCCTAAGCGGGTTACCATTTTGTTCTTCCAGTCGTAAAACTCTCCCGAAATGATTTTATTGCGTGCCTCGCCCACTAACCAAAGATAAAAATGCAGGTTATGTAACGTAGCGATCTGGGCACCCAGCATTTCGCCGCTATGTATTAAATGGCGCAGGTAAGCTTTGGTGTAAACCTTATCCGCAAACAAATCACTATCAGCATCAATGGCCGAAAAATCGTTTTTCCACTTTTCGTTCTTGATATTTATGATACCATTGCGGGTAAACAACATACCATTACGGGCATTACGGGTTGGCATTACGCAATCAAACATGTCAATACCCAAAGCAATATTTTCCAGTATGTTAACCGGGGTGCCCACACCCATCAGGTAACGGGGTTTTTCTTTGGGTAATATGTCGCAAACAACCTCCGTCATGGCATACATTTCTTCGGCTGGTTCACCCACGCTAAGGCCTCCAATGGCGTTTCCTTCGCGTTCAAAAGAGGCGATCACCTCAGCCGAACGTACCCTAAGATCCTTGTAAACGGAACCCTGCACAATCGGGAATAAGGTTTGGCTATAACCATATTTGGGCTCCGTGCTATCAAACCTGTCGCAGCAGCGTTTAAGCCACCGGTGGGTCATTTCTATCGAGCGTTTCGCATAATTATAGTCGCACGGATAGGGGGTACATTCATCAAAAGCCATAATAATATCAGCGCCAATAATGCGCTGTATATCCATTACATTTTCAGGCGTAAACAGGTGTTTGGAGCCATCCACATGCGAGCGAAAGGTAACGCCTTCCTCCTTAATTTTACGTACTTCGGTAAGCGAATACACCTGGTAGCCGCCGCTATCAGTAAGAATAGGGCCGTCCCAGCCATTAAATTTATGTAATCCGCCTGCCTGTTCAAGGGTGTTTAGCCCCGGCCTCAGATATAAATGATAGGTATTTCCTAATATGATCTGGGCTTTAATATCGTCTTTTAGTTCGCGCTGGTGTACAGCTTTAACGGTACCCGCGGTACCAACCGGCATAAAAATAGGGGTTTGGATAACGCCATGGTCGGTTACCAGTTCGCCTGCCCGGGCTTTGGAAAGCGGGTCTTGTGCTTGTAAAGTAAATTTCATTATATCCCGGCAAAATTACAAAAATCAATTTGTAAAGGCACGGCTTTATTGCCGCACCATATCAATTGTTAAATTGCCGGATGGTTAGATTATTATTGGTTTATAATACAACCATACAAAGCAACAATCTTAATCGTATTTGTCGTTGATTTTTAACAAATTTGTCGCTTATTTACAGCTAAATTGGAAGCTTATATTCACGAGGCGTTATTCGTACTATTTCAACTTTGTTTAATTGTTCAGTTATATTACCTGTTAACTCATCACAACAGGCTTGGCAGTTATACTCCGCCGCAGGAGATGCCAGCGCCAACTGTGCCTGTATCGGTCATCATCAGCGCTCGTAACGAGGCGCATAATCTTGCCCAATACCTGCCTTATATATTACAGCAGAACTATCCCGACTACGAAGTGGTGGTGATCAACGATCGCTCTACTGATCAAACGGCCGACGTGTTGATGGATATCCAAAAGGAATTTGCACACCTTAAGATAGTAACCGTTACCGAACACGACCGTTATAAAACAGGTAAAAAATTCGCGCTTACCATGGGTATTAAAGCGGCCAGATACGAACATTTCTTGTTTACAGATGCCGACTGCAAGCCTGCAACCCTGCATTGGATAACACGTATGGCGGTCAATTTTAACGCCACTACACAGATTGTATTAGGATATTCGCCTTACACGCGTACACGCAATTTCTTAAATCCCTTTATCCGTTTCGAAACGTTAAAAACCGCTATTAATTACCTGTCGAGCGCTTTAAAAGGCGATGCTTATATGGGTATCGGCAGAAACCTGGCTTATACGAGAAGTTTGTTTTTTGGGGCTAAAGGTTTTGCATCGCACATGCATGTAATGAGTGGCGACGACGACCTTTTTGTGAACCAGAACGCCACACCAACCAATACCGCTATAGAAATACACCCGGATACGTTTACTTACAGTGATGCTAAAACTACTTTGAGCTCATGGTTCACTCAGAAAAAGCGTCATATGGGCGTTGGTAAACTATACCGGAATAGTCACAGGCGCATGCTTAGCCTCGATGCGGTGAGCGGATTTTTGTTTTACGTACTGTTTATTTTGTTCATTATTTTAAAGTTTGAACCATTGCTGGTGGCAGGTGTTTTATTATTCAGGCTGATATTGCAATTTTTGGTTTACAGGCGTGTATTTAAAAAACTGGATTGTGGCGACTTGTTGTGGTGGCTGCCCTTTTTTGACATGATATATTATTTATATTTAAACGTGTTTGGATTGATTGGTACATTTATTAAAACCACACGATGGAAGTAAATAAAAACTTTACTGAAAATGCCAGAAATGACTTCCATTTGGTGGTAAAAGCACGCGAGGGCAGCCAGAAAGCCTATGCCGACCTGATGCAGCGCTATAAGGACTCGATATACTTTATGGTGTTGAAAATGGTGAATAATAAGGAAGATGCCATGGACCTTACCGTAGAAACCTTTGCCAAAGCTTTTGAAAAGCTGGATAAATACCAGCCCGAATTTGCTTTTAGTACCTGGTTGTTCAGAGTGGCTACCAACAACTGCATCGATTTTATCCGTAAGAAGAAGCTTAATACGCAATCTATACATGGTATGATAGACGATGATGGTGACGAAAAGCCATTACAGATAAAGGCCGATACGTTAAATCCCGAAGAATCGTCGATAAAAAAGCAGCAAACCGCCGAGTTAAAGTTATTGATAGAAAGCTTACCACCCCGTTACCGCAACCTGATCACCCTGCGCTACTTTGATGAATTATCATACGAAGAAATTGCCCAGCAGCTTGACTTGCCTTTGGGAACCGTTAAGGCGCAATTATTCAGGGGCCGGTATTTACTGGGTAACATTATAAACCGATATAAAAAGGATGGAATCTGATATCCTGTTAAAATACTTCCCCGATATTACGATAGAGCAGCAGGAGCAGTTTGCACAGCTAAAGGAACTGTATACCTACTGGAACAACCAGATCAATGTAATATCTCGCAAGGATATAGATCTGCTGTATGAGCGGCATGTATTGCACTCCTTAGGTATAGCCAAAGTGATGGGGTTTTTACCCGGCGAAAACGTGTTGGATGTGGGTACAGGCGGCGGTTTTCCCGGCGTTCCATTGGCTATTATGTTCCCTGATACGCAGTTTCACCTGGTGGACAGCATTGGTAAAAAAATAAAAGTAGTAAGTGAGGTTTCATCGGCCATCGGTTTAAAAAACCTGCGCGCATCCCACTCACGGGCCGAAGAAGTAAAGGAAAAATTTGATTTCGTGGTATCGCGCGCGGTTACGCAACTGAAGGACTTTTACCCTTGGGTGAAGGATAAATTCAATAAACAATCGAAGAATAAATTGCCTAACGGTATACTCTATTTAAAAGGAGGGGACCTTACGCAAGAAATTGCCGACGCGGGTTTAGCCGTGCAGCAATTCTACCTCAAAGATTATTTTAATGAGGATTTCTTTGAAACCAAACAGGTAATATACGTTAAGATTTAGATTTGTAACCTATAACTTTGTTATTTTACAATAAATATTCGTGGATTACCAAAATATTCAGCTACGCCGTTGTTTGCTTCTTGCCCCCATTTTTTAACGGCAAAAGCTTCTCCAGGTGAATGGAATCTAACAGAGTCGTCGGCTATTATTGAATACTTTTGGCCGTCAGCAACTTTATCCTTTAGTGAAATTTTAATACCGTCAAAGAGAACTAACGGGGTCTTGTTTTGCATGTTAGCTTTTGCTTTTATCTGTTGGTTAACAACATAGGTAACTTCTTTATTCGAAAGTATTTTGATCTTTCCTGTTGCGCTTTGAATAGGTGGCGGCGGAGGAGGAATCCCCTTAACTTTTTTCCTTGATTCTATCGGTGGCGGGGGAGGTGGCGGCATGTTTATCATGCTATTTTGAGCCTTGGTCATTCCAACTATTTGTATCTCACCGATATAATTGGCACTTTTTGTTACAAAAGGAGGCGGAAAATTTACGCCCTCATGGCCAGGCATAAAATAATGCACATTCATTTTGTAGGTACCTGCTGGTGTGTTTATTTTTCCATTAAACTGGTTTACAGTATTTGCAAGCACATCATTAAACGCGCTACCCGGTTTGCCTGCTACCTTTGCATTGCTTACACGGCCCGCGCTGTTCACATCAAAACTTAGCAAAACGTTGGCGTTCTGCTTGTTTTTTACAGCTTCTGCCGGGTATTTTACTTTTTTGCTCAGGTATTGTGTAAACGAATAAAATGGTGCTTTTACACTCATTGGCGGTAATGGCGGCTCCGGCTGATTAAGCTTTTTATGAAAAACGGAATAACCCTTTTTCATATATTCCTTCATATGGAAATTGGAAAATTTAAATCCATATTTTTCTTCCAGCATTTTCCGGTCATCAGCAGTAATATTGATACTGTTATAAGTCTTTTCGTTACCGTTCTTGTCTGTAATTGTTACGGTAAAATATTCGGTTTTCCCGTTAATTAGGTAGCCCTTTTCCTGTATGGTATTACCATTTTTTATGATAGCAGGTGGTTTAACAGCAAAGGTAGTGTCGGCCAGAGCATCGTTTACTTGTTTGGATGCCAATGAGATTGTTTTTTTCGGGGATAGGTCTATCACCCCGTAATTTTTACTGAACAGTAGGGTAGATGTGCACAACATCCCCGCGCAAAGCGGTACTGCTGCCAGGTATTTTAGCCTTGCTAACTTACCTGATCGTTTTTGGTTTAACATGATTATTCTCCTTTTTAATAGGTTATTGTTAAAGAAAGAATGGGTAACCGGCGCGCCTGCCAGCCCATACGCATTGTTGAGCAGGAAAGAGGAATACGAGAGCGCATCGCTTTCAAGCGCGGCGGTTTGTTCGTCGGCAATGTACTCGTGCAGGGTTTTTAAACTCTGTTGCATCAGGTAAACCACCGGACTAAACCAGTTCACTATTTTTAGTATCTCCAGAAAAAGTACATCAAGCGTGTGTTTTTGGCGGATATGTACCAACTCATGCGCTATAATAGTACCCGGCTGCTTAAGACCTGTACCTATGTAGAGGTAATTGAAAAATGAAAAAGCTGTTTTTTGATCGGGCAGATCAATCCGTTGATAGTTACCGTATTTACAGGTCTTTCCTGCTTTGGTTATCTTAAATAAGCGCCATAACCTAACAGCAAAAACTATGGCAGCTATTAAAGCGCCTGCTACATAAATGTATGGCAGGATGTTTTCTACAGAAAACTCGAAGCTCTGTTTTTGAACGGGTATATTAAGATTTGCAGCTGGCAGTACGTAGGACGCCTGAGTAAAAGTTTGTACCTCCTGCACATTGGGTATTAATGCGCTTATCTGTGTTAGCGGAATGATGAAAGATATGATGCAAGATGTTAGCAGATATACCCGGCTAAGCGTGTAGTGCGTATTGCCGGCCAGTACCAACCGGTAGCACAAGTAAAACACCAGCAGGTAAATATTTGCCTCGGTAAGATAATGTAACCAGCTCATTTTTTCTGGGTTTTAAGTTTTTCAATCAACGCGCTTAATTCATCAAGCTCTTTAACGCCCAGTTTTTTCTCATCGGCAATAAACGATACCAGGCTTTTATAGGAGTTATCAAAATAATTGGTCATTAGCTTATCAATACTGAATTTTTTGTAGTCGGCTTCGCTGATGAGGGGGAAGTAAACATGCGAGTTCCCGTAAGCTTTATGATCAATAAAGCCTTTGCCTTCTAATACCCGTACCACGGTTGATACAGTATTATAGGCAGGTTTAGGTTCGGGCATCTGCTCCAGTATATCTTTTACTATACCTTCTTTTAACTGCCACAATATCTGCATGATCTGTTCTTCGGCCTTGGTGAGTTCTTTAAATTTCATACAAAACTATTTTTATAGTTAAGTGAAGGTATTAACTATTTTTATAGTTTGCAAACTATTTCTATAGTTTTTTATAGCACAGCATAATTGTAATGCTATCGCTATATTGTAGCACTAATAACTATGTCACTACTTCATCAGATCGCGCTTACCTTTTTAAAAGATATAGGCCATACCAGGGCTAAAAATTTGATTGCACACTTGGGTGGCGCAGAGGAAATATTTAAAGTTTCGCCATCCAAACTGGTAAAGATACCCGGGATAGGAGAAACGCTTGTAGGTAAACTGGATATGGCAGAGCCTCTGCACCGGGCCGAAAAGGAGCTGAAGTTTGTTGAGGATAATCACATTGATGTACTGTTTTACACAGACTCGCGATATCCGCGCCGCTTAAAAAATTGTGCCGACTCACCGGTTTTGCTTTACAGTAAAGGCAATGCAAACCTAAATCCACTCAAATGCGTGAGTATAGTAGGTACGCGTAATGCTACTGATTATGGCAGGCAGCTATGCCGTCAATTAATAGAGGAGCTTGCCGCTTATAATGTATTGGTAGTAAGCGGGCTTGCACATGGTATTGATGTAGCTGCGCATAAAGAATGCGTAAAGCATCATTTACCCACTATTGGGGTTTTAGGGCACGGATTGGATAAGTTGTACCCTCACCAAAACCGTTCTGTGGCGGATAAAATGTTGTTAAATGGGGGCTTGTTATCCGAATATCCTTCGGGGACACGGCCAGACAGACAGCATTTTCCGGAGCGCAACCGTATTGTAGCAGGTATGGCAGATGCCACTATCGTTATAGAAGCGGGCTTAAAAGGCGGGGCATTAATTACCGCTGAGATTGCCAACAGCTATAACCGTGATGTATTTGCCTTTCCCGGCAGGTTAGGGGACGAATATTCTGAAGGATGTAACTTTTTGATACGAAATAACAAAGCAGCCCTGCTCACCTGCATGGCCGACCTTGCTTACAGCATGGGCTGGGAAAAAAACAGCGAGGTAAAAGGTGCTGAACAGCTTGTATTAGCGATTGATCTTACTGCTGAAGAACGTGCTGTTTATGAAGTGATCCGTTCAAACAGTTCGCCACTGGCTATTGATGAACTGGCTATAAAAGTGAACATGCCAACCAGCCAGTTAGCCATGACGCTTCTTGATATGGAGTTGCAAGGCTTTATACGCTCATTACCGGGGAAAACTTACGTAGTTAATTAGTCTTTAGGACTATCAAAGTAAGTTAAGGTACCGGTATTTTCACTTAACTCTGCCCAGCTTTCGGCATCAAATTCTATCAGCGCGAGGGCGCAGGTGGTCACCTCGCGATATTCTCCGCTCAGGTAGTAGAGCACTTGACTAATGCCAGGGTTATGGCCTACAAGTGCAATAAAATCGTACTGATTATCCAGATGATAGACCACGTTTAATAAGGCACTTTCACTGGCATCATAAATTTCGTGATAATAGGTTGCGGTTGGTAAACCGAGGCCTTTGGCAAATGCATCAGCTGTAGTAACCGTGCGTAATGCCGGGCTGCTTACTATATGTTCCGGCTGTATATCGTTTGCTACCAATCGGTTAACCATAACATCGCATTGTGCAAGTCCTTTTGCGGTAAGCGGCCGTTCAAAATCGGTATAGCCCGTATCATGTGTTGCTTTGGCGTGTCGTATCAGCAGCAGTTTTTTCATATGGCCTAAAATAACAAAAGCGGGCTTTTATATCCCGCTTTTTGTTTTAAAGTTTTAGCTGGTTAAAATTTAAAACCTATTGAAATACCGAAAACACGGTTTTTGGTTGACACTTCACTACTGCCGTCATTACCAATATCAGTTAATCCCAGGTCATAGTTGATACCTAACAAAAATCCGCTGTTAAATTCAAGGCCTGCAATGCCGTTAAGGCCCGCATCAACTCGTTTAAAGTCTTCGGGTCCGCTGCCAAAAGTGATGTCCTGGCTTGCGGTATTGTTTCCATCGGTACCTTTAACTTTACCATTTAACCCAAATGCAACGTAAGGTCCGGCACCCAAATACACATGACCAAAGCCGGCAGGTACGTGATAAACCACGTTTACAGGCACTTGCAGGTAATAAGTTTTGATATCAACCTTGGTGCCATCGTCGGCAATGTTGCCACCTTTGCCCGTATAATTCAACGCGGGTTGTATAGTAGTGTTGGTGCCCACTTTAAAATCGGCGAAAAGGCCGGCAGCAAACGTAGTTGTTGAGCCCGTTGATATAGAAATATTACCGTTTGAGGCCGATAAGCTGGCAAAATTTACACCACCACGAATACCAAAAGAGGGAACTTGCGCGAAGGTAGCGGTAGCCACGAAGGCGCAGCAAATAGAAAGTAGAATTTTTTTCATTGTGCTTTAGATTTAGTTTAAGCACGAAGATAATAAGAATATTTTTTATTGCTATAATTTATTGAGGAAGTCGGTAATAGGCTTTTCGGGCATATCGCGCATGCATTTAAAATGGCCCAGCGGGCACTTGGCAAGGCCGAATTTGGAGCAGGGGCGGCAGGAAATATCTATGCCGGCTACCAGCGAATCTTTTACCATGTAGGGCTGTACACCCAACAGATCGGGCACTGTACCTCCCCATACCGATACAATGGGCCGGTCAAATGCCTCAGCTATATGGGTAAGGCCGGTATCAAACCCTATGATCCGCATGGCTGTAGATACTAAAAAAACAGATTCATCAAGCGAGGTTTTGCCGCAGGCATTGTAAGCTTTTGGGCCTATAGCAGCGGCAATTTCTTCTCCGTTATTGGCTACATCATTACCTCCCAATAATAGTACAGGCAGGTTTATTTGTTTGCATATGCTGATGATCTTATCGTTAGGCATCCGTTTGGTAAAATGTGTAGCACCAATAATGAAAGCTATATAACCTGCCTGATGCGTGGCAGGCAATAGGTCGGCCGTATCATATGACTTTTTGATAAAATAATCTATCGGTTTGCCATCATTCACCACGCCTAAAGGCTTAACCGCATTCAGATACCTGTCTACCAGATGCAGAGGAGATACCAGATTTTTTTTTAGTTTAAGGCTTAGCCATTTACGTATGGTTTGCTTTTGGTAGGTATATGCTGGTATGCCTGTTCGTAATTTAATTATGGCCGTACGCAGGTTGTTGTGCAGATCAATAATGTGATCATAGCTTTCAGATTTTATTTCGGCTATGGTATCGGCAAGTTTAGGTTTTAGCAGCAGCAGTTTATCAGTATATGGGTTGCCCTCGTAGATGTATTTAAAAGCCGGTTTGGTTATAAAGTGTATTTCCGCATCCGGCAGTTGTTGTTTAAGGCAGCGCACTACAGGAGTAGTATATATAATATCGCCCATGGAGCTGAAGCGGATAACCAGGATCTTCATTAGGATGTTTGCGCTTTTATCCTGTTAATAATGGATGTTGATGAATAGCCGTCAACCAGCGTAATGGTTTTAACCTCGCCGCCGTTTGCAAGCACTTCCTTTGCACCTGCTATCTGTTCAACGGTGTAATCAGCACCTTTTACCAATATATCAGGTAATAATTGAGCGATCAGGTCACGGGGCGTATCATCTTCAAACAATACAACCGCATCTACAAAAAATAACGATGCCAGCAATGCAGCCCGGTTGTTCTGGTCGTTTATGGGCCGGCTTTCGCCCTTAAGGCGTTTAACAGAAGCATCTGTGTTAAGGCCGATGATTAGCTTATCGCCCAGTTCTGCTGCTTTGGATAAATAAGTGATATGCCCCAGATGCAGCAAGTCAAAAACACCATTGGTAAACACCACTTTTTCACCAGCTTGTTTCCAGCGGGCTATGTTGGCTTGCAAAGCAGGTAGGATAGTAATCTTATCTAAGAGTGTTTTTTCCAGCTGATGGCGCATTATACAAAACTATATAATTAAAAAAGGTCGTCTACCGCTTTGCATAAAATATGCCCGATGAGAATATGCATTTCCTGTATACGGGCTGTTACATCAGCCGGAACTACAATATTCAGCTCGCAAATGCCGTTCATTTTACCTCCATCGCGGCCGCTTAGGCCAAGTGTTTTACAGCCGGCTTTTGCAGCTGAGGCAAAAGCGTTAAGTATGCCTTTGCTATTGCCGCTGGTAGATATGCCTATAAAGAGGTCGCCCGGCCGGGCAAGGGCCTCAACCTGGCGAGAAAATACATGGTCGTAACCATAATCATTAGCAATGGCGGTTAGTGCAGAGGTATCAACCGTTAAAGCAATACCCGGTAACGCCCGGCGCTCCTTAACAAAACGACCGCTCAATTCGGCTGCGATGTGTTGTGCATCGGCAGCACTGCCTCCATTCCCCGCTATTAATACCTTATTGCCGTGCTGTACACATGCGCATATCATTTTGCACGCATATTCAATATCGCCGGTAAGGGTTTCAATTACCTTTTGCAGCGTTTGCTGGTGCTCGTATAGTTCTTCAATTACCATTTCTTCCTCAATCATTGAGTCATTGAGGCATTGAGTCATCGCCTTTCCGACTTTTATTTTTTTGATTTTTATCTGTTTTCTATGTCCTGCAGTATTTCTTCAACTGTGGTTACCGCGCTACCGGCCTGCCTTATTACAATAGCCGCCGCGTGGTTGGCCAGTTCGCAGGCTTCCTCTATCTTTAAACCTTGCGCCATAAAATAAGCCATGGCCGCTATCACGGTATCGCCTGCACCGGTTACATCAAATACCGACGTTGCCTTAACCGGTAATAGCTGGTAAGCCAGTTCGCTGATGATGGCCATACCTTGCTCAGACAAAGTTACCACAATATATTGAGCCCCGGTTTGTTTAAGTATAACCCTTGCCGCTTCCTGCAACTGCTCCACGTTGCTAATGCGTTCCGTCTTGGCAGCCTCTGCAAGTTCCTTACGGTTGGGTTTTATAATGTAGGCGCCTTTATATTTATGGTAATCAAGGCCTTTGGGGTCAACAATAACTTTTTTATCTCTACGGTTGGCTTCTTCTATCAGATGTTGGGTAAGTTCAGGAGCGAATAAGCCTTTGTTGTAATCAGAAAATACAATAATGTCAGCAGCATCAATAGCGTTTTTAGCGTGAGCTATAAATGCCTTTTGCAGATCGGCCGAAAGCGGGTGAGTGGTTTCCCTGTCAACCCTTACCAACTGGTGGCTGCCCGCCATAACACGCGTTTTAACGGTGGTTGGTCGTGTATCGTCTTTGAAAATCGCACTGCTATCAATGCCTTCTTTTTTTAGCACGTCTGAAAGTCGATCAGCGTCGGCATCGTTTCCGGTAACGCCGCCAAGGGTAATATTTGCTCCTAATGAAAGCAGGTTTTGTGCTACGTTGGCCGCGCCGCCCGGGGTAATAAACTCGTTGCGGACGTTTACTACCGGTACCGGCGCTTCAGGCGACAGGCGGTTGGCTTCACCTACAATATAATGATCGATCATCAGGTCGCCAATGACCAGGATATTTGGCCGGTTCCCTGCCTGTTGCAGGTCGCGTACTTTTTGTGATAACATAATTTTTTAAGGCAGTTTGTTCAAATTGTTGCTTATACAACTTATGCACTCACCGCACCTTTCTTTTTTTCAAATAGGTCTTTAATTTCTGCTAATGGCAGCGCGTTAAGGCAATGTTCTTTTACCAGGCCACCTTTGCGGGCCGCAATTACACCATACGTCATATCATGTAAGCCGCTGTTGCGGTGTGCATCCGGGTTAATGGAAAGCATAACTCCCTTGCTAATGGCATATTGGTGCCAGCGCCAGTCAAGATCAAGCCTCAATGGGTTGGCGTTTATTTCAATGATCACATTGTTGGCCGCGCAGGCATCTATTACTTTTTTATAGTCAATATCATATCCTTTACGACTGAGTAATAACCTACCGGTAGGATGGCCTAATATGGTGGTGTAAGGGTTTTCTACCGCTTTTATGAGCCTTGCGGTAGCTTTTTCCTCGGTCATTTTAAGGTTAGAGTGAATAGAGGCTACAATAAAATCAAACCTTGCCAATATCTCATCCGGGTAATCAAGCGAACCATCATTTAAAATGTCCGACTCGATACCTTTAAATATGTGGAAGCCATCAAGTTTTTTATTCAGATGGTCTATCTCTTCGTGTTGTTGCAAAACCCTTTCAATACTCAGCCCTTTGGCATAAAACGCGCTTTTACTATGGTCTGATATTCCTAAGTATTCCAGTTTTAGTTCATCGCGGCAGTAAACAGCCATTTCTTCGAGGGTATTTACACCATCGCTCCAGGTGCTATGGTTATGCAATGCGCCTTTAAGATCGTTTAGCGTAATTAAGGTAGGCAGTTGGTTATGGATAGCCTTATCTATAAAATCCGTTCCTTCGCGAAGTTCGGGCGGCATCCACTGCAGGTTGGCTTTTTCGTAAATGATCTCCTCACTTTCCGGCGCTTCCAGTTCATCTGTAATGCGCTTTAATACCGCTTCAACATGGTCTTCGCTACCGGTATTAAGGAAAAGTTCTTTGTAGTATTGCGAGCGTTGTACGCAAATAATATCTACCAGTAAGCCGTTGTTTAGTTCGCCCGAAATATGGTTGCCGTTAAGCGTTACGTTATTTAAGAGCGTAGATGTTGCCAGTGCATCGAAGGCGATCTGCTGGTCTATGCTGCCAACAACAATTACCAGTTCACTGATGATATCGTTGCGGCGCCTTACTTCGCCGGCAATATGTTTTAAGGCATCCGGGAAAATGCCACGGATCTCATCTAACAGCTCATGCGCTTCGTGGTCTACCTGTGCATACAGGAATTTACCATTGCCTGCCATGCGGAATTCGATCACTTTTTTGATCTCTTCCTGGGTTTTAAAGCCGAAACCTTTAGCCTCAACCAGGCGGTTTTCATTACAGGCATAATACAGTTCGCCTATATTCTCTATGCCCAGATCTTTCCATATGATGGCTATCTTTTTAGGGCCGATGCCCTTGATCCCCATCATTTCTACAATACCTTCGGGCGTTTTTGCAAGCAGTTCCTGCAACTCTGTAATAGTACCTGTTTGTAATAGCTCTATTACTTTTGCTGCTGTGCTTTTGCCAATGCCATCAACCTTCTCCAGTTCTTCCTGCGTTTTGCCGGCAACTGAGAAGGGTAATTTATCTATTTTAAAAGCCGCGTTTGCTATTGATTTTGTCTTGAAAGGGTTTTCTTCATGCAACTCCATCAATTGCGACAAAAGGCGAAATTTACGGGCTATTGGTTTGTTCTCCATAACTTAGCTGAACGGTAAAAATACAAAAAGGCACTCGATGTATAATAACAGTTTAAACCTTAATTGTTGCCTAACAAGGCTAAGTTTTTTACGTTGAAGTTAAATGAGAAGATATTAGGTGTAATTGGATTTCAGCACCCTATCAGGAACTATATAAACAGCATATTAATTAACTGGTTTTGGTTATGTAACTACCCAAGAAATAAGCTCTACGTTTGATGTAATTTTTGCCGTCCGGCTCTAAAAAGAAGATGACATGCTGCTTGTTAAATGATGAATTATCATTTTTTCTTACTAATTCAATTAAATCCATCAGTTTAATTGCCTTTATAGAACTGAAATCTTTTTCATCTACTTTAATGTGCTTATTGATGTTATATCTAAACACAGGCACATTGCCATTTCTTAAACAAGGACAAGATATATTAACAAAGGCATTATTGTTTTCCTGTTTGATAGAAACAATACGATCGGCTGCGGGAGTTTTACTGGTATCAAGTAAATAATAACTTGTATCCGTCTTAGTTTGCCCAAAGCACATATTTGATATAAAGCCTAAAACAAAGGAAATAAAAAAGGTCTTCATGTAATTTTATAAATATATCACAAAGTCCAATGTGCAGAACTTGGGAGTTTTAATTTACAATAATTTTTGGACCGCTACCTTCAAGCTGCGTTTTGACAATAGAAAACCCTTTTGAACTTGGTTCTATTATGTATAGGTAAAAAGGATGTTTTTCTGTTGATTTAGTATCTTGGTCTTCTTCTGAAAATTGTTTTAATCGATAAATTAATTTTGGTAGCGATAAGATTTTAATTGATTTAAGCACATCTTCATTAACAATTTTAATTTGCTGGAAACGGGAGCTATATGAAAAAGTTGGTTTATTCATTAGCTGTAAACAAGGCGCATAAATTTCTAACTCGTACGATTTAACCAAGCCCTCTTTATATGTATGCCAAATCCTATCTGAAGCTAAAGTTTTTGATGTATCTAATAAATAGTATGCAGAATCTGCTTTATAACTCGCTTGTCGGTTTTGAGCACTGGCTTTTGTTATAATTAAAACTAAAAAAACAAAGGATATTTTGATTGTGACTTTCATGGGCAATCGTTTGGTAATTTGTTACTTGTTGCATATAACTGCGTATTCCAGAACGCATCTAATTGGGATTGACTTATTTTATATCTTGACATTATCTTTTTATATTCGTCATTCAAAGATCCTTGCATGGATAAAAACCCATCTGCATTATTAAGACCGTACAGCATTGCCATTACATAATCGTTGTCCAAATGAGCAGAATTATCGAACTGCTTTAGTATTTGTACTGATCTATCGAAATATTCATCAAGCATAGCCCAGTGATCACGGAAATTACTTGGTAACCCAAACATATATGCATAAGCGTCAACAGAATACAGCCAAGGTTTATTTGGATCGTAATCAGGAGGGGTGGTGAATGTTGGACCCCCGGTAATTATTTGATAATTAATATAAGCATGTAAAGTTTCGTGTATAGCGGTTGCAGCAATCATTAATTGTGAACTATTTTGTAGCATACTCGTATTTAGCGTTATAGATGCGCTTCTATTGACGGTATTTAAAGCCTTATCAACTTCAGTTGAACCTAATTTAATATTTCCCGAATCTCCGTTTGGCACCCAGTTTAAATTAGCGTTTGTCCATGTTAGATCAGGCCTTTGTGAGGTTGTAAAAGGCTGGACAAAATCAGCATAAACTCCGTTTTCTGCCAATTTATCTAATATAAGTTTTACTGCGCAGGGAAAATGCGCGGCTAAACTATCGGTATGTACTACTTGCTCATTTGAAGGGGGAGAATCCCCTCCTTGTCCACCTCCACCGGTATTGTCTGGAGGATCTGGTACCCAAACCTGGTCACATTGTCTGTCAATAACAGAAGAAACAAGATCCCAGTAGTAATAACATCCACCAACGGTATTGTCAGGTTCATAACAAAAATCATCGCCATCAGTGTTGCTGTAGTAGGTTGGAGAACAATTAGGATTTTCTTCCGTGACCCAAGTGCAAGTCACATAATATCTGCAATTTTGTTCCTCCCAGGCAGATGGTTTAATAGTATTTGTATGTATTGAATTTTTATTTGAAGGTAAATAAGGCTTTCCGTTTAAATAGCTAACTAAAGTTTTTTTATTCTCTTTCAAATTAGTTAACACTAATCTACCATTAAAAAGCTTTAAGCTGTAAAGTGTGATTGATATAGCTTTCCCCATTAATAGAGGGTTTGTTTTTTTTATTTAACGTTGTGGTAGACTTATTTATATAAGTTGCAAAACTGAAATATGAAGAGTCTTTTTTTAAAGTATAAAGTAAATACTTTTCAGTGTTAATTGTATTTATAAAACCAAGTTGTTTTCCTGAATTTGTATTAATCCTTTCACCGTTCAAAGGTATATAAACGCATGTTATACTATCGCCGTAAGTTTTTTCAGTAATACTATTCCAATTAGGTTGCCATACGATGGAAATTGTATCTCTTATTTTTTCTGTCAACTGGTTATCATACTTACCCGAAGCAAATTGTTTTTTAATAGAATTTAGGCCACCATCTACACTGATAATTTTTTCACCACCTTTTGATTGTGTGAGTAGATCTTTTTTGCATGAAATGAAGCAACAGATAAGTATTAAATATAATAACTGATAAACTTTAGGCATGTGTCATAATTTTAACTAAAGCTAAAATTAATTCTTTAATTAAAATAACACTGCTTTAAATATAACATAAAGTTAATATGAGCTGCATGACTTGCGTAAACGAGCGCTCAAGGAGCTGTAATTAACACTTTACTGTATTACAATATCATACGGCATACGCATTTGCGGGGTGCGCATCATTTTGGTAATGCCTTTTATTTGCTCGTATATACGATAGTTTTCACCAAGCTCGGCCTTAACAAAATGTGCTTTTACCTCAGCGCTGAGGCCTTCGCCAAATTTATCAAGTGCGCTTTTTTGCTCCGGATAGCTTACCAGTTTATAATCTTTTATGCCGGCTTTTTTTGCAGCGCATTTTACGGCGTCATTGATATTTCCAAGGCGGTCAACCAGGCCTATCTGCAATGCCTGGGTTCCTGTCCACACGCGGCCCTGGCCAATGCTGTTAATATAAGCCTGTGTTTTTTTACGCCCGTTGGCTACTGCTTTTGTAAAGCTATCATACCCGTGGTTTACATCATTCTGCAATAATGCGCGCTCTTCGGGAGTAAGCGGTCGGCTAACATCGCCTAAATCAGCAAATTTGCCTGTTTTTACGCCATCAAAAGTGACACCCAGCTTATCGTTAAACAGCTTTTGCATGTTGGGTAAAATAGCGAATATGCCTATTGAGCCTGTAATGGTATTAGGTTCAGCAAAAATAGAATCGGCAGCGCAGGAGATATAATATCCGCCTGACGCGGCAACATCGCCCATTGATACAATAATTGGTTTTACCTTTTTGGTAAGCATAACCTCGCGCCATATCACGTCAGATGCGAGGGCACTGCCACCCGGGGAGTTTACCCTTAATACTACTGCTTTTACCTTATCATCGGTACGTACCTTACGCAGCGCTTTCGAGATCGTTTCGGAGCCGATGCTGTTGTCATCGCCCTCGCCGCCTGAGATTTCGCCTGAGGCATACACAATGGCTATGCGTTTGTTCGCGGTTACTTCTTTAGGATTTGTAGTAGCGTCTATCTCACTTTTTGTGTAATCATCCAGTTCAACGCTTGCAACATCATTTTTTACAGCTTTACCGGTTCTGTGTTTCAGGTCGTCCAATATTTCATCCTTGTATTTAAGGCCGTCTACCAGTTTATATTTAAGCGCGTCTTCGGGTAATTGTATACGGCCGCTGTTGGCATAATTAAATAGTGTGTCCTCATTAATATTTCTCGCGGCACTAATGCCGCTCAGGAAATGGCCGTACATGGCGTTAAGGTATGAGGTAACCTGCGTACGGTTGGCGTCACTCATTTTGGTAAGTACAAAAGGCTCAACCGCGCTTTTATAGGTACCTACTTTGATTACCTGGGCCTCAATACCTAATTTATCAAGCGCGCCTTTTAAAAAAGTGATCTGCGAGCTAAAGCCTTTAAATTCAAATATACCTTTTGGGTTAAGATATATCTTGTCGGCAACGGATGCCAGGTAATAAAAACCCTGTGTGTATACTTCAGAATAGGCTATAATAAACTTACCTGATTTTTTAAAGTCGAGCAAGGCGTTGCGTATTTCCTCAGTAGTGGCTTGCCCGTTCATCATATAGCTTTCATCCAGGAATATACCTTTTATGCGATCGTCGGTCTTCGCTTTTTTTATGCTGGTGAGAATGTCGTTTAACCCGAGGTTTCGTTTCCTGTCGCCAAAGAAAGGCAGGTTATTGAAGGGGTTGTTGGGCGTACGTTCGTTTATCTGGTAATCAAATTTGATGTGTAGTATAGAGTTTGATTCAACCTGTACCGTTTTCTCGCTACCGGCCGCTGCGGCAATAATACCCAGCAAAATTGCAAAGCCAATAACAAAAACAAGGGTAATGCCTACTACGGTTGCCAGTACAAATTTGAAGAATTGTTTCATTAAGTGTGTAAAATCAAGTATATATGTTATGCAAACTTAGTAAATGCATATTTATTAAGAGCTTTGTGCTTAATATTTGTTACAACATGGTTGATGTTTTTTTGCTTTTGGGAAGTAACCTTGGGGACCGGAAACTGTTTTTGGATGAGGCAATTAAATATGTATCGGAGAGAGTGGGGTATATAAAAAAGGTGTCGTCGGTTTACGAAACGCAGGCCTGGGGCGTAACTACCTTGCCCGATTATCTTAACCAGGTGTTACTCGTACAAACCAAACTTACTGCTCATGAGGTTTTGCAAACCGTGCTTGATATTGAATTGATTTTAGGCCGTGTAAGGGAAGAAAAATGGGGCTCAAGGGTAATTGATATTGATATTTTATTTTACGGCCATGAGGTAATTGATGAACCCGACCTGCAGGTGCCTCATCCGCAGTTACATAACAGGCGCTTTACTTTAGAGCCCTTGGTTGAACTGGCACCAGATTTGGTGCATCCGGCATTAAAAAAAACAGTGCAACACTTAAAAACTGAGCTCACTGATAGCTTAATTGTAAAAAAAATATATTTTTGAATACACAACAACCAATTTTAAATGTCTGATTTTTCACCCGATAAAGACCTTGATCTTTCATTCCTGTATGAAATTGCCGATGGAAGCGACGAGTTTATTGTTGATTCTATCGGGTTATTCCTTGAGCAAACACCTTTATTACTCAATACGATATCAGATGCTATTAACTCTGGTGATTGGACAACGGCTGCGTCAGCTGCACACAAATTAAAACCCAACCTGGGTTTTTTTGGTATGCCGCTTAGCCAAGCCAATATACAGGAGGTAGAGTTGGCCTGCAAAACCGGCACGCCTGACGTAGCCGCGGTACTTAATAAATTTAACGGGGTAAAAGCAACCGTGAACAATAACCTTTTGGAGTTACAGAAGATAAAGGCCGAAAAAGAAGCGAACCTTTAGGAATAGTAATATCCAAAGTCGGTAAGTCCGAAATTGAAATATCATATAAAAGAAAAGCAAGCCACAGGCTTGCTTTTCTTTTATATGTCGTCTTTGAAGCTGCTTTCGGACTTACCGACTGAACTTCAGACTAAATACTACTTCTCTGTTAAAGTAAAATTATAGCTCTCCATAATGAGGTTAGCTAAAAGATTTTTGCATGCTTCATCAACTTTTGCGCTTGCAGTAGCTTCGTTGTCAGCCTCAATTTCTAATGATATATGTTTGCCAATACGAACATTTTGTATTTCTGATAAACCCAGGTTTTTCATGCTGCCGGTA
The DNA here is from genome assembly GCA_001898335.1 of Mucilaginibacter sp. 44-25. Taxonomy (GTDB): domain Bacteria; phylum Bacteroidota; class Bacteroidia; order Sphingobacteriales; family Sphingobacteriaceae; genus Mucilaginibacter. The sequence goes on along the minus strand of MKTS01000009.1, from coordinate 95,224 downwards.
ACAGCTTTACCTTGTGGGTCAAGAATTTCTTTTTTAGGCATTACGTCAATTTCGGCCAGAAATGTTTTCATTGTGTGTAGTTAAGATGATACCGTTTAGCAATTATTTTTTTGAACCGCTGATCACTGTATGATCTGTAAATTTTAATTGAATTAATGATAGGGTGATATACATTACTATAACCACCGGAACTGCTGCAAATTTAAAAAATAGAATGAGTATTGCCGAAAACAGCAGTAATAAATAGCGGTAAAAATTTTTATTGAAATCTCTGTTCTTGAATTTTAGAGACATCAAAGGCAACTCAGCCACCAAAAGCGTGCACATTACAACTATGAATACCGATAATAGGTACGGGTTAAGTACATACGGTGTTAAATTACTGTACTGCGCTAGTATTAACGGTATGGAAGCAATTAGGATAGCGTTTGCAGGTGTAGGCAAGCCAATAAAACTTTCGGCCTGGCGGGTATCATTATTAAACTTGGCCAACCTTAGGGCTGAAAATACAGGTATCAGGAAGGCGATAAAATTTAACCATTCGCTAACATGTTGAATTTGTCTGGTTTGCAGCATGAGCATATACATAATGGCTGATGGCAGTACGCCAAAGCTTACCATATCTGCAAGTGAATCCAAGTCCTTACCTATGCCCGAGAACGATTGCAGCACACGGGACGCAAAGCCATCAAAAAAGTCAAAAATGGCGGCTAGGAAAATAGCGTAAGCGGCAAATATTAAATTATCCTGAAATGTAAAAACAATGCCAATGCAGCCACTGAACAAGTTTGCGCACGTAATTGCATTCGGAAGATGTTTTTTTACCCGTCGCCTCATGATGTTATGAAGGTATCACAAAATTTACAAATACGCAAAGGAGTTATAATTAACCTTATGTTATTTATAACTCCTTTTTGTGCGAAAATATTATGAATTCATTGATATTAAGAACTCTTCGTTTGTTTTGGTACCACGTATCTGCGCTTGTAAAAACTCCATTGATTCCTGTGAGTTCATATCGGCCAGGTGGTTGCGTAATATCCAGATGCGTTGCAGAGTGTCACGATCCAGCAGCAGATCGTCGCGACGGGTGCTGGACGCGGTAATATCAATAGCAGGGAATATACGCTTGTTAGAAAGTTTACGATCCAACTGTAGCTCCATATTGCCTGTACCTTTAAACTCTTCAAAGATCACCTCGTCCATTTTAGAACCTGTTTCGGTAAGCGCCGTAGCAATTATGGTTAGTGAACCGCCATCCTCAATATTACGGGCCGCACCAAAGAAGCGTTTAGGTTTGTGTAACGCGTTTGCATCAACACCACCCGATAATATTTTACCTGATGCTGGTGCAACAGTATTATAAGCACGCGCCAAACGTGTAATAGAGTCAAGCAGTATCACCACATCATGGCCACATTCTACCATACGTTTAGCTTTCTCCAATACGATGTTGGCAATTTTTACGTGGCGTTCAGCAGGTTCATCAAATGTAGATGATACTACCTCTGCCCGCACACTTCGGGCCATATCGGTTACCTCCTCAGGGCGCTCATCAATTAACAAGATGATCAGATAAACCTCAGGATGGTTTTTGGCTATCGCATTAGCTACATCCTTCAATAACATGGTTTTACCTGTTTTAGGCTGCGCCACAATTAAACCACGCTGTCCTTTACCTATGGGCGAGAACAGGTCCATGATCCGGGTCGAATAATTATTCGGGTCAGTAAATAGGCTTAACTTTTCTGATGGGAAAAGCGGTGTCAAGTGGTCAAAAGGTACACGGTCGCGTACTTCTGCGGGTATACGGCCATTAATCGCCTCTACACGTACCAGCGGGAAATATTTTTCACCTTCTTTTGGCGGGCGTATACTACCACGAACCGTGTCGCCGGTTTTTAAACCGAAGAGCTTGATCTGCGATTGTGATACGTAAATATCATCCGGAGAGGTAAGGTAATTATAATCAGATGAACGCAGGAAACCGTAACCATCGGGCATAATTTCCAACACACCCTCGTTAACAATTACATTATCAAAATCAAGGTTGATAGCTGGCTCTTGTGCCTTTTGCTGCTGATTATTGTGGTTATTGTTATTCCGTTTGTCAAACTTCTGAGGGCGGCTTTCCGGAACAGTTGTTTCCGGCTGGCCTGCTTGCGGCTCGGCAGCGGTAACTTCCGTATTTATGCTGTTGTCAGTAGCTGTAGTACCTTCGTTATCGGTAGCCGTTTGTTCCTCAGGCTGGTCAAATAGGTTAGTATCATCCAGCGGCACTTCGGTTCTGGCAGTTTTACCTTTTACTGTACGCGTACGTTTGCGTGGTTTTTCTGCAGTATCTGTGTCGGTATCAGGGGCAGAGGGCGTATTTTTTTCAGCGTAGTTGCTGTTTACTGTATTTTGTTGTTCCCGGGCTACTTCAATTAGCTTTTGCTGCTCAATAATGGTGGATATCAGTTGGGCTTTACGTAAATCGTCAGCCTCTGCAATACCTAAGCTTTTAGCAATTTCGCGCAACTCAGAAACGAGTTTGTCGTTCAATTCGGTTGTCTCAGACATGTTATGAGTTATAGTTCAAAAAGGATTTTTTTATGAAAGTTGTTTGAAAGTCCTGATATATGCAACGTTAACCCAGGCAAATATTAGAATAGATAATAAATAACGTGGAAGCTAAAATTGTTTCTTTAGTGCAAGAAATAATTCAGGAAAACAGTGCAATGATAAATAATTTATATTGAAATGCAAATTTATTAAAAAAATAAGCATTCCCTATAATTTTTTAGTTTTGTACCTGTAAATATATATCCCTATGATAACCCGCGCAGAATTAATAGCCCAGATCAAACAAAAGAAATCATTTTTATGTGTAGGGCTTGATACGGATATTGACAAGATACCGGATTTTTTAAAGGATTATCCAGACCCGGTTTTTGAATTTAACAAACGTATTATTGATGCCACGCATGATATTTGCATTGCTTACAAGCCTAATGCAGCGTTTTATGAGGCACGTGGTTTAAAAGGTTTGCAAAGCCTCATATCAACAGCCCAATATATTCCAAAAAATTGCCTGAGCATTATAGATGCCAAAAGGGGCGACATTGGTAATACGTCTGACAATTACGCCAAAGCTTTTTTTGATAAGGAAACCTCAGGGATGGATTTTGATGCCATCACCGTAACGCCTTACATGGGTAATGATAGTGTTACACCCTACCTGAAATATGAGGGCAAATGGGTAATTATACTGGCTTTAACCTCGTCTGTTGGCAGTAAGGATTTTCAATATTTAAATACCGTTGATGGCTACCTTTACGAAAGTGTAATTAAAAAAGCGAATACCTGGGCAGGTGCCGACAGGATCATGTATGTGGTAGGTGCTACTAAAAGCACCGAATTTACAGATATCCGAAAGCATGCACCGGATAACTTTTTACTGGTACCGGGCGTTGGTGCCCAGGGCGGCAGTCTGCAGGATGTTTGCAAATATGGAATGACCAAAGATTGCGGATTGATCGTTAACTCTTCTCGCGGTATTATATACGCCAGCAATGGCGAAGATTTTGCCCAGGCCGCACGTAACGAGGCGCTCAAACTGCAACAGCAAATGTGGGAAGAGCTGGAAAAAGCAGGGGTTATTTAAACGAGCCAGGATATCAAGAGTCAAGAACCAGGACAAAGTTGTATGTCTTGACTCTTGATACCCTGATTCCTGCCTTTTTTCAAGCGCTAAGCTTCCAGTTTCCCTTCAATAGAATCATCAAGCGTTTTGCCGAGGGCGGCGCCTACCAATTGCTTTACAAAAGCTATGGCGTTGCCATGTTTGTTATCCCAGTAGTAGCCCTGGGTTGGTGATACCTTTATAACCGTGATACGCGGGTCATCTTCACCTTCAGTAAACCATGTTTTTAAGATAGGTTGCCATAGTTCATCAATTTTAGCTTTGTCCTTGCTTATTTCGGCGGTACCGTAAATGTTCAGGAAATCAGAGTGTGCCGAGCCTTGGAATAACAGTTGAACAAATGGGTCTTTGCCTATTTCTTCGTTTTTATGGCTGTCATCGGCACTCAGGAACCACAGGTCGCCGTTGTCATCAATTTTCTGGGGCGACATAGGCCTGGTAGAGAAAGGTAAGCCTGTTTTAATGTTACTGCAAAAGAAACAGCTCGAGGCAGCTTCGGCCAGCTCCTTCATTTTTTTCCAGGCTTCGTTGCCTTCCAGGTTCTCAAAATTATTTTCGGGTTGTTGCTGGTTAATGCTATCCATAGGTAGTAGAATTGATTATTTAAATGATAATATATTAACCAGAATGAAAATGCTTTGTTTGCCACCCATTGGTAGTTGGTGATAGCCCGTTGGTGATGCATAGCTAAGTGTATTGGTGCCTCGTGCTTATTCAGGTGTTCCGTATTAAATATAAACACAAGCGGTACAATTTTAAATGTTTGATAGTGAGTTATTTAAATACTGTCACACTTGTGCCACCATGCTTTAATAAGAAATTTAAGCATGCTGATCATCAGCCAATATTTTACTTTAAGTGAGCGTTCCGCGCGGAACGCTTTTGGAACGGGGGCTTAGTGTAAGGGAATAGGGCAGTGCCTACGCAAACATCACCTTACGCTGCGGAAAGCGGTCGGCATAGCCGGTTACCATATTGCGGATATAATCGTTACCCGGATAGGGGGTGAGGTAATTTTTAAGGGCCTGCAGGTTATCAGCATTGTAATAATGCGAAATATAACCCATGCCATAAAAGCGGCCTTCTTCTATCAGGATGCAGCTGTGTTCATCATCTGTGCGGCCCTCATCCCTGATGGCAAAGGTGGGTAGGGCCTGTTTTAATTGCTCCAGCGCGGCCAGTACTTTTGAGTTGTAAACATCCGGCTGTTCATGCCCCTCGCAGGCGCATTGCCCAACATTACTGCCGTTGCATGGCTGGTCGTTCTTTTGGATAAAGCAAAGCTTAGGGCACAAGCCAAAAGTTTCTATCAGGTTATGGAGCAGGTTATGCCCTTCCAGCAGCGAGTTGCAGGCATAAATGGCTGGCATGTGCTTACGGTGCTTATCAACCGCCAGGCGCATATAGCCGCGCTGGTCCTCATACATATAAATGCCAAAGGTATTTTCAAAGCGTTTTAAAGATCGGTTGTATTTTGGCCACAGGCGCTTAATTTCTACCGCCTCGAGCACAAAGGCGATGAGTTCGGTGCCGCATACCTGGTAACTTACCCGGTAAATATTCTTTAAAAACTCCTGCCGCTGCAAATTAGGGTTATTGCCTGTAAAATGGCTGCACACCCGTTTGCGCAGGTTTTTGGCCTTGCCTACATAAATAACCTTGCCCTGCTGGTTATGAAAATAATATACGCCGGGGTTCACCGGCAGGGCTTCAATATCGGCTTTGGGTAAATTAGCGGGCAGTACCTGCTCTTTGCTGTTTTGCTTAAGCGCTTTGCTAATATGGTTATCATTGTCTTTGCTCAACAGGATGGAGAACAGTTGAGCCGTGGCCTCCGCATCGCCCATGGCGCGGTGGCGGGCATTGTTCTGTATACCCAAATGCGTACACAGTTTACCTAAACTGTATGACAGCAAACCCGGCATAATTTTACGCCCTAAACGTACGGTGCAAAGCTTATTCAGGTTAATATCGTAACCGGCCGCGCTTAAATGGTAACGGAGAAAGGAGTAGTCGAAGTTAACGTTATGCGCTACAAATATCTGCCCTTTAAGCAAATGGAATATTTCGTGGGCAACATCTTCAAAAAGCGGCGCTTGCTGCACCATCTCGTTAGTGATGCCGGTAAGCGCACTGATGTAAACCGGTATGTCGCGCTGTGGGTTAACCAGCGTTTCAAACCGCCTGACTACCTTTTTGCCGTCATGTATACAAATAGCCACCTCCGTAATACCGTTAGCGCTGGCATGCCCTCCCGTCGTTTCTATATCTACAATTGCGTACATGGTAATAACAAATGTATAGATTATTTGCTAAAATTATTAGCTTGTATTTAAAAAAAGTGTGGAAGTCGGAAAGTCCGGAAGTCGGAAAAGACCGGAAGTCAGAAAAACCGGAAGGCTCTTATCAGGGTGTTCTTTTGTTTAAAAAAATAATCCTATACGCCGTGCATGTCGCGGATTTAATTACCTTTTCGCTTATATATGACCTTACTGCGTTACCAATTTTAGTTTTGGCGAATTATACCTCTTCTGTAACCAGGTCTGTAGTTTTTGCATATCAGCGCTGGGTTGTGGTTTACTAAAACGGATCAGCGCTACACGCTGGGTATCTACCAGGTTGGTGTCAGGCCGTTGAACTGCTATCTTGCTCACTCCAAAATGGGTTACCAGTGGGTAAAACACCCTTAGTTCTGCGAGTACGGTGCTGTCACGGTTTATTGGCTTTGGTGCCAGCCTTATCGTATCAGGTTTGGTTTGTTTATTAAATACATCTTCAAGAATGCTGGCTTTGATCTGCGAAAAGTCGATCTCCTGCTTGGCATTAAGTCCCTGCCTTATATTCAGTTGTACGTTACGTAAACGGTAACTGTTCATGCGGCGCTTTAGGGAGTCAATTACCGGTTTATCCAATACCGAACCGATTAACAGAATATCAATGGTTTTTTTAGCATCATTATAGGTGAACGTTTTGGAAACCACCTGCGTATTATTGAAATGGAATTCCTGTTCAACAAACTTGCGGGCATTATTCTCGAAAATGCTCTTGTTAACAATGCGGTAAGCCATATAAATGCTTGGCAGTATGGTTAGTATTACGATAATTACCAAATAACGGCTCACCTTTTTTTGCACGGCAGGGTCATCAAAATGGGTGCGCTGCAAGTTCAGGTAGCGCGACATCAGGTAAGTGGCAATAGCAATGAATACGCTATTGATAAAATATAGATAAAAGGCGCCCAAAACATACAACCAGTTACCTGTTGCAATGCCAAAACCCGCGGTACATAGCGGCGGCATTAACGCTGTTGCGATGGCGACACCCGGCACTACGTTATTTTTCTCTTTACGGGAGGCGGCTACCATACCGGCCAGGCCACCAAAGAAAGCGATGAACACATCCCATATTGACGGCGATGTGCGGGCAAGCAGTTCAGACTGTGCTTCGTGCAGCGGCGTAATGGAAAAGTAGATACTTGAAGTGATGATGCTTACGAGGGTGGCAACCAGCAGGTTTTTACCACCTTTTTTCACCATAGCCAGGTCGTTAATGCCAATGCCTAAACCTATACCCATTACCGGCCCCATAATGGGGGAGATAAGCATAGCGCCGATAATTACCGCGGTGGAGTTTACATTGAGGCCTATAGAGGCAATAAATATGGCGAAAATAAGCGCCCATAGGTTGGCCCCCCTAAAATCAATATTCTTACGTATGCCTGTAATTATTTCGGCTTCGTCGGCTTTATCTTCCTGTAAATTAAACCGGTGTGTGGAAAAATACTGTAATTTTTTATAAAAGTTATTCATAAGCCGCTAATCCCTGGTTTGTAGTTTTTTGGCCAGTTTGCCAATAGTAAGGCCCTGCACTAAAATGGAGAATACCACAATAATATAGGTGATGAGCACAAATTCATCGCGGTACATGTTACTACTAAGCGATAGCGCCAGCGCAACAGATATACCCCCGCGCAAACCACCCCAGGTAAGTATGGTAACCGCGTTATTCTCAAACTTAATTTTAAGCTTTAGCAAACTAACCGGTATAATAACCGATATCCAGCGTGCTAAAAGTACAGTTACAATGCTGATAGCACCGATAAGCATAACCGTTGGGTTAATTTTGATGATGAGCATTTCCAGGCCGATGAACAGAAACAGCACGGCATTCAGTATTTCATCTACCAGGTGCCAGAATTTACCCAGGTAATCCCTTGTCTGGTCAGACATGCCCAATTCTTTAGACTTATTCCCGGTGATTATGCCTGCTACAACCATGGCCAGCGGCCCGGAGATATGTAAATGTGATGCCAGCGTATAGCCGCCCATTACAATGGCGAGGGTGATCAGTACCTCTACCTTATAGTCATCAATAGAACGCAACGCTAAAAAGCCGATGTAACCGAGCAAGGCACCAAAAATTAAACCGCCTATGGCTTCCTGCAAAAACAACCGCCCAATATCCATAGCAGTGAAGTTTCCACCTGCAGAGCGTGCAATTTGTGCAATGCTTATAAAAATGACAACGGCTACACCATCATTAAACAGGGATTCGCCGGCTATTTTAACCTCAAGCGATGAAGGTATTTTCGCTTCTTTTAAAATTCCCATAACGGCAATTGGGTCGGTTGGGGAGATAAGCGAGCCAAAAAGCAAGCAATAAATAAAAGGCACAGAGATGTGGAACAAAGTAAACAGTACCCAGGTTAAACCGCCCACAACAAACGTAGATATGAGAATACCTATGGTTGCAAGGAGCAACACCGGCCAGCGCTCCCTCTTTAATTTACCGGCATCAATATGTATGGCTCCTGCAAAAAGCAGGAAGCTAAGCATAAAGTTCATCAGTACGTCCTGGAAATCAACAGAATTGGCTAATTGCAATGCCTTTGTAGATAGCAGCCAACGGGAATTACCAAGAAACACCAACGCGATTGAGCTAATTAACGAAAGCGCCATAATACCAATAGTTGGCGGCCACTTTATAATGCGGTGATTAATGTATGCGAAGGCCGCGGCTAAAACAATGGTAATGGTAATAATTTCGCGTGTATCCATTAAGCTAAAATTTTGAGGCCAAAGCAATGCAAAGTCCGTAGCAACCTGTGCCTTACCCCGTATGATGGACTAATTTGCCTGTGCCTTTTATATACTGATGCCTGTAAAAGAGCTGTGCCCACGGTTACATTTTCTAAAATATATATGGGGCCGGTGGCGGTGTGCCTACTTTGTTTATTGTTAGTAGGAATAAGGCAAAAACCGCTTGTTTGTTTTATTGAGGTATGTTTAATTGAACTGTAGTGTTGTGCTGGCGCTTTAATATAAGTAGCTCAACGTTGTCAACCTGAGCTTGTCGAAGGTTTTGCAAAGCGGTTAATGGTTCGACAAGCTCACCATGACATTTGGGCGCCCTTGAGGAAGGCGCTTAACGAGGGCGAGTGTGGGAAGCTCTCAACGTTGTCAACCTGAGCTTGTCGAAGGTTTTGCAAAGCGGTTAATTGTTGGACAAGCTCACCATGACAACGTATTCAAACAAAAAAAGCCCGACAGATCTGTAATCTGTCGGGCTTATATGTCAATGGTCAACTCATCTCTAATTAACCAATCACTAATTAACTTACTTACCTTTCTTCGCCTGGATCTGTTGTTGCTGGCGCATCATTTCTTCCATTTTAGCGGCGAAGCCTGATTTTTTCTTTTTAGGGTCTTCTGGTTTCTTTTTATTTTCCTGTATCTGGGCATGTATCTTCTTATCATCAACCATAAATTTGATAAGGTATTGTTGTAAGAAGGTGAACATGTTAGCCAGGAAGTAGTAGTAGTTCAAACCGGCAGGGTAGCTGTTCAGTGTTGCAAAGAAGATGAACGGCGTAATGTAACCGATGTACTTCATTTGCCCCGTAGCGCCCGATATCTGGTTGTTGAAATACGTATATATCAACGTAGATATCGTCATGAGCAAACACATGGCACTGATGTGGTTACCTATGATAGGGATGTTAGTTGAAAACTTGATCACGTCATCATAGGTGGATAGGTCATGCATCCATAAAAAGCTTTGTCCGCGAAGCTCAAACAAGCTCGGGAAAAAACGGAAGAACGCGATCACTATCGGCATTTGCAGCAGTAATGGCAAGCAGCCGCCCAGCGGGTTTACACCAGCTTTTTTGTAAAGCTTAAGATATTCCTGCTGTAACAGGGTAGGGTTGTCTTCACCAACTTTAGCTTTTATCTCGTCCATTTCCGGCTTAATTACACGCATCTTAGCCATTGACAGGTAAGATTTATAAGTAAGCGGAGATAGCACCAGTTTCAGTAACACGGTAAGCGCAAGGATAATTAAGCCGTAGTTCCAGTTAAACGCTTTAAGGAAGTTAAATACCGGTAGTACAGCGAACTGGTTAATGTATTTTAGTGGACCCCAGCCCAGGTTGATGATCTTTTGCAGATCGTAACCCTGGCTTTTTAATACGTTGAACTGGTTAGGGCCAAAGTAAAACTCCAATGGTACGGCACCACTGGCATCGCGGGTTAACTGCAGGCCGGCTTTCATATCCTTAACAGATGCGGTATCAGCAACGTTGGTTACCACGCCAAGGTCTGATTTGCTGATGCCGTCTTTAGCGATCAACACGCTGGAGAAAAAGTGCTGTTTGAAGGCAACCCATTGCATCTTTTTATCGGCAATGTTTTTCTGTTCGTCTTTAGCTTCAGACAGGTAATCAACATCGCCATCGGTATTGCGGTAATAAACGGTAGAGTACTGGCGCTCCTGTTTCAGGTCTTTTTCCAGTTTGTTTAAGCTGGCACTCCAGTTAAGGCTATATACATTGCTGTTAGCCAAAACCTGGTCCATACCGGTTGAGCGGATGGTTAACCCAACTTTAAAGCCGGTACCTTTTAAGCTGTATACATAATCAATATACTGCGTAGGGCTATAGCTTAAACGCATAGTTACCGATGACGAATCCTTGCCGGCAACCGTTAATGAAGGCGCGCTTGGCGTAAAGTAAAGATCGTTGGTGTTAAAGTTTTTACCGGCAGCGTTAAGGTTAAGGCCAAAAGTGTTATTATCACCATTGAACAATACCAGGGGCTTTTTATAATAAGTGAGGTAGTTTTTAAGCTCGGCGCTGTAAACGCGGCCGCCTTTTGTGCTTAATTTTACGCGTACGTCAGCATTTTCTAAAGTAACAAATTGCTGGCTGCCGCTAATGGCGCCGCCAAACGGGCCTTTAAGCGTAGCAGAATCAACCTTTGCTATTTTAGCTTTTGTGGTATCGGCTTTAACGGGCGTTTTTATCAGGCCCTTTTTTATGGAGTCCTGGTGAACGGTTAATTGTTCTTTTTTGATCTCGGCCTCGTTTGGCTTCATTAAGAAAACGCCAACACCAAGGATGATCATGATCAGGAATAATCCTGTGAATGTATTCTTATCCATTTATCTGTTTCTCGTACTGTAACTTAGTTCTTGCGGGCATAGGCCAGCGAAGCGGCGACAAAGTTAATAAAAAGTGGGTGCGGATTAGCAACTGTTGATTTTAATTCGGGGTGAAACTGCGCACCCACAAAATAAGGGTGATTTTTAAGCTCCACAATCTCTACCAAACCGTTCTCCGGGTTAATACCTGATGGTACCAGGCCGGCATTTTCATATTCTTTTAAATACTTGTTATTAAACTCGTAACGGTGGCGGTGGCGCTCGCTGATGTGTGTTTTGCCATAGGCCGCTGCCGCTTTGGTGCCTTTTTTAATATCGCACGGGTAAGCGCCCAAACGCATGGTGCCGCCTTTATTTACCACAGTTTTTTGCTCTTCCATCATATCAATAACCGGGTTAGGTGTTTCCGGGTTCATTTCGGTGCTGCTGGCATCTTTATAACCCAATACGTGGCGGCCAAATTCTACTACGGCACATTGCATACCCAGGCATATTCCAAAGAATGGGATATTGTTTTCGCGTACGTAGCGTATAGCCTCTATTTTACCTTCAAAACCGCGTTCGCCAAAGCCCGGCGCCACCAGTACCCCATGCAGGCCACGCAGTTTTTCAACCGCGTTCTCAGGCGTAAGGCTGGCCGAAGGGATGTATTGTACCCTTACCTTACATTCGTTTTTAGCACCCGCATGTACAAAGGCTTCAATGATTGATTTGTAAGCATCGGGCAGTTCCACGTATTTACCTACCAGGCCAATTTTTACATCGGCAGTTGGGTTTTTTAAACGGCCGAGGAAATCTTTCCAGCTTTCCAGGTCGGGTTCGTTTTTATGCGAAAGCTTCAGTTTCGTTAAAACGGTTTGGTCCAGTTTTTCTTTCAGCATCAGCAATGGTACGTCATAAATTGTTGGCGCATCCATTGATTCGATCACCGCATTGATGTTTACGTTACAAAAAAGCGCGATTTTTTTTCTGATGTCGGCATTTATGTGGTGCTCGGTACGGCAAACCAGTATGTCCGGCTGTATACCGTACTCTAAAAGCATTTTTACAGAGTGCTGGGTAGGTTTGGTTTTTAACTCGCCCGCGGCAGCCAGGAAAGGGATAAGCGTTAAATGGATCACCAGCGCGTTGTTGGGGCCGGCTTCCCACCTGAACTGCCTTACGGCCTCAACAAACGGCAGCGATTCGATATCGCCAACGGTACCACCAATTTCAGTGATCACGATATCATATTCGCCGCTTTCGCCCAGTATGCGGAAGTTGCGTTTGATCTCGTCTGTAATATGCGGTACCACCTGTACGGTTTTACCCAGGAAAGCGCCCTCGCGCTCGCGGCTAATTACATTTTGATAGATACGGCCGGTGGTAATGTTATTAGCCTGCGAAGTAGGGACGTTCAGGAAACGCTCGTAGTGGCCAAGGTCAAGGTCGGTTTCGGCACCATCTTCGGTCACATAGCACTCGCCATGCTCGTAAGGATTCAGTGTTCCCGGATCGATGTTGATATACGGATCGAACTTTTGGATGGTAACGCGGTAACCGCGCGCCTGAAGTAGTTTAGCTAATGAGGCCGAAATAATGCCTTTTCCTAATGATGAAGTAACACCACCCGTAACAAAAATATATTTAGTCATGATTTTTTTGGAAATCAAAGGCAGTTTTTTAGGGGCTGCCAATTGTTTGTGTACGGGATACAAAAGTAGCAATTTTTACGGCATTTGCCGGTTGATTTTATAATTGTGGAAAAGGGGTTAGCTATCACGTATTTGCGAGCAAAAACGACTGTATCATTGCACGATACTAAGTGATTTCCGTTTAGGCTAAACCTGTGTTAAGGCCAATGCCAGTCCGCTCATTGCCGCGGGGGGTACTTCTTTTGTCTTGATAGGTAACTATATACCTGTTAGACCACGGAATGGCGTTTTATTATCGGCTTAGAGGTTGATAGTAATTGGTGTAAATGAGAAAAGCCATGTTGGAAACTTCCACTGCACCAAAACTTACTCGTTTGCCGCCCTTTTCGATTTCGTATATGGCTACTTTATTAAAATTCTCACTGTAGGCGTCTTTTGCTTTAAACCGCTCATTCGTGTCTTTCCACTGATAATCCCATATATTCAGCCCCTCAATTAAAAACTTATCGCCTTCAGTAACCCGTGCGCTGCAATTCCAATGGTTATCGTGTATCATATAATATTAAAGCTAACAATTATTACTTTTTAGGTTTTTGCTTCACTTCTTTTTTAGGCTTCTTTTCAGTAGCACTTTTACTAACAGATGCCTTCATTATACTACAAAATATGTTAGATGCTTATTTGGTGTTTTTGTCATTATCAGCCAGGGTAATATTCACTATATCTATTGATAGCATTTTTAACTTTATCCGATGTAATGTTGTGCTTATTCCCTATTGACTTACAAACCACATTCCAATAGTTCAGAGTACAGAATGTTGAGCCACCTGGTTTATAATTTTTCATCCCCAAAGCGTGTTTAGCCTTAGATACAGCACAACTTGATAACGATTTATCGTCTTCTGAAAAATATGTCATGTAACAAAGTTAATGCTTTTTTGAGTTTTGTTACACAAGAAAGCGCCGCTATCACTCAGGTCTAATGAGCCTACTCTGACATTTAGCTCCGTGCTCGAAAGAATGGTTCGACAGAAAAACTGCTCCGAAGAACCCAACGCCACCGAAAAATGCGACATAGCGTAACGTGCGGATAGCACAGGTATTGCAGCCGCACTAACGTTGTGGCGCGTTACCAAGTCGCGAGTTTTTTCTTTGCTTACTTTCTTTTTAGCGGAAAAAAAGAAAGTAACATCCACTGGCGGTCATAACTCACCACCATTCCTAACGAAGGCCTAATAAAGGTACAAATTTAGATTGTTAGGAAAGCGCCTTAAAACAACCCGTTTATTTCCCGCTCTATCTGGTTGATGATGGTGCCCATATCCTCAGGGTTGTTGGCGAAATCGAGGTTGTCCTTATCCAGTATAAGTAGCTTACCCAATTTGTAGTTTTTGATCCACTTATCGTATTTCTCGTTAAGTTTTGACAGGTAATCAATACGGATACCGATCTCATACTCGCGGCCGCGTCGCTGTATGTTATTTACCAGCGTAGGTACAGATGCTTTGAGGTATACCAGCAGATCGGGTGGTTTAATGAACTCGGTAATATTATCAAATATGCTTTGGTAGTTCTCGTAGTCGCGGGTGGTCATGAGGCCCATATCGTGCAGGTTTTCCGCGAAAATGTGGGCATCTTCATATATAGTACGGTCCTGTATAATGTTGCGGCCGCTCTTTTGGATATCAATGATCTGGCGGTAACGGCTATTCAGGAAATAGATCTGCAGGTTAAAGCTCCAGCGTTTCATGTCGCTGTAGAAATCCTCCAGGTAAGGGTTGTTATCAACCGCTTCAAAAAGAGGGTCCCAGCCATAATTTTTGGCGAGCATTTCTGTAAGCGTGGTTTTGCCCGCGCCAATATTTCCTACGATAGCTATGTGCATGTGATCTATGTTGTTGGTAGTTCATGGTTAATAGTTCATAGTAATAACCCATGCTATCAAACAGTCACTGCTGCTAAGATACATTATGAACAATGAACCATCAACTATAAGCTTATTTAAAACTTCCTGAAACCAATAATTTCTCTCACCTCCCTAATGGTTTTAGAGGCGCTTTCGCGGGCTTTGGCGGCACCATAGCGGGCAACCTGCCTTAGCAGCGGCGCGTCATTGGCTATGTCGTTGATCTTTTCGCGGATGGGTGCCGTGGCGATGATCATATCTTCGGCCAGTTGTTTTTTAAGGTCGCCGTAACGGATGGCGCAAGTATTATACAGATGATCGAAATGTGCCAGGGTATCCGGCGTGGATACCACCTTCATCAGGTCGAACAGGTTTTGTATCTCCTGCGGTTTCGTTTGGTTCTCTTCGGTAGGGCCGCTATCAGTTTTAGCGCGCATCACTTTTTTGCGGATCGCTTCGGGTGTGTCGCTCAAGAATATGGCATTACCTTCGCCTTCGCTTTTGCCCATTTTGCCGGCACCGTCAAGCCCGGGTATCTTTACCAGGCTCTCACCGAACGAGAACGCATAAGGCTCCGGAAAATAATCGTGGTTATATAAACGGTTAAAGCGGTTACCAAAAGTACGGGCCATTTCCAGGTGCTGTTCCTGGTCTTTACCAACAGGCACCTTGGTAGCTTTGTGGATGATGATATCCGCCGCCATCAATACCGGGTAGGTAAGCAGGCCCGCGTTAACGTTATCAGGGTTGGCACGTACTTTATCTTTAAAGGATGTAGCACGTTCAAGTTCGCCCATATAGGCGTTCATGTTTAAATACAGGTAAAGTTCGGTTACCTCCGGCACGTCGCTTTGTACATATATGGTGGCCTTTTCGGGGTCAATACCTGCTGCCAGGTATTCTACCAAAACCTGCTTAACATTAGCGTGCAGGTTAGCAGGCGTAGGATGTGTGGTAAGCGAGTGCAGGTCGGCTATAAAAAAGTAGCAATTGTACTCGTTTTGCATTTTTACGAAGTTTTGTACTGCTCCGTAATAATTTCCTAAGTGTAAATTCCCGGTAGAACGTATACCACTAACAACAGTTTCCATATGGGGGCGAAAGTAAGGATTTTTTAGCAAAGCCTCACCCAAACCCCTCACCATCGGAGAGGGGTTTAAAAAAAAATGACCTTCTTATTTCATGCTATATTGTGATAGGCTTACAAGTGGCTATTTTTTATATTTTTGGAGCGGATGAAAATGATATTGAAGAAAGCCCACCTATACCTTTACCAGGGCAGTGTGGCGTTTTTTTACTTCGTGCTGTGGCCGTTTCTCTACTATCATTCGCGCAAACCGGAACGTTATGCCGGCATGAATGCTTTCAGACGGATATGGGGCCGGTTAAGTTCAGGCGCGGTAGGTATACGCTATCGGTATCATTATGAAAAGCCTATCGACTGGAACCGGCCTTATATCATAGCTCCCAACCATACCTCCAACCTGGATATTACGGCGATGAGCCTACTGGTAAAAAATAATTTTTGCTTTATGGGCAAGCAGGAACTGGTTGACGGGCTGGTGACCTCCCTGTTCTTCCGTACGGTAGATATTCCTGTGAACCGCGAAAGTAAAATAGCTTCTTTTAAAGCGTTTAAGCAGGCTATGGAACGCCTGCAGCAGGGGATGAGCGTTGTGATATTCCCCGAAGCTACCATACCGGAAAGCTATCCGCCGGAGCTACACCCGTTTAAAAACGGCCCCTTTCGTATGGCCATTGAGCTGAAGATACCTATTATCCCGGTAACATCAATAAATACCTGGCAGGTTTTGTGGGACGATGGTAAGAAATACGGCAGTAAGCCCGGCGTATGTGATATATTTGTACATGAGCCTGTTGAAACCGCTCATTTAACGATAGATGATGCTGATGAACTGCGCGACCGCATATTTGGTATCATCAGTAATAAACTGAACAGCATATGAATATTGACGAACAAACGGTTGATAAGATAGCGCACCTGGCGCGCCTTGAACTGGCTGCGGATGAAAAGCAGGAAATGATCAAGGATATGAACAAGATACTGGGCTTTATGGATAAGCTTAACGAAGTAGATACCGCCGGTGTTGAACCGCTTGTTTATATGACTGCCGAAGTAAATAACCTGCGCGATGATGTGATCAAACAGGATATTACCACCGAAGAAGCACTTAAAAATGCTCCCATGCATGATGACAGCCATTTTCTGGTGGCGAAAGTAATAAGTAAATAGATACAAGAATCAAGAGCCAAGAGTCAAGAATCGGGGGCTAAGAATCAAGAACCAAGACGAAGAAATTGTCAGGTATTTCTCTTGATTCTTGGTTCTTGTCTCTTGATTCTTAAAAAACTGTGTAACATTTATCACCACTAAGCTGTCAAAGCAAGAAAAACGGATGAAGCAGACACTTAACCAGGGCGAACCGCTTATTACCATAAAAGATATTGGCCGTAAATATGTGATCGGTTCGGAGGTTATCCATGCCATTAAATCTGTTTCGCTTACGATTGAAAAGGGCGAGTTTGTAGCGTTAATGGGGCCTTCCGGTTCGGGAAAATCAACCCTGATGAATATACTGGGCTGCCTGGATACGCCAACCAAAGGCCAGTACATCCTCAACGGTATTGATGTAAGCCACATGAGTGATAACGACCTGGCCGAAGTACGTAACTCAGAAATAGGCTTCGTGTTCCAGACGTTTAACTTATTACCCCGTAACAGCGCATTAGATAATGTGGCTTTGCCGCTGGTATATGCCGGTATCAGCAAAGAGAAGCGTAACGAGCGTGCCAAACAAGCTTTAGAGAATGTAGGCCTTGGCCACCGTATCGATCACCGCCCTAATGAACTTTCGGGTGGACAGCGCCAGCGTGTGGCTGTAGCCCGCGCGCTTATTAATAACCCATCTATCATCCTTGCGGATGAGCCTACCGGTAACCTGGATACTAAAACCTCTATCGAGATCATGGGGCTGCTGGAGGACATCCACTCTAAAGGGAACACCATTATATTGGTAACCCACGAGGAGGACATTGCCCTGCATGCCCACCGTATAGTACGTATGCGCGACGGGCTGGTAGAGAATGATTATATGAACGACAACATCCAAACGGTAAGTAAACGCGAGCCGGAAGCGGAGAGCGATATAAACTTAACCAAATAAGTGAGAACGCTTAAAACAGGTGAATTTTACGGGCAAACCAACCAAACCCTGCACCTGGATTTTGCTACCATTACCGATACCGAATATACCCACGAACGGGTAGACTGGCATTACCACGAAAACGCGTACTTCACTTTTGTTTTGCAGGGCAATGTAATTGAGGGGAATAAAAAGGAAGTTTATACCTGTACGCCCGGCACCCTGCTGTTCCATAACTGGCAGGATCCGCATTATAACATTAAGCCTAAAGGCTATACCCGTGGCTTCCAGATAGAGATCAACAATAACTGGTTCACTCAAACAGACATCAGCCTGCAAAAACTACAGGGTAGCCTTACTATTGATCACCCGCAACTAAAGCTGCATTTTTACCAGATATTTAAAGAGTGTAAGATAAATGACGGATCCTCGGCACTATCAGCCGAATCTTTGCTATTGCAGGTGTTGTGCGGTATTGGCGCCAATACCGAAGCCGCCGAACGGCAGCAACCCAAGTGGGTAGGGCAGGTAAAAGAAGCTATTGCTGATGACCTGTCGCAGAAATTCACCTTACAACATTTAGCAGCTGTCGCAGAAATTCACCCTGGTCACCTGTCGCGAGATTTTTCTAAGTATTTTAACACCAATATGGGCAACTATATACGTGCTGTCAGGGTAGAAAAAGCACTATCGTTAATGCACAGCGGCAAACTGAGCCTTACCGAAATTGCCATGCAGTGCGGCTTTGCCGATCAGAGCCATTTTCTGCGCTGTTTTAAGCAGTTTAATTCGGGTAATCCAAAACTCTACAAGGCAATGCTGGCAGGTGGTTGATACGCAACCCAAAAGCTTGCAAACGTTAATTCTGTTCTATTTTAGTAAAACCCAGCCCGGCATATTTGTGGAAATAAAAATTGATAGATGAAACTACTCAAACCACTGCTTATATTAATAACTATCATTGCTTTTAACCGTTCATTCGCGCAGGATATAGTTAAAGCCGACCCGATTACATCCCCGCTGCACAAAGCCAATATAGGCCGCATCGTGTTTATGAAAGATACGATACCTATGGCGAATACCACGACAGCGGATTTTTTAACAGCGGTAACTTTAACGCCCGATGCTAACCTGACTATGCGTGCGTTTTTGCCTAATTCGCTTACTAATCTCCAACACAAGCTTGCTCCGCAGCAAACGGTTGAACAATTAAATCAGGGAAACTACCAGTTCACCTACTATGTTGATGGTAAACAGCTATACCAGGAAAATTTGCATAAGGGAGCGGGCTATGCATATCTTAAGAATAGCCGTACCGTACTTACCATTAAGTTGCTGAGTAACCTCCACGAGGATATGTGGTCCAGGCATATGTTTAGCCGGTTTATGATGCAAGGGGGCGAGGATGCTTTAACTACAGGCAGCCATACGCTAAAAATTGAGCTTCGGCCGTACGTGGTATTGCCGGAGGTTAAAGTTGGTGACCTGATAGCCCAAGGCGAAATAAAAGTGGTAGTACCGGTTATAGATGTACATGATAAAGCTATCCAGCCCATTAAACCCAATAGTGGCTGGCCGGTATCTGCCGAACGGTATGATAGATCATTGATCACCGAACTTAACGGGAAAATATTACAGAACAAGTTCAAGAACATTAATGGTATAGTGGTGGTCAAAAGCGGTAAGCTGCTGATAGAGGAGTATTTTAACGGCGAGGGCCGAGATACGCTGCATGACCCGCGATCGGTAGGGAAAACCTTCGCTTCGGCTGTTATGGGTATCGCCATCAACGCGGGCTATATTAAATCTGAAAATCAAATGCTGAAGGACTTTTATGACCTTAAGGCTTATCAAAACTACTCACCGCAAAAGGATAGTGTCACTTTAAAAAGCTTGCTTACCATGAGTTCTGTTTTTGACGCGAATGATAATGACGATAATTCGCCGGGGAACGAGAACAACATGTATCCTTTAGACAACTGGGTGAAATTCGCCCTCGATCTAAGGGCTGACGCTGCCAAGAAGCCTTATACGCAATGGAATTATTTTACGGCTGGGGCAGTGGTATTAGGCGATGTGCTTAATAAAAACGTCCCCGGAGGCCTGGACCATTATGCGGATGAAAAACTATTTAAACCACTCGGTATTGTTAATTATAAATGGCAATATACGCCCCAGCATGTTCCCAGCACGGCTGGTGGTATCAGGTTACGGGCCATTGATTTTGCCAGATTTGGGCAGCTTTATAAAAATAACGGAAAATGGCAGGGCAAACAGATACTCCCTGAAGCTTGGGTACAAAAAACACTTACCAGGTACATGGCCTTACCGGCCGATATGGTAGGGCCGGGTTATTATGGTTACTTGTTCTGGAACAAAACCTACGAAGTTAACGGAAAGTATTACGAAACCTGGTATTGTACCGGCAATGGTGGCAATAAGATATTTGTGTTTAAGAACCTGCCGCTGGTAGTTGTTGTTACCGCAAGTGCCTACAATGAAAGTTATGCCCATGCGCAGGTTGATAAAATGATGCAGCAGTATATTTTACCGGCGGTAGCACAGTGAGGTTAGCACTTTAGTTCTGCCAGCCGGGCCACAAAATCGGCCAGGTAAAGTGTATTTTCTGGCGTAACGGTTTTGTGGTTGCCTATGATCAGCGTGTGTTCGTAGATCTCGATCACAAAATCAGATTTTTTGATGGACATGATCGCGTCGCGAAATTCCTTTGTCATGGCGGCTTCGGTTTTCTGGCGGTCGTCCGTTAATACATAAAAACGATTGCTGAATGCCTTATCTTCTTTTAGATCAAGCTCTATCGGGAACACGATCTCTCTTATCTTATCAATAATGGTTTCGGTACGGATCACTACACGGCCAAAATCTTTTTTGAGATAGGCCAGCGCCCAGGGCTGGAAGGTATTACGGTGTTGTATTTTGTTTTTCTGGTTAATGGCCGAAATATCCGTATCGGTATCAAGCAGCAAAACATAGCTGTCGCCGCAAGGATTTTTAATGGCGAAGGTGTTGCGGATATTTACTGCCTGGTGGTGGTTAAGCGTTTCAAATTGCTCAAGTTTAAAATCAATATCACCCGGTACCTCTATCCTGAAACGGTTTCTGAGCCTTTGGCAGGTGGTATCATAGGGGTGTTTGCCAATATCCGGAAGGCCTGTGGCATCAACTGATAAGGAGTTCATGCTACTAAGATAGTACAACCATCCATTTATAACAACCTCAATGTTTAACTATTAAATAAGGCCAAATTGTTTATCTGTAGCATTAACAGCCGCCATATCAGTACTTATATGGCTCCATTTTACCGCAGCTACAGGCGCAGTTAGGGTCGGTAACGCCTAATTTTTTCAGGAAGAACTGGTAAAAACCAATGCGGTCCTTCATGCTGTAATTGTTCTCGCCCTTGTTGCATTCCAGTTCGCCGTTCACGATCAGGATGGTCATGCCGAAGCCAGGGGTGCGGCCTTTGGCTTTATCGGCAGCGCTGGGCTGCCATTTGCCGGTCATCACATCATGCGCGGATGGCTTGCGGGTTTCGGGCGTCATCCAGAAGTATATGGCGGTTTTAAAGGCCACTACGGGGTCGGTTTCAACCAGGCCGGGGTTGTTCAGCAAAATCTTTTTATCCCCGAATATGCAGTCTGACGCATAACCATAATTGCCGTTATAGCTCAACTGTATAGGGCCGCGGCCATAATATTTTTGCCCTGCAACCGGCGGATATTCGTCGTTATCGCTAATGTAGTTGAGGGATGTATTGGCTTCATGTATGAGCATCAATCCATCCGTATACGTTTCATTTTGTCCGTGTCGGGTTTCATGCGCTATCTGGGCGAAAAACGCGGCTAACTCCCGTTTGTTGGTGGTTGCATCTCCGGCGGTACAAAAAGCGCCATAGTCAACCGTGTAAGTGCTATCGGGTTTTTGTTTGGCCCAGGCCTCGTTCCAGTCGGCATCCTGCCGTACAGTGGTAGCCTTACCGGTGCTTTTATCCGTACGGATAAACTGGTAAACCGATACCGCGCGGCGGGTAACCTGCACCTTTATTTTCGCCAGTTCATCAGCCGCTTTAATGAAAGCCGCGTAGGTGTAAAATTTATCGCGCTGAGGAAACAGCTCATTAAACTCTTTTTCTGACAGCAGCTTGCTGAATGATGGTGCCGCGGCAGCTTCGGTTTTAATGGCAGCGGTGCTATCTGTTGTTTTCCTGGCGTTACTGTTACCGCAGCTAAAACCAAGCAGGGTGGTGACCAGTAATGTTATAGTGGTAAACTTAACGGTTGATGCAATTAACTTCATGATAGCGGGGCGTATTTTTATTTGTACAAAACACAAAGTGTATGTTTAAGTTTAAACTTTGTAAATATGCATAATAAAACGCCACAGCAATTATTTAATTGTTTATGAAGATATATACCAAAACCGGCGATAAGGGCTACACCTCGTTAATAGGAGGTACGCGTGTGCCTAAATACCATTTACGCATAGAAGCTTACGGAACTGTGGATGAACTGAACTCTTACGTAGGCCTTATCCGCGACCAGGATATCAGTTTGCATGATAAGGATGTATTAAAAGAGATACAGGACCGCTTATTTACGGTTGGCTCTTCACTCGCGGCCGACCCCGAGCGTTCCAAAATGGTGATCCCCGACCTGCA
Organism: Mucilaginibacter sp. 44-25; assembly: GCA_001898335.1. Lineage (GTDB taxonomy): Bacteria > Bacteroidota > Bacteroidia > Sphingobacteriales > Sphingobacteriaceae > Mucilaginibacter. Next base: position 72,717 of record MKTS01000009.1, on the reverse strand, counting down.
TATGGCCGATGTTGAACTGCTGGAAAAGGAAATGGACCGGATGAACGAAAGCCTGCCCCCGTTAAAGCATTTTATATTGCCCGGCGGCAGTACAATCGCATCTTTTTGCCATGTGGCGCGCTGTGTTTGCCGCCGTGCGGAGCGTTTATGCGTACATTTGTCTGAAGAAAGTAAAGTTGAGGAAAAAGTGGTCATCTACCTCAACAGATTAAGCGATTACCTGTTTACCTTAGCACGCATAGTTGTATTTGAAAGAAACCTGCCTGAAAATCAGTGGATTCCGCGAGTTTGAAATTTTTGAAAAAAATATTGATTATCATTTTAAAAATATTATACTTTTGCGAAAAAGGAAGAAATAGAATATTTACCATTTAAGATAAAAACATGTATTGGACACTTGAATTAGCATCGCACCTGGAAGATGCTCCCTGGCCTGCCACAAAAGACGAACTAATTGATTACGCCATACGCTCAGGCGCACCTGTAGAGGTGATCGAGAACCTGCAGGCACTTGAAGATGATGGCGAGCCGTATGAGAATATTGAAGAAATATGGCCTGATTACCCTACAAAAGACGACTTCTTCTTTAACGAGGACGAGTACTAAACTGATACTTGAACATAAAGCCGCTTGATACAAGCGGCTTTTTTTATGCCTTAGGTTTTTTTGGAATGATTTTAGAGATGGTGGTTTTAATTAACATCTACTTAAACAAAAACATCAAAACAATGAGAGGCTTATTATACATCATTGCGGTAATCCTGATAATAGGATGGGCATTTGGTTTTTTCTACGCTGACGCTGGCGGTATCATCCACATTTTATTAGTGATAGCTATTATAGCATTATTGCTGGGCATTATCAGAAGGGCCTGATAGGTTTTCAACTGTTAAAGCTAATGGTTGTAAAACCTTTTTTAAAGCAGTTGGTTAAATAGTAAACAACACTTAAGCATTATTTAATAACATCACTATGAGAAGTTTATTGTACATTATCGCCGTCATCCTGGTAATCGGATGGATCTTCGGATTTTTTGTTAACCACGCAGGTGGTTTAATTCACATTCTGTTGGTAATCGCTATCATCGCGTTATTGCTGGGGGTGATCAGAAGAGCCTGAGCATAACGCAGGTAAAATATCGGCCACCGGTTTAACCGGTGGCTTTTTTATGTAATAAGGTTTCGGCTATCAATATATCATCAGGAAAAGTGATCTTGATGTTACTGTGGCTGCCTTCTATAAGCGTAACAGCAGTACCGTTTTTTTCTACAACAGAAGCATCATCTGTAAACAACTCATTATAGGGTTGCCTGTAGGCCGCTTTTAACACGTCACACCGGAAAGTTTGCGGGGTTTGTACCAGGTATATCCTTTCGCGGTCTAAACAAGCGGAGGTGTTGCCGTTGAGCTGCCTCACCGAATCGCGGCTTTTAACCGCTGTTACCACCGAGCCATTTTGCGCGGCGCAACGGAAGCTCTCGTTAATGATCTCGGCGGAAGTAAGCGGCCTTACGGCATCATGCACGGCTATAACAGCATCGCCCTCATCAATAACATCAAGCGCGTTCTTTACCGAGTGGAAGCGGGTTTCCCCGCCTGCTATAACCGTATGGGGGATAGTGAAGTTATGCTGCTGGCAAAGCTCAGCCCAAAGCTCATGGTAATGGCTGTTTAGCGCCAAAATGATCTTAGGCGCGGCCCCGCTCTCAAAAAACGCCCTGATGGTATGCATTAAAACCGGCTCGCCACAAAGCTCAATAAATTGTTTAGGCAAGGCCGATTGCATGCGGCTCCCCGTACCACCGGCAACGATGATAGCGTAATGGTGATTGGTGATTGGTGATTGGTGATGGGTTGACATATTTAAATATTCCCGTCACCCCGAATTTATTTCGGGATACCATCAGAAAAGTTTATAAACCTTGCATGTGGGTTGCCGAAATAAATTCGGCATGACGTTGTTGGGGTAAAGGTATAAAACAAAAAAGAGATATGAGTAACCCCCATATCTCCTTATATACTTTTTGGAAAGGAGAACTAATCTCCAATCTCTAACCTCTAATCACTTAGATAATCAGCATCGCGTCGCCGTAGCTGTAGAAACGGTATTTTTCTTTTACCGCTACTTCATAAGCATTCATTACGTGCTCGTAACCGCCAAACGCGCAAATCATCATCAACAGGGTTGACTCCGGCGTGTGGAAATTGGTGATCATAGAGTTGGCAATGCTAAAATCATACGGCGGGAAAATGAACTTGCTGGTCCAGTCGTTAGCGGCCTTTAGCGTTTTATTGGCCGATACGGCAGATTCAATGGTACGCATAGATGTAGTACCTACCGCGCAAACACGTTTTTTACGCTCAATGGCACGGTTAACAATATCGGCTTGTTTCTGCTCGATAATGAATTGCTCCGAATCCATTTTGTGTTTGGTCAAATCTTCTACTTCCACCTGGCGGAAAGTACCTAAACCTACGTGCAGGGTAACCTCGGCAAATTCAACACCTTTTAGTTCAAGGCGTTTCATCAGCTCGCGGCTAAAGTGCAGGCCCGCGGTAGGGGCGGCAACCGCGCCTTCGTTTTTAGCGAAGATAGTTTGGTAGCGCTCTTTATCTTCGGCGGTAGCCTTACGTTTAATATATTTAGGAAGCGGTGTTTCGCCCAGGATCTCCACATTACGGCGGAATTCCTCGTCGGTACCGTCAAACAAGAAACGGATAGTACGGCCGCGTGAAGTAGTGTTATCTACCACCTCTGCTATCAGCAGGTCGTCATCACCAAAGTAAAGCTTATTACCAACACGTATCTTACGTGCAGGATCAACCAATACATCCCACAGGCGCAACTCTTTGTTTAGTTCGCGCAGCAAAAATACCTCAATAGTAGCACCGGTTTTTTCTTTATTGCCGTATAAGCGCGCCGGGAATACTTTTGTATTGTTCAGGATCATTACATCCTGGTCATCAAAATAATCCAAAACATCTTTAAAGATCTTATGCTCAATCTTGCCCGAATCGCGGTGCAAAACCATTAAACGCGATTCATCGCGCTTGTCAGACGGGTTATGGGCAATCAGTGATTCAGGTAAATTGAATTTGAACTGAGATAATTTCATGCTGATATATATGAATTTTTAGGGCGCAAATGTAAGAAAAAAATTATAAATTATGCCCCCATTTTTTATGATTAAGGGTTACAGGCGGTTAATTAAAAAATGCTGTAACTTAAGAGCATAAACATCGTCTAAACCATACTGTTTTATAAAAGGTAAAATCCGTTAACCGATAGTTGTATATATGATCATACTTAAACTCATCCGCGAAAGTTTCCTGTTTGCCTATGATGCTTTGAGGCAAAACAAGCTGCGTACCATGCTTTCGCTGCTGGGGGTTACCATAGGTATTTTTACCATTATAGCAGTATCATCAGCAGTGGATACGCTGCGTAACAACCTGCAAAAGAGTGTTAATAAGCTGGGCAGTAACAGCATATACATACAAAAGTGGCCCTGGGTAGGTGAGGAGAACTTTCCGTGGTGGAAGTATATGCAACGCCCGGTACCCAAACTGCGGGATTTTGACCAGATAAGCCGCCGCAGCCAAACCGCTAAAGCTATTTCTTATGAGATAAGTATTGATAACCGTACAGTAAAATACGGCAGCAATACGGTTGATGGCGCGCAGATCGACGCGGTATCGCACGACCATGACAAGACCTGGAACTTTGACCTGCAGGATGGCCGCTATTTCACCGAGATCGAATCGCGCACGGGTGCGCCGGTAACAGTTATCGGTGCCGATATTGCCTCAAACCTGTTTCCTGACGGAAACGCTTTGGGTAAACAAATTAAAATAATGGGCCGTAAGATCACCATTATAGGGGTGTTTACCAAGGAGGGTAAGGACATGCTGGGTATTACCAGTGACAATGAAATATTATTGCCTTTAAATTTCGCTAAAAACGTTATCGATATTGAAAGCGATAAATATGGCCCGCAGATAGTGGTGCGCGGTAAAGATAACCTCACCGATGTGGAAGTGGAAAGCGAGGTAAGGGGTATCATGCGCTCTGTACACAGCATACGTCCCGGCGCTGAGGATGATTTTTCGCTCAACAAATCAACCATTTTAACTAACCAGCTGGATAAAGTGTTTGGCGTGTTAAATAAGGTAGGCTTTGTAATAGGTATATTTTCGGTATTGGTAGGCGGCTTTGGTATTGCCAACATCATGTTCGTTTCTGTTAAGGAACGTACCAACATCATTGGTATACAAAAATCATTAGGCGCCAAAAATTATTTCATTATGCTGCAGTTCCTGATAGAGGCGGTGGCATTGTGTATTCTTGGCGGGCTCATAGGGTTGTTTTTCGTGTACCTTATCACCTTCGCGGTGAAAGCCATATTTGATGTACAGGTGGTGCTGGATGCCGGCAATATTATCTACGGCATAGGCATATCGGTAGTTATAGGTATGTTCTCAGGTATTTTACCTGCCTGGTTTGCCGCCAAACTGGACCCTGTAGAAGCTATCCGGACCAATTAATTTGCGTATTGGCTATCACATGCTGTGCCCATCCGGAATTTCACTTGTTTGCGACTGCTGGCTTGCATTACAGTATTTAGAAACTTTTTCAAATAAAGCCTCAGGAGCAAATGGCTTGGTAAGGTAATCGCACATGCCGGCATCAAAGGCTTTTTTATGTGTTTCGGGCATGGCGTCAGCCGTAAAAGCTATCACAGGAATGTGCGGGTAACCGGCCTTAATGATGGTTGTAGCTTCAAAGCCATCCATTACCGGCATTTGCAGGTCCATAATAATCAGGTCAAACTGTTCACCCGCCTTGAGCTGATCAATAGCCAACTGCCCGTTAATAGCCTGTGATACTTTCGCGTCCCATTTCTTCAGAAATTTCGCGGCTATCATCAGGTTCATTTTGTTGTCGTCTACAACCAATATATGCTTGCCCCGGAGGCTAACCGGCAGGGCGGGGGTGTCTTTTTTATCTTCAAATGTTACCACTACCGGTTCTGCCTGTGTTTTTCCGAAGCGAATGGCAAAGGTAAACGCTGTACCCCTGCCTAATTCGCTATTCACTTCTATGTGGCTTTGGTGCAGCTCAATTAGGCGTTTTGTGATGGCCAAACCAAGGCCGGTGCCGCCGTATTCATGCGTAATGGTTTGCGGACCCTGTATAAATGGGTCAAACACAACGGCCAGGTTTTCGGCAGACATGCCAATGCCTGTGTCGGCTATAGTAAACTTGATCAAAACATCATTGGCTGTTTCTTCCTGCTGTTGTACCGCTATGGTAACCTTGCCCGTATGTGTAAACTTAACGGCGTTGCTCACCAGGTTAATCAATATCTGGCTAAGGCGCGTTTGGTCGCCGTTAAGCATTAGCGGGATCTGCTGGTCATCAATTAATACTATATCCAGGTTTTTCTGAACGGCTTTGGCGTAAAACGACTGGCGGATATTTTGTACTAACTGGTGGATGTTGAACGGCAGATGGCTTAATACCAGTTTGCCCGCCTCAATTTTGTTATAATCGAGTATGTCATTGATTATAGCAAGCAGGTTTTCACTGCTGAATTTGAGGATATTCAGGTACTCCATCTGCTCGGGTTTGGGGTCTTCCTCCAGCAGTAGGTTAGTGGTACCTATTACCGCGTTCATAGGGGTGCGTATCTCATGGCTCATGATAGAGAGGAACTCGGACTTAAAATGAGATGATCTTTCGGCCTGTTCTTTGGCCATAATCAATTCCTGCCTTACTTTTTGCTGTATAGTAATGTCTTCACCAATGCTGGTAGTTTCTTTAATATGGCCGTTTTCGTCATAACTTACGGTATTTTGCCAGCTAATGATGCGATGTTCGCCATCACGACAAATTATGGGGTTTACATAATGCGCTTTTATACTGTCGTTACTAAACCAACCGGTAATAATATCACTATGCTCACGTGGTACAAAGTGCTCCATCCAGTCCATGCCCATTATTTCGGTTTGGGTATAACCTAACAGGTTGGCCAGGTATTTATTGCAAAAAATAACCTTTCCCTGCACGTTTAGCGACACGGCGGCGAGTTTAATGGTTTCCAGCACCAGGCGGTATTTGTTTTCGGTACGGCGGTGGGCCATTTCGGCCTGTTTCCGTTGGGTAACATCCTGTAGGGTACCTATAATTTTGCGCACGCTGCCATCCTCGCGGTACATGAGTTTGCCGGTAATTACACTTATGTATTTTATATGGCCTTTAGGGGTTATAATGCGATATTCGGAGGAGTTGCCATTATTATCGCCGCTTTTAAACAGGTTGCGTGCAATGTACACATCGTTTGGGTGGGTATACTGTAATAGTATTTTGCCAAATCTGGACGATGATACATCCATTTCGCTGATCTCAAAAATAGAATTGATCTCATCGCTCCAGCTAAGTATCTTATTGCGGCTGTCCCATTTCCAGTTACCTATTTTGGCTATGGTTTGTGCCTCCAAAAGTTCGGCCTGGCTTATTTTTAGGGCTTTCTCATTCAGCTTTGATTCGGTTATATCCTGTATAATGCCCACTACCCGTTTCAGCTCACCATTACCAAGTAGCTGCAACTCGCCTCTTAAAATTTTTAAATATTTAAGGTTGCCTTTCGGTGTATTAAACTTATGATCGATACTGCTGGCGGCAGAAATGTTAATATTATTAAGATAATCGCGTACAGCCTCGAAGTCGTCCGGGTGTACCATTTGCATGTAATAATCAAGCTTGCTGATGCCGGCAGGTATATCATCTATTTCCAGGATATTATAAAGGCTCTCCGACCAAAAGTTTTCACTGGTTTCGGCATCATACCACCAGTTACCTATTTTGGCAATGCGCTGGGCCTGCATTAACAGGTCTTTATTTTCGATCAGCGCGTCGTCGAACCTTTTTTGTTCGGTAATTTCTGTCACCGAAACTGATATGCGTTTGGTATAGTTGCCATCAATATCAATCACCGGCGAGGCTTTTGCCACAAACCATCCTGGTTCACCATATACCGAGGCAAATTCAACACTGTAAGGCTTTTTGTGTTTTATTACATAGTCATACACCTTGGTGAACGGGCGTGCACGTTCTTCTCCAATGGCCTGTAAGAGAGTTTTGTTCAGGAAATGTTCTTTCTTGAGGTAAGGGGGCGTTTGCGGGCCAAACCACGCATTTATACATATGCGGTTCTCATCAAATTCAAAAATAGTGTCATTAACAGAGCTGATGAGTGAGTGTAGCTGTTGCTGTGTTTTCTCTAACTGCTGAGCACTGTTTTGGAGTGATCGGTTAAGCAAAACCGTATTATTAACCGCCTTGTTAAAACGCGCCTGATAAGCTTTGGTTACCAGGTAAGCTATGTAAGTTATGGCAGTAAATATACCTGTTGTAAAAAGCAGCGTGTTTAATTGTACCCGATCGTTAAAAAAATAGGCGCAAAAAAGGGTTGTGGTACTCATTATAGCAAGCCAGACAAATTCAACGCGTTTTTTACAAAATAAAGTGAGCGCGGTGAATATGACTAACGAGTTTAAGAGATAGGTATGCGCAAAATTATTATTACCAAGCAACAGGTAATTATTAATAACCAGGTTGCTGATAATAGTAAAGTAAATGGCCACCCTGAATGTGTTTTTTTTACCATATGATAGCAGTAAAGCAGGCAGGCAAACGGCCATATTAATTACCCGCAACCAAACCGGGTCATAATTGTTATAGTAGCATAGGTAATGTAATAATGGGCAGGCCAATAATATGCCCAGCAGCACAAACCGATTGATGATAATGTCATCATCAAACAAAAACGGTGTTTTATTTTTAAACGGCATGCAGCTGGATAAAATTTAAATTATAGCCAAACAAATTAGGGACGACAATATAATTACTTAATAACAATTTTACAGATCGTAAATACATCTGGCAGCTTTTAATACGCAGATTTAATTACATTTGTTGCAAATACTAAATATCCTATGTCTGAGAATGCACAACTAAAAATTGGCGATAAAACTTACGAACTCCCTGTAATTGAAGGCACTGAAGGCGAAAAAGCCATAGATATCTCTAAACTGCGCGACCAGAGCGGATATGTTACGCTTGATATAGGTTACAAAAATACCGGCGCCACAAAAAGCGCTATCACTTTTTTAGACGGCGAAGCAGGAATATTAAAATACCGCGGTTACGCAATAGAAGAGCTTGCCGAAAAAAGCACGTTTATTGAAGTAGCTTACCTGTTAATTTATGGCAACCTGCCTACCGAAGAGCAGTTAAAAGCGTTTGAGTACGAAATAAGCCATCATACCCTTGTGCATGAGGATATGAAAAAGTTTTTTGATGGCTTCCCTTCCGGCTCACATCCAATGGGGCAGCTATCCTCTTTGATAGGCGCTTTGGCGGCTTTTAACCCGGCATCGCTTAAGCAGGGCCTTACCGCAGAGGAGGTGAACCTGGAGATCATCAAGCTGATCGCTAAGATGAGTACCCTGGTATCATGGATATACAAAAAATCATTAGGCCACCCGGTGATTTACCCGCGTAATAAATACGATTACGTTACCAATTTTATGCACATGACCTTTGGTCAGCGCACCGAGGAAATAGAAATTGACCCTGTAGTGGTGAATGCCATGAACAAACTGCTTATACTGCACGCCGATCACGAGCAAAACTGCTCTACATCAACTGTGCGTATTGTAGGTTCATCAGATGCTAACTTGTACGCGTCTATTTCGGCAGGTATTTCAGCGCTTTGGGGCCCGCTGCATGGTGGCGCCAACCAGGCTGTGGTAGAAATGCTGCAAAAAATTAAAGCGGATGGCGGCGATGTAGATAAATGGGTAGCCAAGGCGAAAGACAAGAACGATCCGTTCCGTTTAATGGGTTTTGGTCACCGTGTGTACAAAAACTTTGACCCGCGTGCCAAGATCATCAAAAAGGCATGCGATGATATCCTGGAAAAATTAGGTGTGCAGGACGAAACTCTGGACATTGCCAAAAAATTGGAAGAAGTAGCCCTGAGCGACCCTTACTTTGTGGAGCGTAAACTGTACCCTAACGTTGACTTTTACTCGGGTATTATTTATACGGCCCTGGGCTTCCCTACAGAAATGTTTACCGTGTTGTTCGCCCTTGGCCGTTTACCGGGATGGATTGCTCAGTGGAAAGAAATGAAAACCAATAAGGAGCCTATTGGCAGGCCGCGCCAGGTTTATGTTGGCGAAATCAACAGAGATTATACAGATATAAAGAGCAGATAAATAGCCTGCAAGAATATATTTTTTAGAAGCCCGCTTGCCGGGCTTTTTTCGTAAAAGCAATGACACCACGCGAAATACTGAAACAATACTGGGGGCACCATCAGTTCCGGCCTATGCAGGAGGAGATTGTTACATCCGTATTGCAGGGCCGCGATACCTTGGCGCTGTTGCCAACAGGTGGGGGTAAATCGGTTTGTTTCCAGGTGCCTGCTTTAGCCAAAGAGGGGATATGCATTGTGGTATCGCCGCTCATCGCCCTGATGAAAGACCAGGTAGAAAACCTGAAAGCACGCGGCATAGCTGCAATGGCCATTGTATCGGGCATGGGCAGGCGCGAGGTAGATATCGCGCTTGATAATTGTATTTACGGCCCGGTAAAGTTTTTATATCTGTCGCCCGAGCGTTTATTGTCTGACCTGGTGCGCGAGCGCATCAAATACATGAATGTAAACCTGTTCGCGGTTGATGAGGCGCATTGTATTTCGCAGTGGGGGTATGATTTCCGGCCGCCATACCTGCATATTGCCCGCCTCCGCGAACTGCACCCCGCTGTGCCGGTGTTAGCCTTAACGGCCAGCGCTACAGCCGATGTGCAGGGCGATATACAGGAAAAATTAGCGTTTAGGAACGGGGCAGTATTCCGTAAAAGTTTTGAGCGCAAAAACCTGAGCTACGTGGTACAGGAAGCGGAGGATAAACTGCGTAAATTGTTAGATGTAGCCCATGGTATCACCGGTAGCGGCATAGTTTACGTACGTACCCGCAAGGAAACCTTTGAAATAGCCCAGCATTACCGCAGGCACCATATCAGTGCCGATTATTACCATGCCGGGTTACCCGCCGATGAACGCGCCGAAAAGCAGGACGCCTGGAAAAGTAACGCTACCCGCATAATTGTGGCAACCAACGCCTTTGGTATGGGGATTGACAAGCCAGACGTACGCTTTGTAATTCACAAGGATATGCCTGATAGCCTCGAGGCTTATTACCAGGAGGCAGGCAGGGCAGGGCGCGATGAAGATAAAGCCTACGCGGTGCTGCTCTATCACCCGGCAGACCGTGCACTGTATCAAAAGAAAATGCAGCAAAGCTTTCCGTCGGTTGAGGAGATCAAGAAGATCTACCACAGCCTGGGTAATTACTGCCAATTGGCTTACCAGGCAGGCGAGGGGATAAGCTTTGACCTGGACATAGCCGAGTTTTGCAGCCGCTTTGAGCTCGACGCCATTAAAACCCTTAACGCGTTGAAATTCCTGGAGCAGGACGAGTACGTGTCATTTACGGAGAGTGTTTTTTTGCCCTCGCGTTTCAGGTTTGAGGTGCTTAACGAGGAATTATATAACTTCCAGATACAAAACCCCGGCTGGGACCCCTTTGTTAAAACCCTCTTGCGCTCGTACGGGGGCTCATTTGAGAACTATGTGCGTATAAAAGAGTTTGACATTGCCAGGCGCGCAGGCATGAGCGTGCAACAGGTAGTTACCGGCCTGCAGCAGTTACAAGCCTTTGATATATTGAGCTACCTGCCCCAAACCGACCAGCCACAGATTACCTGGTTAAAGCCAAGGCAGCCCAATAATCATTTATATATTAACAAGGTGGCCATTGAGCAGCGTAAGGCAACCTACCGTAAAAAGCTGGATGCCGTTTTTGCGTATACGGGCACGCCTGTTTGCCGCAGCAGGCAGCTATTAACTTATTTTGATGAGCCTGAAGCCCCAAAATGCGGTATATGCGATGTTTGCCTGGAAGAACGCCGGCAGCAAAATAGCGGCGAAATAACCGATCATATTACCAGCGAGATCGTACAGGCGCTCAGCAATGGCCCGCATACCATCGCCGAACTTATACCAGCGCTTAAATATGGTACCGAAAGAGAAAAGATACGTACCCTGCGCCTTTTGCTGGATGCCGCCAAAATAAAAACCAACGGCGAAATTTACTATCTGTAGTCCTCATCTTCCTCTGTCGGTATTGATACCGGCTTCCGTTTTCACCGACCCTAACGCCCTCTTTACCGACTAAAACCCGCACTGTGTCTAATACACACTTATTGGCTGTAACGTATGACGCCCGGAGGCGTCATATATGTGTAATTAGTTCAATAAAAACATAACATATATTATTCACAATCAAAATATTAGGAGTCATGAAAGCAAGAATTTTAACCATAGCAGCCATTATGTTTATGGCCATGGTAACTACCAAAAATACCTTTGCAAAAGTAACAACAGGCGACAACAACGAAGCCACTGTTTTAACCAACGTAAGCAAGATCAATAAAATTGAGGTACGCGGTAATGTGGAGTTATACGTATCAGACGGTGATACCGATAAAGTAAAAGTTTACAATAAATATTATGCCGAAAGCGCCCTGGTGCAAAGCCGTAACGGTGTGCTGCGCATATCCTCATACGCCGGTGAAAAACTGGTGGTTTGGGTTACCGTAAATGATCTGCGTTTTATAGAAGCTTATGACAACGCCAGTGTAACATCATTCGGTAAGCTTTCAAAAATAGAGCTGGATGTTAACCTGCATAACGGCGCTACCGCCGACTTGAAACTGGATGCCTACAAAGCCAACATCACCGTAAATGATGCGGCCAAAGCCCAGCTTGCCGGTAACGTGAATGATTGTAACCTGCGTTATGCGCAAACTGCCAGTGTTAACCATGCACAACTCGTAGCTGTTAACGTTGTAAAAGCCCCTATTGTATCACTCAGCAAAAGCAACGCGCTATCAAGTTTATAAGAATAACATCAACCACCTTATCCTGCATAAATAGCCATCGTTAATATAATATGATGGCTTTTTTAATTTAAAATGTAACTTCATGCTGTATTAGATCGTCAAAACGTACTTCAACTAAATCTTTGTAATCATGAAAAGATCATACTTTAAAATATCCCTGCTGGTTTTACTTGCTTCGGCAACGGTTATCACTTCATCCTGCCGTAGGTTCAGGTGTAAAAAAGGTTCGGGCAATTTGAAAACCGAAACACGCCAGACAGGCGATTTTTCCAGGCTGGAGATAAAAGGCGCTTACAACGTGCTCCTGAAACAGGATAGCTCCAAAACCCTAACCATTACCGCTGATGACAACCTGCTGCAATACATTGAAACCAGTACGAGTGGCAATACCCTTAAAATTAATAGCCGCCGCAGCCTGTGTACCGGCAAAGCCATTACGGTAACAGTAGGTGTGCGCAATATTGAGGATATAAAAGCATCGGGCTCGGTAGAGGTAAAGTCTGAAGGGCGGCTGAATGTAAAGGACATTAGTTTCGAACTTAAGGGTGCCACAAAAGTTGAATTGGATATGAGCGCGACCAATGTGCGCGCTGATGGTAAAGGCAGTACCGAGCTGGTTTTACGCGGGCAGGCTGCCACGGCCGATGTGCACCTTACAGGCTCGGGTAAGCTTAACGCGCTCGATTTTGTAGTTGGCCGTTACAACCTAAGTACCACGGGCGCCAGCGAATGCAATGTTAACGTGTTAAACGAACTGAATATTAAAAGTACAGGTGCCTCTGACGTTAAATACCGGGGCAACCCCACTATTAGCACGGATAAAAAAGGATCGGTTTCTGTTAACAAGGTACAGTAAGCATATTTCAATTTTTAGATAAGCAACAGCCGGAGCCCAGATAAAAAAGGCTCCGGCTGTTGTATTTTCCTGCATTCTGCATAGCAGGGCCGCCTGTATAAATATTCAATTTAGTGTGCTGTAAAACACCACTATTTCTCAAAATAAATTCATACTTTTGCGCCTCTATTTTTTACGTAGCTTACAAAATAACGGCTATGTAGCATAACATTAACAAAACGGTAAAAGATGAATATATCACAGGAGAAAAAAGACAGCCTGAATGCAGTTGTAAAGATCAGTCTTAGCCCGGCCGATTACCAGCCGAAGGTTGATAAAGCTATTAAAGAACAAGCTAAAAAAGCGCAGCTTCCGGGCTTCCGCAAAGGCATGGTTCCTGCGGCTCACATTAAAAAAATGTACGGTAAAAATATCTTGGTTGACGAGATCAACACTTTACTGTCAGACAGCCTGAACAAATTTATCGAGGAAGAAAAACTTGAAGTATTAGGCCAGCCGCTTCCAAAAATGGATGAGGATACCAAAGAGTATAACTGGGATTTTAACGACGAATTTGAATTTGCATACGAGTTAGGCCTTGCTCCTGATTTTGCTGTTGAATTTTCATCAAAAGATAAGCTTACCCAATATGTGATCAAGGTAGATGATGAAACCCTTGCTTCTCGTATCAAAAACATCCGCCGTGCCTATGGCAAAATGACAAACCCTGACGTATCGGCAGACGATGACGTGCTTTATTCAGAATTAGTACAACTTTCTCCGGATGGTGCTGTTTTTGAAGGAGGCATTAGCAACACTACATCGGTACGTTTAGACCAGATCAAAAATGAAGAAGTTAAAAAATCATTGATCGGTTTAAAGAAAGGCGATGAAGTAACTATTGATCTTCAGAAAGCTTTTGATAACGACGCGGCTAAAGTTGCCGGTTTGTTAAAAATAGAAGAAGATGAATCCGCTGAGCTAAAGTCGAGCTTTAAATTAACGGTAAAAAATGTAAACCGTTTAGATGAGGCCGACCTGAACCAGGAGTTCTTTGATAAATTATTTGGTGAAGGTGTGGTAACCACAGAAGAAGGCTTCCGTGAGAAGATCACTGAAGAACTGGAAACCATGATGCAGCAGGATAGCGAGCGCAAACTGCAAAACGATATCTACAACTTTACTTTAGATAAAGTACAGTTTGAACTGCCTGACGAATTCCTGAAACGTTGGTTAAAAGCCACCAACGAAAAACTGTCTGACGAGGAATTGGAAGGTGGTTATAACGATTTCGCGAAAAACCTTAAATGGACGCTTATCGCTAACAAGGTCATCGTTGATAACAAAATTGAGATCAAATATGATGAGGTTTTCGCTTACGCTAAACAAAGCCTAAACAACCAGTTCAGGATGTACAGCCAGCAATCACTTTCTGAAGAGCAGTTAGCGCAATACACCGTTCAGTACCTGCAGGACAAGGAAAACGCTAACAAGATATTTGAAGAAGTGAAAGCCGTTAAGGTTTTTGATTATATCAAAAGCGTAATTACACTTGATAAAAAAGAAATACTGTTTACCGAGTTTAACAAACTGGAAGACTAATATTTCCGCTCATATAACTTTCACCAAAAGCATTTGCCCACCAGCAAATGCTTTTGTGTTTTAGGCCTCACCTAACCCTCTCCAGAGGAGAGGGCTTTACAAAGCAAGAGTTCAAGTCCTCTCCTTTAGAGAGGATTAGGTGAGGCTTTAAATTTTACTTTATAAAAACTTAATTGTAATAAATCTATTCAACTAAAAACTATATTTATCCCGCTTACCTTGAATTAAAAAAAGACTTAACAAACAAATACCATGAGTAGTAATATTGATAGAAATGAATTCCGTAAATATGCTGTTAAGCATCACCGCATAAACAGCTTATATGTAGATAAATTTATGGCCGGTGTTGATCGGGCGAAATTACCTACCGGCATGACGCCTTACATCATTGAGGAGCGCCCGATGAATATTGCCCAGATGGACGTATTCTCGCGCCTGATGATGGACCGCATTATTTTCCTGGGCGATGCCATCTATGACCAAAATGCCAATATTATCCAGGCGCAGCTATTATTCCTGCAATCAGCAGACAGTAAGCGCGATATCCAGATATATATTAACTCGCCGGGTGGTTCGGTATATGCCGGTTTAGGCATTTATGATACCATGCAGTTCATCTCTAATGATGTAGCAACCATTTGTACCGGTATGGCCGCTTCAATGGGCGCGGTGCTTTTAGTGGCAGGCGCTAAAGGCAAGCGTGCCGCGCTGCCGCACTCGAGGGTAATGATCCACCAGCCATCAGGCGGCGCGCAGGGCCAGCAGTCTGATATCGAGATCACTTACCACGAGATCACTAAATTAAAGAAAGAGCTGTACCAGATCATTGCTGACCACAGCGGTACCGATTACCAGAAAGTTTGGGACGCATCAGACCGCGACCACTGGATGATCGCCGAAGAAGCAAAAGAATTTGGTATGGTTGACGAAGTGTTAAAAGCCAACACAAATAAATAATTTATAAACAATTAGCGGTTGTAACCCTTTAACAGTAGCGGGTTTGTAAACATCCGCTAATTGTTTATTTTTGATAAAAGAGGAACTTTAAAATGAATAAGAACAGCAAGGAGATCAGATGCTCGTTTTGTGGTGCAGGTAAACAGGATTCCCTGATGCTGATAGCCGGCCTTGACGCACACATTTGTGATAAATGTGTTGATCAGGCAAACGAGATATTGGCCGAGGAGCTAAAGGTGCGTAAAGTAAAAGCGTCGCCGGCGGTCCCTTCGGTACTGAAGCCTTCTGAGATCAAATCTCACCTCGACCAGTATATCATCGGCCAGGACGATGCCAAAAAAGTATTGTCGGTTGCCGTATATAACCACTACAAGCGCCTTAACCAGCGCGTGGACAAGGATGAGGTGGAGATAGAAAAATCGAACATTATTATGGTGGGCGAAACCGGTACGGGTAAAACCCTGCTGGCCAAAACGCTTGCCAAAGTATTGAACGTGCCTTTTTGCATATGCGATGCTACCGTACTTACCGAGGCGGGTTATGTAGGAGAGGACGTAGAAAGCATACTTACGCGCCTTTTGCAGGCCGCCGATTATGATGTAAACTCTGCCGAACGCGGCATTGTATATATTGATGAGGTGGACAAGATAGCCCGTAAGAGCGATAACGCTTCCATTACTCGTGACGTAAGCGGCGAAGGGGTACAACAGGCCCTGTTAAAGATACTGGAAGGTACCATGGTTAACGTACCACCACAGGGTGGGCGTAAACACCCCGATCAGAAAATGATCACGGTAAACACCAGCAATATCCTGTTTATTTGCGGCGGCGCTTTTGACAGTATCGAAAAAAAGATAGCCAGCAGGCTGCGCACACAAACCGTGGGTTACAAGTTTAAGCGCGATGATAGCGAGGTGGACCTGAAGAACCTGTACAAGTACATTACCCCTCAGGACCTTAAATCCTTTGGTTTAATACCTGAGTTAATAGGCCGTTTGCCGGTGCTTACTTACCTTAACCCGCTGGATAGGGAGGCGCTGCACAATATCCTTACCGAACCTAAAAACTCGCTGCTTAAACAATATAAAAAGCTGTTTGAGTACGAAGGTGTTAAACTTGAGTTTGACTCAGAAGTACTGGATTTTATTGTTGATAAGGCCATGGAGTTTAAACTGGGTGCCCGTGGCTTACGCTCCATATGTGAAGCTATTATGATTGACGCCATGTTTGAAATACCATCAAAGAAGGATGCCAAGCGCTTAAATATAACGCTTGACTATGCACACGAAAAATTTGATAAGAGCGATCTTAAAAAGTTAAAGGTGGCTTAACAAATATATCACAGCAAATTGCTATATTTGCATACCCAAAAACACCAAGCACCCTGGCAATAGCCGGGGTTTGCTGTATAAAAAACGTTTCGTTTTTTATAACCTGCGGCCGCCCGGCCGCCTAAATAAATATCGTATGAACGAAGAATTAGATATCAAAAAAGAAGACAGCACCCCCGCTGTTAAAGCACCTAAAGAGGTGTCAACTCCCGTAAAGAGCGGGCTTAAAACAAAAGATGCTATTGTGGCTAACTGGCTGCCCCGCTATACAGGCAGGCTGCTTGACCAGTTTGGCGAATACATCATCCTGACCAATTTCTCCAAGTATTTACAATTATTCTCTGACTGGCATGCTAACGCGCCTATTATGGGCCTTGATAAGCCCATGCAGAGCGTAACTGCCGATGGTATTACCATTATTAACTTTGGTATGGGCAGCTCGGTAGCGGCAACCGTAATGGACCTGTTAACCGCCATTAAACCTAAAGCGGTTATTTTCCTGGGTAAATGCGGCGGCCTAAAAAAGAAGAACAACGTAGGTGACCTTATACTGCCGATAGCAGCCATCAGGGGCGAAGGTACCTCAAACGATTACCTGCCGGCCGAAGTGCCCGCTTTGCCGTCATTCGCGCTGCAAAAGGCTATTTCAACCACCATACGTGATTACTCACGCGATTACTGGACCGGTACCTGCTATACCACCAACCGCCGCGTTTGGGAGCATGATAAGGAATTTAAAAAATACCTTAAGCAACTGCGCGCCATGGCTATTGATATGGAAACGGCTACTATTTTCACTACCGGCTTTGCCAACAAGATACCTACCGGCGCATTACTGTTAGTATCAGACCAGCCGATGATACCGGAAGGGGTGAAGACCGCCGAAAGCGATTCAAGTGTAACCGAGAAGTATGTAGAAACACACCTGCATGTAGGTATAGAGTCGTTAAAGCAATTAATAAACGGCGGCCTAACCGTTAAGCACCTTAAGTTCTAACATCTCCTTCTACATTGATATTTCGGAACCCGCATACCCGCTTTTTATAGCCGGGATGCAGGGTAACCTGAAATATCATTTCGCTGTATTTATTGACATTTCTTGGCTCCTTGTTTAGGCTTCTGCCTTTATATTTCCTAATTTTGTATGCTATCCAATTAAATATACAGGATAAGTAGACAATTAGCATATGTGGTATAATAACATACTGGAAACTATTGGCCACACGCCAATGGTAAAGCTCAATAAAATAGTAAAAGATATCCCGGCAACGGTTTTGGCCAAAATAGAAACCACCAACCCGGGTAATTCCATAAAAGACCGTATGGCCCTTAAAATGATTGAGGATGCCGAAAAGAGCGGTAAGCTTAAACCGGGCGGTACCATCATTGAAGGTACATCGGGTAATACTGGCATGGGCCTGGCCATCGCGGCGGTTATTAAAGGTTACAAATGTATCTTCACCAGTACCGATAAACAATCAAAAGAAAAGTTTGATGCCCTGCGCGCTTTTGGCGCCGAGGTAATTGTTTGCCCCACCAACGTAGAACCGGAAGACCCAAGATCATATTATTCCGTATCATCGCGACTGGAGCGGGAAGTGCCCAATTCCTGGAAGCCAAACCAGTACGATAACCTTTCTAACTCACAGGCACACTACGAGCAAACCGGCCCCGAGATATGGGAACAAACCGAAGGTAAAATTACGCACCTGGTGGTAGGTGTAGGTACGGGCGGTACCATTTCGGGTACGGCGCGTTACCTTAAAGAGCAAAACCCGAACATACAGGTATTGGGTATTGATACCTATGGTTCCGTATTTAAAAAATACAAGGAAACCGGCATATTTGATAAGGATGAGATCTATCCTTACATCACCGAGGGTATAGGTGAAGACTTTTTACCGCAGAACGTAGATTTTAGCCTGATAGATTACTTTGAAAAAGTAAGCGATGAGGATGCCGCCCTCATGACCCGCGAAATCGCCCGTAAGGAAGGCATTTTCGCCGGTAACTCTACCGGCGCCGCTGTCGCTGGTACGCTGCAAATGAAAGACCGTTTTAAAGAAGGCGATGTAGTGGTGATCATTTTCCCAGACCACGGTACACGTTACCTGGGAAAAATGTATAATGATGACTGGCTACGCGATCGTGGCTTCCTGAAAGATGGTAAGCTGACCGCAAAAGATATCATCGCCAAAAAAGAAAGCACGGAAATTATCACCATTGATTGTGAAAAAACTGTTCTGGAAGCTATTAACGTAATTAAATCGCTTAACATCAGTCAGATACCGGTTACCCAGCAAGGCATGGTGATCGGCAAGATCACGGAAAGCGATATCCTGGATTCGCTGATGGAAAACCCTGGCATTAAATCTCAGGCAGTTAAAAGCATATCTACCGCGCCTTTCCCTTTTATTGATCTTAATACGTCTATTGATAAGATCTCCGGGATGATCAACAAGGACAACATCGCGGTATTGGTTGAAGACGAGCAGGGGAAGATAGAGATCATTACGCAGTACGATATCATTAACGCGATATCTGCTTAAGCCTCTAAGCCCACAAAAAATAAGAAAGCCATCCGTCAATCACGGATGGCTTTTCTGTTGATATATGTTGAACTTTAAAAGTGTTGCTTACAGTACGGCTAATTCAGCATCGTTAGCCTTTACAAATTTGTTGGTGATGGTTTTGTTAGCGTTGCCGGCAACCAGGTTGGTTTGGTTTACGGTGGCAGACTGGTCGTGTTTCAGGTCATACTCATTCACCACACCGCTGATGTTGGCTTTAGCGCGGTCGTTCACGTTGATGCTGGCTTTAAAAGCATCCAGTTTAAGGTCGGCAGTAGCGTTGTTGTTCAGCGTAACGTTCAGGTCGATTTTTGAAAGGTCGCCGAATGATTTAACAGAAGCGTTATCATAAGCGGTTATGCTGCGCAGGTCATTAGCGGTAACCCAAACCACCAGTTTCTGGTCGGCGTACGAAGAGATACGCAGTACACCGTTCTGGCTTTGCACCAAAGCGTTTTCTGCATAGTACTTATTATAAACCTTCACCTGGTCGGCGCTGCCATCAGATACATACAGTTCTACATTTCCGTGCAGCTCAATTTTATTGATCTTGCTTACATTAGTAAGGGTAGTGCTGTTTTCGTTGTTAATGTTGTTATCGGTTGCAAAGGCGGTTGTTACGGTACCTACGGCTAAAGTTACAATAGTGGCTATGGTTAAAAATTGAGTTTTCATGACTATTAATATTTTGATTGTGAGTATTTTAATTATTTCTTGTTGTTAATTACACTCATAAGACGATACCACTTTAAAAACGTTACAGCGGTTTCGGCTCAAATAGATGTATGGGGCAATTGTGTCGGTAAACGGGTGTTTTGCATCGGTGAAAGCAGAGGAAATTTTTATGCGAAAGGAATGAAATCGCGAATGTTACGGTGTTTGAAGGTCTTTATACATCCATTTTTGCGGAAACCATTTATACTACACTGTAAACAGGTAAAGTAATTAATAACGGTAATGCTTGGTAGGTTATCGTAATCGCCGAATACACTATATTTGCTGCAAACCATTTGTTTATGCAAACGATAAAGCAATATATAGATGATAACAAACAGCGCATGCTCGGTGAACTTTTTGAGCTGCTGCGCTTCCCCTCTGTAAGTGCCGACCCTAAGTATGCACCTGAAGTATTAAAAACGGCCGATTATGTGGCACAAAAGCTACGCGATGCAGGTGCGGATAACGTGGAAGTTTGCCAAACCGCGGGTTACCCCATTGTGTATGGCGAAAAGCTGATCGATCCGGCAAAGCCTACGGTATTGGTATATGGGCATTATGATGTGCAACCACCAGACCCCCTTGAGCTATGGCATACCCCGCCATTTGAACCTACCGTGCGCGATGGTAAAATTTACGCGCGTGGCGCCTGTGATGATAAGGGCCAGTTTTACATGCACGTAAAAGCATTTGAGCTGATGATGCAAACCGGTGGCCTGCCCTGCAACGTAAAGTTTATGATAGAAGGGGAGGAAGAGGTAGGCTCAAACAACCTGGGCATATTTGTTAAGGCCAATAGAGAACGTTTAAAGGCTGATGTGGTATTGATATCTGATACCTCGATGATAAGCATGGAGCATCCGTCACTGGAAACCGGTTTGCGTGGCTTATCCTACCTGGAGGTAGAGATAACCGGCCCTAACCGCGACCTGCACTCGGGTGTTTACGGCGGCGCGGTGGCTAACCCGGCAACTATCCTGGCCAAAATGATCGCCTCGTTGCATGACGAGAATAACCATATCACTATCCCTGGTTTTTATGATGATGTAATTGAACTAACACAGGCTGAACGCGACGCTCTGAATTCGGCCCCTTATAACGAAGACGAATATAAAAAGGACCTGGACATACAGGAACTTTGGGGAGAGAAGGGGTACAGCACCTTTGAGCGCACCGGCACCCGCCCAACGCTCGAGGTAAATGGTATTTGGGGTGGTTACATTGGCGAAGGCGCTAAAACCGTGCTGCCTTCAAAAGCCAATGCCAAAATATCTATGCGACTGGTGCCTAACCAAACGAGCGAAAAGATCACCCAACTGTTTACCGATCACTTCCTGAAAATAGCACCACCATATGTTAAGGTAAAGGTTACCCCGCATCACGGCGGCGAACCGGTAGTTACCCCGACTGATAGCGTGGCCTACCGTGCGGCGCAAAAGGCCATAGCCGAAGCTTTTGGCAAACAGCCAATCCCAACACGCGGCGGCGGCAGCATCCCAATTGTTGCCTTATTTGAAGCTGAATTAGGTATAAAAACAGTACTAATGGGTTTTGGTTTAGACAGCGACGCCCTGCACTCGCCAAACGAGAAATACGATATTTTTAATTACTATAAAGGCATTGAAACTATCCCGCTGTTTCATAAGTACTTCGCGGAGTTGAGTAAGTAGACATACACCACGATACGTTATTGTAGAGACGCGAAATTTCGCGTCTCTTTTTGTTTAAAACTATGTCATTGCGAGCGATAGCGTGGCAATCTCGTAGATAGTTCTTCGTTAGGAATGGCAGTGTAGCATTTGCTCGTTTGTGGATGTTACTTTCTTTTTTTCTGCAAAAAAGAAAGTAACCAAAGAAAAAACTCGCGACTTGGTAACGCGCTACAATGGTTGTGCTTTAGCAATGCCTGTACTATCCGCACGTTACACTATGTCGCAATTTCGGATGTGTTAGGTTCGTTGTTACACTGTATTCATCTTGTCATGCTGAGGAACGAAGCATCTGATCTACGACATGCACATCGCGTACTTAGATTCTTCGCTTTCGCTTAGAATGAGAAGGTGTTCTCTCCTGTCAGCAAAAAGCTTCGGGCGAAAGCGGCAGAAAATGATGGGTCTGTGTGGTTGAAAGGGCATTGTGAAATCTATTACAGAGCAATGGCCTTAATGTATGGGGTAAGAGATTTCCAGCCCGTGGTTCTGTCCGCTTTGCCTGGCAAAGGCCTTGTGCGGCAGAGAAGCCTCTTTGCTGACTTGATTTTTTGGTTACTTTTTGATCAAGTAAAAAGTAACAGCCCTCCGCGGCTATTGAGCGGACTATCGTTAATTCTCAGCACGGCCTCATCATGTGGGATGCCGAAATAAATTCGGCATGACGACAATTGTTCATTACAGGTTTATATGCTAAACACTAAACTTTTCACACCCATCCAAAAACCCTTCATCCGCATCGGCTCCAATTCCCGGCGCATCGCTGATGTTGAGTTTGTAACCATCATAAGTAACCCCGCCTACGCAAGGGTCTTGCAGGTGGCCCAGCATGCAGGTATCCATATCGTAAAATTTGATATTCGGGCTGGCGTACACGAAATGCAGTTTGCTGCTTAGGGCTATACGGCTTTCCAGCATGCCGCCCATCATACACGGCGTGTTATGCGCGGCTGCTACATCATGAATTTTTCGGGCCTCATGTATACCGCCGGACTTGGCCATTTTAATATTGATGTAATGGCAGCTGCCGCTTTCGATTTGTTTGCGCGCGTCGTGGTGGTTATAAACGCTTTCGTCGGCCATTATTTTAACCGGCGATAGGCGCATTAGCGCGGGTAGCTTATCATCATACCAGGTACGCATAGGTTGTTCGCAAAATTCTATGTCGTGCTCGGCTATGGCTTGCAGGGCAAAAACAGCCTCGTCGAAAGTCCAGCCCTGGTTGGCATCCACGCGGATCTTCATATCAGCACCAACGGCTTCTCTGATGGCTTTTATTCGCTCTGTATCGGTTTGGGCATTTTTACCGAGTTTAACTTTCAATATTTTGGCACCGTTTGCTTTAAATGCTACTGCCTGCTTAGCCATATCCTCCGGCGTGGATATGCCAATAGTAATATCACTCTCTACTTCGCGCTTTTCGCCACCAAGGAATTTGTATAAAGGCAAACCTGCATGTTTAGCGGCAATATCATACAAGGCCATATCAAACGCGCTTTTTATAGTGGTATTGCCGGCGGTAAAGCTGTGCAGCTCCTGCAACCTGGCCTCTATATCCAACGCGTTTTTCCCTTTCCATAACTCCGCGAAATCTTTTGCCATCACCAGGCAGGTATCCTGCGTTTCGCCAACGATCATCGGGAAGGCCGAGCATTCGCCCACTCCATAAAAACCGGCATCAGTATGCACCCTGATAAAAACATTTTGCGCATGATCCAGCGTTCCGGTAGCAATGGTAAAAGGTACCATAGGGATGCTAAAGCGGTAAATATCTATTGAGGTGATAATTGCGGACATTGTTATATTGCTTAATTGCTAAAATAGCAGAAATTATGCGCTAAACAGAATATTTGCATCTCAACACATTTACTGTATATTTGCATTACTACAAAGTATTCCATTTTAGTTCTCCGGTTTCCGCTTTCAGTCTGTGTAATCGTCCATGAGCTAAAAACATTTCACGAACTTATTTAATAGAAAAATATACATGGCATTAACCAACTTGCCTGGTCCGTTTGATTATAACTCAACCAGGAGCAAACTTTTACTTACAGAATACGGCCGCAATGTGCAAAACATGGTGAAATACATTGTTGCGCTGCCAACCAAGGAAGAACGTAACCGCTACGCACAGGTAGTTATTGACCTGATGGGTTTCCTTAACCCCCATCTGCGCGATGTGGCCGATTTTAAACACAAACTTTGGGATCACCTGCACATTATCTCCGGCTTCCAGTTGGATGTTGATTCGCCGTACCCCAAACCAACGGAAGAGGCTATCCATATTAAGCCGGAGCCTTTGAAATATCCAAATCAGCGCATCAAATCCCGCCATTATGGTAAAACCATTGAGCTGATGATACAAAAAGCTAAAACCATTGAGGAGCCCGAGCGTAAGCGCCACATGGTACAAGCCATAGCCAACTTCATGAAAATGGCTTACGTGCAGTGGAATAAGGATTCTGTGGCTGACGAGATCATCCTGAATGACCTTTACTCGTTATCAAACGGTGAACTTAAACTGGAAGAGAACATTAACCTTAATAAGGTGGAGTTCCGTACCAATAATAACAACCAGAATAATAACAACAATCGCGGCCGTCAGAATAACCAAAACAACCGTGGCGGTAGCGCTGGCGGCGGTCGTCAGAACAATAACAACCAAAACCGTAACAACAACCAAAATAACCGCAACCGCAATAACGGTGGAGCGAAAAAATATTAATTGAACATGTGTTCATAGTTAATGGTTCATAGATCGTAGAAATGAGCCAGACTGCCTGCGGCATTGCAATTATTTTATAATCTTTGCGAGGTACTGATGTTTCGGCTTTCTGATCCGAACCATGAACTATGAACCATCAACCATTAACTAAAGATGAAAAACGCATTCGAGATACAGGGCGGTAAAAAGCTTAAGGGTGAAATTATTCCCCAGGGAGCTAAGAACGAAGCCTTACAAATTATATCAGCCGTATTATTGACCGGCGAAAAAATGACCATCAGCAACATCCCTGACATACAGGATGTGAATAAACTGATAGAGCTTTTGGGCGACATGGGCGTAGAGGTTAACCGCATTTCGCGCGATACGGCCACTTTTGAAGCCAAGGAAATTGACCAGGACTTTTTTAATTCCGAAGCCTTTAAAACCAAAGGCGGCGGCCTCCGTGGCTCTATCATGATCCTTGGCCCGCTGTTGGCACGTTTCGGTAGTGCATCCATCCCTAAACCGGGGGGCGATAAAATTGGCCGCCGCAGGTTAGATACCCACTTCCTGGGTTTTGAGAAACTGGGTGCCCGCTTTGATTTTAACCCCGAGAACGGTTTTTACAATGTCGACGCGTCAAACCTGCAGGGTACTTATATCCTTCTGGATGAGGCATCGGTTACCGGTACGGCTAACATTGTTATGGCTGCGGTACTGGCTAAAGGCACTACTACCATATACAACGCAGCCTGCGAACCTTATTTGCAGCAGCTTTGTAAAATGCTCAACCGCATGGGCGCAAAAATTAGTGGCATAGGTTCAAACCTGTTAACCATAGAGGGGGTAACCGAACTGCATGGTACAGAGCACCGTATGCTGCCGGATATGATCGAGATCGGTTCCTTCATTGGCTTAGCCGCCATGACCGGTTCAGAGATCACCATTAAAGATGTACACTATGACGAATTAGGTATGATACCTGACGTTTTCAAACGCCTGGGTATTCAACTGGAGCGCCGTGGCGACGATATCTACATCCCATCGCAAGAACATTACGAGATAGATACCTTCATTGATGGCTCGCTGCTTACCGTGGCTGATGCGCCATGGCCTGGTTTTACGCCGGATTTGTTAAGTATCGTATTAGTAGTCGCTACTCAAGCAAAAGGTTCGGTATTGATACACCAGAAAATGTTTGAAAGCCGCCTGTTCTTTGTGGACAAACTGCTGGATATGGGCGCCAATATTATCCTTTGCGATCCGCACCGTGCTACCGTTATTGGTTTGGATAAACAAATCCAGCTGCGTGGTATTTCCATGACCTCGCCGGATATTCGTGCAGGCGTATCGCTGTTGATCGCGGCGCTATCGGCACAAGGGCAGTCGACCATCTACAATATAGAACAGATAGAACGCGGTTACCAGAATATCGACGAGCGCCTGCGCGCGCTTGGCGCGGATATTAAACGCGTTTAAATGGAGCTTAAAGCTAAAAGGCGAAAGGTTAAAGGTTTCTTTAATTTTTCGCCTTTTTATTTTTATAATTCTCACAGAATTGATCCAAAATCTTTACCCTTTATCTTTCGCCTTTCACCTTCAACAGCTTTTTACTACATTTATAGCTTCCAGTACAACTAACTGAGATGTCTTACAAAAACCGGAAATCTTCGTACTTCCCGTTTATCCTCATATTTGTAGCCCTTAAGGTTATCCTTAACCTCTTTGCCATCAA
This sequence comes from Mucilaginibacter sp. 44-25, assembly GCA_001898335.1. Taxonomy (GTDB): domain Bacteria; phylum Bacteroidota; class Bacteroidia; order Sphingobacteriales; family Sphingobacteriaceae; genus Mucilaginibacter. The sequence goes on along the minus strand of MKTS01000009.1, from coordinate 46,517 downwards.
AAATTTCGGCTTTCACCGTGATGAATTGCTGCACCTTGTGCTTGGCGACCACCTTGATTGGGGTTATAAAGAAGTGCCGCCATTTATTGCCTTACTGGCTAAAATTACGCTAAGTGTGTTCGGCGACTCTGTATTTGCGGCCCGCATCTTCTCAACGCTTGCCAGCGGATTGATCATCTGGCTAACCGGGTTAATTACGGTTGAACTTGGCGGTAAACGTTTTGCCATTACTGTAGCTTGTTTGGCGCTTATTTTTTCTCCCGCGTTTGCGGCCAGCGGTTATTTATTCCAGCCTGTTGTTTTTGATCAGCTTTGGTGGGTGCTTACCGTTTGGCTTTTCTGCAAATACCTCAACACTGCCGATGTTCGCTACCTGTACTGGCTTGGCGCTGCCGTAGGGCTGGGTATGCTCACTAAATATACCATGGCTTTCTTTACCGGTTCGTTGATTATAGGCATCCTTATCAGCCGCGAACGAAAGCTGCTTTTTAACCGCCATGTATTGTACGCGGCATTAGTTGCTACAGTTATATTTTTACCGAATGTGATATGGCAGTTCGTGCACCATCTGCCGGTAATTACGCACATGAAAGAGTTGCGCGAAACCCAATTGGACTATGTGCATCCGATTGATTTTATTGAGCAGCAGTTACTGGTAAACGGCACCGCTTTATTTGTGTGGCTAAGTGGTTTTATCGCATTGTTTGTATCATTCAGGTTGCGCAGGTTCAGGTTTATGGCCATAGCCTACATCCTTATTTTCCTGTTTCTGCTGGAAATGAACGGTAAAAGCTATTACATATTTGGTGCTTACCCAATGCTTTTTGCCACAGGAGGTTTCGCGTTTGAGCGTGTTTTAAAGCGAAAAGCCTACCTATTAAGGAGCCTGGCGCTGGTTGTTGTGGTTGTTCCTAACATGCTTTTGCTGCCGTTGGTACTACCTATACTGCCATTACAGGATACCGTAAGTTTTATCAAGCGTAAAACAGAAAGCCTTCCTTTTATAAAATTTATAGTTACCTGGGAAGATCAAAAGCAGCACCCGCTCACGCAGGATTACGCCGATATGCTCGGTTGGGATGAAATGGCCAGAAAAGCGGCCGATGTTTATCATAACTTAACTCCCGAGCAGCAAAAGAATACACAATTATATGCTGATAATTACGGAGAGGCCGGTGCTCTGCATCATTATAGAAAAATTTATGGACTGCCGGAAGTAGCTTCCCTCAACAGCAGTTTTCAATTATGGGCGCCGGATAACCTTAACGCTAAATACATTATTTACGTGGACGATGATGATAATGTGGAGCGCCGCTTAAGCCCGTTGGTTGGTAGCTATCAACTGGTTGGGCAGGTAAAAACACCCCTGGCCCGCGAGCATGGCGTTAGAATATATCTCCTAACCGATCCATCGCCAAAACTGAACGAGATCTACCGCACCGAACTGGCACAAAAACGCCTGCAATAAAAAAGGGATGTGCTGTATAACCACATCCCTTTTTTATTATTTCGGTTAAGCTGTTTTATTCGCTTTTTTCAACCACAACAGCGGTGCCATAGGCCAGTACTTCGGTAATGCCCTGCATTACCTCGTTGGCATCATAACGCATGTTGATGATGGCGTTAGCGCCAAGTGCCTGCGCATGCTGTATCAACAGGTGGTAAGCCTCTTCGCGGGCGTTCTCGCATAGCTCCACGTAAACAGAAAGCCTGCCGCCAAATAATGATTGTATACCGCCGGCAAAGTTACCTACAACACTGCGGCTGCGTACAGTAATGCCACGTACAACGCCAAGGTGTTTAACAACTTTGTAGCCTTCCAAACCGGTGCTGGTAGTAATAAGTGAGGTGTCCATTTTATTGTTTTTAGTGTTTAGATGTTATTTTTTCAGAAATGTTACCAGCGCGGGGTTTACCACATCAGGCTGCTCCAGGTGTGGTAGATGGGCCGCGTCATCAACCGGCAAAAATTCTGTTTTTAAAACTTGTTGTATATCCTTACTATAGGTAAAAGGTACGGTTTTGTCGTCTTTTCCCCATATTAATAACACTTGTTTATGGGCATTGTTGAGCGCCGTGTAAATTTTGTTATTGTCGCTGCCATAATTATAGCGTGTAGAAACAAGCGCGTGCCTGAAACCTTTGTATTCCATTTGCGGGCGGTATTGGTCCACCCAGTTAGGGTGTTTATCCGGGTATTTAAAATCCTCCATTTGGCTCAGGGCCCTTTTTTCAGGGTCTAATGCCTCTAAAAAATTTTCTGCCAGTTCCGGTGTCGAGGGATGGTCAAAATTGTAAGCCGGGTCGATCAATACCACTTTATTTACCTTTTCCGGATAGGCAGCGGCATAATCAGCTGCCATCAATCCACCAAAAGAAACACCGGCAATATTAAAGGGTTGCTTTAAATGTAGCTGGTCTATCAGCTCATTCAGCTGTTCAAAATAAAGCTGTTTATTATAGGTAGCGTTAGGCCTGTCAGAAAAACCCCTGCCATACATATCATAGCGCAATACCCTGAAGCCGTGCGAGGTAAGGTATTCATAGGTGCCGTTCCAGATATAGTAGGGTACGCTGAAGCCATTGAGTAGTAATATTACCTTGCCGCTGTCAGGGCCATCCAGTTCGTAATGGGTAAAGCCTTTTTCCAGCTCGGCATAACTTCCGTTGGTGTTTTTGCGAAGCTCGTAGGTGAGCTCCTTTTTCTCGATGTTTTTAAAGTAATAAATGATCCATACGGCCGCGCCACCAAATACAATAACAATGAGTATGAACACCAGCAGCTTCCTAAGAAATTTCATTTTGTACAGGTTTATAAAATTGCTAATAAAAGTAACCTATTTATTTAATTTTGATGCGTTTATAATTACATTATATGCGCGTAACCATCGTCGGGTCTGGCAACGTAGCCACACACATTTCAGCAGCCATAAAAAATGCCGGTCATCGTATTGTACAGGTTTACAGCCGTAACTTGCAACATGCGGCATTGCTGGCCTACCATGTAGGTGCCGAGGCAATAGATGACCTTAATGCCCTCACCATTAATACCGACCTGTTTATTGTATCTGTAAAGGACGATGCCGTTTTATCGATGGTAGCGCAATTGGCCATATATGGCAAACTCATTGCTCATACTTCCGGGGCTGTAGAACTTTTACCCATGCTGGAGTTTACGCAGCAAGCCGGCGTTTTTTATCCCCTGCAAACTTTTAGTAAAACCAGTGAACTCAATTTTAGAGAAGTGCCCATGTGTATTGAGGGAGCCAATGAATCTATTACCAAAACTCTTGAGGACCTCGCACGTGATATCAGCAATAAGGTATATCGTATTTCATCGGCACAGCGTAAAGTGCTGCACCTGGCAGCCGTTTTTGCCTGTAATTTTACCAACCATCTTTACGGAATAGGAGAGGCCCTGTTGAAAGACAGCGGTATGAGTTTTGATATGCTTAGGCCTTTAATAGCCGAGACCGCCGATAAAATAAAAGAACGTTCTCCGTTTACCGTGCAAACCGGCCCTGCCGTCAGGAACGATGGAACTACAATGGCCGCGCACCTGCAATTGCTTGAACAACAGCCGCGTTTGAAGGAAATATATGAGGTGCTAAGTCAGGATATTATCAAAAACCACAACGGGGTTAACGGGGATGGGTAATTTTGTTACTTTTGCCAATAATGAATATTTTTAAAGTAAAGATAAACTTTGAGGAAGCCGACCACGAAAGCATAGAACTGCCGATAGCGGAGGGGGAATCGGTATTGGACGTTTGCCTCGAGAACGGTATAGAACTACAGCACAATTGCGGCGGCGTTTGCGGCTGCAGCACCTGCCATATCTACGTAAATAAGGGGATGGATAACCTACAGGAGATATCTGATAAGGAAGAAGACTTTATTGACCGTGCTGTTAACCCGCGCATTAATTCGCGTTTGGGTTGCCAGTGTGTGGTGATAGATGGTGACATTGAGGTTACCCTGCCTGATCAATCGGGCTTTATGGGCCATTAACAGATTATAATCAAGAAAAATAAATGAGTACAGATAAATTCGCACTGCCGATTCACTGGAACGACTACGAAGACATTGCCATGGGCCTTTATGAAAAATTTGGCGATGAATTTGGCGAATCAAAAATATACCGCATACGCTTCACCGACCTGTTGGAGTGGGTGTTGAGCCTGCCCAATTTTGTGGGCACCCGCGAAGAATCAAACGAAGGCCACCTGGAGCAAATACAAAGTGCCTGGGTTTACGAATGGCGCGATAATCAATAATTTAGTTGGCAGTTTTAGGTTTGCAGTAAGCAGTTTTACTAATGACTCAATGACCTAATGACTCAACGACCACCAAAAGATGGAATCCTTTTTAACCAAGCTTAACGACATTACCACCTTTATTTTTGATGTGGACGGCGTGTTGACCGACGGCTCTGTTTTTGTGACGGAAACAGGTGTGCAAAGCCGCGCTTTTAATATTAAAGATGGTTATGCATTGCAGTTAGCGGTCAAGAGCGGTTACAATGTAGCGGCCATATCGGGCAGCAGGTCAAAAAGCGCTTTGTATCGCTTAAACAGCCTGGGCATAAAGGATGTGTATTTGGGTACCCACACCAAGATAGACCGCTTTAAGTTGTATACCCAGGAAAAAGGCATTCATCCATCAAGGGTACTCTACATGGCCGACGATATCCCGGACCTGGCAACCATGCAACTGGTGGGCCTGCCCGTGTGCCCTGCCGATGCCGCCGAAGAAATAAAAGCCATTTGCAGCTATGTATCACCAATACCTGGCGGTAAAGGCTGCGTACGTGAGGTGATAGAGAAGGTAATGAAGGTACAGGGCACCTGGATGAATGAAAAGGCGTATAGCTGGTAGGCTGCGCCAAGTCAAAAGTTTAAAGTAAAAAGTCAAAAGTCAGTTCATAGTTCATGGTTGATAGTTCATCGAAGCTGCCATGAACCATGATCGATTAACTATGAACAATCTCCCATGAACCCAAAGATAATTCTCGCATCTAAATCGCCGCGCAGGCAGGAGCTTTTAAAACTGATGGATATTGATTTCCGGGTGGTTTTAAAAGAGGTGGATGAATCGTACCCCGATGGTTTAACACCTGCGGAGATAGCCGTTTACATCGCCTCCAAAAAAGCGGAAGCGTTTGATGAGGAGGTGAACGACGAGATTGTTCTGACTGCCGATACCATTGTTGCTATTGATGGCCTCATTTTAGGCAAACCCGAATCTCGCGAGCATGCTATTGAAATGTTGCAGCGCTTGTCAGGCAAGGTACATGAGGTTTACACCGGCGTTTGCCTCTATTACAAAGGCGAATACAATAAATTTTACGACCGCTCGGAGGTATTTTTCCGTCAGCTGACTGACGAAGAGATCATGAGCTATGTGGATGAATACGAACCCTACGATAAAGCTGGTTCTTACGGCATCCAGCAGCGCATTGGCCTCATCGGCATTGAGCGTATAAACGGCTCTTATACCAATGTTGTAGGCCTGCCTACAGAAAAGGTTTACCAGCAATTGAAGAGATTACAATAATTTGTCATTCTGAGCGGCAGCTAAGTATCTATTATTGAGTTATGTACGTCGTTTTATAGATGCTTCACATACGTTCGGTATGATAATTTCGTTTAATATAAATCATGTCATTTCGCGCGATAGCGTGGCCATCTCATAGGGCAAGCAATCGTAAACTGCCTATGAGATTGCCACATCGCTGACGCTCCTCGCAATGATACGATTACAGTTTTTTACTATTATTCTTCCTGTTCACATCCGGCAAAGCGTTGTCAGGATCCACCGCTACACTTTCAACTTCTTTTAAAACGGGCACATCATAAGTGGTCACTTTGTTTTGCAGCCATGTTTCCACCGGGAAATAAACGCGCTGCTTGCTGCCGTCCTTAAATTTCAGTTGTACGGTAAACGGCATGGCCATCATCTCTTTGTTGGCAATGGTAAGTTCTATAGCCTTTTTGTTGTCTTTGTACTTAGCATCTATCAGCGCAATATCCAGCTTGTAATTGTTGTAGAACCAGCCGTTCCAGAACCAATTTAAATCCTCTCCTGATCCGTTTTCCATAGCTCGGAAAAAATCGTCGGGTTGAGGGTGTTTGTAAGCCCATTTGTGAATGTAATTCTTAAAAGCATAATCAAACCTGTCGTGCCCCAAAATCTGCTCGCGCAACAAAACCAAACCAAAGGCTGGCTTAAAATAAGTAAGCGGGTGGCGATATTTTTCGGGTATGGCATCAGGCTGGGTCATGATGCTGGGCGAGTTAGGGTCGATGATATGTTCAATGATCTCATCGGCCGGATTACCACCGCCCGGCGCGTATTCACCATCTCGCTTAGGGGCATACTCGCCATTGTTGAACGCATCAGAGGCGTAAATATCAATAAAGGTGTTCAAGCCTTCGTCCATCCAGGCAAAACGACGCTCGTCGCTACCTACGATCATCGGGAACCAGTTGTGGCCTATCTCGTGGGCGGTAACCCAGTATAACTCGCTGCCTTTATCGTTAATGCCATCAAACACAATACCCGGGTATTCCATTCCGCCGGCTATCCCTGCCTCGTTAATGGCGGTTGGCCAGGGGTAGGTGAACCATTTTTCGGAAAAATACTCCATTGATTTTTTAAGGTACTCCGTAGCACGGCCCCATGCTGCATTGCCCTGGCTCTCCACCGGGTAAACAGACATGGCCAGCGATTTCTTGCCACCCGGTAGGTTAACCCTTGCAGCATCCCATATGTAAGCCTTTGACGCACCGAAGGCAACATCGCGCGTATTCAGCATTTTGTAATGCCAGGTAAGGGTGCCTTTATTTACCGGGCGCGATGCAGGCGAATTGATCTCATCCGCGGTGCGTATCATAACCGTTTTATCGCTGTTGCGGGCCCGTGCAAGTCGGTTGAACTGGGTAGTGGTTAGAACCTCTTTAGGATTCAATAGATCGCCCGGCCCGGCAACGATCATATCCCACGGCGCGGTAACGCTGTAGTCGATATCTCCATACTCGCAATAAAATTCGCCGCTGCCAAGGAAAGGCGCGGTAGCCCAGCCGCGGCTGTCATCATAAACACACATGCGCGGGTAAAACTGTGCTATCTCGTAGATCTTGCCGTTTTTGGTATCTACAAAATCGGTACGGTTGCCAAAATTACCCGGGATGATGTAGTGGTATTTAATGTTCAACACAATGCTACCTTTCGCTAACGCTTGCGCTAAGCGTACCTGCATACGCGTATCGGTTATTTTATAATCTGCCTTTTTATGGTTAGCGCCGCTGATGATCTCCACTGATTCTATCTCGTAACCACTGGTATGTTGTTGCGCCTGTACGCCGGTGACAAAATTTGAGCGGGCATCTTTTTTATAGGTGTTCTGGTCTAACTGCAGCCACAGGTACTGCAAAGCATCCGGACTATTATTGGTGTAATTAATGGTAACATTACCGCTGATGGTTTTGCGTACCGTATCTAAAGTAACCGCTATTTTATAGTCGACACGGTTTTGCCAGTATTTTGGTCCTGGCTCGCCATTGGCCGAATGGAATTCATCGCCACGGGTTTTGTAAGGTAGGGGCGAGAAAAGTACCGACGGCTGATAGTTGGATGTAATGGTATCAGTAGATTTTTTTTGCGCATTTGCAAAGCTGCCGGTAAGCAGCAATAAAGCAGCAACTGTGAGTTTTTTCATGTTGAAATGATAAGCACGGCAATATACAAATGCTATGGCGAAATAAGGGGCAAGGATACGTAATGATGTGGCTAAGAAAAAATATAAAAATGTTTATGGAATACGGTACTTGCCTGCATCCTAACTATAAAACCAAAACATTATGCAAGCCATCACCAACATAAGTATCCCGCAGCCTTGTCATGAAAATTGGAACGATATGACGCCCGCCGATAAAAGCCGTTACTGCCATTTGTGCCAAAAAAATGTAATTGATTTTACCCTGATGAGTAACCACGAAATTATTGATTATTTGGCGGGTAATCATAACGTTTGCGGAAGGTTTGATACCGCACAAATGGGCACGATAAACCGGACAATGGCCCTAAGTTCGAAAACGTGGTTTTCCTGGAAAAGATTAGCTTTAACCGCTGCCATAACCAGCCTGTTTGTTACGAATGAAGCCGCTGCTCAGCACGCTAAGCCAAGCACCCATCAATCGCCCATTAAAGGTAATAGGGCAAAGCTTATGGGCGACACCATAGCATACAAACTGATAAAGGGTAAGGTAATAGATGGAACAGACAACACATCACTGCCTGGCGTATTAATCTCAGTTAAAGGGACTAATTTATGTACTAACACTAACCCCGATGGTGAATTTAAATTGAATGTGCCTTTATCAGCAGATAGCTTAACAGTTTCGATGGTAGGCTATGAAAAGTACGAAACCAAAATTGCAGACCTTACAGACCAATCAAATTGTATCTCGCTAAAAATGAGATCCGTTATTTTAGGCGGTGCAGTTACAGTGGTGTGTGTGGAAAAAATGCCTTTTCATAAACGCTTATGGTATAAAGTAAAACACCTGTTTTAACGCATAGCTTTTACCATGGCTCCCTCTTTAAGCGACCAGGTAGACATACTTACATCGGCAATGCCGAGTTTCTGCATGATATATATAGTAAGCAGGCTCGCGGTCACGATCATGTCCACCCGTACAGGTATAATGCCTTTCATGCTTGCGCGAAGTTTGTGGTTTGATTTAATGAGCAGTTCTATCAACCCCAATAATTCATCAATGTCAAACTCGTAGGTTTTAACCTGTTTGATATTAAAGCTGCGCCCTTTTTTTAGCTCTATCACCTCGGCGAAGCTTTCAAAAGCACCCGATGAACCTACCAGTACTTTGGGCCGGTATTTGGCAGCGGCCATAAAAAGGTCGCCGAGTTTGCCGTTAAGGAACGTGGTAAGCTCTTTAATTGAGGTAACCGGGATAGGATCAGTTTTGTGGAACTTATCCATTAGCCGTGCCGCGCCTATTTCAAAGCTTTGCTTCCATAACACCTCGTCTTCATTAGCAATGATGAATTCAACACTGCCCCCGCCTATATCAACAACCAGGGCGTTATCATCGGTAAGTACCCCGCTGGCATCAATGCCCTCGTAAATGTAGGTTGCTTCCTGCTCGCCGGTGATCACTTCTATCACGATGCCGGTTTGCTGCATTACGGTAGCAATAAAATCCTGCCCGTTGCCGGCATTGCGCAGGGCGGAGGTAGCAATAGCTTTTATTTCATCAACTCCCGTTTCATCTATCAGCTTCTTGAAGTTTTGCATAGCCGCTATACCGCGCTCAAACGCCGCAGGCATAATGGTGCGTTTATTGATGCCACCCTCGCCAAGTTTAACAGCTATTGTTTCACGGAGTATCTCCCGGAAAGTTTCGCCTTGTTTTTCACCTATCAATAAATGGAAGGTGTTGGTACCAAGGTCCATCACCGCTACACGTTTCTGTTTGCTCATTGGCCGCAAAAATAAAAAATCCCCGCGAGAAAGGTTCTCAACGGGGATGTTATTATGATGTGGTTAAGGAGTTATTCTTTATAAAAGAACCATTTAGCCAGTTCCTTAAAACTGGCTTTTTTGCCATACATCAACACACCCACGCGGTAAATGCGCGATGCTACGTAAGTGGTGAACAGGAAGCCAAGTACCATCATGGCCATAGACAAATACAACTGCCAATCGGGCACGCCACCAAATGGCACACGTATCATCATGGCAACAGGGGCCGTAAACGGTATCATAGACAACCATACCGCCAGCGGACTATCAGGTGCCCTGAACAATACGGTTACCGATAGCAAATAGGTAAACAGCAGCGGCATGGTGATAGGGAACATAAACTGCTGTGTTTCGGTCTCGCTGTCAACCGCCGAACCCACAGCCGCAAACAGGGCGCTGTAAAGCAAATAGCCGGTAATGAAATAAAACAGGAAGCAGAATAAGATATACCCGAAAGGCAGGTTTTGGAGGGTTTGAAGCGCTCCCATAATACCTCCGGAGGTATTTGCACCTATTACCTTGGTCACTACTGCCGAAAGAACTATCCATGCACAGAATTGAGTTAATCCAACAAGCCCTACGCCGATGATTTTACCTATCATTAATTGGAATGGTTTAACGGATGAAATAATCACCTCAATAATGCGGCTCGTTTTTTCCTCAATAACGCCACGCATTACCTGTGCACCATATATAAACAATGACATGTAGATCAGAATAGCACAGGCTATACCAATCCCGATGCTCGCACCTACGTCTGCATCTTTTTCACCGGCATCGGTTACTTCAAGTGCGTTAACGCTTACTTTGTTTTTTTTAGCCTTGTTGAGCAGCGCGGTATCAATGTGGTTGGCCAACATCGTGTTATTTGACGCTATCTCGTTCATTTGGTTCTCTACCCCGCCGGTTAGTACCATTGATGGTTTCTTTTTTGAAAAGAACTGTACAGGCTTATGCACATAATCCTTAGATATGAGCAATACCGATAGGTCTTCATTTTCTTTTAAGCTTGCTTTAGCTTTTTCCAAAGATTCATTTGTAGCAATAAACTGAATGTTCTTGGCGTTTTTAAGTTTACCTTCAAAGAGATGACTCTGGTCAATAACCTTTACTGTTTGCGGCTTGCTTACCTGCTCACTGTCATGTGATACATAAGCAATTAATTTAAACATACCGGCAATGAGTAATGGCACAGCTATCGTCATTACCAGAAAGGCTCTTTTACGAACACGGGTAAGATACTCGCGCTGTATAATAAGTAAAACTTTTTTCATGTGATTTATGCGTTTAGATTTACTTTTTCAATAAATATCTCGTTCATGGTAGGTATCACTTCCTGCAACATGTTGATACGTGTTTTAGGTAACAGGTACTGAAGTACATCATTTGCGTTGTTACCGTTAAGTTTTATGCGGATGATGTGGCTATCGTCTTCGCCATCTGTTTCGGTAACGATGCTAAATGGCTCAGAGCCGTCAAACAAGAGCTTGTCGCCTGTGTACTCGATCATGTAGGTTTCGTTGCGGTAGGAGTTACGGATGGTTTTTACACGCCCGTCCAGTATTTTGTGTGACCTATTAATAAGCGCAATGGAATCACAGAGTTCTTCTACTGATTCCATACGGTGGGTAGAGAAAAGAATGGTAGCGCCTTTTTTATTCAGTTCAAGGATCTCGTTTTTGATGAGTTCTGCATTTACCGGGTCAAAGCCGCTAAAGGGTTCATCCAGGATGATCAGGTCAGGCTCATGTAGTACAGTTGCCACAAACTGGGCTTTTTGCTGCATACCTTTAGAGAGCTCTTCAATCTTTTTTTTCCACCAGCTTTGCATCTCCAGTTTATCAAACCAGTATTTAAGCCTGGCGGTGGCATCAGTCCGGCTAAGGCCTTTAAGGCGCGCCAGGTAGATCATCTGTTCGCCTATTTCCATTTTTTTGTAAAGCCCCCGTTCTTCGGGCAGGTAGCCTATACGTTCAATATGTGATTGGTTAAGGCGTTCGCCATTGAAGTAAACCTCGCCCGAGTCAGGCGCCGTGATCTGGTTGATGATACGGATAAGGGATGTTTTTCCGGCGCCGTTAGGGCCCAGGAGCCCGAATATTTTGCCGCTTTCTACCTCAAGGCTCACATCGTTCAACGCGCGATGGCCGGCGTATTCTTTAACAATGTTGCGTATGCTAAGCATTTGGTTAATAGTTTTTTATTGCTTTTAGATGACGGATGCCGAACATTGTTACAACTTCTTTGTTAGTGACGTAGATTTCTCCTAAGGAACAAAAAGAAATGTTAATAGAAATATTTTAATGTTGTTAGGTGGTTTCTGTAAATGTATACCAAATAAAATATAAGTTAAATAATCTTTAGTTAATATTTATTATAATTGCAGCTTTTATTTTTTAATCAATCTATTACTTTATGAAAAAACTATTTCTCTTATTCACAGTAGGTTTTCTTTACTTCGGTAATGCCGCCAAGGCGCAAACAGGCTCTACATCAGCCGGTTTATCTATTGATTTTGGCGACGGAGCAACTTTGGTAGGCCCTGCGCTTAGGCATGCTTTTACCCGTAACGATTATGGACAAGCAGAGCTTACCTTCGGCGGCGACAGAACTTACCTTGGTGCTTTTTATCAATACCAGGACAGGATACGTAATGCCGGTGGTTTAAACTGGTACTTGGGTATTGGCCCGCAGTTGGGTTTTGGGCACGGTAATACTGATTTTTATATCCGCCCTATGGCCGGTTTGGATTATAAATTAACAGGCGCACCGCTTGACCTGTCTTTTGACTGGCGCCCGGCATTCCTGGTTGGTGATAACTCTGACTTCACCGCTGCAAGGTTTGGCTTAGGTTTCCGCTTTGTATTTTAATAAATAAATACTTATAACAAGAAGCCGCTGTAAATACAGCGGCTTTTTTGTGGGGTAATTTTTGCGGATGTATTTATTAACTTTAAAACATGAACCTTGAGTTAGAAATTGAATTGAGTAAGGCGCCGATATTTGCGGAGCTTGATGCACTCAAAAAGCAAATTGATGACCAGCGACCACTACCGCCGGATGTGGAAGGCCGTGTGATGCAAAAATTACGCCTCGACTGGAATTACAATTCTAATGCTATTGAGGGTAACAAACTCACTTATGGGGAAACCGTGGCCTTTTTAATGGAGGGTATAACTGCAAAAGGTAAGCCTTTAAAAGACCATTTGGACATAAGGGGCCATAACGAAGCTATACACTTTCTTACAGAATTGATAAAAGATTCGAGAGGAATTACGGAGGCTGACATTAGAGCACTCCATAAAATGATACTGGTTGAGCGCTATAAAGTGGATGCACAAACATCCGACGGTAAGCCAACAACCAAATGGGTAGAGATAGGTGAATACAAAAGCATGGCTAACCATGTTCAGACGTCAACAGGAGAAATACATTACTATGCTTCGCCTGAAGAGGTGCTCATAAAAATGCCTGAGCTTATTGAATGGTATCGCGAGGCCATGGAGAATAAAGCAATACATCCCGTTGTGCTTGCCGCTCTATTTCATCATAAATTTGTTGCTATACACCCATTTGATGATGGCAATGGACGCTTGTCCCGTATTTTAATGAATTTAATTTTGATGCAAAATGGTTTCCCACCAGCGATTGTGAAGATGGATGATAGAAAGAATTACTATGCTTTATTGAGCAGAGCTGATAATGGCGATAGCTGGCCTTTTGTTGAGTATATATCAGAGCGGGTGAAGAATTCATTAAATATTTATGTTAAAGCTATTGAAGGAAGAGATATTGATGATGAAGAAGATATTGATAAAGAAATCGCTTTATTTAAGATTGAGCTTAATAACGATATTGACTTAAAGCATAAGAAATCTATATCAATAATTGGAACTACTATAAGAGATAGCATTTTAATAATGGTAGAAAGGCTATTGAAGAATCTTATTGAGTTTGATGAATTGTTTTTTAATAATCAGAAATTTATAAGATATCGATTTTTAATGAGCAACGGACAGCCATCATCATCAAGGTATAATTTTCAAAATGACAATATTAGTTCGGTAAGAATACCTACAGAGAATATCACCTCAATTGAATGTCACTTCATTTACAAGGATTTTAAAAAGTCTAAAAACATGTTTAGCACAGCAGTTGAACTGAAGGTTTTCTTTGAAGAGTATAGTTATACATTATTTAATTCTAACGGAAAAGTGACAAAATTTTACCACGAAAAATTAACAAATCAGGAAATTAAAGATATTGTTAAAAGTGTTGTGAAAAATATTATAAGTCAAATAAAGGAAAAAGTAAAGTCATTATAAAATAGTAAAGCCGCTGTGTCTACAGCGGCTTTACTATTTTTAATACTAAGTCTTATTCAAAATATTCCTTCATCCGTTCAAAGAAACTCTTTTCGTTTTTGCCGGGGTTGGGTTTAAAGTTTGGCGAACTTTGCAGCTTCTCCAAAGCTTCGCGTTCCTCACGGCTAAGCGCTTTTGGTGTCCAGATGTTTACGTGTATCAATTGGTCGCCTCGGTGGTAGGAGTTTACTTCCGGTACGCCTTTACCTTTCAGGCGTAATATCTTACCACCCTGTGTACCCGGGTCGATCTTTATTTTGGCTTTACCATCAATGGTTGGTACCTCAATGCTGGTGCCCAGGGCAGCGTCAACAAAGCTTACGTGCAGGTCGTAGATCACATTGTTGCCATCGCGTTTAAGCGTTTCATGCGGAACTTCCTCTATCAGGATGATGAGGTCGCCCGGAACACCGCCTCTTGGGGCAGCGTTACCTTTGCCGCTCATGCTCAGTTGCATGCCTTCGCTTACGCCGGCAGGTACGTTTATGGTGATGGTTTCTTCGCCGCGTACAACACCATCGCCATGGCAAACATTACATTTTGAGGTAATGGTTGATCCTTCGCCGTTACAGGTAGGGCAGGTGCTGGTTGTTTGCATCTGGCCCAAAATGGTATTGGTTACCCGGCGTACCGAACCCGCGCCACCACAGGTTTTACAGGTTTGGAATGAGGCCTTATCTTTTGCGCCGGTACCATCACAGGTTTTACAAAGCACCTGTTTGTTTACCTTAATTTTCTTTTCGGCACCATTGGCAATTTCCTCAAGGGTGAGGCGTACTTTTATACGCAGGTTGCTGCCGCGTACTACGCGCCTGCCGCCACCCTGCCTGCCACCACCGCCAAAGAAACCATCAAACGGGCTGCCACCGCCAAATATATCGCCAAACTGGCTAAATATATCGTCCATATTCATGTTGCCGCCGCCGTAGCCACCGCCACTTGCCGAGCCCGCGTTTGCCGCATGGCCAAATTGGTTATAACGCTGGCGTTTTTCGGGGTTGCTTAACACTTCGTAAGCCTCTGCCGCTTCTTTAAATTTTTCTTCCGCGTCTTTATCGCCCTGATTTTTATCCGGGTGATATTTAATAGCCATTTTACGATACGCCTTCTTTATCTCGTCGGCATCAGCACCCCGGCTTACCCCAAGCACATCGTAATAATCTCTTTTAGCCATTTTTAATTAGTGAGTTTTTGAATTAATGAATTATTGAGTAACCCCAATTATTATTAATTCTGTTAATCTTTTAAATTTAAATAGGATCAATGACCGTTACGCTCCAACAATTACTTTTGCGAAACGGATAACCTTATCGTTAAGCTCGTAACCTTTTTCCATTTCATCGATCACCTGGCCTTTTTGCTCATCGGGTACGGGTACACTGGTAACGGCTTCATGTATATCGGCATCAAAAGGCTGGCCTATAGATTTCATTTCTTTTAAGCCTTTTTGTGTAAGCACACCTTTTAGCTTATTTTGTATCAGTTCAACCCCCTCTTTTACTGATGCTACTTCTGTAGCTTTATCCATAGCACGCAGGGCACGTTCAAAATCGTCAAGTACAGGCAGCAGGGCAACTATCACATCCTTGCCCTCAGTTTTTCGCGCGTCTTCGCGTTCCTTAACAGTGCGGCGCCTGAAGTTATCGAACTCGGCGTATAAACGCAGGTATTTATCATTTGCCTGGGCCAGTTCATCTTTTAACTTATCTTCGGCAGATGGGGCAGGTGCAGCATCTGTGTTTTGCTCAGGCGCGTCAGGCTGTCCGTTTTCTGTCGTATTTTCAGCGTTGTTTTCAGGCTTTTCTGAATTTTCTTTATTTTTTTTCTTCAGCATATCGTTCAAATTCATAGCAAATAGTGCCAATCAAGTATCCTGCCATAGGGCAAAAACCGCCAGTGTGGCAGAGGTTATCAAAAAAAGATGTTAAAACTGGCAGTGTTTGTTTACAGTAATCAGTTTGCAGCGGCAAACTTTTAATGTTTGGATCGTAACTGCATACTGCCTACTCCAAACTGCAAACTCAAACTAAGCTATCTGTACGTCTTCCAGAACTTTACCGTTCTCGCACTTAATAATGCGTGATGGGAAAGTGCGGATGATATGATAGTCATGCGTAGCAACTACAACAGCAGTACCGCTCTGGCTAATCTGTTTAAGCAGTAATACGATCTCTTCTGAAGTGTCAGGGTCAAGGTTACCGGTAGGTTCGTCGGCCAGTATAATTTCAGGGTTATTTAAGAGCGCACGGGCAATCACTACGCGCTGCTGCTCACCGCCTGATAGTTCATGCGGCATTTTCTTCAATTTAGAGCGCAGGCCAACCTTTTCCAGCACGTCCAAAATTCTCTCAGATATTTCGGTTTTATCTGTCCATCCGGTGGCGCGCATTACAAATTGCAGGTTTTGTTCTACAGACCGGTCGGTTAACAGCTGGAAATCCTGGAAAACAATCCCCAGTTTACGGCGCAGATAGGGTATATCCTTTGTGGCAAGTTTACTTAACTCATAACCACATGCGTGGCCTGTGCCCGCGGCAATATTCAGGTCGCCGTAGATCACTTTTAGCAGGCTGCTCTTTCCTGAACCGGTTTGCCCTATCAGCCAAACAAAATCACCTTTATCAATATGCAGGTTAACGTTGCTCAGCACCAGGTGCTTTTGCTGAAAAATATCTATGTTGTTGAGTTTTATAATAGAATTTCCGACCATTTTATTGCAGCTCTAATTTTACGATTTTGCCAAAAGGCAATTCTTTAACAATATTCATTATATATTCATAATGGCCACCCAACCCAATTTTATCTAATGATTTTTCGGGCCTGTCTACCCTAAAGTAGGCCAGCAGCGTAAACTTATCGTCGCGCAGCTGTACGTAGTCGGGTATTTTGGCAACGCCTTTTACTTTTATGATATACATTATTTTTAAGCGCAAAGCAAAAAGCTGAAGGCTTAAAGCTTTAAGTGTCAAATTTATCGTTTTTTGTCCAAATGCTGCGCTACAATCCTAAAAAGCTTTAAGCTTTGATCTTTTCACTTTCTGCTTAAAAAAGCTTTTAGTTCAGGTGCGCCAAAAAATCCATCGTATCTATACCATCGGCATAATCCCATAAATTGGGGTGCTGGCTGCGGCCAAAACCTACCACCTGGTTAGGCACATCAACAGGGGCGTTAGTTACAATGCACTGTAACTGATCAGTAAGCGATTGTAATTGCTCCTGAGCATCCGAAAGCGACGAATAGGTATCATAAAAAACAACCGATAAGGGTGAGGTAAGCCTTTCATCACGTTTAACCATCAGAAAACCATTGTCGAGATGCTGATCGCGGTTTACCAGATAGATGGATTTGTTGTAATCGTAATTGTTGTTGTATTTATGGTGATGGATAATTTCATTTAAATGCTCAATAGCCTCAAAGAATTGCGTGAAGTTATACCCTTCCGGCACCAGCAGTTTAGACACGTTGCGGCAACCGAGCCCAAAGTAGTTCAATATGTCGTGCCCTAAAGCGGTTAGCTCCTCGTTGCTTTCGTTACCGGTAAGCAGGGCAATACTGTTACGGTTTTTGCGGATAATATGAGGCACTTTGCCAAAGTAATATTCAAAGTAACGGGAAGTATTGTTGCTGCCGGTAGCTATAATTGCCTCAAAGCCTTCCAGTTTTTCTACAAATGTATAACGGCCGGTGTATGCAGGATCTATTTCTATCAGTTTATCCAGCGCGTACCGGATAAGGCGGCTATCCTGTGATGAAGCTTTAATTAGGGCATGATGCCCGGCCACCAATACACAAAGTACATCATGAAAACCTACCATAGGTATGTTTCCGGCCAGTACCAGCCCTACCTTCTTTGGCTGTTGTGCGGGAATGTTATAGGCTGATAACCATTTTTCTAAGTCGTGCCTGTTTAGCATCTCTGCTGTAGCAGCTACCGCTTTGCGTACGCTTTCGGGCGTAAACCACGCATTGTAATAGCGTTCGGTTTCAATAAGATCGTTTAGTTGCTTATCCGGTTGGGAAAGCAAAGCACCCAATTGTAAAAAAGTATCTGTTATATTAATTTTTGACATATATGTGCAAAGGCTTTAAACCCTTAAAAGCTTTTTTTGTTATATTTGCAAGCCCAAATTTGGGGCAAAGTTAAACTAAGTACTTTAGAATATTTAAATATATGGCGATTATAATCACCGATGAATGCATTAACTGCGGAGCTTGCGAGCCGGAGTGTCCAAACAATGCGATTTATGATGCCGGTGCGGCATGGCGTTTCAGCGATGGCACTTCATTGAAAGGTGTAATAGATTTTGGCGATGGCAATACTTTAAATGCTGAAGAAGCGCAGGCTGCCTTGTCTGATGATATTTATTACATCGTACCGGATAAATGTACAGAGTGTGTTGGTTTCCACGATGAGCCCCAGTGCGCGGCTGTTTGCCCGGTTGATTGCTGTGTGGATGACGAAGATGTACGTGAAAGTGAAGAGGAATTGCTGGCTAAGAAAGACTGGCTGCATGCTAACGGCTAATTGCCTCATGTAAGAAATATCTTAAAGGGGGGAAACGGTTACGTTTTCCCCCTTTTTGTTTTTTAATGAAACATTATTGTTAACTTACCGTAAATATTATATATAATTAAGTAAATGGAATACGGGATCTGTAACCTCGCTGTAATACCCCTACGCGCTGAACCCAGTGACCGAAGCGAAATGGTTTCGCAGTTATTATTTGGCGAAGCCTTTGAGGTGTTGGAGTGGAAGGATAAGTGGGTTAACATTGTAACGGCTAACGACAGCTACAAAGGTTGGATTGACCGCCTCCATTGCAACTCCTTAGGGCATATAGCCTATAAAAGCCTGCAACAGAAACCAGCA
This sequence comes from Mucilaginibacter sp. 44-25, assembly GCA_001898335.1. GTDB lineage: Bacteria > Bacteroidota > Bacteroidia > Sphingobacteriales > Sphingobacteriaceae > Mucilaginibacter. The sequence goes on along the minus strand of MKTS01000009.1, from coordinate 27,735 downwards.
CCGCTTACTTACCGCGCGGTTACGCAGGCCTGGCGCATTGCTGATAATAGTGTTGCGTACCTGCCAGTAGGTAGTTCTCTGGCCTTCCTGGAGGGTACTACCTGCTATATCAGTAACCAAAGATTTGAGATCATAGGCGAAATAGGCGAAACGGATAGTTTGGTCAATATTGCCCAGTCGTTTTTAAACGCACCTTATTTATGGGGCGGGCGTACCCATTTTGGTGTCGACTGCTCGGGCTTTACCCAGGCTGTATTTAAGCTAAGAGGTTTACAGCTTAAACGCGATGCCTGGCAGCAGGCGGAACAAGGTGAAGAGGTAGATTCCGTACTGAAAGCCAAACTTGGTGACCTGGCCTTTTTTGACAACCCGGAAGGGCGTATCACCCATGTGGGCATAGTGCTTGGTCCGGGCCGTATTATTCATGCATCAGGCAAGGTGAAAATTGATCTGTTGGACGAAAAGGGGATCTACTCAGAAGATATGAAACGTTACACGCACAAATTAAAAGCCATCAGGCGTTATTTTTAAAACTCAATACCCCATATCTTAATGGTTTTATCGTCACCTGTTGATAGCAGATGGTCGCTATCCCAAGCCAGCTTGTTTACAGATAATACATGCGCGGGATAGCCTTTTTCTCTGCTGATGATCTTGTAAAGCTTAAAATCATCGGCAGCCCATATCTTAATACTTTTATCCATACTGGCCGTGGCAAAATATGGCCTGTTAGGATGGAAGAGTATATGATTAATGGCGAACATATGCGCCGGGATATTCTTTACCAGCGAGTAGGTTTTAGCATCCCATATCTTTAACTGCGCATCGCGCGAGCCCGACATGAGGTATTGCCCATCAGGCGAATATTGTAATGAGAAAACTGCCATGGTATGGCCTTCCAGATCGGTGATAAAGCTATAATCGTTCAGGTCGAATATCCTGATACGGTTATCCCGGCAACCAAATGCAACACGTTGTTCTGAAGGGTCAATGGCTATACAACGCACGGTATCATGAGATACGTTTACGGTGTGCAGTAGTTCCATTGTTTTAAAGCTCCAAACGGTAACTGTGCCATCTTCTGAAGCAACAAGCAGCTCGTCTTTTTTAGAGGATGATTTAATATCGAATACCGGTTTGATATGCTTACGTAAGCGGTGTGTGATCTTCTGCTCAATAAAGTCGAAAACCAATACCTCGCCGCTTCGCAGACCTGCAAACATTAAAGGATAACCAACCGGACAATGGATAGCATAGATAGATGTAGGCACAGGGAACATCACCTTTATAAAGGTGTTGTCCGCAAGGCTCCATTCAACCAGGCCTTTATCATTGCCACCAGTAAATAAAATGCCCGGCTTTTGCGAAAGCTCCAGGCTAAATATCGGGTTACTGTGGCCGGTAAGTTCTGCTATTTTTATGGCGTGCATTGTAGTAGTTTGCAGTAAATAGTCATCGGTTTGCAGTAATAAGCTGCAAATTGCAAACTTAAAACTGCTAACTTTTACTTGTGTCTTTCCTCTAAATTTTTAGCTATCTGCTGCAAACTTAAGCCTTTTTCGTGCAGCAATACCAACAGGTGGAAAACAAGATCGCTTGATTCGTCTATCAGTTCTTTATTGGTTTCGTGCAGGGCGGCTATTACTACCTCAACACCTTCTTCGCCTACTTTTTGGGTGATCTTTTTTAAGCCTTTATTGCGGAGCTTATTCACATAAGAACCTTCAACCGGGTTTTCATAACGATCGGCAATAATGTTCTCCAACTCGTTAATAAAGTTTTGGTTATATTCCGTTTGGAAACAACTACGCGAACCGGTGTGGCAGGAGGGGCCATCGGCTTTAACTTTTATGAGCAGGGTATCGTTATCGCAATCGATGTGCATGCTTTTTACATGCAAGAAGTTTTGGCTGGTTTCGCCTTTGGTCCACAAGCGTTGTTTGCTGCGCGAGAAAAAGGTAACTACATTCTCCTGCACGGTTTTATCATAAGCCTCCTGGTTCATGTAGCCCAGCATCAGCACCTCAAGCGTTTGCTCGTCCTGTATCACTACCGGCACTAAGCCGTCGGTTTTGTTAAAGTCGATGTTCATAAGTTCTATCTGTTCAAATCGTCATTGCGAGTAGCGGTAGTGGCGTGTCAATCTTCGACTTTATAGAGCCGCTCTGTATGCCGAGATTGCCGCGCTACGCTCGCTATGACACGTTGTAGTGAGGACGGGGCTTCTTACAACCTCACCTCAATGTTATTATCTTTTAAAATAGCTTTCAGGCCCGGTATCAGTATTTCGCCATAGTGGAATACTGATGCAGCCAAAGCCGCGTCTACATTGGTTTTATGGAACACATCTACAAAATGCTCAACCGCACCGGCGCCTCCCGACGCGATCACCGGGATGTTTACTGCATCGTTTACCTGTTTAAGGAGGCCGTTATCAAAACCACCTTTGGTGCCGTCATGGTCCATAGAGGTGAGCAGTATTTCGCCTGCACCACGGCTTTCAGCTTCCAGTATCCAGTCTAAAGTTTGTTTTTCGGTTGGCAACCTGCCCCCGTTTAGGTGAACGATGTTTTTGCCATCAAGCACGCGGGTATCAACCGCCACGATCACAAACTGAACGCCAAAGGCCTTAGCCAATTCATCGATCAAAGCCGGGTTACGCACTGCGGCTGAGTTGATGGAAATTTTATCTGCTCCGGCGTTCAGCAAGGCATCAGCGTCGGCTATCTCATTAATGCCGCCGCCAATAGTGAACGGAATATTGATCTGCCGGGCAACTGCTTTAACCAGCTCTACCATGGTTTTACGGCGCTCTACAGTAGCGGTTATATCCAGGAAAACCAATTCATCAGCACCCTGCTGCGAATAGTTCCAGGCCAGTTCAACCGGGTCGCCGGCATCACGCAGGTCAACAAAGTTCACACCCTTTACGGTGCGACCGTCTTTAACATCGAGACAGGGGATAATGCGTTTAGTTAACCCCCCCCGCCCCCTAAAGGGGGAGCTTAAAGCTTTCTGTATTGTAGTCAAAACTTTTTCAAGTTGAGTAAATATCTCATTGTTTGTAAATCTTAAAAACTTTCATTCCGTCAGTTTCAAGACTATTTTGCCTTTCTATATCGTTAGCAGCTATTGCAGGGTTAAGATGGATACCACCATCTAACTCTATAACTAATTTATGCTGATGACAATAGAAATCGGCTATGTAAATTCCTAATGGGTGTTGTCTTCTGAAACGTACACCAAGTTGATTTCCCTTTATATGTCCCCAAAGAGTTGTTTCAGCGGCTGTCATGTTATAACGCAAGGATTTTGCATTTTCAAAAATTTCCGGACCTGCGCCTAAAAAGAGTTTTTTGTTCATACTCTTCAAAAACTCCCCCTTCAGGGGGCTGGGGGGTTAAATCGATATCAGCGCGTCCAGATTCCAGTTTTTGATATCCTCAATGCTGATGTGGTTTTCATAAATTGCTTTACCCACTACGCATGATTCTACTTTGATCTTGCTTAGTTCCTCAATATCTTTCATCGAGCTTACACCTCCCGACGCGATCAGTTTGATGAACGGCGAGTGGTCCAGCAGTTTCTTATATAGCTCTACGCCTGCGCCGCCCAGTTTGCCGTCCTTATTAATATCCGTACACAGAAAACGGAAGAACCCTAATCTCAGGCACTTATCCACATAATCCATTAGTTTTATGGGTGAGCTTTCCATCCAGCCGGAGTATTTGATCACCTCGTCTAAAACGTCAATAGCTACCACCACCTGGTCGCTGCATTTTTCTTTTCCGCAGATCTCTTTGCTCAGATCTTCCAAAAAAGAGGGGTTGGTGATGGCCTGTGTACCCACGATAACGCGCGATACGCCTGCATCGATCAGCTCTTTTACTTTATCGATACTGCGGATACCTCCGCCGTACTGCACCTGCATATCGGTTTTTTTGATCACATCAAACAGGTATTGCTGGTTGCTGAAATCATTTTTTGCACCGTTAAGGTCAATGATATGGATGAGGTTGGTACCATTGCTCTGGTAACGTTCTATCATCTCTTCTAAGGTAACATCGTATTCTGTAACCTGTGCGTAATCACCCTCTCGGAGGCGCACCACTTTTTTATTCAGAATATCGATAGCCGGAATTATATACATGATTTCAAATTTTTGAAAAGTTTTTTAATAATGTTTCACCATACGTGCCTGATTTTTCAGGGTGGAACTGCACGCCATAAAAGTTGTTATGCCAAATTGATGCCGAAAATTTATTGACGTAATTTGTTGAGGCCAAAGTATATAACGGATTGTACTCAATAAAGTATGAATGTACGTAATAAAAGTGCGAACCTTCTGGAATATGTGCAAACAGCGGGTTGTCTTTCTCAGCGAACACCTGGTTCCAGCCGGTGTGAGGTACTTTAAATTCAGTATCTCCAGGGAATTTTAATGTTTTTATCGGGAAAATATTAAGCAGGTCGGCTTCACCCTCTTCGCTGTAGGCGGTCATGAGCTGCATACCTACACAAATGCCCAGCGTTGGTTTATTTAACGCCTTAATGGCAGGCACCAGCCCCGTGCTTTGCAGCTTTTGCATAGCCGCGCCTGCATGGCCAACGCCCGGGATGATGTAACGGTCAAAACCTTCCAGATCAGCTTCGGTATGGATCATGCCATAGGCAATGCCCAGCCTGTCTAAAGCCGCTGTAAGGGAGAATATGTTGCCTGCGCCGTAGCGAATTATGCCTATCATTCAGTTTGCAGTTAAGGGTTTGCAGTTTGCAGTAACACAGTATGCAAATCCTGCAAACTGCGAACTTTAAACTGCCAACTGTTACAAAAGTCCTTTTGTTGACGGTAAAACCATTTTTTCCGCGTCGCGCTTTACCGCCATTTTTATGGCTTTGGCAAACGCCTTAAATATAGCCTCAATTTTGTGATGCTCGTTCTGTCCCTCGGCTTTTATGTTGAGGTTGCATTTTGAGGCGTCGCTAAACGATTTGAAAAAGTGGTAGAACATTTCTGTCGGTACATCGCCTACTTTTTCGCGTTTAAATTCGGCATCCCAAACTATCCAGTTGCGGCCACCAAAGTCAATGGCTGCCTGTGCCAGGCAATCGTCCATAGGCAGGCAAAAGCCATAGCGTTCAATCCCCATTTTGTTACCCAGGGCAGTGGCAAATATTTCGCCAAGTGCAATGCCGGTATCTTCAATGGTGTGGTGTTCGTCAATATGCAGGTCGCCTTTGGCTTCAACGGTAAGGTCCAAACCGCCGTGGCGGGCTATCTGATCCAGCATGTGATCAAAGAAATGCAAACCGGTTGAAACCTTCGCGTCGCCTTTACCATCCAGATTAAGTTTGATGTAAATATCTGTTTCTTTGGTCGAACGGCGGTGTTCTGCCACGCGTTGCCCCAGTTTCAAAAACTCGTAAATATCTTTCCAATCGGTAGTTTCCAGCGCGATAACATCGGTTAAGGCCTCATCGTCTTTCGCTTCAAACTCCGCATTGCCCAAGCCACTTTTGTTGTTAAGCCAAATAGCTTTTGCACCCAGGTTTCGGGCGAGCAATATGTCATTCTTGCGGTCGCCGATGGTAAAAGAGTTGGCCAGATCATATTTATCAGTATCCAGGTATTTCATTAACAGGCCGGTGGCAGGTTTGCGGGTAGGGGCGTTATCCCTGGCAAAGGTACGGTCAATAGCTTGTTCGCTAAAGCGCACGCCCTCGTTCTCATAAGTTTTAAGAATAAGGTTATGTACCGGCCAGAAGGTATCTTCAGGAAATGACGCCGTGCCTAAACCATCCTGGTTAGTTACCATCACCAGCTCAAAATCCAGTTCGGCAGCAATGCGCGGCAGATATTGCAAAGCGCCTGGGTAAAACGTCAGTTTCTCAAATGAATCTATTTGCTCGTCAACCGTTTCGTTTATCAGTGTGCCGTCGCGGTCAATAAAAAGTACTTTTTGCAGCTTGCTCATGCGTTGTATTGCTGTAGGGTTTCAATCAGTTTATCGTTTTCCTGCGGGGTGCCAATGGTTATGCGCAGGCAGCCTTCGCAAAGCTCCACTTTTGAGCGGTTGCGCACAATAATACCACGTTCCACCAGGAAATTGTAGATGCCATTGGCATCGGTTGTTTTCACGAGGATAAAGTTGGCATCAGACGGATAGATGTCCAGCACAAAGGCCATGTTTTTCAACGTGAGCACCAGGTTGTCGCGTTGTTGCAGCGTTTCTTTTATCCATTCGTTCACCTGATCTATGTTAGCTAAAGCTTGCAAGGCCAGGGTTTGTGATGCCTCGTTAATATTATAAGGCGGCTTAACCTTGTTCATTACCTCAATGATCTCCTCGCTGGCGAAGGCCATACCCATGCGTAAGCCTGCCAGGCCCCATGCTTTTGAAAGCGTTTGCAGTACAACCAGGTTGGCGTATTCTGTCAGCTCCTGTATAAAGGTTTTTTGCCTGCTGTAATTGATATAAGCTTCATCAACCACCACAATGCCATTGAAGTTAGCCAGCAGCGTTTCAATATCGTCGCGGTTAATGGAGTTGCCCGTAGGGTTGTTTGGCGAGCAGATGAATATCAGCTTGGTGTTTTTGTCGATAGCTTCGGCAATGCCTTCCAGGTTCAACTGGTAGTCTTCGGTAAGCAGAACGCGTTTCAGTTTTATATCGTTGATATTGGCCGATACCTCATACATGCCGTAAGTTGGCGGTACAATGATCACATTATCCACACCTGGATTACAGAAACTGCGGAACAGGATATCTATAGCTTCATCGCTGCCATTACCCAGGAAAATATTACGTGCCGGAACCCCTTTGATCTGGCTCAGGCGCATTTTTACCTGGTACTGCATAGGATCGGGGTAGCGGTTGTAAGCCTGTACCAGCGGCGAGCCGTATGCATTTTCGTTTGCGTCCAAAAAAACACTTGCCTCTCCCTGGAACTCATCACGCGCTGATGAATAGGGGGTAAGGTTTTTGATATTTGGGCGAAGTATATTATTTATGTCGAACATTGTCTTCATTCTATATCTAAATATCATTGCGTCAGCCTCACCCTGCCCTCTCCAAAGGAGAGGGTCCCATTCCTCAAGTCCTCTCCTTTGGAGAGGATTTAGGTGAGGCCACCTCGCAATGAACGTTTATAATCCTATTTTATTTATTTATCCTTACACTCACCGCATTCCGGTGCGCGTGTAAGCCTTCCAGATCAGCCAGTATCTCAACAGACGGGCCGATGTTTCTGATGCCTTCCTCTGTCAGGTGCTGAAAAGTGATCTTCTTCACAAATGAATCTACAGATACACCCGAATAAGCCCTTGCATAACTGCTTGTGGGTAGGGTATGGTTGGTGCCTGATGCGTAATCGCCAGCACTCTCGGGCGTTAAATTCCCCAGGAAAACCGAGCCCGCATTAATAATGCTGCCGGTGATCTTCTGCCAGCTTTCCGTAGCCAATATTAGGTGCTCGGGTGCGTACTGGTTGCTGAAATCCATTGCCTCAGCCAGGGTTTGGGTAACAACAATGTAAGAATTATCCAGTGCCTGGCGGGCTATCTCCGCACGTGGCAATACCTGCAACTGCTTCTCAACTTCTGCCAAAGTTTGTTCGGCAATGGCTTTACTTGTACAAACCAATACCGACTGGCTATCGATCCCGTGCTCTGCCTGTGCAAGCAGGTCGGCGGCTATAAAGGCTGGGTTCGCGCTTTCATCGGCAATCACCAAAACCTCTGATGGGCCTGCGGGCATATCAATGGCGGTTGTGGTGGTGCTTTGGATAATGGTTTTAGCCTTGGTTACAAACTGGTTACCCGGGCCAAATATTTTATCCACTTTAGATATGGTTTCGGTACCGTAAGCCATGGCAGCAACCGCTTGTGCGCCACCGGCAAGGTAAACCCTGTCAACGCCAAGCATTAAAGCTACTTCGGCAATAAAAGCATTTACTTTACCATTTTTTTGCGGTGGTGAGCACACCACAACCTCCTTACAACCCGCGATCTTGGCCGGGATACCCAGCATCAGGAAAGTAGATGGTAAAACCGCGGTACCGCCGGGGATATACAAGCCCACCTTTTCAATAGGCCTTAATTCGCGCCAGCAGGTTACGCCGGGCATAGTTTCTACCTTGTCCTCAGCCTTTACCTGTGATTGGTGGAACTTATAGATGTTATCATAAGCCACTTTCAAGGCAGCTTTTTGGTCGTCCGTTACGGCTGCGGCAATTTCCTGCAATTCGGCTTTATCCAGGTAAAGCTTGCTTAGCTCAACTTTATCAAACTGGTGCGCGTAGTCAAACAAAGCGCGGTCGCCATGTTGTTTAACGTTTTCTATCACGTTCTCCACCAGTGTGCGTATCTCATTAGCCGGGTCAACGTTACGCTGAACCAGGGTTTGGATATCCTGCTTGTTTAAATCGCTGTAATTGTATGTCTTCATTATCGAGTTTGCAGTATGCGGTTGGCAGTTTGCAGCAAACATAACGCCAACTGCAAACTGGAACTGCGAACTATAGTATTATCTTCTCTATCGGCATCACTACAATACCTTGCGCGCCGGCTTGCTTCAACTGACTGATACGGCTCCAGAAATCGCGTTCGGGGATAACCGTATGCACCGCAACCCAGTCTTCTTCGGCCAATGGCACTACCGACGGGCTTTTTACCCCTGGAAGTAACGCCGTAACGGCTTCCAGGTTTTTGCGTTCTACATTGAGCACCACATATTTGGTTTCTTTAGCCCGAAGGACTGATTGCACACGTTGTATCAACTCCTGTACAAGGTCTTCGTTCTCGCTGCCTTTGCGGCCTATTAATACAGCCTCGCTGCTCATGACATCAGCAAAGGGTTTTAATCCATTGCTTTTTAATGTACCACCGGTTGATACGAGGTCGCATATGGCATCGCTTAAGCCCAGGCCCGGCGAGATCTCTACGGAGCCTGAAATGGTGCGTATATCTGATGTGATGCTTTTTTCTTTAAGGTATTTACCCAGTATAACCGGGTAGGTGGTGGCTATTGCCCTACCGTTTAATTCTTCAAGGCTGTTAATACTATTGTTATTAGGAACGGCAATTTTTAATGAGCATTTGCCGAAACCTAATTTTTGCAGATAGCTTACTTCAACTTCTGTTTCCTGTATAACGTTCTCACCTACGATACCGAGGTCGGCAATGCCATCCTGCACATATTCGGGGATATCATCATCACGCAGGAAAAGTATTTCTAAAGGGAAGTTTGATACGGGAGAGATGAGCGAGCTCTTGTAATTTTCAAAATTAAGGCCGCAATTTTTCAGTAATTCAACGGATTTTTCGTTGAGCCGACCCGATTTTTGGATCGCTATTTTTAATGTTTTCACAAATTGGAGTTTTAGTAACTATATAAACGGAGGTTGTTATTTCGCGTAGAAACATACATTATCTTTTCACCACAGCGTGGTGATGGTGCAGATGAAGATGATGTAGTTTATACTGTTCCATTTAAGTATAGTACCGGGTGGTAAGTGCTGCAAATATAGGTAGTCTATTATAAAAACAAAATTTAAAAATCAATAATTTGTAAAAAATATAATTTCAAAGCATGTTTTTTATAAAAATGGCAATTTATATAAGTGCTTATATAAATTAATCACTAACAAAAAACCCTCGCCATTTTACCGGCAAGGGTTTGGGTTTATAAACGGTTAACTATTACTGGCAATTTTAGGGCAGGTTATACCTGCTGATAAAACACCTGGTCAAACTGGTTCACGGCATCTTTACTTTCCAGGTTAGAGTGTCCCATTAAAAACTCGTCTACTTTACGGGCGGTTTCGCGGCCTTCAGATATGGCCCAAACCACCAGTGATTGTCCGCGACGCATGTCGCCTGCCGCGAATACTTTGCTTACATTGGTGCGGTAAACACCTTCGCGCGCCTTAACATTTTTGCGTTCATCAAGCTCAACGCCTAATTGCTCCAATGCTCCGTTAAATTGCGGGTTAACAAAACCCATCGCCAGGAACACACGTTGACAAGGGATCTCACGTTCACTGCCTTCAACTTCGGTAAACTTGATCGGGCGGCCCATTACATCTATTTCCCAGCTTACATCGGTTACTTTAAGGGCTTTTAGCTCGCCATTTTCGTCGCCAATAAATTCTTTGGTGTTCACGCCCCAAAAACGTTCAGCGCCTTCCTCGTGAGAACTGGTGGTTTTTAATAACATTGGGTAAGTAGGCCATGGCATGTGCGCGGTACGCTCGCTCGGCGGCTGTACCATCACTTCAAACTGCTTAACAGAACGTGCGCCCTGGCGGTTTGATGTGCCTACGCAGTCGCTGCCGGTATCGCCACCGCCAATAACTACTACATCTTTATCGGTCGCTAAAATATCCTCACCAGCTACAGCAATGCTGCTTACACGTTTGTTCTGTTGTTTCAGGAAGTCCATCGCGAAATAGATACCCTTCAGCTCACGACCGGGGATAGGCAGGTTACGCGGAATGGTTGAGCCTCCGGCAAGTACCACCGCGTCATAATTACGTACAATCTCATCGGCAGCAATATCCTCACCTACCTCAACGTTGCATTTAAATACCACGCCATCCTCTTCCATGATCTGGATACGGCGATCTATCACCCATTTCTCCAGTTTAAAATCAGGGATACCGTAACGCAGTAAACCACCCGGGCGGTCATCACGCTCATAAACCGTAACGCTATGGCCGGCCTTACTCAATTGAGCAGCGGCAGCTAACCCCGCCGGGCCAGAACCTACAACCGCAACGGTTTTACCTGTTTTGATAAGCGGTGCAACCGGTTTTACCAGGTTTTTAGAGTAGGCTATCTCAATGATGTGTTTCTCAATTTCCTCAATAGCTACCGGTGGTTTATTAATGCCTAACACACAGGCAGATTCGCACGGCGCAGGGCATATACGGCCCGTAAACTCGGGGAAATTATTGGTTGATGATAAAATCTGGTACGCTTCGTCCCAGCTTTTGCGGTAAACTGCATCGTTAAACTCCGGGATAACATTGCCCAGCGGGCAACCATTGTGGCAAAAGGGTATACCACAATTCATGCATCGTGCCGACTGCTGGTTAAGCTTTTCATCAGAATACAAACCAACAAACTCATTATAATTTTTTACCCTTTCGGCAACAGGCGTTTTTTGCGGGAGCTCCCTGCCATATTCCTGAAATCCTGTAACTTTTCCCATTTTATAATTTAGCTTACGGTTTGATACTCTAATTTTTCTAACACTTTTTTGTACTCTTTAGGGAATACTTTCACAAACTGTGATGAAGCTTTATCCCAGTTTTTAAGGATATCCTGCGCCACTTTACTGCCCGTTAAGTTGATATGCTTTTTAAGCAGGGCTTTAATTTGCTCCTCGTCTTTAACAGAAAGCGGGTCAAGATCAACCATCTCGGTATTGCAGTTAGCCTGGAAAGTTCCTTTAGGGTTATATACCCAAGCCAAACCACCGCTCATACCCGCGGCAAAGTTTCTGCCTGTTTCCCCAAGGATAAGAGCGCGGCCACCGGTCATATACTCGCAACCGTGGTCGCCAATACCTTCCACTACCGTAGTAGCACCTGAGTTACGCACAGCGAAACGCTCACCCGCCATACCCCGCACAAACAACTCGCCGCTGGTAGCACCATAAAGTGCTACGTTACCGATGATGATGTTTTCCTCCGGCGTAAACTTAGCGCTGGCATCAGGGTAGATGGCCAATTGCGCGCCCGATAGGCCTTTACCTACATAGTCGTTAGCCTCGCCTTCCAGCTCAAAGGAAACTCCTTTGGTATTGAAAGCGCCAAAGCTTTGACCAGCAGAGCCTTTAAATTTGAAATTGATAGTATTATCAGGCAATCCGGCAGAGCCGTATACTTTTGAAATTTCGTTTGATAACAAGGTGCCGATGGTACGGTCAACGTTTTTCACATCAAAGGTGCCAAACACCGGCGTTTTATCTGCCAGGGCAGGTTTCGCATGCTCCAGCAATTGCCAGTCGAGGATGGCATCCATGCCATGATCCTGCTTTTCGCTGTTATAAAGCGTGCTGCCTTTAGCGGTATTCACCGGGTGCAGAATAGCCGACAGGTTAACGGTTTTAGCTTTCCAGCTCTTGATGTTATCCCTAACTTTTAAGAATTGTACACGGCCCACCATCTCGTTAATGGTGCGGAAACCCAACTCAGCCATAATTTCGCGTAACTCCTCTGCCATAAAGCGGAACAAGTTCACCACGTGATCCGGGCTACCGCTGAATAGTTTTCTCAGTTCAGGGTCCTGTGTTGCCACACCTACGGGGCAGGTATTAAGATGGCACTTACGCATCATGATACAACCACCTGCAACAAGGGCAGCAGTAGCTACACCCCATTCCTCCGCACCCATCAGGGTGGCAATAGCCAGGTCGCGGCCGGTTTTTAACTGACCGTCTGTTTGCAACACCACACGGCTGCGCAGTTTGTTACGTACCAGTGTCTGGTGTGCTTCGGCCAAACCAAGTTCCCAGGGTAAGCCAGCGTGTTTTATGGAGCTTATTGGCGATGCACCTGTACCGCCGTCATATCCGGCAACCAAAATTACATCGGCATGGGCTTTAGCAACACCTGCTGCAATGGTACCTACACCGGCTTTTGAAACCAGCTTTACGTTGATGCGTGCTTCGCGGTTAGCATTTTTAAGGTCAAAGATCAGTTGCGCTAAATCTTCGATAGAATAAATATCGTGGTGCGGCGGAGGAGAGATCAAACCAACACCCGGTGTAGAGTGGCGGGTTTTAGCGATCCATTCGTCAACCTTATGGCCGGGCAGTTGTCCGCCTTCACCAGGTTTAGCACCCTGCGCCATTTTTATCTGTAACTCATCAGCATTGGTCAGATAATGCGAAGTAACACCAAAACGTGCCGAAGCGATCTGCTTAATAGCCGAACGCATCGAGTCGCCGTTTGGCAATTTCTCATAGCGCATCTCGTCCTCGCCGCCCTCGCCGGTATTGCTTTTACCGCCAATACGGTTCATGGCGATAGCCATAGTGCTGTGCGCCTCGTGCGAGATAGAGCCGAATGACATAGCACCTGTAGCAAAACGCTTCATGATGCTCTCTGCCGGTTCAACCTCATCCAGGCTTATTGATTCGCGGTGATGGGCGAAATCCAGCAAGCCACGAATGGTATAATGTTTCTCTGTTTGCTCGTTAATGGCAGCCGCATAGTTCTTGTAAACCTGATAGCTGTTGCTTCGTGTGGCGTGCTGTAATAAGTGTACTGTGGTTGGGTTAAACAAGTGGGCTTCGCCGCGGCGTTTCCACTGGTAAATACCACCTTCGGGCAACAAATGTGTTTCGGTTTTTGGCGCGTTGAAGCCGGTTTTATGTTTGCAAAGCGATTCTTTAGCGATCTCATCCAAACCTAAACCTTCAATACGGGTAACCGCGCCGGTAAAATAACGGTCAACAACTTCTTTGTTAATACCCAATATCTCAAACACCTGCGAACCGTGGTATGACTGTAAGGTAGAGATACCCATTTTAGAGAATATCTTTAACAAGCCATCATTAACCGATTTAACATAGTTCTTGTAAAGCGATTTGAGATCAAGGCTGGTTTCTAAATGGCCTTCATTTTTCAACGTTTCGATGGTGGAAAGCGCCAGGTAAGGGTTGATAGCTGTAGCACCAAATGCCAGCAAGGTAGCAAAGTGGTGTACTTCCCAAACGTCGCCGGTTTCGGCAACAATACCTACGGCGCCACGGCGGCCTTTCTTAATTAAATGGTGGTGAACGGCTGATACCGCCAGCAACATCGGGATAGGCGCGTGTTCAGAGTCGATAGCGCGGTCACTGAGTATCAATACCTCAAAGCCATCTTCAACGGCGTCATCGGCGTAGCGGCAAAGCCTTTCAATACCTTTCTCCATTGAGCCGGGGTTACCATCTGCTTTGTAATAGGTTTGCAGCGTTTTTGCATGGAACAGGCCTGTATCTATAGAACGCAGTTTTTCTAACTGGTGGTTCTTCAGTATCGGATGGTTAAGCACCACGCAATGGCAATGCATTTTATCCTCATCCAGCAGGTTACCATTGTTACCTATAAAGGTAGCCAAACTCATTACCAAACGCTCGCGAATAGGGTCGATAGGAGGGTTGGTTACCTGCGCGAAGAATTGTTTAAAATAGCTCGACAGATGCTGTGGCTTATCAGATAAGATAGCCAAAGGCACATCGGTACCCATTGAGCCAACCGGTTCTTTGCCATCCAAAGCCATAGGTTTGATAATGGTATCAATGTCCTCGCGGCTATAGCCAAAAACCTGCTGATAACGGTAAACAGCATCCGCACTTAAGCTCGCGAATGATACGCGTGGCTCGGGCAGGTCGCCCAGGCGTATTTTATAATTATCTAACCATGTACCGTAAGGCTGCTGGCTGGTAATTTCTTTCTTAATTTCTTCGTCGGTGATGATCTTGCCCTGCTCGGTATCTATCAGCAACATTTTTCCCGGCTGTAAACGGCCTTTGCGTACAATGGTGCTCTCGTCTAACTTAAGCGTACCGGCTTCAGACGCGGCAATTACGCGGTTATCGCTGGTGATGACAAAACGCAGCGGGCGCAGACCATTACGGTCCAACACGGCACCTACTTTTTTACCATCGGTAAAGCTGATAGCCGCAGGGCCATCCCATGGCTCCATTAACGTTGCATGGTACTCGTAAAATGCTTTTTTAACCGGGTCCATTTGTTCGTTGCCATCCCATGCTTCGGGTATCAGCATCATCATTACATGTGGTAATGAGCGGCCGGTGTGCAGCAAAACTTCGATGATGTTATCCAGGCAGGCAGAGTCTGATTGATTGTTATCAACCACCGGCAGCAACATCTCCATTTCCTCGTTAGTAAAATAGGCTGAGGCAAATGATTTTACGCCCGAGTAGAACCAGTTAAGGTTTCCGGTAAGCGTATTGATCTCCCCGTTATGCGCGATGAGGCGGAAAGGCTGCGCCAGTTTCCATGACGGGAATGTATTGGTGGAGAAACGTGAGTGGATCAAAGCTAAGCCCGAGGTTACCCGCGGGTCGGCCAGGTCTTTAAAGTATTTACGCAGCTGGTAAGTAGTTACCTGGCCTTTGTAAATAATGGTTTTGCAGGAGAACGACGTAAAGTAGAAGTGTTCGCCTGCGGCCGGAACCGTTTCCAGAACTGTTTTATTAATGTAACGGCGTAAAACGTAAAGTTTACGCTCAAAATCATCGGCATTGTAAATACCGCGAGGACGGGCAACAAATATTTGTTCGCAATCGGGCTCGGCCTGGCGGGCGGTTTCGCCAATTACTGATGAATCAACGTCGGGCTTGCGGAAACCGAGGATAGCAAAACCAAGCTTATCTGTAGCAGCCGAGATAATTTTGCGGCAGGCCTTTTTTAGTGAGGGTTCCTTAGGCAGGAACATCATACCCACACCGTATTCACCCGGTTCAGGTAGGCTGATCTCCAGATCAGAACATTCTTCCATCAGAAATTCATGCGGAAGCTGAATGAGGATACCGGCACCATCTCCGCTATCAGGGTCGCAGCCACAAGCACCGCGGTGTTCCATGTTCTCTAACATGGTTAAGGCATCGCTTACAATAGCGTGCGATTTATGGCCGTTTATATGGGTGATAAAACCTGTTCCGCAGGAGTCGTGTTCAAATTCGGGCCTGTAAAGTCCCTGCTGGTTGCAATCAGTCTGATCCATATCTTTTACACAAAGTTTATAATTAGCGTAATAACGAAGTTACTAAAATTACATTTTTTTCATAAAAATATCCATAATTTTTTTAAAATTTCTAAAACAGAGCCATTTTGATGCAAGAAATTTATTAAGTCGACAATTATCGTATACTTTAGCTATCAATTTGATAATTTTAAGAGGTTGAATAATATGCACACATAGTAAATTCCCTAATAAGTTTACTTTTGCGGAAATCTTGTTTTATACCTGATTATGACAGAAAAAAGAAAGGCGGTTTTTTTAGACCGCGATGGTGTACTGAATCGCGAAATGGGCGATTACGTATGTAAATTTGAGGATTTTCATGTGCTCGATAATTTTGATGCGCTTAAAGAACTGCAGGACCGTGGCTATTTATTACTGGTAGCTACTAACCAGGGTGGTTTGGCAAAGGGCTGGTATAGTGAGGAAGAACTGGCAAAAATGCATAGGCACCTGAAACAGGTTTACCATGAACGCGGGGTAGAGCTAACCGACTTTTTTTACTGCCCCCATCACCCAAATTTTACGGGCGATTGCGACTGCCGTAAACCCAAACCCGGCTTATTGTTGCAGGGTATCGAAAAGTATAACATCGACCCGGCCAAATCCTATTTCATTGGCGACCGCGATCGCGATGTTGAAGCAGGCGAAGCTGCCGGCGTTAAAGGTATTTTGATTGACAGCGACCAGCCGATAAGTACGGTTTTGGATTTGATAGAATAAATATTGATGTGCAGATATGCAAATTTCAAATATGCAGATGGTCTTTTTATTTACACATTTGATGGTCCATTTGCACATCTGCACACTTGAAATCTGCGCATGCGATTTAAAACATTTTGGAATGTCGTTCCTTTTTAAATCATCTAAGCATTAATGACGTTTACAGATAAATTAAAGAACTACGATACGCTTGTATTTTCAGCGATAGCTTTTTTCGCTATTTACCTGTTCTGCAGCTACAATGGTGTGGGCATATCACCTGACTCCATCATGTATACCAGCGCTGCACGTAACTTTGTGGCACATGGTAATTTGCATACGTTTAACCATGCCCCAATTGTAGACTTCCCGGTTTTTTACCCTACTTATTTAGGTATCGTCAGCTTTATTACCCGGCTTGATCCAACCGTTTTTGGCTGGTGGCTGGATGCTTTGATGTTTGCCGCGCTTATCTATTGCAGCGGCTATATCATGTCGCGGTTTGTGCCTACGTCGCGCGTTTACAAATGGCTGGTGCTGGCGGCTATTATCTTAAATCCCGGCTTATTACAGGTTTACACCTATTTATGGTCGGAGACGCTATTTATTTTGGAGGTGTTGCTATTCATGATCGTCTTTAGGCAGTACCTGGTTAACCATGCCGGTAAATGGCTGGTTTTCGCAGCGTTTATTGCCGCGGTTGCCTGCATTACGCGTTATGCCGCAATTACTATTGTGGGTACCGGAGGTTTAATACTCTTGCTTGACCGTACTTTGCCCATCCGAAAAAAAATAGGGCATATCCTCATATTCGGGTTCATTTCTATCTCCTTGCTGGTAGCCAACCTTTGGTTTAATGCGCTGCATACAGGAACGGTTACCGGTCCGCGCGAACCGTCTATTACACCTTTTATCAAAAACCTTTACTACTTTGGTACGGTGTTTTGTGAATGGCTGGGCTTTACGCCTACCATGTATTTTTTGGCTACGCCGCTTGCCATTGTTATTTTAGCGGGTTTTATTGCCGCGCTGGCCTTTAACTTTTACCGCCGTAAACTTAATAGTTACGAGAACCTGGCCATTGCTTTCGCATTGGTTTACGGCTTGTTTATTGTGCTTTCTTCTACCTTTTCGCGGTATGAGCGTATTAACCCGAGGCTGTTATCGCCTATGTATATACCCGCTTTGTGGGGCTATACCAGTTGGGGCCTGCTTTTTTTAAAGCGCTTAACCAACCCTAAATTACGTACGGCTGTAGCAGTAGTATTTATTGCCGCTATGCTGGGTTATATCACCAAAATATTTTTGGTAGACCGCGACCGGTATAAAGACCAAATAGCTGATGAATACGGTAACCCCGGTTATACCGATAACGACTGGATGGAATCGAAATTTGCCGCTTATCTTAAAACAATGGATAAAAGCATCTTTAAGCCAGGTATAACTATTTACTCGGACGCGCATGAAGCGGTTTATTTTTTCTCGGGCATGTCTGCCTACCTGGTGCCGCACAAATTCTTTAAAAAGGATGTAGAAAAGTTCTACCGTATCAAACGCTTTTATCTCATCTGGTTTAACAACCTGGAGAACCCGGAGCTGATAAACTTAAAGGATATAAAAGCCCGTAAGCAGCTAAAAACCATTAAGGATTTTGGTGAAGAAGGTGGGATATATGAATACGATGAAAGCGGTAAGTAGTTCACTATTTATCTGCCGGATTTTTCTTGCCCGCTAACAGCATCTCTACCATTTTGGTTATCCGGTTGGCGCGGGTTTGTTCCTGTTTGGCGCTTAATATCCAAACCACATACTCCTTACGGTGCGACCAGGCCATCTTCTCAAAATTGACGAAAGCAGCCGGAGCACCCGCCAATGCTTCTTGCAGATAGGAGGGAAGGGTAATTTGCTTTTTTACCGGGTCAATATAATCTGAGTAAGTGTTTTGCTGCTTCATAGCTTCCTGGCTGGTGTCAGACCTTTTGACCATATGCTCCGGCTTAAAGCGCAAAGCCGTCCAAGTATCGTTTATGGCGGCAGATGCTACCGGCCTTAGCTGGTATTTGGCAGGTTCGTCCCAACTGCTCATCATTTCCAGATCGGTAGCTATACCTGAGTTTTTCTTCGGATAGATCACCCACAGGATAGTATCATCATTAAGTATGGGTTTCAATTGTAATAATATTGCAGCCAGCTCGCTTTGGGTTTTGGCAAAGGCCTGTACACCGCTCACTTGCCTGTCTGGAGTAAAAAACAACTCAACACCATCAGGCAGGGGATCCAGGGCTGCCGCGTAATCTTCGGGAGGGCTAATAAGCAGCCAGGTTTGGCCGGCTTTCATTTGCAGTTTTTTAGCGAGCGCGCTGGTGGAAATCATATTCAATTGATCAGGTGCTCACTAAATTATAGAAAAATTTTCAAGGTCAATCCATCAGCCATGAACTATTTTGGCGTAGAAATCCCACAATACTATACCTGCCGATACTACAATATTAAAGGAGTGTTTGGTGCCAAATTGGGGTATTTCTATACAACCATCTATCAGCGCCATTACTTCATCGCTTACACCGTTAACCTCATTACCGAATATCAGGGCATATTTTTCACCGGCGTTGGGCTCAAAGTTGTTAAGCATAGTGCTGTTCTCGGCCTGTTCAATGGCAATTATTTTGTAGCCATCTGCTCTTAGCCGGCTTACGGCATCAACCGTGTTTTCATCATAAACCCAATCTACAGCGTTGGTAGCACCAAGCGCGGTTTTCTCAATTTCGCGGTGCGGAGGCTGCGCGGTAATACCACAGAGGCATACTTGTTCAACAGCAAACCCGTCAGAAGTACGGAATATGGAACCGATGTTGTGCATACTGCGCACATTATCCAGCACAACGGCTACGGGCAGTTTTTGCTGTTCCTTAAATTCGGCTATGGTTGCACGGTTAAGTTCGTCGAGTTTTAATTTGCGCATGAGCTTAAAAACATAAAACCGCTAAATTACGATTTTACCTGCTCTTTAAGTACGCCAACCCCATCACCAATAAGGGAACTATACACTGATGGTGCGTAACCGATTTTTTCGGTGTAATACGCAATTACATCACCGCTAAAGCGCTTAAAGGCATCACCCTTCACCAGGGCTATGGCGCAGCCGCCAAAGCCAGCGCCTGTCATGCGCGCCCCGGCAACATCTGGGTTAGTTTTAGCATATTCTACCACCGTATCCAGTTCTGTTCCGCTTACTTCATAAAGGTCGCGTAGGGAATCATGCGAGGCATACATCAACTTTCCAAAGCCGTTAAGGTCATTGTTATTCAAAGCTTCGGCGGCTTTTTTTACACGGTCGTTTTCTTCAACCACGTGCTGTGCGCGCTTTTGAACGGTAGGGTCTGTTATTAAATGTTTATGTTGGTTAAAGGTATCGCTGTTGATATCGCACAGGTAGGTAATATTGAGTTCCTGCTGTAAAGCTGTTAAGGCTGTTTGGCATTCCTGTACCCGCTCGTTGTATTTTGATTCGGCCAGTTTACGTGGTTTATTGGTATTGATGATAGCCAGTACATAGTCGCCCAGGTTGCTGTCAACCGCTTCATAGGCAAGCGTGTTGCAATCCAGTTTCAGGGCTTTATCCTTTTCACCGAATGCTACGGCAAACTGGTCCATAATACCGCAGCTAACGCCTATAAATTTATTCTCAACAGATTGGGCCAGCTTAACCAGTTCAAGCTTGTTATAACCGGCACTAAAAAGCTCATTTAAGGCAAAGGCGGTAACCACTTCAATAGATGCTGATGAAGATAAACCCGAACCGATAGGGATGTCTCCGAAAAACAATAGGTCTAACCCGCGCAGTTCTTTGCCGGATTGCTGGAAATAATTAATGACACCCAGCGGGTAATTATACCAGGTTTCTCCTGTTTTACGGTGTTCTGCATTTACGGAAACTTCCGTTTCTTCCTTAAAGTTCAGGCTCTTGAAACGAAAAACATGATCATTATTAAACGCTACTAAAAGGTAAGTACCAAAGGTAATAGCGCAAGGCATCACCAGCCCCCCATTGTAATCTATATGTTCGCCAATAAGATTAACCCTGCCAGGTGAAAAAAAGGTTTCATCGGCATGTTTACCATATTGTTCAAAGAATTGCTTTTGCAGATCGGCTTTCATTTTTTCCAGGTATAATAATTGGGAAAACAAATATTGTAAATTATACAGTTATTCCGATGTTTAACCGAAAAAATTATTTTAATGACCTCCGGGACTTATAAACACAAGACCACATTATTTGTTAATTTTAAAAAATGACGCATATGAACCAGTATCTCGTAACCGCATATGATTTTACCGACGAAGGCGCCTATGAACGCCGTATGAACGTTAGGCCGCACCACCTCGATGGCGCTAAGGAACTTAAAGAAAGTGGTAATTATGTTTTTGCCGGTGCTATGCTGGATGATGATGGCCGAATGATTGGTTCGGTAATGATATTACAGTTTGAGAGCGAAGAACAACTGGAGGCCTGGAAGCAGCGCGAACCTTACATTACTCAGCAGGTTTGGGAAACGGTTGATGTAAAACCTTTTAAAGTAGCTAATATTTAACTGCCCGGCGTATAAGACTGGTACTCCCAATATCCTTGCTGGTTACGGGCGTAAAATGCCGTGTAAGATTTTCCCTCTGTTCTGAAATTGAATGAGAAGTTTAAAGTAGCAGGGTCCGAGGGTAGGAACTGTTCAACAATACTATCGGCTATCAGCTTTATTTTATCACTTTCACTTACCTGGATTGGTTGTGCTGCGAGGCTTTCCTTATATTCTTTAAATGTTGGATATTGGTACTGCTGCTGTTGCATTTCCCGTGCGGCTTTAAAAGCCGCTTCTTCTGCTTCAAGGCGATATTCTTCCATCGCCTTAAGCAAGCCCGAATGATTGATCTCGGGGATGCCATCCGGTGTGTAGGTATAATATTTTTGCAGGATATCTTCTTTACTTTTCACGCCTGCAATTTAATCATAATAAAAAATGCCTCCGTTAAGGGAGGCATTTTTTATTTAAGAGTTGATTAGCCTACAGGTGGGGCTATGCCGTCCAATTGGTCCATATCCTCTTCATCTAACCTGATATTTGCCGATTGCATATTTTCTTCGAGGTGCGCCACGCTTGAGGTGCCCGGTATCAGCAATATGTTTTTTGAATGGTTCAACAACCAGTTAAGGGCAATTTGGTGTATGGTGGCATTGTGCTTATCCGCTATCTTTTGTAGTATTTCATGAGCGGTTACATTGCCGCCGCTCAACGGGTACCATGGGATAAAAGCAATATCATTATCCTCACAATAGTTCAATACGCCTTCCCATTTACGGTTATCCACGCTATACATGTTTTGAACAGATACTACTTCGAAGTAATCCTGCGCTTTTTTAATAGCGTCAACATCTACTTCGGACAGGCCAATATGCACTATTTTACCTTCCTGTTGTACTTCACGCAAAAATTCAAAGCTCTGTTCGGCAGGCACATTAGGATCTATCCGGTGTAACTGGTACAGATCTATCTGGTCAAGTTTCAGTCGCTTTAAACTGCCTTCTAACGCCTCTTTCAAATGTTTAGGGCTGGCATCAACAGGCCATTGGTCGGGGCCGGTACGTAGCAAGCCGCCTTTGGTGCCAATTACCAATCCCTGCGGATACGGATATAGCGCTTCGGCAATCAGTTCCTCAGAGATATGCGGGCCATAGCTATCTGCCGTATCAATAAAATTTACGCCAAGTTCAACAGCGCGTTTCAATACTCTTATCGCTTCGTCTTTATCTTTAGGAGGGCCCCAAATGCCTTTACCGGTTATACGCATAGCCCCATAGCCGAGGCGGTTAACTGTTAATTCGCCGCCAATGGTAAATGTTGACGGCAATGTTGTTGTGTTGTTGTTCATAAATATCTGCCAATGATAGATTTAAATAACGCTAAGCAACTATTATTGTTCGGTAATTGCTTCATTAAACTGTCATTTAATATTCGCGAAAACACATAACCATTATAGGCATATAATTATCGCCATAAGCCTGTAATTGCGCCCATCAGCGTGAGGGTAACTACACTATAGCCTCCATTGATAAAGATGAGTCGCCAGCTTTTTAGTTCAAAAAGGCTGTGTATGGCAATGGCGCTAAACGTCCATAACCCGGCAAGGAAGCCGGCGGTTGCGCCCCAGGTTACGGTGGTTTTATCATCGGCCAGGAACATGGCCAGGTTAATAGCCATTAGTAACGAAAAGAAGGCCGTAAAGCCAAATATTTTACCCTTGTTACCTTCTTGTATCTGTTCGGTTGATAGCTGGTTGTCAGCCATCCAGGCTTTCCCAAAAACAGGAGGGGCATACCACAGGCCGCCAACAGCAAAGCCCGATAACGCCGCCACCAAAATCGCGGGTACATTAATAAAAGCAGTGTTCATGATATTCAGGTTTAATCAACCTAAATATACCAAATTATTATTGCACCGATTATAGCCTATTTAACGGTGTAGCGATAAATGTAGCGCCCCAGATTACCATCAGCATCAAAGCCTTCTATAGTTGCCCTGTAGGTACCCCTGCCATCGGCATTGAAAAATTCAAGCGAGGTAGCGCCGGTTATTTTATCTGTTTTTACTTTAGGGTTCCAGTATATGGTGCTGCGCAGGTCGCCGCCAAAGGCGCCTTGCTTTAAAACATCATATTTAGGCGAATAAAACTCACGTGCAACAGCATATCCAAGCCCCTTAAAGGTGATAATATTACCTTTTGGCAGCATATCCTGTAATTGCTGATAAGTTACCTTTTGCCCCACGGGAGGTTTCTTGGTGATGATGGAAACGATACCATCGGATTGATATATCCTGTTTAGCGAGCTTACACCATCCGTTTTAAAAACCTCAATAGTTTCAACTTCTTTACCTGCTATGGTATTTAAAAAGCTGTAATCAACCGGTTGCCCGTTTACAAATATCTGCACAGGCAGCTTGTTGGAATTTGACATGTTTTTTGACAGGTACATATTATTATTCTCAACAAAAACGCCTAAAAACGCAGTTTGAACACATATGTACAGATTGGGGCAATCTTTAAGCCTTTCACCAGATATAGCCTGGTCTGCCATCATAGGCAAGCCGGTTAAAGCGCTGTAATCGGTGTGGCTTGGTTTCTTTACTATCGCTTTAGCCTTAATTACTACTTCTTTTAAAGTGTGCGTATTATCATATTGCTTCTTACTGTTGGCAAGCAGGTTTTTAAAGGCATTATCAATGTCCGGTACCTCATCGCCAGCGTTAACGTTTTTTGTAGCCGGTTGGTAGGGTTCGCCGTTCACGGTGATCACCAGGTTGCGGCTGTTAACGTTGCCTCGTGCATTAAGCGTAATATCAGCCGAGTCGGGGAAGTCCAGCTTTGTAAACCTGAAATTGCCATCCATATCAGTAAGCGTTTCGGCAAAATATTTTTTTATGGGTATTTGTATACGCAGGTTAGCCTTAGGCACGGGAACGGCCGATGTGTTGCGGATCATACCGCTGATCTGCAAGCCATTTTGCTCAGGCTGCAACATGATCTGGGGGAGTTTATTTAATATGATATTCCGGTATGATAGACGGCGATAACCCTGTGTAAGCATCAGGATATCCAGATCGGCTGCAGCATTGGCGTTTTTGCTCAGGAAGTAATAATTGGGCTTTTCAATATATCCCTTTATTTCTGATGTAAGCAGCAGGTTTGAAAGTATGGTATTTTCGTTATCCTCATCAAAAGGTACCTTACTTTCATCAACTACGGAAACTGAGAAGTTACCGCTTACAGGAGCCGCGCCCTTTTTGGCTAATACAACCAGGCGTACTTTTTGGCGGGTTGTAAAAACTTTTTTATCGGTGTTTAGTGACAGGTTAAGTTCGTCGTTATGTTGTATGAAAACGATACGCTCGGCCAGTATTACGCCTCGTTCGCTCATCAGGCTCAATTGTAATACACCTGTAGGGAATTTATCTTTAGGAATGTTGGCGCTGTAGCTTTGTGTGTTTAATGCCGTTTGCGCTGCAAAATATATAGCGCCGCCATTTTGTGCGATAATATAATATACCTTGTCTTTATTAGCGTTAAAGTAGGGCTCATTTGCGGATAGCTTTATACCAAGGTTATTGGCGTCGGCATCATAAACAGACATGCTTATTCCGGATGGTCTTATACGTGGCAGATCAAATACCTGGCTTGAACCGTCGGGAAAGGTAATATTTGCCTTATAGCTTTTACCATCTTCGGGCAATAAAACAAATGCACCCATGCCCAGGTGTTGTGGCTGTATATTCGCAATGGTTGCGCCGGTGTTATCTGTTACGGTTCCTTTTACATCAATACCCAGGCCATTTGAGTTGATCGCTTTATAAGCGATCCTGGAACGTACGCCCATGGTAAGTTCACCGCCCTCCGGGAAAAACTGAACATCATAACCCGCGCCCGCGCCTTTTAGCGAAAACCGGTCGAGCTTTTCCTTTTTACCTGTTTCCAGATTGGCAACAAGTGTAGCATTTTGCAGGTTAGTGGCATCGGTAAGGCTAACGGTATAATTACCGGTCGCGTCTGTTGTGCCTTTACCCTTGGCCAGTTCATCACCATTAGTATTTACAATGCTCCAGCTTATTTTTCTATTAATAACAGGAGCTCCACCGGTTTCCTTATAAGTGATAACCGCTACCGGTTTGTTGGCTGTTGAGGCATTCTTCTTAAAATCAATGGCAGAGTTGATGTTTTCCTGTATAGCGTTGCCAATGGTAATATTTTTATTAAAATAATAATCCGTATCAAAATTGCGCATCCATTGGGTGTATGCCCTCAAATGGTAATTTCCTTGTTTGTATACATCTGGCGGCAGCAAAATGTTACCGTTGGCCACGCCATTTACCACAGGTAATTTTAAAATTTTTACAAGTGAATCCTGCTCATTAGCAATATCCACATAAACAATATTGCTTAAAACGGTAGGTTGATGCCTGTCAATAGTTACATAGGCCTTAAACCAGATGGTGTCGCCAGCGGTGTAGTAAGGTTTATCTAAATGCAGGTAAACTTTTTCAATAGGGTAAGCATTTATATATTGAGCGGTTTTGGTTACAATGGTTTTAATACCTATAGTATCGCGCTGGGCAAATACTTTGGTAAATGAAGAAATAAAAATAAACAGAAGCAGGGTAAATCTTTTCGCGCTCATATTTTAATGATAGTAGGCTTGGCTAATATAAAAACATTTGTTTTATTGCGGGGTAACGAGGGCTGGTTTTAACATCTGTTAACTATTTTGAGAGGCATAACAACCATAACATAAACGATTTTTTTAAAATTTATTGCTGTAAAATAAACGCTACAATGGGGATAGAAATTGAACGCAAATTTTTGGTTAACCATGATAAATGGTCATTAGTGAATAAACCTGAGGGCGATGTATACCGACAAGGTTATATTGTAAATGATAAGGACCGTACAGTAAGATTACGCGTTACCGGAACAGCAGCTTATATTACTTTAAAAGGTGGTACCAAAGGTATAAGCAGAAGCGAGTATGAGTACGAAATACCTCTCGCTGACGGTATAGAAATACTGAAAGATTTTACCACATCGGTTGTTGAAAAAGTAAGGTACAACATATCCCTCAACGGGCATTTATGGGAGGTTGACGTTTTTGAGGGTGACAATACAGGACTTATTGTAGCAGAAATTGAACTGGACAGCGAAGAGGAGGTTTTTGAGAAACCTGAATGGGTTACTAAGGAGGTAAGTGATGATGGGAGATACACTAACGCTGCCTTATCTGTTAACCCTTATAAAAACTGGAAGTAGCATTAAACAAAATGCCCGCTTAAATCAAGCGGGCATTTTTGTTTGATTGCTGAATGATGATTATTCCCAGCCAGTACCTTTTTTGGCGTTGCCGTTTTTAATATGCTCTTCGGCAGTGGCTTTGCCCATAATAGCAGCCATTTTGTTGCCTTCGCTATCTTTACCGGTAGCAATGTATCTGCCTGATTTTACGTCAATAACAGGATCAATCATTGGTACGTTCTTAGTTTTTGTTTTTACTGAGTAGGCGGTAATAGCGCCTTCTTTTTTTGCTGCCATGTTTAAGTTTTTTGTTTTTTGTAAGTAACTGTATAATTAGCTTTTTGTTTATTTATGCGGTTATTTTGTGCATAAACAAGCATTTAAAGTTTTTCTGCGGCAATATATGTAATAATACTTAACTAACAAATTTAAACCAGCGTAGTTATAGTATTGTTACGTTTGATAAACACTATCAAGGAATTTAAAAAACAGTACTGCCGAAAAGTAAATACACCTTATGAAAAAGTATTTTTCCATTTGCGCCATAGCGCTTGCATCATGCACAAGCAATAGCAACAGTAATAAAGCAGCCGACTCTGTAAAGGTAGATACGGAAAACAATGCTGCCATGAAAACACCCGTTCAGGATATGGAATATTGCTTCATGCGTACTGATGGTACAGATAACCAGGATACTACTGCTATTCACCTGCTGCAGAAGGGGAGCAAAATTACCGGGGAGATGAAATGGCTGCCAAAAGAAAAAGATAGCCGTAAAGGCACTTTAACAGGAACAATTTCGGGCGATGAGATAACCGCTGTTTGGAACTTTATGCAGGAGGGTACAAAGGATTCTACTCAATTGGCTTTTAAGCTAACCGCACAGCAACTGGCCCAAAAGCCATTGAAGGTTAAGGCTGCTGATGGCAGGCAAACTACCGATACCAATGCCGGCTATACCTTAATATATCAGCTGGATAATTGCAGCCAGTTTAAATCAGGTAATAAGCCTGCTTTATAATAACTGTTTTTGAAATTATACCGATTTTTAGGAATTATTTAATGATGCCTCGCGTAAAAGCCGGGGCATTTTTTATACAGATACGGTAACTAATCGGCAGTACCTATAGCGGCCGGATGTCTATCAGCCACGTTTTTGCCGGTAAAGTCATTGCGTATTTCTCTGTTATCCGGCTTATAACCTATAGATGTGGATTTTGCCGCCAGGCAAAATGCGGTAACAGCAGAAGATAAGATGATAAAAGTAATAATTATCAGTTTTTTCATACAGATCAGAAACTTGTATTAGTCGGCAGTGCCAATGTCTTTTTTAGTATCGGCGGTTCCAATGTCTTTCTTGGTGTCAGCAGTACCGATGTCTTTTTTGGTGTCGGCGGTTCCAATGTCTTTTTTGGTATCAGCGGTACCGATATCTTTTTTAG